>CAVPXC010000014.1:0-76115 GCA_963709505.1 uncultured Chloroflexia bacterium | reverse complement strand
GGCTACAACAGCTTCAGGACGGGCAGTTTCTCGGCCAGCGACTCGTTGGCAGCGGCGATGGCTTGCTCCGAGCCAAGCACGACGACCGACCCGTGCTGTGTTATCTGCTCCAACTGCTCGGCAAAAGCGCGCAGGTCGGAAACGGTCGTCCCGAGCACTTCGTCGCGCAGCCGTTGGCGCAGGGTGTCGGTGTCGCCGTTCAGATAGCGCGCCATGGACGTGTAACCCTTGGCATCCGGCAACTCGTAGCGGTCCATCTGGCCAATGACGCCGATGATGATCTTTTCGACATCGCCCTGATCCAGTGGCACCTGGCGCAGGTGCTCAGCCGCAGCGTCGTAGATCCGCAGCGTGCCCAGCAGATTGGGGTCGCGGTAGGAGAGAAAGGCCAGCACGCCGGAATAGTTGTCAAAAAGCGCCATCCCGCCGTACGCGCCGCCTTGTACACGCACGCGATCCCACATGAAGGTGTTGTCCACGAACTTGATCGCGACAAACGCCGAGCCGTGCAGCTGATACCCACGGTCGTACAGAGCCGCGGCCTTGCCGACGTAGTTGACCTGCGCCGGGATCGTCAGTCCCTCAGGGCGTGCAACAAGCTCTGGCGTCCACGGAGCCAGCACGCCCGAGCCAGCCGGCATCGATGCAATGAACTCGGCCAGTTTGGGCTGAAAAACCTCGTAGCTCTCTTGGTCTATAGTGACGTTGACTACCATCGTCCGGCGACCGATCAGCTCCTGACGGACTGCCTCCAGGTCGGCCAGGACGGCCGCCCAGTCCCGATCGACCCGCTGGGCCAGCTCGCGCAGGAACAGGAGATAGTTCACGCCGCCCATTTGCTCTGAAACCCAATCTGCTGTGGTGTATTGCGCCCGCAGGCGCCGGAAGACCACACCATGGCCCCCAGGCACCAGCCCAGCCTCGAGGCCGGCTTTCTCCTCCAAAATGATCTGCCGGAAGCGCTCCTTGTTGTCCAGCCGGGGGGTCAACAGCACATCACGCAGAATGTCCAACAGAGCCTGGCTCTTATCCATCGTGGCCTTGCCGCGCAGAAACAGCCAGGTGGACGCCTGCCCACCGCGCGTGGTGGCTGTATGGGCCGTCCGGCCAATGCCGCCGGTCTCTTTACCAATACGCTGTGACAGCTTGACGTAGTCCTGCTTTGCCGTGCCCATGCTCAGCAACAACCGACCGAATAGCTCACCGTAAGGCAGATAGCGCTGCGACAACGCCTGCAAGTTAAAGCCCACGTCGAGATACACGATGCCGTTGGTGAACAGATCGTGGGTAAGCACCGGCGCGCCGTCGAAAGTCGACACCTGTACGGGGATCCGCCTGATCTCACGATCCAGGTCGGCCAGCGTCAGCGTCGGGATGGTCGCCAGCGCCTCGGGGGTATCCGGCAGGTCTTGCAGCTCCTTGAGACGCTGCATCGTGTCCTTCACGCCCTGCAGATCAGCCTCGCTCATCGCCGCGCGGGCGGCGTCCAGGCGGGCAAGCTCGGCCGCTTCGGCAAGTTGCCGAGCTGTGGGGTCAGGCTGCAAGAGCACCACGGTGCGATGCGGGTTGGCGAGCAAGAAGTCCGCCACGAGCCGCTCGAAAAAGCGCTGATCCTGGCTGGCCTTGGCCTTGATACTGGCCAGTGGCGCCTCAAAGGCCAGACCGGCCAAAAGATCGCCACCGTACAGCCACATGCTAACCACGTCGAACATCACGACCAGGCCGCGCGGAAACGAGCCGGTATTGGCCTCGCGCAGGCGAAACTCGATGGTGTTGAGTGACGCGGCCACCATGTCCGGGTCGATCCCATCGGCCTCCAGTGCGACCAGAGTGTCGAAGATGAGTTGCTCGACCTTGACGGCGTCGTCGGGAGCGATCCCTTTGAGACCGATGGAGAAGGTGCCCTGTCGCAGGCTGTTGTCATAGCCGCCGCCGGTCAACCCTTCGCCCAGGCCCGACTCGATCAACGCCTTTCGCAACGGCGAGGCCTGGGAGCTTACCAGGGTGTGCGAGAGAATCTCCAGGGCAAGGGTCGTCTCGACGTCGGTGACGTCGTTGAGCAGCCAATTGACGGCGACATAGCCCCGCTTCAAGTTGGCACCCGCGTCGTTGCCGTCCACGTCCTCGCCGGCGTCGTACCCGTAGACAAAGCGCCGCGTGCTGGGCACGACGGGCTGCAAAGCTACGGCCGGCGCGGGCTCGATTGGCTCGTATGCGGCCAGGTATTCATCCACCAGCCGCAGCCGCTCGTCGGAGTGATCATCGCCGTAGAAGCAAATGAAAGCGTTGGACGGGTGATAATATCGATCGTAGAAAGCCTTGAATTGTTCGTAGGTCAGGTCGGGGATGACCGCGGGATTGCCTCCCGAATCCAAGGCGTAGATGGTGTCTGGGAAGAGCGACTCCTTGACATACCTGCCGATCAACGAGTTGGGTGAGGAGTAGACGCCCTTCATCTCGTTGAAGACCACGCCCTTGTACGTCAGTCGCCCGTCCGGTTCTTCCAGCTCGTAGTGCCAGCCCTCGGTCTGCAGCGTCTCCGGAGTGATGAACGGCTTGAAGACCGCATCTAGATACACGCGGGCCAGGTTGGTCAGGTCGGCCTGGTTCTGGCTAGCAACTGGGTAGGCTGTCCGGTCCGGCCACGTCATGGCGTTGAGAAAGGTGTTCAGCGAGCCTTTACGCAGTTCTTTGAAGGGCTCTTTGACCGGGTAAGTTTGTGAGCCGCTCAGCACGGAGTGCTCAAGAATGTGCGGCAGTCCGGTGGAGTTGTCCGGCGGTGTGGCGAAGGCAACGCCAAAGACCTTGTTCTCGTCGTCGTTCTCGACCGACAGCAGGCACGCGCCGGTCTTGACATGGCGATACAGCTTTGCCTGCGAATTGATCTCAGGGATAGTGCGTTCTTCGATAAGCTTGAACCCGTGAACAGTCATTCTTTGAGAGCTCCTGTGTGTTGATATGTCTGGGCATTGTGATGGATGGATTGTACCGCAAATCAAGCGCGAGCCAAAGTTAAGACATCCACTGCGCCGGCCTGCCGGCATCCCGATGGATGAAAATGCCCGAACAAGTTCGGGAGTCCGGTGTGCGACGCGGACTCCCGAACTTGTTCGGGCATTTTTCGAGACAGCGATTTTCAAAGCGGTGTTTGCAATCCCCGCGCGTCGATGTTATACTCGATTTCATCCCACCAAGCCGACTACAATCCGTTGCCCGGAGGTTTTCCATGCTCGACGCTGCCATCGCCTACAGCCGCCGCCACCAATCCCAGCATCTCGATGTCTTGTTCGAGTTCTTGCGCATTCCAAGCATCAGCACCAGCGCTGAGCACGAACCTGACATACACCGCGCTGCCGCCTGGCTGACCGATACCATGCGCCAGATTGGCTTCATGCAGGTCGCAATCATGCCCACCGCCGGCTACCCAGTGGTCTACGGTGAATGGCTGGGGGCCGGCCCCAACGCACCGACCGTCCTGCTCTACGGCCACTACGATGTGCAACCGGTCGATCCGGTGAGCGAATGGCTCTCACCCCCCTTTGAGCCGACCGTGCGCGTGGACAATCTGTTCTGCCGCGGCGCAACCGACGACAAAGGTCAGGTCTATGCGGTGCTGGCCGCGGCCGATGCTTACTTACGGACCAGCGGCGAACTGCCGGTCAACCTCAAGGTCATGCTGGAGGGCGAGGAGGAGATCTCCAGCCCCAACCTGGCCCCCTGGGTGCGCGAGCATCGGTCGATGCTGGCCTGCGATGCGGTCCTGATCTGCGACTCGAACATCATGGGTGTCGACCTGCCAATGATCTGCTACGGCACGCGCGGCATGGCCTACATGGAGGTCGAGGTGCGCGGCCCGTCTGTCGATCTGCACTCCGGCTCCTTTGGCGGCGTGGTGGATAACCCCTTCAACGTCCTGGTGCGTATGCTGGCTCAACTGCAAGACGGAGCGACGCGTGAGGTGCTCATCCCTGGCTTCTACGACCGGGTGCGGCCGTTGGATGCAGAGGAGCAGCGATTGCTGGCCGAGGTGCCCTTTGACGACGCCGTGGTCAAGGCGTTGACCGGTGTGCCACAGGTGGCGGGCGAGGCCGGCTTCAGTACCATGGAGCGGGTCAGCGTGCGGCCAACCCTGGACATCCATGGCATGCCGGGGGGCTTCACCCAGCCGGGCAAAAAGACCGTCATCCCGGCCAAGGCATCAGCCAAGGTGAGCATGCGGCTGGTGCCAGACCAGGCGCCGGAGGAGATCGCCGCGCTGTTCGAGCGTCGGGTTCGGGCCCTTGCCCCGCCAACGGTTACCGTCGAGGTGCGCAGGCTGGGCCTGGCTCGGCCGTCGATGGTCGATTTTGGCGACCCGGCGGTCCAGGCTGCGGCCAAGGCCTACAAGCGAGCCTACGGCGCCGCGCCGGTCTACCAACGCGGCGGCGGGACCCTCCCCATCGTTCCTGATTTTCAGGATATTCTTGGCGCACCGGTGGTCATGATGGGCTTCGGCCTTCCCGACGACAACGCCCATGCACCCAATGAGAAGGTACATCTGCCAACGTTGTATCGCGGAACGGAGGCGGTCATCCACTATTTTTCGCTGCTTGCCGAGCAGGCGCATCTGCGCTGAGCACTGCAACAACCGCGGTTCTCACACCAGCGTGTAAGTAACTCCGGTCAGTTCCTCGGAAACCGTCCACAGCCGTGCGGCATCGACCTCGTCGTGTGATCGACCGTTGGATTGGACCTTTTTGGGCCAGCCGCGTTGCCCCATCAACCCACCGGGTCCGATATAGTCCCCACCACGTACCCGATGCCGCTGTTTGCGCCGGTGATGACGGCGATTTTGCCGGTTAGGGTGGAAATGTCTTCCTTAATCCAACGATCGATTTTGCTCACGGGTTGTTTCCTTTTGTTGTGTTTTGGAATGCGTCCAGGGACGCGGAGCCATTTTAGCTTTCTTTTCAAGCCCCAGTAAACCTGATCGTTTGCTTAGAGTCTGTATGCTGCCCTCCCCACCGCACCTGCCCCCAAGAAAGCTAGACGCCCTGGTCGATGCGCCGAATCCGCTCAATCTGCTTCAGGTTCCATTCGTCTGTGCTGGCTGGTGTGTCGAACCAGGCGTCCAGGATCTCGCGCGCGATTGGGACAGGCGTGGCACGCAAGCTAAGGGCCAGGACGTTGGCATGGTTCCAGATGCGCGCGCCCTTGGCAGTCTCCGCGTCGTGGCACAGGGCGGCGCGAATGCCCGGCACCTTGTTGGCGGCCAGGCTGGCGCCCGTACCGGTCCAACACATGACGATAGCCTCGTCGGCCTGAGCCGGCCGCGACCGCCGATACGGCTCGAAGGGTGACCACCGGCCAGTCGTACTCATCGCTGGCCGGATCGCCGACGCGCGGACCGATGTACGTGACTTCATGGCCGCGCTTGAGGACTTCCTCGATCACGGCATCAACTAAGAGGGAGGCCTCATCACTGGATACGGTTATCTTCATAGCTCGTTCTCGAGGCGATCTTCGCGATCTAGTCGAACGGATCTGCAACGGCGTGGCGGCATGATACCACACAGTAGGCGGAATGACCGGAATCGCTCGCCAGGCGCTTTGGTGGTAAACTTCAAGGCCTATGATCCCTCTCAAGCTTACCCTACACAACTTCCTGTGCTATCGCGACCCCGCGCCGCTGGACTTCAGCGGGTTACACCTGGCCTGTCTTTCCGGCAACAACGGCCACGGCAAGACCGCGATCCTGGACGCCATGACCTGGGCGCTGTGGGGACGCGCACGGTCCAACCAGGCCGATGACCTGATCTACCTCGGCCAGGTCGACATGTGGGTGGATTTCGAGTTCGCCCTGGGTCCCAGCCGCTACCGCGTGGTTCGCAGCCGCGAGCGCAAGGGGCGCAGCGGCAAGAGCGACCTGCAGCTTCAAGTGTGGCAGCCCGGCCAGGAGGAGGGCGAGTGGCGGCCCATCACCGAGCCGACGATCCGCGAGACCGAACAGCGCATTGTCGACCTACTGCGCATGGACTACGACACCTTTATCAACTCAGCTTTCCTCATGCAAGGCCGCGCCGACGAGTTCACGATCAAGCCGCCCAACCAGCGCAAGCAGATCCTGGCCGACATCCTGGGCCTGGCCGCCTACGACGAGTTCGAGGGCCGCGCCAAAGAACGAGCGCGCCAACAAAAGGACCAGGCGACACGCCTGGAGACGCAGCTCAAGGCCATCGACGCCGAGCTGGCGCTGGAGCCTCAATTCCAGCGCGAGCTGGAGACTGCTGCCGGTCTGTCGGACGCGCTGACCGGCCAACTGCGGGCTGCGGAACAGGCGCAACAGGCGCTGCGCGCCGAGCGACAAGACCTCCAGGCACAACGCCGATCGCTCGACGATCTGGAGACCCGGCTCAAGCGCACCGAGCGCGACCTGGCCGAGACCGAAGAACAACTCTCGCTGGCCAGGCAACGCCTGGCAACGGATCACGCCATGCTGAAGAGCCAGGCAGAGATTGACACCGGCTTCCAGGCGCTCAAACAGGCCGAACAGCTCGATCAGGCCTGGAATGACAAGCTCAAGCGCCAGGTCGAGCTGCAAGCGCGCCACAACCGGCTGGAACAGGCCGTGAGCCAGGCGCGTAACCAACTCGAGGCGGAGAGGCAGATCCGAACAGCCGAATTGGCCCAGTACAGCACGATTGCCAGTCGGGGTCCAACGCTTCGGCAACTGCTGGCCGAGGCCGAGGCGGAGCTGGCCAAACTGGCCCAACACGAAGCGCGCCAGACACAGACTCAGCTCCAACTTCAAGGCCTGACGGAAGGGCGAGCGGCCCTACAGGCGGAAAATGCCGGCCTAAAAGCGGAGATGGACAAGATCAAAGAGCGGCTCGACCTGTTGGCCGAGGCCGAGGCCGCTTGTCCGGTCTGCGGCCGGCCGCTGGGCACAGACGAACAGGCCCAGGTCCTGGCGGATTTTCACAGGCAAGGGCAGGCGCTCGGCGATCTGCATCGGCACAACCAGTCACAGTTGCGCGAGATTTCAGGCCGAGCAGCAGGTTGCCCAGGCCGTGCTGACGGACGTCGGGCAGGCGCTGCGCCAGAAAAGCCAATGGCAGCGCCAAGAGGCCCAGGCCGAGACCCAGTTGATCGAGACGCAGCGGGCCGAAACGGAGCTGACGGCAGCCCAGGCCGCGCTAGCGCAGATCGAAGCCGGGCTGGCTGCCCAGGACTACGCAACCGAAGCTCAACAGGCGCTGGGCGAACTCGACCGCCACCTGGCCGAGTTGGGCTATGACCCGGACGCGCACCAACAGGCCCGCGATGACGTCGTGCGCTACAAGCCGTTCGAGACGAGCCACAGCCAACTGCAGACTGCCCAGGCGCGCGCGAAGAGCTGCAAGCCCGTATCGAGCAGCTAACCACCAGCCTGGTACGTTGGCAAGAAACTCTGGCCGCCGACCGGCTGCGTCGCGATGAGCTTGCCGCTGTCGTCACCCGGTTACCTCAGGTGGATCGGGAGTTAGCTGAGCAGAACGCTGAGGTCGAACGGCTGGAACGAGCCGCCAATGACGCGCGCCAGCGGCTCGGCGCGGCCCGGCAGAAGCTCGAGGCCTGTCGAGCACAAGCCGCTCGCCGCCAGAACGTAAGCCAGGAACTGGCGGCCGTGCTGGAGCAACAAAGCCTGTTCGAAGAGCTGCAGGCCGCGTTCGGCAAGAAGGGCGTGCAGGCTATGATCATCGAGGCCGCCATCCCTGAGATCGAGAGCGAGGCCAACCGCTTGCTCGGCCGAATGACCGACGGCCGCATGGCCGTGCGTATGGAGACGCAGCGCGAGACTAAGTCCAGCCAAGAGCTGCGCGAGACACTGGACATCATCCTGAGCGACGAGCTCGGCAGCCGCGATTACAGCCTCTATTCCGGCGGCGAGGCGTTCCGAGCCAACTTTGCCATCCGCATCGCCTTGAGCAAGCTACTGGCGCGCCGCGCGGGCGCGGCTTTGCAGACTCTCATCGTCGACGAGGGCTTTGGCACGCAGGATTCCCAGGGCCGCGAGCGGCTGGTGCAGGCCATCACCTCGATCCAAGACGACTTCGAGCGAATTCTGGTCATCACCCACATCGACGAGTTGAAGGATCTCTTTCCAGCACGCATCGACGTGGAAAAGACTGAAGTCGGGGTCGCAGATTTCGGTGAGCTGAGTCTCTGTCAAAGCACAGGCAGAAGATGAGTTTTGGTCGGCATCCCCAGAGGTTCTATAGGATCATACGGTACTCAACAAAACGCCGAACCTGCGTCATCCCCACCCGCTCGTAAAGGCGGTACGCGTCGGGGTTGTTGCCGTCTACCCCCAGGCCGATTCTGGGCTGTCCACGGCGATAGAACTCGCCGAATACATGCTGCAAGAGCGCTGAGCCGATTCCTTTGCCCCGCCACGCCTCGGCTACGGCCAGGTTGCGCACCCAGCCATAGAGCTCGTAGTCGACACACAAGGCTGTACCAACAAGATCGTCTCTTTCATCAACCAGCAAGAACCAGAGATCGGCACGAAAGCTTTCGGTTTCCAGCATGCGTTCACGCCAGTCTTCAAAACTGGGCGGCGTATAGCCTGGCCAGCGAAACGCCTCCATAACGAACTCGTACACACGCCGGTCGTCCTGGCCCGGCACGAAAGGCATCATACCACAACCATCGGGCCAAACCGGTGCAGGTGGCGGCGCCTGCAGATCGATCTGCATACGGAAGTAGTATTTGTCGACGCTATAGCCTCTCGAGAGAAGAACCTCTTGTTCGGCCTGGGCTACGCTGGGCACGATAACACGGAGCGGAGCGCTGGTTCCTGGCGACAATCGCTCCCGTGTGCGTTCCTCACAGCGGGCTAGCAGAAAAGCCTGCAGTCCGGCTCCGGAATGTTCCGGATGGACGTACATATCGACGCCGTAGCCCGGCTCCCGAGCGAACATACCCAAGTAGCCCACCATAAGGCCGGACTCATCCTGGATCAACCAGGCATCGCGCGCAAGATCGAGCCTACGCCAATCGTCTCAGCAGGCTCTCCAAGTCCGAATCCGGCTCACCGTATTCGGCAATGTCGCAGGCGATGAGCAAAGCGAGCACAGTCGGGGCGTCGTCCAAAGTTGGATGGCGCAAAGACAGGCCATCGGGAAGGACGGAAAGGCAGACCGGCAAGTCCATCAAGCGCCTGACTTCGAAGCGAACTGAAAGCCCGGCCGGTCGCGATTGACCGGCCGGGTTGAACCAGCACGTGTCGATGCCATAGGCCAGCCCGCCGGCGATATCCGAGCTCAGGCTGTCGCCGACGATCAGCACGTCCGATTTGGCCGGGTTGCCCATGCGCTCGAACGCGACGTCGAAGATGCGTCCATCCGGCTTGGCTGCGCCGACTTCGTCGGAGATGACGATGTCCTCGAAGTATTCCGCCAGGCCCGAATGAGCCAGGCGGGTGCGCTGCACCTCGCTCAGCCCGTTGGTCAGGATGAGCAGTCGGTAGCGGCCATGCAAGGCTTTGACCACCTCCTCGGCGCCGTCGATCAGATCGCCGCGATGGGACAGATGGTCAAGATAGCGCTCGCTGAACGCTGCCGGGTCGATTGCCAGGCCCAGTGCGTCGAACAGCCGGCGGAAAGCGCTCGACTCGCAGCGCCTCGGGCGTGATAGCGCCCTGCTCCAGCTCGCGCCAGATCGCGCCGTTGATCTGGCGGTAGAGATCGCCGGTGCGCTGATCGAACGCCACGCCAAAGGCGTCAAACGTCTCCTGCAGCGCACCGGCCTCGGCACGGTCGTAGTCGAACAGGGTGCCGTCGGCGTCGAAGATGAGCCAACGGTAAGTCATGTCACGACAACCACTGCTATTCGTCATGAGGCAAGCAGCGCCATGATCGCAGCCAGCAAGGGAAGCAGCCACCAGGTGAGCTGAGGTGCCTGCTGCGAAGAGGCGTGAAGTGCAACCGTAGTGACTGCGGTGGTTGCCTCGCCCTCGATCGAGCCGATGTCGCAGCGGCCCTGCCGCACACGAGGAGCGCCCCATTGATCGATGAGCAGTGGCAGATCGTTGTTGTTGACGTTCAAAGCATCGTAGCAGCCGGCTGGATTGCCGGCATTGAACGCTTCGCTATTCGCCATCAGGTTGAACGCCGGCGTGATGTTGCCTGACAGCACCTGCATCGGGTCGGCCGGCGCCAGGGAATCCAGGTCGGCATTGGCCGGGCCAAGGTCGCCGCTGGCGTTGAACGAGCAAGAAGTCATGCTCTCCAGGTTGTAGCCTTGTGACTCGATCCGGCCGTCACAGTTGCCGGTCGCTCCCGTGTTGGACGACGTGTTGCCTGTCAGAATGGTGTTTCGGACGCGCACGTGCTCGGTGATCGGGTCGGAGCTCGAAATGCCGCCGCCGCCGCCGCCGGCCACGTTGTTGGCAAGGGTCGAGCTGGCGACGACGATCTGCCCTTGTTGTCCATTGCCGATGCCGCCGCCGTCCTCGGAAGCCTCGTTGTCTGCGACGGTCACATTGCTGAGCGCGGTCCACGAGCTGCCATCTGTGACGTTATAGATGCCGCCGCCGCTGCCGGCGGTGGCGATGTTGACGTAGAACGTGCTGTTGCGAATATCCGCCGTCTGGCCATTCAGTGTTTCATTGTGGAGCCCTGCGCCGTTCCCCTGGGCCGCGACATTAGCCCACACCACCGTATTGTCTAGCGCCAGATCGCCTTTGTTGTAGATGCCGGCGCCGGCCTCGACCGCCAGGTTGTTCAGGAAGAGGGTACGGGTGATGGCCGATGTGCCTGGCGCGTCCTGGTACAGCCCGGCGCCGTTGCTGGCGGCGTTGCCGTTGACGAGCGTCAGGTTCATATCCAGCCGGTCCGCCACGAACAACCCGCCGCCGTTGCTGGCATCCAGAGTCGGCAGCTCGGGCAGCGCATCGTTGCTGGCCAGGGTGCTGAGGGTCACGGTCAGCGTGCCGCTCGCATGGTAGATGCCGCCGCCGTTGCCTACATCAGACAAGTCCGAGTTCGACTGGTTGAATGTGATACTGCTCGCGATCACCTGGGCCGCGCCGCTGCCCGTGCCCGAAATGTAGATGCCGCCGCCGTGCTGTGTGCTCCGGTTGCTTGTCACGTTAGATGCGGCCAACGTGAGCCGGTTTGTGTTGTAGATGCCGCCGCCCTGGCTTGAGTTGTTTTCGCTGGCGCTGTTGTCCACGATGCTGCTACTGACGATGCTGGCGATGCCCGCGTTGTAGAGCGCGCCGCCGAAGCGGGCCGTGTTGCTGATCAGCGAGGTGTTGGTCATGGTGAACACGCCGCTGCCGAAGACGTGGACGGCGCCGCCGCCGGTGCCGCCGTTGGCATACCCGCCCGTCAGGGTTAGGTCATCGAGAGTCAACACGCCGTTGCCGCCGACGTGGAAGAAGCGAAACTGGTCGGTGGCCGCATCGGTGCGGCGTATGGTCGTCGTATCAGACGTGACGCCCTGGACACTGATCGGGGTGACAATGTTAAACGTCGCAGTGTTGCCCCCGTTGATGACCGACACCTGGGTCGTCAAGTCATAGCTGCCGGCCTGCAATTGGATGACGTTGAGGCCCACGCTAGCGCTGCCGCAATCGTTCAGCGGCGGGTTCGACACGCCCTGGTCATTGGCCGCTTCGACGGCTTCGGCCAGGGTGCAGACGCCGTCATCACGATCGAGCGGCACGCGCTCGGCGTCGCCTGGGGCGATGCTGAATACGGTAGGACCGGAGGCAGCGCTGGCCTGCCGCGCTGTGCCGCCAACAAGAAGGACCATGCCGAACAACAAGGCAAAGCCGATACCCAAGAACCCGACTGAAAGCTTCGCAATCATGATACTATCTTCCTCTCATACGTAATGGTCGGAACGAAACGACCGCGGCTCAAACGAAAAAGACGAACTCACAGACTCAAGAACACAGACCTCGCACTTTAGTTCCACCCCCTTATCCGTATTCCAGAGTCCATGAGCCCTATCAGTGAACAGGTTTATGCTTCTAGTGTCGAGATGTCTCCTACATCCTTGCCCATCGCCTGGGCTTTGAGCACCCGGCGCATGATCTTGCCGGAGCGGGTCTTCGGCACGCTGTCCACGAACTCGATCTTACTCGGCATGGCGATCGGTCCGGTCTCGTGGCGGACGTGGTCCTTCAGCTCGTCTACCAGACGATCGCTCGGCTCGTAGCCGCTGCGCAGGATGCAGTAGGCCCAGATCACATTCCCACGCACTTCGTCCGGCATGCCGATGACCGCGGCCTCGGCGACGGCCGGGTGACTGACCAACGCACTCTCGACCTCGGCTGTGCCCAGGCGATAGCCACTGACTTTGATTACGTCGTCGATACGGCCGATCACCCAGTAGTAGCCGTCGTCGTCCTTGCGGGCCGAGTCGCCGGTGAGGTAGTAGCCCTGGTCTCTTGAAGCGTTCCCAGTACTGGCTGACGTAGCGCGCCGGGTCGCCGTAGACGGTGCGCGCCATGCCGGGCCATGGACGCTTGATCACCAGGTAGCCGTCCTCGTTGACCTGCACCGGGTGGCCGTCCTCGTCGACGATGTCGGCCTCGATGCCTGGGAAGGGGCGGGTGCCCGAACCCGGTTTGAGCGGCACCGAGGGCAGCGGCGTGATCATGAAACCGCCGGTCTCGGTCTGCCACCAGGTGTCCATGATCGGGCTTTTGCCCTTGCCGACGATGTTGTGGAACCAGCGCCAGGCCTCGGGGTTGATCGGCTCGCCGACGCTGCCCAACAGCCGCAGGCTGCTAAGATCGTGGCGCTGCGGCCAGGCATCGCCGAAGCGCATCAGGCCGCGAATCGCGGTGGGCGCGGTGTAGAGGATCGTGATGCCGTAGTGCTCGATCATCTTCCACCAGCGGTTGGGATAGGGATGGTTCGGCGCGCCTTCGTACATGAAGCTGGTAGCGCCCAGGATCAACGGCGCATAGACGATGTAGCTATGGCCTGTTATCCAGCCGGGATCCGCCGCACACCAGTAACGGTCATCCTCCTTGAGGTCGAACACCCAGGAGAGGGTGGTGCTGATGAAAACCGAATAGCCGCCGTGGGTGTGCAGGAGGCCCTTGGGTTTGCCGGTGGTGCCGGAAGTGTAGAGGATGAAAAGCGGGTCCTCGGCATCCATGACCTCGGTCTGGCATTGCGGTGAAGCGATCGGCAGCGCCATCAGATCGTGATACCAGTAGTCGCGACCGGCTTCCATGTAGACCTCCTGGCCGGTGCGCTTGACCACGATCACGTGCTCGACGACGGGTGAGCGGTGGATCGCTTCGTCGGCCATCTTCTTGAGGTCGACTGTCTTGCCGCGCAGCCAGGCGCCATCGGTCGTGATCAGCACGCGGCTCTGCGCGTCCTCGATGCGGTCGGCCAGGGCTTGCTCGCTGAAGCCGCCATAGACCACCGAGTGCACCGCGCCGAGCTTGGCGCAGGCAAGCATCGCGATTACCAGCTCGGGGATGCGACCCATGTAGATCGTCACCCGATCGCCTTTGTGGACGCCCATGCTGCGCAGAACGTTGGCGAACTTATTGGTCTCGCGATAGAGCCCCAGGTAGCTGTAGCTGACCTTATCGCCCGGCTCGCCCTCCCAGATCAAGGCCAGCTTGTTCTTGCGCCAGGTCTTGACGTGCCGGTCGAGCGCGTTCAGTGCAATATTAGTCTTTCCGCCCTGGAACCACTTGTAGAAGGGCGGGTTCGATTCGTCCAGCACCTGGTCCCAGGGGTGATACCATTCCAGGTGACTGGCTCGCTCTGCCCAGAAGGCCTGCGGGTCATCAAGGGCGCGGGCGTAGACCTCCTCGTAGTTCTTGATATGGGCGTTGGCAACGACCTCGGGCGACGGGTAATAGACCTCGTGCTCGGATGCGATGATATCGGCGGTACGATCCATGGCGACTCTCCTCCTGGCGCGGCAAGGGTTCAAAAGTGGCGCAATTTTAGCACGCAGGTGGAACGTCTGTCAAACGGGGGATTCTGGGTCATCGGGTGCGGTACGGCGCAGAGCCGGAGCCAGGGATTAGAAATCCCCTGGCTGAAGGGGAGAAGTGGCCGCAGCCACTGGCGGAACGGCGCGGCGCAAGCTGGTCGGTTCAGCCTGGGATTTCTAATCCCGGAGAACACTCGGCTAGTGGCTGAGGCCACTTCTGGTCTTCAGCCAGGGATTTTCAATCCCGGAGGTCCGAGATTCCAATTGTACGTCTGCTCCCACTCATAGACTGTGGTCTGATTTGCATGATGACCCTTCTGAAACTGGACATAGTCGATGACTTGCGGAACATCGCTTTCGGACACGGAGAAAACACCGTAGCCCTCTTGCCAATCGAAAGGCATCTTGTATTCCAGCAAAATGAACCGTGAGCTGCTGCCTTTCAACTGTTTCATGAAATCGGACGGGGACAGCGCAGGTCGCACTGCAGCCACCACGTGTACGTGATCGGCGATCCCTCCAATCACAAACAGCGGTACACGGAGTTCCTTGGCCCCGGCGTGCAAGAAGCGATAAACGCTCGGCTCAATGCTGGGGACCAGCAAAGGCTCTCGGTTCTTCGTGGTCCACACGAAGTGATAGAACAACCGCCAGTATGCCATGTGTCACCTCCCTCTGATAACTGGACTGAACACCTTCAGTCTTGAACCGATCTACAAATCCTCACGCTCTCTCCTCACCAACGCCCTTCCACCCGGCGCCGGCGTTCCGGGATTGGAAATCCCGGCCTGAGAATGAGAAGTGGCCGCAGCCACTGGCGGAGCGGAGCGGAACGGAGCGGAACGGCACCTCCCACCTTCCCCAGTCGCTGAGGCGACTTGTCTGCTTCAGCCGGCGAATTCCATTCGTCGGGCGTTTCCATTCGCCGGGCGTTTCCATTCGCCGGGCGCCGGCAATCGATGGTCCTTCCCGAGCGCTCAAGCCGGCGGCCTTACGAGCTCAGGAGGACCTGTCTTCTTTGGCCGGCCTGCTCAGCAGGACGCGACCCGGGTCACAGTCTGGAGTCTCTCAGGATGGACAGCGCTGGCCGAAGGAAAGGGTTCCGAAGAGCGTTGCTTGCCTTCGACAATTCATCGGGCCGTCTCTCCGGCGACTGCTGGCGACACGAAAGCCGTTGTTGTCGTTCCTGTTGTCAGGGTTGTTCCTGTTCCGGTACGCGCACCGCACGATACGACCGGACCCGCTGCCCGCATTATACACACCGGCTGAAGAATCGCAGAGTCCGTCATACTCAGTCAGGCGGCTTGATCCATCTTCCAAGCAAATTGCCCACCTGGCCCATCAACCCGGCGGCGTGCAGGTACTGCTTCTGGCTGATCGAGCCAAGCTCCTGGCAGATGCGCACCGTGTAACGCAGCTTATCCAACGTCTCATCAGCCTGTCGCAAGAGATGCTTGCGATCATCAGGAGAGCTCTTACGCGCCTCGATCAGGAGGTCAAGATAGCCCAGGGAAAGTCTGCGTATCCGCAGGCTGAGGTCACGCTGGGTGCGTGGGAACCTCTCGGTGATCTGGAGCAGATAGACCACCAGGTCGTACGTCTTGGCCAGGAGGGGAGTTTCCTGGTTCAAAATAGCACCAGTCGGAAGAGCGCTTTGCGCAGCCGGTAGGTGTCGGCATGCCTGGCATGGGCGATCCAGGCGCGCACCGAGGGCTGGATCTCGGCCAGGGTCATTTGTCCGGCCTTGTAGGCATCGCGCTGGGCGCGCAGGCGGCGGCCAAACGTCTTGACGTTGCGCCGTTTGAGTCGCCGATGTGTCGGGAAAACCCGGAAGCCCAGCCAGGGAATGCCGGCCTTGACCGGGAAGACCTGAGCCCGGTCTTCATGCAAGGTCAGGCGCAGCTCGGCCAGCTTGTCGACGATCTCGCCGCGCCAGGCCCAGAGGGTCGGCTTGTTGTCGGCGAAGAGCAGGAAGTCGTCGGCGTAGCGCAGATAGGCGTGGCAGTGCAGGCCGTGCTTCACGAATTGGTCCAGGTCATTGAGATAGACGTTCGCCCAGTTCTGCGAAGTCAGGTTGCCGATTGGCAGACCGCGCGGGCGGGCCGCGGCCAGCAGGTCATCGCCGGGAAAGTAGACCATATCGTAGTGGCCGGCCAGCACGTCCTGGCCACTTGCCAGGATGTGGTCCATGAGCCAAAGGGTGTCGGGGCAGGCGATGTGGCGGGCCAACTGGCCGCGCAGGATGGCCTGATCGACCGCGGGAAAGAACTGGACCACATCGCACTGCAAGACGTAGCGGTAGCGGCGGCTGAGCTCTTGCGCGCGGTCGATGGCCTTATGCGTCCCTTTGCCCACCCGGCAAGCGTAGCTGTCGTGGATCATGCGCGCCTCCAAGATCGGCCAGGTCACCTGCATCAGCGCATGGTGGACGACGCGGTCTCGGAACGGCGCGGCCGAGATGCGCCGCACCTTGGGCTCCCGGATCGTGAAATTGCGGTACGGACCAGGCCGGTAAGTCTTGTCGCGCAGCTCTTCGTGGAGAGCCAGCAGGTTCTGTTCCAGGTCGAACTCAAAGGTTGCCACGCTGGACCACTTGCGCTTGCCACCCCGCCGAGCGCGCCGCCAGGCCAGCCAGAGGTTTTCCAGGTCGTAAATTTGGGGGTAGAGGTGTTTGAAGGTGCGTGGCATAGCTAAACCCAGGGATTGGAAATCCCCTGGCTGAAACCGAAAAGTGCCCTCAGGCACTGCGGAACGGATTGCATCGCAGGCCGCTGAAGCGGCTTGCGATTTGACTTGCTTTCTATAGGTGTTCAGACAATGTTTCGGGGTGTCGCCCCCTACCAAGCGTGAGGGCGACACACGATGCCCAAATTTTATCTGACTATCTCGACAATGTTAGATTGCACATTTGTTCCATAATCTCGTGCGAACCAGGCCCACCAGGGTAACATAACCGCTCCGTCGGAAGTGCATTTCCCTTAGCCGAATGCCGCGAATTGGTCAAGAAAGCGGCGTTTCTATAGAACATTTGTCTAATCTAACATTGTCGAGCTATCTATAGTACTTGAAGGCTTCTGACTTCCGGCTTCCGGCTTCCGGCTCTCCCAGTGCCTGAGGGCACTTCTCAACTTCAGCCAGGGGATTTCCAATCCCTGTCACACTGGCCGATTCCGCCGCGCGCCCTGCGGCCCACGGGCCGCAGGGCTGGAAACAAAGGAGGCGCTTTTCAGTCGATGCATCATACGTGCGTATACCGGTGGACAGAGAACAGGGGACAGGGAACAGGGTGCTATTTGAGAGGCCCCCTGGCGACACGAAAGCCGACGTAGTCGCCCCTGTCGCCAGGGTTGCCCCTGTCCGGGACGCGCACCGCACGACTGTTCTATTATTGTACCATGAGCCGCCGCGTAGCACCTTGTACTCACTTTTCGTCGGTCCCTGTGGATCCCGTTCAACCCGTCCTGCTCGTTGGGCATACGTGTCTTCTGCGAACCAGTCACTACACCATTCCCAAACGTTACCGCTCAAGTCTAACACACCTTCGGCGCTAGCGCCATCCGGGAAGATGCCCACGGGTGTGGTGCGCTCCAGGCTCAGCTCTTTTGAGTTGGCCCGATCTTGCATCCACTCGTCGCCCCATGGATAGCGCCAGCCGTGAGGGCCACGCGCTGCGCGCTCCCATTCGGCTTCCGTGGGCAGTCGGTACTCGAAGCCGTCGGCCAGCGATGCCGTCAGCCAACGGCAATAGGCCACGGCTTCGTACCAGGTGACCCCAACCACCGGTTGGGTCGGCCCGTTGAGACGAGCGTCGTCCCAGTAAACGGGTTGGGTTCGCACGTCATTGCTCCATCTATCCTTGACAGTCCCGTCCTTTCGCCACACCTTGGCGACCCTGGCCTCGGACCACCAGCGCTGGTCCTGGTAGCCGCCGGCCTCCAAGAAGCACTGGAACATGGCATTGGTGGTGGGATAGCGGGCAATGGCGAAAGGCGACAGCTCAATCTGGTGGCGGGGCAATTCGCGCTTGTACGCATCATTGCCTGTTTCCTTGACCAGCCGCTCGACCTCGGCTTCGTCACTCCCCATCCACCAGCGTCCGGACGGAATGGCGATTAACTTCGGCAGGCTGTAGAGACCGGCCGCAAAGCGGGGATCGCCCACGAAGCCCAAGGTGAGACCCGCTTCGGCGCGCTCCGTTGGCGCAAGGGCGCCGCGTTGCACGAGAGCCAACAGCCAGCGCTGTACGCGAGCCACGACGGGCTGGTGGCGCTCGCGCACGGTGACGTTCTGCAGGCCGATCTCCCGCAACACCTCGCCCGCTAGATTGGCCATTCGCCAATCGATCTGCGAAACCTCGGCCGGCGGCTCCTCCTTCGGGCACAGCGCCGATGCCAGGTCGACGGCAATGTGGGGCATCTTCTTCTGGCGCGTCATCGCGCCCGTTGCCCAGAGCGCGACCTCGCGCCACTGCGGGTAGTTGTCCTTCACGAGCGCGACGGTCTCGTCGGGAAACTCTGGCTGCACGGCCAGATAGGAGCCGGCCAGATATTCCTGATAGGAACGGTGCGGAAAGGCGAAAGCGCCGTTGCCGCGGTCGATCAGCAGCCCGGCGCGATCCCGAAGGTAGTGGACCAGTTTTGTGGCGCGATCCCAGCTTCCGTCGAGATATTCCTTGAACACGCTCAACAGCAAGGCTTCACTGATATCTGCCGTGCCTTCTTGTAAGGATTGTTGCCGATGGGCCACGAACGCAACCCGTTCGAGAGCCAATTCGAGGTCGCTCATGCTGATGGTCGGGGTGACTCCTGTCTCCTGTCCCAGGCGCGCCTCTTGCCAGCGCACCAGCAGCAGGCGGACCATCTCGGCGTAGAGCTCCACACGGTCGTCGGGCAGCCGTCCCCAAGAAAACTGCAAGGAGGCCATCATCGCCAGTTGCAGTGGATTGGCCGCAAGCGGCGCCAGGTCAGGCCGACGGCTTGCCTCCTTGAGCCGCTCGGCCAGGGTCTTGGCATCCGCTTCTTCCTTCCACCTCAGCCGGCACACCTCGCGATACCAGCAGTCGACGAACGTGTCGCTTTGCTCCGGCCCGAGCGCGGCCAGGGTATAATTGACGAACTGGTCGAGCTGGTGTTGGGGATCCTGATACGCATAGCCTCGGCAGGTAACCAAGGAACGGTTGGAGGGATGGGAGAAGGTTGCGACGAATTGGGCCACGGCGTCGCGCACCATGCTGCGTTGGGCATCGTCAGCGACTTCGTCAAGGCCATCCAGCAGCAGGAACACCCCGCCCTCCATCAGCCGTTTACGCAATACATCGGCGAAATCGGCCAGGCTGTGATCGGTGAGGGTTTTGACGACAAAGCTCCAGAGCCCGTTAGCGGTACCGTCACAAAACTCGCTTCGGGCGAACTGGCGCAGGGTGATCTGGAGCGGAAGCAACGCGCCGTGGGGCCACGGTGGGGCCAACTGGCCCAACCAGTTCGACCCGGGCACATCAGGCGTTTCGCCCATCATTTCCAGGCGAGCGCCGGCCAGACACAGTGCGAGATAGTTTGCAAACGTGGACTTGCCGCTGCCAGGGTCGCCCAGCAACACCATCCATCGCTGGCGAGCTGCGGCTTCCAAGACCGATAACGGTTTTGTCTCGCGCTCTTCTCCCGCCATGGCCTCAATCGTTGGCTCCTTGCGTCCTCGGCCCGGCCCGTCCTTCTCTACGGACTCTGAGGCGGTCGTGTTGAGCGCTACGTACACCGGCAACAGATCCATGGTCTTCTGCAAGGTGCGCTCCACACCACGCGGGTCAATGGCCCACAACGGCAGGACGTTGGCGAATGACTGCACGCGGCGCAGATAGTTCGCCTCCAGAGTGGTATTTGCCACTGGCGTAGGCGTTGGTGCAGGCGATGCCGGCTTCGTCCTGGAGGGGACCTTTGAGGCCAACGGCACGACAAAGCTGAACTCGCCGTCGGGCGCGTTCTTGTACGTAGCCACGTCCTTGGTCCAGAAACCGCCGCCCCGATCGCTGTAGGCCCTCAGGTAGGTCGTGCCCTGGCCGCTCTCCAGGTCTAGACGCACCCAGTTGTAGCCGTTTTGGTACTGGCGGCTCTCGTAGCTGGCGCCCGCGGCCAGGATCATCGCTCCGGCATCAGGTGTCTTCAGGCTGCGAACGCCAGGCCGATGGAGGTGGCCGTGCAGGATGAAGGCGCACCCCTGCATCAACAGCGCCTCCGTGTCATCCTGATCGAACTCCTGTAGCCAATCGAAGGGGTGGTGCACGAGGGCAACCCGGAGATCAGCGTCGCTGCTTGCATCCAGGGCCCGGCGCACCTGGAGTTCCCCCACCACCAACCGGCTGCGGTCATCGTCGCCGGCGCACAGCCATGCCGAATTGAGCCCCAACACAGCAATCCGGCGCCCCGCTGGGTCGAGGCTTTTTACGTAGAAGAACTGCTCGTCATTGAACGGCAGCAGCCCCTCAAGGTACTCGTTGACGAAGCGGGCATAGCCGTCAAGCCGGCGCAACACGAGCCGTCGGTCGTCGCCATGGGTCAGCAGTTCGTTCACCGCACCCCGGTCGGTGAGGGAACTGCCGACGACGCTTGCACCACGTGTAATAGCCCTACGATCCACGTCGTGGTTGCCTGGGACGACGAAGAACCGGCTCTTCGGCAGAGCAGTCACTCTAAGCAGCTCATCAAAGAACTCGCGAGCCAGCGCGTACTCGTCCGCCTGACCGCTGAACGCCACATCTCCAGAGAAGAGAATCAGATCGGGACGTAAGCTATCCTGCGCTATGCGTTCTTTGATGTCGTCAAGCAGGGTTCGCAGGACGATGTCGCGGTCCCACGAACGACTGCTACCACTGCGAAAATGTAAGTCCGACAGATGCAACCATGTGAACGTTGTCATTTATAGTCTCCAAGCGTAGCCCAGGATCTAAGAGGCGACTGCAGGGATTTCTTCGGGCTTACGAATAAAATGTTGGCATCGTCTCCGATTGTAACATAGGAGGTCATGAAACAACACTTGAAACTCTCGGCCTGATCCTGGTGGCTGGGCTGATCCACTAGCACCTCAGTCGGCGCACCACGGGCCGTCCGAAGTAACAGCCGTACCCTTCCGCCAGTGGCTGCGGCCACTTCTCGTTTTCAGACCGGGATTTCCAATCCCGGATTCCACTTCAGACGAGTTGCTCCTTGATTTGGCGAACTTTCTCTTCTAGTTCGAGCGTTATGTCCACCCTTATCGTGTCGCTCGGCTCCTCCAGGACGTCGAACTGGCTCTGGAGCATGCCCGGCTTCATGTAATGTCCCTGGCGACTCCGCATGTGTGCCAGAATAGCCTCGTAACTGCCTTTGAGGTAGACAAATCGCACCTGCGTTGGGTCCGCAGCAGCTGCGTGCAACACGGCGCGATACTTATCCTTCAGCGCTGAGCAAGCAATCACACCGCTCTCGCCGCGCGCCAAGCCATCGCGGATGACGCCGGCCAGGGCCGCCAGCCAATCTGCCCGGTCGTCGTCATCGAGGGGGATGCCTGAAGCCATTTTTGCCACATTGGCCTGGGAATGATAGGCATCTCCCTCGTAGAACGAACAGCTCAATTCCCGCGCTAACGCTTCGCCGATGGTAGTCTTGCCGCTGCCGGCTACGCCCATGACAATTACGAACATTGCACCCTCCCGGGATCTGCAACGATCAGAGACCTCGCCTGCCCTGGTGGCAAAGAGAATCCCTGCGTCCTCTCGGTTTTGTGATCCCGGCGCGTAATCTCACCGCGCAAGCTTCTGATAGTGCCGCACCAATCCCTGCACGCACATCTCCGACGGCACGATCACCTCGAAGCGCGCCGCAGCGTCAGAATCGACACCATCGGCCAGTGCTTGCTCGGCAATCCAGAGCTTGAAGGCCTGGATAATTGTCTCCGTCGAAACCCCTTCCTGCCAAAAAGCGCGCACGAAGGCCGCCGCGGCAGCCAGGCGGTCTTCGACTTCCTGCAAATGAGCGTGCGTATCCACCTCGACTGGGCCGAAATGGGTGGGCAGCAGGCGATCGGGACGAAGCTCCCTTAGCCGTGCCAGGCTGCGCCGCCAGGCCGGGAGAGCGATCTCGGGTGGCGGTGTGGGAACACGCACGTGTGGCAGGCCGGGAAAACGCACTGCCGCCACGTCGCCGGTGAAGCACAGACCGTCCAGTAGATAGGCGTGATGGTGATAGGCGTGGCCGGGCGTGTCGACCGCGACCAGCCGCAACCCGGCGGCCGAGATCACGTCGCCATCTTGCAGTGCATGCACCTGCCCGGCCGGCACCGCGACGGTCTCGCCCCACAGCTTGTCCATATCGTCGCCGTAGATCCGCTGCGCTGAGGCCAACAGCTTGCTCGGATCGGCCAAATGCGGCGCGCCCACGGTGTGGACGTGCACAGTCGCGCCGCTTTCACGCGCCAGGCAGCCGGCCGCGCCCGAGTGGTCGAGGTGCACGTGCGTGACCAGTACGTCGGTGACCTGTGCCAACTCGATGCCCACGCCGGCCAGACCGGCCTTGAGGGCTGGATAGGTGGACGCCGGGCCGGTCTCGATCAGCGCCACCCCATCCGGCCCGCGCAGCACGTAGCTGGCGATGACGTGCGGAAAGCCTTGAAAATGTAGGTCGATGATTTCGTACATGCTGATAATGCTCCATCAAAAGCTGTGCGGGTATCCGCTCAACAATCCGGTGTAGGGGCACGGCCTTGCGCCTCCCCGCTGGGCCGACCGCAAGGGGCGACCGCAAGTGTACGCCCCTACAGGGTGATCAGATGCCTTTGCATCGATTATAACCTGGCAGAGAGCGCTGGCAAGTTGCAGGTTGCAGATGGCAAGCGACACATTTTCCGGAACCTGCAACCTGCAACTTGCAACCTGCGAACCTGCCCGTTTTCCGGTCTGGCCGATTTATGCCATAATCCATTCAAACAAAGTGAGAAAGCGAGACTTGATGAGCACATCCGATCTTCTGCCTGCCGGCAAGCTGCCGCCCCCCATGCTCGACCGCCTACTGCGCCGCTTTGCGCCGAACGATCCGCGCCTGATCGTCGGCCCGCAGATGGGTGAGGACGCTGCGGTGATCGACTTTGGCGCCACCTACCTGGTGGCCAAGACCGACCCGATCACCTTCGCTACCGAAGAAATCGGCTGGTATGCGGTCAACGTCAACGCTAACGATATCGCGGTCATGGGCGGCATGCCCCGCTGGTTTCTGGCAACCGTGCTGCTGCCCGAGAAGACCTCCACGCCCGCGCTGGTCGAAGCGATCTACGCACAACTGGCCGAGGCTTGCAATGCGCTCGGCGTCTCCCTGGCCGGCGGGCACACGGAGATCACCGTCGGGATCGACCGGCCGATCATCTCCGGCACGATGTTGGGTGAGGTGATGCCCGCACGGCTGGTGCGATCCTCCGGCGTGCAACCCGGCGACGTCCTGGTTCTGGTGCGCGGTGTGCCAATCGAGGGCACGGCCATCATTGCCCGCGAGAAGGAGCAGGAGCTGCTGGCGCGCGGCTTCGACCCTGCCCTCCTGAAGCGCGCTCAAGGTTTCTTGCACGACCCAGGGATCAGTGTTGTGGCGGCTGCCCACCTGGCCGTCGACACCGTGGCGGTGCATGCCATGCACGATCCCACCGAGGGCGGCTTGGCCACCGGCATCTGGGAGATGGCTCAGGCCTCCGGCGTCGGCATGACGGTGGATTTCGACGCGGTTCCGGTACCGCAGGAGAGCCAGGCGCTCTGCGACGCGTACGGGCTGGACCCGCTGGGCGTCATCGCCTCGGGCGCCCTGCTGGTGGCGCTGGCGCCGGCCGAGACCGGCAAGCTGTTGGCGGCCTTTGCGCGAGCCGATATTCCTGCCCAGGTCATCGGACACGCCACGAAACCGGCTGGGGAGATCAAAGCCAGGCGGGGCGGTAGAGACGTAGTCTTTCCTCGTTTTGCGGTCGATGAGATCGCACGGTTATTTGCATAGCAGGCGCCTCGCCGGCCCTCCTCATGACATACCATGTCATTCGTTTGCGAATACCGCCCGCGGGATGCGGGGTCTACTCATGACATACCATGTCATTCGTTTGCGAATACCGCCCCGCGGGATGCGGGGTCTCAGCATGACACGTAAAAAGCTTGTGATAATTTTAAGGTTTCCCCTCTTGACTTTAACGTTACGTCATAGAGTACACTAGTCGCCATGGAGAAGCGCAACACAGCCTACACAGTTCATCACGTAGCAACTATGGCCGGGGTGAGCGTCCGGACGCTCCACCACTACGACCAGATCAAGCTCCTACGGCCGTCTTCCCGAACCGCAGCGGGGTATCGGCTGTACGGCGAGGACGATCTACTGCGGCTGCAGCAGATTCTCTTCTTTCGTGAGCTCGATTTTCCGTTGGGCGACATCCAGCGCATCCTGGACGATCCCGGGTTCGACCCGATCCAGGCGTTGGAGAGCCACCGGCGGATGCTGCACGAGCGGGCTGAACGGCTGGCGCTGCTCCTGTCGACGGTCGACAAGACGATTCAGAAATTGACGGAGGATACGATGACTTTAACGGATGCAGAGCTCTACGAGGGATTCTCGCAGGAGCAGATCGAACGCTACAAACGCGAGGTCAAGGAGCAGTACGACCCAAAGCTGGTCGCAGAGTCGGAGCGCCGGGTACGCAAGATGTCGAAGGCGCAATGGCAAGCCGTCGGGGAAGATGGCAAAGCAGTCACCCGCCGGATGGCTGAGCTCGATGGATCGAGACCCGGGCGATCCTGAGGTCCAGCAGACCATCGCCCGGCATCATGCCTGGATCGAGACCTTCTACCCGTGCTCGGCCGAGGTCTATCGTGGGCTGGGCCAGCTCTACACGAGCGACGACCGCTTCCGGTCCTACTACGAAGACTTCGGCCCCAACCTGGCTGACTTCATGCAGGCGGCGATAAACTACTACGCCGCCCACACGCTCACCGGATTGTGACCGGTCGCTCGTTTCGACAACATAGCGTAGTAACCCAAAGAAAGGACCTTTCTCGGAAGAAAGGTCCTTTCTTTAGAGATGCGGCTCGCTCTGCAGTGGCTGAGGCCACTTCTCAGCTTCAGACAGGGATTTCCAATCCCTGTCTCCGCTCAGACGAAATAGTCAAACCCCGCCTCGTAATGCTGCCACTGCCGAATCTTAAAGATGTGCGCCATCTTGCCGGCGGGATCCAGCTCGACGTAGGCTGTCGGGCCGCGCCAGAGGTAGCGCTCGTCGGTGAGCAGATCGTGCGCCTGATACTGCTCGTCTTCACGCATGCCGAACTCGGCCAGCGGCACGTGGACCAACGAGGTCTGCTTGTTGAACGGGTCCAAATTGACCAAGCACAGGATGATGTCGGACTTGTCCTCCGTCATCTTGAGGTAGGCGATGATGTCGGGATTGTCGACCGCGAGGAAAACAACGTCGTTATAGGCGTGCAGCGCGGGATGCTCTTGACGGATCTGGTTGATGCGCGTGATCAACGGTGCGATGCTTTCGGGTGCATCCCAATCGCGCAGCTTGACTTCATACTTCTCCGAGTTCAGGTATTCTTCCTTGCCCGGAATCGGCTCGTTTTCGCACAGCTCGTACCCGCTATAGATGCCATAGACGCTGGACAGCGTCGCGGCCAGCACCGCACGCATGATAAACGCCGGCCGCCCACCGATCTGCAGGATCGTGGGCAGAATATCAGGGGTGTTGGCGAAGAAATTGCCGGTGTAGTACTCCTTCATCGGGCCGGCGGTCAGCTCGGTGACGTATTCGGTCAGCTCGGGCTTGGTGTTGCGCCAGGTGAAATAGGTGTAGGACTGGGTGAAGCCGGCCTTGGCCAGCAGCCGCATCATCTTGGGCTTGGTAAAAGCCTCGGCCAGGAAGATGACACCGGGGTGTCGTTTGTGCACCTCGCCAATCACCCACTCCCAAAACGCCACTGGTTTGGTGTGCGGATTGTCGACGCGAAACGTGGTGACGCCTTTGTCGACCCAGAACAGGAAGATCTTCAGCATCTCCTGCCACAGCCCTGCGCGATCTGCCGTGCCAAAGTTGAGTGGGTAAACGTCCTGGTATTTCTTGGGTGGGTTCTCGGCGTACTTGATCGAGCCATCGGGCCGGTGGTAGAACCAATCAGGGTGCTCGGCGACGTAAGGATGGTCGGGCGAGCAGTTCATCACGTAGTCCAGCGCGATCTCGATCTCCAGCTCGCGACAGGCGGCGACGAACTGCGCCCAATCGTCCCAGGTGCCCAAGAGCGGTTCCAACCCCATGTGGCCGCCGTGTACGTTGCCGATCGCCCAGGGACTACCGACATCGTCCGGCTCAGCCACCAGGCTGTTGTTCTTGCCCTTGCGGAAGGCATGGCCGATAGGGTGGATCGGCGGGAGATAGACGACGTCAAAGCCCATCGTCTTGATCTCGGACAGGCGGCGGATGCTATCCTGCAATGTGCCATGCCGACCCGATACAGTGCTCTGCGAACGGGGGAAGAACTCGTACCAGGCGGCGAAACGCGCGATCGGCCGCGTCACCACGATCTGAAGAACAGGTGTGAACTCGGCGCCCTCAGAGCGATCAGGGTATTTGGCCATCAGGCTGCGTATCACGCTGCCGGTGCCCAGATCGATGGCACCCGCCTGCTCGCCCGCAGCCATCACACCCTCTATCGCGTCGATGATGCCGTTCATGCGCGCCTGGTCTTCATCGGGCGCCAACGCGGCGGACGTCTTCAGAATCACCAGACCTTCCAGCAGCTCGCTGGTGAGGCTGGCACCCGGCACGTTCTTCTTCGTGATCTCGTCGACCCACGAAAGATAGCGCTCAGCGTAGGCATCGACCGTGTATTCCCAGCCACCGAGCTCGGTCACCGTGAACTCACCGCGCCAGCGGTCGTTGTCCCAAAAGGCCAGCGGACTTTCCTGCCACAAGCTCTCGCCCAGCCTGCGATACTTGACGACAGCCGCCAGTTTGTCATGGCCTTCCTTGTAGATATCGGCGGTGATGGTGACCTTCTCTCCCACCACGCGTTTGATGGGGAAACGGCCGCAGTCGATCTGCGGCTGGACCGCCTCGATAATGACACGGGGGTAGTCTTGAGGGATCATGGGGGTTGTCCTGTCTGCGATTGGACCTTTCTCGGAAGAAAGGTCCAATCTTGAGTTCAAGTGGTAGATTGGACCTTTCTCGGAAGAAAGGTCCAATCGCGTTCAAGATAGATTGGACCTTTCTCGGAAGAAAGGTCCAATCTGGGACTAACCAACCAACGACTCGTACAATTCCTTCGTCTGCTGCGCGATGCTCGCCCAGCTAAACACGTCCTGCGCTCGCTTCTGGCCGGCCACGGCCATCGACTCGGCCAGCTTGGGATCGTCCAGAACCTTGTTGATCGCCACGGCCAGGTCGCGCGAGAAGGCGTCCGGATCCACCGGCTCGAACGGCGCCACGTTCAACTGCTGCACCGGCACCAAATAGCCGGTCACGCCCTCCACCACGACCTCTTTGATCCCGCCCACTGCACTCGCGACCACAGCCGTCTTACAGGCCATGGCCTCCAGGTTGATGATGCCAAACGGCTCGTAGATCGACGGGCAGCAGAACACCGTGGCGTGCGAATACATCTGGATCACGTCGGGCTTAGATAGCATCTCCTGGATCCAGATCACGTTGTTGAAGCCTTGCTGCCGCACGCTCTCAACCGCTGCCTCCATCTCAGCCGCGATCTCCTTGGTGTCGGGCGCCCCTGCGCAAAGCACAATCTGAACGTCGGGGTGGATGTACTTGATCGCGTTTACCAGGTGGATGATGCCCTTCTGGCGCGTGATCCGGCCGACAAACAACACGATGGGCTTGGCGGGATCGACGCCGTACTTGACCAGAGCGCTGGTCTCGGAGGTCCGCCTGTATTGGTCAACGTTGATGCCGTTGTAGATGACTGTGATCTTGGACGGGTCGACGTCGAAATTCGCCAGGACATCGTCCTTGGTCCCTTCTGAAACGGCGATCACTGCGTCCGCCATCTCGATCGCCGTCCGCTCAATCCACGACGACATATCGTAGCCGCGGCCGAGCTGCTCGCGCTTCCAGGGGCGCAGTGGCTCCAAAGAATGGACCGTCAGGACGAGGGGGATGCCATACAGGATCTTAGCCAGAATGCCCCCGAAATGCGCATACCAGGTATGCACGTGCACGACGTTGGCATCGATCGGGTCGGTCAGGGATTCGAGGTTCGTCTCAAGGGTGTCCAGTGCGCCGCTGAGTTTCTTGTCGACGCGGGCGAAGCTGCCGGTTGCAAAGGGAAAGCCCTTGATGCGCACGCCGTCAGTAGTGGTGTTCTGGTCGCCAAAGCTACGAACCTCGACGTCCATCAGCTTAGCGAGTTCTCCGGACAAATACTCGACGTGCACGCCGGCGCCGCCGTAGACGTAAGGAGGAAATTCGCGAGTAAGAAACAGAACTTTCATCGATGCACCTTCCTTGGTTTAGATTCGAAGGGACCACTTCAGCAACTTCGCGGCAACGACTTCCGCACTCCGCACTTCGCACGCCGCACTACTAGTATATCGAGAATGACGCCCCCCACCAAATGCTCTGTGCATCCTTTGTGAAACCGCGCTCAGGCGGCATCCATTGCGGTTGCCTGGGTGTATTTCAAGTTGGGGGCAGACCCTTCGGGTTTGCGGAAAACCCGAAGGGTCTGCCCCCAACTTGAAATACACCCAATTGCTTGTTGAACTTCAACAGAAAGGGTTCTTATGGTATAATGTCTCACCGGAGGATAGCACACGTTGCCCACGCACAAACCCGGAGCACCGACAAGCGAACATGACATCTCAGGCTGGCGGCACGATGCCCGACTAGCACACCGCTGGCAGGCTGGCCCGGCGCCGGAGCCACCCCGGCCCGACCGCGGGCTTTACCTGACCGGCGGCTTTCTCGACGTAGACAAGCAAGGCCAAGGCACTTTGATGCCGGATGCCGTTCCTCATGCTGGCGCGCCCTTCGTTCCGGCGGCCCTGGTGCGGCGTTTGGGCCTGCGTCTGGGCGATTGGGTCGACGTTCTCGCAACAGAGGACGACTACGGGCCGGTCACCCACTCGGTGTGGCGGGTCAATGGCCACGGCATCCAGGACCTTCCCGCACGGCCCGACTTTAAACAGCTCACGCCGATCCACCCGGATCGACAGATCGTCCTGGGCCATCACCCACGCGCCCTGACCGGTCGAGTGCTCGATCTGGTCGCGCCCATCGGTCGCGGCCAGCGCGGCCTGATCGTGGCGCCGCCGCAGGCTGGCAAGACCACCGTGCTGACTCAGATCGCCGAGGCCGTGTCAGCCGACCCGGAGC
This sequence comes from uncultured Chloroflexia bacterium, assembly GCA_963709505.1. Taxonomy (GTDB): domain Bacteria; phylum Chloroflexota; class Anaerolineae; order JAAEKA01; family JAAEKA01; genus CAVPXC01. The sequence continues at coordinate 46,805 of CAVPXC010000014.1, read as the reverse complement.
TGGAACTGCTGGTCCTACTGGTGGGTGAGCGGCCCGAAGAAGCCACCGCCCTGCGCCGAGCGATCGACGGCCTGGTGCTCGTGGCCGACCTCGACGCGCCCAGCCGCGAGCAAGCTGCCGTGGTCAACCTGGCGCTGGCACACGCGCGGCGCTTGACCGAGGAAGGCCGGCATGTGGTCGTGCTGCTGGACAGCCTGACCCGCCTGGCGCGCGTGCAGAACCTGGCCGCTCCGGGCGGCGGCCGGACGTTGTCCGGCGGCATGGATGCTTCCGCGTTGACGCCGCTGCGCCAGGTCTTCGGTGCAGCACGCGCGATTGAGGATGGCGGCAGCCTGACGCTGATCGCAACCTGCCTGATTGACACCAACAGCCGGCTCGACCAGGTTGTTTACGAGGAGTTCAAGGGCACCGGCAACATGGAGGTGCACCTGGACCGCAAGCTGGCGCAGCTTGGGCTGTTTCCTGCGATCAACATCAACCGGTCGAGCACCCGCCAGGAGGCGCGCCTGATCGACGAGACCACGCTGGAGCTGATGACCCAGGTGCGCCGTGTATTCTCACGCATGGATGAGGCCGATGCGCTGGGGGTGCTTCTCGACGTGCTGCGCGCCTACCCCGATAACCAGATGGCCTTGGAAAATCTGCTGCGTTGAGTGGGATGTTAGACCGGTACACCATCTACCGACCGACGTGATGCTATCCTTCGATCTGCTGGGGGATGCAAATACAGTACGAGGTATGTTCTGATATGAGCACCCTATCGACGACGAGTGACGAGCGTGCCCTGCTCGCGGTTCTTGCCCATCCCGACGACGAGTTCTTCGGTCCCGGTGGAACGCTTGCCAAGTATGCGGCCGAAGGCGTGGCCGTCTGGCTTGTGTGCGGCACGGATGGCGATGCCGGCACGGTAGATGCCGAAATGCTCGCCGGCTACGCCAGCACGGCCCAACTGCGGGCGGCCGAGCTGTGTTGCGCGGCCCAAACATTGGGGCTCAAAGGCGTCGACTGGCTAGGCTATCGCGACAGCGGCATGGCCGGCTCGCCGGACAATCAGCATCCCAACAGCCTCATGCAGGCGCTGCTCGAGCGCGTGGCAGGCCAGATCGTCGCCTCGATCCGCAAACACCACCCGCAGGTCGTCATATGTGACAACGAGTTCGGCGGCTACGGCCACCCCGACCACATCAAGCTGCATCAGGCCACCGTACTGGCCTTTCAAGCCGCCGGCGACGCCGCCCAGTATCCTGAGGCCGGCCCACCTTACCAGCCGCAGCGCCTCTATTTCACCGCCTTTTCGCCCGGTTGGCTGAAGTTCCTCGTACGGCTGATGCCGCTAATTGGTCGCAATCCGCGCCAATTTGGCCGCAACAAAGACATCGACCTGGTGCAGATCGTCTCGTGGGAAACCCCCATCCACGCCCGCATCGACGTCCGCCCGCACCTGGCAACCAAGGACGCCGCCTCGGCCTGCCACAAGAGCCAGGGCGGCGACCAGGACTCGTTCAAGTGGATCCCCAAGTTTGTCCAACGGCGTTTCTGGGGGTTCGAAACCTTCATGCAGGGCGCGCCTTTGCCGCAGCTTGGCGCGAAGATGCGGGATGACTTGTTCGGCGGAGAGGAAGATATCACAGCGAATGAAGGACAACGAATGGCGGAAGGCGGATAAGAACAACACCCTCCGCCATTCGTTGTCCTTCATTCGCTGTGATATCTTCCCCTCCGCCTCCCCCTCCGCCATTCGCTGTCCCCCCATTCGCTGTGATATTCCCCCCCTTCCCCTCACAACGCTCCGATCTCGAACTTCGCCCACATCTCCCGCGCCAGTACCTCGGACTCGGCCTCGACGCCGTAGCGGGCGAAGTACTGGCATAGCCGCTCGATATCGCGCTGCAGGAGCCGTGGTGCATGGGGGTTGCTTGTTGCCGCCACAGCCTGTGGGAAGTCGATGACGATCGCCCGTTCTTGCCAGTACAGCACGTTATAGGCCGACAGGTCGCCGTGGACACGGTTGTGACTGAGCATGAGCTCGACGTGCCACAGCAGCCGGTCGAACATCGGTTGTGCTTGTTCACGTCGCAGCGTCACACCGTTCAAGGTCGGCGCCGGGTGGTTGACCTCGCCGAAGTACTCCATCAGGATTGTGCTGTCGATGTGGCCGATAGGCCGCGGCACGTCGGCGCCGGCCGCGTGCAGCGTCTGCAACAGATCATACTCGTACTCGATCCAGGAGAAGGTCATGACCTCCTTGCCGAAGTCAGTCTTCTTGGCCACGGCCCGTTTCAGGCGAGCGTTGCGCATGACCCCTTTGCCCTGATCGTCGAGCATCAGACGGCCTTCCTGGTAGACGGCGTCGTTGCGCATGGTGCGATGGGCGCGCGGCCGGTAGATTTTGGCGGCGATCAGATCCATGCCGGTGGCTGGGTGGGCCTCGCAGCAGTAGACATTGGCCTCCTTGCCACCCTTGACCCGCGCCAGCACATCGCTGATCACGTTGTCTTGATAGAAGCCGCTCAGCGCTTGACGCAGCATGAGCTGCTCGTTCTCAGCCGAGGTGAAGCTCGGCACGAACTCATCCTCGCCCTCGATCTGAGTAAGAATATCCATCGGAAGCTGTGCTTGCGGCTTGCTGATCTTGGGCGGTCGCATCGCGGCCCAGTTGTGTTCGGCCCGGCGGTTCAACCCGAAGCGGCGAGCATAGTCATCCATCTCGTCGTAGTCAAAAAACTGAGTTTGCATCGTCGGTGTGTTTCTCCAATTAAGCTGGTGATGTGTCGATCACGATGGGGCCGGGCCAATAGAAAAGGCCACGGCATAGCAAAGGAGGTGTCCATAAACTCCCCGCTCTGGCCGGTCTTTGCGCAGCACCCCGGACGAAGCCTGAAGGAGTGAAGCGACTGGAGGGTGGACCGACCGAGTCATTCCGGGAACTTGTGTATGGACGGGTCCTTATAGCACCCGTGACCTGGAAGAGACAGAACTCACGAATCAAAACGGCCACGGGCTAACTACACGCGCTCGTGGCCGCAAGGGGGCATGATACAGCTGAGAGGAAACCTAGCTCCGCCGCAGACACGAGGCGCACGCGTTCAATTGAACTTTGACGACAATGCTATTCACTTGAGCCATAGCGCCGTGCGCCTCCTTTCAAAGAGTTTCCTACAACGAAACAAGTGTAACACAGACCGGCCAAGCTGGCAAATCTGTCTCTGCAGGGTGTATTTCAAGTTGGGGGCAGACCCTTCGGGTTTGCGGAAAACCCGAAGGGTCTGCCCCCAACTTGAAATACACCCTGCAGAGCAAGCTAGCCGGGGACGTGGTCACATGCGCAATTCGACCACGTCCCCATCGTGTAACACGTGATCTCGCCCCACAAGCTGCCCATCGTATACACCTTGTCCCCAGACGCGAGCCCATCTTAGGTGCTCGAGAAAATCACGATGCACCTTGCCGGCAAAATCCTCGATGGTGCCCCCCTGCTTCAAGACGAACGGGGCGGTCCAGTCAGGTTCCTTGCCAGGCGGCTTGGCGTAGACGCGCATGATGTAACTGGGCTTCTTCCTTCAGCTTAGCCAGCTTGTGGCGCAAGTCGGCGCGCAGGTGGTCGGTGCCTTTGTGCTTGGGGATGACCCGAAGCATCTCTTCGAGGAGCACGGCCTTTTCCTCAGGCGAGGTCTCGGCCCGAAACTCAGCCTCGATTCTATAGTACTCAGGGGGCAGGTTCGTTGGCATGGCTTCGACGGTACCCAACTCTACAACCCGGCTGCCTTGAAGGCCGCCTTGACGATGGTCAGCGCCTCCTCCTGCACCTGGTGCAGATGCTCGATGCCCTTGAAGCTTTCGGCGTAGACCTTGTAGATCTCCTCGGTACCGGAGGGACGCGCCGCGAACCAGCCGTTTTCGGTGACCACTTTGAGTCCACCGATGGCTGCGCCGTTGGCGGGCGCGTGCGTCAGCTTGGCGATGATCGGTTCACCGGCCATCATAGTGGCGGTGACCATCTCAGGTGAAAGGTTCGAGAGCACTTTCTTCTCGGCGCTGTTGGCCGGCGCGTCCATGCGCTCATAGACCGGACTGCCAAAGCGGCTCTCGAGATCGCGATAGTGCTCGCCCGGATCTCGACCGGTACGGGTGGTGATCTCAGCCGCCAGCAGGTCAAGGATCAGGCCATCCTTGTCGGTGGTCCAGACCGTGCCGTCGGTACGCAGGAATGAGGCGCCCGCGCTCTCCTCGCCGCCGAAGCCGTACGAGCCGTCGACCAGGCCATCCACGAACCATTTGAAGCCCACCGGCACCTCGGCCAACGTACGGCCCAGGTAAGCGGTCACGCGATCGATCATGGAGCTGGACACCAGAGTCTTACCTACGGCTGCGTCGGCGCGCCAACTGGGCCGGTTCTGGTAGAGATACCAGATCGCCACAGCCAGGTAGTGGTTGGGGTTCATCAGCCCCGTGCTTGGCGTGACGATGCCATGGCGGTCAGCGTCGGGGTCGTTGCCGAAGGCGACGTCGAAGCGATCCTTCAGGTCGATCAGGCTAGCCATTGCATAGGGCGACGAGCAATCCATGCGGATCTTGCCGTCCTTGTCCAGGGTCATGAACGAGAAGGTCGGGTCGACTGCGCGATTGACCACCTCCACATTCAGCCCGGGGTAAGTCTCGACAATTGGGTCCCAATAGCCCACAGACGAGCCGCCCAGCGGATCGACGCCGATCTTGAGGCCTGAAGCGGCAATCGCCTGCATGTCGACGACAAGCTTCAGATCGGACACGTACGGTGTGACGTAGTCGTAGGCCTGCGTGGTGCTAGCCTTGAGCGCCTTCTCGAAGGGGAGTCGCTTGACGTCCTTCATGCCCTTACGCATGATCTCGTTGGCGCGGTCTTGAACGGCCTTGGTCGTGCCGGTATCGGCCGGGCCGCCGTCGGGCGGGTTATACTTGAAGCCGCCGTCGTCGGGCGGGTTATGCGACGGGGTGATGACCACACCATCGGCCAGACCGCTGCTGCGGCCGCGGTTGGCGGTGAGGATGGCATGCGAAATCACAGGCGTCGGTGTGTGGCCGAGACCGGCCTGGATCATGACCGTGACGCCGTTAGCTGCAAAGACCTCCACCGCCGTAACCTGGGCCGGTTCCGACAGAGCATGGGTATCCATACCCACGAAAAGCGGGCCGGTGATGCCCTTGGCATGGCGATGCTCGCAGAGGGCCTGGCTGATCGCCAGGATATGGTCCTCGTTGAAGCTGTTCTTCAGCGACGACCCGCGGTGCCCGGACGTGCCGAACGCGACCTGATTGGTTGGGTCGGAGGGATCGGGCTTGTGGGTGTAATAGGCCGATATCAAGCGCGGAACGTTGACCAAGACGTCGCGCGGCGCGGGTTTGCCTGCCAACGGATGAAGTGCCATGCGAAAGAACCTCCTAATCTGAGAACCGCGGACTGCGGAGGCGCGGACCAGAGCTCCACGCAAGTTTTCATTGGCGGTTGCCGAAGGACCCAGTGCATGGGCGTTATTGCCAATGCACCGTCATCAGCACATCTCGGCTGGGGCGTAGGGTGCCCATAAACTTGGGTTCGACCCAGAGCCCGGGTGCCAATTCGAAATGGAAGCGCTGGGCCACATCAGCCAGGATCATCGTTGCTTCCAGCAGGGCAAAGTGCTGACCCAGGCAGATGCGTTCACCCGCGCCGAAGGGGAAGTAGGCGTAGCGCGGGCGCTTCTTGACCTCTGCAGGCTCGAAGCGCTCCGGCACAAAGGCCTCCGGGTTGTCCCAAAACTCAGGGTGGCGATGCGTGATAAAGGGCGCGATGGTCACCAACGAGCCGGCCGGAATGGGATAGCCACCGATTTCGTCGTCGTGGAGTGGATCGCGGGCCATCAGAGCCACCGGCGAATACAGCCGCAGAGTCTCGTCGATGATCATGCGGGTGTAGACCAGCTTGGGCAAATCCTCCACCGCCGGCGGGCGTCCGTTGAGCACCTGCTCCAGCTCAACGTGCAGCCTGTCTGCCACATCAGGGTACTTGGAGAGCAGGTACCAAGTCCAGGTCAGCAACTGAGCCGTGGTCTCGTGGCCGGCGAAAAAGGTAATCAGCACCTCGTCGCGCAGTTGCTTGTCGTCCATCGCCTCGCCTGTCTCTTCGTCACGCGCGTTCATCAGCAGCGACAGGAGGTCATCGCCCGGCGGCTGGCCCCGGCGTTGCTCGATGATGCCGTAGAGAAAGCCGTCAATCGTGTTCAGCGCCCACTTGAAGCGACGGTTCATCGGGGTCGGAATGAACAGCGGTGGGTCGATCATCGACATGCTGCGATCGGCGGCGAACTCGAGGATGGCCATCAAGGCCTCGCCGGCCTCGGTGAAATTCTCGCTGATGTCGATGCTAAACATAGAGCGCGAGATGACACTCATAGCCAGGCGCATCATCTCCAGGTTGATCGTCAGCATGTCGCCGCCATGGTGATCGCGGTTCCAGCGTTCCATCATCTGGTTGGTCGAGTTTACCATGATGCCGGCAAACTGCCCGACGGCTCGCGGCGTATAGGTGGGCTGCATCAGGCGCCGCTGGCGATCCCACAGGGGGCTCTCGCTGGTTAGCACGCCGTTGCCCAACGCAAGCCGCAGCTTGTCGTGGCTGAACCCTTTGGGGTAGTTATCGACGTTTTGCACCAGGACGTGCCGAATATACTCGGGCTGCACGATCTGATGCATGACCATCGGCCCCAGCTTGACCCGGGTGATGTCGCCGTACTCCCACCATGTATCCAGCCAGAAGCCGAGCGGCCCGTGCCGCCGATAGTCGCCAATACTGCCAAGCAGCATGTTGCCTGCCGGGCCCGGAGCCTGATTCTGCTTTATGACTCGCTGGCTGGTCTGTACGTTGCCTCCCGGCGGGACCGACCGAGCCAGCGGTTTTGTCGGCCATAGGAAGCCTCCTTTTTTTGCCCTCTACTTGTATCGGTCATCACAAAGTATACTCCGATTTCCCCGACAGAACAACTCAGGTCAAGGCGTATGTCTGAAGAGCCTGGCTGTTACGGAGAGGGGAGAGCAGGATTTGCGGAATGGTCGGATCGGAGAAGATGCCGTCTGGCGTCACCGGGCACAGACCATTCTCCCCGGACGGCGGAAAGCCCACGCCAAGGCCGTGCCCAGCACATTACAGCAGCAAAAACCCCTGCTCGGTAAAGTGCGGGTCAAATGCAAACGCGGTCGTCATCCCCAGGCTCCGCATCACTTCAAAACTTACACAATCGACCAGGCTAAGCTGGCGTCGATTGGCCGTCAAGAGCGCGCTCGATTCCGGCACGGTGGATACCGAAATCAACCCATTCGATCTGCACGAGAGGAACGATGGTTTCCTGGAACGCACGAACGGCCGCCATGCCCAACCGGTTTTGCAGAAGTGCAAAGGTCTCGACAAGCACGTAGCTGGTGCACACGAGAGTCTCTTCCTGGCGAAGCATTCTCTCCCACGATCGTTTGGCGGCTGCGTGGTTGGCATCGTCCGCGTTGAGAACAGCCAGAAACGCCGAGGTATCGACAAAAATGGTCATGCTTCAAACGCCTCCACCAAGTAGCGATCATGCTCGTCCGACAGATCGGCAATGGTGGAGTGGAACCGTCCTGCCAGATCGAGCGCACGATCACGCAAACCAGCTCGGTCTGGCTGAACACCTGTAGCTTCAGGCGCTCGAAGTGCGTGCGCCTCGAGCGCCTGCCTATCGACAGGCAGTAAGACGGCGACAGGCTCACCGCGCAGCGTCACGACGTACTCCGCTTGCTCCTCTCGGATCATCCGGACGATTTCAGATGCCTGGCTCTTTAACTCTCGAACGCCGATGGTTGGCACCGTACACCTCCAATCAAAGCTTGTGGTCATTCTAATGACTACATTGTAACACAGGTCATTCACTTACTCAAATCGAAGCCTCGCGCTGCACCGTACTGGGGAGAGCAAAAAAAACCACCATGTTTCTTGCCGAAGCAAGAAATCAGAGTCGGCGGTTTTACAATTACACCTTACCCGACCGGGCACGATTTGTCAATGCTGATTTCGACACATGAAGATTGCCATTTACGGATGGAACCACGGATCATCGCGCACCGCAGCCAGGCACTTGTCGAACAACAGAAGCGCTTCGTGATCTTTGTGCTTCGTGCCTTCGCGCTTCACGTTCTTCGATGCCTTCGCGCATTCGTGATCCAAACCTCGGCGCGGGTTTTGGGCAATCCGTTGCTGCAGAGCAGATCGGACCGTTCTCGGAAGAACGGTCCGATCTGCTCGTCGAGATAAGAAAGGACCTTTCTCCGAAGAAAGGTCCTTTCTGCCCCCTACACTAGATGTGGTACAATCTCACTCGTTAGTCCCATTGAACTTGGTTCTTGCACAAGATCCCCTGCAAAATCCTTACCGAGGCCAAGCGTGGGTTGTAGATACTTGCTTGAGCTTTCGGTCCGCCAACCGGTGCGGAATTCGCTGAAAATACGTTTAACTCAGTAGATGGTGCAAAACAATTCCTTAGCAGGCACCGAGCCGGGCGGTACCCGGCACTCCGATGGAGGAAAACTCCTCGACAAGTCGAGGAGTCCGGTGGGCACGGCGGACTCCCGAACTTGTTCGGGCATTTTCAAGACAGCCACAGAAAGGTATCAGACATATGGAACTCCAGTGGGATTCTCGTCTCGATGCACTGGGCGTACGCGTGGAATTGCCGCCCAACTCAGGGGTCCGCCTCGTGGAGGCCCGCTGGGTGGGTCCTTCCGAGGCAGGCGACAAGTTCTTCATTTACGTACGAGTGCAGGATGAACAAGGCAAGCCTTTGCAAGGACAGGAATTTCGGGTCGAGTTCCGGGCCGACACGCTCGAACAGCGCGTCGATCGCACCAAAGGCCCCGGCCTCGACGATTTCTACGGCAATTTCCCGATGTTTCCGGGCCTGGTTCACACCGTAGACATTCCAGGCGGCGCTTCGGACAGAGTGACAGGCTTGAAACGCGGCGCGCCAGGCAACCCCGGCGCCAACACGTGCATCTATCTTGTGTTCCAGCGCGCTGCCGTAGTCACGACGCCACCCCCACCCCCGCCCCAGCCCCAGCCACCGCAGCCGATAGACGAGGCCACTCGTCGGAGGTTGCTGGCCCTGTTGGACACGGCACAAGTTGAGATCAACGCCGCCCGCGCGTTGCTGGAGGAAGTGAAATGACCCGCAAACTGCATCGCGTCGGCTTTCATTGGCGTGCGACGTTTCAACATGACAACGTCCCCCAATGGGACAAGTGGCTCCGCGAGATCGAGGAACTCGGAATCGGCACGCTGTTCATCTGCCACGATGTAAGCGGCATGCGCAGCTATGATCCGGAGACCGGCGCACTGGACCCTGGCCGAATTCCGAGCGATGCCCACCCCGGTATCGAAGGTATGATAAGGGACCTGCTCAGCATCGGTGTTGATCCCGCCATTCGGTTGAGCGACCTCGGCGGGATTCGCCCGAACAGGATCCCATTCCACGTGCTCGACGGACTTGCAAAAGCAGGAGTCAAACATGTCCAGATTTGGAACGAGCCCAACGATGATCGGGAATGGGGCAACAGCAGGAAAGTGCCGGAGGATTGGGCGATTAAGTCCATCGATTGGGCCCTTCCGGCCTGCCGCCACGGCATCTCGATCGGGATGGAGATGGCCCTGCCGCCGCTCAATCCCGGGCCGGATGTAAACCAGTTCCAGATCGCCATCGACCTGGGCGCCGGCGACCTGTTCAGCAAGGGCCTGTGCGCCAACATCCACCTCTACCCCTTCAACCGGTTGATCTGGAAAGGCAAGCCGTATCCCTTTGACGATGTGCACCAGAACGCTGAACAGCTCAGTGAGGCGGAGTATGCGGCCTTGGACCGATGGTATTGGCACGGCTTTCCGCGCGAGTACATCAACCAAAAACGTCGCGAGGATGCCAAGCCAGGCTGCACCATCTTTGACGACGCAGATAACTTCATGGGCTATCTTGTTCACGAGCACCACATGCAAACCGCGCTCGGCCCCCAGGCGTCCGTGCCTTGCCGCATCACTGAGATGGGGCCGCGGCCCTGGCAGGACCTTGACAAACGCTACCCGCGGCTGACCCCTGCCGAACATGCCCGGCAGGTCGGCCTGATCTGCCGCTGGTTGGAGGGCGAGACTGACATCGGCGGCTACCGCCGGCCCGAATGGCTCCAGGCCGGCTATTTCTGGATCATGGGCGCCAAGGTGATGGGCGACTACAGCGGCATCTTCGAGGCTGATGCCTTTTACGCCGACTGGTTCATGGACCGCCGTGAGCCGCAATACAACTGGCCACAGGCAGAGATCGGCCACATGCCGGCGATCGAGACGATTAAGGCGCTGGCCAAGGAGCCACCAGTAGAGCCACCGCCCGTAGAACCGCCACCAGTGGAGTCGCCACCAGTGAAGCCGCCGCCAGGGCCTCATGGACCGGATCGCGTTCAAGTGTTGGCGCACCTGAACGCGGCGCACGAAGCTCTTGGCGAAGCGCGCGATCTGCTCGGCCAGCCGGCTTGACACTGCGAGCTCGTGGAGAAACACTAAATTACGGCGAGCCACGGCCTGTTGGTTCCGTGGCTCGCCGTTGACATTTACTCGGCTGATCTCAGTCAGCTTCAAGCTGTTGACGCGAAGCCGTTGTGATGCTATACTCCCACCACTAGCCCAAGTGCATGCGAAATGCGAGTTGTGCTGTTCGCTACGAAGTTCGTTGGTATCACTTTGCCGGTTTCTCTGTTGGAGAACGAACTCATGATGTTCCACGTCACTCTTGAGCAAGCGAAAGATGGCTGGATCGTTGCAGAATGCCCTGCGCCGCCAGGTTGCATCTCACAGGGCAAGAATGAAAACGAAGCCATGGAAAACATCAAGGAAGCTATCACCGCCTGGCTTTGGGCTGAAGACCATAAGGCTGTCTCAATGCTAAAAACGCACCAGCTGCAGCCAATAATGGTCGCAGTGTAGAGCAATGGGTAAGCTGTCGAACATCTCGGGGGAAGAAGCTGCTAAAGCTTTCCAGAAAACTGGCTGGCAACTGGCGGGACAGGTTGAAAGCCACTTAGTAAGTTTGTCGATAGCCTCGCTTTTGTGGAATGATTGGTTTGCCGACCGTCAAACCACAAAAACGAGAGCTATCTTATCGACAGTATACCACCCATCGTACTATTCGTCGTAGAAGCGCACCTGAAGACGCTGCTGTATTGGTTTAGTGACGAGATTACCGGCGACTGTGTCGACAAGCGGAGAGCCATTTTCTGGTTCGCTGCGCGATCACCTGGACTGGAAGCCGCTGGAGGCTAGTTTGCGCTGCGTATCATCACGACAGTGGGCCAGTGCGCCACCCACGCACACGGTGGCACGCTTGATGCAGCGTTGTTGGTCAAGTACCTGCTCGACCTGTCGTTACGCCAATTGGAGCACTAGATACGCTGGAACATGTTGGCCAAATGGTTCGTGGGTTATGCGGTGTTCGAGGCGTTACCAGACCATGCGACCCTTGAACTCTTCTAACAGTGTGTGTGTGAGCACAAGCGCTAACATTTTTCTATCAGTTCTTGCAGCAGATCTACCAGTACTTTCCCGAGTAACGGCAGAAGGCGCAGATCGCTGACACCTATGCGCTGCGAGCCAATGCCGCCACAGGTAGCCTGACGCACTTGATCTGGCACACCGCCCAGCGTCTTCTTCGTTACCCTGGACTAGATCGACGCTGACAGCCAGGCGCAAATCGAGCGCCAACTGGATCAGGCGGCCCTGTTTGTGGCTGACGACGAGATCAAGGAATATCGCTTGGGTCAGGCTGAACGCGGACTAGCGCTTGCAGGCTACGGTGGTTGCGGCCCTGCAGGGTGCAGAGTTGATCCGCCGCTGGCTGGCGGCCCTCTGCGATCTCGCCTACAGCCAGCGGCAGGCGCTGAATGGCTCGCTGCATATTCTGGATAAGATTGTCGCGGATGAGGTGGCAGTCACCCGCAACGAGCAGGGACAGATCGTCAGTGTGCAGGAGTTGCCCAAGAAGCAGAAGGGCAGCTATCTCATCGCCAGCGCCACGATACTGACGCCACCTTCCGCGTGCATGGCGAGAAGATCGACTTCCGCTACAACGTCAATGTGGCGGCCACCGATCGCTTCATTCGCGAGATCCTGGTTAACACTGGCAGCCAACCCGATCCGGTAGCCATTCCTGATTTGCTGACGGCCCAGCAGGAGCATCATGACCTGCTGCCGGCTAAGCTGATCTACGACCAGGCGGCTGGCACTGGCAAGCATCACGCCGACGTTGCCAAGGCCAGCGGCGGCCAAACCCAGTTGTGGCGCCGCTCATTCCCTACCAGGAGCGCAGCTAGCGCTTCGGCCCTGACTACTTTGCGCTCTCGCCCGATGGCGAGGCGCTGACTTGTCCGCATGGCCGGGTCAGCATCACCGCCTATCGCTCACAGAGTGGCCAGGTCGCAACTTTCTCTTTTCGCTCACCAGTGCCTTGCTTGTCCGCTGGCCCAGCAGTGTCGCGGCTACTAGGTCCGCCAGACCATATGCGCCAGGTCTTCGTCAGCGATTAGTTAACAAAGCCAGGGATGCAGGTTAATCTCTCCATTCCGCAGCACAAGGAACTTTCGGTCGGCACTCTGCGTGCCCAATTTGCAATGCCGAACCAACAGGCGAAGAATTCCTTGAATTGCTGTAGCCCTGCAGCGATTATCAACCCATCATGATTGAACCAAACTATATCAGCCAGGTTTTGCCCAAGCGCGTCGTGGTAGCCCTCACCGGCGCCACTGGCATCATCTACGGTATCCGGCTGCTGGAGATCCTCCAGACCATGCCGGGCGTGGAATCGCACGCGGTCATCAGCCCGGCGGCCAAGCGCACCCTGGTCGAAGAGACCGACGCCACGGTCAAGCAAGTTGAAGCCCTGGCAAATGTGGTGTACGACTACCGCGACATCGGCGCGGCTCTCGCTAGCGGCTCGTTTCACACCCATGCCATGGTGATTGTGCCGTGTAGTATCAAAACCATGGCCTCGCTCGCTCTCTCTTTCGCCGACAACCTGATCACACGCGCCGGCGATGTGACGCTCAAGGAGGGCCGGCCGCTGGTGGTGGTCGTACGCGAGACGCCGCTGCACCTCGGCCATTTGCGCCTGATGACCCAACTGGCCGAGGCGGGAGGCATCATCCTGCCGCCCATGCCGGCCTTCTACAACCGCCCCCAGACCATCGACGACATTGTGAACCACACGGTGGGGCGCATCCTGGACCGCATCGGCCTGCCTCACGATCTGGTCAAGGAGTGGCAAGGCACGCGGCCGGCTCGCGCCCGCCGTCGCGACGAGGAGGACGAGGAATGACAACGTCCTGGACGCAACTGGACAGTGCCCCGCATCCTGAGCACGACATCATTCTGGTCGATACCGAGGATCGGCCGCTGGGCACCGGATTCAAGACGCCTGTTCACCAGGAGGCGCTGCTGCATCGCGCGTTCAGCGTGTTCGTGGTCAACAGCCAGGGCCAGTGGCTGCTGCAACAGCGCGCGGCCGGCAAGTATCACAGCCCGATGCTCTGGACCAACGCCTGCTGCAGCCATCCCAAGCCGGGCGAAACCGTGCAAGAGGCGGCGGTTCGCCGGCTGCAGGAGGAGTTGGGCATTGCGCCGCCTCTGGAATACCTGGGCGCCTTGTTGTACCATACCGATTTTGACAACGGTCTGGCCGAGCACGAGTACGATCACCTGCTGTGGGCCGTGACCGACGGGCCATTCCGACCCAATCCGGACGAGGTGGCGGCGCTGCGCTGGATCAAGCCCGAGGCGCTGCGCCGCGAGTTAACCGAGGCACCCGAGCACTTCACCTTCTGGTTCCGCGCCATCATGGCCGGCCACGCCACCGGCCCCGGCGTAGACCGGCTGCACAACGGCGCCTAACCCGCGACTTCCCAAGTTTGCATCTTCGACTTCCGAGGTCTTCCATGACCTCGGAAGTCTGTCTGTGAGTCCCCATCTCTAGACCCTAGACCTCCGAGGTCTCAGAAGGCCTCGGAGGTCGTAATGGCAGCTCCAAAAACCATGGCCCTTCTCCGCGATACAACTCTGTCCTACCTGCAAACCCACCACGTCATGACCCTGGCCACTCAAGGCCCGTCAGGCCTCTGGGCTGCGGCTGTGTTTTATGTCAGCGATGAGTTCACCCTCTATTTTCTCTCCTCGCCCACCAGCCGCCACAGCCAGAACCTTGAGGCCTCCGGCCGGGTAGCTGCCACCATCCAAGAGGATACCCACGACTGGCGCGCGATCCGGGGCATCCAACTGGAGGGGCTGGCAGAGCGCATCGGCGCTGAGGAACAAGCCCGGGCGCTGATGCGCTACGGGCAGAAGTTCCCCCTCGTCGGCAATCTAGCCACCGCACCGGCCGAGATCGTCAAAGCCATGAGCCGCATCGCCTGGTACAAGATCACGCCGGAGCGGCTATTTTTCGTCGATAACTCCCAAGGATTTGGACATCGGGACGAGGTGCCACTGCATGACGACCCCTAACCAGACAGCCACCAGCGTCCGTTTGGAGCCGATCAGAGAGCCGGAGTACGAGGCATGGCTGGCGCAATCGATGGTCGAGTATGCTGAAGAGAAGGTGCAGGCCGGCAATTATCACCCGAACGAAGCGCTGCAGCGCGCCGAACAGGAGTATCGCGAGCTGTTGCCTCAGGGGCCGGCCACGCCCGGCCAGCACCTTTTCAGCATCGTCGACGCCATCACGGGCGACAAGGTCGGCGTAATCTGGTTTGCCGAAAGACCGCGTGGCCCGCGGCTGGAAGCTTTTATCTTCGACTTGATGGTCCTTGAGCCGTTTCGCCGGCGCGGCTATCGCGCGCGGCCATGGTCGCGATCGAGGACGAAGTACGCCAACTCGGCATCGATCGCATCGGCCTGCACGTTTTCGGACACAACCGCGGAGCCTGGGCCCTGTATGACCAACTGGGCTACGAGGTGACCAACCTCCAAATGGCGAAGACAATCACACACTCGCAGCCCTAAACGACGTTGTGCTCGCGCACCAAATCCCCTTCCGCAAAGCGGCTAAAGCGCAATTGATGGATGTCTAGGCTGTGAGCCCGGCCGTCCAGGATCAGCTCAGCGACGAGCAAGCCGGCCACGGGGCCGTGCATGAAACCGTGGCCGCTATAACCGGCAACGATTGTCAAGCCGGCCGGGTCCGAGAGGCTGCCGATCACCGGGTGCGCGTCGGGGGTGACCTCGTACAGCCCGGCCCATTCACTCAGCAGCCCCGCCTGCGCCAGCAGCGGGAAGCGCCAGGCGGCTCGATCCAAGTGCTGCTCGGTCCAGGACCGATCCACCGACTGGTCGAAACCGGGCTGCTCGTCGGGGTTGGACTGGCCGGTGAGGATGCCCTGGCCCTCGCGATGAAAGTAGAGACTGCGGCTGAAATCGATGACGAAGGGGAAGTCGGCTGGCACGCCGGCCAACGGCGTGGTCACGGCGATCTGGCGGCGTAAAGGCACAATCGGCAGGTCCACGCCAGCCAGCGCGGCCACTTGACCGGCCCACGGCCCGGCCGCGTCGATCACCTGGCGCGTGGCGATGGTGCCGGCGCTGGTCTCCACTGCCGCAATCCGTCCACCATCGACCGTGATACCGGTGGCCTCGACGCCGGCAAACACTTGGGCGCCCAGGCGCCGGGCGCCGGCCGCGTAGCCCTGCACGACGCCGTTGGGGTCTGCCAGGCCATCGCCGGCATGCCAGGCCGCGCCGAGGATATCGTCCATGGTGAGCAGTGGCGCCAGCGCTTTGGCCTCGTCGTGAGAGATGATCTGCGACGACACGCCCAGGCGGTTCTGCATGGCCACGTTGCGGCGGAAGGTCGCCAAATCGGCTTCATTATCCAGCAGGAATAGATAGCCGGGCCAGCGCAGATCGATATCCTGGCCCAATTCCTCCTCAAAGCGCTGAAGCATAGGGAGGCTGAGCAGCGAGAGCTGGACGTTGATCTCAGTACTGAATTGATAGCGAATGCCGCCGGCGCATTTGCCGGTGGCCTCCATGCCCAAAAAGGGGCCTTTTTCGAGTAGAACGATGTCGGTGCAGCCACGCTTGGCCAGATGATAGGCCGCGCTGGCGCCCATGACGCCGCCACCAATGATGACGACGTCGGCGGTTTTGGGTAGCATGCAAAGCTCCTGTGAATAAGAATTGCGTGATGACGCTCGGGATTATACCACATCACCTAATCACCTGATCAAGTCCTTCACTGTGTTTTGGCTCGGACCAAGTAGCAGCCCGCTTCGCCGTTCTAGTCAAGCCAAAACTGCCATCTTTGATTGACTTCGCCTCAGTTTGCCAGTACAATCGGAAGCGACATGACTGAATCTATACAGGCACAGATTGACCAGCTCAAAACTGCTATCGCGGCACTCGATGCCCAACGCTCGCTGATCGGTGATGCGGCGGTGGATGCGATGCTTTCTCCCGCGCGAGAAACTGGCTGCGCTTCAGGCACAGCTAGCGCCCACCTCGACTGAGGAACGACGTCTCATTACGATCCTCTTTACCGATATCGTCGGTTCAACCGCGCTCGCCGAACGACTCGATCCCGAAGAATGGCGGAAAATCGTCGCAAAATTGCACGAGACGGTCGGCAACGCGATTTCGCAACACCATGGCACGGTCGCGCAATATCTCGGAGATGGCCTACTCGCGTTCTTTGGCGCGCAAGGATCACACGAGCAAGATCCCGAAAACGCGATACGCGCGGCCCTGGAGGCGCAAACGGCCGTTGCGAAACTCGATCGGGCGAACCCGATCCGGATTCGCATCGGGATCCACACCGGGCTCGTCATTGTGGGCGAACTCGGCGCGGAATTGCACAAAGAATTCAGCGCGACGGGCGATGCCATGAACCTTGCCGCGCGCTTGCAGTCTGCCGCGCCACCGGGCGGTATTCTAATTTCGGATGACACCTATCGCTATGTGCGAGGCGTGTTCGACGTGACGCCGCAGCCACCGCGCACTGTCAAGGGCAAGCGCGAGCCGCTTCAGACATTCCTGGTGCGCCGCGCCAAAGCGCGCGCCTTTCGCAGCATGATGCGCGGCGTGGCGGGCATTCAAACGCGCACGATCGGACGCGACGCGGAATTGCGGCAATTGCGCGTCGCGTATCTCGACGCGTACGAAAATCGGCGCGTCGTGTGGGCGCAATTGATGGGCGAGCCGGGCGTGGGCAAATCGCGTCTCCTGCAAGATACCAACGATTGGATTGAACTGCGTGACGAGACAGTGCGCGTGTTTCGCGGGCGCGCGTTTGCGGGCGAACAGAATCAGGCGTTCGCATTGATCCGCCGACTGTGGTTCGACCGTTTCCAAATCGCCGAGGACGCGCCGCTGGTCCAGGCGGAGGCGAAATGGGTGGAACGCTTCGGCGAGCTGACGGGCATTAACGACCCAGAACCCGCCCAGGCGCTGGGACTGCTCGCCGGCTTGCCGTTTGAAGACAGTCCCCACATCGGCGCGCTGCGCAACGATCCGCAGCAGGTTAAAGGACGCGCGTTTGTGGTCAGCCGGCAAGCTCTGGCTGCGATTCGCGCCGAATACCCGATTCAGATGTTGCTGGAGGATTTGCATTGGGCCGATGCGGCGTCGCTGGAATACCTGCAGGAAGTGGTTCTGGCAGAGGACAGAACACAGACACCAGATCACGCAGAATTGGGAGGCATGTTCGTGTTGGCGACCGCCCGGACAGAGTGGAAGCCGGCAGAGGCGCTGACGACGGGCGGAAGACGCGCTGCAGCGGCTGACGGCGAACCCTCGTCGACCGTCGACCGCTATCCGTCGTTCGTCCAAATCAACCTCGCGCCGCTCTCCGACACAGCCACACGCGAACTCGCGCACGACCTATTGCGAAATGTCGCGGAAGTACCAGCGGAGGCAATTGGACTCATCGTCGAACGCGCCGAAGGCGTGCCGTATTTTGCAGAGGAACTGGTCAGTTATTTTCTCGACCGCGGGATCATTGACCGCACCACCGAGCCGTGGACATTTGTTGCAGGAAAACTCCAAGAGGCGCCGCTCCCCGCGACCCTGCAATACCTCTTGCGGGCGCGGCTCGATACGCTGGCGCAGGCGGAACGCGTGGCGCTCCAACGCGGGGCAATCTTTGGACGCAACTTCTGGGCGGGCGGCGTGGATGCGTTGGGCGGGCAGCAGAGCGCGCAGGCGTTAGAACCGCTGCAGCCGCGCGGGTTTGTGCAGCTGCAGTCCGAATCGGTGCTGGAAGGCGAGAGCGAGTGGAGTTTTCATCATGCCCTCCTGCGCGACGTGACCTACGAGAGTGTCTTGAAACGCGAGCGCGCGGCGCTGCATCGCAAAGCCGCCGCATGGCTCGAACAGCAGGCGCGGCAGGCGGGACGCGTGGATGAATTCGCCGGGCTGTTGGGCGAACACGCCGAACGCGCAGGGGAACTGCAGCAGGCAGCGGACTGGTACCTGCTTGCGGGCGAAAGCGCTTCCCGGCAAGCGGCGACGCGTGAAGCCCTCACCTATTTCGACCGCGCGTTGACCTTGATTCCGCAGAACGACCATGAGCGCCGCTGGCGCGCGCGCCTCGGACGCGAGGCGATGCATTCCCTGCGCGGCGAGCGCGAACCTCAGCGCGAGGACATCGCTGCGCTGTTGACACTGGCGAGGGAAATGAACGACGATACCCGGCTTGCCCAAGCCCAACTCCGCCTGGCGCTACTTCACCAGGCGCTGGGAGATTATCGCACAGTACAAGTTGCCACCGCCGCGGCGCGCGCTGCGGCGCAGCGCGCACGTCTCGGCGGTGGCAACGAACAGGAGAATCTGATTGTCGAAGTGCGTGCGTTGCGATACGAGGCAGAAGCGAGGGCTCGCCTGGGTGAGCCTTACCGGCACATCGCAGAGCAAGCGCTCGCGCTCGCTGAGCAATCCGGGAATGATGCAGCGGTGGCACATGCCTTGCTATGGGTGGCGAGGGGCTATGGCGCGGCGGGCGACCTCGCACGCGCCGCACAACTCCTGACGCGACAAGCCGAGATCGCCCGGCGTATTGGTGACCGCTCATTGGAAGGGATTGCTTTAGCGAGTATTGGAGCCTTCGCGTACGCGAAACTAGGTTTGTACAAACTGGAGCTCACTGCGATGGAGCAATCCCGTCGCTTGTATGAGTCTCTCGGTATGCGGCGTCGAGTTGCGATTGCGACTGGGGACCTTGGCTATGCCCACATGCTCATCGGCGACTTGTGGAATGCGCGTTTGTTGACGGAACAGGCGCTGAAAGAAGCCACGGCGATAGGAGATGCCGACTCGCAAGCGGTTTTTCTGAGCAATCTCGCCGAGCTATCAGAGCGAACAGGAGATTACACGGGCGCTGTGCGGCAGTATGCCGAGGCAAGGGAGATATTTGTTGCCATGGGAAGCATTGTGGCCACACTCGAACCATGGGCAGGATTGGCGCGCTGCGCGCTTGCACAGGGACGGCTGGACGAAGCGCGGCAGTTGGCGACCGAGGTGTGGAATTATTTGTGTACACAGGAGATCGAAGGATCGTGGTCACTGGCGGTGCAGTATAAAACCGTCGCTGACGTTTTTGACGCGTTGGGTGACACCGAAACCTCGCGCGTGGCGATTGAGGCGGGCTATCGCGAGTTGATTGCACGCGCGGAGAAAATCAGCGACCGCGAGTGGCGTAAGTCGTTTCTGGAGAACGTGGCCGAGAATCGGGCCATCGTGGAGATGTGGGAACGGATGGATCGTGGGGCTCGATTAGTTCGACTTCAGATTACGCTGATGGGGGCTGAGATTTCATACACCGACGCGCCACGACGACCCAGCTTGTCATGAATGAAATATGCTTGCCCGGCCATTTGATGTAGAATGGAATCCGCTTGAACAACCCGCAGATGCTCGGAGGCTGATCGTCATGACCATAGAATCTCGCTGGTTTGCCCACTATGAGCCAGGCGTCGCACACACTGTCGATGTCCCAGATACCACCGTTCACCAATTGCTTGCAGACTCAACGGCGAGGTTTCCCGACCGAACCGCAGTTCGGATGGTGCTGCGCTATTTGCCCCTGGGGCTGAAAGTACAGGCGACGCTAAGTTACGCTGAGCTCAACCGCCTGAGCGATCGCTTTGCCGCGGCATTGGTCAAACTAGGCGTCAACAAAAGCAGCCGCGTCTCCATCATGCTGCCCAACATACCGCAGATGGTAATCGCCTATTTTGGCGTACTCAAGGCCGGCGCGATTGTGGTCAACACTAACCCCACCTATCCGGCCCACGAGCTGGAGCCGCTCCTGCGCAGCGCAGGGGCCGAAACCATCGTTACGCTCAGCGGCCTCTACGATCGGGTGCTCGAAATCCAGCCTAACACCGCCATCAAGACCATCATCCTCACCGACATTCCCGACACCATCGGCAGGCCCTTCCGCAACACCGTGGCCAAACAGGTGCGCGCCAGTGGTATGATGAAAACCGTGACGCCCCGAGTGGGCACCTATTTCATGAAAGACCTCCTCGCCACGGCCCCGGCTAAGGCGCCCATGGTGCCCTTCGAAGCGGCCAAGGACACGGCAGTTTTCCAGTTCACCGGCGGCACATCGGGCCTGCCCAAGGCCGCCGAGTTGACCCACCGCAACCTGGTGGCAAACATCGCCCAGATCAACGCGTGGGTACCCTCGCTGAAGCCGGGAGACGAGAAGTTTCTCTTGGCCCTGCCAGCATTCCACGTCTACGGCATGACGGTGGGAATGCTGACGTGCTTGAAGTTGGGAGGCGAGCTGGTGCTGGTGCCCGATCCCCGCAATACACTCCACATTTTGGAGATCATCGCGCGGGAGAAAATCACGCTCTATCCCGGCGTGCCGGCCATGTATATCGCCATCATAAACCATCCCAAAGTGGCCGACTATGACCTGCACAGCATCCGGGTCTGTCTGAGCGGCGGCGCTCCGCTGCCGGCCGAGGTGGCACAGAAGTTCGAAGAAGTGACGGGCGGCAAGCTGGTGGAAGGCTACGGCATGTCCGAATCTTCGCCGCTCACCGCCGGTAATCCCGTCTTTGGCCAGACCAAAACCGGCTCGGTCGGCATGCCGTTTCCCAGCACCGAACTGGCCCTGATCGCCTTGGAGTCTGACGAGCAGGGCGAGACCAGGTTCCTGGACGTTGGACAGACGGGTGAGTTGGTGGTGCGCGGGCCTCAGGTCATGAAGGGCTACTACAACAATCCGGAGGAAACACGGAATGCCATCGACGCTGATGGCTGGCTCCACACCGGCGATATTGCCACGATGGACGACGATGGCTACTTCTTTATCGTAGACCGCAAGAAGGACCTGATCATCGCCAGCGGCTACAACATCGTGCCACGCGAGGTCGAAGAGGTCCTCTTTATGCACCCCAAGGTGATGGAAGCAGCCGTCGTGGGCGTGCCTGACGCCAAACGGGGCGAAACAGTCAAGGCATTTGTCGTGCTCAAGGAAGGCCAAGGCGCAACCGTCGAGGAGATTCGCGACTTCTGCAAAGAGCGCCTGGCTCCCTACAAGGTGCCATCCCTGGTCGAATTCCGCACGGAGTTGCCGAAGACCCAGATCGGAAAAGTGCTGCGTCGCGTGTTGATGGAAGAGGAAAAGCGGAAGCTAGCGCTTAACCGAGATGAAATGAGCTAATCAAGGAAGGATCATGCCAAGGATTAAGCGAATTCTCTTATTGTTGGTCGTCCTGGTTCT
This sequence comes from uncultured Chloroflexia bacterium, assembly GCA_963709505.1. Classification (GTDB taxonomy): domain Bacteria; phylum Chloroflexota; class Anaerolineae; order JAAEKA01; family JAAEKA01; genus CAVPXC01. The sequence continues at coordinate 25,017 of CAVPXC010000014.1, read as the reverse complement.
GTGTGTAGGATTTGACCAGGCGACCAAATCGATTGCTCAGCGGACTTTGTCCGGCATGCCGGCCCAGACACTCGCGGCCGGCCTTGTTCGTCTGGAGTATACCGAAAATCCGGGGGCGTTTCTAAGCCTGGGTGCGAAGTTATCCGACGACGCCCGCTTCTGGATCTTCACTGTGATGGTGGCAGCTCTTTTGATCGGTCTATTGGTGTTTGTGTTCCGTATGTCCCCGAACACACCGTTCCTGATCATCCTCGCCATCGCCCTCGTCGTCGGCGGCGGACTGAGCAATCTGATCGATCGCCTCCTGAACGAAGGCCGGGTGATCGACTTCGTGCAGCTCGGCATCGGCCCCCTCCGCACCGGCGTCTTCAACGTTGCAGACGTAGCGATCATGGGCGGGCTGGCAGTGATGCTGTTAGTCGTATTTCGGGATGGCAAGACGGCCAAATAAGTTTGATATGCAAAACAAACAAGAAAACTCATGCCAATGAACCCATCTACAGGCGAGCGCGCCGCTGACTTCTACGTCGAGACTTACGATCTCGCCGTGTCAGATTGGCCCGGCGAGATCACGTTCTATCGTGAGATGGCTGTGGAGGCAAGATCCAAAGGCGAAAGCAAACAGTAGACGTTGCACGCCTTCTTCATAACTGGCGCGAGTTATCGATTTGAAGTATAACGATGAGGGCCATGGCTTCTTTCTAGGAGAGCCGTTGGCAAAAAAAGCGTTGTTTCGGACTGAGACTTGCGCAAGCGTCTCATTCGGTTGCAGCAACTGACCGACCATCGGCGGCGTGCTCGCTTGATCGCCTGTGGCGATGGCCGGCAAAAGAAAGGACTACAAAACGTGTCACAAAAAAAGATCGGCATGGTATCCGATAAAAAAATCGCTCTGGTCGCCCATGACCACAAGAAACGCGACCTCTTGGATTGGGCCAAGTTCAACCGTGATCTCCTGGCGCACCACGAAGTGTACGCCACCGGCACGACGGGTAAGGCCTTGGAACAGCTCCTTGGATTTGAGATCCACATGCTTCAAAGTGGTCCGCTCGGCGGCGACCAGCAGATCGGCGCCAAGATTGTCAGCAACGAGATCGACTTCCTGATCTTCTTCTGGGATCCGCTTGAGCCGCAGCCCCATGATCCGGATGTAAAAGCGCTGCTGCGAATGGCCGTGGTGTGGAACATCCCCATTGCCTGCAATCGAGCCTCGGCCGACTTCATGATCTCGTCTCCGCTGATGGAAGGCGAATACGATCGTCTCGTCCCTGATTACGATGAGTATCGCTCACGTAAGATCGATCTGGGTGAATACGCCAGTGTGGACAGCCAAGCACAACCTTTGTAAGTAATCAGCCAAAGATAGGTGACACCTTCGCATGAAAAAGAGAGCCGGACGCCCCGGCTCTCTTTGCATGAGAAGTCTCGAATGGTCTATCCAGCTCGATGCCCCGTACAATCAGCTTTTCAGAAAGGAAACAGTCATGTCCGTTTTAACCGACTACACGGCCGATGAGCAGTTGCTCTTGATGGAAGGCCCGCGGCTCGGCGCCGTTGTTGTTGCCGCCGCCAGCCTGGGGCGCAAAAGCGAAACCGCGTCCGAAGGGTTCGCAGCCGCTGAATACGTGATGGACAGTCGGGGCAAGTACCTCGACAACCGGCTGATCAACTCCATCCAATTCGAGCTACAGCAACGCGCGGCGAGTGGCGCTAAATTCGCCGACTTCGTCGAATTGGCCGGCGCGCCGGGTGCCCTGGATTCGGCGCTCGCCCGGCTGCGCCAGTTGGCTGACCTGCTTGCCCGTAATGCCGACCCGGAGGAAGCAGCGGGTTACAAGCAGTGGGTCATCAACGCCGCTGTGCGGACGAGTGAAGCCGGCAAAGAGGGCGGCGGCTTTCTATCCCGGGGATCTGTACTGGTGAACGACGCCGAAAAACAGGCGTTAGCGCAGGTCACTGCGGCGCTGCGAATGGCCTAAACTCGTTCCAAGGTGAAACCCGCAGACTTCAAGCATGGAAGCATGCAGATTCTATCTTGGATTGAGTTTAGACCATATGGGCGGCCTCCAGGGCCGCCAGATCCAACGGCAAGGGTTTTCGGACATCTCGCACCAGGATGGGGAGCTCCAGATCGCAAGTCACACCGCAGACACCGCAGCCCATGCATTTGTTGGTGTCCACCACCGCCGTGCCGTTGACGTGGATGGCATCGAACGGACAGGCCGCTTCGCAGTCGCCGCAGGCCGCACACAGGTCGGGGTCGATCTGGGCGACGAAACCCGACGAGGCGATCATCGGCACGCCGGACTTGACCATGGCCTCGATGCCGCCGCAGCAGCACTTGCAGCAGTTGCAGATCGCGTAGAAACGGCCCTCCATGGCGTCCTTGAAATAGGCGGTGTGGACGTGGCCGCGTTGGTGCTCGGCCTCCAGGATGCCCAGGGCCTCGCTTTGACTCACACGGCGGGCGCTCTTGGGATTGTGCTCCATCAGGAAGTCCACGTAGGGCTGTCCGATGATCATACACACGTCAAGGGGCAGGCAGGGAGTCTCGCGCGTTGAGCGGCAGGGGCAGTCGTAGATTGCAATGGCCTGCGGGTTGCGGATCACCACATCGCGCGCCACCGGGTAGGGGATCACCTGCTCCTGGTCGGGGATGTCTATATCGTGGTCGAGCATGACAAACTGGCGGGCCAGGTCGTGGGGCAGCACCTTGCCATGGTAATGATCGGCGCTGTTATGCTGAAAGCGCCGCTCGTGTGGCTGTATCAAGCCCAGGGCCGTGCCGATGTATTGGTTGCTCCAGCGGGCGTAGACGTAGCCATGCAGGGCTTGCGGCAGCCGCTTGGGTCCGGCGCTGCGAAACCAAACCACCGTCGACCGTCGAATGGGCCGCCAGCGCTCGCCAAAAAGCCAGAGGACGCCGAAAGCGGCCAGCGGAATCGCCACCATCACACCGAGAATTCGCACCAAGGTTCTCATGATCCACCTCCACTTGCCACGAGTCCATCACGTGCAAAAACAGAAACGACTGCCAACAGCATAGCATATCGGCAGTCGTTGTGGTATGATCTAGAACAGGTTTTGAACGATTGGGCAAGTCGCGGCTGGCAGTCATTGGCTTGTTCGATGGCGACAAGCTCGTAGGAATTGCCATCCTTGAGAGCAAGCCTATCGGCCGGCACAAAGATCACCTCCAGCTCAAGTTCCTGCACGTCAGCAATGCCTATCGAAACAAGGGCTTGGGCAAACAGCTATTTGAACTGGCACGAGTCACTGCTCACGAGCGGGGAGCCAAAGGGCTGGTTATCTCGGCAACGCCTTCCGAGAACACCGTGAACTTCTATCTGCGACGGGGATGCCGGGTGGCACAAGAGCCCGATCCGCACCTGTTCGAGCTTGAGCCGGAAGACATTCACCTTGAATGTGATGTCTAGGGCATCCCTCAGGCTTTACGCCAAGTGCGTCTCGCCCATCAAATATCGATCGATCTCGCGCGCCGCGCCGCGGCCTTCGTTGATGGCCCAAACCACCAGGCTCTGCCCGCGGCGCATGTCGCCGGCCGCAAAGACGCCCGGCACGCTGGTGGCGAATTTCCCGTAGTCGGCCTGGGCATTGGAACGTCTGATCCCGTTCCACGCCTAAGTCACCGAGCACAGTTTCCTCCGGTCCGAGGAAGCCCATGGCCAGCAAGACGAGCTGGGCCGGCCACACTTTCGCCGTGCCGGGAATCTCCTGCGGCCGCAGCCCGCTGCCGTTGGCGCCGGCCACCCACTCGATCTGGACCGTTTCCACTGCCGCAAGCCGTCCCTCGGCGTCGCCGATAAATTTCTTCGCCGTGATGCAGTAGCTGCGCGGATCCGCGCCAAAGCGCGCGAGCGCCTCCTCCTGGCCGTAGTCGACGCGCAACACCTTGGGCCATTCCGGCCACGGATTGTCCGCCTGCCGCTCCAAAGGTGGCTGCGGCAGAATCTCGAACTGCGTCACGCTCTTGCAGCCATGGCGTAATGACGTGCCAACGCAATCCGTGCCCGTGTCGCCACCGCCGATGACGATCACGTCAAGCCCATGCGCGGAAACGCCGGAAAAACCCCCTCCCCTACCCTCCCCCTCGAAGGAGGAGGGAGCCGGAGCGTCTGGTGAGTGGTTCGTGTCCCGTGCGCGGAAATGCCGGAAAAACCCCCTCCCCTACCCTCCCCCTCGAAGGAGGAGGGAGCCGGAACGTTAAGCCACTGTTTCGTAGTACTGTGCAATACTGCCACCTTGTCTACGAAGACGTCATCCTCCCCTCCGCTCTGCCCCCCTCCCCCTCGTAGGGGGAGGGCCGGGGAGGGGGTTGCGTTTCCATCCAACAGCGCCTTCGTATTCCCGTGCAAAAACTCCATCGCAAAATGCACGCCCTTCAGCCCGCGTCCCTCGATCGGCAGGTCGCGCGGCTTGGTTGCGCCACCGCACAGCGCAACCGCGTCGAATTCCTCTACCAGCTTGCTCGCAGGGATGTCCTTGCCTACCTCGGTGTTGGTCACAAAGGTGATCCCCTCGGCCGCCATCAGGTCGACGCGGCGCTGCACGACGCCTTTGTCCAGCTTCATGTTGGGGATGCCGTACATCAACAGGCCGCCGATGCGGTCGGCGCGCTCGAAGACCGTCACGTGATGCCCGGCCCGGTTGAGCTGCGCCGCGCAGGCCAGCCCGGCCGGCCCGGAGCCGACCACGGCCACGGTCTTGCCGGTCCGATGATCCGGCGGCTCCGGCACGATCCAGCCCTCGGCAAAGCCGCGGTCGATGATCGCGTGCTCGATGTTCTTGATGGTCACCGGCGGATCGTTGATGCCCAGCGTGCACGAGCCCTCGCACGGCGCGGGGCAAACCCGGCCGGTGAACTCGGGGAAATTATTGGTCTTGAGCAGCCGGTCCAGCGCCTTCTTCCACAGCCCGCGGTAGACCAGGTCGTTCCATTCGGGGATCAGGTTGTTGATCGGGCAGCCGGAGGCCATCCCGTTGATGATCTTGCCTGTGTGGCAGAAGGGAATGCCGCAGTCCATGCAGCGCGCGCCCTGGATTTGCAGCCGCTCGTCGGCGAATTCAAGGTCGAACTCCATCCAGTCGCCAATTCGCTCCAGCGGCTCCCGCTTGAACGGCAGCTCGCGGTCGTGTTCCATGAAACCGGTTGGTTTACCCATGTGCTGCTACGCTCCTTGTGGCAGGTGTCGGAGTGTCAAGTGTCAAGTGCGGAGTACGTCGCAAGCCGGAAATCGAGATCAATGACTTCGAGGTCTGGTACTCTGACTCTCCGACACTTGACACTCTGACACTTTTACTTCTCAGTTCCCGCTAACCCGCGCCTGATCATTCTTATTCAGCTCAAACGCGGCCATGACCACCTCGTCGCCGCTGAGACCGGCGGCTTCCATTTCGGCGAAGGCCTCCAGCATGCGCTTGTAATCCTGCGGCATGACCTTGACGAATTGTGGCACCAATTCGTCCCAGCGCAGCAGGACACGCCAGGCCAGCGCGCTGCCGGTCAGCTCGGCGTGCTTGCTGCACCATGGCCTTGACCTCGGCGATCTCCGCTGCGTCCTCCAGCCGCTCCAGGTAGACCATGGCATTGGTTGCAGCGGACGGGGAAGTCGCCCTCCTGGTCGAGCACGTAGGCGATGCCGCCCGACATGCCGGCCGCGAAGTTGCGGCCCGTTTGGCCAAGCACCACCACGCGGCCGCCGGTCATGTACTCGCAGCCATGGTCGCCGACGCCCTCGACGACGGCGTTTACGCCGCTGTTGCGGACGCAGAAACGCTCGCCCGCCAGGCCGCGCACGTAAGCCTCACCGCCGGTGGCGCCATAGAAGGCCACGTTGCCGATGATGATGTTCTCTTCGGCGGCGAATGTCGAAGCCCTCAGGCGGGTAGACGATCATCTTGCCGCCCGATAGCCCTTTGCCGAAGTAGTCGTTGGCGTCGCCTTCCAATTCCAACGTGATCCCTGCCGGAACGAAAGCGCCAAAGCTCTGCCCGGCCGAGCCGGTGAACTTGAGATGGATGGTGTCGTCGGGCAGGCCGGCCTCGCCGTAACGACGGGTCAGCTCGCTGCCCAGGATCGTGCCGACCACCCGGTGGACGTTGCGGATGGGCAGGTCGGCCCGCACTTGCTTCGCCGCGCTCCAACGCCGGCTCGCATAGGTCCAGCAGCACCTGCACGTCCAGCGCATTGTCCAGGCCGTGGTCCTGGGCTACCTGGCAATAGCGGCCCACACTTTCCGGCACGTCGGGCTGGAAGAGGATGTTGGAGAAGTCCAGGCCGCCCGCCTTCCAGTGCTCGACCAATGCGGCGCCTCGTCGCGGCTCCAGTTTGTCGGTGCGGCCGATCATCTCGTCTACTGTGCGGAAGCCAAGCTGAGCCATCAGCTCGCGCATGTCCTGCGCGACGAAGCGCATGTAGTTGACCAGGTGATCGGGGTCGCCGGCGAAGTTCTTGCGCAGCTCCGGGTTCTGGGTCGCCACGCCCACCGGACAGGTGTCCAGGTGGCAGACGCGCATCATGATACAGCCGAGCGTCACCAGGGCGATGGTGCCGAAGCCGTATTCCTCGGCGCCCAGCAACGCCGCGATGACCACATCGCGGCCGGTGCGCAGCTGGCCGTCGGTCTCCAGCACCACGCGGCTGCGCAGGTTGTTCAGCACCAGGGTCTGGTGCGTCTCGGCCAGGCCCAGCTCCCAGGGCAAGCCGGCGTGCTTGATGCTGGTCTGCGGCGAGGCGCCGGTGCCGCCGTCGTGGCCGCTGATCAGGATGACGTCGGCGTGGCCCTTGGCGACGCCGGCCGCGATCGTGCCCACGCCCACTTCCGAGACCAGCTTGACGTTGATGCGCGCCCGCCGGTTGGCGTTCTTCAGGTCGTGGATCAGCTCGGCCAGATCCTCGATGGAGTAGATATCGTGGTGCGGGGGCGGCGAGATCAGGCCCACGCCGGGCGTCGAGTGGCGCACCTTGGCGATCCAGGGGTAGACCTTGCGGCCCGGCAACTGGCCGCCCTCGCCCGGCTTTGCTCCTTGCGCCATCTTGATCTGCAGCTCCCTGGCGTTGACCAGGTAGTTGCTGGTGACGCCGAAGCGGCCTGAGGCGACTTGCTTGATCGCGCTGCTTCGCAGGTCGCCGTTGGCATCGGGCACAAAGCGGGCCGGGTCCTCGCCGCCTTCGCCGGTGTTGCTCCTGCCGCCGAGGCGGTTCATGGCGATGGCCAGCGTCTCGTGCGCCTCCTGGCCGATCGAGCCATAGGACATGGCGCCGGTCTTGAAGCGCCGGACGATGCTCTCGACCGGCTCCACCTCGTCCAGCGGCACGGGCTCGGCCGCGAGCTTCAGCTCCAGCATGCCGCGCAGCGTGTTGTGCCCGGTCTCCTGGATGTTGATCAATTCGGCGTATTGCTTATAGGTCGCGTAATCTCCCGTGCGGCAGGCCTTTTGCAGCGTGTGCACGGTCTCAGGGTTGAGGACGTGGCGTTCGCCTTCCGCCCGCCACTGGTAGTCGCCGCCCTCATCCAGCGTCTTGCCGTTGGTGGAGCGCTGCGGGAACGCGGCCTGCTGGCGCATCTGCACTTCCTGGAAGACCTCGGCCAGGCCGATGCCGCCGATGCGCGAGGGCGTCCAGGTGAAGTATTTGTCGACCAGCGCCTGGCCGAGGCCCACGGCCTCGAAGATCTGGGCGCCGCAGTAGCTCTGCATGGTCGAGATGCCCATCTTGGACAGCACCTTGAGCACGCCCTTGGACACGGCCTTGGTGTAGTTGGCCTCGGCCTTCTTGAGTTCGACGTCGGGCAGCATGCCCTCGCGGATCATGTCGCCGATCGAACTCGTAGGCCAGGTACGGGTTGACCGCGGTGGCGCCGTAGCCGATCAGCAGGGCGAAGTGGTGCACCTCGCGCGGCTCGCCCGACTCCAGCACCAACGCCACCTGGGTGCGCAGCTCCTCGCGGATCAGGTAATGGTGCAGGCCGGAGACGGCCAGCAGCGCAGGGATAGCCGCCATCTCGCGGTTGACGCCGCGGTCCGAGAGAATGATCACGTTCACACCCTCGGCCAGCGCCTGCCGCGCCGACGCACAGAGATCCTCCAGCGCCTGGGCCAGCCCGGCCGCGCCGTCGGCCAGCCTGAAGAGAATGGGCAGCGTGCGGGACTTGAAGCCGGGCACGCTCGATGAAGCGCATCTTGGCCAGCTCTTTGTTGGTCAGGATCGGCGTCTTGAGCCGGAGCTGGTGGCAGTGCTGCGGCTGCGTGTCGAGCAGGTTCAGCTCGGTGCCCAGCAGGACCTCGGTCGAGGTCACCAGCTCCTCGCGGATCGCGTCGATGGGCGGGTTGGTCACCTGGGCGAAAAGCTGCTTGAAGTAGTTGTAGAGCAGTTGCGGCTGGTCGGAGAGCACGGCCAGCGGCGTGTCGTTGCCCATCGAACCCAGCGCTTCGACGCCGCTCTTAGCCATGGGCGCCATCACGACGCGCAGGGTCTCGAAGGTGTAGCCGAAAGCCTGCTGCTGTTGGACAATGGCCTTATGGCTGAGCAGAGGTGCGCCGGGGATCGTCAAGGGACCGTGTGTCTCGTGGCCGTTCTCAGCAACCAGGTGATCGACGGCCGGCGGCTCCGGCAGGTCCTCCAGGTTCACCAGATAGCGGTCCAGCCACTCGCGATAGGGATGCTCGCTGGCCATGCGGTGCTTCAGTTCCTCGTCGGCGATGATGCGGCCCTCGGCGGTGTCGATCAGGAACATGCGGCCCGGCTCCAGCCGGCCCTTCTGCACCACGCGCTCCGGCGGCACGTCCAGCACGCCTACCTCCGAGGCCATCACCACCAGGTCGTCGGCGGTGACGTAGTAGCGCGCCGGCCGCAGGCCGTTGCGGTCCAGCACCGCGCCGACGACCGTGCCGTCGGTGAAGGCGATGCAGGCCGGGCCGTCCCACGGCTCCATCAGCGCGGCGTGGTATTGGTAGAACGCCTTGCGCTCGTCGTTCATGGTGGCGTGGCCCGACCAAGGCTCGGGGATCATCATCATGGCGGCGTGGGCCAGCGAGCGGCCGGTCAGGTGCAGGAACTCCAGGCAGTTGTCGAACATGGCCGAGTCGCTGCCGCTGTGCGTCGATCACCGGCAGGATCTTCTTCAGGTCGTCGCCAAAGAGCTGGCTGGCGAAGACCGATTGGCGGGCGTGCATCCAGTTGATGTTGCCGCGCAGGGTATTGATCTCGCCGTTGTGGATGATGTAGCGGTAGGGATGGGCGCGCTCCCAACTGGGGAAGGTGTTGGTGCTGAAGCGTGAGTGCACCAGGACCATTGCGCTCTCCACGCGGGGATCGGCCAGGTCGGGGTAGAAGCTCCTCGACCTGCTCGGACAGCAGCATGCCTTTGTAGACGATGGTGCGGCTGGAGAAGCTGGGGAAGTAGAAGGGGCCACCCTCACCCCCCCGGCCCCCCCTGGGAAGAGGGAGAGGGGGAGGGAGAGGGGCGTTTTCGGTGCGTTTGCGGATGACGTAGAGCTTGCGCTCGAAGGCCAGGTCGTCGGAGGTGACCAGGGCATCGCGGTTACAGCCGATGAACACCTGGCGCACGACCGGCTCGCGCAGTCCTGGCGGTCGCGCCCAGGTCGGCGCCCGAGGTGGGGACGGTGCGCCAGCCCAGCAGGGTTTGGCCTTCCTCGTGGATGATCCGTTCAAGGGTTTGCTCGCAGACTTGCCGCTGCGCCGCGTCGGCTCGGCAGGAAGACCATACCCACGCCGTATTCGCCAGGCGCAGGCAGAGCAAAGCCCAAATCCGCGCAAACGTCCACGAAGAACCTGTGGGGCAGCTGGAAGAGCAGGCCGGCGCCGTCGCCGGTGTTTGGCTCAGAGCCGCGGGCGCCGCGATGGCTGAGGTTGAGCAAGACGGTCAGGGCCTGGCGGATGATCTCGTTGGACTTCTGGCCCTTGATGTTGACCACGAAGCCCACGCCGCAGGCGTCGTGCTCGAAGCGGGGATCGTAGAGGCCTTGCTTGGGCGGCAAACCGGCGTTAGCGTGAGGATCGCTCATGATGAGACAGCTCCTTCGGGGATAGTTCAGGGAATAAAAAAATCCCTGCCAGCATACTCGGACGTTGCGCCTCATTGCGCCAGGGAACGTCGCGTCGTTGCCGTAGGGAAAGATTTAAGAGCCAATGGCCTGGGACAGGCCACCTTCATGGTGTTGTGAGGTCGGATTATACGCAACTGTGCGGGATAGTACAAAAACAAGTAACCGCCCTGGCTTCCCAGCTCCAGGGATTGGAAATCCCCTGGCTGAACATGAGAAGTGCCATCAGGCACTGGGAACCGGATGGCGCCCAGTCCCTGAAGGGACTTCTCAATTTCAGACGGTGAATTCCATTCACCGGGCTGAACTCCAGGGATTGGAAATCCCCTGGCTGAACATGAGAAGTGCCCTCGGACACTGGGGAGGGGATAGCGCCTAGTCCCTGAAGGGACTTCTCATTTTCAGACGGTGAATTCCATTCACCGGGCTGAGAAGTTACAAATACAAAAAAAACTGCCGGAGGCGGCCAGCTGGCCGTCTCCCGACAGTTTTCTATTGTGAATTAGGCCGGTGCGAGGCGTATCCCCGTTATCGGGCGCGCTCGACGTCGACTGCCTGTTTGCGGATGCGATAGCTGCCGGCCTTGGCCAGCACCTGGGCCACAAACTGCTCCGGCACGTCGAACAGAGTGTGCTGCTCCTGGATACGGATCGCGCCGATAGTATAGCCGGGAATTTCGGCGTGGTAAGCAATCGAACCGACCACATCGTTCGGCCGGATGCCGTGTGCTCGCCCTGCGCTCAGGGTCAGGCGCACCATACCTTCGTCGCGGTTGGCACGCGGGCGGCGGTTGCCGCCTGCCATGTCCCTCTGCGGAACAAAATGCTTGAGTTCCTCGCGGCCGATATTCGTGCACCTCGCCAATCGGTGCGATCGGGCGTTGCTTTTCCTCGCCACGCGCCATCTTGATCGCCACTGCTGCCACGTCCAGCGGATCGTGGCCGGCCTCTACCAGCTCGGCGGCAAGGTCACGTTCCTTGCGGCAACGTCCGCGGCCCAGCCACACCAGCAACGCCTCCCGCAATTGGGTTTCGCGACGCTGCTCGATGTCGGCGATAGTCGGCAGGGTGCCGCGGGTCATTTCCTGGCGGGAAAAGAACTCGATCTTGCGCAATTGCCACTGCTCGTCGGGCGCCACCAGCGAAATGGCGATGCCTGTCTTGCCGGCGCGCCCGGTGCGACCTACGCGGTGCACGTATGCCTCCGGGTCCGTGGGCAGATCATAGTTGAAGACGTGAGAGATATCGTCGATGTCCAGGCCGCGTGCGGCCACATCAGTGGCCACCAAGACGGTGTTCTGGCCGCGGCGGAAACGCTGCAGCGCCTGCTCACGGCTCTCCTGGCTCAGGTCGCCACTCAACGACTCGGCTGGGAAACCGCGCGAGGTCAATTCGCTGGCCAGTTCGCCCGTGCCGGCACGCGTGCGCACGAAGATCAACGCGCTGGTGATCTCCTCGACCTCGAAGAGACGCGTCAGTGCGGCCAGCTTGTCCCCATGGTGAACGACGTAGTAGCGTTGTTCGAGCGCCGCAACGGTGCGCTGCTTGGTCCCCACCGTGACCGATTCGGGTGAGCGCATGTAGCGGTTGGCCAGGCGGCGGATCTCCGGCGGCATGGTGGCCGAGAAGAGGGCGGTTTGGCGCGTCGCGGGCGTTGCGCCGAGAATAGCCTCGATGTCCTCGATGAACCCCATGCTCAGCATTTCGTCCGCTTCGTCGAGCACCACTACTCGCACCTCGCCCAGGTCGAGCACGTTCTGCTTGATCAGGTCCAAGAGGCGGCCGGGGGTGCCGACCACCACGTCCACGCCTTTTTGCAGGCGCCGGATTTGGCGCTCGTAGGGCTGGCCGCCATAGACAGCCAGCACACGGACGCCGAGATGCCGGCCAAACTCATGGAAAGCGTGCGCCACCTGCATGGCCAACTCACGCGTCGGGACCAGAATCAGGCTTTGCGTGTTGCCTTGGCCCGGCTGCAAGGTCTGCAGGATGGGCAGAGCAAACGCGGCGGTTTTCCCCGTGCCCGTCTGTGCCTGGCCGATCACGTCGTGGCCGTCCAGCATCAGCGGAATAATGGCGGATTGGATTGGGGTCGGCTCGGTATAGCCGAGCTCAGTGACTGCCTGCACCAGCTCTGGGTGCAGGCTCAGGCCTACAAAATCAGTTGTCATCGAAGCTCCTACGAACGTTTTGATGAGTCCACTGCGTCGCACAGCCCTTGCGGGCTATGGCCCTGTTGCCTGTCAACAGCCGACTCGTCCCGTTAGTAAGAGCCTCCTGTTGCAACAAAATACCCGACCGATTGTGGTCGGGCAACCTTCTGGAATTTCAAAACACGTCTAGATTGAAGATTACGATCCTCATTGGGATCGCAGCGGAGAGTATAGCACGAACTTGATAAAGGTGCAAACCGTGGCGACCGACTAAAATGTAGCGCAAATTGACCAATTTGCGTTAGGCGAAGAAAGCACTGACTGAGAGTTGTCCGCAACACAAGGATTGATGTATGATGTGAGCAGGAGACCGACCCAATGCCCAGTATCTCAGCTTTCTTCGGCGTCGTGATTTACATGTATTTCAACGACCATTCGCCGCCTCACTTTCATGCCGAGTATAGAGAGTTCGAGGCAGTATATGCCATCGAGACGCTGGACATTCTGCGGGGTCATCTACCGAGGCACGCTCACAGCATGGTGGTGGAGTGGGCATTGGATCACCGTCCCGAGCTCAGGGCGAACTGAAATAGAGCGCGAGACCAGGTGCCTTTGAACGAGATCGAGCCGTTGGATTGAGGAGATGAGGAATGAATAACCTAGGCCCCCGCGTACGAGTTCGTGCCGTGGAACCCCTGCAAGGATTTAAGGCACTTGTCACTTTCGACAATGGCACACGCCGAGAAATCGATCTTGAGGTTTATCTACATGGCCCCATCTTCGATCCGGTGCGGAGCAATCTTGCTCAGTTTCGATCCATGAAGATCGAAGGCGGCACTATTGCATGGGATAATGGCGCTGATATTGATCCGGATGTTCTCTACTACGACCTCAAGCCCGCGTGGATGGAAGAAACTGCGGCCGTTATGGCCTAAGTGGAAAGCGCATCAGGCGCTCATCCCCAGTTCGTCGATTTGATCGAACACTCTCGAGCACGTGTCGATAGAGAAACCCGCCAACTGCCCCTCTCCGGCATTCGCTGTCCGAATTCGTTGTGATATGACGCCTGGAACAAAAACAGCCCCAGAAACTGGGGCTGTTTTTGTTGATCAAGGCTCTGCTACAATCACATTTCAATAGTTTCGTAAACCGTAACCTGGCCGCCGCCATGAAGGACCGGACAGCTTTTGGCCATCCCAGCCGCCTCGTCGAGCGAATCCGCCTTGACGATGGTGTAGCCGGTGGCCAAGACGCCCACCGGACCATCGCTCACCGTCCCATCGCTGGCGATGCTCTTCGCTATCGGCGTGAACGGATTGCCGCCGTCGACCACCGCCGCGCCGAGCTGACCATACCAAACACCCCATGCCTGCATGACTGAAGCAACTTCAGCTTCGGTCTGGGGCATGCTGCCGCCACTGTAGAGCAGTACAAAATTCGTCATCGCTGTTTCTCCTTGTGCAACCAAATCTAACACGGATCATCGGTTTGGTGATTGTAGCACATTTGTTCGCTACATGCAAATTCCGTCCTAGAGCAAACAAGACAGCAGCATCGGCCTGGGTGCTCTATTAGGTTGAAAAGCGCCAGTGACACTTACAACTTCTAGCTTAACAAAACACCGAGAGGGGGTACCGGGCAAATCGAATAGATTGAGGGAACAGCAAGTTAGGACGCCTCGCGCCGCGGCCGGTTTTCGACCACCACCCTCGTGGACGTATAATGCAATGGTACTGCCCAATCAGGCCAACCATCCAAGCGCAGTGGCTGGCGATACCACCAACGAGGAGACCCCTTTGTTTATTCGCCACGCCGATGCCCAGTTCTTCACCGTCACGTTCGGAAGCGGCCCGCGCACGTTGTTTGCCCAAGGCGGGTGGGCCGGCAGTTGGGAGCTCTGGGCGGGGCCTTTCACCACGCTCAGTAAAACCTGGCGCACGATCGGCTACGATCATCGCGGCGCCGGAGCCACGGTTGCACCGCCCGAGTCCATCACCATGGAGACACTGGTCGCCGACGTGTTTGCCATCCTGGACGCCCTGGAGGTCACGACCTGCGTGCTGGCGGCCGAGTTGGCCGGAGCTGCTGTGGCGATTCAGGCCGCGCTGCAACACCCCCAGCGCTTCGAAGGCCTCGTGTTGGTAGATGGGCTCTATTACCGCGCCGCGCCGAACGGCCCGGATCCCTTCGTCGAGAACCTCAAAGCCGATTTCGACGCTACCATCGGGTGGTTTGTCGACGCCTGTGTGCCGGAGCCGGACAGCGCGGCCACTCGCCGCTGGGGGCGGCAAATCCTGGCGCGCAGCTCCGTGCCGGCTGCCGTGCGGCTTTTGGAGTGCGTGTACGGAATTGACCTGCGGCCGCAGGTCTCGCGGATCAGCCAGCCCACCTTGATCCTGCACGGCGATAGAGACAGCCTCGTGCCCTTGAGCGACTCCGAATGGCTCGCCTCGCAGATCCCCCAGAGTCATTTGCATGTGGTGCACGGCGCCGGCCACGTGCCGACGGTCACGCGTCCTCTTGAGGTGGCTGAGGCGATCAATCGCTACTTTATCAGCTACTAGGCCGCCATTCGAAACGACTGCACCTGCCTCTTTGGCCGGTTAATGGGTATATGTCAAGTTGGGGGCAGACCCTTCGGGTTTGCGGAAAACCCGAAGGGTCTGCCCCCAACTTGACATATACCCATTAACCGGCCAAATCGTGCTGAATCTGCAAGTTCAGCCAAAACTCCGGTGTCGTATCGAAGGCTTGGGCGAACAGCCAGGCCGTCTCCGGCGTGATGCCGCGTTTGCCGCGCACGATCTCATTGATGCGCTGCGTGGGCATGCCGATGCGTTCGGCCAGCGCGCGATACATCCAGTTTGCGCAAAGCTGCCCGCTGGGTATCATGCGAAAAGCGGTCTACGATGCGGTCGCCTAATCACTTAACGACACCATCGCCACCCCAATTATCCACTATCACGGATTCCCTGCAAACAAGAAGAACTTATGCAACAGCCCAAACTCTATCCACTGATCTTCACCCCTGTACTCAAAGACTACCTCTGGGGCGGGCGTAATTTGGAGTCCAGGTTAGGCCGCACCTTGCCGGCAGAGGGCGTGATCGCCGAAAGCTGGGAGATCGCCGCGCACGACGACGGCGCCTCGGTCGTCGAAAACGGCCCCTTCACCGGCTGGCCGCTGACCCAAGTACACGCCGCGCTGGGCTTGGACTTGATCGGCCTGAACAATGTCTGGGCGCAGGAGCGAGGCAAGTTCCCGTTGCTCGTCAAGCTGCTGGATGCCAACACGCCGCTGTCGGTGCAGGTGCATCCGGACGACGCCTATGCGCTGGCTCATGAGGGCAATGAACTGGGCAAGACCGAAATGTGGGTGGTGCTCTATGCCGAGGCGGACACCGAGCTGATCTTGGGTGTCACCCGCGGCACAACGCCGGAGGCGTTTCGCCATGGCATCGAACACAATTCGTTGGAACCATACCTGCACCGCGTCCCGATCCAGGCTGGCGATCACGTCAGCGTGCCCGCGGGCACGCTGCACGCCATCATGGGCGGGCTGATCATTGCCGAGATCCAGCAAAACTCCAACACTACCTATCGAGTCTACGATTGGGGCCGCGTCGGCGCGGATGGAAAGCCGCGGCCGCTGCACGTCGACAAGGCTTTGGATGTCATCGACTTCGAACGGGTCGAGCCAGAGCTCAATTCGCCCGTGGTGATCGCCGAGGAGCCCGGTTTCCGCTGCGAGCTGCTCTGCCGCAATCGCTATTTCGTCACCGAGCGCATCCAACTGGCCGCCGGCACGGAGTTTGGCGGCGTCTGCAACGGCGACAGCCTGGAGATCTGGGGGGTGATCGAAGGCGCGGTGACAATCAATGACCTGGCCGTCAACGCAGTGCGCTTCTGCCTGCTGCCGGCAGCCATGGGGGAATACGCCGTGACAGCCACGACGACGGCGACGCTGCTGCGGACCTATGTGGATGCGGCGTAAGGCCGATAACTCGTAAATCGTAACGCGGAAAGCGAAAATCGGAGTTCGCAATCGGCAGCATGACTAATCAATCTCTGGTAGTAGACCAGACCCCAATCGACATCGCCCCCGCCGGCGGTGGTTTTCAGGTGGACCAGGTGGCGACCATCGGCGTTGGGCACCTGGTCAACGACACCTACAGCGCTTTTTTGGTCCCGTTGTTGCCCTTGATCCAGCAGCAGCTTGGCATTGGCTATGCACTGGCCGGCAGCCTGGCCATCTTTACGCAATTGCCCAGCGTGCTGAATCCTTTCATCGGGTATCTGGCCGACAGGGTCAGCGTACGCTATTTCGTAATCCTTGCGCCCACAGTGACGGCAACCGTCTTCAGCAGCCTGGGGCTGGCGCCGAGCTATGCGGCGTTGGCCATACTTTTGTTCGTGGGTGGGATCAGCATCGCCGCGTTCCACGCGCCCGTGCCGGCCATGATCGCCAAGGTGGCCGGGCAGCGCGTCGGAACGGGCATGAGCATTTTTATGGCCACGGGCGAATTGGCCCGGACCCTGGGACCAATCATCGCTGTGGCCGGGGTGGCCTGGTTCGGATTAGACGGCCTGTGGCGGCTGGCGGTGTTCGGTTGGCATTGCAGATGCAGTTAATCCGCAGCGCACCGTCGTGGCGCAGAGCGGAGATGGCCGGCCAGATGTTTGAGACCATGAAACAACTCGCCCTAAGCGGCCTGCGCCAGCGCAACCCACAGACAAGCGAGGCCGAGCTATGCCGTCGACTGGCTGATCTGCTGCTGGGCCCGGAGTTGGCCGGGCTGGCTTACGGACCGCAGACAGAATTGCAGCTGAACCATGTTGACTGAACCCAAGTGGACGTTTCGTGCGTAGCCGGCAGCCCTTCGATCAAACGCAGTTTCAGCGACGGCAGGTCAATATCATAGCCCAAGACCCGGAACGCACCGCTTACGTTGCGAGTCCTGAAGATAACATCCTGGCGAAACTTGTTTGGTATCGCAAAGGCGGCGAGGTGTCCGATCGCCAGTGGCAAGATATTGTCAATGTGATGCGTATCCAGGGTGATCGATTGGACTTACCCTACCTGCACGAGTGGGCGGCGCGCCTGGCTGTAGCTGACCTGTTGGAGCATGCTCTCGGAACTGCTGACCTCAAAATGTAGCGCAAATTGCCTGATTTGCGCCGCCGATGCCTGCTTACCGCCCATCGTGGGATCCATCACCAGCAGGCTGGAATGCAACTTCTTACGCACCTCCGCGTTGTGCAACTCGATCTGAAATCCAAGGCCGCCCGTTCCTTCCCCTGCAACGACCTTTGTGATATAATATACGGGTAGTTTGCCCACACGCCAACTCACCCATCCCAGATCCACTCGCCAGGCTCTTTCCCGGAGAGTGTAGCCAACGTGATCCTGAAACGCCAGATCAAAAGAAACTCAAGAGGAAGCCATGAGCAAAAAAGTGACCCAACCCGATGTCGATGCAGCGAAGGAACATGCCGCTGACGCCGCTGAGGAAACGACCGCACAGGCCAATGACGCCGTACATGACGCGGCGGCAAAGACCAAGGACGCGGTAGCGGATGCGACCGACAAGACCAAGGACGCGGTAGCGGATGCGACCGACAAGACCAAGGACGCGGTAGCGGATGCGACCGACAAGACCAAGGACGCGGTAGCGGATGCGACCGACAAGACCAAGGACGCGGTAGCGGATGCGACCGACAAGACCAAGGACGCGGTAGCGGATGCGACCGACAAGACCAAGGACGCGGTGGCGGATACGACCGACAAGACCAAGGACGCGGTGGCGGATGCGACCGACAAGACCCGGGACGCGGTAGCGGATACGACCGACAAGACCAAGGACGCGGTAGCGGATACGACCGACAAGACCAAGGACGCGGTAGCGGATGCGACCGACAAGACCAAGGATGCGGTGCAAGACCGGACCGCAGACGCCGGCCTTGGCCCGGACAAGGCAACCGACAAAGCCGCCGACGCGACCAAGTCGGCGACGAAGACCGCAAGCGGCGTGGTCGGCGCGGCCGGCGGAGCCGTCGCAGGCGCGGCTAAATCGACCAAACAAGTCGCGGGAGATGCGGCCAAGACGACCACCAAGGCCGTCTCCGGTGCGGCAGGCGGAGCCATCTCGAGCGCGGCGGGGAGCGCTCAGAAAGCCGCCGCCAAGGTCACAGATAAGGCTGGCGGGGCCGGCAAGACAACGTCCGGGCTGTTTTCGGGGGTCAAAGACGCCCTCTCCGGCGTGGCCAACAAGGTGAAGGGCCTGTTCAAGAAGTAACTCCAACGGCCCAAACACGCATCCGCCTCTTGGCACCCAGCGCCGCCTGAACCTCACGTCGAGGCAGGCGGCGCTTTTGTCGTTGAGACGCTATCGGTTTTGGCTGGGTGGGATGAGACGAATCTGGCTCGCAGCCTATCGGTAGACCAGGCAGAGATGCTGTCAAGCAAGGTCAGTCTAGCTGGTAGTTTTTGCCGCTTGTGCTATAATATGCGCCAATTCCCGGCCTGCAAGGCGTACATCCCACAAAACCCACAGATGGAGGTTCGACCATGGCGTTGCCAATTCCCAGTATGGTGCTCAAACAGCTCTACACGTTCAACAGCCTGAGGAACACCGCCGACGGCGTCCGCTTTTCGCTGAAGAACCGCCTCAGCGATACCAAGGTCACGGCGCTTCAGAGCGTCAAGTTCGATGGCTTGGCCGTGCCGCGCGAGGATATCTCCATCCTGCTCGACACCGGCGAGATGCTCAAGCCGGACACCCTCGCCCAGCAGCCGGTCGACTTCCCGCTGCGCAAAATGATGGATGTCATCTGCCGCATCGAGCCGCTTTCGGACGGTATCCATAAGTTGGAGATCAAATTCTCAGCCGAGAATTTCGGCGACCTGACCCTCAAGGTGGACAGTGCGGTCAGCACGGAAGTTGAGCGGGGGATCAAGATCCCGCGGAGCAGCGCCGACAACTACTCGGACGAGATCATCAAAGAACGCCAGAAATTTGTCGAGGAGTTCACCGGCAAGAAGCTGGAGCACATCTCGCAATACTCCTTTGATCCGCACATCACCGGGGGCAACATCGAGAACTTCACCGGCGTCGCTCAGGTGCCGCTGGGCTTTGCCGGCCCGTTGACCATCCGTGGCGAGCACGCGCAGGGCGATTTCATCATTCCGATGGCCACGGCTGAAGGCACGCTGGTCGCCTCCTACAACCGCGGCATGAAGATACTCAACCTGTCAGGCGGTGTGGAAGTGACGGTGATCGGCGACGCCATGCAGCGCGCCCCGGTCTTTGTCTTTGACGATGCACGCGGCGCGCGCAACTTCGTCAAGTGGGTTCAGGAGACCATCGACAAGATCCGGGAAGAGGCCGAGGCGACCTCCAGTGTGGCCAAGCTGGCCTATATCGATCCTTACCTGGCCGGCAAATTCGCCTTCCTGCGCTTCAACTTCACGACGGGCGACGCCGCCGGGCAGAATATGGTTGGCCGCGCTACCTTCGCTGCCTCCAGTTGGATCCTGGACAACTACGATGGCATCCGCCACTTCTACCTGGAGTTCGAACCTGGCCACCGACAAAAAGGCCAGCCAGGTCAATGTGATGCACACGCGCGGCAAGCGCGTCGTCGCCGAAGCCACGGTCAAGCGGGATGTGCTGATCCAGCACATGCGCGTCAAACCGGAGCAGCTTTTCTACCATTACAACGTCGCCAACATTGGAACGATCCTCTCCGGCGCCAACAACAACGGCGCACACTCGGCCAACGGCATCACCGCCCTGTTCATCGCGACCGGTCAGGACGTGGCCAACGTCGCCGAGTTGTCAGCTGGCATTTTATACTCGGAGCTGACCGCGGACAACGACCTCTACATGGCGCTGACGATCCCTTCGCTGATCGTGGCGACCCACGGCGGCGGCACCAGCCTTGCAACACAGCGCGAGTGCTTGGAACTGCTGGGCTGCTATGGCCGAGGCACCGTCCACAAGCTCGCCGAGATCATCGCTGCGGTGGCCTTGGCCGGCGAGATCTCGCTCGCAGCGGCGATCTCGTCGTCGGACTGGGTGTCGAGCCATGAGCGGTATGGACGGAATCGGTAGGTAGATAAGGACAGTGGGTCAGAATTCACCTTGGTAGGGGCAAGGTTCCAACGCCCAAATCACCCCAACCGCTAGGACAGGCAATGGACGTCGATATCGTACCTTTTCATCAAGCCATGATCGTCGAGGCCGGCACTCTGCTAGCTGAGCGGCACCGCCGAGACCGATTGGTCCAGCCGGAGTTGCCGGCGCGCTTCGAGGATCCGGCTGTGTCCAGCGTAGCGGTGGCGGCCACGTGGCAGCAGGCCGGCGCCAGCGGCGTGGCTGCGCGGCGTGACGGCCAATTGACCGGATACATGATCGGCCGGCGGGTGATCGATGCGCTGTGGGGACGCAGCGCATGGGTGCGCCCGGCCGGCTGCGCACTGACACCAGACGAAGGCGCGGAGCTGGCGCGCGACCTGTACGCCGCGCTGGCCGCGCCGTGGGTGGTCCAGGGCATCTACTTCCACTTCGCCGTGTTGCCCGTGGCCGACCCGGCGCTGATCCACGCCTGGTTCAGCCTCAGCTTCGGCCTCGAACAGATATACGCGCTGGCTGACCTGGCGCAACTCGACCTGCAACCCCCACCCGCGGTGCCTGGTCTGGAAATTCGCCGTGCCGGCCCGGCCGACCGCCAGACCCTGGCTGATTTCTCGGACGTCATCTGGCGCCACCAGGTGCAGGCACCGGTGTGGGGCATCATGCTGCCGGAGAAGGTCGAGGAATATCGCACGGGCTGGGCCGAGCTGGCTGACGATCCCAAGGCCACCCTATGGCTGGCCTATCTGGACGGCGAACCCGTGGGTTGCCAAGGCTACGGGCCAGCCGATCCGGGCGACGACGACCTACTGACGCCCGATGCGTGCTGCGAACAGATCGTGGCGGGCACGCGGCCGCACGCCCGCGGCCGCGGCGTCGCCACTGCTTTGATGCGGCACGGCCTGCACCAGGCCCGCGAGGCCGGTTACCGCTTCTGCCTGACCGATTGGCGCAGCACCAACCTGCTGTCCTCCCGCTTCTGGCCCCACCAGGGCTTCCGGCCCATGATCTATCGGCTAGTGCGTCGGGTCGATTCGCGCATCGCCTGGGGCGATCCTAGTGGTCATTAGACCAGATTGTCGATGCGCGCAACTTATCCCACTCCCGAACACGCCACGGCGGCCGAGGCGATTGTCGAGTTTCTTACGGCGAACTACGACGTCGACGCCGTGCTCCTCGTCAACTCGTGTGCGCGCGGCAAAGCCACCCGCGACAGCTGCCTGGACATAGTGGCTCTGGCACAGCCGGACGTGGTACGCGCCCAGCACAGCGCCTGGGAAGCGGACTGGGAGCGTTTCGATGCAACCCATCCCGCCGTCCAGGCACTGAAGCAAGTAGGCGCATACTCCGTGGTCCATCCTGGCCTGATTGATGGCGTGTTTGCGCCGCAAGACCGCGACGAAGCGGCCGGTCCGGACGACTTCGAGGTGCAGGTGGGGAACTTCCTGGCCTACAGCGTGCCGCTCTGGCAGGGCAGCGACTATTTCGACCGCCTGAAAAGACAGTGGCTGCCCTACTACGACGACACCCTTCGCCGCCAGCGGCTGGAGATGGTCAGGCACTACTGTCTCGACAACTTGCATCACATTCCGTTGTATGTCGAGCGTGGCCTGTATTTCCAATCCTTTGACCGGCTGTACAATGCCTATCGCGAGTTTTTACAGGCTCTCTTCATCGCACGTAGAACCTATCCGATTGCCTACAACAAGTGGATCCGGGAGCAGGTGGAAGAGATCTTGGGACTACCTGAGCTGTACGCGCAGTTGCCTCGCCTGTTTGAGATCCAACACTTCGAAAGCCGGGAGATTGCCGGCAAGGCGAGAGACCTGGAACGGTTGCTGGAAGACTATGCACCGGCGCCGGGCGGCGACTCGATCCACGACACGTAAGTTGTTCAGTTGGCAGGTCTTTTCATCTCGCTGAGAGATCGTAACTGTTCACCCGTCATTCCCGCGAAAGCGGGAATGACGGGTGAGCAGTTACGAGAGATCCAAAGTAGGCGTCAAGCAAGCATGTACAATACCATGCGCCGTTTTAGCCGGCGCGTCTGGGTACACACCCGCTGGGGCAACCTGACCGGGCGGTCGCTGATCGACCTGGTATTGATCGCTGTCGGCGCCAACTTGACGGCTGTGTCGGTCGATGTTTTCCTGAACCCCAACAACGTGGTGCCTGGGGGCTTCACCGCGCTGGCGATGTTCGCCAATCGCCTGTGGGGCTGGCCGGTAGGTGTCACCCTGTTGGTGATGAACGTCCCGTTCCTGCTGGCCGCCATGGTCGTGCTGGGCGTCCAGTTCGGGCCAAAGACGCTGCTGGCCACCGTGATTGCATCGCTGGCGATTGACTTCCTCGACCCGTTTCTGCCCGAGGTGCGCGGACAGCCCTTGCTGTACACGCTGTACGGCGGCCTGATCTACGGCTTCGGCCTTGCCCTGGTGCTGCGCGCCAACGCCACCACGGGCGGTATCGAAATCCCGGCCAAGTTGTTGGAACATTTCCGCGGCACGCGGATGGCGACGTTGTTGCTGGTGATGGACGCCGCCATTCTGGTCTTGGCGGCGTTTTTCTTCGGGTTGGAGCCGGCCCTCTATGCGTTGATCGTAGCCTGGGTATCGGCGCGGGTCATCGACGCCATGGAGACCGGCTTCACGGCCAGCAGCACCGCCTTTATCGTCACCGGCCAACCCGACAGGATCCGGCAGGGCATCCTGGAAATCCTGGAGCGGGGCGTCACCGTATTGGAGGCCGAAGGCGGCTACACCGGCGAGAACCGCACCGTATTGATGGCCGTCGTCAGACGTCGCGAGACCAGCCGGCTGCGCGAGATTGTCCGGGACGAGGATCCACTCGCGTTCGTGGTCATCAGCGCCAGCCACGAGGTGCTGGGCGAAGGCTTCAAGCCGCTGACGCGGCCGTCGCGGCGCTCCGGGTCCGGCTGAAGACGAGTGTGAGCAGGTGCAAAGAGGGTGCCTTCAAGCATGGCGACTCAACCGATCAGCTATCGTCCGGCCACCGAAGCCGACCTGGACTTCCTGTGGAACCTGCACCGCGCCGGGTTCCAGGAGTATGTCGACGCGATCTGGGGCTGGGATGACGCAGACCAGGAGCGGCGCTTTCGCGAGAACTTCGACCCGGCCGGCCGGCAGGTGATCCAGGTGCAGGGCCAGGATGCCGGCGTGCTGTGGGTAGAGGAGAAGGCCGACCACGTCTACATCGACTACGTCGCCATCTTGCCCCAGCTTCGCAACCAGGGCATTGGCGCACAGGTCGTGCAGGAGGTCATAGCGGCGGCGGCGGCCAAAGGACAGCCGGTAGCGCTGCAAGTATTGCGCGGCAACCCGGCCAGGCGGCTCTACGAGAGGCTGGGGTTCGTCGTCACTGAGGAGACTGCTGAGCACTTCCGTATGGCACGGCCAGTGGACATTTAATCTGCGGATCGGACCGTTCTTCGGTGAACGGTCCGATCTGGCTCAGTTCGTTGGACACTGAGATCGGACCGTTCTTCGGTGAACGGTCCGATCTGGCTCTTTCGCTGGACACTGAGATCGGACCGTTCACCGAAGAACGGTCCGATCTCGGAAACAAAGTCCGATCTTCGATGATGACTCATCTAACTACTCTCTCCGCCTTGGAACTAACTCATCTCATCCGCCGCCGCGAGGTTTCTTCGACGGAGGTGGTGAGTGCCTACCTCACACGTATTGACGCAATCAATCCGCAACTCAACGCGGTGGTGCAATTGGCGCCTGACGTGCTCGAACAGGCGCGCATTGCGGACGAAGCGCTGGCACGCGGGGAACTGCGGGGCCTGCTACACGGCCTGCCTTTCACGGCCAAAGACAACCTCGACACAGCCGGCATCGTCACGGCGGTAGGGGTAGACGAGCGTCGCAGTTTCGTGCCTCAGGAAGATGCCGTGGTTGTCGCCCGTCTCAAGGCTGCCGGCGCCATTCTGTTGGGCAAGACCAACGTACCACCCATGGGAGGAGGCGGATCGTGTGACAACCCGGTCTACGGACGGACGAACAACCCGTATGACCTGGCATGCACACCGGGCGGCAGCAGCGGCGGCGAGGCCGCGGCAATCGCCGCTGGCCTGTCGCCGCTCGGCGTGGGCAGCGATTTGGGCGGCAGCCTGCGCCTGCCCGCCCATTACTGCGGCGTCGCCACCCTCAAGCCGACGACGGGCCGGGTGCCAAATACCGGTGCGTACCTGCTTCCCGGCGGCCTGTCCGACCCGCGCTCGCAGATCGGACCCATAGCGCGCTTCGCCGGCGACTTGTGGCCCGCCTTTGTAGCCACCGCCGGCGTCGATTGGCGCGATTCCGGCGTGATCCCGATGCCCTTGGGCGATCCAGGTGACGTGCAGGTGCCCGCTCTCCGTGTAGCGATGTTTGTCGACGATCAGATCGATCCCCCCACGGCGGAAACGGCTGCCACAGTCCAGGCCGCGGCTCGTGCGCTGGTATCGCTCGGCGTGGACGTAGAAGGGGCGATGCCCGAGGCGATCACACAGTCTTGGGACATCACCCGCCGCTACTGGGGATTATCGGACCTGATGGGTGAGGCGCTCGAGCAACTTTATGCCGATTGGGATCGCTTTCGTTCAGCCATGCTGGGCTTCATGCGTGACTTCGACGCCATC
>CAVPXC010000013.1:0-98004 GCA_963709505.1 uncultured Chloroflexia bacterium | reverse complement strand
ACAAACCAAGCCAGCTCCTGATTGTTGGCGGTGACCAGGCCGACCGCGATATTCTCGTGAGTGTACTGCAAGAACTCGGCCACCAGGTGACTTTAGCGGAAACCGGGCGCCAGGCCACGGAAGCGCTCGCGCAGCAGCCGTTTGATTTGATGCTGCTTGGCACTGCTTTACCCGACATGACCAGTCGAGAATTGGCGGCCCATGTGCGGGTTACCCAGAAGTCTGAGCGGCATGCCGATCCTGCTTCTGGTACAGCCGGCTGAAACAGCCGAAATCGAGGAGTACCAGCAGGTCGGCGTTGACGACTTCCTCTGGTTGCCAATCAATCCGGCTCTGCTTCAGGCTCGGTTGGAACTCAACCTGGAAAACAAGCGCCTGCGAGATGAACAAAAGGTACAGCAGCGGGAGGAGTTGCTGCTCAAAATCGAGCATGACGTGGAAATCGCACGCTATATTCAGGCCAGCTTTTTCTCGTCAAGGACTTTGCCCAACCGGCAGGCTGGGAGCTTGCCGCGCACTGCTTGCCAGCACGCGACGTCGCCGGCGATTTCTACGACATCTTCCCCATGCTCCAGGGCCGGCGCATTGGCCTGGTCATCGGCGACGTAGTGGACAAGGGTATTCCACCGCGATCTTCATGGCCCTGGTGCGCACCTGATCCGCGCCTTTGCCCAGCAGAACTACTCGTTGACTGGGCCGATGTGCTGCAGAATGCCCCGGCCGGCGGTCGCCGCCAGGCAGCGAGCCTGCGAGGATCGGCGGCGCCAACGACGGGCATCACGGCCCTGAAAAACGCGATCACCCTGACCAACAACTACATCAACGACAACCACATGGAGCTCAACTATTTCGCCACGGTGTTCATGGGTATATTGGATCCAGCCAGTGGTCTCCTAACCTACATCAATGCCGGCCATACGCCCACGTTCATCATCGGACCCGATGGCGCGCTCAAAGGTAGGCTCAAATCCACCGGGCCTGCAGTCGGGATGATGGCAGGCGTGGAGTTCAAGGTCGACTCGGCCGTAATCGAGCCGGGTGACATGTTGTTTACCTACACCGATGGCGTGCCCGAGGCCCGCAACCCAGCGCGCGAGTTTTTTACCGAAAAACGCGTGCTGGACCTGCTGGCAGTGCCAGGGAACTCGGCCGTGAGTCTGTTGGAACGCACGGAAGCGACGCTGACCAACTTCATTGATACCGCCGATCAGTTCGACGATATCACCATGTTGATTGCCTATCGCCAGCCCACCGAATCTAAGCCGAATCAGTCGACGACAGCGGAGTTCATCGATTGGAGTATTTAGGTTCAGGCAGGTTCGAATGACTATGCGAGACAAGTTGTCCTTCCGAAATTGGCGCATCTCCAGGAAACTGGTGGTCGTCATGCTGGTGATTTCGTTGGTGCCCCTGTTGTTGGCTGCCTGGATAATCAGCGCGTCCAGCCTGGCTGCGCTAACCCAACAGACGCTCGACAACATGGCGCGCCTGGGCAACAGCGTCGCGCTGCACATCTCGGGCGTCCTGAGCAACAGCCAGGGCTTCCTGCGTATCGTCGCCAGCGATCCGCAGGTGGCGGCGGCCTTGATCTCAGATGCCACCCCCGGGGGACAAGGCGACCTCAACGCTGCCGTATCCAACATGCAGCTTGCCAACGGCAACATCGACACGGTGGGCATCTACAACGCTACCGGTACAGCCATGGCGCACACCGATCCGGCCACGGTCGGGCGCAATGTCTCCACGCGTGACTTCATCAAGGCAGCCCTGGCTGGCGAAGCTTATACATCGAGCTTCCGGCGTGACCTGGTCAACGACAAGCCGGGTATCAGCCTCTCTGCCCCGGTCGAGGAAGACGGGGCGGTCGTTGGCGCGGTCGCAATCCATCTGGACGAGAAGGTCATCGACGACGTTTTTCGAGAGACCTTGAACGCTGAAACCGAGGGTGTGGCATCGCAGGCGCGCGAAGCAATCAACATTTATCTGGTCGATCCGAACGGCATTGTGATGAGCCAATCGCGCGGTGACGACTGGTTGTACCGCAGTCTGGGCGGGCTTTCCGCCGCAACGCAGGCCGCGATTGCCGGAGCCAAGCCGCTAGGCGGTGTTTGCCCCAACAACGCGGCGACGTGCTCGCCGGCTGAAAAGGAAGCTCGTTTACCCGAACCGATTCCGGCGGTGCAGCTTCTGGGCGACGCCGTCGCCCAGGCGTTTCAGTCGGCCAAGGCCGGCAGCTTGCGCTACTGCCACCCCACGGATCCGGCAGCGCCCTTCGACGCGAAGCGCTGCAACGGCGCGTTTCATGTGGCCGCTTTTGCCCCCGTGGCCAACCCGACACAAGGAGTGGGTTCGGCAGCGGCAGGCCAATCTGGTTTGTCCATGGTCGTCGTCGATTTGCCGGAAGCAAGTTTCCTAGGCTCGGTGGAGCGACAGCGCTTGCTTGGCCTGGCCATCGCCGCGGTGATGGCTGTGTTAGCCGTGATTGCCTCACTGCTCGTTGCACGTACTCTCTCCCGACCTATTAGCACTTTGGCGACCACGGCTGGCGAAGTTGAAGCGGAGCGACCGTTCATGCCTGGCCAAATCGCCGATGTCACCCACCAAGGCGATGAGGTGGGACACCTGGCGCGCGTGTTTAGTCGCATGATTGTCGCCTTACAGGCGCGCACGGCCGAGCTGCGAGCGATCTACGACATCGGCCGCAAGGTTTCCTCGAGCATCGATCTCAACGAGACCCTGGCCTCCCTGGCCACTTTGCTGCGCGGCGCCATTTCCTACGATGCGGCCGAGATCAGCCTGGCCGACGAGACCCAAGGCAAGCTGGTCGTGTATGGGTTTGTTGTTCAGGGTGACGGCGTTCAACCAGTCAGCAGCGCCGTAACATCCGGCGCCGGCAATGGCGGCTCGGCCCGGGACTTGCAGGGCGCGCCTATCCATTGCCTGGACGTGCCGATGCCCAGCCTATGGGCCTGACCGGCAAATTACTTGAGACACGGGAAGGGCTATTGATCGCCGATATGGTCGCTTCTTAGCGACGCCACCCGAAGAGGCGACGCTGGATCGCACCTGGCGCCATCTTGCCGTGCCGCCGCGCTCCTATCTGGGCGTGCCCCTGCAGGTTGGAAGCAAGCTGATCGGCGCCATCGAGCTGGTGGGCAGCAACTTCGACGGCAATGACCTGCGGGTGCTGAGAGCGTGGCCAGCCAGGCGGCGGTGGCCATCCAAAACGCCCAGGAAGTTCAAACACGTGAGGCGCAGCTCAAGAACCAGATCAAGGAGCTGCGGATCGAGATCGACGAGATCAAGCGGAGCAAGCAGGTAGGAGAGATTGTCGACACTGAGTACTTCCAGAACTGACCGCGGAGGCTAGAAAGCTTCGGACGGAGCGCAGTGAGGGCAACCCACCTTCCGTACCGTGCCAAACCCGTGTGATCGGCATCTCCAGTCCGCGCTTTCCTCCCCGTACGCCAAGCCAGCCTGCGCCTCCCATCCCCAGCTAGGGCATCAGGAGCATCTTTGTGATCCAACGACTCACCCAGGTGTTCCGGCTCCGCCCTGGAGAGACAGGCCTGGTGCTGACCCTGGGGTTTCTCTTGTTCGCTAACTCGGTAGCCCAGCCACTGGCCGAGATCACGGCGGTCAGCAACTTTCTGACCCAAGTTGGCGTCAATGACATCCTCTTCATATGGATGCTGGACGCTGGCCTGGCGTTGCTGATCACCGGAGCCCAGTCACTGATTATCGACCGGTTCGACCGCAGGAAGCTGTTGCAGGTTCTGTGCGCTGTGCTGGCGTTGACCTTTGCCGTTCTCAGTATCTTGTTCATCGTCCAGGCGCCCGACTGGCTCAACTATGGCCTGCTTTATTTGGTGGCGCAGCAACAATGGCTGTTCTTTCCGCTGGTCTTCTGGATTCTGGCGAGTGATCTGCTTGACATGCCTCAGTCACAGCGGCTGTTTCCGCTGATCGCCAGCATGGGTTTTGCGGGACGATTGACCGGCATCCTATTGGCCCTGGTGTTCCCCGCGCTGGCTCTCCGGTTCAATTTGGGGACAGTCAGCGTCTTGCTGTTTTGTAGCACGATCTATGTGACATCGCTTGTTGTGGTATTCGCTGGATTGCGTCGGGCCAAGATCCGCACCCGGGTGTACAAAGTCGAACCCGTGGGTGCCACGCTGACGGAGGGTTGGGACTTTGTCCGCCATATCCCCGTGTTTCGGTTCCTGGCAATCATCCTTGTGGCCATGATCTTCTGCGAGACTTTTCTGGAGTTTCACTTTCTGACAGTGTCCGAGCAAGTCTTCAGTAATCCGGCAAGCTACCAGTCCTTCTACAGCCTGTATCGTCTTGGTGTCACCTTGGCCTCTATTGCCGTGCAAGCGTTTCTAGCGAGCCGGATCATCTCCAAGATCGGTCTGAAGAACACCTTCTTGATTCTGCCTGTTTGCGCGTTGGCAGGCTCGCTCTGGATGTTGGCCATGGTCTCCAGCATCGTTGCTGCCGTAGGCGGCGTGATTCTGCAGAAACTGCCGCAATTCACCGTCGACGAGACGGCGCGCAAACAGTTTCAGTCGCTCGTGCCGGAGGAACGCCGTGGCCGGGTTAGTATCTTTATGGATAGCTACCTGTTTGTGGCTGGCTCCTTGGGCGGCTGTTTGATCACCGCGGTAATTGTCTTTGCAGGCCTGCGGCTGGGGCTTGCCAATTACGCTTACGGCTATCTGGCGGCTGCCGTAGTGGCGTCCATCGTCGGCATTTGGGCGGCGCTGCGCTTGCGGTCCGTCTACGACACGAGTTTGCTCAATTGGCGGCTGCGGCGGCGTGGGCGTGGGTCAAGTGTGCTCGACAAGCTTGACTTTTGACACGACCCCGTCTCATCTGTCATCCAGACTGATCTGTCATGCTGAGGCCGCGAAGATCCCATCGGTATCGGAAATGCGAATGAAAGTCGGTCTGGTATACGAGCTGCAGGATACTGGACATCGACGCCACGGCTGAGTTTGCCTCTGCCTTTGAAGTTGATCACTTAGCGGAGACGATCGAGGCTTTGGGGCACGAAGTGGTGCGAATCGGCGATATCGCGCGACTGGTGCGCCTTCTAGCCAGTGGCCAGCAGGTCGATCTGGTCTTCAACTATGCGGCCGGCCGCTGGGGCCATGCTCGCGAGGCCCAGGTACCTGCGTTGCTCGAGGCGATGCAAATCCCTTGCACAGGTGCGGATGCCTTCACGTTGACGCTCTGTATCGATAAGGCTATAATCAAGCGACTCTGGCGGTCTGCCGGCTTGCCCACGCCAGATTTCTGGCTTGTGGCGGACATGGGCGATCTGTCGTCCCTGCCTGACGATCTGGACGGCTTTCCGTTGTTTGTGAAGCCGGCCAGGGAAGGCTCGTCCAAAGGCATCGCCGCCGCGTCGATCGTGACAACGCCAGAGGCGCTCACACAGCGCGTAGCCTATCTGCTGGCGTTGTACAGGCAGCCGGTACTGGTGGAGCACTACTTGCCGGGCCGTGAGTTCAGCGTCGGACTTATAGGCACAGGAGACACGGCCGAAGTGCTAGGCGTAGTCGAAATCCAGCATGAGGCCATTCATTTGGTAGACCTGGCCGGCAAGAAGGCATGGAGACCGCAGACCTTTTGTCCCGTAGACGATGGCAGCTTGCGGCATCAGTTGTGCGAGCTGGGCTGGCACGCGTATCGAGCGGTTGACTGCCAGGTCATCGGACGGGTTGACATCCGCATGGACCATGCCCAGCGCCCCCAACTCTTGGAAATCAACCCCAATCCAGGATTGCATCCGACCCGTTCGGCGATGCCTGCGCTTGCCGAGCAGGCCGGACTGACCTACGTCGATTTGATCGCACGGCTTCTTGACGAGCCGAATGTGTCCGCTTGTGACCATCACCAATGACTGAGCAATTTCGCCCAATAACTGTTTATCTCAGATACGTCGAAGGAATTCGACTAGGTGTTTATGCCGTGCAGGACTTCAGGAGAGGTGATTTTCTGTTTAGCGCGACGGGTCGAGTTGTGCCCGAACAAAGCGAGTTCTCCTTGCAGATCGACTGGGACCGTCACCTTGACGTCTATCCGCCGGCGCGTTATCTGAACCATTCGTGCGAGCCGAATGCCGGCGTCAAGACCAACGAGCACGGCTATCCGGACTTCTACGCCTTTCGCGACATTGCCAAAGATGAAGAAATTCGCTATGATTACGCCATGACCGAGTACCGTCACTACGAGCGCTTGCGGCCGGAGCTTGATTTCGACTTGACGTGTCATTGCGGATCGCCTATCTGCCGAGGCAGATTTGGCTATTATTCGGAGTTATCGGCGGCGCTGAAAGAAGCGTACCGCGGCTTTATCTCTGACTATCTCATTCGTGGCGACGAGGTCGGTGTAACCGTGGTTGCAGCGCCAGTCGCCGTGATGGAGTGACTTAATGGCACAAGACCATCCAACGCATCACAGCACCATCGAGCTCAACCTGAGCTGGAAGCTGATCGTTGCTTTTAGCCTGGTTTTCAGTATCGTGTTTGCGTTAGCCTTCTGGTGGTTCTATGATTTCAGTACCAGGACCGCGCTCAACCAGATTACTCGGGACATGACCGCTACGCTCAATGCCACGATCGATGGTATTGATGGAGACCAATTCGAGGCTTTGGTCAAGACTGCCAAGGCTGATGACAGCGGTGTGCCAAAGGATGATCCACGGTACATCGCCCATCAGGGGTGGATCGAGACCGTTAATGATATCGAGCCGCGGGCCAACACGTATTCGTATGCCATGAGTACTCAGGATCGCGAGGTGCTTTGGATAGGGGACATTTTCCGGAAGATCCATCCCGAGGAAGCAACGAAGTTTCTGGAATCCTATACCCCTTCGCAGGATTTTATGCTGATGGGGCTATCTAAAGTGGCCTTCCGTCTTCAACCCTACTCGGACAAATGGGGAACGTGGATCTCCGCCTATGGTCCAATCAAAAACTCACAAGGTCAAAATGTGGGTGCGGTCGGCATCGATTTTGCGGCAGACTATGTGTCTCAGGTGCAATCGGCGATCCGTTCCAAAATCGTTGTGGCTTTCCTCTTCACCTACGGCTCGCTAATTGTTCTGGTGTTCGTGCTCGCGCGTTTTCTGACTCGCCCCATTGTCAAATTGACGCGGATGGCCAAGTGCGTAGCCGATGGGGATTACGAACAGGACTTCTCCAAGTTGACAGCGAGATTTGGTTTCTTACGCGATGAGATCAGCGACTTGGCTGAAACGTTCTCATTTATGGTGGACAAAGTCCGCGTTCGGGAGCTCAGCCTGAAGCGCCAGGTAGAGGAACTCAAGATCGAGATCGACGAGGCCAAGCGCCAACAACAAGTTCAAGATATCGTCGATACTGATTTCTTCCAGGATCTTCGGACGAAGGCCCGTGCCGCACGCGTGAAGAAAGTTTCCGAGTTGCCGGAACTCATAGGTGGCTTTCACCTGACACCGGCATCGGCCGATCGCCGAAGAATATGTTACTCAAGTTGAGGCAAGATGAGCCAATACGATAGCCTGCATGACGAAGTCGACAATCTCGAAACAGTCGAAGGAATCACGCCTTTGGCGGCAACCATGCTGCCGGATCCCTTCGGCCCGCTTCTGCGTAAGCTGATTCGCCAGGGCTCGATGACTTTAGAGGAAATCGCAGCTGAGCTTGGGCTGGACCCGGATACTGCGCAACACCTGGGGAGCCATCTGGCGGCCAAGGGGTATCTACGCGAGGAAGAACACGAGGCCAGCGGCGGGACGGTCTACCGCGTCTATCTGGCTCGTATTCGCAAGCACTCCATCCCCCTAGATTTGTAGGTGATTGGCGGTCTCTAGCGCGGCGCGCCGCGGCAGTCGCGCCTGCCAAACTGCCTTGACGCTACAGGGTATCGGCGATTTGCCGGAAGATTGTGGTAACCGGGTGCTTTGGATAGCGCGCGACGAAAATCGCGGAGCTGCACAGGGCTGACAACTCGTCGCAGTACGGCACGATGCCCGCCACGGGCCACCCGTAGCTCTGCTCCATGGTCTGCCGGACGGTCTCAGGTTCAAACGAAGGCGACGCTGAGTTTACAACCAGCGACCTGTGGGGGACGTCCAACTGACCGGCTAGCCCCAGGGCGACGCCAAGCCCTTTGTAGTATTGTTGGTCCAGTTGCACCACAGCCAAGACGTCGTCGGACACAGCTATCGAGGCGAGCGCGCTGTCGCTCAGGCTGGCTTCGCTATCAATCACCAGTGTGTCCAGCCGTAAGGCATGGACGAGACTGAGATAACCAGGACCCAGCACTTCAACGCCACTTGGCGCCTGGAGTGTGCGTTGAATTGTGCCCCAATTAGAATCGGCGGGAACCAGGAACAAATCGCCTTGTTCTAGCAGGAGGGTGTCAGGTGGTAACGCTCGGGCCGCGTCCACCAGATCACACTGGCCTAACAAAAAGTCGTTAAAGGTAGGTGGCAGCGAGGAGTCTCTGACGTCAAAGAGCATATGCTGGGTGGGTGCGGAGATGCACGCATCGACCACACCTACCCGCTGGCCACGCTGCGCAAGTACCACTGCAACATTCGCGGCAAGGGTCGAAACCCCTGCGCCCTGGTGGAAGGCGTTGACCGTAATGATTTGGGCCATAGCGGATCGAATCTGCTCCCCTTCGAACAAGTCCTAGGCCATCAGTTTTGCGGTTATCGCTTTGAGTTTCTCGGTGATCGGATGGTTAGGATATTGCATCGAGAAGATGGCGCCGCTGGCCAGGATCATCATCTCGTCGGAATGCGGCACCACTGCGGCAACTTCGCAGTTGTAGGCCTTCTCGACACGGGCCTTGACCTCGGCCTCACTGAAGGATTGCGGGACCTTGTTGACCACTATCACGAGGCGCGGAACTTCCAGTTTGCGAGCGACTTCTACGGTCACGCTGGTCCCTTGGTAGTCCTGGTTGTCAGGGCGCATGATGATGGCCAGCGCATCGGAGATGGCGATCGAGAGCAGGGTTTCCTCGTTGAGACCGGGGTGCGTATCGATTAGCAGCACGTCCAGATTGAGCACCTCGATCAAGCTCTGGAACCCATCGTTGAGCAGCCCCACGTCGTAGCCCTCGCGCAAGAAACGGGCAATCTCGCCGGGCTTCATGCTCGATGGAATCAGATAAACTTTGCCACTGACCGGCGCGCCCAGGTTGGGCGTCACGTCATGGGCGGTTTCGGCGATGTCGCATTTGCCCCAGAGGTAATCGTTGAGCGAGTGTTTCATCGCGTCTTCTTCCAGATGGAAGAGGACGTGGATGCCGGGCGACGCGATATCGGTATCGACGACGCCAACCCGCAGCCCTTGGGCTGCCAGCAGCGCGGCGACGTTTGCCGTGGTGTTGGACTTACCGGTTCCGCCACGAAACGAGTGGATCGAGATGATCTTGGCCATACCTATGCGTCTCCTCTAACTTGAAAATGTAGCGCAAATTGCCGAATCTGCGCCTGGGCTGTAGCACAAACTACCAAATTTGGGCTGCATTTACATTGGCAGTGGCCGCAGGGACCCTGTCCACGGGCGTCTAGCCTCCGCCTGACCGTCGCAATTCACACCTTCAGCCTTTGCAGCAAAGCGTGCATGTCCCTGGGCGGAGGCGGCGCTGAAAAGCAATTATAGGTCAAACAATCTTGGAAGGCAAACGCGAACTCGTAACCCGTAAGGCGTAACTCGTAACCCGGAATGGATGTTCCTCCGGATTCCGGGTTACGAGTTACGCCTTACGGGTTACGATACACCGGTTAGCTCACCAGCTTCGCATTGAGCACAATCTCCGGCACCGCCGCCAGGGCCTTGGACACCGGACAGCCGGCCTTGGCCTGGGCGGCCAGCTCCTGGAACTTGGCTTCGTCCAGGTCGGGCACCTGGGCCTCACAGGCCAGCTCGATCTTGTTGATCGCCGGGCCTGCGCCTAGATGCACCGTGGCGGTCGTGAAGATGCGGTTGGGTTTGAAGCCGTTGTTGGTCAGCAGCGCGGACAGGAACATCGAGTAGCAGCCGGCATGGGCCGCGCCGATCAGCTCTTCGGGGTTGGTGCCCTTGGCATCGCCTTCGAAGCGCGTGGCGTACGTGTACGGCCCTTCGAAGTAGCCGCTGGCTACTTTCATCGTGCCGCTGCCTTCCTTCAACGTGCCGTTCCAAGTTGCCTCAGAGTGACTGATTGCCATGGTTGTTTTCTCCTTGAATTGATTGTTTTTGCCGGCAGGCCAATTCCAGACAAGCCTGGCCCGCCAGGACGAGCGTTTGCATCCGATGCTTCCAGTCTAGCTGGCTTGCGTCGATCAGTCAGTAACCATGGTTTCCAATTGCCTGCGTATTGCTTGCGAACTCAGGCATCATTAATCTGAGAACCGCGGACTGGCGGAGGCGCGGACCGAAAGCACCCGTAGGTTTTCATCCACGGTGGTGCGGCCCGCCGCATGAGCGTCTTGGCTGGCGCAAAAGGACCCCGCTGCATGCAGCGGGGTCCTTTACTCACATCTCGTGTTCCGGACCTGCGACCTGCAACCTGCGCATCGGCCCAGCCTAGATCACTCAAACAACGGCATCTTGTTGTCTCTGGACAGTGCCGCACCCAAAACCAGCAGCGGGATCATCGCATGGAAGGCCGCGAACTGTGACGGATAGACGACCAGGCCCAAAGCGATGCTCCCGGCGACACTTGCCAGAAACAGGTAGATGCCTAATCGCTTCCAAAGCCACATCAGCACCACGCCCGCCACGCCGACGAGGCCGACCGCAAGGGCGGCCGCGATCAACCATGGGTGGTGATGTCAACCGTGTCCTTGTGATAGACAAACGGTAGAACGGCGCTAATGATGGCATCGATCGTCATCAAGACCAGGGCTACCGTCAGAAAGGTTCCGCGTTTCTTGACGACCGGCTGGCCCTTGGTATTGCCTGATCCCTTCGACGAGCCTTTGCTCTGTCCCTTGGATTGCCCTTTGCTGGTAGGCGGTGGCGCCTGCTGTGGGCACCGTCTTTCGTGGAGCCGCCTTTTGCTGCGCGGGCGAAGACTTGGACATGGGGTGAAAACTCTCCTTTCCCGATGAGTGCTGACCTAGAAAATCGCTCGGGCCGGTCTCTGCGACGCCTGCCGAACCCTGGCGTTGGCCTGGACAAACAACCTTCTCCCCGCTGACCGCCCGTCGCGGGCAAATAACAACGGGTCGGGAGCAAGCCTGTCTCAATGGCCTTGTCCATTATCTTGAGAATCAGGCAAAGTGTCAAACCTATGACCTGCTGCGATGCCCCTCATCCCAACCCTGTCAGATCCTCGCTGATTTGCCACAACCTTCGAGCTGCTTCAGTGTCCTGTGATGCGCGGGAGGAATACTTCTGCTTCATATCGACGAAGTACTTCCCTGTCACGCCCTCCACCTCCGGCGACGTCGCCAGATAGACCGCCGTCTCAGCGCCCTTTTCCGGGCTTCGCATGACGAGCCGGGTGAGGGGAGTGACCAGGCCGGCCAGCCCACGGGCGGGATTGGACCAAAGACCGGTCGCTACGGCGCCAGGATGCAGCGCATTGACCGTAACGCCCGATCCGTCCAACCGGCGGGCCAACTCGTAGGTGAAGTATAGGTTGAAGCGCTTTGAACAGGCATAGGCCTGAAAGCCGCTGTACTTCTTTGTCATCTGCAGGTCATCCCAATCGGGCTTGGCGCCGCTTTCTGCCCCTGAGGATACGTTGACGATCCGGCTTGGTGTGCTGGTCTTGAGCATGTCGAGCAGCAGATTTGTCAGCAGGAAGTAGCTCAGATGATTCAGCGCAAATGTCATTTCC
The DNA here is from genome assembly GCA_963709505.1 of uncultured Chloroflexia bacterium. Lineage (GTDB taxonomy): Bacteria > Chloroflexota > Anaerolineae > JAAEKA01 > JAAEKA01 > CAVPXC01. The sequence continues at coordinate 86,166 of CAVPXC010000013.1, read as the reverse complement.
AGGCCGTCGACCGTCTCTTGCCGGCGCATGAAAACCCCGCCGGCGTTGTTGACCAGCACATCCAGCCGGTCGTAGCGCTGCTGGAACTCCGCCGCCAGCCGGCGGACCTCGGCCTGCGACGACAGGTCGGCCAGAAGATACTCCACCGCCGGGCTGCCGCTTACCTGCTTGATCTCAGCCACCGTCGTCGCGGTCTTCTGTGGGTTGCGTCCCACGATCACCACTTTGCCCCCCTGCGCAGTGATCGCCAGCGCCGCGGCCTTGCCGATGCCGGAAGTCGCGCCGGTGATCAGGAATAGCTTGTTGCTCACGTCCTTATCGGACATAGTCCAGATCCTCTCTAAGTGACTTCACATGAGTTTCTTGCGGTCCTTGCCTGCGCCTACAGGACGAGGAGACCGACAATTGATTATGCACGACCTGTTCGGGATGTTCAAATGCGAGGCAAACAAGCAGGCAGCCTATTGCAGTGTACATGAAACGGTGGCCGCCGCGGACACATGTCGCATAGCCGACATTGCGCTAGGCAAGCATCCACAAGCACGAGCCGCCGATGAGCTACGAGCCGGCGAGTTCCTGCTGGCGATTGCAGGTGTTCGACCAGGCGATGCGGACAAGCTCAGACTATCAGGCACCTGGGCGAGGCAGGTGGCGTGGATAGGCTACACCCCCATCTGTTTCGCCACACCTTCGCAATCCGCTACCTAATGAACGGCGGCAACATCATGCTGCTGCGGTGAATCCTGGGCCACACTAGACTCGAAGTTACACAGATGTACATGCACTTGGCTGATACCCACATCCAGGTACAGCACAGCAAGTTCTCGCCGGTAGACAGGCTGGAACTCGGTGCAAACAAACAGCGAGGCCGCTCGTCATAGCTGGATCGTACAATGTTCCCGCGTTGGAAGGCAATTGCCAACAACAACAACAAACGTGACAATCATCGTGAGGAGTAGGTCAAGGCAAGCCACATGCTTGTCATGTTTGTTATTGTTGTCATTGAAACCGACCCAAAGGTTGATACGATACCGATACACGCCGTCAAGTTCGCCGCACGACCGGCACTACTGCTCTGCACGTTGCGAAGGCTCTGGCCTGATGGCTTCAGCCGGTAACAATGCAAGTGGCGGAGGCCCGGCTCTGTTTTAGTGCCGGTGAACTGAAGCATCCGCAGATAGTCAGGCCATCTCGTTGGGACACAAGACGAGGGCTGCGTCCGGCACAGCCTACGCAGTCGTCGTCTTTGTTTTAGACGCTGCACTACCTGCTAAGCAAACCGTTTCGCCGACTATGAGTTGGCCAATCGACAAAATCACGAGCAAGTCAACGAACCCAGCAGCTGCTCGTAGTCAGCTGGCACGGGGAACCCGTTTGAAGTCCGTGTGCAACGGCCGGTTATACTAAATGCAATCGAGGCGAAAGAACATGCTCACAGATATGATTTAGATCATGTCAGGATTTTCGGAACTATGATAGTATCAGACCGATTGCTTTAACCTGTCTCTCATCGAAATTCCTCGGGAACTCGCCTGGTGCCACTCATGAGATCCAAAATCGGGATAGCTGGCATTCTTTTGGTCCTTACCGGGCTTATTTGGTCAACGGGATTAAGTCACGCGCAATCTCCTCGGATCATCGTCTCGGATGCTAACTCCGAGCGCCTGTTCGATACGAGCGCTGTGCAATTGAGCGGGACCGCTGAACCCAGAGTCATCATAGCATCGGCCAATACAGTCCGTGGTTCAACCTTAGAGCCACCATCAGCCCAAGAGTTTATAGCGGCATCGGGATTCTGCGTGTATTACTCGCAGGCGCAAACACCAACTCGATTACGCGTCTTGTGGTTCCCATCCAACTGACCGAGCTCAAGCTTAAACAATCTTCAAGGATCATCATCCAGGGGGCCAATTCAAATCGTCTCTCTCGCATTGGTACGGCCTACCTTCCTCAGGTCGGTAGTAGACGTGCAGACTTCAAGCCAAACACCGTCCCCTGAGCAGGTAGGCGGTTCCATCCCAACGGTAGCAGCGACCTTGAAAGTTCAACCAACGCAGTCTCCGACAGCCGGCGAGGAACCGTCGACGCAGCCTCCGCCACCTGGCAGCGAAAACTCCAAAGAGACTGCGATTGTGAAGGACCAAGAAGCTACTCCGACGCCTACGGTCTTCCCAGAAGTAGCGGCAGCTCGAGAGCAGAACCGCGGGACAATATGTGCAGCCGTAATCACTTTCTTTGGTGCATTGTTGGCAGCAGTGATTGTAGTGAAGAAGAAAGGCTAGATTCCCTAGACTGACATCGTTGAAGACAGTCAGAAGGAGAGACGAGTTCGATGAAACACCTAGCTCGATTTTCATTCGTTGTGATAATAGTTGCGCTGGGACTACTAGTCGGAGTTTTCTGGCAATCCGCGAAAGGTAGTAGCGCAACGGGAAGGCTAGATTTTGCGGTCCCAGGATTTCCGCGAGTTGCCCAGGCCTACCAGCAGAACATTGGCGACATGCTTTCCGATGAGGCAGGTATCTCAGCCTATATTCAGACTTCCGGACCGATTGATTTGGCAAAGGCACGGGGCGTGTTTCGCACCATTGAAGCCGAGACGGATCAGATCTTGGTCGGATCTGTACCCATTGCCAACTATCCTGAGAACTACGACGTCCATGTATTGATTGATAAAGAGGGTTGGATAGTGGCATACTATCTGAAAGCTGATCCTGTCGCAAAAGTGTTCGATTGGGAATGGTATAAGACATCAAAGAACACCATCGCTACGAAGCTCGAGACCGTGCTCTTGAATGTAACGGCCGCCGCCGGTGTGTCTTATGCTCAGCCAAAGTTCTATGACTTCCGCTACCCCAACGCCACGAACCTATTGTTGATCGCTGAGGAAGGACGTGGCGACACGTTTGATGTGGAACTTCCTTCCAGCTTCACTTACTACGAACTCAGTCGGGCAGCTCTCGGTTGCGGAGATTGGACATTAAACGGTGAGTCGTCTTGGAATGTTTGTGGTGGTCAGAGTGAAGGAACTCTTGCGACCTCGAAAATGCCAGCAAATCAGAAACACACTATAGGGACTCCAGATTATGGCGGTCTCGCAGTGGTTTATAGAGAGCAGTAGTCGGTGCTTACGTAACCTGGGTATCCCAGTGCCTGCGAGACAGCTGATTCACCCAAACCTGTGATAGATTGGCTATATGTCTTACCGCGTGGCCCTATACGCACCTTTGTTGCCCTGTCGTAAGTCGTCATGAGATAACTCCTTCGCGGATCGACTTGGATCAGCGAGGCTCCGGCACACGTCACGATGCACCGGAGCCTCGTTCATTCGGTCATGCGGTCAGCCTGCTAGGCAAACAGTTCATCCAGCGGGTCGCTGACCTTCTCGGCATACTGGACAGCCTGACCCGCCTTCTGATGGATCGTTTCGTTCGGGCTGCCGACGCTCCCGAAGGTGGGCACGGACGTGTCCTCGATCATGTCGTGCAGGATCGTCTGTGCTTCCAACCAAGACATCTTGCCAGTGACCACCTCCTTGGCGAGGGCGCTCACGACGGCCCTATCGAGTCTGTCGGTGTGCTTGTTGGCCAGCATCCAGAAAGTGGTGGCGCTGACCGGCGTGACTGTCGCCCCACCACCGTTACCGTTGGCAGACCGGAACTCAGTCCCGGTCAGAACGCGTGCTCTTGCGTGGCCTGCACCGTTCGAGTTGGCTGCTGCCTGTTTCGAGCGAGTGGTTTCGAAGTGCGAAGGCTAAGAAACAGGCATCGCAGTAGCAAACGTTGGCGGGGGAGTTGGAAGTCGCGCCGATCCTGGCAGGTCGGTCAGATTGTAGTGAAACGCAAATTTTAGCCACACGGCAACAAAGTCCCACAGCCAGCCTGGCGCACTCAGTGACGTAGTCGCTATCGAGCCGTGGGAACTGCGGCCGGCGACTATAACAGCGTCGCAATGCATGGGGTGTGCCTATAGAAAGCGCCTAGATTGTGCATGTCTAGGCGCTTTTTGTGTCCCTAAGGGACGTTCAAGCAGGCGCAGAAGGTGAAGCAGGACGAAGGCGTGCAGGGCGCGCTCGACTTGGGGGTGTAGAACATGGAGGGGGTAGGTTCACTTTGGACAACGTGCTATCTACATACAGTCGGTCTCACAAATGTAACCGCCCAGGAGAAGTGCAGGAAATCTGCTCGAATTTGGCGCAAGCCCTTGTATCTAGGGTCAAGCTATGGTATTCTATGAGCATCGAGTAGCTCCAAGTTCTTCTCTGGGTCATCACATGGCGCCCCCATTTCTCGACTTCGAGCTAGAGATTGGCATCGGACAGGGGCGGGACTATCCCGTGGCTGTGCTGCGGTCGCCGGCAGGTGAGACGCAGACCACCATGCGCTTCCCCTTTGGTGAACTACAGCTAGAGAGCCACCTCAAAGACCTTCAGATCGCTTTGCTGCGCTCCGGCGGACAGCGCAGGACGGTTCTCACCCAAGAGGAGCAAGCCGTCCAGGACTTCGGCCGCGCGCTCTTTGATGCACTGATATTCGGCGAGGTGCGTAGTCTCTACGATGTAAGCAAGACCAAGTCCGTTCAGGCTGCCCAGGGCCTCCGATTGAAGCTTCGCATCGCGTCGCCACGACTGGCAGCCCTGCCCTGGGAGTTTCTTTACGATACCCGACAGGCTGAATATGTTTGCCTGTCGGTCCATACGCCTGTGGTGCGCTATCTGGAACTGCCACAGCCACCCGGATCCCTGGCGGTGACGCCACCGTTGCGAATCTTGGGCATGATCGCCAGTCCAAGCGACTTGGCGGTTCTAGACGTTGAGAACGAGAAGACGCGTGTCGAGCAAGCGCTGACTGAATTGCGGTCCAATGGCCTGGTAGAGCTGGAGTGGCTATCCGGCCAGACCTGGCGCGACTTGCAGCGGGCCATGCGCCACGGCCCGTGGCACATCTTTCATTTCGTTGGTCACGGCGCCTTCGATGCCAATGCCGACGAGGGTTTGGTAATGCTGGCCGATGAGCAAGGAAAGGCACGCCCGCTGCGCTCGAAGGAGTTGGGACGCCTGCTGGCCGACCACCGCGACTTGCGCCTGGCTGTACTAAACGCCTGTGAGGGGGCAAAGGGCGGGAATAGAGACCTCTTCTCAAGTACAGCATCCATTCTGGTACGGCAAGGCTTGCCGGCAGTGATGGCCATGCAATACGACATCACCGACCGAGCGGCGATAGAACTCTCGCGGGCGTTCTATGAGTTTGTGGCCGAGGGTTTGCCAGTCGACGCAGCTCTGGCCGAAGCACGCAAAGCCGTGAGTTTGGCCGTGACCAATACGGTGGAATGGGGCACGCCCGTGTTGTACATGCGCGCGCCGGATGGCGTACTGTTCGATCTGGCAGGCCCGGCTAAAGCAGCGGTGGCGCCGATCGAAACGTGGGTCGTAGCTGAGACAGTTGGCAGGCCGGTGTCCGAACCAATCCGGCTCGAGGCACAGGAGTCAGCGCTGACCAGGGCACCGGCTCAGCCAACGGTATGGCCGGTGCTGGCGACGACGGCGCCAAAGCCCAGACAACGTTCGCTTAGGCGTATATTGCTTCCGATTGCGGTGTTGGCCGCTGCGATCGGTATCGTGATTATCATCGCCAACAGGGCAGGAATCCTTCCAGGAACGCCATCACCAACGGCGCCAGTTGCGTTGGTAGGTGGGACGCGAGCTACGGAGACAGCTGGAGCACAGGCGGAGAACACTCGCGCTGCCCTATTCGCACTCAATGCCATGCCTACTCCTACGCCAACTACCGTAGCCACCGCCAAGCCACCCACAGCCCACGCCCAGACCACCTACCCCGACGGCTCTACCTGGCATAGTTGCGCTAACCGGCGAGGGAGCAATCGTCACAGAGCCTATTCGCATGGAACTGGTGCGAGTGCCCGCTGGCGAGTTCCTGATGGGCAGCGACCCCGCTAAGGATTTGTCGGCATTGGATGGCGAAAAACCGCAGCATCGTGTCCCGTTGGCGGAGTTCTACATCGGTAGGTACGAGGTCACCAATGCCCAGTACGCAGCGTTTGTCAAGGCTACAGGGCATCGCGCTCCAGACCACTGGAAGAACGGTAGTGTACCCGCGGGCAAAGAAGATCATCCGATCGTGGACGTCTCATGGGATGATGCGGTGGCATTCACGCAATGGCTTGGCGAGGACAGACCGACCCGGCCTTCCGGTGCACCGAAGCCGAGTCGGAGAAAGCCTGCCGGGGAACCACCGGTCTTCTCTATCCCTGGGGTGACACGTTCGATGCGGGCAACCAACACATCCGCAACCTTGGTGAGACAACGCCAGTTGGTACGTACTCGCCCGATGGCGACAGCCCCTATGGCGTGGCCGACATGGCCGGCAACGTGTGGGAATGGGTAGCGGATTGGTACGCAGGGGACTATTATCAGACTTCGCCGGCCGAGAATCCCCAGGGTCCTGAAACTGGCAGTTTCCGCGTGTTGCGGGGCGGGTCCTTCTACGACGATGGGTGCGGCGCCCGGTGTGCGTCCGCGTCCTCAACGATGCAAACTCTCGCCACGACGACTTCGGTTTGCGTGTCTGCGTGTCCCCTGGCCTCTGAACTCTGTTCCCTCTGATCTCTGGGGGTTCGATAGCCATGCTTCGCTGCGGGGGGCTAGAAGGGCGAAGCCTCCCTCTCTGGCGGCCGCAAATCGCACGAATTGGGGAACCAAGGATCGAGATACGATGACCACGCAAGTGACGGGCAACTACGAAGACATGTATCGATGGGACAACTTATCCGCGGCTTATCGTGAAGCGACCAGGCCAAGCGCAGCAAAGCTCGGCAGCGCCCTTTAGGGCTGCCTCGTTATCGTAGCTACGCCAACCGCCCCGTTCCCTGCCGCTCCCACGGTTGGGGCGGGGCAACCTTTTTGGTGGCTACGTCCTCCTGTTGCCAACATTCCGGAACCCGGTTCCGGGACTGACGGGAGCAACCAGCGCTCGTTACTTGCCGTCGACCAGGATAGCGGTCGGGCCGGCACCTTTGTGGGACGTGAAAAAATGTGAATAAATGCAAAAACCGCAGGCTGCGCAGGGGATTGTCAAGGTGTTTGCAGGTCACGGTGCAGAAAAGGGGCGCGACGGCGTCCAAGGTCACCAGCACTCGGCTTTCCCTGTATGCCTGGGCCAATATCTCGTCGTCGCCCGGATCTTCGTCCCAGTCTCCCGTCCAGACGACATCATGACCGGCGTCCGATAGCGCCTGGCGTACTCCGCCCCATACGCAGGTGTCCAGCAAGACTTTCATAGAGCAGGTTCCATCATCAGCGGCTCGATTCGCTCCTCACCAACTACTTTCCGCGCGTAGAGCAGACAAGCACGGACGTCGTCTTCCTCCAGCCAGGGATAGGCCTCCAACAGCGTCTGTGCGGTGTCGCCTGCCGCCAACATGCCCAGGACGTGTTCGACCGCGAGGCGTCGCCCACGGACAATGGGCTTGCCCCCAAAAATGCGCGGATTGACCGTGATTCGCTTCAGCAGGTCGATTTCACTCATATCCTCATCTCCTTCCGCAACGGTTCGGTTCAGGTTACGGTCAGTATACCGCAGCCGGTAGGATTTGGGAAGTGACTGTCCAGGTTACGGGTGCCTAACCAGACCTGGCCACGCCGGCGGCGGACCTTCGTGCGCCACGTGCGGATCGGCCGTTGCGGCCACCAGCCAGCACCACGGGTTGACTTCGTCCATTTGGTCGCCGGCCAACAGGTCGGGATACTTCTTCAGTGGGCCTTGGAAGAGGTCTTCGTTGGCTCGACCCTGTTCCAGCCAGATCTCTGGGGGAGCAACAGTGGTCACTCGCTCGAAAGAGCGGCTTCCTTCGACTTTGGGTACCTGGATATTGAGCGCGAGGAAACGCTCGTATGGCAACAGTCTGTTTCACAGGTGTTTTTGCCTAAATAGTCATTTAATGGCATAATCATCGCATGATCGAGGTTCTTGGTACCGATGAGTTCGAGCAATGGTTTCTGGCCTTAAATTATTTTGATAGCGTGGCTGTCGCCCGTGTAGTTGGCCTCTTTGCAGGCCAAAGGAACAGCGCTCGGGTATCCTTACTCTTCGTCCATCACAACTTCGAGGTATCCTTTGCGTGAGTTGCGCATCCAAAGCCGCGGCAGGCCGTTGCGTGTTTTCTACGCGTTCGACCCGTTGCGTCAAGCTGTGCTGCTGCTAGGTGGCGACAAAACCGGTGATAACCGCTTCTATGTAAGCATGATACCCAGGGTCGAGGCCATCTGGTAACAGTATTCGCGGGACATCGATGCGAGCGCATTAGCTTGACACAGCTCTCGAATGAGGATTGAGACCATGACTGTGCATACCTGGCAAGAGATCAAAGCGAAGAAATTTTCGCCCGACCAACTCCAGCAGATCGATAATGCAGTGGAGCAGGAACTGCTGGAAATGGATCTGCGCGCCTTGCGCGAAGCGGCTGGACTGACTCAGGAGGAGTTGGCGCAGCGGATTGCCATCACCCAGTCGCAGCTATCCAAGCTGGAGCGTCGTGAAGACCACCGCATTTCCACTATCCGCCGCTATGTGGCTGCGCTGGGCGGCGAACTGGAGATCGTGGCGGTTGTGGATGGCAAGCGCATTCTTTTGGCTTCGGGGGCATAGGGGGAGTTTTTCCGAGCATCGCTATTGAGAGTGTTGCAGAATTCGATGACGGAGTGCTAAGGAGAGGAGTTTGTCGATAGCCTCGCTTTTGTGGAATGATTGGTTTGCCGACCGTCAAACCACAAAAACGAGAGCTATCTTATGGACAGTATACCACCCATCGTACGATCCGTCGTAGAAGCGCACCTGAAGACGCTGCTGTATTGGTTTAGTGACGAGATCTACCGGCGGCTGTGGCGCCAAGCGGAGAGCCATTTTCTGGTTCGGCTGCGCGATCATCTGGACTGGAAGCCGCTGGAGGCAGTTTGCGCTGCGTATCATCACGACAGTGGGCCAGGGGCGCCACCCACGCACACGGTGGCACGCTTGATGCGAGCGTTGTTGGTCAAGTACCTGCTCGACCTGTCGTTACGCCAATTGGAGCACGAGATACGCTGGAACATGTTGGCCAAATGGTTCGTGGGTTATGCGGTGTTCGAGGCGGGGCCAGACCATGCGACCCTTGAACGCTTCGAACAGTGGGTGTGTGAGCACAAGGCGCGAACATTTTTCGATCAGGTCTTGCAGCAGATCGACCAGGACTTTCCCGAGGAACGGCAGAAGGCGCAGATGGCTGACACCTATGCGCTGCGAGCCAATGCCGCCACAGGGAGCCTGACGCACTTGATTCGGCACACCGCCCAGCGTCTCTTGGTTACCCTGGACGAGATCGACGCTGACAGCCAGGCGCAAATCGAGCGCCAACTGGATCAGGCGGCCCTGTTTGGGGCTGACGACGAGATCAAGGAATATCGCTTGGGTCAGGCTGAACGCGGACAGCGCTTGCAGGCTACGGTGATTGCGGCCCTGCAGGGTGCAGAGTTGATCCGCCGCTGGCTGGCGGCCCGCTGCGATCTCGCCGACAGCCAGCGGCAGGCGCTGAATGGCTGGCTGCAGATCCTGGATAAGATTGTCGCGGATGAGGTGGCAGTCACCCGCAACGAGCAGGGACAGATCGTCAGTGTGCAGGAGTTGCCCAAGAAGCAGAAGGGCAGCTATCGCATCGCCAGCGCCACGGATACTGACGCCACCTTCCGCGTGCATGGCGAGAAGATCGACTTCGGCTACAACGTCAATGTGGCGGCCACCGATCGCTTCATTCGCGAGATCCGGGTTGACACGGGCAGCCAACCCGATCCGGTAGCCATTCCTGATTTGCTGACGGCCCAGCAGGAGCATCATGACCTGCTGCCGGCTAAGCTGATCTACGACCAGGCGGCTGGCACGGGCAAGCATCACGCCGACGTTGCCAAGGCCAGCGGCGGCCAAACCCAGTTGGTGGCGCCGCTCATTCCCTACCAGGAGCGCAGCGAGCGCTTCGGCCCTGACGACTTTGCGCTCTCGCCCGATGGCGAGGCGCTGACTTGTCCGCACGGCCGGGTCAGCATCACCGCCTATCGCTCACAGAGTGGCCAGGGTCGCAACTTTCGCTTTTCAGCTGACCAGTGCCGGGCTTGTCCGCTGGCCCAGCAGTGTCGCGGCGACGAGGTCTCGCCAGACCATATGCGCCAGGTCTTCGTCAGCGATCATCGCTCGGTGCTGGCCCTGGCCCGCACCTACGCTCAGACCGAGGCCTTCCTGGAAGACCTCAAGCTGCGTGCTGTCATCGAGCGCATAATTGCCAACCTGGTGCGTTACCACGGTGGGCGTTACGCACGACGGCGCGGCCAGAGCAAGTGCGACTTTCAGGCCAAGATGAACGCCACGGCCTTCAACATTCGCCAGTGGATGCGTGCGTTGGAACGGCGCACCCTGGCTGCGGCGCTCGCAGCAACCTGACCCAGGGCGGAGTCTGCCCACTGACCATTGCGAGGTCAGCAAAAACGGGCCGATGAGGGCCAAAATCGTCGATTTGAACCCATTTTGAGGCCCAAAACCGCTCTAGCCACCACCTTGGTGCTCGACAGATGACTTGAACCGAGTAAATCAGCCCGCCAGCTTACCATAACAGAGATCAGCATTCTCTGCTAGTTGACCATAAATCGAATTCTGCAACACTCTCGGATCGGGATTGCTGGGGATTTCTACCGTCCGCAGAGCGGGTACGGCATTGTGCAGCGGCGATCGGTTGACGTTTCAGTCCCGGATCGGGATTGCTGGGGATTTCTACACGTAGCGCGCTGCAGGCCTACGGCCGAGATGCCGTGGAACTGGTTTCAGTCCCGGATCGGGATTGCTGGGGATTTCTACCTAGCGACATCGGCCGAAGTGACGCTTGCCTGTGACGCATGTCGAGGTTTCAGTCCCGGATCGGGATTGCTGGGGATTTCTACCACGCGTTGTCCGAGCTTGTCGGATGGCGAGTTGCATGGCAGATCGTTTCAGTCCCGGATCGGGATTGCTGGGGATTTCTACGCTGCGACCGACAATGCACGATCTTGCACGATCGAAGCACGATCGGTTTCAGTCCCGGATCGGGATTGCTGGGGATTTCTACCATGTTGCTGATGCCGTGGCAATCGGCATCGGCGGTCCAGCCGGAGTTTCAGTCCCGGATCGGGATTGCTGGGGATTTCTACTCGAAGCGCAGTCGCGATGTCCTGACGGTTACGAGCATCACTGGTTTCAGTCCCGGATCGGGATTGCTGGGGATTTCTACGCCAGGTAGTGTACTGGACGAGGCCACGTGGTACGGTTTCAGTCCCGGATCGGGATTGCTGGGGATTTCTACGTACAAGTTGTAGCCGGTACTGGCTGAAGCCACGACCGGTACATCGTTTCAGTCCCGGATCGGGATTGCTGGGGATTTCTACCGTGATCCGGTCTGCTGTGAGCGAACGCTGACCATTTGGCAGGTTTCAGTCCCGGATCGGGATTGCTGGGGATTTCTACCTGCACAAGGTCAGCAAGGTGACGGCATGGGCCATGCGACGGTTTCAGTCCCGGATCGGGATTGCTGGGGATTTCTACACACGACTGGTGCGTGACACGACGCCAGCGCGAAGCTGACCGAGTTTCAGTCCCGGATCGGGATTGCTGGGGATTTCTACCGACATCTGGCGTCAGACCACGTCCGATGCAGCCAAGCAATCAGTTTCAGTCCCGGATCGGGATTGCTGGGGATTTCTACCGTAGCGATCGACCGCTGCGCTGACGTCGCCAGTGGCACTGAGTTTCAGTCCCGGATCGGGATTGCTGGGGATTTCTACGACATGCTGACGGCGTATCATGGAGACCTGCAGTCGGCCTGATTCGTTTCAGTCCCGGATCGGGATTGCTGGGGATTTCTACACGTGCCGCAGCTGGACCGCAGGCAGCGACATCGAGCCTGCAGGTTTCAGTCCCGGATCGGGATTGCTGGGGATTTCTACCGCTATTTTTGGCCGCTCTAGCTGACGGAATGCCTACGTTTGGCCTCAAAACAGCCCGTTATGGTCATCTTCAGCCTCAAAACAGGCACTCCAGCTTTACATTCGTCATTATCGCGCATCTCAAAGGGTCTGTCAACCCCTGAGATGCGCGATAACTGCGTCAAGTGCGTAGGCTTCTGCCCTGTTTTTGACCCACAGGCGGCTTTTCAAGCCGGTTCGCGTCAGGTTCGTCAGGCGAAAGAGCGATCCATGCACCGTGCGGCCGGTTGAGGCAAGCCACATCGGGGTTGCAGAGGGTGCAAATGAGCCTTCGAGAGCATGGTAGTTGGGCCTAACTACCCCTCAAATCGCGCGCATCTGGGGGGGTAGGGCCGGTTTTTGAGATGCGCGATAACTCGTGTCAAGTTCGTCGTCGCGCTGGAGCGCACTTGGGGTCCCCTCCAAGTGGCGGGTTGACGCCGGGCGTATCACACGTCCACGGCCGGCGTCAACCCGAGAGTTTTATTGGGTTGATGGAGATCACTATTCGATTGTTAACGTGCTGGCTGGGCCGCCGGTGTCAACCGACAGGCCGCAGGATGGCGGTCGTGCCAAGGTCCTTCACTGATCTGTCCCTGGATCACGACCGGCTTCAGATCTCCGAGGTCTCAGAAGACCTCGGAGATCGTTATGAAACCGTCACTACCGCACTACCGCACTATCTCACCCCTCCCGCCGCGTCTGGCCGAGCCCGTGCGTGGTCTTGTGGCCGGTGCCGCAGTAGAAGCTGTAGGCGGCCAGGGCGTGCAGCAGGCGCAGCCAGTAGGGGTCCGCATTGAGTGCGTGGTAGGTGCATCGGCCCACACATCCGATCAGGGTGGCGGGTCCGAAGTGCACCTGCTCGGTTCGCAAATCGTAGTACGAGATCGCCAGGCACTCGACGGCGTAGCGGTAGACCTCGTCAGGCAGCCGCACGCCGGCGAAGGCGTTCCAGCGGGCGAGCCAGCCCTGTACGATCAGGTCAGGCAGCGGCACCGGCAGGTGATGGTCCTCTCGCCGGAAGGTGGTGGGCGAGGCGAAACGCAGCCGGATGCGCCGGTCCGGCCGCTCGGTGGACAGGGTATGGCGCTGCAGCAGCTCGGCGTAGGTGGTTTGGCCTGCCCAGCGATGCTGCGTGTCGTCGATCGGTGGCCGCCTGGATGCGCAGACACGGCATCGCCCAGCGACAGCGTCTCAGGCAGTTCGGGCAGGATGCGCTCGACCATCAGGGTGGAAAGCGGCTTGCTCAGCGTCGTGATGCGCAGCCAGCCGGCCTCGTCCGGGGACAGGTGCAACTCGGCGCCCGGCTGGCCGGTCCTGAAGCCTCGCAGCGGCGAACAGGTGAACGGCTTGGGACCCTGGTCGTCGTGGATGGCGTGAGCCAGGGCCGGATCATGGCGTCGCACCTGGTCCAGGAACCAGGCGTGGATGGCGCGGCCCTGGTCGGTGGGCAGGGTGGTGGCGGCGGCGGGCTGGAGGGTCAGGACAGAAGCAGTGAGCATCAGGCGCGCTCCTTGGGATCAAGCAGGTTAGAGCTACCCTGCAAAGAGATCTGGATCGGCGGCAGGGGTCCGATGGGTTTTCCGTCGCTGTCGTAGCGGGTTGGCACGTGCTCGATTGGGTATCCTCCCTGCACGCAAGCGAGAATCATGCCCATGGTCATCGGCTTGGTGCCTCCCGTGATGTCGGAGATGACTTTCTTGGCGTCGATTCGTTGGTTGAGTACGTCATTCTGGTAGATCTCAAGCACAGCCCGGTAACACGCCTGGGTGTCAAAGAGATTTGGCAAGGGTCGAATCGCAAACGTGACAGTGGGGTAATGTTGCACGGCCTCCGCCGCCTTGAGCTGCAACTCCGGCGTGACCAAGAGCCACGTGTGGGTGAGCACAGGAGCGTGGTAAGTCAGGGCCTCGCGTAAGGTGTCCTCGCGGCTGAAGAGAAAGATCAGCCCGACGTGCTTTTCGGGATGCGGCAGATCGATGGGACCGAGCCCTTGGCTGCGGCGCCTGTGTTCAGCCCGATCGTAGGTCACCACGAATCGCAATGACCACCAGCACCGCCAACGTGACCGTGATCCAGGCCAGCGCCAGGCCGCCCCACTGTACCAAGGCTGTGGTGAGGACGTTGATGATCATGCTGACCAGCACTGCCATCACGACCGGGCCGAACCATGGCACGCCGATCATGGTTCGCGTCAGGGGTTCGCGGACGTAACGGTTCCAGACCTTCTTCATAAGTCCTGCCTTCTGAGGCGAGCAGCTTCTCGAATGCCCTGCAGATCAAGGATCTCGGCCACCTCATAGAGCCTGGGCAATGTGCCGGTCACCGGCCGGATTCGCACCACCGGTGGAAAGTAGCCCATGCGGCCGTGCAATTCGGCCAGCAGAGCCGCTGCGATGAAGTTCAGCGATGGCAGGACCACCAGGATCGGCTCGCCCTGCCACTCGGCCGGCGTCAGCGGCACTTGGCCTACCAGGTCGTGTAGTTGTGGGACGAACGGCTGCTGCTCGTCGAACTGCGGCAAGGCCGCGATCTCGCGACCGACCGCGCTGCCGGTCAGCGCCTCGATCTGCGCCCGCTGCGCTTCGGTGATTGGATGGGAAAAATTGAGGAGTATCATGGGCTGCTACTCGCTTGCGATAGTTTTCTTACTGGATGGCAGCAAATCCGGAGATGGACAAGCCTCAAGCCATAGGGTATAATCAGTCTTGGAATAGTTGATTATTCGAAGCTTTTTTGGGTCCAGGAGGTCGTCGTGTCAGTGACATCATCCAAACAAGCTGCAGCTTCACGGCCCGCGATCATGCCGCAGCTGCTGCATCTACTCGATCTCTTGCCACCGGCCAAGCAGTCGGAAGTGCTCGACTTCGCTCGTTTCCTGCATCAGCAAACTCGGACAACCGTCCCTGCCGACGCAGCAACTGGCATGGCGATTGACGTGCGACTCTGTGGCGCCGGCCAATCTGGTGGAGCTGACTGGTCTGGTTGCCTTGGGCGGCGATGCGATTGAGGATACCGAGGCGTTCTATGACGACGAAGCGCATCCTGGTTGATACGAACGTCTTGGTGGCCTTGGTCGATGCTCGTGACAAGTGGCATGATCAGGCCGTTTTGATCCGCAACGCTTTGGTAGCCACGGATGCCGAGCTGATCTACTTCGATTGCGTCGTCAACGAAGCCGTCGGCGTCATTGGCCGTCGCGCCGAAGAGCAGAAGCGCTCCGACCAGTTCACGCGGTTGCTGGATAGTCTGGCCGTGACCGTACCTGCCAGCAGCATCACCTGGGTATCCGCTTCCGGCGAACGACTGTACTCGGATGTGCTCGACCTGTGTCGCGGCCATGAAGGGCGATTGAACTTCAACGATGCGTTGATGGCTTTGGTCACCGGGGAATTGAGCATTCCTACAATTCTCAGTTTTGACAAAGATTTCGACGAAATCGAGCTGGTTGGAACGGCTGAGCAACTCCTCGCAGATCACTCGCCCATAGGTCCTCACCTCCGAGGACTGGGGCATCGCGGCAACCAGCTCTGGTTGGGGGCATCACAACTGCGTCCATAGCAGCACCGCTGGTGTGCGCTTCGCTCCTGCTAAACTGCGCATCGATGACAAGGTGGGAGAAGTTGAGTCGGGCCATAGGGTTAGTCGCCTGGCAATGAAAAGCTGGCGAGTTCGGCACAGAGTTTCCTGGTTCGGCTGGCCAGGGTCTTGGCAGGCATTCTCCCTTGCCGGAGGCCTGCGTGGTTCAGGTCGTTGCGTACTTCGCCAAGCTGGCTGAACAGGTCCAGGACGCGCTCCAGCTCAGGCACATCGCGCAAGAAGGTGGAATAGAACGTCGCAGTCTCGCCCTTCTGTTTGCTCCGCTCGCGCTCGTCGCGCAGCCGGATTGCCTCGGTGGCCACCAGGCTGCTGACCGTTTCACGGCGCTGGCGGTTGTCCAACGGCAGCTCACCTAGCCAGCCCATGATCCAAGACACCAGCCACTCCTGGCCCAAGGTAGCAGCCTGGGTGATTTGTTCTTTCTCCAAGTACCACTCGACAAGATGGCGCTGCACCGTCAGACGATTGGGCCAGGTTCTCGTTTTTCATTGGCGCAGTGAGGCCAAACGGCGCATACGCTCCGCGCACTTCGTCGGCGACGAGCGCAAAGGGCGGCGCCCATAGATCGAAGGCAGCCTGGGCCGCCGCCAGCGCCTGATCGAGCGTGGCGGCGGCTTCCATGGTTTCCACAGGGCGGGTGAGGCGCAGCGGCAGCGCCACGTTCTCCATGGCGGTTGCCGCGCCCTTGAGCGCGGTGGCCATTTGCTGCGCCTGGCGATTGCCGGCGGCGGCCGCCAGGTGCACCGGAGTCGCCTGGCGATCGCGCAGGATCTCGGCCAGCTTGCGCGCATCGCCGAACTGGACGAAGCGGTCGGCGGCTGTCAGCCAATCCAGCAGGCTGACGAAGCGGCTCAGGTCGAACACCGGCGCCCGCGCCGGCGTGACCGATTTGTCGCCGGCCTCCAGAGCGCCATAGAGCACCGCCTCCAGCGTGACGCGTTTGATCGCCCGCAGGTAGGCTGCCGCCAGGAACGAGAGGAAGGGCAGCGAGCGGAAGCCGTGGGTGATGTCGAAGATCACTCGATCTTCGGGCTCCACGGCATCAGCCACCGCGGTGAAGATCTGCCACAGCTCGGCCTCGTTTCTGCCGTCGGGGATATCGACCGGCAGGATAATATTGACATAATCTTCCGCCAGCGTCCGCAGCCGGTCGTAGTGCATGGTTCGTGCGCCCGCCGTGACGAATACCAGCAGCGTATCGACCGAATAGAAGCGCACCAGCGCCGCCGGGAAGAACGGCGCTGTGTGCTCTCGGCCATCCGGAAGGGTGTATGTCGTTTCAAACGCCGGGCCGGCGCCGAGGAAGGAGATGGCTTTCATTGATCGATCTACCTCAGGCTGCATGGATTATCAGGCCAGAAGATCACGTGCACTTGGTTCTACGCTGTCAGCACTAATCAAGACATAGCGTATGTCCGTGTTCAAGTCCACATACGGATTGCTGCCTAGCTCACAGCTGGTAGCGATCTGGAAAAAAACTCTCAGATCGCCAATGATCGTTGGGAAATCTGCACCGTAGGCCTTGACGAACGTCTCCTCATTCGAGGCATCAAATCCATGGGCAGTCGGGAGCTTGTGACGGATCTTGATAAGACGCTCAAATCGCAAAAGATGGTCGGCTCCTTCCCGTGCCCTATCATTTTGCGGGTAGGCCTCCAATATGAGACGTGTAAGCACCCTTTCCACTTTGTCTGTGAGATTGCGTTTACTGTCCTGGTTTTTCACAACCTTGGCGACCTCTTGATGGTGCGCAATCCACTCGCTATCAAGGTAATAGTAGTCGTTTCTACGAGTTAGGGTGACATTCAGGCTTTCCAGTAGGCGTAGGGAGAGTTGCTCAATCAAATTGTACAGCCTTGTGACAAAACCTTCATGGTTTCGGGTTAGATATTCGATGTCAGCCAAGTAAAACAGTTCAGCAAGTCTCCAAATCGGGGCCAAAACTGACTGAGTCGAACCATTTTTGTCGGGGGTGGGAGCTTCCTCTTTCCATTTTGCCACAATTTGCGCTAGTGCAGAGTCTTGTTTGTCCTCGCGGTAGCTAGATAGTCTGTTTAGCTCCTCCAGTGCTTCCACCTGATTTGCCTTGACTCGGTAGTCGGCGTATTGGGTTAGTCCCCTCAAATACCGCTTATGGGCAACAGCAAGACACAAATCGGTCCCGTGGTCTGTCAAGGTATCCAATGCCAATGCGTACTGAAAGCCATCAATTTGACTTAGGAAACGTTCTCGGTGAATAGGGTTGAATAAAGGAAGATAATGACGGTCGTATAGCCGTACTATGGCAGCGTCGATAGCTTGTTGGACACTCGTGTTCGCTGTTATCGAGTAAAGTTCTAGCACGTGATCCACAGTTTGAGGAGAACCCAGCTCTCCGATACAAGCAAGAACGGGGAGAAGAACTTCATAGTTGCCAGAATAATGGCGGAAACTTTGCATGAGCAAAGGTATGTGCGCTTCGGAACCGACATTTTCCAGCGAACGAGCTGCCTGTATTGCGACCTCAGGCTCATCATGGAGAAGTGCTGTCAGCAATTGGGCGACGAGTCGCGTCGCTCCTTCACCTATGCCTCCGACCCTAACAAGCAATCGCGCTGCAAGAACTCGATCTTCGGTGGCCGTTCGCAGCAAGAGACTTGCCAAACAGCCTGCAAACTCCATCCCGGACTGTACATGGTGTTTCTGAAATGTATCTATGAGCTCATTTCGACTGGCACTTGTCTCCTCATCTAAAGCAGCCGTAAACTGCATCCGGTAAAGTGCCTCCAATTCGTCAGGCGATGCTGCTTCGGTTGACCAACCTGTCGTCATCTTCCACACAGGAACAAATTGATCTGCCAAGCTAGTACCCTCTGTATAGAAATAAACGGGTGCGTTCCGAACCAGAGACACGTCGATGTATGCATGTTGGTCTGAGATGCGGCAAAAATGGCAATCAATACCGTCAGGAGGACTTATGAATTCCCTGATTATGCCGAGCAGAAGGTTCTCTACTTCTTGGTTTGACAGTTCTCCAAAGCTCAATAGATCATTTGATCTTGGTCTCTGAAATCAGACTATCAGTTAGCTCGAACACAAAGTAGCCGAGCTTGCTGCCGATGAGTTGTGCACTGTTCGCCAATGCCGCAAGCTGCCGTCCTAGCTTCTTCTTAGTGGTTGCTGAGGTAGCTCGTATGGATGAAACGCGCTGAACGTTTGCCTGCGTAATATTGTCATAAAGACAGGCCGCAACCTCTTCCGGTATAAATACCTGAACGGTTTGAAGTCGCTCCAACAGACGATCAAATGAGACGGCTTTGTCGGACATAGGGCGCCTCTGGTGGACTACCAGGTAAGTCATCGCATCGAGCAGAAGCGTGCTCCATGCAACGACTCACCTAGCCATCATTCTGGAAACAGTGTCACCTTCACCCAGCCCAGCGGTGGCCCTGGCCTGTCGCCGATTCGCAGTAGGTGACGGCTCTTTGGAAAGGACGCACCTGGATTGACCGTACCCGTTGGGTTAAGTCTGTACTTCGTCACCAGACGGTCGAAGGTCTGCGGGTCTGTCTTAAGCAGGCGATTGAAGGTCTTGGTGTGCCAGCCGCCGCCCCAGCCGAGTACCAGCAGCATCTCGTTGCGTTTCAGGGCGGTGAATTGATCCACCAGGTTGTTGTAGAACTGATGGACGGCCGGCACGTCGGTGCGCTCTTGGAAGAACCTGACCTCGTCCTCCAGCAGCATCCTGGCATTCTGCTGGGCAGTCTGTGTGAGCCTTTCCAGCCATTGAGCCTTTTGCTCCCACTGGCCGAGCTCCTCATGGCGTCGCCGATCGAAGGCCGTGTTGCGGTGTTCCAACAGCTCGGTCGGCACGTGGATCGGCAGATCCAGGGTCGTTCCACGGGTGAGAGTCTCGACGTCGACGTCCAGGCCCTTGCTACGACCCCGGTAGCTGGTGCTGGCTGTTGGGTAGATATTCGCCCGGCGCAGCCCGAGACGAGCCGACGGGACCGGAGCGCTGTCGCTCACCTGCAACGCGCGCAGGAGATCGTGGTTGGGGTCGTTGCCAAACAACTTGCGTTCCACCGGCTGGGCGGCCCAGGAACGTCCGGGGTTGAGGTTGTCAAAGTCAGCCTTGACCCGCATGGCCGCCCCCACGGCCAACACCGTGCGCAGCGCACCTTTCAGAGAAGAGCCGGGCAGATAGGGCTGGCCGTAGACATCCTTGATCTGCTCCCGAATATTGATCGTGGCCGGGCTGCCACGCAGGCGATAGCGAAACAGGTCGTGTTGCTCGCCGAAATCGGCCTTGGTCAGCCAGCCCATTTTGACCAAGTCCGCCACGGTGCTGGCCGCCAGCGTGTTGGCGACCTGGCGCATCTCCATGCCATTGTCCTCGAGCGCGTTGGAACACGGTCGTCAGGAGCTTTTCTCCGTCCGCAAAGTAGACCCAGCCGTCGTCTCGTGCAATCCAGTCGATATCCTTGACAAGCTCGGTACCGCTTCCGATATGCACATCGCTAAGAAGCTCAACGTGAGCGATCATGTTGCGCGCGATCATGGCTGGACCTCCTCCGCTAGACATGGCTTCATGGGCGGATCTTCCAGCGACGGCATCGCTGCGTCGCTAATGCGCACCGGGAAGGCCAATCCATAGCGGTAGATTGCTGGCGCATTTGCATCGCTCATGAGTTTGGGAGTGACGATGGTCAGATCGCCAAGCGGCTCGATGTCCAGCGGCCAGCGAAGCACACTGCCATCGGCGATCATTCGGATCGAGGAGCGCCTGACATTGGTATAGCCTGTCAGGCTTAGCCAGCCGCGGCGCAAAGTGATTTCGTAGCGAGCGCCTGTCCCGATCACTTCCTGCTCTACGGGTCGCGGGTGGTAGGGCGCCAGAGTCACGAAATAGCTCCCGCTGCCGGCACCGACGTCCCAAGCGTCGATCTCGTCAAAGGCAGGATCGAACTGGCCGTAACCGTTACTCCGCTTGCCGCCGATACCCTCGACCCCCAAGTCTTGGAAGGCGGTCTTCATCATGCATTGCGTTTCGTCGTCGGCGGCGAGCCACTCGATTACCGTGTAAAGACCAGCCGTCTCGTCGGCTTCAACGCCGTAGCGGTGGAATAGCGTACCGCCAACGCTGTACACTGCACTGGCCGAAGTCTGGCGATCGACCGTAACCCGAGGCCGCTGCCAGGTCGTCCACAGAACAGGCTGGGCCTTCGCACCGCCGGATCGATCTCGCGGCACAAAGGCGCTCAGAATCTGTGCTTCGCCGGCTGTCACCCACACCTTGCTACCCTGGATCGTTATTGGTTCGGTAGCTTCCAGTGCATCTTTCGGGGTCTTGTGCTGCACCAGGTCGTTGAACACAGCTTGCGAGACCCATTCGATGGCTTTGAAAAGCTTGCGAGTTCGCAGGTCGGTCGCTCCGGACACCTCCGGAGGGCCAATCTTCGGGTAGGGCAGGAGAGCCACCTCGCCAGCGAAGGGCATCAACGAAGTAAGCCGGAAAGGGGTTGTAGCGGGCGTATTCGCTGCCTTGAACTGATTCAGCAACGTCTCGACCGGCTCCGGGCCTTTTCTCTGCGCTATCGCAGTGCACAGCGCCGAGAAGAGGCTGTCTGCTGGCAAGGAGACGTCGCTGCGCTCCAGGCCCACACCGCGCCCACCGAAGTGGAAGGGTCCGCGTGGCCGCAGGCGCACGCGTGTAAAGCGGGTCATGGAGGCCTCCTAGCCCGCCAGATCGGCGAACGTTTCAGCTACCCATCCTTTGATCCTGGCTACCAGGGCATCGCTGAGATCCTGGGATTCGCCCAGCTCGAAGTCGATTCTGGCGTAAGCTTCGCCTTTACGTGCATAGACTTCGGTCAGCTCGAACTCAACCTTGCCGCCACCGCGTGCGCCGAGACCGCCCAGGTAGTCCTCTTCCACCAGTTGGAGCGCCTTGAGAACCGTCGAGAAGTGATCGCGCCCCGGCTCATCATAGATGTTGTAGACGAGTTCCATACCCTGGAAGACCGCTCCGGCCGGCACTCGCTCGATCTGACGGGGCGTGGCTGCGCTGGTGACCCGGTCGATCGTGGCCTCCCACTTGATCTCAGTGTAAGGGAAGTCGGTGTCGGCTTTCTTAAGTTTGGCGACACTCTGGTCACTCAGGAAGGCATCTCTTACAACCAGCCCCGTCGGATGTGGCACGGCCTCATCTCCGGTCACCCCGAAAACTGAGCACACCGGACACTTCACGAACCTACTGTGGTATTGCCTACGCCATTCCTCCAGCTTGGCCTTGTACTCATCGCTAAACTCGCTCTTTTCCCTATCTGGAGCGTCTCCGGCTTGACAAGTATGGACCTTGACCTCTTTGCCCGGCGTTCGATTGACGAAGAAGTTCTGTTCGCTGCCGTGTAGACGCTCTGTTAGAGACCGCATCTTTCCGCGAACGCTTGATCCTGGAATATAGGGTTGGTTGTTGAGTGGGTTACGAATGACCGGCGAGTCGACTCCGCCGATTTCCAGGGCCCCTGCTGCACCGCCTACATGGAGACCAGTAACCGCTTTGATGTTGCCTGTGATGATCACACGCCCGTGCAGAGTCACACCTGCTCTACTAACGAGATTAGCCATGGCTGCCCTCCTTCTTCTCAAATGCTGTGTGATAGGCAAGAATTGCCTCGAATAGATCCACAAAGCGCTCGAATCGATCAGAACGCGTCAAGTGGTCATTTGGTTCGGCAACCTTATCGATTGCCACTGTGAGCACGTCGGCGAGTGGTCGAACTGAACCACTGCGATCGCGTTTCGCCTGATACGCAAGCCGGGGCTTTAGCAATAGGACTTCTCGAAGCAGGCGCAGGCTTTCGTTTGCGTCAGCTTCGCGGGTCCACGCAGCCTCGATCTGGCGCACTGTGCCAAACGCGCTTCGAATTTGGCTCTTGGACAACTTGTCATCCGCCAACTCCTTGCCAAAGCGTTCGGCTTCAGTGACAAGCTTTCTGGGATCACCTGTTACGATGATGCGGTCGATGTCCTGCGTGGTGATGGGTTTTGCCGATGCCATCGAGGTCACTCCTTTCGCGTTCGCCATTGGGCCCAGCGGGCTGCTAGTCCCAAAAACTCAATCCTACCGTCCAGTAGGTCGTTTTCCAGTTGCTTGAGGTCTTGCTTCGAAGCGCTGTTCGAATAACCGAAACGCGCAATCGCATAAGCTTGCCGCCACATCCAGGGACCGTAGAAGACCTTGATCGTCTTGCCGGTTTGCGCCAGTCGTTCTCCTTCTTGTCCGCGGCCGTTCTGAATATCCTCCTCGTAACGCCGTTCGATGGCCTGTAGCCGGGTGATTAAGCTGACGGGAAGTTTCTGTTGGTCAACAAGATCGAAGATACGCTGTTGAAGTTTGGCGACTACTTCGAAGGCATCCCAGTGGTGGGATCGTCCCAAGAAGCTGATGGCGTTCTTAGAATTTGGAGTACCAAAATCCAGATGCTTGGCAGCCTCCAGCGCCTCGTGGGCTTCGTCGGCAGCCGTGTACAAAGGCGCCTTGCCGCCCACCACGGCGATGCCTGCGGAGAGGTGAATTATCGGGTGGTCGCAAGTGTAACCTGCGAAGTCGTTCCGAATAGCCTGCGCTAACTCCGGCATGTAGGACCAGGGGCCGACAATCAAGAGATCGTCGCCGCCGGCGAACAATACGTAGAACAGATCGTCTCGATTGTCGATCCTGCTGCAGATGCGATCCAGCCATCCGGCGAAGAATCGCTCCAAGGACGTGCTCAGTTCGGCTGTGGCCATGGGCGAGCGCAGCGGCAGGCCATTGACGATCAAATTACCTAGATCGTCCACATCCATGCGCAAGACCCCGAGACGCTTCATGCCGCCTTGGCTGGCGTCGGCCAGGTTGTCGTTGGGTTTGATGCCCTGGCGAGTGCGGGGCGTAGTGTGCGCCAATAGCTTGAAACCATCGACTTTTTCACCAGGAAAGCCGTCCAAATCGAGGGCGAGAGCCACGTCACCCAGACTGTTGGCGTCGCCAATGCTGTACCATTTGCCCGACACGACCTGCAGGGCACGTTGCCAACCTGCAACTTCCTGCGGTTGTTGTTCGTCGATCAAGAGGTGAGCGCCGCGCCCAAGGCTTTCAGCCAGGACCTTAAAGCCCGCACATTCCGGGCATTGTCTGGTCGCTCGCACGCTGACGTCTTCAGGAGAATCCGAGTCGAGTGCGACGAACTCCTCCTTTGCGCCCCTCTGGCGTCGACACACTGCACAGAACTCGTCTGTCTCTGACAGTTCGGGATCGAATAGCTTGCGCCAACCGTCGCCTGAAGCTTGGGCCAGGTCGCCGAACGGTCGATCCTTGGCGCTTGCGACTGCATCCTTGATCAGTTTTTCATGCCACTGCCAGAGCGAAACACAGTTGCCAGCCATCTCCACCTGCGGGGAGGCTGATGAAAGGGCCGTGACCGGCAGTGGAATCGCGCCCAAGGCCACGGCCAGATCGCCATGGAAACCGTCGAAACGTTCCTTTCCCTCGCCAAGGCCAGCAAGAAGTATGATGTTGATTTGGTTGGCGATGTCTTGCACGGTGTTCGGCAGGCCATCACTCCAGCCGGTGAGCAACAGGAAATTGCCGCCGGCATCGTACACCACATTGGCCAAGCTGAGGCCCAGCTCATGCAAGAGGCGCTGCACCAACGCGTGTCCCAGAAGCTGGATGAACGCTGAGCGGCCACGCATGGCTTTAGCCGCGCCTTTGGAGGTTACCAGGTTGATAGTGCGTTGAATGCCAGGGATGTCGCCGCTAACCAGGCCGAGCGCCTCCGGTATTTTCTCCGCGTCACCGCTGATATGCGCCAGTGCCGCCACCATTTTCCATTGCTCAAACAAGGAAACTCCCGGCTCGCCGTAGGTGTTGGGTAGCGTGCTAGCATACTTACGCATCAAGTAGAAGAAGCGCTCGAAAGAACGCTCTTCGTCGCCGCGGGATCGGATGAACTCATCGTACAAATCCAAACGATCTACTCCTGCCGCGGTAGACTTATCGACAGGTAGGAGCAGCCATGCCGCCGGATCGGTTGGTTTGGTTTGTTGGCTCAATGCCACCGGCCGTAGATATCTCGGATCGACGGTCTCTCGGCGGATATCAATCAGGGTGAAGATGGACTGCAGAGGCTCCGAGTTGACCACCTGGACCGAGCGTGGACCAAGTAGCGCCAAGAACTTGTCAGTCCAATCGGGAGCCTTCAGTTGTTTACCGCCGGCGACTTGGGCCATGAGCAATCGGCCATAGACGATAAGCTTCTCATGAACGTTCTTGTTCACATTGCGTTCCTCCATAGTTTCCTACCTAGGCAACGATGTTGTTATTCAGGGGTTAGGGTCATTGTTTCTTGCCGAGGATTCGCTCCACCTCCTTTCGCAACCAAGCGGCGCTGGTGTCCGATAGCGCTTCGTCCAGCGCGACGTAGTCGCCCAGCTCAATCACGTTGATGCGCCTGGCTTGTGCGAGTGCGGTCAGATTTGTCTTGTCATCCCATGAGACATTGGACACGATCAGCTTCCGCGTGTAGGTGCCGAGATAATCGCGACCGCCCGCGGTATTGAGTTGGTCGATGGCTTTCTTCAAATCGTTCTGGCCGGTCTTGCACTCGATCAGTGCGATCTCATTGCCGACCCGTACCACCAGGTCGATGTCAACCACGTCATCGAGTTTGAGTCCGACAATGACTTCGTCGACAGTCTCCCCCAACGCCTTGTGGACCGCCTGCTCAAACGACCGACCCGGTTCCGTCTTGGCGTAATCTCCTCTGACGTGGAATTGCTCGCCCCGAAAGGCCCTCACAAAGGTAGAGAAGGTGAGAATTGGCCGCAAGGTATCGAGTGGGACGGTCCGAACTGGCATTGAGCCGAGCCTGAAATCGTAGAAGTAGACGGCGGCTCGTTTTTCAGTTCGCAGATACAGGGCGCGACTTCCCACCTCCAGAGCGATGCGAAAGGCGCCAAATGACATGGGCTTCGTGCCACCGGTGAGGTTGAATAGGATGGTCTCCGCAGCCCATTTCTTCTCGGCGATTAACTCGCGCAGATAGGCCTCGGTTTCCGCAATGTCGTAGGCATCCACCGAGTGTGTGATCACCTCAGCACCTATGAGCGCGCCCAGATGTTCGGCAACGGATGCCGTGAGGTTGCTGTGGACAAGCACGACTGTTTCGGGCCGCTCGAGCTCAATCGGCAACAGATTTGGCAACGGTTGTTCGCCCACGAGGTTGATTAGAATCGTCAAGGGTCTGTCTCCTGGTATCGCACCATCATTAAGTGGTGCGCGCTGCAATGCGGACATCGTGACCCTCCGAGGATTGCTCGTCCCTCTGGCCATGAAGGCAAGCCAAGCAGAATGCCACACTCCCATCGCTGAAGAAGTCCCGATTCTTCGCAGAACCCAGGATTGCCGATCCACCGAAGACGGGTGCGTGCGAGCCTGGGACGTATTGGCCAGGAAAGGCTAGCGGTAACTAGCTACCGGCATAGTATACCCCAAGTTTGGCCGTCAGAGTATGACAAGCGTCATGTTTTTGCCACAAATATCGCTGCAAAACCCAGGAGAAGCAAGATCGACAGAAGGGGAAGGGAATGGGCACGGAGTTGTAGTCGGTCAATGATCAGGATCAGTATAAAAACGGAATAATCCGCTTGGATCGATAGCTCCGCAACGGCCAGGCAACCTTGTACTGCTCGGCAAACCCCCTGTCCAGCTTGTCGATGCGATTGACGACGGCAACGATCAAGGGGACCATCAAGGCCAGCCCGATCCAGGACCGGAATGCGATCGCAAAGCCCAGGCTGTACAGGAGCAGACAAAGAAGGGTAGGATAGCGGATCCACTTGAAAGGGCCTTCGCATAGCAATACAGGGTTGTCGTCTGCCCGTACGCCTTCCCGCCGCAGATGGTTGACCCACATCAAGCCCGCCCAGATGGAAAGGATCGCCCCTATCAGATAAATTCCTGCCCCCAGCCAGCGTATCAGCTGGTTCTCGTCCCAAGTCAAGATATTGCGGCGGTCGCCAAAGGCGGCGAGGATGAGGAGGATCTCGAACAGGGTGGAATGCCATTTCAGCCGGGTAGAACGAGCTTCAGCGTTGCCCTCGTTGGGCTGCTTCGGGGTGACGTAAACCATCCAGGCCTGGGCCAACGCCAGTACAAGCACGATCATGGCAATAGCCACGCGGACCGGATTGGAGAAGAAACCGGCGAAATCGGCCAGTCCCCAGCCGATCAGGGGCAATCCCAGCATGATGAAGCAGCGTGAGAAGCACTGCCAGGAGGCGGGCCAAACGGCGCTCTTGAGGAGTTTATCGAGTGATGTTCCTTTTTCCACAACAGCACTCACCTGGGCGTGAATAGTGGGACTAGCCTCCGGCCTCCGGCATTCGTTGTCCCCCATTCGTTGTGATATTCGCCGCGCTGCATATCACAACGAATGGGGACAACGAATGCCGGAGCGGCAGCAAGAACTGTATCACGGCAGCTTCTAGACGGCGAATCGTCTGCGCTGGGGCGGGTCGACCGATACTTTCCACTAAAATCGGTTGGTGCACCGTATCACAAACTGTGGTACAATCGAACTCATGAACCAAGCAAGATGATCGTGACAATTTCGCCGATAAGGAACGCCCGTTCCCCAAATCCCTGTTCACGGAGGAAACCATGTCACCGCTTAAGCAGAGTTTTCTCGGGACGCTGGCCGCGATCCTCGTGGTTGGCGCGATCTTGATTGGCACCGCAGTCGCGGCCCAGGAGTATTACCCGGTGCGCGACGTCAACGCCGATGGGCGTATCGACACGCTGGATATCCAGGGGGTCGCCTCGTCCTGGAACACCAGCGGCAGCCCGCGCGGGACGCTGGTTGTTGTCGCCACGACACAGACTACAACCGGGGCGGCCACCAACGCGCGCGCTGGCATGGGCGAGCTGTGTCGCGCCGCCGATCCGGACTCCCATTTCTGCACGCTGCAGGAAATCAGCTCGGCATTGTTGGCAGGTGGCGTAACGTTCCAGACGCCCTTACCGGTCACTTGGATCGACAACATCCGGCGTACCTCGGCGACAGTCTCGGTTTCCGGAACGACCTACCAGACGGTCGACGACATCTGGAAGGGCATCGACACCCAATCCGGCAACTGGTTCTACGCACAAAACTGCAACGGCTGGACCACCACTACCGGACTCGGTACGATCATGCAAGCAAATGGGTCCGGTTACGGGGAAGCAACGTGCAGCCTGCCATATCCCGTGGCTTGCTGTAAATGAAGAGCAGTATTTTGACATAATGCTGTTTTCGAAAAACATAAAAATAGGACAAGGAAGAGGGGGGGAGAAAATCTTTCGCCCGTCGCGCCTGCATTCACTTGCCACGGCTTCACCCAAGACGTGATCGGCAACGCTTAATTGGCATGCTACGGCGACTAATCACCGTAAGGAAACCGAGGAACTCACGAAGAATTACAGCCAGTTGGCGTTCGGGGATGACGGCAACCAGGCAAGGGACGCACCACACGATATGAGACCCACCCATCAATGTACACACTATGATTGTTATGTATTCTTATCGCACCAAAAACGTAGGGGGTGGACTTCCCCTCACAGGTTTGCCGCAAAGAAATCGGCCGTGCGCTGCATGAAGGCGCGCCAGGAGTCGCCTTTCAACGCGTGGCCCTGCCCTTCGTATTCGAAGTAGGTCACGTTCTTGCCGGCGGCTGCCAGGGCGTCCCGGATCGCGCGCGCCCAGCGCGGCGGGGTGGTCGTGTCGGCAGCGCCCTGGTGAATTTGCACCGGGCCGCTTACACCGTCGAAGTAGTTGATCGGCGAAATCTTGTCGATAAAAGCTGGATCGTCGCGCCATAAAGGATCGCTGCCGCCCGGACCGCCGCCGCCGAAACGCCGCCGGTCGCTGGCGTTCGCGCTGACCGGCCCGTAGAGCACACTGGCCTTGACGCGCGGATCGACGGCCATGGTCCAGGACACCGCGCCGCCGCCCATGCTATGGCCCCAGATGCCGACGCGCTCAGGATCGGCCTGCGGCAGCGACGGCAGGGAGCTGATCAGGTTCATGACGTCGATCGCCAGGCCGCTGCGGAAGACGTTTTCGCCGGTATCCGACCGGCCCCAGCCGCGAAAGTCCGGGCTGATGGTCAGGAAGCCGCGGCTGGCCAGGTAGGTCGACGCGTCGTAGGTGTCTGCCCCGGTCCAATACTGCGAGGGCGCAATGTAGCCGTGGTTGAGGATGATCACCGGGAAGGGGCCCTGGCCCTTGGGCACCGCCATCATGCCGCTGATGAGGAGGTCGTCGCTGGGATAGGTGATGTAGTAGCGGGTGAAGGCGTCGGTTTCTTCCCAGGTGCTGGTGATCTCGATCTGGCCGCCGGGGAAATCGCCGCTCGCGCAGGCCAGGAATGGTGAGGGGCAGATAGGGGTTGGGCGTCGCCGTCGGTGTGACCGTGGGTGTCGACGAAGGCGTGGAGGTTGGCGTCGCGGTCGGTGTTGGCGTCGTAGTGGGCATTGGCGTCGGCGTGGATGTTTCCGTGGGCGCCGGCGTCGCGGTTGCGGTGGCCGTGGGTCCTTGCGCCACCTGCTCTGTTTGCCCACGGCGCGTTGCGACGATGCCGGCAACGAATGCCAAGGCTACCAGCGTCACAATAATAACTGCGCCAATTCTAGCGGATTTCGTGGGTATTTGAGAGAGATAATGCAAATTTGCTTCTGTGAAAAAATGGTTCTGGCGACAAATAATACACTGCTTTGAGAAACAAGGCAAAACTGACCGGAAACTATCAGACGAACAGTCAAGAAGCCTCACGAACTCAGGCTGCTGTTCTGGCGGCTTCTCGACACTAAACGACTACGCGAAGCTGCCGCCAGGAGACCAACGCATGGACGGTTCATTGGCATCCCACCCACTCGTGTGGTAAAATGTCGGGACGCGATCTGTGCCGCCTCTACACGACATCCCAAAGGGGTCCCCCAGCCCATGCCTTTCGACTGCGCCGAATTGGAAATCTCGCTGCACCCGCAAAGCGACCAAACCTATCGCGTCGAGCTCCGTTTTGCCCAACCTGGCAGCGACGCCGATGTGCAATTGCTCAAAGCCCCGGCGACGATCCGGATCGACGCCAAACAATTGCTGTCGCTCCAGCTCCAACCTGACGACTACGGCCGCGCACTGACCCGCTTTCTCTTCCCCAAAGCCCCCGAAGCCCCCGACGCCGCGGTGCGCACTGCCTTCTTGAAGGCACGCACGGCCGCAGAAAGCCAGCATGTGCCGCTGCGCATTCGCCTCCGCTTCTCCACCGACCCTTCGTCCAACGCCAGCTTCGACCTGCACGGCCTCCTCTGGGAGACGCTGCGCGATCCCGAACGCGACACGCCGCTGCTGACCGACGAGCACGTGCGCTTCTCCCGCTACCTGGACAGTGACGATTGGACGCCGGTAAAGCCCCAGCCGCGCGGCGAGCTCCGTGCCTTGGTTGCGATCGCCAACCCATCCGACCTGGAAAAATACGAATTGGCGCAGGTCGACGTGCCCGAAGAGCTGGCGCGGCTCGCGCCAGCCTGGGCCCGTCGATCCCTATCGTCGAACTGGCCGGCCCGCAACGCCCAACGCTCGACACCCTGATCGATCGCCTGCGCGTCGAACCCTTCGACTTCGTGTACCTGGTGGCCCACGGTAGCCTGGTCAAGGGCGAGCCAACCCTATGGCTGGAAAACGACCAGGGCACGTCGCAGCGCGTCAGCGGCCGCCTGTTGGCCGAACGGTTTAGCCAGTTGACCCGGCTGCCCCGGCTGGTGGTGCTGGCTTCATGCCAGAGCGCCGGCCAGGGCGCCAGCGGCGACCCGGGCGCGCTCACTGCCACCGGGCCCCTGCTGGCGGCGGCCGGCGTGCCCGCCGTGGTGGCGATGCACGGCACGGTGAGCATGGAAACCGTAGCGCGCTTCATGCCGATCTTCTTCCGCGAGCTCGACCGCCACGGCCAGATCGACTGGGCCATGGCGGCCAGCGCGCAGCCAGGTCCGGGCGCAGCCCGACTGGTGGGCGCCCGTGCTGTTCATGCGCCTGCGCAGCGGCCGTCTGTGGATCGACGAGGCCGGGCCGCCTGCTGCCCGCTGGCAGTTCCGAGTGTCCCTGGACCCGGTGCAGCCGGGCCAGGTGCGGGTACGCGCCGATTTCGATGGCCGGCCCGCCGGCGCCGAGCAGATTGTGCGTCTCAACGCCGGCCTGGCGGAGTCGCTGCGCCAGTTCATGCTCGACACCGCGCCCGGCGACGCCGCACAGCGGGACCGGGACCTGGTCGAGCTGGGCTACGAGCTGGGCAAGGCCGTTTTCGCCGGCCCTGTTGCAGACAGCCTGTCCCGCGCCATGGACGAAGCCCGCGCGGCCGGCCAACCGCTGCACCTCCTTTTCGAGAGCGCCGAGCCGGCCCTCCTGTCCCTGCCCTTCGAGGCCGCCCGCCTGCCCGATGGCCGTGCGCCGGCCTTGCAGCCGGGTGTACACGTGGCGCGCCAGCTCGCCGGTGCGGTCGCCCACGGCGTCGAGCCGCTGGCCGGCCCGTTGCGCATCCTGGCCGCAGTCGCCGCACCCGACGAGGACCAGACCGCCAGCGTCCCCCTGGATCGGGAGCGCGAGCTGCAGACCCTGCTGGACGTGGTGGACCGCGCCGGCGGCGATGGCCGAGCGCAGGTAACGATCCTGGAGGTGGCGCATCCCGACCAGGTCAGGCAAGCGCTGCTTGCGCAAAGCTACCACGTGCTCCACATCTCCGGCCACGGCACGGCCGGGCTGATCGAGATGGAGGACGAGGACGGCCGGGCCGTACCCGTGAGCCCCGCCGGCCTGGCCGACGCGATCCGCGCCAGCGGCAGGAGCCTGCCCCTGGTCTTCCTTTCCTCCTGCCTGAGCGGCCTGGACGCGGCCGGCACCGCCGGTTTCGCCCAAGGCCTGCTGGCCGGCGGCATCCCGCAGGTGGTGGCCATGCAGCGCAGCGTCTCCGACTGGTATGCCACCCGGCTGGCCGGTGCGTTTTACCGCCACCTGGGCGCCATGCAGGCGCCCCTGGCCGGCCACGCCCTGGCGCTGGCCAGGCAGGAGGTGGAAACCGAGCGCCAACAGCTCATCAGCCGGGGCGAACGGGGGCCGGGCTTGCAGGCGGAATACGCCACCCCCGCCCTGTTTCAGCGGCTGGCCGGCGACGAGCGCCCGCTGCTCGATGGCGGCCTGCCGCCGCAGCCGCTGCGGGCCGTGCCTCCTTTTGCCACCACGGCCCAGATGCCGATCTTGAAGGAGGGCGACCTGATCGGCCGGCGGCGAGAGCTGCGCCGGATCACGCGCACGCTGCTGGACGACCCGCGCACGGTAGCCGGTCAGGGCAGCAAAGCCGGCGTGTTGGTGCAGGGCATCGGCGGCGTGGGCAAAAGCGCGCTCGCCGGCCGTGTCATGGCGCGGCTTCATACCCAGGGCTGGATCGCCGCGGTCGCGCTGGGGCGCTGGGGCCTGGGCGAGCTGGCGGCCACCGTCGGCGCACAGCTCCTGGGCCAAACGAACCCGGAGCTACAGCGCGCCGCAGCGCTCTTGCTGCAAACCACCCTGCCCGACGAGGCGCGCCTGCAGGTGCTGGGCCAGCTCCTGGCCGGGCAGCGGCTGCTGCTGGTGCTGGACAACTACGAGGACAACCTGGCGCTGCTGGGACGTGAGTTCCTGGACCCGGCCAGCGAGGCGATCCTGCTGGCGCTGCTGGGATCGGCGCGGCAGGGCAAGGTCCTGATCACCAGCCGCTACCCGCTGCCGGCCGGCGGCGAGTGGTTGGCCAGCGAGCACCTGGGGCCGCTCTCCCTGGCCGAGACGCGGCGGCTCATCTACCGCCTGCCCGCGCTCGCCGGCGGCGAGCCGCAGTTCGTTAGCCTGGCTTTGCGCCAGATCGGCGGCCACCCGCGCACGCTCGAATACCTGGACGCCATCCTGCGCCACGACGCGGCCCGCCTGCCGCAGATCAGCGTCCGGCTGCGCAAGCAGGCGCGCGCCTTGGGGCTGGATCCCGACGAGCTGGGCGGCGACCCTGAGAGCGCGCTGCAAGATGCCCTGCGCATCGCGGCGGCCGACGTGCTGCTGGACCAGTTGCTGGAGATCGTGGGGCAGAAGGCAGGCGATTTGGACGCGCTGCACCAGGCCGCAGTCTTTGCCACGCCGGTGACGATAGAGGAGCTCGCCTTCGCCCTGGCCGGTGCGCAGACGCCGAGCGCGGCGCAGGTGCGGGCGGCCGGCCAGGCGGCGCGGCGCCTTGCCGAGTCCTCGCTGCTGACGCCGCTGCCGGATCACCAGGTGTGGGTGCATCGCTGGACTGCACAGAGCCTGCGCCAGCGCAGCGCCCAGGCGGATTTCCTGGAGCGGTGCCGGCGCGCCGGCGAAACGCTGATGTGGCGGGTGGCGACTGTCTCGCACTCCCTGGGCGACGCCGTGGAGGCCGTGCGGCGATTCCTGGAAGGCGAAGCCTTCGATCGAGCTACGGAGATTGCCTGGGAGATCATCGAGTTACTGGGCACCTACGGCCAAACGGTTGAACTGGCCGCATTCCTGGCCGAGATCGTGGCCGCTTTGCCGTCCGAGCATCCATCGTATCCGGGACTTTGTGGATACCTACGGTGACGCGTTGCTGCCCCTGGGCGCAATCGACGCGGCGTTGGCTCGCCATGCCGAAGCACTGGGCCTGTTGGAGCGGCTGGCGGCGGCCGAGCCGGCGCGCGCCGACTATCAGCGCGACCTGTCGGTGTCGTACAGCAGATGGGCGATCTGTACCAGTGCGCTGGGGCAGGGCGAGGCGGCGCAGGCGGCCTACCAAAGCAGCCTGGAGATCGCCGAGCGGCTGGCGGCGGCCGAGCCGGCGCGCGCCGACTATCAGCGCGACCTGTCGGTGTCGTACAGCAAAATGGGCGATCTGTACCGTGCGCTGGGGCAGGGCGAGGCGGCGCAGGCGGCCTACCAAAGCAGCCTGGAGATCGCCGAGCGGCTGGCGGCGGCCGAGCCGGCGCGCGCCGACTATCAGCGCGACCTGTCGGTGTCGTACAACAAGATGGGCGATCTGTACCGTGCGCTGGGGCAGGGCGAGGCGGCGCAGGCGGCCTACCAAAGCAGCCTGGAGATCGCCGAGCGGCTGGCGGCGGCCGAGCCGGCGCGCGCCGACTATCAGCGCGACCTGTCGGTGTCGTACAACAGGATGGGCGATCTGTACCGTGCGCTGGGGCAGGGCGAGGCGGCGCAGGCGGCCTACCAAAGCAGCCTGGAGATCGCCGAGCGGCTGGCGGCGGCCGAGCCGGCGCGCGCCGACTATCAGCGCGACCTGTCGGTGTCCTACGAGCGCATGGGCGATCTGTACCGTGCGCTGGGGCAGGGCGAGGCGGCGCAGGCGGCCTACCAAAGCAGCCTGGAGATCGCCGAGCGGCTGGCGGCGGCCGAGCCGGCGCGCGCCGACTATCAGCGCGACCTGTCGGTGTCGTACGAGCGCATGGGCGATCTGTACCGTGCGCTGGGGCAGGGCGAGGCGGCGCAGGCGGCCTACCAAAGCAGCCTGGAGATCGCCGAGCGGCTGGCGGCGGCCGAGCCGGCGCGCGCCGACTATCAGCGCGACCTGTCGGTGTCGTACAACAAAATGGGCGATCTGTACCGTGCGCTGGGGCAGGGCGAGGCGGCGCAGGCGGCCTACCAAAGCAGCCTGGAGATCGCCGAGCGGCTGGCGGCGGCCGAGCCGGCGCGCGCCGACTATCAGCGCGACCTGTCGGTGTCGTACAACAAAATGGGCGATCTGTACCAGTGCGCTGGGGCAGGGCGAGGCGGCGCAGGCGGCCTACCAAAGCAGCCTGGAGATCGCGCGAGCGGCTGGCGGCGGCCGAGCCGGCGCGCGCCGACTATCAGCGCGACCTGTCGGTGTCCTACGAGCGCATGGGCGATCTGTACCGTGCGCTGGGGCAGGGCGAGGCGGCGCAGGCGGCCTACCAAAGCAGCCTGGAGATCGCCGAGCGGCTGGCGGCGGCCGAGCCGGCGCGCGCCGACTATCGCCTGGGATTTGGTGGTGTCGCTTTGGAAAACTGGCCGAGTCGGACCCGGACCAAAGCACCGTCTATTTTGGCCGGGCACTGACCATCATGCATCGTCTGCACGCCGCCGGCAGCCTCTACCCCGATCAGATAGGCTACATGCAACAACTAGAGGCCATGTTGGCCAAATTGAAATAAAAAACGCTCAATCCGGCATCGACTTCTACCGCAGCGCCCGCAACCCCGCCTCCATCTGCCCCTGCGACAAGGGGCCTTCGTTGCGGCTGCGGATCACGCCCGCGCTGTCGACGAACAAGGTTGTCGGTAGATACGTTATGTCGAGTATTTGCGCTACTTCCCCACTGCTATCCTGAAACACCGGCAGAGACAGCCCATTCTCAGCCAGGTACTGCCGAATCGTCT
This sequence comes from uncultured Chloroflexia bacterium, assembly GCA_963709505.1. GTDB lineage: Bacteria > Chloroflexota > Anaerolineae > JAAEKA01 > JAAEKA01 > CAVPXC01. The sequence goes on along the minus strand of CAVPXC010000013.1, from coordinate 51,055 downwards.
CTGCGTCCTCCTCGAAGTTGATCACCACCACCGCCGCGCCCCGCTCAGCCCATTTTCGCTCGATCCGCTCCAGCGCCGGCATCTCCTCCCGGCACGGCGGGCACCACGTCGCCCAGAAATTGATCAGCAGCGGCCGGCCGCGCAGGTCCGCCAGGTTGACCGCCTCACCTCCCAGGGTGGTCACAGTCACGTCCGGCAGCGGCGCCGCCACGGGCGTCCCCGGCAGCCGCGCCGATCGCGAGACAGCCAGCATCAGACCGATCGACCCGCCCACGATCAACGAGAACTCCAATCAATACACTCACGAAGCGGTTGCGACTTGAATGCATCACGCCTTCCTTGAAAAGACCTCGACAAGTCGAGGAGTTCCGCGCTTGCCCAGGACTCCTGAACTCGACCAGGAATTCCGAGGTCCGATCAGCCCAACAGTTTGCGGGGCCGAGTCATGTATGCTACAATCCAGCGTCGTTCGGGTGGAACCGGCGCCGATCAACTTGCCACCTGCCACTTGCAACTTGCCACTTGCAACCTGTCGCCTGAATGGCCGAGATAGAAACCGTGACAACCCTTCGTAACCTGGGCTTTATTGCACTCGTCGCTTTGACTGTGGTCGTCGTCTTCCTGGCGGGTTTCGGCGCGCGTTGGCTGATCGACCGCGGCGCCTCGCCAAGCGACACGCCGCCGGCCACAGCCGCCGACGGCGACGCGGCGCAGCCTGGCGACATGCACGTTTACTGGGAAGCCTGGCACATTTTACAACGCGACTTCTACGGTGACCAACCTGACGCCCAACAGCGCGAGCATGGCGCGATCGACGGGCTGGCGCGGGCCTATGGCGACCCCTACACGCGCTTTGTTGCGCCGGAACCGCGCCAGCGCGAGAAGGAACAACTCAGCGGGGAATTCGGCGGGATCGGCGCATGGATCACCAAAGACGACGCAGGAAACTTGCGCCTGAACCCGATGCCCGACCGGCCGGCCGAGAAAGCAGGCATCAAAAAGGACGACATCCTGATCGCCGTGGCAGGCAAGCCAATTGCGCCTGAGCTAACGGCCGACGAGGCCGTCGACTTGATCCGCGGGCCGATCGGCGAGCCGGTGGAGCTGCAGGTGCGCCGCGAAGGCGCCGCCGATCCGCTCACCTTCAGCGTCGTCCGCGAGCGCATCGAGACCCCCTCCGTGGAGTGGCGTGCGCTGGAGCAGAACCCGCAGATCGGCTACATCGCGATCCGTCAATTCACCGAACGCACGGCAGGCGAACTCGATCGCGCGCTGCTGGAACTCGACCAACAAGACGTGCAACAGCTTGGTCGTCGACTTGCGCCACAACAGCGGCGGCCTGCTGCAGTCCTCCATCGACGTGACCAGCCGTTTTCTGAGCGACGGCGTCGTGCTGTTCGAGCGCAAGAACGACGGCGCCGAACAGACCTATCGGGTGCGTCGATGCCAAACGCTCCCCCAACTGGCCGATGGCTGTGCTGGTCGACGGTGCAACCGCCAGCGCGTCGGAGATCCTGGCCGGCGCCCTGCAGGACCGCAGCCGGGCCAAGCTGGTCGGCGAGAAAAGCTATGGCAAGGGATCGGTGCAGCTCGTCTACGACCTCAGCGATGGATCCTCGGTTCACGTAACCGTCGCCCGCTGGCTGACGCCCAATGGCCACGAGATCAACGGCGTCGGTCTTAGTGCCTGACCTGGCCGTGGCGCACGACGACAACCGGGATGCGCCGCTGGAGGAAGCCATTCGCCTTCTGAACGCGGAACCAGCCAGGCCGAAGTGATCCAGGGATTGGAAATCCCCTGGCTAAAACTGAGAAGTGCCCTCAGGCACTGGAAGAGCGGGATGAAAGACTTATCGAGGAAACAATGAAGAGATCAGAAAAACAACCGTCAGTGCAGTGGATCGTCATCGTGCTTGTCGTCGTCGTCTTGGGCGGCATGACCTTTCTTGCCGGCTTTGGCACAGGCTTTGGCACGGGCAGAGTGACCGCGCCCGAGCTGGCATCCGCCGCGCCGCCGGCCCCGGATCGGACCGGCGCGCAAACCAGGGCTACCCCTCAGGCGGGCCAGACCGAATTTGCGGCCGGCGACCTGCCCGAGAAATTCGACCTGGTCTGGGAGGCGTGGGATGCGCTGGAGCAGGATTACTACGGCGATCTGCCTGATACCCCGGAGATGGTCGGCGGCCTGGTGACCGGCATGCTGCGCGCGGCCGAGCTGGAGACCGACGATCCGCTCAAGCGCGAAAAAACGTCGAAAGAGGCCATGGCGGCGGTTCTCACCATCATCCGCAAAGAGTACGGCGAGCTGCCCGACGTCGATAACCTCACCTACGGCGCCATCAACGGCGTGATGTTCAGGCTGGGCGACGACTACACCTACCTTCGACCGCCGGAGGAGGCAGCTTTCTTCAACGAAGAGCTCAACGGCAGCTTTGAGGGCATCGGCGCGCGCGTGGCTGAGGCCGAGGGGGGCGGCGTGCGCATCGTCGAGCCCTTCGAGGGCCAGCCCGCCTGGAACGCCGGCATCCGCCGTGGCGACGTCATCCTCGCCGTCGACGGCAAGGACGTTACCAAGCTGCAGCTCACCGAGGCCATCGCGCTCATTCGCGGCCCCAAGGGCACCAAGGTCAATCTCACCGTCAAGTCGCCCGAGCAAGAGCCGCGCGAGGTGGAAGTCGAGCGCGATCGCATCCAGGTTCCTGTGGTCGAGCACAAAATCCTGGATAATGGCATCGCCTATCTGCGGCTCGGCGAGTTCAGCGCATCGTCGACCGAACAGGTGCGCATCGCCCTGGACGAGATGCTCGCCACTAACCCGCCCGGCCTGATCCTGGACGTGCGCGGCAACCCGGGCGGATTCCTGCACACGGCGGTCGACATCACCAGCGAGTTCGTCCCCGACGGTTCGATCTTGATCGAGCGTTTCAAGGACGGCAACGAGGAGATCTACCCGGCCAGCGGCGAGGGGCGGGCGTTGACGATCCCGCTGGCCGTGCTGGTCAACGAGGGCAGCGCCAGCGCCTCGGAGATCCTGGCCGGCGCCATACAGGACAGCGGCCGCGGCGTGCTGATCGGCGAGAGGACGTTTGGCAAGGGGTTGGTGCAGTTGCCCCGCGAGCTCAGCGACGGCTCCCAGCTCAGCATCACGACCGCCTACTGGTTTACGCCGAACGATCGCCAGATCAACGGCGAGGGACTGGAGCCCGACGTCGTGGTCGGGCGCACCGACAAAGACATCGAGGCGGACAAGGATCCGCAGCTCGACAAAGCGATTGACTATCTGCTCAACTTCAAGCAGCCCCAGAGCCAGTAGTTTTGCGGCTGGCAGAGGTCACCCATGAAGGAAAAAACTGAAGGCGTCAAGGTCTTGGCCAGCAACCGCAAGGCGCGCCATGACTACATCATCGAAGATTCGATCGAGGCCGGGGTCGTGCTCACGGGCACGGAGATCAAGTCCCTCCGCGCCGGCCGCGCCAACTTGCAGGACAGCTTTGCCGTGATCCGCAACGGCGAGGTGTGGCTGGTTGGCGCACACATCTCGCCCTACACCCACGGCAACCGCGAGAACCACGAGCCGCGGCGCGAGCGCAAGCTGCTCATGCATCGCAATGAGATCGCGCGGTTGCATGCCAAGATAAAGGAGAAGGGCTGGACCCTGATCCCCCTGGAGATTCATCTGCGCGATGGCCGCGCCAAGGTCGAGATCGGCCTGGCGCGCGGTAAGAAGCTCTACGACAAGCGCGAGAGCATCGCCAAGCACGACTACGACCGAGAAATGCGGCGCGCGCTGAAGGATATGGTCCACTGAGGTTTTGACTCCCCAATCCGTTGTGGTATAATCCATTCTGGCATGGGGATGATAGGCTTCGACGGGGCAGGCTGACCGAGGATTGCAGGCCGAGGTGCGTCACCCTCGTAAAAAGGGCGCAAAAACACAACTGCCAACAACGGCAAAACTTTCACCTTCGCCCCCCGCGGCCTGGCCACTTCGGTGGCTCTCGCCGCCTAAGCGAGTGTGAAAACACCCCCGATCTACGCGATTGGGGCGGCCCTCACAGTGCTTCTCGCAGGCTGTGAGTCAGTCGTCATAACTGCTTGAGATGCAGCCAGGTCGACGCCGATGAACCTGGCCTAAGGCTGAGGCACCCGCCCAGCACCCATCAGGCTCACCCTTCCATGGCAGGCCGTCGCTGGCCAGCCGAAGGGGAAAACTTACCGGCGACTAAGCTTGTAGTATATCTTCGCTTGAATGTCTCGGACGCGGGTTCGATTCCCGCCATCTCCACCTTGTCGAGGCTGGCCAGCAATGGTCAGCCTCGACTTTTTCCAGGCTGAGGAGGACAACTCTTGCCGTCGCACGAAGTTACCCGGAATGAGCTGGCGGTAGTCGAGCGATTGGTGCGCGAGGCCGGGCGGCTGGTAGCTGGATTCTATATCACCGATGTGGCCGTCTCATACAAAGGCTTGGACGATCCCGTAACGGCTGCCGATCACGCCGCCAACGACTACCTCATGGCCGGGCTGGCCGCAGCCTTCCCCGCCGACGGTCTGCTCTCGGAGGAATTGGCCGATAGTCCTTTGCGTCTGCATCGCCGGCGGGTATGGATCGTCGATCCGCTCGACGGCACCAAGGAGTTCATCAACCACATCGACGAGTTCTCGATCATGGTTGGCCTGGCGGTTGACGGCAAGCCTGTCCTGGGTGTTGTCTACCAGCCAGTGGCTGACGTGCTGTATCGCGGCATCGCCGGCCAGGTGGCCGAGCTCGTCGAAAACGGCAACGTGCGGCCACTGGCTGTCTCGCTCGTCGCCGACCCGACGACCATGCGCCTGGTAGCTAGCCGCTCACACCGCGATCCGCTGGTGGCAACCGTTTGCCAGCGCTTAGGCATCACCCAGGATCGCCCCAGTGGCAGCGTTGGTCTGAAAGTGGGGCTGTTGGCCACGGCCAGATGTGACTTGTACATCCATCCCGCGCCAGGACTGAAAGAGTGGGACACCTGCGCACCGGAGGCCGTTCTACGCGCTGGCCGGCGGCACGATCACCGACGCCTGGGGCCGGCCCCTGGCCTACAACAAGGCCGACGTGCGTCAACGCCAGGGCCTGGTAGCAAGCAACGGTCACCTGCACGCCCAGATTGTCTCAGCAACTTCCGCCGCAGCCGAAGCCGCAGGATTTCAAGTCGACACAGGCTTCTGGTGACCCACCTGAGACCCCCATCTCCGCCCTGTCCACCACTTCACCAATCTACCAATCTACCAATCTACCAATCTACCAGCTTCCCTCCCCTGCCCCCAGAAAGGACACCTACCCCCATGGAACCCCTGCGTATCGGCGTGATCGGCGGCAGCGGCGTGTACGAGATGAGCGCCCTGCAAAACGTCGAAGAGATTTGGATCGAAACGCCCTTTGGCGCCCCATCGGACGCCTACATCGTCGGCACGATGGAAGGGCAGCGCGTCGCCTTTCTGAGCAGGCACAGCCGCGGGCATCGCATCAGCCCCACCCGTCTGAACTCCCGCGCGAACATCTGGGGCTTCAAGCAGCTGGGTGTCGAGTACCTGATCAGCGTCAGCGCCTGTGGCAGCCTGCAGGAGCATCTTTATCCGGGCGATATTGTCGTCCCCGACCAGATATTTGATCGGACGCGCCTACGCGCTTTGTCCTTCTTCGACGACCCGACGGTGGGTACCGACGGTATCGTCGTCCACGTGTCGGTTGCCAATCCGTTCTGTGAGGTTTTATCGGAAGTGTGCCATCGGGCCGTGCTGGCCAGCGGCGCCAGAGCGCATCTGGGCGGCACGTTTGTCACTATCGAAGGCCCGCGTTTCAGCACCAAAGCGGAGAGCAGGGCTTTTCGTCAGCTCGGTTTCTCGATTGTGGGGATGACGGCTACGCCAGAGGCTTTCCTGGCGCGGGAGGCCGAGATGAGCTATGCCACCATGGGCCACATCACCGATTTCGACGTCTGGCACGAGAGCGAGGAACCGGTCACGGTCGACGCCGTCATCCGGGTGCTGCTGCGCAACGCCGAGGTCGCCAAGGATTCCGTCAGGAACGCGGTCAAGCTGTTGGCCGCCGCTGCTCCTAGTCCGTATCGCAACGCGCTGCAAGACGCCATCATCACGCGTAAGGATCTATGGCCAGAGCGCGCCAAGGAACAGCTGGGGCTGTTGATTGGGAAGTACATCTAGAACGGTCCGGTCTTCTGCGACCGGACCGTTCTAATCAACACATGTTCACCCATCAAGAACGGTCCGGTCGCAGAAGACTGGACCGTTCTATGATCAGCTATTCAACCTCTTCGCCTTCACTCCCAAACAGATCGACAATCGCCAGGACAAACAGGATCGTCATGACCACTGCCGAGGCGACGCACCAGGGGCAGATCGCGTGGATGACAAAGATCTCTAGATAGGTCAGGTAAACCGAAAACACGACGCCGATCAGGGTCAACAGGAAGAAACCCTGCCTGGCCAGACCGCCGAGGTCGCGCCAGTTGGATCGCTTGACCAGGTACACCACCAACAAGGCGAGGTAGCTGAGCAGGCCCCAGATGGAGACGGGAACGCCCAGTAGCTCGGAGTAGATGCTGGTCTGCACGGCCTCGCAGTCGCCAAGACCGCCACAGACCGGCTCCAGACCGAACAGCTTGACGTAGGTCAGGTAGCCGGCAATTCCAATCCCGAGCACGATCAGAATCAGCTGCAGCCTGCCCAGCCAGACTCGTGTTTAATTCATGGTCGGTCGCTCTAGCCCTGCTGCAGCAGCGCCGCGTCGATGGCCGCCTTGATATCCGGATACGATGGATTGTCGACTTTCTTGCCGTTGACGTAGATCGTAGGCGTCCCTGAAACCGCCAACTGCTGGCCTTCGCGAAGACTGGCCTGGACTGCTTGGGCATGGTCCTGGTTGCTCAGGCACTTGTTGAAATCACTTGTGTTCAAACCCAGGGTTTCAGCCATCGCCTTGAGACGGGTCTGAGTGAAGGTGTTGGTGCCCTGCTTGCCGGCTTCCTGGAACAGATACTGTTTCATCTCCCAAAATTTACCCTGGTCTGCGGCACATTCGGCCGCATAGGCTGCGAAAGTCGCGCTCGGATTGTGCTGAGGCAGCGGGAAGTGCTTGAACTCGAAGCGCACTTTGCCCGTCTTGACGTACTCCTCTTCCAACTGCTTCTCCGTAGTCTGGGCAAAGGTTTTGCAGAAGGGGCACTCGAAGTCCGAGTACTCGGTCACGACTACCTTGGCTTCGGAGGATCCTTTAACGTTGCGCACAATGAACTCGGCGGGTAGATCGGTCGCAGCCTCCACCGGCTTGGAGACCTGCTGTTGGCTCTGGTTGTTGAAAACGATGATGCCGATCAACACCACCAGGGCCGCGGCCCCCGCGCCGATCGCCAAGTAGATGTTCTGGCGACGCTTGCGCTCTCGCTGCGACGTCTTCTTGCTGGCCGGTTGGTTCTTAGAGCTCGAGCTAACCGGCTGTGACTTCGAGCTAGCCGCGGTCGACTGTGTCGGTGGCTGGGCAGATCCCGGCGGCAGGTTCGGGGTCTTGCTTTTCTTCTTATTGTTGGCCATACACTCCTCTGCTACAACAAAGCGATAGTCTCGGCTCCTGCTCCTGCGGAGCGCCGCAAGATTATACCATGAGGTGCAACCTTCGCTAAATTCAGCGAATGTGCTGCCAGCAAGGCAACGCACGTCGATTGGCGTTTGACAAAGCGCTGCTTTAGAGTAAGATAATCGCTTAGCCCCTTACGGCAAGCAGCTATGGCCGCCAATCGACTCCCTGTTACCCAGCGTTCCACTCTGGCCGCATTTCTGCCGTCCGCCGTCAAGCCGCCCGCAGTGTTTCTCACCGCGGGGCTCATGCTGGCGGCGACCGTACTGATTGCGCGCCTGCCGCTTGAGTTGAGCGCGCTGGTGCTGATCGGCACCGGCCTGGCACTGGCGGTGTTGATCCGCCCTTGGGTGGGGCTGCCAGCGTTAGCCATTGCCATTCCGTTTGCCGCAGTCAAGCCGCTGTCGATCGGTGGCCTGGCTCTGGACGGCTCGGATCTGCTGCTAGGACTGGTGCTCGCAGCCTGGCTGGCACAGGGCGTGATCCGCAGGAGCATCGTGGTGCCCCGTGCGCCGCTTAGCCTGCCGCTGCTAGCGTTTATCGGCGTGCTGGCACTGTCCCTCGTCGATGCCGAGTCCTATCGCGATGGCTTGCCCGAGCTGATCAAGTGGCTAGAGGTCCTTCTGCTGTACTGGTGTGTCGCGGCGGTGCTTCCGCCGCAACGCGCGAGCTGGCTGATCGCCGGCCTATTGGCGGCAGGGATCGGCCAGGCACTGCTCGGTTTGGTTCAATTTGTCACCCAATCCGGCCCCGAGGCCTTCGTCTTGCTGGGCCGTTTTATGCGTGCTTACGGCACCTTTCGCCAGCCCAATCCATACGCGGGCTATCTCGGCCTGGTGGCGCCGTTTGCCATCAGCCTGGCGCTGTGGGTGTGGAGCAACGGAGTCAAGCAGGCGGAGTCGACGAAGTCACTCTGCACGCGCGCTGTAACCCCGCAGCCAAGCCGCTGGCTGCGGATTGCCCTGCCGGCGGCAGCCGGATTGATCAGCCTGGGCCTGCTGCTCAGTTGGAGCCGTGGCGCGTGGCTGGCGTTTGGCGCTGCTGTGGCGGTGGTTGTGCTGGCCCACACTCGGCGGGCCGCGCCTGTGGTCATTCTGATCGTGGCAGCCGCAGTTGTGGTTGGCGTCGTCTTTGGACTAGGCGATCTCCTGCCGCCTTCGCTGGTCAACCGGCTGAGCGAGCTGCGTGAGTTTGTCGGTTTGGTCGATATCCGGCATGTGGAAATCACCGACGCCAACTTCTCGGTGATCGAGCGCCTGGCACACTGGCAGGCGGCCCTCGGCATGTGGACCGACCATCCCTGGCTAGGTGTTGGCATTGGCAACTACGCCGCATCGTACCCCGCGTACAACCTGCCGCGCTGGTACGAGCCTCTGGGCCATGCCCACAACGTCTACCTGAATTTTGGCGCCGAGGCCGGCCTGCTGGGCTTTCTGACCTACCTGGCGCTTTGGATTGCCTGCATATGGCAGGCAGTGCGAGCCGCAGCCGTGTCAAATCGTTTCGTTGCAGCGGTTGGTGCAGGTGTGTTGGGTGCGCTCACCCATGCTACGATCCACAACCTGTTCGACAATCTGTGGGTCCAGCACATGTATCTCAACCTTGCGCTCTTCCTGGGGCTGTTGGCCGTCTTGACGGCAAGCAACCGCCAGCGGAGCCCAGCCTGATCAGGAGAATCCGTTTCGAATGTCCCAGATGCTCAATACGGAGGCGCCCGCCGTGTTCTGGCGGCGACTTCTTCAACGCATGTCTACAATCATCGGCATGAGCCCCAAGGAGATCTCGCGCTTCCTCAAGTTCGCCATCGTCGGCGTGATCGGAATGGTCGTCGATCTGACCATCCTGACCTTTTCACGCGAGGTCCTGGGCCTTCCGCTGTATGTTGCAGTGGCCCTCGGCTTCACGGTGGCGGTGGTCAGCAACTTTACGTGGAACCGGCTGTGGACCTTTCCCGAAAGCCGGCAGCGGCCGATTGCCAGCCAGTTGGTGCAGTTCACCCTCGTGAACATCGTTGGCCTGGGCATCAACGAGGTCATCGTTCTGGGGCTGTACCCGCTGTTTCTGCACGTTACCCATGATCCAGCAGCTTACCTGGCTGCCAAGGTCATCGCGATCGGCGTCGTGCTCTTCTGGAACTACGGCGCAAACCGCATCTGGACCTACAAAGGGATCAAGTAGCCCACCGGGCACATGCCGTGCGCATCGTCATCGACTACACACCTGCCGTGTTCCAGGGCGCAGGGATCGGCCGCCACACCCGCGGCTTGGTACAGGCTCTGGCGCCGCTCGCTGGGGGGCACGACGTGAGCCTCTTGGTCTTTGGACGCCCGCCGGCCGGGAAGATTTCGGCGCCGGCGGGCTTTCGTTTACGCGTTGTTCCGATCCCCAACCGTTGGCTTACGATCGGATGGCACCGTCTGGGAGCGCCTTTCCCGGTTGACTGGCTCAGCGGACCAATGGATCTATACCATGCATCCGATTTTGTGCTGCCGCCGGTGCGCAGGGCGTGCGCATTGCTGACTGTGCACGACTTGAGCTTTCTAACGACACCGCAATGCGCCGAGGCCGGTCTGCGGAATTTTCTGCGCGGTGTTGTTCCACAGTCTGTGGCGCGCGCCGATCACGTTCTGGCTGATAGCGAGAGCACCCGGCGTGATCTGATCCAGCTTCTGGGTGTACCCGGTGACAAGGTCACTGTCGTCTGTCCGGGCGTGGAGCCGCGCTTCTGCCGTCAAGACGATCCTGCCGAGCTGCAGCGCTTGCGCGTTCGCTACGGGATCGGCGATGGACCGTTCATTCTGGGTGTGGGCACGCTGGAGCCGCGCAAGAATTGGCCAGCCTTGATCCGGGCCTGGGGACAGTTGAGGCGAGAAAACCGGCTTCTCCACCGGCTGGTGATCGCCGGCGGCACGGGGTGGCTAACCGAAGGTATTTTCGAGGCCGCCGAGGCCAGCGGCCACCGGTCGGAGATCATTTTCACCGGCTTTGTGGCCGATGCGGATCTGCCTGCGCTCTACTCGGCCGCCGACGTGTTTGTTCTTCCAGCGCTATACGAGGGTTTCGGCATCCCGGTGCTCGAGGCCATGGCCTGTGGCACGCCCGTCGTGTGCGCAGACAACTCCTCACTTCCCGAGGCAGCGGGCGACGCGGCGCTGCTGGTAGACGCAACCGATGAAGCGGGAATAGCCGCTGCAATCCAGAGGCTGCTGGACGACGAGGCCCTCCGCATGCAGCTGCAACAGCGTGGCTTCGAACAGGCACAGCGTTTCACCTGGGATGCTGCGGCGCGCACCCTTCTGAGCACTTACGAGCGCGTTTATCATGCGTGAGCGTCTGCAGCGCGAGCCGCACAGGCCGATCTTGCTTACCCTGCTTCTACTCGCGGGGTGGCTCCTGTTGGCGCTGGGCAGTTGGAGGCCTTGGGTCTGGGCGGAGCCCGCCGGGCTTCGCGTGCTCGGGCTCGATCTCGCGGAATATGTCAAGTTCGTCGCCGAAGTGCAAAGCGGGCGCATCGCACTTGTAAGGGAGGTCTTCTACCTCCCACTCGTGGCGCTTAGCCTCAGCCTTAGCCTGCTTGCGCATCGGCGTGAACTCCGGGTACCCGGTATCCTGCGCTGGCTGCTCAACCTGCTGGCCGTGCCGGTGGCTCTGGCAATGCTGCCGCCCGCGTGGACGCCGTCCCTCCTCACGACCCCCGAGTTCATCAAACAGACGATCGCGATCTGTCTGTGCCTATTGGCTGCCTTGCTTTCCTACCCTCTACTGCGCCGTTTGCCGGGCTTGCTGGTAGCCGCCTCCGTTGCGTTGCTGGCTGTCCTCGCCGCCGTGCCCTCCATTGCGGCCTTTGTGCGCCTGCGCCCTGCCCTGGACATCATCTACGGCCATCCGATTGTTGTCGGCCCCGGGGTTTGGCTGATGGTGATCGGGTCCGTGCTGCTTGGGGTCTCGGCCTTCCTTCTCTTCAAGCCGAAACGCACCGCCCCACCCCTGCCTCTTTGACCTGAGTACGATAAACCATCCCGCCGATAACCGCCAACACGATCGGCCGCCGGCATCGGAAGGTGCGTGCTGATCGGCGATTCGCATAGCGTTTTGTTGTTGAGGAAAAAGGAAATATTGGTGGGCATAGTCGATCATGACTATGCGAAACACGACTATTTCGTTCCGCCCCAGCCATGTCGCCAACGTCGCATGCTGTCCTGACGATAGCTCCGATCCGGTGAGAACACCTCGAAAGTCACCGTGCCGTCGTACTGAAACGACTTGAGGTCGGCCATCACCCGCGACCAGACCACGCCCCCGTGGGATGGGGCGCCCAGTGGCAAATGCTGGTCGGCGGTTCCGTCATTATCGGATGCGTGTACGTGAGCCAAACGGTCGGCAAGCGCAAAGAGATACTCGCGTGCCAGGTTCTTCGGCACATCGATGTTCGTGTGGCCGAGGTCTAACAGTAGATAGAGGTTCGGACAGCGTGAGAAGATCTCTCGGAAATGCTTCAGTTGATGCGCGTTTTTCGGATGGTTCTCCATGGCCACGAGGACATTACGCTGGGTTCCTTCGGCGCAGAGCCTCAGATAGAGCTGCGCGTACAGGTCATAGCCCATCGCCTCGGACCAGAAACCAGGAAAACCAAGATAGTGCGTGGTCAACAGCCTAGCGCCGAGCGCGGCTGCCACGTCCAAACAACGCCGCAACTCGTCAAGCGCCGCGGTCCGCACCCAAGCTGCCGGGTTGTTCACGGGAAAATAGGGCGAAGCGTGACAGACCAGACCAAGCCCATGGTCTTCCAGAAGCTGTTGCACCGCCTTTACATCGATCTGGTCTGGCTCCGCCCTCGGCGCCTCCAAGGTCAGATCAACATAGTCAAAGCCATCCAACGCGATTTGGCGAATCTCGTCGAGCACATCGCGTTTCGGATCGTTCATGGCCCCGATTTTCAATTCTAATCACCGCCCATCTTTGGGTAGTGCTGCACATCGTGCAGCGCAAATTCGCCCGTGCCGCAATCATACAAACCAAATGTCGGCGAGCCGAACCGCCCCATGACTTCGCCAGGGTTCGCTAACATAGTATCGCCTACCTGCTCGACCTTGGCCAAGTGGTTGTGGCCGTAACACACAAGGTCGAAATGACCCGATTCGGCCAGGCGACGGGCGATCTCAGGGTAGTGATTGACTGCGATCCGCCTCCCGTCCAGCGACAGTTCGGCATACTGGCCGTGGAGCGTGACATTCCCGGCGGCCAGCGCATTCTGCAAAAGCAGGCGCGGGTCACCGTCGTTGTTGCCTAGAACGCAATGCACCTGGCCGGCAAAGCCCTGGCCGATCTGGGTCAGCGTGAACGGCGCGCAGAAATCTCCGCAGAAGATCAGCACCTCAGGCCCACACATCCTGACCTTTTCGAGGGCATCGGCTAGATTCCAGATGTTGTCGTGGACGTCAGACAGCACTGCGATTTTCATGAAAACTCTCCTGCCGACAGCTTACAAGCTGGTGGGCTGATCGCCTGTTTCCGCCCCGACACCTTCGGGTACCTCGTCCTTCTGCGTCAACAAGGCATACGCCAACAGCCCCACACCGGCAACGATCGCCATGTCGGCGATGTTGAACGCCGGCCAGAAGTGGAAATAGATGAAGTCGGTAACGTGGCCCTGGCGAGGCCGATCGATCAGGTTGTTGCCGATCGCTCCGCCAAGCTGGAGACCCAAGGCAAAGCGCACGAGTCGCCGCTCGTAGGGCAGATAGCGAGCATAGACAATAAGCGCCACGATCACCACCAGCGCGATCACAACAAACAGCATCCCCTGATCGCGAAACAAGCCGAAAGACGCGCCGGTATTGGTGAAGTGGGTAATCGTGAAGAAATTCCGCAGAACTGGAAACGGAACAATCAACTCGTAGACGAGCAAATTGCGCTCGATCCAGCGCTTGCTTAGCTGATCGAGCAGCACGACGACAAACGCCGTGCCCACGACAAGCCAGCCGGGCCAGGTCCTGACAGAACGTTGCTTGGGCATAGACTAGCGCTTGCTTCCGTTTCCTCGGGGGCTCTCCTCCAGGTGGTGCTGGCAGCGGATGCATAAGGTCGCGTACGGAATAGCCTCCAGGCGTGCGTAATCGATCTCCTCACCGCAGCGCTCGCAAAGCCCGTAGACGCCCTTCTCCATCCGCGCCAATGCGTCATCCACCTGGGCTAGCAGAGTTTGCTCATTCAGATGAAGCGCCAAACCGGCCGCCTGGTCAAATGAACTCGGTCGCGTCATCGGCCATGTGATTGCCCAGCCCCGGCTTCTTGTGCCGAGCGAGGACTTCGTAGTGGCCGATCGAGTCCAGCAGAGCGGCTCGCTCGACTTCAAGCATCTGGTGTAAACGTGCATCGTTTCTGGTCATAGCGATATACCTCGGGTCATTGAGATGGCACAGGCGTGGAAGTCGTTCCATGAAGAAAAGGTTCGATCCAGCAACCTGCCGCCTCGCGCACCTCCTTCAAAGATGATCGAGACAAACTTATGAGTTCACATGCGTGCCAATAGTGCTATTGTAACGCAAAACAAGGAAAGTGCAAGCGTCTACCTGCTAGCTCGTCGAACACTGAGGGTGATCTCGGCGCCGTCCACGTCTCCCGTATCGGCGTAGGCCCCCTCGACCGGATCACCGGCCAGCAGAGACAGGCTGAGCGTTTCCTGTTTGATGCCATCAGCTAGCTCCACGACAGTCGCAGCTAAGTCGGCGTTGTCAGTCTGATAGGTGGTGTGGATGCGGTCGCTGAGGTCGAAGCCGGCATCCTTGCGCATCTGCTGGATGCGGCGAACTACCTCGCGCGCCAGTCCTTCAGCCTTGAGCTGTGGGGTGATGACGGTATCCAACGCCACCACGATGCCGCGCTGCGTGTCGTTCGTTACTTGATAGCCGGGCTTGGGTTCGGCCTGAACCAGAACGTCCTCGGCGGCCAGTTCCACGGCTTGGCCCCCGAAGGTGATCGGCACCGGCTGGCCCGCGGCCACGGCCGCGGCCACGGCATACGGGTCGGCCTCGCTCAGCGCCTTACGAACCGCCGGAAAGTCCTTACCGAAGCGCGGACCGAGCGTCTTGTTGAACGGCAGGATGCGATATTGTACTAGCTCAGCCTCGCCTTCAGCCAACAGCACGGATTTGACGTTCAACTCTTCGGCGATGAGCGCGGCGAAGCGCACGAGGCTGTCGGCCTTGCCGGCGGCCACCACCTTGATGTCGGCTAGCGGCTGGCGCACCTTGATGTTGGCCGCCACCCTGTCAGCATGCCCCAGGCTGACAACCGCTCGCGCAAGGTCCATGTCGACGAGAAGCTTCTCATCCATCAATCCAGGGTTGGCCGCGGGCCAGCCGGTATGATGCACGCTTTCCGGTGCGTCGGCAAAAGCACTGCGAACCAGGTTCTGATAGATCACCTCGGTCATGAACGGCAACATCGGCGCCAAAACCCGCGCGAAGGTCACTAACACATAATACAAGGTGTCGAGCGCCGCCATGTCGCCATCCCAGAAGCGTCGACGGCTCCGCCGCACGTACCAGTTGCTGAGATCGTCCAGAAAGGCCTCGCACCCCATCGTGGCATTCTCCGCGTCGTAGTCCGCTAGACTGGTGGTTACGCGCTCGATCACCTGCTGCAAGCGCCCGACGATCCACTGGTCCATCAGGAGGTCGGAATTGGTAGATGGGTAGATGGGTAGATTGGTGGGTGAGTTTCCCTGTCTCGATAGCTCCGTGTCAACCGGACTCCAAAGCACCCAGGTCGCCGGCCGCCATTCCGGAGTCAGATTGGCATAAGTTACAAAGAAGCTATAGACGTTCCATAGCGGGATATGGAAGCGGCGGCGCGTTTCGTCGGCTTTGTGGTAACCGAAGAGCAGGTTGACCTCCGGCTTGTGATCGAGAAACATCCAGCGCATGACGTCCACGCCGATCCGCTCGGCGCCGTCGTGGAAGTCGACCATGTTACCCGAGCTCTTATGCATCGGCCGGCCGGCCTCGTCCACCAGGAGGGCATAGCTGAAGTTGGTCAGGAAGGGCGGCCGGCGCTCCATCACTGTGCCCATGGCCAACACGCTGTAAAACCAGTTGCGGAACTGGCCCGGAAAGCTCTCGGTGATCAGGTCAGCCGGAAACCACTTGCGCCAGATACTCGGGGTCGCTGCGATAACCCAGGGTGCTGAAAGTCACGATGCCAGCGTCCAGCCAAGGGTTGCCTACGTCGGCGATGCGCTTGGCCGTGCCGCCGCACTTCGGGCAGGCGATCTTCACGGCGTCGATGTACGGACGGTGCGGCGTGTGGCCCTCGAACTGGCTCCAACCCTCCACGGCCAACTCCTCGAGCTCATCCTCGGAGCCGGCGACGTGGAAGTGCTTGCAGCTCTCATTCTCGCACACCCAAATCGGCAGCGCCAAGCCCCAGTACCGCTTTTTGCTGATCATCCAGTCGTGCATGTTGCGCAACCAGTCCAGCTCGCGCTCATAGCCAAACGATGGAATCCAGCGGATCTGATCCACCACATCCATGATCTGGTAGCGCAGACTGCGATCGACCTCCTCCGGTGTCAACTCGCTGCGCGGCTTGTCATAGACTTCGCCCATGCTAATGAACCATTCGTCCACCAGACGGAAGATCAGCTCGGTTTTGCAGCGCCAGCAGACCGGGTAGCGGTGGGTGTATTGCTCCAGCCGGTAAACCAGTCCCTTGCTCTCGATGCTTTCGAAGATCAGAGGCGCTACATCGTGCACGTTGAGGCCGGTCAGCCAGTCGAACCCGTCCAGGTAGGTACCGGCCTCGTCGAGCGGCGCCACCACCGGCAGATTGACCTGCTTACTGAGCCCGAAGTCCTCCGCTCCGCAGCCAGGGGCGATGTGGACGATCCCTGTGCCTTCTTCTTCGCCCACGTCCTTCCAACCGATGACTCTATGCCGATAGTCCACCTGCTGGAAGGCATCCTGCACCGCCGGTAGCTCGTCGAACGGGCCCGTGTATCCCCAGCCCAGCATATCTTTGCCCTTAAGTTCAGCCAGCACCGTCACTGGGCCAGGCATGGCTCGCTTCATGGCGCCTCTACCCAGGTAGTAGACCCAGTCATCCTGCTGCACTTTGACGTAGTCCAGCTCCGGCCCAACCGCCGCAGCCACGTTGCTCGTCAAAGTCCAGGGCGTAGTGGTCCACACCAGCAGTGCCTCGCGCAGACCGGTCGCGGTGTCGACGTGTGGCTGACCCTCGGCATCCACCAACGGGAAGCGTGCGTAGATCGAGGTATGGGTGATCTCCTCGTAGCCGTCGGTGACGATCTCGTGTTGGCTGATGCCGGTGCCGCAGCGGTCGCACCAGGGCATGACATCCGTGCCTTCGTACAACCAGCCCTTCTCCCAGCACTTCTTGAGGAAGGCCCAGATTTGGTAGTTGTTCTCGTTGGCAAAAGTAAAGTAGGAGCCGCCCAGCTCTGGCATGCCAAGCCTGCCGACGAGCATCTCGGCGGTGCCGCTCACCGGACCCAACGGACCTGCTATGGTCACGAACTGGTTCGGATCCTCCTCAAGCTTGTCGCGCAGGAAACGCAGCGTGTCAGGGTCGTTCCAGTCCATCCAATAGCCCAAGCGGATCGACTGCTCGGTCTGGATCGCGGCGAAGTTGAGCACGCGCTGCTTGCAGACGTTTACGAAATCGGCCAGGCCCATGCGCTCGATGTCGCGTTTGGAGGTGAAGCCCTTCTCCTTTTCGACGAGCACCTCGACCCAGAGGCCTTGGCAGTCGAAACCGTTCTGGTAGCGCAGGTCATAGCCCTGCATGGCATGAAGACGTTGGTAGAGATCCTTGTACGTCCGGCCCCAGGCGTGGTGGACGCCCATCGGGCCGTTGGCCGTGATCGGCCCATCGACGAACGACCAGCGCGGGTTGCCTTTGTTCTTGGCCCAGAGTTTTTGGAAGGCTTGACTCGTGCGCCAGAAGTCGAGCACCTCGTGCTCCTGTTTGACGAAGTCGGTCTTGGTCGAAACTGGATTAAACATAATTACCTCGCGAATACTATGCAAACAAAAAAGCTCTCGTCCCACTGGGGACGAGAGCCATACGGTTCCCGCGATACCACCCCGGTTGGCGACGCTCTGCCCGATGGCAGCAGGCCACCCACTCGGTGAGATGCAATAACATCCCCGTGTTGGTAACGGGCCACGAGCCCGGCGCTTCTTAGTAGGTGATCGGTGATCGGTGATCGGTGATCGGTGATCGGTGATCGGTGATCGGTGATCGGTGATCGGTGGCTCCGATTTCTGATCACCGATGACTGATTACCGAATACCGCTTACCGTTCAGAGCGCAACTCCGGAGTGATTTTCGGCTGGCTTGCCTCGCCCGGCTTTCACCATCCCAGGCTCGCTGCAAAGAGGCACTGACCTGCCTACTCGTCTCCATCATCGCTATTGGGTGCTGATTTGATTGTGAGTGTCACTCTACCACAGATTGCCGCGGAAGTCAACCGAATTCTTCAACGAAACTGGTGATTGGCTGGCTGATCAAGTATTAGACCCTTCATGTTTCCCTTGTCAAACCCGCACCTGGGAAAGAGTAACATCTACTCGAACCGGCAACTGGTTCAAGGGCGAGAAACCCGAAGAGCTTGCCCTGAGGCAGCCGAAGGGATCCAGGACCACCGTAAAATGCGCCGCCTGCGCGACATCGTTGACAAATGTGCAAAGATAGCGCAAAATAGCATGGAAAGTGCCGACCTCGACCCGCTCCACCACCTGGTAAAGCCCATTGCGGAGTTGTTATGAAAATCCTCTCGTACTTCCTCGCTGTAATCCTTGGTGCGCTTGGCTTCATCTTTCTGGTGGGATCCCAAGGCCAACCCGCACGCTTGATTATTGGCGTTGTGCTGCTTGCTGCGGCCGGCGCGGTGGTGTATCTCTTCCGCGCCAAGCCTCAGGTCACGCAGAACACCGTGGTCCAAAAGATCGACCTGAGCGGCGACGTCAACCTCGAAGGTATGAAGTGCAAGGTATGCGGCGCCCCGTTGAGCAAGGAATTGATTGACGTCAAGGCCGGTGCGATCTTCATCAGCTGCCCCAATTGCGGATCAACCTATCAGTTCGAGGAGGAGCCGAAGTGGTGATGCTGCGCGATCTAGCGCAACGCGCCCGGCAGGGACTCAGCACGTCGACCCACCTGGCGCGCGGCGCCTTGGCCCCTACTGCCCCGCCTCAGCCGGGCTTGGTCACCTACCGTATCTCCCTCGAAGGCGGCCAGATGCGTCTGCACCTGCGCGTCGAGCACGACGGATCGGGGGTACTGTTCCGCGACGTCACCGATGTCGTCCACCTCAACGCCACGGCTACGGACATGGCCAAGATGGCGCTGGACGGCGTGCCCTTGACCCAGGCCGCAACGTCGCTCTCTACCCGCACCCACGGCGCCACCCGCCAACAGATCGCCGGAGAGGCCGCGGAAATCTACCGGCTGGTCGAGGTGATGCGCAGCCACGACGCTGGTTGCCCCACCTGCGCCCTGCCGGATCTGCCGCGTGCCGCCCTGTTTAGCACCGCCATCCACGCACCCTACAAAGCGGACCTGGCGCTGACCTACGGCTGCAACAACGCCTGCCCGCACTGCTACAACGAGCCGAGTCGCTACCCGATGGCCTCGCTGAACAAGCTGCAGTGGTTCGAGGTAGTTAATCGACTACACGAAGCCGGTGTGCCCCACCTGATCCTAACCGGGGGCGAAGCGACTTTACACCCCGACCTGCTCGAGATCATCCGCTATGCCGACCGCTTGGGCCACGTCGTGGGACTGAACACCAACGGCCGGCGGCTTGCGCACGCACCCTACGCCGGCGAGCTGGCCGACGCCGGCCTCAACCACGTGCAAATTACGCTTGGCTCGTGCCGGGCACAGGTTCACGACGCCATGATGGGCGCGCGTTCCTTCGAACAGACCGTCAAAGGCATCGAGAACGCCCTCAACAGCCGGCTGCACACCATCACCAACACGACCCTGATGCGACCCAACATGGATCACGCCGAGGAGATCGTCGATTTTCTGTATGCACTGGGCATCCGCACCTTCGCCATGAACGGCATGATCTACTCCGGCGGAGGGTTCGCAACCCCCACTGCCATCCCGGAGGAACAGATGCCCGGCTTGCTGATCCGAGTACGCGATCAAGCCGACCGGCTCGGCATGCGCTTCCTGTGGTACACACCCACCGAATACTGCCGCATGTCGCCGGTGGAGCTGGAGCTGGGCGCCAAACGCTGCAACGCGGGCGAGTATTCACTCTGCATCGAGCCCAACGGCGACGTGCTGCCCTGCCAATCGTATTATGTCACAGCCGGCAATATCCTGCACGACCCGTGGGAATCGATCTGGCGCGGCGAACTGTTTCGCTCCTTCCGCGAGCGCGTCGACGATCCCCGCTGGGCCGGACTGCCTCAAAAATGCTGGGACTGCCCCGATCTCCCCCTGTGCGGCGGTGGCTGTCGAATTCGAGCGCGAGGCGCGGGACGGTATCCGTCTGGCCGAGGATGCACAAGCCATCGGCTGCACCGGCTGTAACACCGGTAACGGCCACGCCAGCGCGCCCGCTTCTGAACCAATTCCACTGGTGTTGGATGGTTTCCTTCCCAACGCCAGTCTGACCAACCCGATCCGACGCGGCAGCGGAGTCGTATAGCGTGAGCGCCGCGAGGAGCAACCCATGAGCCCCGACCTTATCGATAGATTGTTCATCCCCAGGTTTCGCCGGGCGCCAAAGGCGATCCGGCCAGGCCTCTATCATTTCACTGACGTCGAAGCCGACCGCGTGACGCGCTTCCACCTACGCGTCGACGACGACGGCGCCGGCATGCTGATCGCCAACGCCACAGCCGCAGCGCGGCTGTCGGCCAGCGGAATCGTGATCGCCAAAGGACTGCTGGAACGGCAATCTGAGTCGCACCTCCTGACCGACCTTGATAGCCGTTTCAAGAACATTCCGTATGAGCAGCAGCGCGACGACATCGACCAGGTGAAGGGACTATTGCGCAACCTGGCCGATCCCGGCGGACAATACCCGGTGTTCAACCTGGAGGATCCCACTCTCTCCCCCAACCAGACCCGTCTGGCGCCGCCGATCGAGGCCAGCATTCCTCTGGAGGACCCTCGAAAACTCGTGCTGGTCCTGGACCGGCTGTGGGACGCCAACATCCCGCACGTTACGATCCTGGCGCCCGAGGCGCCCAATCCGGTGTGGCTTGTGGCAGCGGTACAGCGAGCCCAGAGCCTTGGCCTCATCAGTGGAGTCAGCGGCCGGGCGACCGACCTGGCGGCCGGCACGTTGCTCGACGACCTGGTGGCCATGGGCCTTGACCATCTCACGCTGTTCTACGCTTCGGCGGAGGCCGCCCTGCACGACCGCTTCTTCGGCGCCGGCGATCACGCTGCTGCCGAGGCGCTCTTTGCTCGCACCCAGGCGTTGGCGCTAGCCGACGTGGGCCATGTGCCGCTGGTCCAGGTCACTCTCGACGGCATCGAGGCCACGTTGCAACGGCTGCTGGCGCTGCACGTGCCCTATGCCAAGTTCTTTGCCATCGCCGACGAGGACGAAAGCGACCCCGGCGGCGCCATCCCAGCCCAGGCTATGCCGCAGATGGCGTCCTTCATCGAGGACGCTGCGGACAGCGCCCACGTGCACTACCAGTGGGAACCACCGGTACTGCGTGATAAGAACCAGTCGCTGATCGAGCAAATCCGCTCGGGACCCCGCTGTTCAAGCGACCTGGCGGTGCGAGTCGAATCTGATGGCTCCGTAGTACCGCCGCGCGGCCCTCTACGTGTGGCCGGCAATCTGATACGAAACGACTGGCCAACCATCTGGCACAGCGACGCCTTCCAATCGTACCGTAAGCGCGTTGAGAGTCCCACCCGTTGCGCCACCTGTCCCGGCCTGGCCATCTGCGCAGCCGACTGCCCGCGCAAGCCGGCCGGCTGGTCGAGGCCCTGACCGAGAAGACGAGGCCAATCATGCAAGCTCAAGCCCAGCATTCCCTCCGTTCCCGAACCGGCGCGACTCCCCACTCTCGCCGGCCGCCTCTCGAGCGCCTTGGCCGGCTGCTTCTGCTGACTGTAGTGCTGCTTGGTCTGGCTCTGGGAGCTGCGCCAATCCAAGCACAGACCTATCGATTTGCCGTGCCCCTCATGCAGATGCAGGTCTTCATCCAGCCGGACGGCTCGGCAAAGATCGTCTACGACATCACGTTCGACAATAGCACGAGCGGTGATCCGATTGACATCGTTGATATTGGAATGCCGACGAATGCCTACGATCTCGACACCATGAGCGCATCGATCGAGGGAGCCGCTCTGAACGACATCCGCCCGTCAGAAGTCGTGAAGCAGGGCGTCGAAGTCCACCTGGACGGCCAGGCGATCGCACCCGGCCAGTCCGGCATCCTGCACTTCGAGACCCTTGTGCCCGACCTGGTCTTTCAAGACGTGACTAAGCGTGACTATGCCTCGATGCAGATCACGCCGACCTGGTTTGACGGGCAGTCGGTTCTGGGCGAAACGAACCTACAGATCGCCATCCACGTGCCGGAAGGGGTCAGCCCGGACGAATTGCTCTTTCAGGACGAACCCTTCAGCAACAAAGCATTGTTCGAGGGCCGCGCGGTTGCAGTCTGGGACTTTCCCGCCGTTAGCCTGACAGGGCCGCACCTGGTGGGCCTATCATTTCCTAAGCGTGTGATGACGAACATCCAGGCTATGAGTGTCTGGAAGCTGGCAAGCATCTGGTTCGAACAACACCCGAACGTGTGGCTCGGCCTGGGCGTCCTGGCTCTCGGACTCTTCTCCTTCTTTTTCCTGCGGCTGAGCGGCGGCACCGGCTTTTCGCTGTGGTTCGTGCTATGTGTAGGCCTGGGCTATCTGTTTTTGCGCTATCCGCTGAGCCTGCCCGCCGCCATCCTGCCGTTGATCGCCCTGGCGGTCTGGGCCCAGAAGTCGCTTCGCAAGCGTAAGATACCCTATCTGCCGCCAATCGCACAGGTCGAGGGTGGCGGCATCAAGCGCGGCCTGACGGCGCCAGAGGCTGCTGCGCTGCTGGATATGCCCCTCAACAAAATCCTCACGCTTATCTTCTTTGGCCTGCTGAAAAAAGGCGTTGTCCGCCAGATCAAAGAAGAACCGTTAGTGCTAGAGGTTGCCCATGGGTACCGCGCGATAGATATGAAAGGCGGACCCAAGAATCGCTTCAATGTGCGCCAGCGAGCAGCACAGCAAGCCGGCGTGACCCTACAGAGCTATGAGCAGCGCTTCTTGGACGAACTCGAGCGCCACGCCGACACACCAGTCAAGGAGATCAAATTCGGTGAACCGATGGAGTGGTTCTTGACCAGCCTTGCCAACCGGATGAAGGGCTTCGACCTGTCCGACACCCAAGAGTATTACCGATCGATCGTCAAGAAGGCCATGGACCAGGCCAAGGCCCTCGGGGACATCCCTGCGCGCGACGAGGCACTCGACCGAGACGCGGAATGGATCCTGTTGGACGACGGCTACCCTCAAGTGTTCAATACGCCCACTTACACGTATCACCCAAGTTGGACGCGGCCAATGGGAGGTAGCAGCAGCGCGCCTAGTCTGCCATCCAGCGGTGGAGGCACGTCCTTCACCCCCAGCGTGAGCAATGTGACGGCCGGTTTCGCCGGCTGGACGGAGAACACGATGGCGTCGCTGGCCACTTCCATCTCGCCCAGCATGCTGCCTTCCCTGGCAAGCAAGACCGGTTATGTCAACCTAAGCGGCGTCGATCGCACCGTCGGCAATGTCTTCGAGGCACTGGGGTCGAGCAGCGGCAAATCCGGCGGCGGTGGTGGCGGATGCGCCTGCGCTGGCTGCGCTTGCGCCTGCGCCTGTGCTGGCGGCGGCAGGTGATCTAGGAGGTACGATGCCAGACAAACAAGCAAAGGCAGAACAAGCGGACTTGCCGTCGATGCGGCTGATCCGGGAACAATCTAAATGGCTTGCGCCGGCACGCTCGTGGTTGCTCAAACAGGCTGACCTGTCCAGCCGGCGCTCTGTCCTTGACCTTGGCTGCGGCTTCGGCATAGTCACGCAGGAGCTGGCCGCACAGGCAGGGGGTCGCGTAGTGGCGCTGGATCACAACTACAACGCCTTGCGTACAGCGCCAGCCGCCCTGAGAGCCTCAGGTCCGGCATGTGGCGACAGCGGGGCGCTCCCCTTCGCCGACGGCAGTTTTGATTTCGTGTTTTCGCAGTTAGCACTGCTGTGGATGCCGCTGGAGTCCACCCTGGCAGAGATACGACGCGTGATTCAGGTCGGCGGCGTGTTGGTGGCAATCGAGCCCGACTATGGCGGGTTGATCGAATACCCACCTGAGATCGCAATCAAAGACCTGTGGACGGCCGGACTGCAGCGCGCGGGTGGCGATCCGCAGGTCGGGCGCAAGCTGCCCGGCGCGCTGGCCCGTCTGGGCTTCGAGGTTCAGGTCGAGCTGTTCAACGAGATGATACCGCCTGTAGGTGCACGATTTGATATGTTGCGCGGCCTACCGCTCACCGGCTACGAACAGAAGTTGCTCGACAAGTTCGAGTTCCAGGCGAGTAGGATGTCCGGGGCCTGGCAACAGGTAGCGCACCTGCCGTTCATGTTGATTACGGCGGTCGTGCAGGAGCATGCTTCAGGCAAGAAGCCTGGCTTGGCAAGGTTGTTCAGAAAGAATCGCGGTTAGGCGGAAGCGGATCAACCCCGGCGGGCAGGCGCAAGGCCGTGCCCCTACACCGGATTATTGGGAAGAAACACCCGGAGTGATTAATTTGAAATCAATTCGGTTCAACGCGACCATTCCGCGTTATGCGGCCGGGCTGGCTTTGGGTAAAGTCTCGCCTGCGCAGTTATGGAGCGGACGATCATGCACATTCGTCGAGGATGGCCCGATCCCGCTGCTGCCGGGGCCGGAGTGGGTGCGGATCAAGACGCGCCTGGGCGGCATTTGCGGCTCAGACCTCAGCGTTATCCGCTTGAACACCAGCCCGTACTATAGCGCCTTCACATCGTTTCCCTACACGTTTGGGCACGAGAACGTTGGCGTGATCGCCGAGATGGGACCGGGGGTGACTGGCTGGCAGCCCGGCGAGCGGGTGGTGGTCGAGCCGCTGTTGTGGTGCAGGCCGCGGGGTTTCGACGAGCTGTGCGAATTCTGTAGCCGCGGCGAGATCAACCGCTGCCAGCGCACCAACGAGGGCGCGCTGGCGCCCGGCCTGTTCATCGGCGCCTGTCGCGATACCGGTGGGAGCTGGAGTCCGTACTTCGTGGCGCACCAAACGCAGTTGCATCGTGTGCCCGAGCATCTCAGTGACGCAAATGCGCTGTTGGTCGAACCGTTTGCCGTTGGACTACACCCGGCGCTTCAGCATCTGCCGGCTGACGACGAGACCGTGCTGATCCTGGGCGCCGGCACGATCGGCCTCACGACGCTGGCGGCGCTCCGCGCGCTGGGCAGCCAGGCGCACATCCTGGTGGCGGCGCGTTACCCCACCCAGGCCGAAGCCGCGAGGCGACTGGGCGCCAGCGACGTCGTACCGGGCGAACTCTACGCCGAGATCGCAAGGCGTACCGGCGGCGACGTGCTCAAGCCGCTAATCGGCAAACAAGTCGTGACAGGTGGGGTGGACCGCACCTTCGAGTGCGTGGGCAGCGACTTCGGCATTGGACGACGCGATGCGACTGACGCGACCAGGCGGCACGGTCGTATTGGTCGGCGTGCCGGGAATTGCCAAGAACGTAGACTGGACGTCGATCTTCCTCAAAGAGTTGTCGCGTGGTCGCGGCGTACACCTATCACCACACCGAGCAGTTCGAGAATCGAACGTGGAGCACCTTCAAGCTGGCCCTCGACCTTATGACCAGCGGCAAGGTTGATCTCGGGTGGATGGTAACGCACCGCTTCAAGCTGCACGAGTATGACAGGGCGTTCAAACTCCTGGGACAAAAAGGAAACAGCGGTATCCTTAAGGCGGTATTTGAATTCGACTAGTGCTTTGTTAAGTTAGATTTTATACTGTGACATCCTGGGTGCTCTGTTGGGTTGAACGTTGTGAGTGTCATCCCTTCAGCGGCTTCTAACCTAACAGAGCACCAGGCCGCCAGATCACAGAACGGTCCGATCTCGAAAGATCGGACCGTTCTGTTTTTCGCAACTCAAGATCGGACCAATCGACATCACGACCGCGGTCGAAACCACCGATCGAAGGTGCCGCTCAGCGGGCCGAACAAGCCACCGCGCTCGGCAAAGTCGTCGTCAGGGCGAGTCGTCTCAGCGTCACCGAGCCGTTGGCTCGCCATGGCTGTTGAAAGAGTCGCTTCATCGAACTGAATCCGTTCCCACGTTCCTGCCACCACTCCGTCTCGCAACACGGTAATCATCTGAGCGACCTGCATGGCCTCTGCCGGCCGCCGCGCCAGGTAGAGACAGGTGGCGCCTCGGTCGGCAAGACGGCGGACAGCCAGCAACAACTGGCTGGCGGCGTGATGGCCGGCGATGCCGGACAGCGGCTCGTCGAGGATGAGTAGCCGGGGAGACGCGGCAAGGGATCGGGCAATCATCAACTCCCGTTGTTGCAGGGCGCTCATGGTGCGGACCGAGACGCTCAAGTCGATGGCAATACCCCAGCGAGCAAGCAGCTCCTCGGCCTGGCTCTCGGTCCTGCGGCGCGATATCGCAAAACGCCGGTTCTGCTGCCAGCTTGCCACCATGACATTGTCTGCGACGCTCATGTGATCGAACACAGAGATCTTGCGCGGCACGATCGCAATGCCGCGATGGATGCCATCGACCAATGAGCGCAAAACGAGCGGCTGTCCATCCAGCAGGATCTGGCCGGTGGTCTTGTCGGTTGGAATAGCTCCGCCCAGGATCTTTGCCAGCGTCGTCTTGCCTGCGCCATCCTCTCCCAGAATCGCGTGTACCGTGCCTTGGCGCACTGCAAAGGAGACCGCGTCCAGGGCCAGAGCGCCGGCGACATAGGCCATTGTCACATTGTTCACATCGAGTAAGTTGCGTGGAGTCCATAGCGGCAACCTTCTCGATCAACCCGGCTGAATGAGGTGGATATCGCGCTGCGGGAAGGGGATCGTGATGCCTTCTTCCTCGAAACGCAGCTTGATGCGCTCGCGAAGTTCGAACTGTGCGTTCCAATAGTCGCTGGCCCTGACAAAAGGACGCACGCCGAGTTGGACACTGCTGTCAGCCAACTCCAACACCACGATCTGCGGCGCTGGCTCGGACAGGACGCGCGGATCAACCGCCAAGACTTCCTTGATGATCTGCCTGGCCCGGCGCAGATCGTCGTCGTAGCCGATGCCGAAGACCTAATCGACGCGTAGGGTGCCCATCTTGGTGTAGTGATGATGCCGTTCAGTTGAACCTCGGCGTTCGGGAGGATCGCCACCTTATTGTCACCCTGGAGCAGTACCGTATTGAAGAACTGCATTTCCTGTACGGTGCCTGTTATACCTTTGGTCTGGATCAAGTCGCCGACTTCAAAAGGCTTGAAGAGAACGAAAATCACCGCCGTGGCAAAGTCCTTGATCGACTGCTGCAGCGCAAGGCCAAGGATGACTATGGTCACACCCGCAAAGGTAAGCAATGCTTCGATTGGGAAACCAACCACAGCCAGTACGGCAACAACGGTGGCGACCCAAATACCGTAAAACGAAAGCGTGACGGACAGGTTCACCATCAACTCGGTGAGCTTGGTCTTTTCCAGGATAGGCTGCAGCTTACGCCGTGCGAACGCGGCGAACCACCGCCCCACGAGAAAGACTACGAAAGCCACCCCAATGCGCAACGCAGCGCCTAGCAACAGCGGCAGAAGGTTTTCTGGAACTTGCATTTGTCCTCTAGTTCGCTGTAATCACATCGATCTCAAACAGCTTGGGCCACCACTTACCGGTCACGAACAATCGATCCTCGGCCGCGTCGTAGGCGATGCCGTTGAGCACATCCACCCGCTGGGCACGGTCTTCGGGGGACAGCAGTCCGGTCAGGTCAATTCGACCGAGCACCAGGCCTGTCACCGGATCGATACGCACGATGATGTCAGTCAGCCATACGTTTGCATAGACCTCACCGTTGACGTATTCCAACTCGTTTAGGTTTACCACTGGGTCACCTCGACCGTCAAGCACGTCAACGCGACCGGTCTCCTGGAGGGTCGTGGGATCGAGGAAATGCAGCGTGCTCGTCCCGTCGCTCCGAATCAGTCGCGTGCCGTCATGGGTCAGGCCCCAGCCATCACTGGAGATCGTAAAAGTCCCGAGCGGCTGTAAAGTGTCCTTGTCGTAGACGAAACCGGTGCGTTCTTGCCAGGTCAATTGATAGACCCGATTTCCCATGACGGTCACGCCCTCGCCGAAATACTCCGGCGCCAGCCTGATACTCTGCAGCACCTTGCCGGTCGCCAGCTCCTTCCTCTCCAACACCGACTGCCCCGGCGGGTTCGATTGGTTGTCGAGCCCGGTGCCCTCGTACAAGACGCCATCGACGTAGACCAAGCCCTCGGTGAACGCGCCGCGGTCGTGAGGATAAACGTTCACCACGCGATAGCTGTCCGCAGTTTCCCCACCAAGCGCCGCCACCGTCACTGTGACAAGTATCGTCGAGGTCACAACGGGCGTCGCAACCGGAGTATCTGTCGCGCCATCCGGTGCATCCAGTGTAGGCGAAGCGGTGGAAGTGATCGTGAGTAGGGGCAAAGATGGACTTGGCAAAGGCGACTGGCCCGCCTCGCCGGTGGCCACATTCGCCGTCGCCGCAGAGGCGAAAACGGTTTCCGCTGCGACCCCTTTGGGCGTCTCGGTGACACCCGGCTGGCAGGCGACCAGCGAGGCCGTCACCAGCAGGAGAAGCAACAACCCGCATGGCCGCGTCAATGGCCGCAAGCTGAACGGTTTACGCATGAAGAACAACTCCTCATCAACTCGACCATGGCTTCCCTGGCGCGCGAAGCCAACGCCATTCCCAGCACCAACACAATTGCTGCTCTGACCACCGGGGGATTTTGCCCGACGAGGAGTCATTATACCGCGCGTACACCCACCTAAGAAATCTCGAACTCCGGGTTGCTCCTGGGTGATCGTGCTATGCCTGGCCACTGATCCTTGTCGGCATCGGCAACTACCTGCTGCTGAGGGGGAAGGGAGATAGGTAGATTGGTACCCTTGACCATCGCCGGAACATGGAGTATCATTCCTCCACACCAACATCCTTGGCAAGATCGGCGTGCCCGACCGCACTCAGGCTGCGCTGCGCGCTCGAGAACTTGGCCTGCTCTGACCAGGGACCAAGGTAGGCGCAGTGCCGCGACCCATCGGGCCTATGCACGTAATGACTGTTGAGTAGGTACTTTTTTGCGCATGGATTACAAAGACTATTACGCGACACTTGGCCTCCCAGCCGATGCGGACGAGCAAGCCATTAAGACGGCCTTCCGCAAGTTGGCCCGCGTCCACCATCCGGACGTCGCCGTGGAGAAGCATGGAGCAACCGAGCGCTTCAAGGAGATCAATGAAGCGTACACCGTGCTATCCGACCCGGATAAGCGACGGACGTACGACGTCTTTCGAGCTCGCTACGAGCGTTATCAGACCAGCTATCGTGAGCCGCGCACAGAGACGGCGCGTCCCACGTCTGCCGGCGCAGCGTCTGCCGGCGCAGCCGGCGCCAGAACCAGTGCAACAGCCGGAGCAACGTCGGGCGCGACAGGCGGAACCCCACGCGATGGCTCAGGTGGCCGGCCAAGTCAGCGCCGCACGCACACCCGCACCGTCAACGAAGAGGACTTCGAGCGCCTCTTCCGTGGCTTCGTGTGGGCCTACACGGCCACCACGGCCCGCAACAGCGGCCGAAGCGGATCGAGCGCCAGCAGCGATTTCTCCGATTTCTTCGAGTCGCTGTTCGGCAACCTCCGGAACAACGCAGGCGCCGCACCCCCGACGGATCGCGAGACCACCGAGGTCCGCCCCGGCCGCGACATCGAAGTGTCGGCTCAGCTCAGCCTGGAAGAGGCCTTCCGCGGCACGACACGCACGTTAACTTACGGCGATGGCCGCAAGGTCGAGGTTACCATCCCTGCGGGCGTCAGTACCGGCTCTCGGCTGCGCGTTCGTGGCCAAGGTGAGCGCATTATGGGCCGGCCACTGGGCGACCTGTACATGACGATCGAGGTGCAGCCACACTCCGTGTTTACACGCGAGAGTGACGATCTCAGAATCCGGGTGTCAATTCCCTACGATCTGGCCATGAAGTCGGGTGAGGTCCAGATTCCAACCCTGGATCGACCGGTGCAGCTGAAAATTCCCGCGGGTGCCCACACAGGCCAATCCCTCCGCCTTCGCGGACAGGGTATGCCCAACGTGGCCAACTCGGCCACACGCGGTGACCTGATTGCATTGATCGAGGTCCAGGCGCCGCCCAAGACTGCCGGCGCCGCCTCGTCTAAACAAAAGACGGCTCGGGCCGCCAAACCACCGAAAACCAACCCTTCAAAACCTGTGACGGCAAACGCCAACCGCACCCGCGGCACAAGCCGTGTTCGCCAAGTGCTTGGACTCGCCTTGACCACCCTCAGCCTACTGCTGCTCACGGCCCAGGCGCTAATGATTCCATCGAACGGCTGGCTGTGGGTGGCCGGAATTGCAGTGGTCCTCCTGGCCTACGGCCTGGCAGGCCGGTCGCTATTGGCCACCGGCGTCGGACTGCTGACCGCGGCCGGATGCATTTGGCTTCTGGCGCAGGCCGACATCATGGCTGCCGACGCGCTGCGCCAGGCCTGGCCGCTGCTTCCAGCAGCGCTTGGCGTGAGCTTGCTGAGCGCAGCACCCCCGACGAACGAACCGCGGCGCTAAAGAAAGTCTGACAGCACAGGGGACACTTCGAATATCCTCCAGGGCCGGCGCGTTCGACTGACAAGCGCAACGACGGACGGCGTTCCAAAGATCGCGGGGGTTTATTTCAAGTTAGGGGCAGACCCTTCGGGTTTGCGGAAAACCCGAAGGGTCTGCCCCTAACTTGAAATACACCCGATCGCGGTTGCCCCTTGACACAACCCCTTCCCCGGGAGTAGACTAAGGCATAGTGACTATCAACCCCGCCGCTAGAAGGAGGCATCTCATGACCCTGCGACTTCGCATCGTTCGTCGACAAGTCATTTTGTTGGCTATCGTCCTTGCCCTGGTACTCACAGTTGCCGTCCCGGCAGCTCTGGCGCAGACCGCAAGTCCGGCTAGCTTGGAGCCTGTCGCCTGCCCGGCGCCAAGCAAAGCGCTTGCCAGCGGTCCGGTTGTCGTACAAGGCTGGGTTATCAACCACCGCGAGCTGACAGTGGATGGAACGCGTACATCGTCAGCGCTGCAGGTCAACGCCATCAGCTCGACCGGCGTCGTGGCAAGCGCACCCGTTGCCGCCAATGGCTACTTCAAGATCGCACTTACACCCGATGTGTGGAATTTCTCGCTCCAGCTTCCCGCCGAATGGGATGGTATCGTGCCTCTCGCGCCGCGCGGCGGGCTGGCGGTTACAGGCTGCACGCCCTTAGCCGGCCAGCAGTCACCCTACCTGATCGTCTTTAAGATCCGTCGTCTCATCGACGTGACGGCACAGAAATGGGAGGAAATGGCTGGTGGCGCGGTGCAACCCGGCTCCGGCTGGCAGATTACATTCCAACCGATCAATGACCCCTTTGCCGTGGCTCAGACCCGTACCACGGCAACCGACGGCAGAGCCGTGTTCACGCTCACACCGGGCACTTGGCTGGTATACGAGTGGTACCGATCTGGCTGGATTCCGCTCACGCCGTCGCAAGTTACCATTCAGTTCGACCCCTACGGCCCGTCTGACGAGGATAATCTGGTCGTGTTCAAGAACCGCCAGCGCTAACAAGACCACGTGGAAGCTCGCAAAATCTCGCGGTTGAGCCTGCGAATATCCCGTGCGTGCCGCGATTGAATTTGCATAATTAGGGCTCTTGCGTCATAATGTTATTGTCCACATGTGTGGGTGTCTGTCTGCGCCAAGCGCCTTGGGTCTCCTTGTGGTTCTCCGCTAGAGTTCTGACCGGGCTTCCGAAGGGCGATTGAACATGCAGCAGGGAGTGTTGGCTAACACGGTCGGGGTGTTGCCAGGTGGCGTCCGCTTGTCAAGCGGACATGGTTTGGTACGCATTTGCCAGTCGTGGTGAGTGCCAATTGCAGCAGCGCCTTCCAAGCGAAGGCGAGGGAGTTAGTGAAAGTGACTAGGATTTATGTTGGTAATCTGCCCTTCAGCACCACCGAGGACGACGTTCGCGGTCTCTTCGAGGGCTACGGCACCGTTCACGAGGTCAGTCTGATCAGCGACCGGGAAACCGGCCGTTCCCGCGGCTTTGGGTTCGTGGATATGGAAGACAAGGGCGCCCCGGAAGCCATCCAGGCGTTGGATGGTATGGAATACGGCGGCCGAAACCTGCGCGTGAACGAGGCTCGGCCTCGCGACGAGCAACGCCCGCCTCGCCGCGACGGTGGTGGTTACGGCGGTGGCGGTGGCTACGGCGGTGGCGGTGGCGGTGGCGGCGGTAGTCGCGGCGGCGGCGGCAGTCGCGGCGGGCGCGATAGCGGCAGCCGGCGCAACAGCTGGTAAGCTGACGCCAGTGCATGAGCCCAGTGCAGCCTGACCGGATCCGTCCCATCGGGTCAGCGAGAGTATAACCGACCCCGACCGTCAACTCTTGTTAGGTGTTCTGGCAGTGCAGGCATGATCGGGCAATAAAAAGACCTGAGCGTACGCTCAGGTCTTTTCTTTGTTGACACCCCGGTCCTGCACGTGTTAGAATGCCTCACTGCTGTGCGCTCTCAGGCCCGACCAACTTCATATCGTTCCCGTTGCCCCCTCGACCAAGGGATCGACGACGGAGGACACAAAAACGCCTGGCGTCTTTGCCTTCTTTCCTCCGAATCTTGTGCACGGAGGTTTTTTTATGTCAAAACTCTATCATATCCACACATTCGGCTGCCAGATGAACGTCGCCGATAGCGGACACGTAGCGGCCCAGCTCGAAGCGCTTGGCTACCAACCAACCGAACGCGCCGAAAACGCCGACGTGATCGTAGTAAACACCTGCGTTGTTCGGCAGAGCGCCGAAGAAAAGGCCATCGGAAAACTCGGGACTCTCGCACCAATCAAGCGCCGCAGGCCGGACACGGTCATCGGCTTGATGGGCTGCATGGTTGGTGTCAAGCCCAGCACGGCCCTCACCCAACGCTTCCCGTGGGTGGATGTTTTCATGCCACCCTCGGAACCCGGCCCGCTCGTTGGCTATTTGATGGAACACGAGCTAGCACGCGAGTTCGCGGGCGATCGACGCGGCAGAGGTGCTGGCCCGCTATACGCTTCAAGACGATCTTGAGACAAGCGGCGCCGGCTGGGAGATCCGGTCGCCGCGCCCAGATCCGTCCTACGGTCCGCACGAACTACCGGGACGAACAAAGTCCATGCTGCAGTCGGTGCGGCACCTGGTGCAAAATGGCCACACTCCGGTGGCAGCGCACGTCCCCATCGTCTATGGATGCTCGCATGCTTGCACATTCTGCATCATCCCTTTCCGTCGTGGGGTTGAGCGCAGCCGGCCGCTGGAGGAAATCGTCGCCGAAGTACGCGATCTGGTCGCCCAAGGGGTACGCGAGGTCACTCTGCTTGGCCAGATCGTCGACCGCTATGGTTACGATTTCTCCGATCAACAGCCCGACCTGGCCGACTTGCTGCACGCCGTGCACGAGATCGACGAACTCTGGCGTATCCGGTTTCTGACTTCGCACCCCAACTATATGAGTGATCGCATCCTGCACGCCGTGCGGGATTTGCCCAAGGTCTGTGAGCACATCGAAGTACCGATTCAGGCCGGCGACGACCAGGTCCTGGAGGCGATGCGCCGTGGCTACACGTCTGATGACTACCGCCGGCTGGTGCAACCACATCCGCGACATCCTCCCCACTGCCGCTGTGCACACCGACATCATCGTCGGCTTCCCCGGTGAAGGCGATGAGCAGTTTCAACGCACCTACGACGTGCTGGCCGAACTCAGGCTTGACAAGGCACATCTGGCGCGCTATTCCCCGAGGCCCGGCACGGTCAGCGCTCGGCGTATGCCGGACGACGTATCCGACGAGGCCAAAGTCCGGCGCCATAGGGCTCTCGAGGAGCTCCAGGCGCTCGTTCAGGCTGAGATCAACCGGCGCTATGTCGGAGAGACGGTCGAGATTCTTGTGGAGGACCTCCACAAAGGCAAGTGGCGCGGCCGCACACGCCTGAACAAGCTGGTTTTCTTCGAAGACAATGCGAATTGGCGTGGACAGTTGGCACAGGTCTTCGTTACCTGGGCCGGCCCCTACTCGATGCAAGGCCGCCTCGCCGCAAAACGAGCCGGCGTTTCCGAAGTCAACCTGGTGCTTTAGGTGAGACTGGACCTTTCTCAGAAGAAAGGTCCAATCAAATCTATCTGGATGAATCCAAGAGGCGGGTGGCAGAAAAGCCACCCGCCTCTTGTGGAACTATCGGCTTAACGGATCAGGTCCGTTGGGCCACGTGGAGAGTTGGTCCAGGTTATTGGACACAGAGAGTCTGGCCAGCCCGAATCTGGTTCGGGTTGGCGATGCCATTGGCCGCGGCCAGCGCACTGGTTGACGTGCCGTACTGGGCCGCGATGCTGGAGAGGTTGTCGCCGCGGCGGACCTGGTAGGTCGTGCCGCAGCTAACGCTGGGCGCTGCCGAAGAGGGCGCGGCGCCGGGCGGCGGGTCCTGCATGTTGGTGAAGTTCACCACAGCGCCCATGTAGTTCACCGGCACCGGGTAGGGGAAGTGCACATCGACACAGGTCGCGGTAACCGGGATCCAGTGATCGCGTCTTCTCCTCGCAGATGGTGACCGTCGCGCCGGGGATTTGCATCGCTGCGAAGTTTGTGTTGTCGCTGTTGAACTCGTAGTTGCCAAGCGCATCCGTCACCGTGGTTGCGGTCATACACATCCGGTATCGGCGCCCTTGAGGGTAGCGGTGATGATCCAACCTGACAGACCGACGGTCTGCCCGGCATATGGCTTCTCCCAGGCCTTGAACAGCTTGCGGCCGGAGATATTCAGCTCGCCGACGATCTCCTTGTTTTCGAAGAACACTTCGACCACTTTGTTCTCATCGTCGTCGTCGGCACAGTCCGTGATGGGCTTGACCACGACTTGCTGTGGGTTGTCGCTTACCGCCTCCCATCCGCCCTGAAGCGTTTCCTTGACCTCGTAGACGCCAGGGGTCAGGTGAGAGAAAGTCGTCTTGCCCGAGCCATCGGTGGCCTGGGTGATCGGGCTAATCGTGCCATCCGGCCGGCTGAGGGTCATGTTCCAGCCCGCCAAGGGTCCCAAATACACTTCCCCTTGGGCGTCCGTGCCTGTGCCGATCTTCTCGACCACGATCTCGGGGTAGCACACAGGCTCGCGGTTCTTGAAGATTACCGCATCCATGGCACCGGTCGGGCCGTACGGGTCCAGCGTCAGGTACACTGAGGGGGGCGTGATTGCCGACCAGTTCTTCTTCAACGTCTCGGCGATCAGCCACTTGCCGGGGGTCAGGGTGAAGACCGTGGTGCCGTCGGCTTCGGTCTCGTCAGAGTCCTTGATCGCAAAGGGATCGTTCTGCGGCGTGGCTGTGATCTTCCAGCCCTCGCCGGGCTGCACCGTGCCGTCTTGCTTCTCTTCCCATTTGCGAACCGTCACGTCGTACTCGCGCTTGATCTTGAACACCACAACGTAGCAGTTCTTGCTGGGGCGCTGCATCCAACTGGGTCCAACCGGTCTCGGCCAGGCCATTGCGCGCGGCCACGGGCACGATGCCGGCCCAGTCATTGGACAGTTGCATCAGGAAGTTCCATTTGCCGACCGCCAGATCCTCGATCTTGAAGTAACCATGGCTGTCGACCACTTCGTACGGCAAGAGCGGTGCTCGGCCGTGGCCTCTGCGGCGGTCACGGCCTCGGTGGCGGTCATGGGAGCAGTGGCGGTCATGGGGGCAGTGGCGGTCATGTCCACAGCCGCAGCCGCATCAGATTGGGGCCCGTCGTACTGGACCGACAGCTGCGGATCGAACTTGGTGCCGTCAACCGGCAGCTCCCGGTGATTGATGACGTAGCCGACGACGCAGGTGGTTTCCTCCTCATCATCGCCATTGCCGTTGCCACCGCCAGCCGCGAAGCTGACGCCGGCCATCGTCGCCAACATGGTCAACGCTGCAACCAGCGAGACCACGATCATGAACTTGCGATACTTAGACATTGAAGTTCTCCTTGTCCTTCGGTTTGCCCGCTATGTTCGGGCGATTGTTTCCAAAATCGTCATGAAAGTCGTTACGGGTGTGGTTGAAGCTAAACCACGGTGTTCGATACATGGGCAGCCAACCCATAAGAGCCATCTAGAACCTCCGTACTGCGGCCCGGGAGCCGTAGCCCTGGACGGGACTGCGCCCGGCCTGGGCTACAGCTCCAATACATGCGGGCCCGATTTGAGAACATGTCATCTTACGGCAGCCGGATCGTTTGGCCGGCGTAGATGTGATTCGCGTTTTGGATGTCGTTCACCTTCATTAACTCGGCAACCGTCGTGCCGTGCTCGGCGGCGATGCCGCTCAGGGTGTCGCCGCGCTGCACACGCAGCGAGCTGGGGGCAGCTGGCGCAGGCGCAGCGACCTCAACCGGCGCTGGCGCAGCCGAGGCTTCGACCACAGCCGGCGCATCATCGCCCGGTTGGGCAGGCGGCGCGTAGTAGCCGCCCGCCGGCGCGGCAGGTGCGACAGGTGCGGCCCCGGTGTCGCCCGGCTGGGCAGGCGGCGCGTAGTAGCCGCCCGCCGGCGCGACTGGCTGCTGCGCATAAGGCATCGGCTTGGGATGTACCGCCACAGCCGTGGGGATGCACAGCTTCTGCCCGACATAGATGTAGTTCGGGTTGGCGATGTGGTTGCGAGCCGCGATGGCCTGCACCGTCGTGTGATAGTGCGCTGCAATGGTGCCCAACGTATCACCTGGCTTGACCACGTACCAGGTGCAGCCAGCCACAGGCTTCGTCGGCGGATGGACCGGCGGATGGACCGGCGGAACCACGGCGCCGGCGCTGCACAGCCGCAACGAGACGTTGTCCAGGTTCACGTCCAACTCACGGTTGACCGTCGCCCATTTCTTGAAGCCCCAGATCGCCAGCGTCGTATGGCCGCCAGGGACCGTGAAGCGCTCGCTGTAGGCCTGCATCGCGCCAGGCGCCGTGCGGGGGTAGATCGTCTTCAGCGGCACCATCTGGCGATAGGTCATCTTGGACGGATCGGTCTGCCCGCTCGTCGAGTAACCCCACTCGACCAAGGTGCGGTAGGCATCCTCGTCGCCCGCCACCGGCTCCTCGCGCATCAGGGCGTCGAAGGCAATCTCGTAGGTCGCACCCGGCTGCAGCCACAGCCACTGCGCTATGCCCGCAAAGCGGTTCGGGTCTGTGCCATCCGGCAAATTCTTTGTGTTGATCTCAATCAATTGCCCGTGGCTGCCCTGCGACACCACCGGCGGCCACATCTCATCGTAGAAGCCGTAGTTGGCCCGACCACCGCTGGTGAAGCCTGTCCAATAATAGGCCACGCCGTTGGGCGCAAAGCCATTCTCGAAGCCACCATTCATCACCAGATTGGGACCGCTGCAGACCACGGCGGAGGTCGACGGGACGCTGCCGGCGCCCGCATCGCCCGGCTGCGCCGGCGGCGGGTAGTAGCCCCCGCCAGGATGCCCGGCTGCGGCTCGATCGGATGCATCGGCTGCGGCTGCATCGGCTGCATCGGCTGCGGCTCCATCGGCTGCACCGGTGCCATACCGGCGCCGGCGTCGCCCGGCTGGGCCGGCGGCGCATAATAGCCTTCGCCCTGCGTCGGAGCAGGCATCATCTTGTCATGCGGCTGAGGCATCGGGTGGCCCAGCCCAAACAGGCTGATGTTATCGAGGTTGAAGTCCGTCTCCTCGTACCAGGTGCCCCACTTGCGCTCCGTGCGGACGAAGACTGTCAGCGCCTGGCTGCTCGGCGTCACCTTCGTGCTATAGCTGCTGAAGCTGCCCGGATCGGTGCGTGTGTAGTAGGTATCCCACGGCAGCTCACGCCAATCGTTGACTGCCTGCCAGTTGGCGCCGCCGTTGTAATCGAAGCCCACGTACACCCGGTAGCGCCACGGATCGTCCGTGTTGTGCTCGTCGGCCCGGATCATGCCCTTCAACGACAGCTCGTACGCCGCACCGGGATAAACCCGCACGGTCTGGAAGATGCCGGCGTTGCGGTTGCCATCGCCACCTATCTGCTTGGTGTTGATTTCGATCAATTGTGAGTGGCTGCCCGCATACACCGTGCGGGTCCACATATCATCGTAGTAACCGTACGCTGCTGTACCGCCGTTATTGAAGCATCCCCAGCCTGCGCCCACCATGCCACCGCAGCCGGCGTTGGCCACAAAGCCATTCTCAAAACCGCCGTTGAATATCACGTCGCCGCTGGAAGCCATCGGCGCCGCGCCCATGGGCACGATGCTGGCCACCAACGCCAGCAGCAGGGCGGCTATGAGGATGCGTGCCTTTGTCGTTTTCATGATCTTTGATCCTTCCTGGGCGCAACGCCCATGCCTCAAGTTCAGTTCGTCAGTGTTATCTCGCCAGCATCGAGCACGCTTCTCGACGCTCACACATGAATTGTAACACGCCCACGTGTGGCAAATCAACCCTTTGATTATGTCGCCAGCCTTAAATCGACCTTGTTTTTCGTATAGTTATGCGTGAGGCCAGCGAATCCGCTCGAAAAATCGCCAGCTATGCGAAGTTTTAAGGATATAAGAGGCAGAACTTAACACAAAAAAGGCGCAAGCCTCACGGCCGCGCCCGCTCTTCGGGGGTTTTCCCACCACCAGTACTTTCTAGACGGAAGATTTGATCCGACTGCACCAGTCAGCTTGGCGCCAGCGTCGCCAACACCCCGTTCTTCTCGACAAATGTCGCCAGCGCCTCAAGCGCTCGCTCGGCATAGAGCTGATATCGATCCCCCTTATTGCGTGTTTCTTCTTCCAATGGCGGCATCAGGCCGAAGTTGGCTTTCATGGGCTGGAAGCTGCTCGTGTCGGCGTGGGTGATATACTTGAACAGCGCCCCCATCATCGTAGCAGCAGGCAATGCAAGGAGCGTCTGGCCCTGGGCCTGGCGTGCCACGTTGAGGCCTGCCAGCAACCCACCAGCCGACGAGCCGACATACCCTTCGGTCCCACTGATTTGCCCGGCAAAGAACAGATCATCCCGACCGCGGAACTGAAGGGTCGGATGCAGCAAATTCGGCGAACAAATAAAGGTATTGCGGTGCATCTGCCCCAGCCGCACGAACTCCGCGTTTTCCAGGCCGGGAATCATGCGCAGGATGCGCTGCTGCTCAGGCCATTTAATGTTGGTCTGAAAGCCGACAATATTGTACAAGGTGCCGGCCAGGTTATCCTGTCGCAGTTGCACTACGGCATAGGGGCGTCGACCGGTGCGCGGGTCGCGCAGGCCCACGGGTCGCATGGGACCGTAGGCCAAAGCAGCGATGCTTCGGGCCGCCAACACCTCGATAGGCAGGCACCCCTCAAAGAAGCGCTCGGCGTCAGCATCAGCTTCAAATGGCCGAAGTACGATGCGCTCAGCTGCGCGAAGTGCCTCGACAAACGTTTCGTATTGGGCTTTGTCCATCGGGCAGTTGATGTAATCACCCTCAGACTCGCCACTGTCCCGGTCGTACCGGCTCTGGCGCCAGGCAGGTGGCAAAGAAACACTGTCCAGGGCAACGATTGGCGCCAGCGCATCGTAGAAATAAAGCTGTGACTGCCCGGTCAGTTCCCCGATGCGACGGGCCAGCGCGCTCGAAGTCAGTGGACCGGTTGCGATGATCGTCGGTCCGGAAGGGATCTCCTCCAGCTCGCCGCGCACGACAGTTACATTGGGATGGGCCTGCACTCTATCGGTAATCGCTTGGGAAAAGGCATATCGATCCACGGCCAGCGCCCCGCCGGCGGGCAACGCGTGGCTATCAGCACAATCGATCACCAGGGAACCAAGACGGCGTAGCTCCTCCTTGAGTAAGCCCAACGCGCGGTCCAACCAAGTCGCCCCCAGACTGTTGCTGCACACTAGCTCAGCAAACTGGCCGGTGACATGCGCGGGCGTTTGCTTCTCCGGTCGCATCTCGACCAACTGCACGTGCAGCCCCCGCTGTGCTGCTTGCCAGGCGGCCTCCGAGCCGGCCAAGCCTGCACCCACAATCGTTACGTCTGCCATGAATTCGGTGCTCCTTCATCGACAAGGCCACCATACGATCGGTATGGCTGTCCGTTGGCTGCAAAAAGACTAAAAAATCGGACCGATACCGAGTTAAGTTACTACACGAAGCTCAAATCCGCCCTGGCGAAGCACGTCTGCCAGGGCCGAAGCGTCGATCGGGCCAGCGCGCAGGAGTTGCGGGGGTTCGGTCGCCAAGCTCAACACCGTCGATGGCACGCCCCCGGGACACTGGCCGCCGTCAACGACAACGTCGATCCGTCCCGCCAGTTGATCGAGCACCTCCTGCGCCGTCAACGGGCTGGCAGATCCCGATCGGTTGGCGCTGGTGACGGCCAATGGCTGGCCAAGCAGGGTCAGCATCTGCAGGGTGACCGGATGGTTGGGAACGCGCAGGGCAACCGTACCGCTGCCCGAGGTGATGAAATCAGGCACGCGATCGCCGCACGGTACCACCAGCGTCAATGGACCGGGCCAAAAGTACCGGGCGAGGGCTTCCATCGATGCCGGCCAGGTTCCCAGTAGCAGCTGAGCTTGCTCGACGCTGGACAACAGGATCGGAATGGCCTTCTCGGGAGGGCGTTCCTTGGCAACGTAAATTCGCGCGATACTGGCCTCGTTCGAGACCAGCGCGCCTAAGCCGTAGACAGTATCGGTGGGAAAAGCCACCAAACCGCCAGCGCGCAGGCTGTCCACCGCTCGCTGCAACGCTCCCGGCTCGCCGGCGGGCAGCCGCAGCGTTTTCTTGCCGTCAATTTCTGGCTTCATTATTCACTGTGGTTACGCGTTGAGCAGCGCCAGTCGGCGCTGCTCGTGTTTTTTCGCTCGCAATCAAGCCGCAGGTGGCAGGTCAGGTGGCAGGTCTTCTGCAACCTGCCACCTGCCACCTGTAACCGCTAAGTCTGCACCCGCACAATGCGATCGTGATAGCCATAGTCCGACACGACCTCCACAAAAGCAT
The DNA here is from genome assembly GCA_963709505.1 of uncultured Chloroflexia bacterium. Lineage (GTDB taxonomy): Bacteria > Chloroflexota > Anaerolineae > JAAEKA01 > JAAEKA01 > CAVPXC01. The sequence continues at coordinate 10,075 of CAVPXC010000013.1, read as the reverse complement.
CGGGAAAGTGCTGGCCGGCCAGCGCGGCCACGGCAGTGCCCTGAGAGGCGCCGATCTCCAAAAGAACAACTCCGTGGGGCCGCAACTTGGCGGGGGCCTGCTCCAACAACCGGCGAATCAAGGCCAGGCCATCGACGCCTCCGGCCAGCGCAAGGGAAGGTTCGAACTGCATGATGTCAGGCGCCAGATCTGGCCACTCATTCAGCGCTACATAGGGCAGATTCGCTACGATCACGTCGACCGACACCGGCAGAGGCTCCAACAGATCGCCTTGCAGATAGCGCACATTGTCCGCCAGATGATGGCGGGCTGCGTTGGCCTGGGCCACCTCCAGCGCGCCGGCTGAGATATCTACCGCATAGATTTGGGTCGATGAGCTGTTTGCCGCGATAGCCAGCCCCACAGCGCCGCTGCCGGTGCCGATATCCGCCACCAGAATGAGGGGAGCATCAGCACCAGCAGGGCCGTTGCCGTTGCCTCCCTCTGTCTGCCCGTGGATTCGATCGGCCTGGGCGACAAGGTCGAGCACGAGATCAACCAGTAACTCCGTTTCCGGTCGCGGGATCAGAACGCGCGGATCAACCATCAAATCTAGTCCGTAGAACGCTTTTTCACCTACCAGGTAGGCCACAGGCTCGCGCGAAAAACGACGTTCGATCAGTCCCTCGAAGCGCTCACGCTCCGACGGTGTCAGCAGCCGCTCCGGATGCGTGTACAACTGGGCCCGTGTGCAACCCAATACATAGGCTAATAGAACCTCACAATCCAACTTAGCGGTGTCAACGCCAGCGCTCTTTAAGCGACGGGTGGCAGCAACCATCGCCAGCCCAACGGTTGTGCTGGGATCCAGCTGCCATCGGAATTGCGTAACTGGTGGCACGATCGCTCCCACCGATCCGTTCCCATTCACCCCCATGCGTACCGAAAGCGTCCGGTCCTTCATTAGAAATTGGCTCCTTTACGATTCTGCCGGCCAACCAACTGGCCGGATCCCAACCGACGTCCCGTGCCTCATTGCACGCGGCCAGGTCCTTCTGGCCAGGTTGTTTTCTTACCAGGCGCTGGTTCACATCAGCGCGTTGTTGTCCATCTGCTCGCCCAGTCGGGCTAGCCGATCAGCTTGTTCCGACGTGATCAAGGCCTCGATCAATTCGTCCAGGTCACCCTCAAGCACACTGTCCAACCGATGCAGTGTAAGCCCTACGCGATGGTCGGTGACCCGGTTCTGCGGAAAATTATAGGTCCGCACCTTCTCACTGCGCTCTCCTGAGCCGACCTGACTGCGTCGCGCCTCGCTTTGGGCCTCGACCTGACGATCCATCTCCAAAGCATACAGCCGGGCCCGCAGAATCTGCAGCGCCCGCGCACGGTTTTGAAGTTGCGATTTTTCGTCCTGGCACGATACGACCAGACCCGTCGGCAGGTGGGTCAGGCGCACGGCTGAGTCGGTGGTATTAACGCTTTGTCCACCTGGGCCGCCAGCGCGGAAGACGTCAACACGAAGGTCATTGGGGCTGATCTCGACTTCGACCTCGCTCATCTCGGGCAGAACTGCCACAGTGGCGGTAGAAGTATGGATTCGGCCCTGCGATTCAGTGGTTGGAACGCGCTGGACCCGGTGGACGCCACTCTCGTGCTTGAGCCGAGAGAAAGCGCCCTGGCCGCGCACCGAGAAGATCACTTCTTTGAAACCACCGATCCCGGTCTCGTTGTGGCTCAAGACATCTACCTTATAGCGTTGCGCCTCGGCCCAGCGCGAGTACATGCGGTAGAGATCGGCAGCAAAAAGGCCAGCCTCATCGCCGCCGGTGCCTGCGCGAATCTCGACGATGACATTCTTAGAGTCAGTCGGATCCGAAGGCAACAGCATCAAACGCAGAGTCTGTTCGATAGTCTCGACCTCAGCCTCCAACCGCGTCACTTCCTCGCGCGCGAGCTCTTGCAGTTCCGGGTCCTGGTCGGCATCATGAAGCAGCAACTGGGCATCGTCCAACTCGCGCTGGACGGCCTGGTAGCGCCGATACGTCTCCACCATCTCGTGCAGGTCGGAGCGCTCCTTGGCGAGCCGGGCCATCTGCTCGTAGTCTGAGGCGATCTCTTGATCGGCCATGAGCTCAGACAGTTCGTTATATCGCTTTTCAACGTTGATCAAGCTTTCGAACATCGTTTTGTTTTCTCCGAACAGGGGCGTCAAAAAAGGTGACGGTTGCTATTGCCTTAGCAACCGCCCACGGAAGATTCTACCACAGTTTGGGCAAAATGGGGAATTCGATTGCCCCACGACCGGCCTACGGACTGACGCCGGTTGGCTGTATGATCGGAGCTTTTTGCAGCAAGGACGCCATCCGGGTGCGCGCCAGCACCGTTAGCTGTGGGTCGGTATCACTTGCCAGGTCACTGGCCTTTGTAAAGGCATCGAGCGCCTCAGGGATTTTGTTCTGGCCTTCGTAGGCTGCGCCCAGATACAAATAGGCCTTAGCGGAGTTGGGGTCGAGTGCGAGGGCCGCCAGTTCATCCTGCACCGACTTCTCGAACTGATTGGTTTGGCCGTAGGCCATCCCGCGCTTGATGAGAAACTCGCTCTCGTTCTCCGGCAATAGCGAGCGGGCCGTGTCCCATGCCTCTGCGGCGATGGCCGGATCACCTCTAAGCTCAGCCAGCACACCGACCATGATCTGAAGGGATGCGTCCTCCGGCATGATCGCCGCGGCCTGCTGCATGGCGCTGAATGCCGACTCATAATCGCCGATGAGGATGGAGGCCTCGGCGTTGGTCCGCAGGTTGTAGGTTTCGCGGACACGCTCGTCTACGGGAAAAAGCCGGTTGAACAGCAACAGGCTGAACACAGCAAGGGCGATCACGGCCGCCAGGATGCCAGCGGTTTTCAGTAGCCGGCTGCGCTGCTGCGCCGCCATCAACTCGTCCAACCACCACCACCAGCAACTCCTGTCGGGCGCGGTTGCAGCACGCGCGTCTACCAAGGCTTGGCGACCGCCCCATGCAGCCAGGACCTTGGCGCCGCGCTTTTGCAGTTGCGCCTGCAGGGACTCCCATCGAGTTCCACTCGCCGCGCACGTCCACTCCAGCATCCTGAATCGCAGGCCACATCTCGGCCAGCTTGTCCATGCCGGAAAAAAGCTCGGCGGCAGCCGGACGACCGCTCAGCTTCACGATCCGATCTTCGCATTGGGCCAGCAGCGTGCGCAGCTCATCGGCTGCCGTTTGTGTGCCCGGTTTCACTGCAATGGCCATGGTTAACCCTCTGAACCTGCCGGCATTAGATCAACCAGCAGGATCTCACCAAATAGCTCCGATTGCTGGGCCCGCAGGCGCCCACGTTTGATCAGCTCCAGCACAGCCCACAGGCTAACTACGATATCCACCCGGGTGCCATGCCTACCCACCACCCGCGCAAACGGGACGGGTAGGCCACTGGCCATCAGCTGCTCGATCCACTCGATCTTCTCTCGCACCGTGACCTTGCGCGGGATCAACAAAGTGTTCGCCGGCTGCGCTTCCTGTTCCAACTTCGCCAATTGACTCAGTGCGGCAATCAGGTCGTCGAGCGATAGGCCTTCCAAGTCGAGCCTGGCCTCCATCGGCGGAGGCGGCGCCACGCGCACATAGGAAGGCCGTCCTTGTTCCTCCACGGCCTTCAAAAAGCCGGCGGCCTGCTTGAAGCGCTTATACTGCCGGAGCCGGCGTGCCAGGGTTTCGCCGGGATCCTCCTCCTCCTCTTCCTCCTTGACCGGGGGCCTAGGCAATAACAACCGCGACTTGATGAGCAGCAGCTTGGCAGCCACCACCAGGAAATCGGCGATTACTTCAGCTCGCACCTCTGCCAGGCCCCTTAAGTGCTCAACGAACTGGTCGGCCACCAATCCCAAGGAGATGACCGTGATATCCAGCTCGTTCTTTTGAATGAGATGAAGCAGCAGGTCCAGTGGCCCCTCGAATAACGGCAGTTTAACGACGTAGCCGGCAGGTGGGGCATCAGATTCGGCCAAGAGTTGCATCCAGCGGCCCTTCAAGTAATGAAAAACTATCCTGGCATGGTAAAGGCTAGCCAGGAAGTGTCTGAAAACGGCGGCCACTCTCGGCCAACGCATCCAGGATGCGCTTGGTGTCGGCAAAGTCGACGCCGGCCAATCGCTCCACCTGACAGCCAGCGGCGCGCAGTTGCTGCTCTGCTTCCGCCGGCACGCCAGCCGGGCCGCCGACGATCGTGACGGATTGGGCAGCTTTGGCATCGTCCACCGAAAAGCCGGCGGTGGGTCTGAATCGACCAACATAAATCTCGGCCGCTTTCCAGTCCTGTTGCGCCCAAGCATCCGGCTTCTGCCAAAACAGCACGTAATGCCCGATAGGCTTGATCTGCGCTTGGCCCACGGAGCCACCGCGCACGGAGCGTACGCGATTCGCGAGGGTGTTCTTCCAACTCTGTTTCTTCAGCCACGTCTCGCCAGGGCAGCTCGTGTCGTTGTTAGGAAACTCTTTGTGGCCCAACACGTTTTGTTCGGGCACAGAAAACTCCTGCATCAGCCAAGCCACCAGGCGAGCCGCCGCGTCTACCTGTATATCGGGCGGCGGAGCATAGGTAAAATCGCCCGACACACAGACGCCGACAGAATAGTCGTTGTTTTGGCTGACTTGGAATGAGATGGTTTCCGCCCGATTAGTCTGATAGATTGTGCCGTCCGGCTTGACGTAGAAATGATAGCCGATTCCAGGCCAGCCGCGGTCCTCAACATGATACTTGGCGACGTTTTCCAGAGGAATAGAGCCGGCAGTGGCGCTGTGGTGGATACAGATGTGGGTAATTCGATTGAGGCTCACGCGTGGTGTATCGTAAGAGTGGCATGCTTGGGGAGCTGATCCACCACGTCATGGATCTCTGGTTTGGTCACAACCGCTTGGACAGGTGGGGTTCCGCCTCCCTGCTGCAAAGCGGCGCGCAGTCGGTTGACCTCGGCCTGAAGAGCTGCCAGGCTGCTATCGCGGGCCTGCAAGCATGTGCTCCATGGCGGCCAAACGGTAGCTGAACCTCTGCCAACTCGTCGTCGCGCCGCCGCAGCTTGGCGGTAAGATCGTCGATCCTGCCCTGAAGCTCGCCCGAGTCTTGCTTGACTGGCCCTGCTGCCGGCACCCGATCACCGCTCTGCATAGCCGGCACGCCCGCTGTCTCGGTCGCCACGCTTGTGGAACGCGTCTTGTTCTTTTTGCCCATAGTCTACGTTTTGATCCTCGATGCTGTCTGCTACGCCGCTACCGCTAGTTGGTTCAGCAAGAACTGCGCCCCTGTCTCCCTGGGCCGCAGCCACCGCGCTCATCAGATCAAAGCGCATTATACATACATAGCCAAAGAAGTCCATCGGCAAACGTTCGGTCTGGCTATCGCGAAATCTTGGCGACTTGCAGATTTGCAGCACTTGTGCTATTATCACGTCAGATCCCCTGCTGTGTGCGTGATGTCCTTTCTACGTTTTGAGCCAACACCGATCCGAAGGGAAGCGACATCTCGCCGGAATACACGATAGCCCTCGGTTCAACCCGAGACTGGCAAGGTGGACGCCGTCGATCTAGCTTCCCACCTGCGTAAGCAGGTTCAAGACCCGATGACACACGGCACGGCGGGGAACCATGAGGATCCAGGCCATCGGCTAACGGCTGATGGCCTTTCTTTAGCCGGAAAGGATTGGACAGGTTATGCTGCGAGAGCGGGTTGCCTCCGACATCTATGTCTTCCGCAGTGAGCTCTACCTCCAAGTAACTGCGGGCGTCATCGTGACCGAGGAAGGAGCAGTCGTCGTTGACACACTGCCGTTCCCCAAGGAAAGCAAAGCGCTGCGCGATTTTGCCGCGCGACGCTGTCCGCAAGGGATTCGTTACGTCATCAATACCCACGCCCACGCCGACCACACCCATGGCAGCTATCTATTTGGAGACGCCGAACTGATAAGCCATCGTAAGGCGCGCGAGTTTCTGACCAGATACGGTGAGCAAAGTCTGGCCCAGGCAAAAAACCAAACCCCCGACCTCGCGGAGGTCAAGGTGCGCCTGCCTGATGTCGTTTTCGACAGCGTGCTCACCCTGCGATTGGGCGGTAAAACCATCACACTGCGACACTCGCCCGGCCATAGCCCCGACCTTGATTACGGTGCGCGTGAAGGAGGACAAGGTCCTCTTTGCCAGCGATACGATACTGCCTGTGCCCTATCTTGACTTTCCGGGCGGGGGCAATATCGACGACTTGCGCCGCTCCCTGCGCAACATCGAGATCTCCGGGCTAGAAAACGTCGTCCAGGGACATGGCGAAGTACTCCTACGGGGCGAGATCCGCAGCACCATCCTGTCCAGCCTCAAGTATTTGGACTGCATCGAGCAAGCCGTGGAGAAACACGTCGCAAGCCACACGCCGATGGAAAGTCTACTCAAGACGAGCATTGAGCAGTGCGGCAAGTCCCGCATTCCGCTCAACGGCATGGTCCAGCGCCTGCACCAGGCTAATCTGTATCATCTCTACCAGGCCAAGACAGGCACCGCGGTCACTCGCCACTAGGACAGTGAACAGTGAACAGTGAACAGTATACAGTGAACAGTAGTTGGTCCCAACTGTTCACTGTTCACTGTTCACTGTTCAGTCATCCGCCGCATCTTCCCTCTTTCGGAACTCGGAACGTCGCTTCCTTGACCCATGCCCGGGGACGTGTTATAATGGTCACAATTGAATAGTAAGCAAGACCTTCAGGGCAGGGTGAGGGCAGGGTCCCGAGCTGTGAGAACAGCACGAGACCTATCGCTCAATTCCCGACCGACGGTAGAGAAAGCCGCAGTGCGGCTTTCTGAGCCCGTGACCCGCTTCGGCGGTGGATCTGGTGATCAAGGCCAGAGCCGACGGTATAGTCCGGATGAGAGAAGGTTGAGCTGCGTACAGCCACAAGCGCACCATGCGCTCTTGTGGACTTTGCCTGCTACGCGCGGCGAAATGCTGCCTTGCAGACGCGTGGCTACCCGTGGCACGGCCTGGGGCTAAGGCTCCCGCCGGCCAAGGCTCCTGACCCGTCTCAAACACCCCCGAAGGTCGGCCTGTGACGTCGGGGGTGTTCCGCGCCATGGGCCGGCCTTCCGGTGTGGTCTGCGCAAGGCAGATCGGCTTGTTCAGCGCGACCAGGCAGCCAGCTCAATTCCATCGCCCCGGCCAGGTCTACGCCTTTGGCCGGGTTTTCTTTTGCGGCTAGGTGAAGACGATAATGTGGGCCATTGACCGCATGGTGAAGCAAACAAGCGAAAAGCCGAAACGTGGCATTTGGTTCCGAACCCATCGAACCGAGATACTCCTCGCGCCTGTCATCCTGGGCGTGATCCTACTGCTCTGGGAGGGCCTGGTGCGCTGGCAACAGTACCCCGCGTTTATCTTGCCTTCCCCGGGTCTGGTTGCGCATAAGCTGAGCATCGTGATCGCAGACGGCAGCCTATGGTACCACGCTCAGATTACACTCTGGGAAATCCTGGCCGGGCTGGCGCTTGGCCTGAGCACAGCAATGGTACTTGGGTACCTGCTGGCCAAATCCCACCGGCTGGAGCGCTTGCTCTCACCCTATCTCGTAGCTTCGCAGGCGGTTCCTATCATCGCCATCGCGCCGCTGCTGATCATCTGGATCAGCTCACCCGGTCTGAGCAAGGTGCTTATCTGCGCGCTGACGATCTTCTTTCCGACGTTGATCAACACGATCGTCGGCATTCGATCGGTCGAGCCCGACCTGCACGCACTGATGCAATCGCTGCGCGCCAGCCGGTGGCAGATCTTGGCCAAGCTCGAGATTCCCGCCGCGCTGCCCGTGCTGTTCGGAGGACTGAAGATCGGCGTCACGCTGGCAGTTATCGGCGCCATTGTGGCCGAGTTCGTGGGTGCGGACCGAGGCCTAGGCTTCTTGATCAACCTGTCGCGCGGCATACTGGACACACCTCTGCTGTTCGTCGCCTTGGCAGCCCTGGTCGTGATCGCCGTCCTGCTGTATGGCGCCGTCGCCTGGCTGGAACATCGGCTCTTGGCGTGGCAACGGATTATTTAGCAAACATAGTCGATTCACCTTAAGATCGGAGATCAAGCTCATGACAAAACTGGTTACAGTCACCGTGATTCTTTGCTTGTTTGTTCTGGCCCTGGTTGCGTGCGCACCGCCCACCACGCCCGTGCCGCCATCTCCCGAGATGGAGGCCGCCGCCCCGACCTCGAGCACTGAGCTAACCAAAATCGTATTGGGCCTGGGATACATCCCTAGCGTTCAGTTCGCGCCGTTTTACGTGGCGCGCGACAAAGGCTATTTCGCCAAGCAAGGGCTTGACGTTGTCTTTCAGCACGGCTTCGAGACCGATTTCCTGAAGCTGGTCGGCACTGGTGACATCCCGTTTGCGGTCGGAAGCGGCGAGCAGGTGATTCTCGGACGCGCCCAGGGCCTGCCATTGACATATGTGACCGCGTGGTATCGCAAGTTCCCGGTGGTGGTGTTTGCGCTCAAAGAAAAGAACCTTAGCACCCCGAAAGCGCTGGAAGGGCATAACATCGGCATTCCCGGCCTGTATGGCGCCAGTCTCGTTGGATGGAAGGCTCTCGCCTATGGCGCCGGCATCGACGAGACCAAGGTGAGCCTGCAGAGTATCGGCTTCACCCAGGCGGCCGCCGTGAGTGAAGGCCGGGTGGACGCCGCCATCGACTACATCGTCAATGGGCCGGTACAGTTGCGCCAAGCCGGCAGGGAAGTCGACGTCATCCCTGTGTCGGACTACGTCGATCTTCCGTCCAACGGCCTGATCACCAGCGAAAAAGTGGTCGCCGAGAACCCGGAGCTCGTCCAAAAGATGACTACGGCCCTACTCCAAGGGATCCGTGACACCCTTGAGTTACCCGACGAGGCGTTCGCCGCCAGCCTGAAAGCCGTTCCGGAGGCGGGCGGAGAGAACGAGGCCATCAACCGAGCCATCTTTGACGCATCACTCGACATCTGGCAGACGACAGCTGCTGAGCTGGGCCGCACCGACCCAGCGGCCTGGCAGAAGGCGGCGGAGTTCATGCTGAAGATGGGCCTGATCACGCAAGCCGTTCCCGTGGAGGGCATCTTCACAAACGAGTTTGTAGAGAAGGCCGAGTTGAAGTAGGCTAGCAATACGCATGAATGGACCGATCATTGCCAGTGAACAGTGGGCAGTGAACAGTGAACAGTACGGAAATTCCACCGCAGAATCTGCACCGCTGCTGAGCGTCGAACAGGTGGAACGCCTTTACGATGGCAGCAACGGCGGCGCACCCACGCGCGCACTGGCCAGCACGACCTTTCAGGTGCTGTCAGGGGAATTCGTCTGTATCGTCGGGCCGTCAGGCTGCGGAAAGTCAACCTTGCTTCGCATCCTGGGTGGCCTGTTGTGGCCGACCCGGGGACGTGTCTATCTGCAGGGCCAGGAGCTGACCGAGCCGCGGCCCGAGATCGGTTACGTCTTTCAGCACGCCAATCTGATGCCGTGGCGAACAGTGTTGCAGAACGTCGCCCTGCCCCTGCAGCTGCAAAACCTACCCAAGAACGAGATCGAAGCGCGCGCGCGCGCCGTTGTCGCCCTCGTCGGGCTGCAAGGCTTCGAACACGCCTACCCGCGCCAGCTCTCCGGCGGCATGGCCCAGCGAGCAGCCCTGGCTCGTACCCTCGTACACGAGCCGGAGCTGCTGTTGCTAGACGAGCCGTTTGGCTCGCTGGACGCAATCACGCGCGAGCGTATGAACCTGGAGCTTCTCGGCATCCGCCAGGCCTACCACTACACCGCAGTCATGGTGACTCACAGCATTTCCGAAGCGGTGTTCCTCGCCGATCGCGTCCTCGTTCTGAGCCATCGCCCTGGCCGGGTGGTGAACGAAATCGAGATCGACCTGCCCCAGCCGCGCACACTGGACCTGATGGGTAGCCCTGAGTTTGGCCTGCTCACGCAGGAGCTACGCAGCGCGATTGACCCGCAGACCCTATCGTGACCACTGGCAAAAGCCAACTGGCTGTGTTATAATCCGAACCCTGGCAAACAACCGTTGCCA
>CAVPXC010000012.1:0-260626 GCA_963709505.1 uncultured Chloroflexia bacterium | reverse complement strand
TCTTGGAGATCGCGTAATCAGGTTGGTTGAGGAGAAAGTGTCAGGCGTCAGGTGTCAGGTGTCAGGTGTCAGAGCTCTTGACACGTGGCACATGACACATGAGACTTCCCTAAAACGGAGAGAATAATATGTTTGGTGGACCGCCGGTATGGCCCGCATGATGGGCCAAGACAACATTAAGCCGTGTAACACTCGGCAGACGCTGGGACCTCTGGCCCGCTACTTTAAACCTTTTTGGTACGCACTGCTGGTTGTCGCTGTGCTCCTTGTCAGCTCGACGTGGTCTCAGGTCAGATCCCTGAGCCCCTCGGCGGAGCAGTTGACTGCTATCTGGTCGTCCCTTCGGCAGCGACAGGTGAGGCTGGAGCGGCTCTTCCGTCCTTCCTTAACGGCGCTTCGCAGTCCGGGCAATAGCGGTGTACCCTCGAGAGCCAACCCGAAAGGCTGACCACCCAGGAGCGTCTGGCTGGTTTGGCCGAACGGTGTTGATCATTCTTGCACGGTACATCTTCATTTCGCTGGCCAGTGGCCTACAGTTCTACTTTATGACTTGGTCCGGTTAGCACGTCCTCCGCACTTCCGGCTCGACTCTTCGACCACTTCCATCAGCTGTCCATGAGCTTTTATGCCGAGCACGAGGCCGGCGATCTGATGAGCCGTATCACCAACGACACGGAAACGATCTCACAGGCGATCAATTTCGCATTGCTGCAAGTGCTTGGCGGTCTCCTGCTTTTGGTTTGGATCGGCTACTCAATGTTGAAACTGAGCGTGCCCTACGCCTTGATCAGCCTGATAGTCGTTCCCGCCATGCTGTTGGCTACCATCTGGTTCTCCGGCCAGGCGCGCAAGGCCTTCCGCAAAGCGCGTGAGGATCTGGGCAACGTCAATGCCGAGTTACAAGAAAGCATCAGCCCGGTGCGCGAGGTGCAGGCGTTTAGCCGTGAGAAGGAGAACATTCAGAACTTCATGGTGACCAACGCAGCCAACCGAGACGCCAACGTCAAGGCAGTGGCCTTCACCAGTGCGCTCGCACCAACGCTTGAGGCGCTCGGCTACGTTGCGCTGGCCCTTGTGGCTTGCATCGGCGGCCTGGTGCTGCTACGCAACCAGACCCTCTTCGGCACGACCATCTCGCTGGGCTTGGTAATCACCTTCATCGCCTATGCCCAGCGCTTCAACCAGCCGATCCAGCAGATCGCCATCCTGTGGACAAACATCCAAAACGCCATCGCCGGCATGGAGCGCATCTTCAATCTGCTGGACGAGGTGCCCGCAGTGTTGGACAAGCCCAATGCCCAACCAATGCCAGCCATTGTCGGCACGGTGGAGTTTAAGGACGTTTACGCGGCCTACAAGAAGGATCAATCGGTGCTCAACGGCATTAGCTTCACGACCGAGCCAGGCAGGAGCATAGCGATCGTCGGTCCAACCGGCGCCGGCAAGACGACGATCATCAACTTAGTGCCGCGCTTCTACGACGTTACCGGCGGTTCGGTTACCATCGACGGGATCGATGTGCGTGACGTGACGGGTGTATCGCTGCGCCACCAGATCGGCATCGTCCTGCAGGACACATTCTTGTTCAGTACGACGGTGATGGAGAACATCCGCTTTGGCCGGCCGGACGCAACCGACGAGGAAGTGATCGAGGCTGCCAAGCTGGCACGCGTCGATACCTTTGTCGACCGTCTGTCCGACGGCTATCAAACGGTGTTGGGCGAGCGAGGCAGCGGCCTCAGCCAGGGCCAGCGCCAGTTGATCTCCATTGCGCGCGCCGCATTGGGCAATCCGCGGATCCTGATCCTGGACGAGGCAACCAGCAGCGTAGACACTCGTACCGAGCGGCTGATCCAGCAGGCGCTGAATGACCTGCTTAAAGGCCGCACCAGCTTCGTAATCGCCCACCGGCTAAGCACCATTCGCAACGTCGATGAGGTGTTAGTGTTGGACGCGGGCAATATCGTCGAGCGTGGCAGCCACGACGAGTTGTTGGATAAGAAGGGTTTCTACTACAACCTGTACATGAGTCAGTTCCGTCGCCAGGCCGAGACCGAAACGGCGGCGCCGATCTCCGCCAGTGGCGGTAACGGCTACAAGATGGGCGAACTCGTGCCGGCGTAATCGGTATTGGATACAAACAAAGAAACCGGATGCCTCTCGATGGTTCGAGAGGCATCCGGTTTTTTGTTTGTAAGGCTCTGAAATCTGATTGGTAGGGTCAGGTCTTGCACCTGCCCTTCGGTACGCATGTGAATTTCGGGCGGACGCAAGGCCGGGTGCTACCCGAGATGTGCATTTCGGGCGGACGCAAGGCCCGCCCCTACGTGGTGCATGTGCGACTGGTCACAGCACGTCGTCCACCACCTGGGAAAAATCCGGCTGGCGCCGCTCGAAGAACGCCTGCATCGCCTCGCGCGCCTCAGGGGAGCGCAGCCGGGCGATGAAGATCTTGCCTTCTTCGCTCATCGTCTCCTGGACAGCCGGCAGCGGCAAACGCTTCATCAGCATCTTCGTCAGGCGCAGGGCCGTTGGCGCTTTGGCCACGAGTTGCTCGGCCTTGTGCAGAGCGAACTCGTCCAGCTCGCCGTCGGCCCGCACCGCGTTTATTAACCCGAAATCCAATGCCGTCTGCGCGTCTATGGTTTCACCCAGCATTAGCATCTCGGCTGCTCGGCGATGGCCCATGAGCTGCGGCAGAATCAGGCTGGAGGCTGCCTCAGGCGTAAGGCCTAGATTGACGAATGGCAGTTGGAAACGTGCGCTGGGCCCTGCGTAGACCAGGTCGCAGTGCAGTAAGAGGGTTGTGCCGATGCCAACCGCTACGCCGTGAACGGCCGCCACGACCGGCTTCTGCGCCCCGATCAGCGTCTTGAGAAAGACGAAGACGGGGCTATCCTCACCGGTGGGCGGGTTGTTCAGGAAATCGGCAAGGTCATTGCCGGCCGTGAAGCAGCTTTCCGTGCCCGCGATGAGGATGACCCGGATTGACGGATCCGTCTCGGCAGCTCGTAGTGCATCGGTCATCGCCTGGTACATAGCGATCGTTAACGCGTTTCTTCTCCGGCCGGTTGATTTGTAGCTTGAAGACGCCAGCGTGGCTGCTGGCAAGGACCTGTTCGAGTCATCTCCGCACCTCACTCCTGTTCCCGCACCGAAGGCTATGAATACGACGGTTTAACCGTCGTTGAGCTTGTAAAGCCCGTCCAAGTTCGTGCCAAGCATGCCCGCCTCGTAGGATCGCTGATCCACCGGGGATAGCTCGGCGATCATCGCGGGCGTGAGCAGGGGCGTGCGACGGAGCTGGGGAAGGCGCTTTTCGATCGCATCTGCGGCCGCGTCATTTGTCAGCCAGTCCATGGCATCGTAAGTGGCCAAATCGAGCGGCACGGTATACGATCGAAGCGTCTTTTCCCGGCGGATGTTGAAGTACACCTCGAAGTATGACATCACCAGGTCGCGGAAGCTACGGTAGATCGGCTCGCGATAGCGCAGGCCGGCGTAATTGGATTTGGCGACCGCGCCAAAGCAGCCGTTGCGCCGAAAGATCGCCAACACGTGATCGTCGTCTGTGCCAGGTTCGGGCAGCAAGTCGATGATCAATGGAGGGTGGCCGAGCTGGCGCAGTGCCGCCGTGGCAAACAGGCCGCCGTCCAGGCAGTGAGCATGACGCTCCTGTAGTACGCGGAGCGGCGAGCGATTGGCGTCCTCGGCGCTGTACGGAATACCGTCGAGAAATGCCTGGATGTTGGCGGGGCTTGTGAGGCTCTGCCAGGCGCCACGTTGCTCCGAAGTGAGCCTAACTTTGAACGGGGAGGCCATCAGCTGCCCTGCTTTTTCAACAGGCGGGCGCTTAGCGCAAACAGCAGGTAAATACTGCACAGCAGCGCCGTGCCTGCTTGGGCAATACGGCGATCAGGATGCGGCTGATCGTCCGCTACAGTAGATGGGAAGAGGCCGGGGAACGCTATTCCTTGCACCGGGACCAATACTCCCACAAGAGACACGACCCCAGCCGCGACCGTGGCAGCAGTAGCCTGACTTTCTTTTTCGCTTGCAAAGCCAAACGCTACCAGCAGTAGGCCGATCAGGCTAGGGAAAAGACCAGTGATGTGGCGCTGTTTGGAGCGCACGACGACAAACACTCCGAAGGCGGTTAGGGCCCAACCAAAGGCTTTAGTAATTGCAGACATGAAAAGCTCCTTCCTTGGGTACTTCTCGTCGGGGTACGCTTCCGATGCAAAACACCGGAAGACTTACCAATTATAACGCGAAAGCGACGGGTTTCACAATTTTGGGATGTTCGTCCAAACCGCTAATCAAGATGCGTTGAATTGAATCAGCGGTCATGGAAGGCTTTCCCTTTCAAGCACCATCAGAGTAATATCGTCAAACCTGTGTGCGTCGCCCGTGAACTGGCGCAGTGCTCTTAGGATCGTGTCCAGCAGCTCTCCGGCGGTTCGTCCTGTGCCGAAGTCAAGGGCAGATCGCAACCCCTCCTCGCCAAAGAATTCAGCCTGCTCGTTCTGAGCATCGGTCACGCCGTCAGAATAGAGTACCAGCATGTCGCCTTGGCCCATCGAAATGGTTACCTGTCTCCATTCGACGCCTTCCATTACGCCGAGCACCATGCCCGTTCGTTGGAGACGTTCTGTTTCGCTCCCATTGTGCGGCCGCAGGAGGAAGGCCGGGCAATGGCCGGCATTGGCGTAGGTCAGCGTACCGGCGTAGGGATCGACCACGGCGTAAAACACACTGACAAACAGGCCGGCCTGCGTGTCGGTCAAAATCCGGCGGTTGGCGATGCGCAACACGTAGTCGGGCCGCGTGTGATACTCGAAGGCGTAGGTGCGCAGCAGCGTCCGGGCCAGTGCCATGTAGAGCGCAGCGCCCATGCCCTTGTCGGACACGTCCGCGACGAGCAGGCCCAGCTTGCCGTTGGGGAGGGGAAAGGCGTCATAGAAATCGCCGGACGTCTCTCGGGCCGGCTGGAGGGTTGCGGCCAGTTGCCAGCCATCGAGACGCGGCAACTCAGTGGGCAAGAAGCTGGCCTGGATTTGTCCGGCAACCGCCAGCTCTTGCGCCATTTTCTGGTGTTCCAGTGTCTTTCGGAACGCCTCGGCGCTTCGAAGTGTCGACGACACTTGTGCGGCCAGCGCCTGCATCGCCGGCTGTAGATCGACCGGGGTGGTCAAAGCGTAGTTGGCATCCTGGATCAGGCAGATGCCGCCCACCGGAATACCTTGGTCCGGCGAGAGGATCGGGCTTAGAAGATGCCGGTAGGGTTGCGCCTTCTCTCCCCACGGCAGGGGTTGGCCCGGTTCAATTACGTGATGGGTGGGATGCTCGCGCAACCAGGACCAGAGGGTCTCGGGTAGGGAGGGGGTATCGACCGGCAGGTGCAGAAGTTGTTGACCCCCGAACAGACGGATTCCGGCTTGGCGGAATGGGACCATGCGTGGCACGTACTCGGCCAACAGGACAGGAAAGGTCGAGGCATCGGGTGGGCCGTCGATGACCGCGTGTCCCAACTGCTCCAATAGATCGGCCTCGCGGAGCGCTGCTGGCCCATCATTGCCGCTTGGCTCAACCGGCGCGGAGTAGGCTTACCAACACCACGCCTGTCATGAAGAACAAGAACGCGCCAACGCCGATCTGGGTGTAGAGGCCGGCCGCCATGATACCGAAATAGGCTGGGATCTCGGACAGCAGAAAGAAGCCAACGCTTTCTCTGAATCCTGCGATGCCGTGTCTACCCTGCAAGCGCGGTAGGAGGCGCGTCTGGACAATGAACAGCCCCCAGAGGAATAGGCTGTTCAGAGCAATCAAGACGGTCACTGCCACGAACGCCGGCCCGACCGTTTTCAGGGAAAGATCGGCCAGCGGAAAGCTGCCGCCAAGCGCGCGATAGACTGCCAGGGCAACGAGGGCGCTCAGTGTCGTAGACCAGAGGTTGTGGAGCAGGTTGCGCAGCCAATTCCACCTCAGAACCCGGCTGAGATGCCGCTGTTGGGTGATGCGATAGCTGACTGTCAGGAACGCGTAGGGCCAGAGGGCCAGTGGCCCGAGCAAGAGCAGGGCGGAAACCAAGAGTATAGAGCCCAGGTTGGTGCTGTTGAAGCTGAACTCGCCGGATCGCGAGCCGATGGCTTGGTAGAAGCTAACCTGGCTGAACGTGTATCCCAGCACCAGAACGAGCAGCAGCGCCGGCCATTGGGTGCGCACCTGGCTCAAATCGGTTGCTGCTATCAACCAGCCCAGGCTCAAGACGACGAGAGGCAGGCTAAGTAGACTGGTGGCAAACTCGGCCAAGAGGCGCGAGCGATCGCGCTCGTTGAGCGAGTCAAGATCAGGCCATAGCCGGTGGGCAAGGCGCTGGAAGAGGGCGTCCATGCGTTGAATAGTAGCGCGATGTGGGCATTGTGGCAAAAGCTGCCCCTGCACACTTAGGAAAAGGACTCCCCGAGCCGGCAATGTGGCGAAAGGCCTGAATTTAAAAAGCTCCCCGGGCAAAACACTTGCCTGAAGAGCTCTTTGGAATTAATCCTTCATGCCGCGGCCGGCGTCGTAGCGGATGTAAACTCCTCGACTTGTCAAGGAGTCCGGCATGTGCCTCGGACTCCTGAACTTGTTCAGGTTATTCCATCTCGCTAGTCATAATGAAGAGCGGCTTCATGGTGAACTTGCGATAGTGCGGGCGATAGCGTTCGGTGTTGTAGAACTCTTGCACGTCCACGACCTTCTTGGTGGCGGTGACCACGTCCAGCGGCACGTTGTCGTAGCGGCCGTTCTTGAGTACCACCAGCCGGCCGTGAATACCGCTCAGCAGCAGGTCCAGCGCCAGGTTGCCATAGGCCATGGGCACGATCGAGTCGATTGCGTCGGGGTCACCGCCGTGCACCAGGTAGCCGAGGTTCTGGTGGATGGTCTCGATCTTGCGGCCATTGTTGAATTTGGGGGACAACTCCTTGATCTTCTCAGACACCAGGTCGCCGATACCGCCCAGCTTCTTGTGGCCGTAGGCGTCGGTCGTGCCGTCCTTGAAGATCATCTCGCCGCCCTCGAACATGGCGCCCTCTGAAACCATCACGATCGAGTATTTGCTGGGGTTTGTCTCACGATCATACACCAGTAACTCGGTCAAGCGCTCGATGTCGAACTTGTACTCGGGGATGACGCAGCGGTTGGCCGCGCCGGCCATCGTCGGTAGCATCGCAGTGAAGCCGGCGTAGCGGCCAAAGACCTCCAATACCAGGAAGCGCTCGTGCGAGCCGGCCGAGGTGCGCAGCGTGTTGGCAAGGCTGATTGTGCGGCTGACGCACGTGCTGAAGCCGATGCAGTAGTCGGTGCCCGGTACGTCGTTGTCCATGGTCTTGGGGATGGCCACGACCTTGACACCTTGCTTGTACAGATGCACCCCATAACTAAGTGTATCATCGCCGCCGATCGGGATCATGTAGTCGATGCCAAGCCATTCCAGGTTCTTGAGGACCTCGGGCGTCAGATCGTTCATGTCCTCGTTGTAGGTGTCCTGTAAATGGGTGGGGACGTCCTTGCGCTTGACGGTGCTGGGACGGGTGCGTGAGGTGTGCAGGAAGGTGCCGCCGGTGCGGCCAGCACGATTGACGACCTCCTCGGTCAGGACACGGAAATTGTCGGTGTTGTCATAATCTTTCTCGCGGACGATGTCGATCGCTCCGGCCCAGCCACGGCGGATGCCGATGACCTGATAGCCCTCGCGCAAAGCGCGGATCGTGACGGCGCGAATGGCCGGGTTGAGGCCAGGAACGTCGCCGCCGCCGGTGAGAATACCGATTGTTCCCTTAGAATTCTTGTTGTTTGCCATGTTCAAGCCTCCGAAAAGTACGAGTTACAGATGATCAAAAACATGCTGCATTGACTGTGCCTCAAGGCGATTTGTCATGCAGCACGAGGGTCCTCTATTTGCTTGGATTGCTGCTCAAACGGTGGTTATCATACCACCAAACGAGTGAATGACCAATTTTTTGTAACTGCTCCCCCATCATTCCTGTCCCCTTTGGGAGCAGGAATTCATCGGGTAAGCTTGCATTCACCGCAATCCGGATGGATTCTTGCCCCCAAAGGGGACAGGAATGACCGGGGAATGGGTGCTCCATTTTTGCCCATTGACCAGGCGCCGGAGATCGCCGCACGGGAATAATTTTGCCCGTTTGGCATCCTCAGTGCTCTGTTAGGTTGAAGTTTGGTAGCTGTGACCCGTCATTCCTGCGAAAGCAGGAATCCATCTGGTAAACTCGTGTTGACCACCAGCCGGATGGATTCCTGCTTTCGCAGGAATGACGGGTCACGAATTACAAAGAGATGACAATCACACTTTTCAACCTAACAGAGCACTCAGTGGTACACTACCTCCATGGAAATTGCTCTCTACCTTCTTGTCGTCTTCTTCGCCGTCTTCACGCAAAGTTTGGTGGGTTTTGGCACCGCCATGGTCGGTATGCCCTTGCTGGTGAGCCTGGTCGGCATCCAGATTGCTTCCCCCCTAGTTGCCATGATCGGTCTGACGGTGGAGATCATTTTAGTGATCCGGTACCGTGACAAGCTCGATCTACGCGTGGTGTGGCGGCTGATCGCGGCAGCGGTGGTGGGTATCCCTCTGGGCGTACTGATGCTCAAACGCGTCGACGAGGCCGTCGTTTTGACGATCCTGGGCGTCGTCATTGTCGGTTACGCCGTCTATGGCCTGCTCAAGCTCAAGCTGCCTCGTCTCGACGGCGCCTTCTGGCCGTATCTGGTGGGCTTTCTGTCAGGGGTGCTCGGTGGCGCCTACAACACGTCGGGGCCGCCGGTGGTGATCTACGGCAACTGCCGCAGGTGGACGCCCAGCGAGTTTCTTGGCAATCTGCAGAGCTTCTTCCTGGCGGTCGATCTTGTTGTGGTTGTGACCCACGCCGCCAGCGGCAGCATCAACACGGAAGTCTGGCAAGCCTTTTTGCTAGCCCTAATCCCCATGACGTTGGGTTTGGTCCTCGGTACGCTATTGGCAGGTCGCGTCAATCAGGCCGTGTTTAGCAAACTGGTGTTGGTGATGCTGATTGTCCTCGGATTGCGGCTGATTTTCTAATACGATGGGTCTGCTACAATTTGTGCTGGTACGCCAGGTCCAGCGCCTGGATGGTGTGCAACATCGGCAGCGGTTTACCCAGCCGCGCCAGGTGCAGGCCGATCTGCGTGAGGCAGCCGATGTTGCCTGTGACAATGGCCTCGGCGCCTGTCGCCAGGACGTTCTTGGCCTTGCGTTCTCCAAGCTGGCCGGCCAGCTCAGGCTGTTGCATATTGTACGTGCCGGCTGAGCCGCAACACAACTCGCCTTCGGGGATCTCGACGACGGTGAGGTTGGGGATGCTGGCGAGTAGCTGGCGCGGCTGGTTGCGCACGCCTTGGGCGTTGGCCAGATGGCAGGCGTCGTGATAGGCGACGATGAGCGGCCGGGCAAGCGGCGGCGGCTCGGCCAGCCCGGTCTGCTGTAAGAAAACGCTGACGTCCACCGCTCGTTGCGCGAAGCTTGCGGCTCGCGTCTCTTCCTCCATGCCCTTGAATAGCATCGGGTATTCTTTCATCCCCGAACCGCAGCCGGCCGCGTTGGTTATCACCGCGTCCACGTCCTCGGGGAAGACAGCCAGATTGGCCCGCGCCAGGCTGCGCGCCTGCTCAGCCTCGCCGATATGGATCGACAGCGCGCCGCAGCAGCCTTGGGACTGCGGAATCAGCACCTCGATGCCGTTGTGCGCTAGCACGTGCAGCGTGGCCCAGTTGATCTCCGGAGCTAGCACCTGCTGCACGCAACCTGCCAGCAGCGCCACGCGCGCGCGTCGCGGACCTTCGGCTGGGTAGAAAGCGGGCAGCGGCGCGGCTTTGGGTAGATTAGCCGGCAGAAGGTCCATCATCCCTTTCAATTGGTTTGGCGCCAGCCTGGCAAACGGCCGGGCAAGCCGTCCCAGCGTAGCTGCCGCGTGGAAGCGTGCGGGATAGGGGAGTGTCTCTTTCAGCAGCAGACGCGTGGTCTGTTCGGCTGCCGGTCGGTCGGTGCGACGTGGTTCGGCATAGGCCCGAAAAGATGCTAGCAGCTCGCCATAAGGTACTCCCGACGGGCAGGCCGGCACACAGCCGACGCAGCCAAGGCAGCGGTCCACGTAGGGCATGGCCTGGTCAAGTTCCAGCGCACTTTCCAGTACTTCCTTCATCAGCAAGATGCGCCCGCGCGGCGAGTCCATCTCTTCGCCCAGAAGGCGATAGGTTGGGCAAGCCGGCAGGCAGAAGCCGCAGTGAACGCAAGCCTGCACCGCGTGGGCCATGATATCGCCCTGCGGGCCAAGGGTTTCGACGGGGATACTGTGCTGCATGGCAGACCTCGGGGGTAGTGAAGGGTGGAGAGTGGAGGGTGGAGAGTTGCACTCCTGCGATCAATGGAAGCGGGTTATTGCGACAGCTTCTTTGCCGTCACACACCAGAAGTCCCGATGTTGGTCTGAGAACCGATCGATGGTCATGTCGTGGAAACCTGCTGTAGCCATCATTTCACGGACAGCGTCAGCGTCGTACAGCGTCAGACCATGCTGGATGAAGTCTCTGGTCTGCAGGCTTTCCTTGCAGGTGAAACAGATGGCTAGAACGCCATCCACCTTCAGCACTCGCCAAAGCTCCGAGAGTGCTCGCTGGGCATCGTTCCAATAGAAAATCGAGTTGACCGTGCATGCCTTATCAAACTGCGCCGGCTGGAAGGGCAGCGTTTCCGCCGGCGTGCAGCGGAGATCGAGGCGTCCTGTCTTGAACAGTGATTGGCAATGCTTGCGGCTGTAGGCGACCATCGCCTCAGACACGTCAACTCCGGCGATGGAACCTTCGGTGACAACCTCGGCGATCCGGCCAAGTAGGTACCCGCCGCCAAATCCCACTTCCAATACCCGGTCGTCCGGCCGCAAATCCAGCTTCGCCAACGCAACGTCATTCAAGACATGATTGCGTCGATTCCAGAGCGGCGCCAACACCCATTTGCCTGTGATGTTTGACGGATGGCCGAGTTGTTGTGCGAGGAGCTTTGCCAACATGGTCGTTTACCTTACCTGAGAACCGCGGATTGGCGGAGCCGCGGATCGGAGGGGCGTTGATCCACCTTCGTCCATGGCCGAAGACGCCCAGTATCCAGCATCCGGATGTCCAAACTGCGATCTGCTCGTTACGGACCGATTAAGCGGCCATCCGGATCGAGCGTCTGTTTGACCCGCCGGTAGAACGGCTCGCTTGTGCGGATGCCGAGGAGCGGCCCGCTGATGGCCCCGCGGATGGCCAGGCCGGCCAAGCCCAGCGTCTTCAGCGCCTCATCCAACGTTGCCACCTGGTCGCCTTTTGGTAGAGCGACCCAGGCGACGTTGCCGGCAACGCTGTAGTGCCTCCGCACATCCAATTCTGCCAGCTTCCGTTCGAAGGCAACGATCTGCACCGCAGTTAAGGGCGTCTTCACCAGCGTCTCGCCGTTGGCAATCCATTGGAACTCGCCAATGCTCTGCCAGTACGCTTGCTCCGTATCGCCGAGCAGCATCTCGCCGCTGCCGAGTAGCCCTTGGAGACGTTGCATCCGCGGTTCGAGCTGATCCTCCCGGCCGCCGATGCGCACCCAAAGACCGGCGCCAGTGGAGGAAGGCTCCAGATCGACCGCTTCGATATCCAACGGCTTCATCACCAAGATCGCCATCGCTTCGATCGCCGCGGCCAGCGACGGATAGTCGACTCGCAGCGTGGCAAAGGCCGGCGGCTTGGGGAACACCTTGAAACTCAGCTCCACTAGCGCGCCCAGCTGGCCCAGGCTGCCCACCATGAGTTTGGGCAGGTCGAAACCCGCCGCGTTCTTCACCACCTTGCCGCCGCCGCGCACCAACTGGCCGAGGCCGTCTACAAAACGCACGCCGATCACAAAATCACGCACGCCGCCGTAGCGATACCTGCCCGGCCCACTCAGGCCGGAAGCAACGGCACCGCCCAATGTCGCGCCGGCGGCTGCAAAAGGCGGGTCAAACGGCAGGTATTGGCCGTGCTCAGCCAGCATCGCGACCACCTCGGCCACCGGCGTGCCGGCCAAAGCCGTAAATACAAACTCGTTCGGCTCATAATCAACCACCCCGCGCAACCCGCTCATGTTGACCACTGTGATGTCATCGCTACCGGGCGTGGACAGTCCAGGCTTGCTGCTGCCGCCACGCATCATCAGCCGCCGAAACGTCCGTACGGCCTCCTGAACCTCTACGACGGTCTCAGGATTAACCACTCCGGATACGTCCTCGATCTCAGAAAGATGTCCTTCGCTCGCCGCTCCCTGTTCCCCACCCTCCACTCTCCACTCTCGCCTATCCTCGGAACCGGCGAGCCAGGGTCCACTCTCCACCGCCAGCATCTTCCCCCGATTCGCAATCTCCTTCGGATCCATCGCCTGCCGCAGACGCACCATCGTAGCCATGTCGGTCTCGCCGTACATGGCCGGCAGGTGGACGCGCTTTTCCATACCCACTCCGTGTTCGCCGGTGATCGAACCACCCAGCCGGATGCACATGTCCAGGATGTGGCCGGCCATCTCCTCGGCCCGATCGAACGCGCCGGGCACACGAGCATCGTACAGAATCAACGGGTGCAGGTTGCCATCGCCGGCGTGGAAGACGTTGGCCACTCGCAGGTCGTACTTTTCACTCAGCTCCTGGATTTCCGCCAAGGCCGCGCCCAGGTGACTGCGCGGCACCACACCGTCCTGCACAACGTACTGCGGGCTGAGCCGGCCCACGGCCCAAAACGCGCCTTTACGCCCCTTCCAGATCAGCAGTCGCTCGGCGTCGTTTCGTGCCGGCCGGATTTCATAGGCGCCTGACTGGCGGATGATCTCGTGCAGTTGGGCGAAATCGGCCTCGACCTGCACCGTCTCGCCTTCGAGTTCGACGATCAGCAGGCCGCCGGCCTCGAGCGGGTAGCCGGCGTGGGCGGCCTCCTCGGTAGCCTTGATCGCCAGCGGATCCATAATTTCAAGCGCGCCGGGCAGCAGCCCTGAAGCCACGATCATCGAGACGGCATTGCCGGCCTCTTCGAGCGAGTGGTAGGCCGCCAGCACCGTGCGGTAGGTCTCGACCCGGGCGATCAGGCGCAGGGTGATCTCGAGCGCGATGCCGAACAGCCCCTCGTTGCCGACAAAGAAGCCCGGTAGGTCAGGGCCGGCCGCCTCCAGGCTGTCGCCGCCGAGGGTGACGACCTCGCCGTCGGCCAGCACCGCCTTGATGCCCAGGATGTGGTTGCTGGTCATGCCGTATTTCAGGCAGTGCACCCCGCCGGAGTTAAAGGCCACGTTGCCGCCGATGGTGCAGACGGACTGGCTGGCCGGATCGGGCGCGTAATAGAGATTGAAGGGCGCGGCGGCTTTGCTGACGTCCAAGTTGATCACGCCCGGCTCGACCACCGCGACGCGCGCCTTCGGGTCGAGGCGCAGGATGTGGTTTAGCCGGTTCAGGGCGATCACGATCCCATCGGCGATGGGTAGTGACCCGCCGGAGAGGCTGGTGCCGCTGCCGCGCGCCACGAAGGGCACGCCCAGGCGGTGGCAGAGGCGCACCGTCTCGATCACTTCATCTTGAGTTTCGGCCAGAACGACAGCACGCGGGCGGACGCGCATGGCAGTCAGCGCGTCGCATTCGTAGGGTGCCAGTTGAGCCGGATGGGTCAGCAGGCGGGCTGGGGGGTAGATTCGGGCGAGGGCGGAGAGGAGCGTGTCGGTCATTGACAACCACCTCGTAGCTGTTATTGCAGATGGTGGAATCACGCGCTTTGGCGTGCAGACCGATGATAGCACAGGTTGCCCCAGGATTCAATTCATTAGCAAGAAAGGTCCAGTCATGGAAGACTGGACCTTTCTAAGTTCTCAGCATACCCAATGTGATTTTGCGCATGGTCTCCTCACAGGTCCATTCCGGCGCCATGCATGCGTAACCAGACCTGGCGCTCGCGATAGTCGGGCAGAATCTTGTCCACTTCGTTCCAGAAGGCGAGGCTGTGGTCGGGCACGATGAGATGGGCCAGCTCGTGGACGATGATGTAGTCGAGCACGGACACGGGGGCCATGATGCAGCGCCAGTGGAAGTTCAAATAGCCCTTGGCCGAGCAGGAGGCCCAGCGATGCTGAAGCTCCATCACCCGCACCTGGCGAACGTTAACCCCCAGCCGAGTAGCGTAATAAAGCACACGCCCAGGGATCCGCGCGCGGCCGCGAGCGATGTACCAGGCTTTGAAAGTTTCAGCCGGCGCCGCCTGCGTCTTGGGGTTGCGCCGCAGGAGAAAATAGCCGCCGCGCAGCACAAGGGGCTGCGCCTGCTCATCCACCCATTTCAAGCGGTAACGCCGGCCCAGGTAGAGGAAGGTCTCGCCGCCGACGTAGTCGCGCTGTACCTGGGTGGCGTTGAGGTCGCGCCACTCGGCGAGATGCTTGTAGATCCAGGCGCGCTTGCTTTCGAGGATCTGCTCGATCTCGGCGTCTGGGAGATGCTCCGGCACGCGTACGGTCACGCTGCCGTCGCGCTCGACGAAGATGCTGACCGTCTTGCGCCGCCCGCTGCGGACCAGGGCGTAGTCGATGTCTTTGTAGGTGGGCATGGCTGCGGCTCAGATGCCGGCCAGCAGCCGCTCCTGGCGGTGCTTGGCCAGGGTAGCGACCTCGGCCACCAGGTGGTCGGTCTGGGCTTCCAGCTCGGGGACGCCGCTGAGCAGGAACAGATCCGACAGGGCGCCCTTGAGCTGGTTGACCTCATACGGCTTCTGCCAGAAGTCGACGAGGCCGATGCGGCCGCGCAGCACCTCGACCACCTGCTGCGCCAGGCGTTCGATGGCCGCGGCGTGTTCGGGCGGCGCATCGGCCGCGAAGGCGACCTGGACGATTAGGTCGTGGAAGGGCGCCACGCTCGGAGGCAGGGCTTCGCCGGCTGACCGCCGGCCGGCTTGGGTTTCGTCAGCCAGTTGTTCCAGTTCGACCGCAAGCTGCACCCAATTGTCCTCGTATTGGCGAATTAGGGCTTCCAGCTTGTCGCTGAGCCGGCCGTAGAAAACCGGGTCCTCGTTCAGGTGGACCTTGCAGTGTTTACGGATGGCGTGCTCCATCTCGCTGGCCTTGGCCTTGGGATCGGACTGGCCGGCGAGGTGCTGGGCGAAGTCGGGGTCGGTGATCTCGATCGTGGGGATGGCCGGGTCGATACCCTCGCTCACGAGGTAGTCGTTGATCAGCTTGCGCACTTTCTCGCCCACGCCGGCCAGCGTCAACGAGCTGTCCTTGGTGCGCTGCTTGATCTGGGCCAGGAGGTAGCCGAAGCGGCGGGCAGGCACGCGATAGGGATTGGCCCGGCTGTCGGGCAGGATGATGTTGAGGCTCTGCAGGAACTTCTTGAAGTAGACCTCGAAATCGGCCCGCAGCTTGATGTCCTCCAGCAGATCCAGGATGCGCTGCAAGACGGCGTATTCCTGCGCCGGCTGCTCGATCCGCTGCTGAACGAAGTCGTCGATCTCACGCAGGCCGTGGTCACGGAAGAGGTTGAGCAGCCGCTGATAGCGCTGCTCCAGGATGGGCAGCTCGCTGTCGATGCTTGCCAGCGACTGGGCCAGGTCCCGCTGGCTCTCCTCGGCGTAGATAGCGAACGCCTCTTGCAGGTGGTGGGTCAGACCGATGTAGTCGACGATGTAGCCACAGTTTTTGCCGGCGGCTGTGCGGTTGACCCGGGCGATGGTTTGCAGCAGGTTGTGCTCGCGCACCCGCTTGTCGACGTACATCACCTGCTCGATCGGCGCATCGAAGCCGGTGAGCAGCATGTCGACGACGATCAGAAAGGCGATGCCGGTGAGCGGCTTAGGCTCTCTACCCTGAGCGGGATCGCCGGCCTCGAAGGCGCGCTTGAAATTCTCGACCGCATTGTCGTCCTTGTCCTGCTTGCGGACGGCCGTGATCTCGGCCAATTCATTGGTGCCCTGGCCGGAGATCACTGTGCGCACCTTCAGAAAGGCGATGGCCGCGACGACATCCGGATCGGCGTCAGGCCGGCCGCGCTCGGCGGCCAGGCGGCGGGCGAGCGCCTGCTCGATGGCGCGCTGGTAGCGCAAAGCCGCCAGTTGCGTCGACGCCACCACCTGTGCCTTGAAGCCGTCGGGCAGGATGTTGTCGACGTAATGGTCCACCAGGTCCTGGGCGATGGCCTCGATGCGCCGCTCGGCCTCCAGGATGTCGCCGCTGGTGCCGTATTTGGCCTTGAGCTTGGCCACTTGGTCGTCACTCAACGGACGGCAGAGGTCCTCGAAGCGGCGCTCGAAGATCAGCGGATCGGCCAGCGAGGTGTGCGCGGTCTTGCCGACGTAGAGGATCTTGACCGTGGCGCCGTCGGCCACCAAGTCGTGCAGCGTGTAGGTGTCGATGTAGCCGCCGAAGCGTTGGCGGGTGAGCAGGTTCTTGGCGGCAAAGCGGTCCGCGATCAAAGGCGTGCCGGTGAAGGCGATGCGGGTGGCGTTTGGGAAGGCGTCGAACAGGTTTTGGCTGAGCTGGCCGCCCTGGCTGCGGTGCGCCTCGTCGATCATCAGGATGATGCGGTCGGAGGGATTGATCTCGTCGAAGATTCTGTATTCGGGCGGCGGCTCGGCCGCGCGGGCGCGCTGGGCCGGGCGTTTATCCAGCCTCGGATAGATGAACTGCCTGCCGCTGGGCGGCTCTTCCGGCCCAAGCGCTGGCCGGCCGGCCGACGGCAGATGCGCCGTCAGGTAGTCGGGCAGGTCGTCGTCGTCCGTGGCGTCCTGGAACTTGTGCACCATCACCAGGTTGAGGTTCGAGCTGGGCGTGGCCAGCTTGTGCAGGTCGTCGATGCGCTCGATCACGACCGGCTTCTCGCCGGAGAGCAGCGCGGTCTCGCCGAGCTGCTCCTCCAGGTCCGTGCGGTCGTTGACCAGCACCACCTTGTAGTCGCGCAGGTCATCGCAGCGGCGCAGCTTGCGCACGGCGAAGACCATGGTGAGCGACTTGCCGGAGCCTTGCGTGTGCCAGACCACGCCCGAGCGCTCAGCCGGCGTCGCTTTGCCGCGCAGCCGGTCGACGATCTTGCCCACGGCCCGGTACTGCGGATAGCGGCAGACCACCTTGACCCGCCGCCCTTCGACCGTGCGGAAGACCACGAAGCTGCGCACGATGTCGAGCAAGGTGGCCGGCGGCAGCAGGCCCTGGATCAGCACCTCCTGCTCTCTGGCCTCGCCGAGGGGCGGGGTGTAATGCTGGTAGCCGGGCGGGTAGATGTCACGCCAGGGGTAGAAGTACTCCTCGGTGGCGGTCAGGCTGCCGAAGCGGGCCGCGTCGCCGCAGGTGATGATGTTGAACTGGTTGAAGTGGAACAGCCGTGGCTCCCCCTCGCTCAGGCCGGCCAGGCGGGTCTCCTCGCGCTGGTCGCTGTAGCGGCGGATCTGGACGTAGGCCTCGTAGAGCGGGTTGGCCGTGAAGGCGTTAGCTTCTTTGCACTCCACCGTCACCAGCGGGATGCCGTTGACGAAGAGGACGGCGTCGGGGATGATGAAGTCCTTGACCCGGCCGGGCGTGTCGATGCGAAACTGGTTGATGGCGTGGTAGAGGTTGCGCTCCGGGCGCTCGAAGTCGATCAGCCGGACCGTCGGGTACTCCTCGCCGGTGTGCTCATTGCGGTCGACGACGGCCTTAACCAACAGCTCCTGCACCGCCTCGTTGGCCTCGATCAGCGCGCCGGGTTGGCCGGTCAGTTCGTCGTAGAGCTGGGCCACCTGGCGCTCGGCGAGCCAGGGTGTGCCGTCGGGCAGGGTGTTGAGGGTCAACAACGCGGTGCGGAACACCTCCGGCAGCACGAGCTGGCGAAAGCTGGTGCGTAGGCTCTGTGCCGGGTCGGTCGGAATGGCACCGTGCCCCTGGTCGATCACCTGCCAGCCCAGGCCGCGCAGTTGGTCGAGGAAGGGCTTTTCGACGAAGGTGTATTCAGACATGTTGCGGCCCGCCGGGATTGGCAGCTAAGCTCACCAGACTACGGTCGTCGACGCGGCTTCGGCGATTTTTGGATCGGAGGTAACAATAGGAACGCCTAGCCGTCTTGCCAAGCCGGCGATGATGCGGTCGTGCATCTCAGGAACGTCCTGATTCTGGTCGAAGTCCAGTACGTGCTCGGCGTCGAACGGCGCAAAGCGAAATTGCGGCGCAGCTTGCAGTCGGCGAAACAGGGCATCGAAATCGGAAAAGAGCCCGAACTTTTTGTCGGCGTAGTAAAGCTCCGCCATGACTACCGAAGAAATGACCAGACAAGTCTCGCCGCGCTCAGCCGCAGCGAAGATCTCGCGGGCTTGCGTCGTCAGTTTTCGATCATCGCTTAGATGCCAGATCAGCGCGTTGGTGTCTACGACATAAAGACGTTCAATTGTCATGGTCGGAGAGTTCTGCCAGGTCTATCTCATACTCTGTCGACGCTTCGTGGATTGCGGCCAGCAGTTGCCGGTCAGAGACCTGTTGCAGCGCGGGACTGGCATATTGGTTGCGCAGACTATCGAACTCGGTCAAACGCGCCGGCTGCGCGCAGGGCATCGAGTTCGGCGATCAGTTCCTGGCGGGTTGGGCTGGAAGGAATCGGTTCTTCTTGGAGAGTCTTGATCAGGGCCGCTTTCTGCTCCGGACGGAATCGGCGGACTGCCTTCACTACCTGTTCGAATGTCATGTCAATCATAGGGGTGCCTCCTTTCGGTCGAGCTTGCATAGAAGCAGGCAGGCACGAATATCGTCTGGCTCTAGCCACGGGTAGGCTTCGAGAAGTGTCTGTGAGGTGTCGCCCGCAGCCAGCATACCTAGAATATGCTCGACGGCTAGGCGTCGTCCGCGGACAATTGGCTTGCCCCCGAAAATGCGTGGATTCACTGTGATACGCTTCAACAGGTCTAGTTCACTCATGGTCTCGTCACCGTCCACAACAGACCGATCCGGATTCCGGTTGACTACCGGCTGCTTTGGGGCCGGCAGGGTCACACCGTCATCGGGATTGTACCACAATCCTTGGTGACCGCACCATAATGGTCTGCTCGACCTCGGAGCGCACCTGGCGGATCAGCACGGGCTGGCCTGGATAGGTTGCTTCAAGTATACAACGTTTCGCTCGGGTCTCCAATCGAATCGTCCGCAATGGGCGTGTTTCGCGTTACCAGACCCTTCGGGTTTCTCGTCCTTGACTCAATTGCGGGTTCGAGCAAACGTCGCATTTTTCCAGGTAGCGGGTTCGAGCAGAGAAACCCGAAGGGTCTAATAACCGGCAATGATGCCCATTAACCCGGCTACATGGCAACTCCGGCACCGAAGGCCGCGACAAACTTCTCGATTAGCCCGGTTGCACCCTGGTCGAGGCCTTTCCGGGGACGGCAAACTCCTCTGGCTGGCAAAGGGCAAGCTCTTTACATCTAAGACCCTTCGGGTTTCCCTTGTCGAACTCGCTACCTGGTAAAGGGCGATATCTTCTCGAACCGAGAACTTGATCAAGGACGAGAAACCCGAAGGGTCTGGCGCCGACGGGGTTGCCGGCGCGATACGGGTTGAACTCTTGGCGCCGTAGCTCAGTCCACGGTGACTCGAACCTTGCCTGTGAGCAGGTCTTGCATGAGGCCGGTCTTGATCAACTGCAGCTTGTGTCGGTGTACTTCCTCAGAAGCGATCTGTTGATCCAAGCTATCCAATCGCTGTACGATCCGTCCTTGCTCCTCGTTGGAGGGGCAGGCAATAAGAAGTTGGTTCAATAGCGATGAGTTGAGATTTACCATAGTCGAACCAACTGCCCGAGCCAGGATTTGCCTTTGGCTCATTTCGTGCCTGTAGAAGTACGAAAGCCACCGAGCGTTAATTGCTTCGGCAGGCGGTCTTAGCAACATGCTACCAGTCCCGCATAGCCAGCCAGTCTCTCTTTCACTTATTGCCGCACAACGGGATAAGTCGCCGCGGCGGGCGAATACCACATCGTTGGTGACTACGATGTGACGGGCAAGCTGTTGCGCTTTTTGGTTTGTAATGGAGGCAATCTTGTCCATCAGGATTGATCCTTCTTTGATATCCTGAGGCATGATCACCGGAACACCAGAAGCAACATACTCTTCAGCGTGCAGTTGACTGCCAAATGGACCCGTCTGAACAAACCCACCTTGTTCCTTGACAATCGCTCCAAGGGTTCTCACCTCCCACTCCCTCGGCACCCACCCCACCGCCAACTCCTTGTACAGCTCCGGCGCCTCCTCCCGCGGCGGGCGGAGTTGACCGTGCTCGTCGACGCCGCGCGTCAGCAGGTCGTGCATCAGTCCCTGCTTGATGGCCCGCAGCTTGGCGATCAGCGCCACGGTACGGTCGATCAGGTCGTCGACGGTGGTGAGGATGCGGGCGATTTTGCGCTGTTCGGGGAGCGACGGGAGCGGCACCGGGTGCCTTCCAAAGAAATCAGCCGAGACTCGTTGCTGACCGGCAGAACCAGTCATGTAGGCTTCGGCCTTCTGTCTCAAACTCCGAGATTGAGCCACGTGATAGATAAACTCAGCATCGCCTTTTTCGTTGGCACGAAGAACGTGGAATTCTGTACTACCGAGTCCATAGCCGTTTTCAAGTTTCGTCGCCAGAGCGCCCTTTCCATTCTCCATGCATGGAGTGATCTTGGCGAAAAGCACATCGTTTTCCAGGAAACGTGTATAACCTGACTTGACCTCACCAAGCAGCCGGGACTGACGACGAATGATTCTTCCGTTCTCTCCGACGTCGGGCATCGACAGAAACGTAACGATCCAATCGTCTGGAAGGTTGCCGAGAGAGACCGGGGGATTCAACTCAGCAATTTCCGTTAGAGGTCCCCATTGCCAATCGACGGGTAACTCGATAGGATTAGTCATACCCCAACTCCACCAAAAACCGCTCCAACTCCGCCGCCGCGCGGTCGCGCTCGGCCAGGATGTCCCTGGCTGTGACGGCGTACTTGTCCCACAACGTCTCCACCGCGGCCACCAGCTCGCGGCGGTAGCGGCGGAGGTAGTCGTCGTATTGCTCGTGCAGCAGGCGGTGCAGCCGGGCCAGGATCAGCGCCTGGGCCGCGGCCGGGTCGATCTGGCTGCGGGCCTGGGCCACCAGCTCGTCCTGGCGGCGAGCCACGGCCTTGACCTCCTGCTTGAGCAGGCGCAGCTCGTCCTCCAATGCCTTGTGCCGCGCCAGGCGCGCCTCGGCCTGGGCGATCGACTCCTGCAATTGCCGGCCTTCCTCGGCCTGCGCTCGCAACTGGCCGGCCAGCTCTGGCTCCAGGTTACCCAAGGCGGCTACGGCCAGGATGCGCTCGACGCTGGCGAAGTCCGGCTCGCGGCCGGCCAGACCCGCGGTGAAGGCGCTCTTGGCCTGCCCCACGCTCAGCAACTGGGCGTGCCTGGCGCGGGTCGCGAGCAGGTCGACCATCCCTCGGGCCTCCTTGACCACCTGCTTGAGCCACGCGCTCTGCTCGCCGATCTGTTTGCGAAGCTGCCGCGGCCTCGCCGGCCGGCAATAGGCCGGTCTCGTCGTCGCTCTCTCCGCCGTCCTCCTCCTCGGAGTCGGCTGAAGCGAACAACGCTTGGAGCTCGGCGATGCGCGCCTCGGCCCGGGCCACTTGTTCCAGCACGTCGGGAAACTGGCTGGCCAGGATCTCGTCGTCGGGGATCAGCTCGGCGTTCCAGCCGCTGGCCGCAATCGACTTGAAGTCGGCCTCCAGGGTCTTGAAATAGTTAGCCATGGCCCCGCGCACTTCGTGTACGTTGAGCGGGCCCAAGGGCGTCAACGCCGCGGCGATGGTGTCGACAAAGCGCCGGCGCAGGTTGAAGACGTTGTTGCTGTGAGCTAACCCCTCGATCGCGCTGACGCTGACCCGCCACCAGTCGTCCAGGGCGTTGTGAAATGCCGCGTGCGTCGCCGCCACGCCGGGCGCGGTCTCGACCGTGCGCTTGATTGCGTTGCGGGTGCGCAGGGTGGGGTGGAAGGCGAGGTAGGAACCCCCTCCCCAACCCTCCCCCTCCGAGGGGGAGGGAGTCCGTTGGTCCGGTGTCCCTTCAGAGGAAGAGGAAGTTCTTAGGCCCACACTCTCCGCGGATGACGAGGGAGTCATCAGGCCCCCTTCCTCAGCGAGGGTTTGGAACGTATCTGGCCCCCTCCCCCTCTGAGGGGGAGGGTTGGGGAGGGGGTTTTTCGCGATGAACAGCATCTCCCGCACCCCACCATAACTGCCAAAATAAGGCTCCAAGCGCTCGACCTCGGCCGCGGGCAGGCCGCCGTGCAGATGGGCGCGTACGTCCTGCGGCTCGGGCGGCGGGCTGTTGTCGACGTAGCGCCGGATGTTGAGATTGTATTCCTCGACTTGCAGGCCGGCATAGGGCACGAGCCGGCTGTAGGCGGGCACCTCCAGCCGGTTGCGGTAGACGTGGGCGATCTTCTCGACGTCCTCGGGCCGCAGGCTGTTCTGGTTCTTGCCTTCCCGGTACTCCCGGTCGGCGTTGACGAAGAGCACGTGGTCGCGCTGGCCCGCGCCGGCCTTGTTGAGCACCAACACGCACGCCGGGATGCCCGTGCCGTAGAACAGGCCGCCGGGCAGGCCGATCACAGCCTCCAGGATGCCGTCCTGGATAAAGCGTTGACGGCAGGTCCGCTCCTCGCCCCCGCGGAAGAGCACGCCGTGCGGCATGATCACCGCCACCTTGCCGTTGGCCTTGGCGACGGCCACCATGTGCTGCACGAACATCAGGTCGGCCTTCTTGCCCTTCTCCGGCATAAACACCCGGAAGCGCTCCTTGTACTGCATGCCGGCGGCGGTGTAGTTCTGCGAAAAGGGCGGGTTGGCGATCACCCGGTCGAAGGTGCGCAGCTCGCCGTTGCGGCCGATGTGCTGCGGCTCGGCCAGCGTGTCGCCCTGGCGGATGTCGGAGGCGTTGATGCCGTGCAAGATCATGTTCATCTTGCAGATGGCCCAGGTGGTTCCGTTGTTGTCCTGGCCGGCCAGCACCAGGTTGCGTGGGTTGCCGCCGGTCTCCTCCACGAGCTGCTTGGCGTGGATCAGCATGCCGCCCGAGCCGGCCGTGGGATCCAGTATCTCCATGCCTTCCTGGGGATCGAGCAACAGGACCAGCAGGCGATCGACCTCGGCCGGCGTGTAGAACTCGCCGCCCTTCTTGCCGGCGCTGTCGGCGAAGTATTTGATCAGGTACTCGTAGGCTGCGCCCAGCAGGTCGGGAAACTCGAAGCTGGCGTTGTCGAGGGGGATGGCGTCGAAGTGCTGGATGAACTCGACCAGGGTCTCGTCCTTGAGTAAACGTTGGCCGATCTTGCGGTTGAAGTTGATGCCGGACAGCACGCCCTCCAGGATCCGGGCGTTGTGCGGGTGATCCTCGATGGCTGCCAGCGCCTTGTTCAGCCTGGTGCCCACGTCGGTCTTGAAGTGGCGCACCTGCTCCCAGCGCGGCCTCGAGCGGCACGTAGAAATCGTACTTGTCGGGGTTTTCCAGTTGCTGCTCGACCAGCTCGGCGCGCAGCTCCTTCGCCTGATACCCGGCGCGCAGCGCCTGCCGGTCGCGTTCGAACTGGTCGCTCAGCCGTTTGAGGAAGAGCATGCCGAAGATGTACTCTTTGTACTCCGAGGCGTCCATGTTGCCGCGCAGGATGTCGCAGGCCTCGAAGAGCAGGCGTTCCAGGCGGGGAAGAGTCAATTTGTTGTTCGTCACAGCTCAACTTCCGACAAAACGGCCCACGAAGCGCACTTAGGGTGCGACGTGGGCCGTTGATTCAACATCTCGATGGTGAAAAGAGGCTCTTGGTTGGGTGGACCAGGTCGCAGTCGGGGCACACAGCATCACCCTCCTTATGGACCGAAGCGACACAAGCCTCACTGTATCTTGTGGGGCTTGCGGAGTGCGACCAAATTATATCTGTTTGTGGGGCGTTGCGCAAGAGTTCCTCGCATGGTGCAACACTGCCACCTGCCACCTGCCACTTGCCACTTGCCACTTGCCACCCTTGCAAAGGCGAGTATCAAGTGCCAACCTGATCATTTGCACATGGGCGTTACAAGGTCTCAACCTTGATGGTGATAGACGTCCCAATCGAAGTACGTCTCAAACGCCTCGGCCAAAACAGCGGCTGAGTTCGAGGCATTCATCGCCGCGTGATGCTCAAAACCGTTCTTGCAGATGACTTTAAGAAGCCGCTGCAGGCCGGGCACTTCCACCACGGCCCGGCTGCCGAAGGTATCCAGCGGATCGGCGGTCATCTGCCCTTCGCCCATGTAGGTCTGAATCAGGCCGTTCACGTCATCTGTGCTGATGCGCGCATAGGTCACCGGCCCGGCGGGCACGCGGCCGGCCACCGCACCGTACGTGTTTTCTTCACCTAACATCGTGCCCAGGATCTCGGCGGTCTTGATCTCGATATCGGGTAGGAAGCTCTTAGCCCAGTTGCCGCAGTGGAAGAACACGCACTTGTTCGGGTCATCGCCGTAGTTGTTGTTCCAGTCTACCAACGCGCTGGGTGTGCCGGATGCGAGCTGCAGCGCATACATCGACGCCACGCCGGTGATGTCGACCTCGCAGGCCGAGGGCATGAGCCTGTCGCTCATCATGCTCATCAACGTACAGGCATTGACACCGTAGTTCTTTTGAATGGAGTTCCAGCACTGCACGGCGCTGGCATCTAAGTCGTATTGATCCATCCAGTCGGAGATCACGATGCCCAGCTTTGCCATGCGCACCAGCGAAGGCGGCGGCACGCTGCCATGCCTGGCGTAGGCCTTGATGTCCTCCAGTTTCCGCACGACGCGCGGATCCGTGTCCGTCAACTTGCCGGCAAAGCCAAAAATCTCGGACAAATCGATCGTGGACACGCTGATGCCGTTGGCTTGCAGGAGCTTCTCGCTAAAGCGCACGGTGTTGAACGCGTTCGGGCGAGCGCCGATCGCGCCCAGGCGCGCGTTGCGCAGGCCGTTGACCACCTTGCACACGCCGATAAACCGTTTGAGGTCGGCTCGGAAGCTGTTGGAGAGTGGGTGACTCGTATGCAGTTCGGTCAGCGAGTAGGCGAAGCCATATTGGCGCAGATCGTTGCACACCGAAATCTTGCCGCAGAATGCGTCGCGACGGCGCTCGACCGTAAACTGGCTTACGTCGTCGGGATAGGCCTGGACGAGGATCGGCACGTTGAGGCCGGAGAGCTTGAGCGTATCGGCCACGCCCTTTTCATCGCCGAAGTTGGACAGCACGACCAGCACGCCTTCGATGCGCGCATGCTGCTGGCGGAACAACTCGGCGCAGCGCTTGGCGTGCGTCCAGGTTTCGACCGAACCCAGCTTGGTTTCGCTTTCGTCCAGGATGACGGCCTCGATATCCAGTTCCTGGAACAGCTTCATCACGTCGGCGCGAGCCTCCGTGATAAGGCGATCGGGGAAGAAGTCCCGATTGCCCAGAATGACAGCCAGTGTTGTTTTTGCCATTTGACGTCTCCTTCAAAGAGTGGGGCTGTAGTCGTTTGGTGACTACAACGTCGCCTACGGCGCCGCGTTGCTTCAACGCGGCGATATCTTGTTGGCTCATAAGCGCGCCATCGCACAATACGACTGAATTGGGGATTTGTCAATAGACTTCTTTGTGAGAATCGGGATGTTTGGGCGACTGTTTGTCCACATTTGTTATGGCGATTTACTCATGTTATAGTGGCCGAAATCCATCGCGCTCGTTGCCCCGCTCCGTTCGCCTCCCTCGAGGTTTCATGAGCGTCGTCCTGTTGCTCGGTATCATCTTCTTCTCTGCTTTGCTGCAAACGACTTCTGGCTTCGGCTTTGCATTGATGGCCATGCCGCTGATCTCGCTGGTCGTCGGCGTCAAAACGGCTGCGCCGCTGGTCGCCTTGACCGGCTTCACGCTCTATGCGGTCAATCTTGTGCGTTACCGGCGCGGCTTCAACCTTCGAGAGGTCGCTCCACTGGCTGTCGCTGCTGCTCTGGGGGTTCCGATTGGCGTCTGGGCGCTCAGCTCGCTGAACGAGCGGTTGATCGAGGTCGTCCTTGGCGTCATCTTGATCGGTTATGCGGCCTATATGCTTCTTAAGCCGCAGTCGGTACCGGCTCTCCGATCCTCTATTTGGGCCTATCCTGTTGGTTTCATCTCTGGCTGTCTGGGCGGCGCGTTCAACACGCCTGGACCGCCTGTGATCATCTATGGCGACCTGAAGCAGTGGCCCAGGGACCAGTTCCGCTCGACCTTGCAGGCGCTGTTTCTGTTTAGCAGCGGCCTGGTTATCATCTCCCACGGCCTGGCCGGCCACTTGACACGCTCCATCCTCCTTAGCTACGCATTGGGCGTCCCCTTTCTCTTGCTCGGCGTGCTGGCCGGCTCGCGCATCGACCGGCGACTGAACAACGAACGCTTTCGCACCCTGGTCATCGTGATGATCCTGGCGACAGGGGTGCTTTTGTTGGTGTGATTGCTTTGAAAATAGCCATTCCTCCATGCTCGGGCCGGTCTGTGCGCAGCCTCGCGGAGGGACCGACCGTGCCTGCCGGGTTTTCATTCACGGTTGTGCGTGCAGCGCATGGATGTCTGACTTAAAAAGAGCCTGGAACGGCACTGGCTCTCGGATTACACGGATGCCGCCGATCAGAGGAAAAGAAATCCGTTCGTCCGGCCTGTGCTGTTAGTTGCAGCATATGGTGATTTGACAGTAGAATGCTGATCGTCAGCCAAGGCATGGCCCCGGGCAGAGGTGAGAGCAATGGATGCGACAGTACAGGTACGAAAAAGAGGTATGCTTACTCTGCCTGCGGATCTGCGCGCGAAATATGGTATTCGGCCAGGTGACACCCTCCACATAGTCGATTTGGATGGCGTCTTCGTGTTGACGCCGTTGGCGCCCATGGTGCCTCAGTTAGCGCATGAGATCGAGAAATTGCGTCTGGAAGCGGGTTTGAGCATCGACGAACTGCTGGCTGGCCTTGCGGAACAACGCGAGCGCATCTACGTCGAGCGCTTTGGTGCAAACCCATCAAGCTCAGCAGCTTTCCGTCATTTTGGTCCGGGCCATGCGTCAGCGTGTGTCCTCTGTTCCGGCGACTTCCTCCACTGAATCCGTGATCGATTGGCCCATTTCTTGCTGCTCAGCGAGTCAGGGCTATCAACTCCTACCTCATTTGAGATCTTGCGCAAGGAGGCGCCCATGACCGCAGCAGCCGTCCCACCTCGTTCGACCCGGCGCGAGCGCTGGGCCTGGTACCTGTACGACTTCGGCAACTCGGCGTATGCCTCGGTCGTCTATCTGGCCGTCTTTTCGGCCTACTTCAAGCAGGTCGTGGTCGGCGGCGCCGAGGGCTCGCGCCTGTGGGGCCTGTCCATCGGCATCGCTTTGCTCATCGTAGCGGTCATCGCGCCGATCCTGGGCGCAATGGCTGATTATTCCGGCGCCAAGAAGCGCCTTTTGTTGGCCTTTACCGCCCAGGCCATCGCCTTTACCAGCCTGCTCTTCTTCGTCCAAAAGGGCGATGTCGCGCTTGGCATGGCCTTCTTCATCCTGGCGGAGATCGGCTATCGCAGCTCCCAGGTGTTCTACGACGGCTTTCTGCCGGAGCTGGCCGGGCCTGAAGAGATGGGCAAGGTTTCCGGCACCGGCTGGGCTGTCGGTTCGGCCGGCGGCGTTATCGCTTTGTTAATCATCTTGCCCATGGTGCTGCTGATGCCTGGCACCTTATCCGTGCGCCTGGCGATGATCATCACTGCCATCTTTTGGATGCTGTCCACTATCCCACTGATCCTCTGGCTGCCCGAGCGGGCGAAGAAAAAGACCCTGCCAGCCGGCGAGAACTATGTCAGTGTGGCCTTCAAGCAGGTGGTGCACACTGTGCGCACGGCCGGCCGCTATCGGGAGATGGTCAAGTTCATGCTGGCATTCCTGGTCTACGGCGGCGGGGTGGCGATCGCGTTGGAGTTTGCGGCGATCATCGGCGCCGTGCTGTTCGGCATGAGCCAACAGCTCATCATCGCCTTCGCCATCGTCGTCCAGGTTGCCAACGTCATCGGCGCGTATGGCTTTGGCCTGCTGGTGGAGCGCATCGGCGCCAAGCCCACGCTTGTCGCATCGTTGATTGCGATGATCGGTGTAGTGGTCTGGCTCTATTTCAACAACTCGCAGATCGGCTTCATCCTGATCGGTGCGGGCGCCGGCATCGCCATGGCGGGCGTGCAGTCGGTTAGCCGCACCATGGTGGGGCTGTTTGCCCCACCCGGCCAAAGCGCCGAGTTCTTTGGCTTCTTTACCATGATCGGCCGCCTTGCGTTTTGGATTGGGCCGGCGATCTTTGGCTTTTTGGCGGCTGAGCTGGCGTTGATGTATGAGGGCCGCGGCGTGGCCGTCGAGCCGGCCGAGCAGCAGGGCCTGCGCCTGGCAATCGTGGCCATCGCCCTGTTCCTATTGGTCGGGTTGCTGATTGTGCTCACGGTCAACGAAAAACGAGCGCGGGCCGATGCGGCGACGCCCGATTTGGTGATCGCCGTTTCCTAGAGCTAAAGGGGGAATATCACAACGAATTAAGAACAACGAATGGCGGAACGGAGTGACCGGCTTCCGAGTCAGATTCCGCCATTCGTTGTTCTTAATTCGTTGTGATATTCCCCGGCGGCTGTGCCGGCACCGGGCTGTTTGACGGTCCTTATCAAGACTGGTATACTCAGCACAACGATCTTATCACCTATCGATCGAGTGGTCACCCGCACGAAGGAATGACATAACAATGCCCAATCTTCAAGACAAAGTTGCACTCATCACCGGCGCCGGTCGCGCGGGTGGGATCGGCGCAGCGGTGGCCAGACGGCTAGCGCAGGCCGGCGCACACATCGTCGTCGGCGATCTGTGCGCGCCGCCGCCGGACGGCCTGCCAACTCCGGCCATCGGCCAATGGGAGGAATTGCAGGCTATTGCCACAGACATCGCGGCTCTGGGCGTGCGCTGCCTGCCGGCTAAGCTTGACGTAACGAGCAACATGTCGATCCAGGCAATGCTGTCAGAGGTCCTACCTGCGTTTGGACGTATCGACATCCTGGTCAACAACGCCGGCGCGATCTTTGGACCATCGCCCGTGGCGCAAATGGCCGATGAGGCCTGGCGACGCACGCTGGAAGTAAACGCCACGGGCACGTTTCTGGTAACAAAAGCTGTATTGCCGGTCATCATGAAGGGTCGACGCGGTGGCCGCATTATCAATATGTCGTCGCTGGCGGCGATTCGTCCCCGGCAGTACATGGCGGCCTACGCCGCCAGCAAGGCCGCTGTAGCCGCGCTCACCCAGTCGCTGGCCCAGGAAGTCGCGCAGTTTGGCATCACGGTCAACGCGGTGCTGCCCGGCGATATCGACACCGGGATGAAGCAGTGGGGCTATCAGCTGGAGTCGGCGGTCATGCAACGGCCCCACAAGGAAGTTGTAGCGGCCGGCATCGCTCGCATCCCCGTCGGCCGGCTGGGCCTGCCCGAGGACGTGGCGGGCCTGGTGGCCTATCTCGCTTCCGACGAGGCCGGCTTTGTCACCGGCCAATTGATCCCTGTCACCGGCGGCCGCGAGCTGACCTGATAGCCAGAATTGGATGCTAGCAACCCGTAATCGTAACCGAACGTGTCATACTGCGTATAAAGAATAGTGCGTTCGGACTTTCGCTAGATTGGAGGCAGTCGATCTATGTATCTAGGCCCTATGTTTTTTAGCCCCACCTATATGTTGGTTTTTTTCGTTACGATGATCATCTCGCTGGGCGCGCAGATGTACATCAAGTCCTCGTACAAGAAGTGGAGTGGCGTACGTAACAGCCGCGGCTTAACGGGCCAGCAGGTCGGACAGGAGTTGCTGCGCGATACCGATTTGGGCGTCACCTATCAGTTGGCTTACGGCACCAGTGTGCAGTTCCAGGGAATCGCCGGTAGCCTAACCGACCACTACGATCCGCGCAACCACGTTGTGGGCTTGTCGCAGGGCGTAGCCACCCAGGCGTCGGTCGCGTCCATGGCCATTGTAGCGCACGAACTGGGACACGCACAGCAGCACGCTACCAAGTCACCGCTCATCGCAATGCGAAACTTCCTGGTGCCGGCTATACGCTTCAGCCCTATGCTCTCCTACGGCTTGATCTTGTTGGGCGCGATCTTCAATCTGACCGGACTGTTTTATCTTGGCATCTTCGTCTTCGGCATCATGGTGCTGTTTACGATTATCACGCTGCCAGTGGAGATCGATGCCAGCCGGCGCGGACTGAGACTACTGAGCACTTCGGGGATCGCGGTCACCGCCGAGGACATGAAGGGCTCGCGCGCCGTGTTGACGGCCGCCGCCACCACCTACGTCGCCGCGGCGGTCACGGCGATCCTGCAGCTGCTCTACTATCTCAGCATTGCGAACCGGCGGCGGTAGAACCGCGGATCGGAGGCGTGGTGGCCCATATCGCGGCCATCATTTCTGCGCCTCGGTGAAACCCTCGAGCAGGTCCAGCACCAGCTCGTGCAGGTCGCCGCGGTTTGGCAGGGTACCCATCACGCCATACATGGCGGCCGAGCGCTCAGGAAGGCCGTCCTCACCACCAAATAGCGCGGATGCGCTGGCCGTCAGCCGGCTGAGCAGGCCCCCCGGCAACGCCTTGGCCGCCGATTGCGCAGCCTTGAGCGCCAGTGTGTTGGTGGTCCTGCGTATGCTCGGCCTGCGCGCCACGATCAGCGATTGCGCCAGGTCCGAGAGGAAGCGGTCGGCTACACCGGCGTGGGCGTAGTTGACGGTCAGGTGCAAGGTCGGGGGGAACTGCTGGCGATCGAGGTGCCAGCCACGCACACTCATCTCATCCCCGATCTCGTAGATGTTGACCTTGTCCGAGGCGATAGCCATCACGCTCATTTCTGGTGTGCTGACCACCCGCAGCCCATCGAGGGCGTTGATGCCGTCTCGTAGCCGAATGGCAGTTCGCATCACGGTATCGGCGATGCGCAGGTAGCCCTCCTCGCCCAAGAAATTCAAGACTGCCCACGCTGCGGCGATCGCGCCGCCAGGACGGGTGCCTGTCATAGTGGGGGAGGCGTAGATACCGCCGGGCCAGTCGGTGCTGGCGAAGAGTTGGTGGCGGCGCAGCGCTCTGTCGCGATACAGAATCACGGACGCGCCCTTGGCGGCATAGCCATACTTGTGCAGATCGACCGAGATCGAGGTCACACCGGGCACACGAAAGTCCCAGTCGGGAACAGAATACCCGAGTTTGCGCACAAAGGGCAGCATCA
Source organism: uncultured Chloroflexia bacterium (assembly GCA_963709505.1). GTDB lineage: Bacteria > Chloroflexota > Anaerolineae > JAAEKA01 > JAAEKA01 > CAVPXC01. The sequence goes on along the minus strand of CAVPXC010000012.1, from coordinate 229,279 downwards.
TCCCGCCAACGCAGGCATCAACGTGACATAAAACTTCGCGCTCTTGGCCCAATTTTGCCAATTTGGCGATTGGATCTACGACCCCGTGCGGGTAGGACGGCGCCGAGCCGACCACCAGCACCGTGTCGGAGGTGATAGCCCTGCGCATCGCGTCCACATCGGCGCGAAAATCGCCGCGCACGGGGATGCGAACGAGCTTCAGGCCGAAGTAGTGCGCGGCCTTGTCGAAGGCGGGGTGGGCCGTGGTGGGCAGCACGACCTCCGGTACTCGCGTCTGGGGCTTATGAACCCTGCTCCACTCGCGCGCGTCCAGCACAGCCATTAACAGGCTCTCGGTGCCGCCGGTGGTCATGTTACCGGCGGTCGTGGCGTCGCCGCCCACGAGACTCGCGACCATGGCGACGACCTCGGTTTCGAACTTGCGCAGGCTAGGAAAGGCCGTGGGGTTCAGCCCGTTTTCGGAGAAAAAGGTCGTATAGGCCGTCTTCGCGATATCGTTCGCCTCGTCGCCGGCGCTGAAGACCAGGCTAAAGACCTGGCCGTTGCGCCACTGCACGTCGTGGTAACGCGCGGTTTGCATTTCGGAAAAGACGGTATCTTTCGACAGGCCATGGGCTGGAAGCTTGGTACGGGTGGGTGGCATGTTTGGTCTCGTACTGCAGATCAAGCGGATGGCACTTGTTCATCCCCCCACACGTCAAATTCGCCTGGCTGTGCAGGACGCCTGGCATAGCCGGCGGCGTGTTGTCGCTCCATCTGACGCAGTCTAGCCCTCCTGAGTGCCGCCGAAAGCGCCTCGCAGTTAGAAGCGGTCTGGCTTGTTCCGGGGTCGTCTACAGGGGCGTCTGCTTCGGATGAAAAGTCATCATGGACGGTCATCTGGATCACCTTCACTGCGCAACCTCCAAGCGTCGTCACATGCGAAATCTCACACCTCATACCACAAATGTAAGTTTCTACATCGCCATCTACATTATACCCTCCATTCTTGTGTTCGCAAGCGACAAGTCTGCAATTGCTGTGATTGGCGCAATCTCCTTGCATGTAGGTTTGTTTGTGGTATACTGAAGTCCAAGTTAGTCCAGCCTGGAAGGTACTGGATGAGCAAGCGAAAACTTCTGAAGAAGATCTTGGCCGGCCAGCATAACGTCAGGTTTTCTGACATGGTGACGCTTGTCGTCGCCTTTGGCTTTCACCTTTCTCGTGTCAGTGGAAGCCACCACATCTTTTCCCACCCGGACGTCCCCGAGTTGGTCAACTTGCAAGATGTGAGCGGACGGGCGAAGCCATACCAGATTCGGCAGTTCCTGAAACTCGTGGAACGATATGACCTAAAGCTACCGGAGGAATAAATAATGCAGGACTATCACATTAATATCTTCTACAGCGCCGAAGATGGAGGCTACATCGCCGACATTCCTGATCTAGATGCATGTTCTGCGTTCGGCAAAACACCTGCCGAAGCCCTCGCAGAAGTGGAGATCGCCAAGGCGGCTTGGCTAGAGGCAGCCCATGCCGAAGGAAAACGGATCCCCAGTCCCAAGTATCGTCCGGTAATCTACCAGGCTTTGGTGGCATGATCGCTTGCGATGGCTGTGGGTCACCCATGAACACACCCTTTGAAGGCATTCAGACGAAGCAAACTTATCACCAGGAGAAGCTAAATCATGAGAATCAGTGCACGTAATGTCCTGAAGGGCACCGTCAAGAGCATCCATCACGGTGCCGTCAACTCCGAAATCGTGGTCGAGCTGCCCGGCGGCAGTGAGATCGTCTCGATCATCACCAAGAGTTCCGCTGAAAGCCTGGACCTGGCGGTCGGGAAAGGGGTGTACGCGGTCATCAAAGCATCGAACGTGATGATTGCAGTGGAGTGAGTTCAGATGATGCAGCGTTGGGGTTGTCTGGACAAGCAATGAACACTACGCGAGCCATACTCTTGCGTTGTCTACCCGCCATCCTGTTGCTGACGCTAAGCACCGCCTGCCAGTCCACCCAAAGTGTGAGACCGGTGGAATTGTTTCCCAGCGAGACAGGTCCGGCGCCTCCGCATCCCCTGAACTCCGCAGTTCCTGCCACCGACCTGGCAACCGTGACTGTGCAGACTGGCCCGCAGCCTGCAGTTGATCCGACAGTCTCGGCTTTGGTTGCACCATCCCGTCCTGGCGGCGCGCTCGAGGCTTGCAGATGTCGTCGACAATCGGTCGGATTATCCAGGCAACGAGATTCCACAGTACAGCAAGCTGGAAATCAGGTTTGACGTTCGAAAACTCCGTTGCTGGCAACTTTCAGCTTCCCTACGATCCGAACCCACCGGCCGGCATCGATCCGCGAGGGACCTCGAAGCACAACGGCATTAGCGTCGACGCGCGAGTTCACGCCCGACGGTTGGCGCACGGTGTACCAGCAGCCCGCGTTCTTCTATCAGTCCTTTGAAGACGACGTCAAGCCCAGCTGGGATGGGACAGCCCGTGAATGGTTCTATCCAACGGATGGGTACTCATGGAAGGTCCGCTTCTCGCCCAACCAGCCGGGCACGTGGGAATACAAGATCGTTGCGCTCGATGCCGGCGGCACAGCCGAGTCCGGCGTCTATTCATTTACCGTGGTTCCGTCGGCGTCCAAGGGGTTTATCAAGGTAAGCGAGGCCGATCCTCGCTACTTCGATTTTGGCAACGGTCAGATCTTCTCCTCACCGGGGCTCAATGCCGGTGCGCGCCTGGATGATCCCGTGGCGGGCAATGAACCCCTCTATTCCGAGTTGCGGGAAAACGACATCAACTTCGTGCGCAGCTGGATCAGCGGTATCTATGGCTCGGCATGGTTGGAGTGGCTGGGTGGGCGGAACATCTACGACGGTTATCTGCCGAGATCGGGGCTGCTGCCGTTCCACGATCCGGTGCGCAAGCGGGATGTTCTGGCGCTTTACCTTGACTACGACCGGGACGGGGACGCCGGCTGGTTCGACGCTTGTCGCTTTCAGTTTTGGAACGACCCGGAAGCGGTCAAGCCGAACACGGCCTACAAGCTGGAGATCACCTATTGGGGAGATCGGATCGAAGGTCCGCGAGATCCCAGCCACCCCAGCTATGGTTTGGTGGGCAAGATCGGGGGCCAATGGTTTGCCAACTGTTATGAGCCGGGAACCAGCGAGGTCGTAACCAACTACGGCGGCAACACCGCGGACTGGGGCACGCTCACGGGCGTCTGGTCCTCCGGCGACAACAACTTCCTGCCCCGGATCTACATCGGGCTGGAGAACGTGGCGCAGGGCGGCGCCTACATCAAGTCAATATCGCTGCGAGAGGATCTGGGCAACGGCCGGTATGGGCCGGAGATCCTTGCCGAGCCGTCGCTGGAGTACGAGTTTTACATCCCCGAGCAATCGGCCTATGCCATGGACAAAGTGGTGGAGCTGGCAGAAACCTACGGCCTGTACCTCAAGCTAGTGGTCATGGACAAGAGTGACGAGATCTACAGCAAGCTGGACGACGACGGCACGTGGGTTGTTGGCGGCGAGCCCGACAACGAGGACGGGTTTTATGGCCTCGGCCGGCCAGTGAACAAGACGCGCTGGCTGCAGCAGGCCTGGTGGCGCTATCTGCAAGCGCGTTGGGGCTATTCACCGAACATTCACTCGTGGGAGCTGACCAACGAAGGCGATCCGTTCCTGGTTCCGCATTGGGAGATGGCCGACGAGTTCGGCAAGTTTATGCACTGCCGCGTGTTCGGCGTGCCTGTCAGTCCTGACGACGGCGCCGACTGCACGTTCGAGCACCCGAACAGCCATCTGGTCACTACCTCTTTTTGGCACAGCTTCCCCGGCTACGCGGCCAGCACGGACCAGGGCTTCTGGGGCGGCCCAAAGTATCCGAACGTTGACTACGCGGACGTGCATGCCTACATCAGCACCAGCTACGCACCGCTCGAGGAGAAGGTGGCGATGGAGGATGACTCTGCCTACTACCACACCTGGCACAGCCAGGATCTTCGGGGCTGGCAGTTCGATTTTCCCATCGTGCGCGGCGAGGCCGGCATGGACCAACACGATGCCCAGTGCCAGGATTGCCTGGGCATCGAGAAAGACGTTGAAGGGGTGTGGGCTCACAACTATCTTTGGTCCACCCTCCACAGCGGCGCCCTTTACGAGCTCGATTGGTGGTGGGGCGGTGAGCACGGACATATCGTCAAACCGGGGGCTTACAGTCATCTGCACATCTATAAGGCCATTTCTGATTTTCTCAAGGACATCCCTCTCAGCAATGGCCATTACGAGGACCTGGCCGCCATGGTATCTGACGACCGGCTGCGCGCCTGGGGACAGAAGGACCTGGCCAACGGCCAGGCTCACCTTTGGATTCAGAACAAGGCCCACACCTGGAGAAACGTGGTCGATGGCGTGTCCATTCCTGCGACATCTGGTAGCGTCACCTTACCCGGGTTTCGGCCAGGGGCAACCTATATTGTCAAGTGGTGGGACACGAACACGGGGCAGCCCGCTTCGACCGAGACGCTGCTCTCTCAATCTGACGGATCGCTAAAGTTAGAGATCGTCGGTCTCGAAACGGACGTCGCTGCAAAGATCTCGCGCGGCTCGAGTGGCTAGTAGCCAAACTACCTCCTCTTGGTTGGAATGTGAAGCCGGGGCGGGACGCTAATCTTGATTGGGATGGCGATGACACGAAGACGGTCACAACTTCTCAATTCTCGTCAAGTCGTGCTATACTATATCCTGTCGCCGCCAGTCCAGTTTTTGCAACGTCGCACCGACAATCGAGACACTGGATGTCTACTTTGCTCATCAGAAATACCTCCATGCAGAAGGCTAAGAGAGTTCTGTTCGACCTTTTTCTGGCCTCCGTCATGTTGCTTTTCTTGTGTGCGTGCCGGTCTACGGAGGCCACGGACCTGGCGAAGATCGCACCGTCTGAGTCCGAGCGGGTAGTCTCAAGTTCACTCCCATCAATGATCCCTGGTTCGAGTTCGACAGGCTCGAATTCGCTCAATGCGGTCCAACCTGGCGGGCCAAGAATCACGAATATCTCCGACAACCGCGGCGACCCTCCGGGGGACCCGATCCCGCAGTACAGCAAGTTCGAGATCACGTTTGATGTCGAGAACACGCTTGCGGGCAACTTCCAGTTGCCCTACGATCCGAATCCACCTGCCGGCATCGATCCTGAGCGGTATTCAAAGTACAACGGCATCAGTGTTGATGCGCAGTTCACACCTGATGGATGGCGCACCGTCTATCAGCAGCCTGCGTTCTTCTACCAGCATTTCGAAGAGGCCGTCAAGCCAAACCAGAATGGGACAGACCGCGAGTGGTTCTACCCAACCGATCAGTTTTCGTGGAAAGTTCGTTTTGCGCCTAACCAGCCAGGGACCTGGGAATACAAGCTGGTAGCGCGTGATGCGGGTGGAACCACAGAATCGAAGTCCCACTCTTTGGATGTGGTTCCTTCGACGTCTAAAGGGCTCATACGAGTAAGCGAAGCCGATTTCGCGCTATTTTGAATTCGACGACGGCAGCGTCTTTTCTTCCCCAGGACTGAATGTCGACGTGCATCTCGACGATCCGGTCAAAGGGAACGAATCTCTCTATTCCGACTTGCAGGCAAACGACATCAGCTTTCTGCGCAGTACGATCAGCGGGATCTACGGCTCGGCGGGGCTGGAATGGATGGGCGCCAGAAATATCTACGACGGAAATCTGCCGAGAACAGGACTCCTGCCGTTCCACGACCCGGTACGCGACCGTGATGTGCTCACGTTACACCTCGACTACGAGCGTGATGGGGATACCGGTTGGTTTGATGCCTGTCGCTTTCAGTTCTGGGATGATCCGGAAGCAGTCAAACCGAACACAACCTACAAGGTGGAGATCACCTACTGGGGCGAGCGGATTAAAGGGCCAAGGGACCGCAAACATCCCGAGTACGGACTGGTCGGAAAGATCGGCCCTTCCTGGTCTTCCAACTGTCACGAACCCCAAGTGGGTCAAGTGACAACAAGCCACGGCGGCGACACATCGGATTGGGGTACGATCAACGGAACGTGGTATTCCGGCGATAACAACTTCTTGCCTCGGATCTACCTGGGACTTGAAAACGTGAAGAGCGGGAGCGCCTACGTCGCGTCGATTTCGCTGCGAGAGGATCTCGGCGGCGGCCGGTATGGACCGGAAATCATCGCCGAGCCGTCGATGGAATACGGATCGTACATCTCCGAGCAATCGGCCTATGCGCTGGACAAAGTAGTAGAGGTAGCGGAAAAGTACGGCATGGTTCTTAAGCTTGCGGTCATGGACAAGAATGATGAAATCTTCAGAAAGCTGGACGACGATGGCACGTGGGTGATCGCTGGAGAGCCTGACAACGAAGATGGGTTCTACGGACTTGGTCGGGAGGTGAACAAGACGCGTTGGCTTCAGCAGGCCTGGTGGCGCTACTTACAGGCCCGGTGGGGTTATTCTCCAAGCATCCACTCATGGGAGCTGACCAACGAAGGCGATCCGTTCCTCACCAGACACTACGAAATGGCCGACGAGTTCGGCAAGTTCATGCGTTGCCGTGTATTTGGCGTGCCTGTTAGCAGCGACGCTGGAGCCGTCTGCACCTTCGACCATCCGAACCGGCATCTCGTCACTACCTCCTTTTGGCACAGCTTTCCCGGTTACGCAGCCAGCACAGAACCGGGTTTTTGGGGCTCCCCAATTATCCAAACGTGGACTACGCCGATTTGCACGCCTATATCAGCTCGAGTAGTGCCCCGCAGGACGATCGGCTGATCATGGAGGGTGACAGTGCGTATTACCACGTCTGGCATAGCACCGATCTGCGGGGGTGGGACTTAGACTTTCCGGTTGTTCGAGGGGAGGCCGGCATGGACCCGATCGATAGCATGTGCCGAGATTGCCTCGGGATTGACCAGGATATCCAAGGTGTTTGGGCCCATAACTATGTTTGGTCCACCATCGACAGCGGCGCCCTATATGAGCTTTATTCGACTTGGTGGGCCGGGGATCATGGGCATGTAGTCAGATCAGGCATCTACGACCACTTGAATGTCTACAAGGCCTTTTCTGATTTCATGAAGGACATTCCTCTCAGCAACGGCCATTATGAAGATTTGGCAGCCACGATCTCGGACGAACGGCTGCGTGCCTGGGGTCAGAAGGATCTGGCCAACGGCAGGGCGCACCTCTGGATCCAGAACAAGAACCATACGTGGCGAAACGCAGTGAATGGTGTGTTCGTCCTTCCTGTGTACGCCAACCTCACCATGCTGGGGTTCCAGCCGGGGGCAAGCTACACCGTCGAGTGGTGGGATACGTACGCGGGACAATCTACCTCGAGCGAGACGGTCGTCGCAAAAAGCGATGGATCTATCACGTTGGGGATTATCAGCGTTGATACGGATATCGCCGCTAAAATCCGCCGCAGTTCTTAGATCTCCTCTGGTAGCCCGTTGACTTGCGCATAGGACCAGGCAAGTCGTCAATCCCCCCACCCGCAGGTGTCCCCAGTTTCTCGGTCAGTCGCAAGGGCGTCACGCCGCCTTAGATATCTCAGTAGATTGCTCGTATCCCTGGCCGGAAAGACCGTTTTTTAAGGATCTTTGGCTGTTTCTGTGCTATAATTGTGGCAATGCGTAGTGCCATGGGCGGTTCTTTTTTTGGGGAGTCGACTATGAATATTGGAGCGTGCGGTCTTCTGTGTATACTCTGCAGAAACTTCGTGAACGGACAGTGTGAGGGCTGCGTTCGGGGCGATATGTGTTCCGCTCAGATGGCGGTGTCCAGCCCGTGCGCGGTGCTACGCTGTGCGGCAGCGAGACGAATTGCCTATTGCAGCCACGACTGCTCTGAGTTCCCCTGCGCCCTGATCCAGGCTCATCCGCCCTACTGTTGGCTTTCGCCACAGCCTCCTCATCCGTGTGCGAATCCATTGGCTGCGAGGTGGCCAGGCTACCACTCCAAGACAGGCGGCGACCAACTGGACCACGATGGTCTGCGCGTGTACTGTCTCGGAAGTTTCCGTGTGTTTCGCGATGGGACCGAGATCCTAGACGAGGACTGGGGCCAGAGCAAGGGACCTACGCGGAAGATCAAGGCCATGTTTGCCTATCTGCTATTCCGGGGTCAGCACGGCGCACGCAAGGAGACCCTGATGGACCTGCTGTGGCCCGAGCAGAACGACTGCGCCAAGGCCAGCGACAGTTTTCACCAGGCGCTGCATTGCCTGCGCCTTGCCTTGGAGCCGGACTTGGCGCATGGTGAAGCGTCGAGCTATATTGCCTATCAGGGTGGTCGCTACCGGCTTTGCCCCCTGAAACCCGTATGGATTGACGTCGCGGCCTTTGAGGCGTGTTGTAACAATGCTCGGCAGTGCTTCAAGGCCGGCGCGCACGAAGAGTCCATGTTGCACTGGGCGCAGGCGCTGGACCTTTACCGGGGCGATTACTTGGCGGACATTGATGTCGAGTACACCGAGAATCGGGAATGCGACTGGTGCCTGCCTAAAAGAGTGCTTCTGCGCCGGCTGTATCAAACGGCTATGCTGCAGGTAGCACCGGTCAATTGACTAGGACAGGTTGGCGATGTTCCTCATCTCTGTCAGGCCATCACGGCCTTCGCTTGCCTGGTCGCCTTGTCCCGATTATGCTTGTCGAGTATGCGCTTGCGAATACGCAAGCTCTGCGGGGTAACCTCCAGCAGCTCGTCGTCGGCCAGGTACTCCATACACTCGTCCAGGCTGAGCTGCCGCGGCGGGCTCAAGCGCTCTTGGATCTCCTTGGTGGCGCTGCGGATGTTGTCCAGGTGCCGCGGTTTGCACACGTTGACGTCGAGGTCGCCCGGTCGCTGGTGCTCGCCGACGACCATCCCCTGGTACACTTCGATACCTGGCCCGAGAAAGAGTACGCCGCGCTCCTCGCCGTTCTTCAAGCCGTAGGTGGTAGTCGTGCCCGTTTCCCAGGCGATCAGCGAGCCGCGCGAGCGCGAGACCATCGCGCCGGCCAGCGGAAGATAGTCGTGGAAGATGCTATGCATTACGCCCATGCCGCGCGTGGCGGTTAGGAACTGATAGCGGAAGCCCAGCAAGCCGCGCGTCGGTGCGATGTAGGTGAGGTGCGTGGTGCCCGTGGCGCCCTCCTGCATGTGCATCAACTGGCCGCGGCGCTTGCCGAGCATCTCAACCACCACGCCGACCGTCTCCGGGCTGGTCTCGATGTGCACTTCCTCGTAGGGCTCCAGCTTTTCGCCGGCCGGCCCGTCGCGCAGGATGACCTCGGGGCGAGACACCTGGAACTCGTAGCCCTCGCGACGCATCGTCTCGATCAGGATCGCCAGGTGCAGCTCGCCGCGGCCGGAGACGAGGAAGGTATCGGCGCTGTCAGTGTCCTCGACCCGCAGCGCAACGTTGTGCCGCAGCTCGTTATCCAGCCGCTCGCGCAGCCGCCTCGAGGTGCCCCAACGTCCCTCTCGTCCGGTGAAGGGTGACGTATTGACGCCGAAGGTCATGCGCACGGTGGGCGCTTCGACTTTGATCATCGGCAGCGCGATCGGCGTCTCTGCGTCGGCCAGGGTTTCGCCGATGGCGATCTCCTCCAGCCCGGCGATGGACACGATCTCGCCTGCCGCGGCCTGTTCGACCTCGATCTTATCGAGCCCCTTCGTGTACAAACAGATAGCGGGCGCGTTCGGGCACGATGCTGCCGTCGAGCAGCATCCGCGCAAGGGGTTGGCCGGCCGAGATGCGGCCGGCGAACAACCGGCCGACCGCTGTCAGGCCGCGGTAGTTGTCATATCCCAGCGTCGTCACCAGCATCTGCAGCGGCTCATCGGGATCGACAAACGGGCAGGGGATGTGGCGGAGGATACAGTCGAACAGCGGTTCCAGGTTCGGCCCCATCTCCGGGGTCGTACCGGCACGTCCTTCGGTCGCCACGGCGTAGATCACGGGAAAGTCGGCCTGGTCGTCGCTGGCGCCCAGCTCGATGAACAGACTCAAAGGTTTCGTCCAGCACGCGCAGCGGCTCGGCGTCCCTGCGGTCTACCTTGTTGATGACGACGATGGCCCGGTGGCCCATCTCCAGGGCCTTTTTCAGCACGAAGCGGGTCTGCGGCATGGGACCTTCGGCAGCGTCCACCAGCAGCAGCACGCCGTCCACCATGTTAAGCACGCGTTCGACTTCGCCGCCGAAGTCGGCGTGGCCGGGGGTGTCGACGATATTGATCTTGACCTGCTGTTGGGTTTGGGCATCGAAGATACTGATGGCCGTGTTCTTAGCCAGGATCGTGATGCCGCGCTCGCGCTCCAGGTCGTTCGAGTCCATGATACGCTCGGCGACCTGTTGATTGACGCGAAAAACGCGCGCTTGGCGGAGCAGCCCATCGACCAGAGTTGTCTTGCCGTGGTCGACGTGGGCGATGATGGCGATATTGCGCAAATCGGTTCGTTCGTTAATCATTGTTCTTTTGCTTTCCTTGGCGACAACAAGCAAAGACTTCGACCTGGGTGGCCGAAGTCTCGTGACACTGCTATTTTAGCACAGGTGCTGCGATTCGCAGAAAATCTGGTAGCCTCGCACTTTGCGGCGCCAGGCAGGTAGTACAGAGGTTGGATGGTTTGGGTTAACGGTGTTGTCTGAAATCCTGTCGGCGGCGACCTAATAAAAACCTAAGTGGTCCGTGTCACAATTTGAATGACGATCTATAGGGAATATGGTACTGAGACCGGGTTTTCCGGCAAGCAGGGTGACATGACCACCAAGCAATCTATCAGAGTCGTGACGTGCGTGCTGATGCTGGCGTTTTCTTTGATCTGGTTGCAAGATCCGTTGGCTGCGGCCACATCCGTGGCGGAACCAGTTGGGACGTTCTTTAGCACTTCGGATCTACCACCAGGCGTCGCAATCACAAATCTCTCATTGCGGTGACCGGTCGAACACCGTCTGGATCGACGCGGAGGTCTTCGAGTCGGATAGAAACCCAATGGGCCCGGTTTGTGATGTTGCATCGTTGGATACTTCAGTGCTGCCCAGGAAGGTCAATGCATGCGGTCCTTGGGAGAACCAAAACCTTCAGTTTTAAGACGTCTTGCCTGATGTCGGAAGGAGTAGAGGCCATGAACCACAACTCAGTCATGCACATCCGTGCCAAAGTATTGTATCTCTTTTGTGTTGTCGTGCTGGCTGTCGGGCCAACATCGGAGACACACTTTGCGACGGCCACAATCACCTGCAATGGCAGTCTCAACTTCAGCACTGCTGTCACCTACGCCGCTGGCATGGGCCCCGAAGACGTAGCTGTAGGTGATTTCAATGGTGACAATGCCCTCGATCTCGTAGTGGCGAATTTCGATTTAAGGAGCAACAGCATTAGTGTGCTAGGCGGGAATGGTGACGGGACTTTCCAGTCAGCTGTGAATTATAGCGTTGGCGTCAATCCCGCATCTGTGATAGTGGGTGATTTGAACCACGACGCGATCCTGGATCTCGCGGTGGCGAATGTCTCTAGCAGCTCAGTGACTGTGCTGCTTGGCAACGACGATGGATCTTTCCAGGCTGGCGTGAACTTCAATACTGGCCTTGACACAAGGCCCGAATCAGTAGCAGTGGGCGATTTCAACGAGGATGGCCATTCCGACCTCGCAACGGCAAACCTCGACGGCGACACCATCAGCATCCTGTTTGGCAATGATGACGGCTCGTTCCAATCCGCTGTGAACTACAACGCTGGCCTAATTCCCTACTTCGTAGCGGTAGGCGATCTTGACCGGGATGATGCTCTTGATCTTGCAGTGGCAAACATCTCTAGCAACAAGGTGAGCGTGCTGCTTGGCAACGGCGACGGCTCGTTTCAAGCTGCAATGACCTCCGATGTCGGCCTTGGGCCTGACTTTGTGGTGATAGGGGACTTCAACCGCGATGGTATACAGGATCTCGCCGTGGCGAATGTATCGAGCAACAACGTCAGTGTGTTGCTGGGTAACGGTGACGGGACATTCCAGACAGCTATGGACTACAGTGTCGGCACAAGTCCCGGCTCTGTGGCAGTAGGCGACTTCAACCTCGACGGCGTATCCGACCTCGCGGTGACGAACTTCAATAGCTTGACTGTGAGCGTGCTGCTCGGCAATGGCAATGGGACATTCCAAACCGCTGTTGATTTCCAGACTGACGTCTTCCCTAGCGGCATAGCTGTGGGCGACTTTAACGGTGACAACCAGCTTGATCTTGCGGTCTCGAACATCATTGGCACTGTGAGCGTATTGCTAAACGAATCTCGGCCGGCGGCCCCCTGTTTCCCTGTCGCAGGGGTGCTTGATGACTTCAACCGCCCGGACGGCAAAATCGGGCGCAACTGGCATGGCCACCCGCATGGCTATCGAATCACTGACCAGCAGTTGGATTTCGAAGAAGGCGGGCCGATCTTCTGGAGGTCCGAGAACTTCGGCGCGGATCAAGAGGCATACATCACATTTGTGAAGGTGGACCTGCACAGCCTTCATCATAGCCTGCTGCTCAAAGTGCAGGGCCAAATGCCCGAGTGGCGCAAGGGCGCCATCGCTGTCTACTATGATGCGTTCGAGGGTAAGGTGGGCATAAAGACCTTCGTGCCGCGCCAAGGCTGGACGCCGCTTGCAACTTTTGACGCTACGCTGCGCGACGGCGACCAACTGGGCGGGCGCGCACTCGCCGGCGGCAGGGTGCAAGTGTATGTCAATAGTGTATTGATAGGTGAGGCGGACGCGGGAACCTTTTTCGCCGGCAAGGGCGGGCGTCTTGGTCTGTGGTTCGTCGAAGCGCATGAGGCAGTGCTTGATGACTTCGGAGGTGGTACGATTACACCGTAACACAGGGAGAAGGGCGGGCGCACTTCATAGGTCGTCCCTCTTTTGGCTGAGAATGAGCATTCGCAGAGTGTGGCTCAACCACGGCTTGCACCTGATGCGGCTGGCCTCGCCTTCTCGAGGTTTCAGGTAGTTTCAGCGAGTCTTCCCCGCGAAGGAAGCGGTGGTTCATTGCCGCGCGGGTGAAGCCCGCCGATAATGGGACAGCAGCTACGCCTACAATAAGATAACAACTAGCCACCCCAGGGCGCTTGTGGCACGACCATGGTTTCGTGATCAGCGCGACTGACGGCCAAATCAACGGCGGCGGCGTGGACAAGGTCCACACCAAGATCTGGGACCGAGCAATTGACGCTGTCGTATACGACAACCAGGTTGGTGCTCTGGATCCGGGCGATCCGACCACGATCCTTGGCGGTGGAAATATCGGCATTCACAAGTAAAGGGTGACCCTGAACATGGGGCAAGCCCGATGGAACAGTCACCGGGCTTGCCCCATTTCCACTGAGCCTGGTAACGCGACAGGGACATTGCAGCGACAGGTTGAAATCTGTTTGGATCGATGCCGGGTTATGAGTTGTGCTGTCCTTAGGTCGAGAGGTGCATAGCATCCGACGACGTATCCCTCTGTCGAGTTTGGCTTGTACCTAATAGAAACCTAAGTCCTATGTAGTAACGTAAAAGCATAGCATACCGGTGACCTGTTTGCCAGCACTGAGCAATCGGGTAGCCAACTGGCTACGGCCTGAATCGAGTTGGTGCGGTATCTGTGGAGGTGTCCCCATGGGAAGGCGCGCTTTCTTTACGGCAAAACTACTCAGGTCGGTCATTGGGGTTTTCTTGTTTCTGATGGCGTTGTTTCCCTTAGCAGAGCCATCGCACGCCTCACCGTCGTTCATCCCAGAGTCGCCAGGAGTGAAACCCTCTGGCTTCGACGAGTTCGAATTGGGTAGAACGCCTTTGCAGCAAGCTTTTGAACAGGCTCTCAACGAAAAGAGAGCGCAAGGTTCTCCGGTGCCGTCATCGGTCTCGTATGACTTCGATGTAGTTGCCGATCCTAAGCGGGACGGTTCAGATAGACATTTCAGAGTTGCTGCTCGGACTGTTCTGGAATTTGATTCTCCGGAACAAGCGGGACTCGATAGGTGGCCAGATTATATCATCCGTGAGGACCTGCATTGCGAGTCGGGTGGGCTTGTCGCACCTGGCAACTATAGTCAACTTGTGCGAGACACAACGGAGGACTTACAACCAGGGATATGGAACCGAACCGAGTACGGGCATGAGCCCAAGACCATTTCCTTCGAGGAGACCTACGACATATTTTATCCTCCGAGCACCTCCGAACCTGCACATAGCGCAAACGTCTTGAGCTCGAAGGAGGTCAACGGATCGGATTCCACGATAACACAAGATATTCTCTTCGGGTTCACCAATTCAGTTCGTTTCAGCTATGAAATCAACCAGTCAGTCAGCTCTAGTGGTGTCACAGTGTGGGCGAGGGCAGGCTACTCCTATGGTTGGGACACAGGGCTTAGGCTACCTCTCGAAGTAACACTCATCGCACCAGACAGCATGATGCAGGGAGATAACCGTATTCTGCGGTCCTACGTAGAGCCGAAAAACTGGGACATCCTCACGTACCAAGCGGCGCACGTGCCGGCTTTTGGAGGTAAGGAGCTCGTGCTGCAGGCAGACTATCTCTTGTACATGGCGGCCGGTATCAGAGTACCAGCACTTGGCTGGGATCACCGGTTGGTAGATTGCACGTTATCAAACTATTTGGAGATTGATGAGAGCGAACTAGATCAAGATTTCGAGACTCCGTTCGGTAATCAAGGCTATCCACTGGGCAAGGTTGACCTAGACCCAGATAATACTGGCATGAAGGTGTCAATCTGGGACGGTTACTTCAAGGTGGGCCTGGGTTTCGAAATCGCAGCCGCGATCGGTTCAAATAGGATTGATGCTACTTGGCAGGCAGAGGGCGATGCCTTAGGAGGTGGTTCGATTGGGTATACTGCACCGGGCACGTCGGTCAACGTTGGTCCCCTGCTAGCTGGTGACTTTTCACCTGATCGCAATACCTATGTGCGACTCACGAATTTCCGGTACCACTTGAATCAACTGCTGATAGATCTATATGCCTATCTGCAACTTGACTGGGATATCAATATTTGGCCAGTCAACACAAGTGGCACTTTCGAAACCCCCCCTCTGTTGATCTATTCATTCGCACAGACACTCCCAATCTATCCCGAGTTCTCGGTACACGCAGGGACGACTGATGCGCTACGTGTAGGACCGATTCCTGTGGTTAGTCCAATCAGGATTACGAAGACAGCTGACAAGGTACCACCAGTTCCGGTTGGCGATATCGTCACCGTTACAAGTAGTGTTAGCAACACTGGCACACACACATTGAGCAATGTCGAAATCAGAGACAACGGGATTGTAATAGCAACGGGTGTTACCTTACCCGCGGGAGCAACTTACGGACCTTTCACCAGCCAGCACATCGCGACTACCGAGAGAGATATGAAAAGCGTGACGCAAGTAGTAGGGTCGCTACCACGAGGACAACAGGTTAGTGAAACGGGCGAATTGTTAATCTACGTACTCAATGGTGTTGTTGGAAGTGGAACAGCGGCGAGCTGTAACGAGCAAGCTCTTGATGCCGACTTGTTTTCGTTTACGACGGGAGAGGAAATAAGGTTTGATTGCGGCGGCACTGTAAGCATTACGGTTCAGGAAACAAAAGCGATCAACCGGAACGTGACCCTGAGTGGAGGAGGCTTTATCACAATTAGTGGCGGCGATCCAATAAAAGGAGACAACTCAGTCAGGGTGTTTGATGTTCCAGCGGGTCTAACGCTGACTCTCCGTAATTTGACAGTTAAGAATGGCTCTGCTCATGCTGCTGATTCAGATCCAGCGGAAGCAGGAGGTGGCATTCGAAATGCTGGTACCGTTAACCTCCATGACTGCACGATTGTTGACAATACGGCGGACTATGGAGGTGGTATCCATAACTCGGCCAGCGGCATAGTCTTAATCGATCACTCCGCACTTTCGCGCAACTCTGCCGACTGGCTTGTCAATCCGGGCAATGGAGACGGTGGCGCTATCTACAATGATGGTGGCACGGTAAACATTACAAACAGCAGCACAATTGGTGGCAGCCAACCCGGTGACGGAAATATCGCCCGAGGTGGTGGCGGAATTCTGAACTGGAACAATGGCACAATAGAAATCCGAAATAGCACGCTGTCAGGCAACTTCGCTACGTTTAAGAACGGGCTGGGGGTAACGGGGGCGGGATTGAAGCTGGTTGCGATGACCAGTTCCTGGGAACCGACGGCTGCGGGCTGATCACCCTCGATGACAGTGTGGTTTGGAATAACTATGCCGCGGCGAAAGGTGGCGGCATGTGGAACAAAGGGGGCCAGGTACAAATTCACGGTAGTAGTTTGATAGGAAACCTTGCGTTTATGGCCGAGAATCCTAGCTATCCCGCAGGCGGGGGCGGCATCCGGAACTCCGATGGAGGCGTTGTGATCATCGATACGAACAGTCTCTTGACGAGTAATCAGGCTGTGTACGGAGGTGGTATTCACTCCGAACTTGGTAGCACCATTACCATCAACGCCAGCTCCATCGGAAACAATAGGGCTTACCGGGATGGTGGTGGCATCTACAGCGAAGGCGTCTTGGATGTTGATGCAAGCATGCTAAGTGGCAACCAGGCTAGCGGAGGTGGCGCTATTCTGAACTGGAAAACCGGCTCAGTAAGCATCTCAAACAACAGTCGCCTTGAAGGAAATGTTGCAAATGGTGGAGGCGCAATCGAGAATGGTAGTGATTTGTCATGTGCTATCTGTAACGCGACAGTAACGATTGACAGCAACAGTGCTCTTCGAAACAACCGAGCGCTTTTTTACGGAGGCGCTATTTGGAACTTTGGGAGCAACAGCCAGGTGATCATCAAGAACAGCCGGCTTGAAAACAACGAAGCCTACAATCCCACTGATCCGAGCGGTTTGACGTACGGTGGAGGCATTCACAATACTGATAGTGCCACGATGAGCATCGAAGACGGCACAATGCTAACTGGTAACCGAGCTAGCTACGGTGGCGGTATTCACAACGAGGTCTCTGGGATAGTCACAATCGGTGGCGAAAGCGATATCTCGAGCAATATTGCGAGTGGAGACGGAGGTGGTATCTACAACGAAGGCGAGGTTGAAGTCAGTAAAAGCAAGCTAACTCACAATCAGGCTAGGGGTGGAGGAGCCATCTTGAACTGGGCGTCCGGTGTACTGGAGATCGAGGCCAGCGCGTTAGCGTTCAACCAGGCAGGTTTCGGCGGCGCTATTCAAAACGGCTGCAGAGATGAATCCACTCCCTGCGGCAAAGTCACCACGAGGAACAGCACCCTGTCGACGAATTCTGGCAGCTCAAGTGGTGGCGCCATTGCTAACTTCAGCAGCGGTGATGTAAACATCCACGACAGCACGTTGTCTTTCAACACCGCTCCGACCGGAAGCACCATAAAGAACTTCACGTCCGTCGGCACGATCCACGTAAACCGGAGCATTGTCGCTTATGGTAGGCCGGGCGCCAATTGCTCGGGTACAGTCACCTCTATGGGGTACAATCTTGAAAGCAGTAACACTTGCGGCTTCACGGCGATCGGCGACAAAGTGAACGCCGATCCCTTGCTGGGCCCGTTATCCGCGTGCGGCTCAACCGTGGTCCACCCGATCCCTAAACGGAGTCCTGCAGCTAACGCCATTCCCGCCGGTTTTTGCGCTATGACCGTTGACCAGTGCGGCACGAGTTGGCCACAGCCGCAAGGAGGTTTCTGCGATATCGGCGCCTACGAAGTAGCGTATCCCGGACAGAATGTCAACAATCGGCTGCAACAGGTGAGCGTTGCTGGGAACTACACTAGCCCTGGTCCTAGTGGCTACGTAGGTACGTATACAATCAATGCTACTTTCGCCAATCAGTCGGCAAATACAATGCAAGGTCTTTTCTTCAAGACCGTCAATCTCCAGTATGTGCAACCTCCGACCGAGGGGCTGGTCATGCTCAATGCAGATGGCACTCCGAAAGCTGTTGGATCTGTGGTTTCGGTACCTGCAAGCGCCCTCGGCTCGGATGGGGTACTCACTCCAGGCGAGACATTCACAGTTCAGTTCCAAATCGGTCTCACTCGGCGTTTTCCGTTCTGGTTCTACGTCGACGCCTACGGCGTTGTGACGCCTGCCACCGGTGCTGTTGATCCAAGCACAGACAGAGTCATGGCAACCTCTCCGGCCAAGAGCTTCGCGTTCGACGTGCAGGCGCAGCAACTGCAGGTCGACCAAGGGAGCAAGTCGACGGCGCCTGTTTCCAGTGAATAGCCTCGACTGAATACGCCGACACCTCGAAGCGCCAGTTGACCAGCTCGAGGCCGGCTGGCGCTTATGGTTTGGCAGTTCGATCGAACCTCCCAGTGAGTTCCAGAATTGCAGGTTAGGTGCATTTCACTTTTCGCTCTTCGGTGATTGACACTGCATACTGGTCGTGTTATAATTTGACCAATCTAGCGCTGAATTTGAGGTGATATCTGGCCAAAAAGGCGCAGCAATGTCTGGGCGGGCTTCTCGGCGCATTGCATTTCCCGCTCCAAGTCCATTCTTTACCGCCAGGAATTTAGGAGGAAACCATGGATCAACCGAACACCAAGCCCGCGTCTCCACCCTCGCCCGCAATAGAGGCCGGCGAGAAACAGCCCTTCGTCGAGCCGAAGCTGACTTTTGTGCAGCCCAAGCTGACCAAACAGGGCGAAGCGTTTGCCGTCACAGCGGGCTTCTTCCAGACCTTCTCGCCGTGAGTGCGATCAAGCTGATCGCGATCTTTCGTCCCTGGTGCGGCTGAACCATGCCGCATCAGGACGCCTCGATCAGCACAACCTACTCCATCTGCGGTGTAACGGTCGGGGTCGTGTTCCAGCAGCCCGAGCAGGCTGCTCTGTTCGAAGATCTGTGGGGCCGGTTCTTCGTGTCGGTCCATCTCGACAGCCGCGATGCGGCCCCACAGGTGCACCTGCTGTTCCAGCACGCCGATGCCTCGCCGTCAAGCCGAGGGACGGGGGAAGAGGTGTTCTCCTCGGTGGCGCTGCGAGTGATGCGGACCCAGTCCGGCTTCCGGCTGGAGCGCGGCGCTTCTTTCCTCTCCCTGGACCTCGCCCGCAGTTGCGGCGCCGGCATTCTGGACGGCAGCTTCTGGGACACGCCGTGGCCTTACCAACGCGAGTTTTTCCTGCTTACCCTGCTGATGCTCCTGCGTCGCCACGGGCGCTATGGCCTGCACGCTAACGGCCTGGTCCGGGAGGACGCGTCTTGTCTCGTGGTTGGCGCCTCCGGCTCCGGCAAAAGCACGCTGACGCTGGCGCTGCTGCAAGCAGGCTGGCGCTACCTGTCCGACGATGCGATCATGCTGCGCCGGACGCCCAACGGCATCGAAGCCCTGGCCTTTCGCCGGGGTTTTTCGTTCACCGCCGAAACCATCGACCGGCTCATACCCCAAACAGGCGACGAGCACTTGTGGCCCGCGGTGCAAGACGGCAAGCGCCTGGTCGATCTGCAGACTGTCTATCCCGGACAATTTGTGCAAAGCTGCCTGCCAAGCGCGCTCTTGTTCCCCGCAATCACAGGCGAACTGCATACCCGGCTGGCACCTGCAAATGCCACCCGGTCGATCACCGCCCTGATCCAACAGAGCCCGGGCATCCTGGTGGATCGGCAGGCAGCCCGCGTGCAGTTAGAAGTTCTGAAATGCCTGGCGGAGCAGGCGCCCGGCTACGATCTGCTCTTGGGCGCCGACGTCTACGACGATCCAATCGCGGTCTCTGAGTTGCTGCGCTCGGCGTTGGGAGTGTGATGATGGCTGACCTGGTAATCGAGCTGACCAACCGTTGCAACCTGGCCTGCCAGCACTGCTTCAGCGGCCGCCACGGGGGCCGGGACGACTTGTCCCTGGCTATTCTGCACAAGGTACTGTCTGAGGCCAAGGTCTTTGGCTTCGACCGCGTAAGCTTCACCGGGGGCGATCCAACCGTCTACCGCCACTTCGCCGATGCTATGCGGCTGGCTTGCCAGGAAGGCTACCGTTTTGGCTTCAATACCAACGGCTGGAACTTCACGACCACCTACCAGGCCGTCTTGCCCTACCGCGATCACCTCTCAATCATCACGTTCAGCCTGGATGGTGCGACAGAGGATACCCACGACCGTCTGCGCGGCCGCGGCTCCTTCCGCCGGGTGATGCAAGCGGTCAGCATCTGCGTGATCGAGGATCTTCCCTTTTCGCTCAACATGGTCATCGCCGCGCATAACCGGCGCCAAGTGGGGTCGATGGTACAGCTCGCGGCTCAGCTCGGCAGCCGCGGCCTGCGCTTTGGCCATTTGATGCCGTCGATGCTGGCGACCTTGCAGGAGCTGGACCTGTCGCCTGAGGAGCGCAAGGCCGTTGAGGCGGAGATTTGGATCTTGCGCAAGGATGCAGCTGTTCCGGTCGCAATTGCGCCTGGGTACCACACACCCGATATCTTCCCCTGCCATCCTTTGCAGCTAATGGAAGTCAATGTGGACTGCCACGGTCGTTTGACCACGTGTTGCCATCTGTCGGGCCATGGCGACGGCGCCGGGGACGGCGATATCATCGGCGACCTGGGTCAGATGAGCTTCGACCAGGCATACCGGCGGCTTGTGGACGAAAACGACCAGTTTCGCCAGGAAAAGCGCAAGCGGTTGGTCAACGGCGCCCTGGCAAACTCCGACTTCTTCCCCTGCTGGTATTGCTCGCACTATTACCGCAAAATCGAGTGGCTCCGGAACGTCGACGGTCACCCCTGGGCTGACCTGGTACCGGCGCGACCGCAAGCCGCACTTGCCTGACCGGCGCGAGCGTTGCACCATCCCACAGGAGCATCCATCGTGTTAACGGCACAAAGCAAAGTGACGCCTCATCCCGACGTGATCTACACGTCCCTGCAAGAAGGCAGCGGCATTCTGCTGAATCTTCTTACCCGCCAGTATTTTACACTTAACGAAAGCGGCAATCGCATCTGGCTACTGCTGTCTGAAGGGCTGACCCTGGGCGAGATTAGTCAGGCGCTGGAGTCTCAATACGACGTCACCGCGGAGCAAGCCGAGCAGAGCGTTGTCGACCTGGTTGGCGAGCTGGCCACGGAACAACTCGTGCTGATTACGCACGAGCAAGTGCGTGCTGAGCTAGAGTCGTAGTCAACGGGGGAACTGGGAATTGCTAGCGTGACAAGTATCGTTCGAATCGCCACTGAGCAGGATCTGCATCAGCTAGCGCCGTACTTTCAGGAAGATCCCCGCTGGCTGAACTGGGCCGTGGCCACATTGCGGCGCAGAGGTGCCGTCATTCTGGTGGCCGAGAGAGAAGGCCGCGCCGTGGGGTATTGCGCTGTCCATATCGGCCTGAGAGGGTATCAGGCGCAGCACGACGGCCTCAGGGGGTGGACGCGCCACCGGCTGTTCTCGGCCGATGCCAGGCCCGACGCCGTTCTCCGCCCGATGACAGTAGGGCATATTGATGCCCTGTGGGTCGAGCCGGCCCAGCGGCGGCAGGGCTTGGCCAGCGCGTTGGTGGCAAACAGCACCCGCTGGCTGGAAGCCATGGGGGCGTCCGAGATCCAGGTCGCAGTGGATTGCCACGACCAGGTGGCGCAGGGCCTGTTCCGGCGCCTGGGCTTCGATCCGATGCAGACACGGATGCGCATGCTGTTGGAAGAACGGCAGGAGCTGATATCCGCCGCTCGCCGCGCCGGTCAGGCAGATCTACCGCAATTGGCAGAGCTGATGCGGCAGGAGGTGGAACACCAGAAGCAGCTTGCCGGCTTTTTTGAACTTCTTCCCGATGTTGATTGGCGCCATTATGTTGCCGCTAAGCTTGGCGCTCCTGATATTGGGCTTTTCGTGGCCGAACATGATGGCCGGCTCGCGGGCTTTGTCGAGGCATGCGTTACAGCACACGCTGCAAGGGGCTCAGGGCGGCGACTGTTGCTCGCAGCCAGCCACATGTTGGGGTACATGAGGCACTTTGCCTCTGGAAGCATTGAGGATATCTATGTCCTGCCGGCGCTACGCAGGCACGACATCGCCTCGGCCCTGGTCGCCTGCAGCTATGGTTGGTTCCGGAGCTGGGGTGTGCGGGAGGTCCATGCCAGCATCTGGGCCGGCAATGAGGCCTCGCTGCGGTTCTTCAGCCGTCTAGGGTTCGAGCCGGTTAAGATGACGATGCGGAGGAGCGGAGCAGGGATGAAAGCAGGTACAGCAGCTTACGTCCTACTTGATTCCATCGATAGGTGACATAAGGTAGCACCAGCGAGTTGTCCAGCGCACGGCCGGCTGCTCGCCAACCTGAGGATAGATCGGCAAACGATTGGCGGTCCCTGAACCGCCTGACAAAGTAGGCGATCGCTAAGGCTCTCGCCCGGTCGATACGGAGTCCTTCCAGCGCGCCGCCAGGCAGGTCGCATCCAAGCGTGTCGCGGGTTGCAAGCAGCGCCGCATATACGATAGAGCTCACCTGGTAGTGGGCCGCCTTTGCTTGCAGTGCGGGCCAGTCTATCTCCCCGCAGATACGCACCGTCTCGGCGATATCAAATAGCGACTTGAGCCGGAAGAAACGCTTGCGGCAGCTGTTGATGCAGATCGAGATCAGCATGTCCTCCGGCGCCATCACCCAGGCGGGCTGGCCGTGGTAGTCGATCTGTCTCGCATCCTGCCAGATTCGGTGGAAATCCACTGCCAGCATGCCGTTCATCTGCACATCATGATGCTCGAAGTAGTCATATTCTACGCCGGGGAGCTTGTGGAAGAAGTGCCCGATTTCGGCCGCATCGCGGGGTCAAGTCCTCTCGCCGGCGGCGCAGCACCAGGTCCACGTCGTGCACCGTGTACCAGGGCTGTTTGTATACCAGCACTTCTAGGGCGACGCCCTTGATTAGCATCACGTCGATAGACTGACTGCGTAGATAGGTTAGGCCTTCCGCCAGCTTGACGGCTACTCCCGACATCAAGGCGACGTTGCGGTAACACAACTGCTCGAACTGTTGCAACGTTCCGGGAGGAATTGCCAAGCTGGAGTGAGCGCAAAGTACCAGGTTGGTGTACACGATTGGGGCAACATTGTGGCGCGTGGCTGTTGCCACCACGTAGTGCCAGTTGACAGCAGTGTCTCGCTCAAGCTGTACCACCGCCGTCTGGTGGATGTCTCGGAAGTCCTGTCTTGTGCAGGCGATCAGCAATTGATCCTCGGGTCTCACTCGGAAGTCCTCGATACGAATCAGCTCAGAAAACCAATGCTGGCCGCCGGCTTCGCACACGCCGGGGAAGCAAGGACTAGACCGCGCCGGCGGTCTTGGTGGCCCGCTGGTTCGACTGGCTGAAGGTAGGGAATGAACCACTCCTTCTGTTTGTCAAGCTGCGTAGAAGGTTCGGCAAGTCTTCTTGATCGCGCCCCATTTCGAGCCGGTAGCAGCCACACCCATTGACCAGCGCGGTCAGCAGGTCCAGATGCTCCTGGGAGGATCGCGGTTCGGTATGCAGGACATTGGGTCGAAGCTCGGACAACGCTTCATCCGGATTCAGCTTGGCGATTCTGCTGCGCGCTGCATCGGTAGCCCGTGGAAACACGACAGCCGACGGACGGCATGGGGGAGCCAATGCGGTAGCTGCGCCTCCCAAGCCGTCTGGAAAAGGCAGCATGGACAAACCACTGGGGTTCTGCTCCAGAAAGATCATGTCTTCGGCCACAAAGTCAAATCCGGCCTTCATCAGGGCGGCGATCAGCATGGATTTGTCGGCGTCTGAGGCGCTGGGGAACAAGAGACCCGTGCCAACCGCACCAAGACCAGCAACACGCACACTAAAGCGCCTTCTGCGCTTCAGCAGCTCGCTCAGCGCCGTAGTGAACATCGCGTGAGCGGCAAGGGAAACGCTCTGAGGGTCCGAGCGCACATAGGAGACCACAGTGCGGTTCAGGCGCAAGTCACAAAGAACTCTTATTCGATTATCGCAGACAACATAAAGCTGATCCTGCTCGGCCGCATAGCTGGCTTGCCCTAGCGGCACCGAATGGATGGGTCGTGTGCGGCCTGAGGGCCCGGGCACGTTATGTCTGCTGGGACTGGAGACGCCACGAAACTCAAAGACAATGTCACAGACACTCTGTCGAGCCGAGGCGATCGACCTGAGCCGAGCGTGCAGAGCATCGGACAATTCCTGATGGTCTGACGCTATAGCAATGGACACGTCGTGGAAGGTATAACAGCTGAACGCGATGGCAGAGTCCATGGATGAAGCTACCTATCTGGCTGGCGCCGCCAGGCAACACTCCGGAAGCAGGTAAAGAGGCGTAAGACAACCACGAGCCTAATAGGGCAGTGGGAGATCGGAGCTTATCGGGTGGTGCCAGAGATTGATGATAGTATATATGCATGAATTATCGAGCACTATCTATCCATAGAACTATTTTCTCACATCCAGCAATACAAGACAATATCCTTTCCATTACGATTGGATTACAGTTGAGGGTACAGGTAAGATGGCATCCGGCTACTTGTCGTAGAGGATCACAATCAGCCGCTTCGGCCCGTGCACACCGATAGCAATCACCTGCTCGATGTCGGCGGTTTTACTGGGGCCGCTGATCAGGGTGATGGATGACGGGATGGCGCCTCCGCGCGTCGCGGTCCAGGTAAAGATGTCGGTGGTCAAGCAGGAGGTAGCCACCAGGGCGATGTGTACGGGGGGCAGCAGCGACACGAGCCGGCTTCGGCCCGGCCCGCTACTTACGACCAGCGTGCCTGTCTCCGCCAGCGCGGCATCGACGCCTGTGATGCCGGCGTCGGCGGTAGCACAGAAAGCGCGCTGTTCGGTGCTTGACTGGCCGGTGATGTACCACACAACGTCCGGCCAGCGGGCCGCCAGATCGATGCCATCCAGCGGTGGCTCGGCGTTGACCGCCACCTGGCGCGCTGGCAGCTCGGCTAGCAGCTGGCCCAGGACGTCGAGCGCCTCGGCCAGGCCGGCGGCGCGGTGCACCTCGCCGGCCCCAGCGGTCAGAGAGGCGGTGAAGCGTTCGGCCAGGTCGTTAAAGCACCGCCGCGTCTCCCAGGCGGGCGGGTGCGTGACGGCGCGTTCTTGTTTACGCAGGGAGGCGAGAATCTGTTCGTGGTCGGTCATGCGTTTCGTCCTTTGGCGAAAATGGGGATGTCGGGCGTTCCCGGGTGAAGCATACGGTAAGTCGGTGGTCCTGTCAAGCAGGGCTGGACAGGAGGTGGGGCTGCTCAGGAGTTCTGCTTCGGGTCATATGGAAGTCCTTAAAGCGCCGGAGGGGAGAGCAAGATTTGCGGAATGGAGGGATCGGAAAACACAAGCTATGAGATCTTTCGGCATCACATCCAAGATCTGAGCGTTTGCATTTCTCGAATCTTGCCCTCCCCTCCGGCGCCCTTCCCCCACTCTTGCGCTAGGTCGGATAGGAACACTTGGGAAGTGCTTGACGCAATGGGCGGTACCCGAAAGGTCGCTTGCTTCGGCGGCCTCGGCTTCCGCTACTGTCAGGTAGCTAACGCCAACCTTGCGTTCGCAGAATCTCAAGATGACCGCTGTCTATCTTTATGGGCCCTGTGCTTCGGGCACTGCCGGCCCGGATAGTAACACGATGTGGCGCTGATCTCGGCATTCGATCTGACCGGCGACCGCTTGCAGGATTGGATGCGCTTGACTTACCTTGTAGCGCGCATCGATCCGCGCTTTGAGGTCATCGGCTTTCGACCCGAGCCGTTCCGCGACGAACATTCGCTGACTTGGGAAGTGAAGACACGGGGTATTCTCGTACAGTAAGATCGGTGAGATGGGGAAGGAGTGGCGGCTCTACCCTGTGAATGCCGGCCAACGCCGATCGACTGGGAGCCTTTCTGGAGGGGCAGGAGGTTTAGGCACGCTAACGGCTTCGCTGACTTGCAGCAGCCTTGCTGCTTGGTCTGGCATTTCCGAATTCAACTTGACCGGTGAGCTGGGAGGGCTATAATGTCGTTTAATCATCGGAATTGCAGAAATGACGAGCATCAAGTCCAGAGATCAAACGTGGAGCGACACGCCGTGAAAACCCAGGAGTATTCTCTTCCTTTCTACGAACAAGTGTTGGAGTTTCTGGCTTCCGGGCCGTCCTCCCAGGAAATCACGGCTTACCGGCCGCCACAGGCAGCACAGGCGCGCTTTAGCCGGGTGCTGGATGCGAACCGAGAGCGCCAGCTGAGCGCACAGGAGGAGGAGCTTGACCACTACATTGACATGGACCGCATGCTCTCCCTTCTCAAAGCTAAGGCCTATAGTCGCCTGGAGCAGTGACCGCCATCATGGCCCATGTCCCTGCTCGCCTCCGTTCTTTCGTCGCAGCCCGCTCCTTTCCATGATGTCGGACCCAACACATTAGACGTGTTAAGTGGGAGCTTTTCCGCCATTCGTGACCTGCCATGCCGCCAATGGCCGGTGATTGTGGTAAACTAATGCATGAGGTATGGCGATGCAGGAATTTAACGACATCACCCAGTTTTCCCAGTCTGAGCAGATCAACCAAATCATCCGCAACGCTCTGGCCGAGGACATCGGCGACGGCGACGTGACGACGCTAAATACGGTTACCGAGACGGCGATGCTGACCGGCATCTTTCTCGCCAAGGAAGCCGGCGTCGTGGCCGGGCTGGAAGTCGTGCAGCAGGTCTTTCAGCAGGTGGACCCGCGCGTTGTCTTCACAGCCCTGGCGGCCGACGGCGACCGCATTGAGCTCGGGCAGATTATCGGCACGCTACATGGTCCGGGCCGCGCGATCCTGACCGGCGAGCGGGTGGCGCTGAACTTCTTGCAGCGCATGTCGGGCATCGCCACGATGACGCGGCGCTTTGTGGACGCCGTCGCAGGCACGCAGGCCGTGATCCTGGACACGCGCAAGACCGTGCCCGGCCTGCGGGTGCTGGACAAATGGGCCGTGCGTCTGGGCGGCGGGCATAACCATCGCATCGGTCTGTACGACATGGCGATGATCAAGGATAATCATATTGCTGCGGTCGGCGGCATTGCCGAAGCCGTGCGCCGGGTGCGCGTGGGCGACCCTCGCCAGCGGCCCATTGAGGTCGAGGTCACTGACCTTGACCAACTGCGTGAGGCATTGGCGCAGCCCATCGACCGCATCCTGCTGGATAACATGAGCCTGGACCAGATGCGACTAGCCGTCGAAATGGCCGCTGGCCGCATTCCGCTGGAGGCATCAGGGAACGTCAATCTTGACACTGTTGCCGCCATCGCTGCCACCGGCGTCGATTTCATCTCGTCCGGCGCGCTGACGCATTCGGTGAAGGCGCTGGACATTAGTTTGGATGTTTGAGTAACTCGTAATCCGAAACACGTAACCCAGAACCGGAGAGGGTTTGTTTTGCTCAAGGTTTCGGGTTCCGAACTCCGGGTTACGTGTTGAAAGTTACGGAGTATCCCTTCATGTCAACTCTTACCGTTGTCGATAAGTCAACTATGAGCGTCGACGAGCTCTTCGAGGAGCTTAAGGCGCGCATTGGCGAATACACCCCCGACTTCGAGCTACGTTTACAGGCTGAGCTGGCGCATGAGATCAATCAGCTCGAAGCGCGAGCGGAATGCCGTCATCCTTGGCCACAACTACATGGAGCCGGCGCTGTTCCATACGGTGCCGGACTTTGTAGGCGATTCACTGGACCTCAGCCGAAAGGCGGCTCGCACGGACAAGGACGTAATCGTCTTCTGCGGCGTCAAGTTCATGGCCGAAACAGCGAAGATCCTCAACCCCAGCCGCACGGTCCTGCTACCTTCACTCAAGGCTGGCTGTTCGCTGGCCGCCAGCATCACCGCCGACGACGTGCGCGCCTTGAAAGCGCGTTTTCCCGGCGTGCCAGTGGTTACCTACGTCAACACCTATGCCGACGTCAAGGCCGAAAGCGATATCTGCTGCACGTCCGGCAATGCGGCCGCGGTGGTGAACTCGCTGGGCACCGACACAGTCATCTTCCTACCCGACGAATACCTGGCGAAGAACATCGCTCGCGAGACAGGCAAGCACATCATCGTTCCTACCCGCCTGCCGAGCGGCGCAGTCCACTTCGAAACCGACGTTGACTATCAAATGGTTGGCTGGAACGGCCGCTGTGAGGTGCACGAGCAGTTCACCGTCGGCGATATCGACGGCGTGCGCAGCCAGTTCCCCGACGTTGTCATCCTGGCGCATCCCGAGTGCAGCCCGGAAGTGGTGGCCGCTTCCGACTTCTCCGGCAGCACCAACGCCATGATCCGCTACGTCGAGCAGACCAAAGCCCCGCGCTACCTGCTGCTGACCGAGTGTTCGATGGGCGAAAACGTGGCTGCGGCTAACCCGGACAAGGAAATGCTGCGCCTGTGCATGGTGCGCTGCCCGCACATGAACCAGATCACCCTCCAAATGACCCGCGACTCACTAAAGCTCATGCAATACGAGATCGACGTGCCAGAGGAGATCCGGGTGCGGGCGTACAGAGCCGTCGAGCGAATGATCGCCATAGGGTAGTGCGGAAGTGAGATAGTGAGATAGTGAGATAGTGCGGAAGAACGGATTTGCACTATCTCACTATCTCACTATCTCACTATCGCACTTCCGCACTTCCGCACTTCCGCACTATCTCACTATGACAGAATACCTAGAAACCGAAGTCCTCATCCTCGGTAGCGGGATTGCCGGCGCGACGGCTGCATTGGAACTGGCCGATCGGGGCGTGATGGTGATTGTGGCGACCCGCGCCACCCAGCCGGAGGATTCTCAACACCCTCTGGGCGCAGGGCGGCATTATCTACGAGGGCGTAGGCGATTTGCCGGCCGACCTGGCGAACGATATCCTGCGCGCCGGCGCGGGTCACAGCTACCCCAAGGCGGTGCATCTTCTCTCCGAGGAGGGTCCGGCGACGCTCAAGCGCATCTTGCTGGAGCGAGTGGGGGTGGAGTTTGACCGGACCGCCAACGGCGAGCTATCGCTAGCGCTGGAAGGCGGCCACTCGATGCCGCGGATTCTGCATGTGGCCGACTACACCGGCAAAGCGATCGAGTTGGCGCTGATCCGCGCGCTCGTCGAGCATCCTAAGATTACCCTGTTGACCGGCCACACGGCCGTCGACCTGCTTACACCGTCGCACCATTCGCTAAATCGATTGGCCCTCTATGAACACCGCTCCTGCGTTGGCGCATACCTGTTGGATCAAGCAACCGGCCAGGTCAGGCGCTGCCTGGCGCGCTCGACCATCCTGGCTACTGGCGGCTTAGGGCAGATCTTTTTGCGCACCACCAACCCGACCGGCGCGCGTGGCGACGGTGTGGCCATGGCCCAGCGCGCCCAAGCGCGGGTGATCAACATGGAGTTTGTCCAGTTCCACCCGACCACTTTTTACCACGTCAACGCCCCCAACCTGCTGATCTCAGAGGCAGTACGCGGCTCGGGCGCACGGCTGGTCAATGCCGACGGCGTGCCGTTTATGCAGCGTTACCAGCCGGAATGGAAGGACCTGGCCCCGCGCGATGTGGTGGCGCGTCTGCATCCACCAGGAGATGCTGGCAAACGACCTGACTCACGTTTTTCTGGACCTGCGATCCTACATCTCGCAGGACGAGATCTTGCACCATTTTCCCACGATCCGCGTGAACTTGTTGCCCTTCGGTGTCGACATAACGCGTGATTTAGTGCCGGTCGTACCGGCCGCGCACTACGCCTGCGGTGGCGTCTGGGTAGACGAATGGGGCCGGACCACTTTGCGGCATCTCGCTGCGATCGGCGAAGTGGCATGTACCGGTGTGCACGGCGCCAACCGCCTGGCCAGTACCTCATTGTTGGAGGGATTGGTGTGGGGCAGCCGAACTGCTCGCAACATCGCCGAGACCCTGCCGCCTTCCCTCACTATCGACCCAGCCGACATCCCACCGTGGCGCGACGATGGGCTGGAGTTCCCCGATCCGGCGTTGGTCAGCCAGGACATGGCATCGATCAAGCACATCATGTGGAATTACGTCGGCCTGGCGCGCACCACGAGGCGGCTAGACCGGGCACTGAGCGAGCTGTATCATCTCGAGACCGAGATCGAGAGCTTCTATCGCACATCCAAGCTAACCGATAGCCTGATCGGCCTGCGCAACGCCGTGCGTACGGCGATTCTGACCGCCTCAGCCGCCTGGCAGAACAAGCGGAGCATGGGGGCGCATTTTCGGGAGTGAGCACCTAGAAAGGTCCAGTCTTCGGTGACTGGACCTTTCTAGATTTTGGTTATTCTCCACTGCGTTCAGCCAGCGCATCGATCTCAGCGTGCTCCTCGATAACCCGGCTGATCTTGCCGTCCTTCATCTGGATCACTTTGTCCACGTACTTTGTCATGCGCAGATCGTGGGTGACCATGATGCCGGCCCGGTTCTGTTCGTGGATCAAGTTCGCAAAGGTTCCGACAACCTGGTGGGCCAACGTCGAGTTCAGGCTAGCGGTCGGCTCATCAGCCAACACCACGGCCGGCTCGTGGATCAGCGCACGGGCAATGGCCACGCGCTGCTGCTGGCCGCCCGACAACTCGCTGGGGAAGTGATCCAACCGGTTGTTCAGTCCCAGGCGATCTAGCAGCTCGATCGACCGCTGCACGCTGGCCTTGCTGTGCTTGCCGTTCAGCCGCAGCATCAGCTCAACGTTGTCTTGCGCGGTCAGGTAAGGGACCAGATTGTTGGACTGGAAGGTAAAGCCGATAGCCTGGCGACGGAACTTGGTCCGCTGCCGATCGCCCATGCGGCTCATTTCATGTCCTTCGATCAGGACTTTGCCGTGAGTTGGCATCAGCAGCCCAGCCAGCATCGCCAGCATCGAGGTCTTGCCCGAACCGCTAGGCCCCACCAGGGCGATAAATTCACCCTCCAGGACATCAAACGACACATCGTCCACTGCGGTCACACTGTCTGCGCCGCTGCCGTAGATCTTGGTAACATTTTCTGCACGTAATGCGATTGTCATTTCTTATTTTCCTTTGGGAGTGTCGGAGGGTCAGGTGTCAGGTGTCAGGTGTCAGGTGTCAAGTGCTGGTTCTCAGTGTCCGACACTTGACACCTGACACTTCGACACTCCGACACTCCGACACTCCGATACCTACTGCGCCAACCCTAACGCGCGTAGCGGCTCGAACTCGAGTCAGCGCCCAGACCGACACCAAGCCGCCCAGCGGGCCGATGATGAGCAGGGCCAGGACGGTAGCGAGCACCGCGCTGGGTGTGAACACGATCGGCACCGCGACTGGGAAGCTCAACGAGAGCAGCAGCGAGCCGGCCACGCCGATCGCCACACCGAGCGTGTTGACCGCGACGATTTGAATGATCGCTGCCATCGCCACGATGGCGTTGGTCGTTCCGATGGCTTTCAACATACCGATCTGCGCTACCTTTTGCAGAGTCTGGATCTGGAAAAACCCGCCGATGACGAGAATACCGATCAACAGCGTAAAGTATCGCTGTGTGTTGAGCGTGCTCTGCTGCGCCGAGTAGCCGGGCGTGGCCTCGTACGCCGTTTGGCGGTCGATCACTTCGATGTCCGACACCTCGGCCAGGATGCGACCGCGTGTTGCGTCGATCTCTGCCGGGTTTACAAGCTTGACGGCGATGATGTTGGACACAAGCTCGCCGGCGCCTGGCTCCTGGCCGCCGCCAGGACGGATCTTTTCCCAGGTCTGCATCGGCACAAAGACGGACGGCTGCAGGAAGAACTGCCGGCCATCGCTGATGCCGACGACGGTGAGGGGGTATTGCTCCTCTTCCGTGCCCTGGGTCGACTTGACAATGATCGTGTCGCCGACCTTGAGATCGGCGCGCAGGGCCGTGTTTCGATCGAGCACGGCCTCGTTGGCGCGATCTCTACTCAAACCCTCACCCTCAAAGGCCGGCGGCTCGCCGGGCTTGCCGGGTTCGACACCCACCAGCGAGACGTCCAGCGCCTCCTGGCCGTTGGGAAAGACCAGGGTTGTGGCCGTGAAGTTGATCTGCCCTGCCTCTTCGATGCCCTCGACCCGCCGTACTTCGGCCAGCGTCGAACGTCCCAAACGGCTGGCGGAGATCGACAGATCGACGTTGTCCTGATAGACGATTAACTCGCCGTTTAGCTTTTCCAGATACTCCCGGTTGCCGTCGCCCAGACCCTCGGCCAGGGCTGCGATAAACAACACCAGGGTGGTGATCAAGGCCACGATCGCTGCGATCAGCAGGTAGCGGCCTTTGCTGTGAAAGATTTCTTTGAATGCCAGATAAAATGCCATATTACTACCGTTCAATCCCCACTACAGCCGTCAGGTTCCACAACAACCGCTCGTCGTACTCGCTTGGGTCGATCACCAAGGTGTAGACGATATCGCCGCGGTTATCCTCGCCGATGGGGCGAATGCGGTTGACGGTGCCGTCTTGCTTCAGGCCGGGGATGGCGTCGAAAGTGAGGGTCACTTTGTCGCCGGGTTGGACGCCAATGGCCTCGGATTCTTTCAGGTCTTCGGTCTCGATTTGCCACCGGCTGAGGTCGGCCAGACGAATGACCGCCGACCCCAGCGGCGATTTGCTCGCCCACATTGGCGTCTAGCGAGGCAATCGTGCCTGCAAAGGGGGCCAGCAACTCCGTTTCAGCGAGCGTGGCCTTGGCTTGAGCCACGGCCACCTGGGCGGCTTGGACGTTGGCCTCGGCCACGGCGATGGTCTCGGGACGAATGCCGGCCTCGATCAAGTCAAGCTGTGCTTGGGATTGGCGGACGGCCGCTTCGGCCTCGGCCACGTCGGCCGGGTTAGTGGCTGACAGCAGGTCGAGCTGCGCCTGAGCGCGCTGCACTCGAGCGCGGGCGCCTGCGACGTCAGATGCGCTAGCACCTTGATTTAAGTCGTCCAGGCGAGCCTGCGCAGCAGCGACCGTGTTGGTCGCCTGCTCCAGGCGCAGGGATTCCGGACGAGCGCCAATCTCCGGGTCGCCTGCGATCCGATCGTAAGCCGCTTGGGCCTGTCGCAGGGCGGACTGGGCGTTCGCCAGCTCGGCTTGGGCGGCGATGACCTGCTGGCCGCTTGTGCCCTCCAACACGCCTTGCAGCGAGGCCTGGGCCTCAGCCAAGCCAGCGCGCGCTGGCCGCGGTGTCAGCAGGCAGGGCGCCTTTTTGAATGCGATCAAGCCGGGCCTGGGCAGCATCGCGCACGGCCTGGGCGGAAGTGAGTTCCTGCTCGTGTGCGCCGGCTTTCAGTTCCGCTAAACGTGCTTGCGAGCGAGCAAGTTGCGCCTCAGCCTGCGCGACGGCGCTTTGCTGCTGGGTGGACTTCAGGCGTAGCAGCGCTTGGCCTGCCTCAACGCGATCGCCCTCGGCCACAAGCAGCTCGGCGAGGACACCGCTCACCGGCAGGCTCAGATCGGAGCGCTGGGCGGGAACGACGCGGCCGTCCACGAGGATGTCACCGGACTTGGGCTGAGCCTGCACTTCGGCGGCTGGCGCCACGCTGGTGGCTTGAGCGGTATTCTGCGACGGTGTCGGGCGAAAAACGGCAAAGGCTCCGATGGCTGCCACGGCGATTACGCCGCCGGCAATTGCGATTTTCTTGTTCATGGTTTTGGTCTCCTGATCCTTTATTGTTGTCCGTAAACAACTTCGCATATTTGCACTGGTCTTTTGCGGCAAAAATACGAAGAAATACCCGGACAGGTCCTTTAGTTTTTGCTTGCAGAAACAACCTTGCGTTGGGCTGATCTAGACGATTATCAATTGCTGTTCAATGGCTCCGGCCAGTTCTCTGGCCGTGTCCGGTCGATAGGCTCCTTCAGTTCGCCACATAACCTCGCCGTGGCGATCGACGAGCAGAACGTGGATGTGATTTTCGTTCGATAACTCCAACGCCTGCCGAAAACGCTCCTTGTCGGTGTAGAGCGTAATCGTGCGGGAGCGGGTTGCCAGGTCGGGGATGCCGCCGCGCATGCCTTGGTCGATCATCCATTGGCTGACCCGGTTCATCGAGCGGATCACCGGCAGCTCGTAGGCACGCAGCCCGGGCACCTGGTGCTCCATCTGCTCGAAGAGCGGCATCCAGGTGTTCACTTCGTCCTGGTGCCACATTTGAAAGGCTACTGCCACGATATTCAGCTCTCCTTCGAAGTCTGCCGGCAGGATATACTCTTTGCCAGCCAAGTTTGAGCCTTTGACGGTTGGAAAACGCATGATCACACTCCTGACTGCGGCCGCGGCCGCAGTCCGTCCAACAAAATTGAGATAATTGCCTCGGCCATCACCTGGCGGGGCGGCGTGCCGGGTTGATGGTCGCTTGAGTAGGCGATGCCGTCCATCAACGCCAAAAACGCACCAGCCATCAGATCGGGCTGCATCGGGCGGATCTCGTCTCGATCCACGGCTGCTTCGAAGGCCGCGCTGACCGGCTCGAACAAGCAGCTCGCGGCCAATCGGTTGAGCAGGCGATGGTTTTCATCGCTCAGCGCCGGCATATCGGCGTGCATCATGCCGAGCAGGTTCATGGAAGGCTGTGAGGCAAACCACTCCGCGGCCGCCCTTAGCTGCGCCTCCACAGTGGGGTCAGCTTGATCAAGCGCAGCTTCCAGCCCAAGCCGATGCTGCTCGAAACCGCGGGTGGCCACCTCGACAAAGAGCTGCTCCTTGCCCTCGGGAACGTGGTAGTAGAGCGACGCCTGACGGATACCGAGCTCGCGTGCGATGTCTTGCATCGTTACGGCACGATAGCCCCGCTCGTGAAACAAGGCTTGCGCCATGTCAAGGAGCCGTTGTCGGGAGTCGCTGATTGCGTTAGAGTCGTTCATGGGTCAAGATCTTTTGCTTTGGTTTTTGTCTACCTACTTATTGGTAGGTAGTATAGCAGATTGAATAGGTTTTGTCAAGATACTGACTAATGAATTGTCAACAATCCTACATTATCGTTCTTGAGCCTTCGAAAGCCCTACGGACTGCCGGTGGGCGCGCAGAATCAAAAGCGGCCGGCTGTCCATCAGGGCAGCCGGCCGAAGGTAGCGTCGGTCGAGTAGGGTCTGGCGGCGAGTCTCGGCTGATGTGAGACTTCGGTAAACAGCCATGGTTCCGGTATTGCGCCGCCAGGACCTACTCGACCGGCGCTGGCTACTAAGCTACTACATTTAGTCCGTGGTTCTCCCCTCCTCCAACTCCCCCGACTGCCAAATCTCGCGGAATGAGCGCGGGGCAAGGGCAGGTAGACGCCGGTCCTGTGCCGGGTTCCACTTCTCTGGCAGGTTGAGCTGGCCGTCGCGGGCCATGGGTGCTTGCAGCAATCGCGCCGCGCCGGCGCCAATCCGGTAGAGCCGCTCGTGGCCCATGCCGAAAGCCACCGTGCGTTCGGCAGCTCGCTCTTGCCAGCCAACAACACGGTTCTCAACCTCTTGAGCTCGCAATTCGAGCAGCATGCGCGGCAGGTCGATGCGGGCCGGACACACGTCCAGGCACGCTCCGCACAGTGAGCTGGCGTGCGGCAGCGCTTTGTATTCCTCCAGCCCAAAGAGCAGCGGTGAGATCACCGCGCCGATTGGCCCGCTGTACGGGCTGCCATAGGCGTGTCCGCCCGCCTCGCGGTATACGGGACAGATGTTGAGGCAGGCGCTGCAGCGAATGCACTGCAGCGATTCTTCGAACGGGCCGCCGGCAAGCCGGCTGCGGCCGTTGTCCAGCAGCACGATGTGTACTTCCTCCGGCCCATCGGGGTCATCCGGTCGCGCCGGACCGGTAACGACCGTGGTGTAGACCGACAGAGGTTGCCCGGTGCCGCTGCGCGCCAAAAGCGCCAGCCAGACCGAGGCGTCGTCCCAGGTCGGCGCGATCTTTTCGATCCCCACGACGGCGATATGCACCTTTGGCAGGCTGGTGACCATGCGTCCGTTGCCCTCGTTTGTGACTAGCACCACGCTTCCGGTCTCGGCCACGGCCAGGTTGCCGCCGCTGATGCCCATATCGGCAACTAGGAATTTCTCTCGGAGCAGCCGGCGAGCCACGGCCGTGAGACCAGGGATATCGTCGGCCGGCAGCGTCTCGCCGGTCAGCTCGGAGAACATCGCAGCCACTTGTTGCCGGGTCTTGTGGATTGCCGGCGCGACGATGTGATAGGGCGGATCGCCGGCCAACTGGATGATCCACTCGCCCAGGTCGGTCTCCACCGGCTCGACGCCGCCTGCCAGCAGCGCCTGATTGAGGTGGATCTCCTCGGTGGCCATCGACTTGCTCTTCGCGGCCAGGCGAACGCCGTGCTGCTGGGCGATCTCCAGCACGATGCGCTGCGCAGCGGCGGCATCGCCTGCCCAGTGCACCTGTGCGCCGGCCGCAATCGCGTTGCGCTCGAAGGTCTCCAGATGCTCGGCCAGCCTGGCCAGCGTGGCTAAACGCACGGCCTTGAAATGATCGCGCAGCAGGTCGACATCGGGCAGCTCCGCCAGAGCCTTCTCGCGCGCGTTGCGGAAGCGCGCCGTGGCGCCTTCCAGCGCGCCCTGGAGCCGCGGGTCGGCAATGGCCTCGGCGGCGGTTTTTCGGAATTCAGGAAACTGGAGCTCATGAGGTCCTTCCACAATCGGCCGCTTGTGGCGACCGGTAGACGCCCGGCGTGGACCTTAGCCCACGGGTTGGGTGACCCACTCGGGTGGCGGTTCCTTGACGAGCCGCAGCATGCTTTTGCGCTCGTACTCCTCGGGCCAGTCCACTTTGTCGTACAGCTCCACCAGCGGCAGGTGGCACGCGATCGAGTCGAGGATCACTGTGGCATCCAAACTGCGATAATCGGTCAATAGCCATTGGTCTTGGCCTGGCGCCGGTAATGCTCAACATGGAGGGTACTTTGATCGATCAGCAAATAATCACTAATGCGTTGAAAGGGTGCGGTAGTGTTCGGCCTTGCTGCCCCGGTCATAAGCGGAAGTGGACTCCGATAAGACCTCGATTAGCACCGTCGGATTGAGCAACGTGTCCAGGTTTCGGTCCTCGAACTGGGGTTTGCCGCAGATCACGACCACGTCCGGATAGGTATACAAGCCTGAGAAATCGACCTTGACCCGCATATCGTTGCTGTAGGTTTTACATGGACGGCCCTTAAGCTGCCCCACCAGAAGATAGGCAGCGTTGATTGCAATCAAATTATGGCGTTCGCTGGCACCTGCCAGGGCATGGATCTCGCCAGCAAGGTACTCGCTCTTGGTGGCGGCCTGGCGTTCACGTTCCAGGTATTCTTCGGGCGTTATTCTTTGCTTGGATTGAGCATGCATGTGATAATCCTCCCTTGAATGTGCTCAGTCCACAACCTGCTGGCTCTCGGGCTCGCTGTTCCGAAGTCTTGAGCCCTGTCGAGCATGACGGCCAGATGCTCGATGCGCAGCCTGTCGTCGGCAAGCCCTCGCATTTGCACGAGGCAGCCGGGATCAGAGGTTACGAGAGTCACTGCCTCCGTCTCCTGAGCCTGGCGCAGCTTGTCGGCGGTCATGGCGTTGGATACTTCCGGCATGCGGATCGAGAACAGCCCGCCGAAGCCGCAACAGCGCTCGGACTCGGACATCTCGTCGATCTGATAGCCGGCAGCAGTTAGCAGCGCGCGTGGCTCCTGTTTCAGGTGCAGAAGCCGGTTCATGTGGCAGGAGTTGTGATACGTGATACGTGAATGGTAACCGGAAGTGGACCTTCTTCCGAGGTGAGCGGCTGACCACTGGGCAATGTGGACCAGAAACTCAGCAGAGTTCGTAGGTTTTGGACTGCCAGCTGTTGCGCGCGTTGATGCCAGGTGGGGTCTTCCTCGAACAGGTGTGGAAACTCGGCGCGGACCATGGCGACGCACGATCCGCTGGGGGCTATCGACCAGGTCGTACGGCTCGAAGATCTCGATCATGCGCTGCGCCAGCCGCCGCGCCTCGTCGCGGAAGCCACTGTTGAAAAATGGCTGGCCGCAACAGGTCTGGCTGGTCGGGAAGTCGACCTCGAAACCGGCCCGCCGCAACAGGCGAACTGTCGCTACGCCGACCTCAGGCAGGGCCTGGTCGACGATGCAAGTGATGAATAGAGCAACACGCGGGGTAACAGGGTCGGGCATTGTGATCTCAAAGAAGAAGCACGCGCTCTGGCCGGTCTGTGCGCAGCCTCCCGGAGGGACCGACCGAGCCATTTCAAGATTTCTTTCGTTCCAAGATGGCTCGGTCGGTCCCTCCGGGAGGCTGCGCACAGACCGGCCAGAGCAGGTAGGAGTCCGTGAATCCTGCTCTGCTCTTCCGCTCCGCCAGGCCATGGAGCCTCGGCACAAGCCGAGGCTCCATGGGTTTCAGCGTTCTTTACAGCAGGTTTAGTTAGTACGCTTGTGCCAGGCCCAGCCCGCGCTCAAGGCGAGCATAGCCATGGCGACCACCGCGACCAGCGGCATCGTTGTCGTGCCGAATTGGGCTGCGTCAAAGCTCGCCAGCCCCACGGCCGTTGGCGGCTCGACTGTTGTGATCTCCGTGGCCGTGCGGGTCTCGCCGCTCGTGTCGGAGATTGTGGCGGAGGTCGTCGCCAACGGTTCGCTGTTGGCCGTGACGGTGAACCAGGCCGAACCTTCCGACCCCGGACGCTGGCTGCCCAGGTTCCAGGTCAGCACGCCGCCTGAGGGTGTGATGCCACCGGCCGCTGCGACGAAGGTGGTGTTGGCCGGCACCGCGGCGGTCAGCGTGACCTGCGGCGCGCCGCCGAAGCCGATGGCGTTCCAGTGGATCTTGTAGGTGATGGTGTCTCCGATTGTGACCGGGTCCTTGTCATCCGAGATTGTGAGCGACAGGGCGTGATCACAGCCCCAGTTGACAGCGGTACCGGTGCCGGGTGTGAACTGCACCGCGCGGCCGGCAACCAGGTTGGCCGAGTTGCCGTAGGAGTACATTTGTCCCACCGTGCCCGTGCTGTTTTCCAGGCCAACGGTTGCAAAGTTTGGCCAGCTCAAGGTATTGTACTGGTAGGTGACCTGATCAGTCGCGGTGTCCAGGATGATCTCGAACGTCTCCGGGAAGCCGCTGGCCCAGTGCTGCACCTGGTGGAACTCGACAACGAGCTGGTTGCCTACGGTCTTGGCGTAGATGTTTCCTTGCGTGCCGGACTCGGGATTGAGGTCCTCGCCATAGGCCATCGCGTCGTTGTTGGGGCGGCCCTCGAAGGGGAGGATCATGTGGGCGGCCGTGTACAGCGAGGTGCCGAAGAACACGAAACCGTTCGAGTTGATGCGCACGGTCGTGTAGTCGGTGCCAAAGTAAGTGAACGTTCCGGGCAGGGTAATCGCCGCAGAATAGGCGTCATCGCCCAGCGGGTACGCCGTGCCGTCGGTGGCATCGATCCAGGCGTAGGTCGGGCCCGCCGGGCTGAGTGTTGTCCAGACAGGCGTAGTTCGCTCGCGGAGTCAGTTGGACGTTAAGGGTTGTGTTGCCGCTGACGACGACGTTCTGGGTGGCCGATTGGTAGCCCGGATGCGAGACGACGAGGTCCCATGTGCCTGCTGGCACGACGATGCTGTAGGCGCCGGCGGCATCGGTGGCCGCTGCCCACGCCGGAGCTAACAGGTCCTGGTTGGCGACCATAATCATGGCCGGGATGCCTGTGCCCGTTCCGGTCTCGCTGATCGTGCCGCTGACCGTGTAGTAGGTCACGGCGGGGATCGCGAAGTCCTGCACGGTGGTGCCGTTCTGGGTCACGACAACGGCCGGCGCGTTGACGGCCTGGCCAAAGATGCTGGCTGTCATTGCCCACGTTCCGGCGCCCGCGATTACTTTGTAGAAGCCGCTGGCATTGGTTGTGGTAGTCAACGTCTTGCCCAGCATGCTATAGGTAACAGGGACTCCGGCAGTGGGGACGCCGCCCACGGTGACGGCGCCCTGGATGTACCCGGCCTGATAGACCATATCGGCCGCCGCCTTTACGTCGATGCGGCCCCAGCCGGAGGCGTTGTTGGGAATCTGGCTGCCGGGCACGCCACCGCAGGTCTGGGCGTTCGTTAGCGGAACGGCGGTCTTGCGCAGCAGCTCCTCCAGCTGTTCGATCTGACCGGCTAGCTTGGGTTCCAGCGAGATCAGCAAGGCCACGGCGCCGGCAACGTGTGGCGAGGCCATTGAGGTACCGCTGTAGTACGGCATAGGCGTTGGTGCGGAACGCTAGAACGAATGCTTGTACCCGGCGCCGAAACTTCAGGGCCGGTCTTGCCGGTGAAGGGGTTGGGGCCTCGCGACGAACTGCTGGCGATGGCATCGGTGCTGGTCGTGTTGCCGACGTTGAAGGCCGACGGGTTGTCGCCGGGCGAGCCCAGCCGTCCGCAGCCATCGGCGGCGCTGCGCGCCGCTGTTGCCGGCCGAGAAGGTCGGGAAGATTCCGCTGGCGCGCAGCGAGGCGATCACGTCCTCGAAGATCTCGCTGCCGCCGGGGCCGCCCCACGATTGGTTGACGACATTGGGCCGTTTGCTCGGGTCGGGGTTGTTGCCGGCCAGGTCGGTCGGCGCCACCATGAACTGTTGGGCCTCCAGCAGCGCTTCGTTGGACGGGCAGCAACCGTAGGCGGCGATCCACTTGGCGCCTGGGGCCACGCCGATCTGGTTGGCGCCGCCGTCGTCGCCGATCTCCGTACCCATGGTGTGGCTACCGTGCCCGTTGTCGTCACAAGGCACCCCGGGATCAGGGCATGTCGCGTTGGGAGCGGGATTGTACCAGTTGTAGTTGTGGTCGAAGTTGCCGCCGCCCAGGTTGCCCCGGTACTGGTTGACCAGCGCGGGGTGATTGTACTGGACGCCGGTGTCGACGTTGGCTGCCACGGCGCCGGCGCCGGTCACGCCATAGGTGCTCCACACTTCAGGCGCACGGATCTTCGCGACACCCCACTCGACGACTTCTGGGGCGGCCGCAGGCTCTTCGATTACAGGATCCGGCTTTTCCAGCTTGAATACTGGAAGGATGGCCCCGACCTCCGGCATCGACGCCAGGTCGAGGATCGTCGCCTGGTCAGCGTGTAGCGAGATCAGGTTGACGATCCAGAACGATTTGACGTCGCTGGCCTGGCCGGCGGCTTCGGCGATCCGAATGCGCGCCATCACGTCGGGCTGGGTGAGCGCGGCGGTGGAGCTGAGCGTATTGTAGACGGCCCAGCCGCGGGCGTCCCAATCCTCAATCTTGGCGAAGCCGGAAAGATCGGCCTGCTCGGCCAACTTGACCAGCACGGCGACTTGGCCGTCCGGCGCGGTCGCAAGCTCCTTCCAAACGGCCAGGTCGATCTTCTCGGCGTATGCGACGCCGCTGGCTGGCCAGGCCTGCTGGGTGGATGCCGGGCGGGTGGCGCCTGGCAGCGCCACCATCACGGCGATGATCGCTACGACGCTCACAACGCGTAGCCAAAGGTGGGCATGCTTCATGGCTGACACTCCTTCGTGTTCGGACTTGCAAAGTGCGTTGCATGGCTTCCTGCCAGCATTAGAGCCCTGGGTTCGATAGGCTGCCCGAGCTCGTCGTTTGTCTATTCTAGCACAGACAAGAGATAAGCTCAAACCGCTCCCCCTGCCTACCGAGCGGTTAAGACAGCTACTTTTGGCGCACCAGGCTGCGATCGGACGACCACGGCGCATAGGGCGCCATAGTAATTTGACATAAAGAAACCAGCACGGTGTCGTAGTTGACCCGCCAGCCGGCGAAATCGCGCCAGGCCTGGTCACGGTCGGGCTTGAGCGGCACGCCGGCCGCGGCCAGCTCGGCGCAGGCCTGGTCGAATTCCTCGCGCGCGATGCTGATGGGATCGTCCGGAAAGCGCGCGGTCGGGGTTGTATGACACCCGGAAATAGCCAGCGATGCGACGCAGGGCGAGGTAGCCAGCGCGGATACAGAGATCAGCCTGCGGATCGGGCGGCACATCAACCACGGAGCGGATCAGCGCGGCCGTGTCCAACACGGCGCCGGACGCCGTGACCCATGAGTGGTCGGGTTGGGGCGACCGAAAGAAGACGATGGCGGCCAGCGAGGTGTGGCTTTCCTCGATCTGCGCGAACCACGTCTCCCATGATTCCCAGAGCTCGTGCAGCTGGCCGAGGCTGTGCAAGCGGTTGAAACGGATGATCATCTCGACAGCCGATGGCGGCGAGCCGGCTCGCACCTCGAGCAGGGTCACCTGCAACTCGCGCTGTTGGAACGCGCTGTACATGCTTGGCAGATACGCGATGAGGAGCGCAAGCAGGATCAGGCCGATGGTGGCCTCGGAGAACTCGAGGATCGAATGCGCCAGGGTCTCGCCCTTGAACAAGCCGAGGGTCAGCAGTGACGATCCGCTGATCACGATGCTATCATAAACCGACCCGATGCCGGTGGCCAGATACATCAGCACGTAGCCTGACGCCACGAGGATCAGCCAGACCGGCAGAAGCAGCAACAAACCGATCGGTCCATACGAGGCCATGACGCGATCGCGTTGCTCGTAGGTTGACGCAAACCGGAGCCCGATGCTGTACAGCCGTCGCAGGGAGAGAAAGACAAATGCTGCAATCTGGTCGCGCTCCCCGCGCGGCAACACAATCGTGCGCACCGCCGAGATAAGCGTGCGCACGACGATAGCTATGCCGAGAATGAAAAGCAAGATATGTAGGAGGATCATCGTACAGAGGATCTACAAGTAGCACAGGCAGGCCGCGAAAAGTGCCGCCAACCGCTACATTATTCCTTAGGATACGGCGGTCTGTCAAAGTCTCATCCCATCACTCCCGCTGTGTTTCGCGTCACTCCCGCTGACTTCCTCGTCACTCCCGCGACGCACGCGGGAGTCCATCCGGCTGCGCATCGATGGCCGTTCGCCTGGGTAGGACAGTTGAGACGTTGCCCGTATGATTTTCTGCTGGTCTTGAGCACACCTGTTTCATTTTGGTGCATTCAAAACGGGTTGATGATTTAGTAAAAGGCTAGCGCTGGTCGAGTAGGTCCTGGCGGCGAGTTCTCGATGACCTGGAGTCGTGAATGCCCACGCTAGTTTTGAGTAATGCGCCGCCAGACCCTACTCGACCGGCGCTAGCTTCTGGTCACAACATCAACCCGTTTTGAACACACCCGTTCCATTTTGTTCGGCAGGCTGCACAAGAGTACAATACGCGACTATGACGAATTCCCCGACTCCTTCGTTGTTTTCACGTCTGTCCGGCGCGGCGCCTGCCGCCGTTGCACTTCTCATCGCTTTTCTGCTGGCCGTCCAGGGGGCCCGCCTGCTCTACCCGCCGGATTACAACGGCACCGGCTGGCTCTGGTTCATCGGCGCGGCGGCTCTCGCCGCGTTTGCCTTTGCAAGCCTCCAGCGCCGCGAGGACGAGCCTCTCTTGCCCGAGCGGCCCGCACCGTTTGTCTCGCTTGGGCGGATGGCGACAGGGTGGCTGTTGATCCTGGCCGGCCTGCTACTGGCGGTTTTCACGGTGATCAGCTTGGTGCAGAAGAACAACCACGAGGTGGCGCGCTGGTGGTGGGTCGGTGCGCTGTCTATGCTGGTGGCCGGCAGCGCGTTGGTGGGCGCGCTCGGCCCCATGACAGGCATGCGCAAAGAGCGCAGTTCCAAACCGGACCGGCGCTTACTCGCCGTCGAGATCGCTGGCCTCGTGCTGCTGATCGCCCTGGCGGTGTTTTTGCGTGTTTATCAGC
Source organism: uncultured Chloroflexia bacterium (assembly GCA_963709505.1). GTDB lineage: Bacteria > Chloroflexota > Anaerolineae > JAAEKA01 > JAAEKA01 > CAVPXC01. The sequence continues at coordinate 185,646 of CAVPXC010000012.1, read as the reverse complement.
TGCGCCAGATGCCTCCCGGCGTGTTTGTCGACGAGACGAACGCCGCGCTGGATGCAATTCGTCTTATGGAAGGCCGGCCCGATAGCCCATTTGGCACCGGCTGGTTCGAGACGCCCACCCTCTACGCCTTCTACCTGGTGGGCTTGTTCAAACTGTTGGGCACTTCTTTTCTGGCGCTCAAGGCCGCTTCGCTGATACCTGCGATTCTCACGGTGGTCGTGATGTACCCGCTGGCTCGCTTGATGTTCGGCATCCCGACGGCGTTTGCCGCCACGTTTATTCTGGCCACCAGCCGCTGGCACATCACCATGAGCCGATGGGGCTGGAACGAAGTAGCGCCGCTGTTGTTCATGATCGTGGCGCTCTATTTCCTGCAACGGGCCGTGCGCGATCGGCGCGCCAGCGATTTTGCGCTCGGCGGGTTGTTCTTGGGGCTGGGGCATTACACCTACCTGGCTTCTCGGCTGGTGGTGGTGACCGTACTGCTCTATCTGCTGTATCGCCTGATCTTTGAACGCGGTTTCTTCAAGCGCAACTGGCGCGGCCTGGTCATCTTCCTGCTGCTCTATCTGGTAGCTTTTGCCCCGCTCATAGTGACCTACGCGCAGAATCCGTTCACGTTCAGCAACCGCAGCCAGCAGGTCAGCATCCTGAATGACATGCAGACGTATTACTTGCAGCAGCGTGCGCCCGCGCCGAAGCTGGTCGGTCAAGTGATGCGCGCTGTGGGGCTACCGAAGGAAATCAGTTTACTGCCACTGCAGGAGAGCTTGCTGCGGCACGTCGAGATGCTCCACGCGTTTGGCGATCGCAATCCGCGGCATAACTTGCCCGGCGCACCGATGGTCGACCCGATCACCGGCATTCTGCTGGTGTTGGGCGTGGGCTTTGCGCTTCTACAGGTCTTCCGGCCCAACGCGCAAAAGAATTCGAAGACTCGAAGGTTTGTGCCAGGCATCAGCGGCGGACATCGCTACGCGCTGCTGCTGTTGTGGCTCGCCGTGCCGCTCATGGGCGGCGTTCTCTCGCGGCTCGATGAGGCGCCACAGGCCTATCGAACCCTGCCGGTGCTGGGCGCGGTGGCGCTGCTGGCGGGCGATGCCGCCGCACGCAGCGCGCGCGTCTTTGCCAGCGTGTTGGCCGGTGCGCAGCCGTCAAAGGAGAGCCGGTGGCTGCGGGCGATCCCCGCTGTGGCCATCGCCGCGCTGCTGGTGTGGTCGGGCATCGTCAATTATCGTCTGTTTTTCGATGTGCAGGCGAAAGATGGCCGGGTGTGGCAAGCCTTTTCACCTGTGGAAACGGCCGTGGCCACCGAGGTAGCCGGGAAGATGGCCGACCATAGCCTGTACCTCTCGCCGCGCCTGTACTATTTCTCGCCGGTTGAGTACTTCACCTATCGCTCGCTGGCCCAGGGCGGCGGCGGGTTGGATGCGCCGGCCTATCACCTCTCCGAGCCGGCCTTCGACTTGCCGTTGAACGACCCATTCGGCCAGGATGCATTGTTTCTGCTCGACAACTACTATCAGGATGTGCCAGATCTTTTTCAGGCCTACTATCCCAGCACTCAGTTCGAGGTGGTAGAAGGTCCGGGCGGACAACCGTTGTACCTCAGCGTGACTGTGCCAGGCAGCGAGATCTCAGGAATACAGGGAATGATAGGCGCCTATGACATGGGATCGGATCAGGCGCCCGTGATTCAGCCCTATTCGGGCGCGCCGCGTTTCGCCTGGCCGCCCGATCTGGCCGCCAAAGCTAATCCTCAGGGACCTGCGCGGTGGATCGGATCGCTTCTCATTCCATCCAGTGGCGAGTACGATCTCCTGCTCGATGGGGCAGGCAAGCTCCGCCTGGATGATCAGCCCTGGTCTGGGGCGGCATTTTTGGGTAAAGGACTCCACGCGCTGGTGATCGAGCAAACCCAGCCTGGCGCGGACGCGGATGCCGCACTGGTATTGAGCTGGCTACAGCCTGGCAAAGACCAGCCAGAGCCAGTGCCGCCCAATTTCTTTTTCGCCGTTCAGCCGCCAACCAATGGACTGAAAGGCGACTATTACCAGGGCGAGCTATGGGAAGGTTTACCCGCCTTCACCCGGGTGGATCCACTCCTGTTATTCGCATTCCCGGAATCGGAGCCGTGGCCTGGGCCGTTCTCAGTGCGTTGGACAGGTACGCTGACTGCGCCGGCGGATGGTACGTATCGTCTGCAGCTCCACGCCGACGATGGCGTCCGGCTGTGGTTGGACGATACGTTGGTGGGTGAAAGTGTCGTGCCTGACAACGTCAACCTCATCGACGTCGAGATGCCTCTGACGGCCGGCCCGCACGCCGTCCGTATCGACTATTTCCAGCGGGGCGGCGGCAAGTCGCTTGAGTTTTGGTGGCAACCGCCCGGCGACAATTTGCGACCCGTGCCGCCGGCGGCTCTGTCGCCGTCGTAGACGGAGGACCGCTGACCGCTGACTTCCGTCTGCCGACCTCTGACCTCTGACCTCCGACCTCTGGCCGCCACCTGCCGTCCGCCGTCTTCCCATCCCAATGAATCGCCTCCTCGGACTTTTCATCGCCTTCGCCCTCGGCCTCTGGGCACAGCGTATGCTGACCGGCCCGAAGCCGGGTCTTCCGCGCGACGCGCTTTTCGTGTTTGTCCTTGCCGGCATCTTGTTCTTCTGGAACGCGCAGGCGCCGAAGCCGTTGCGTGAGAAGGGGCATCCTCCTGCACGGCCCTGGCTGCGGCGCGGTCTGCTGGTGAGCCTGACGGGCCTGGGCGTGGGGGTGGTGTCGCTTGTCTTGCTGTGGAACAACCTTCAAAGCGCGCTCGGCCTTCTGCTCTGGCCCGTGGCGACGGTGCTTTATGTCGCGGGCACCGTGTTGGACGGAAGCCGGGACCCCAGGCAGACGGAAAGCCCGCAGCCACCAGTTGAACCAGACAGCCCACCAGCTCCCCCTCCCGAGCCTCCCCACTACCCCACTACCGCACTACCGCACTTCCGCACTTCCGCCCAGGCATGGGCCCTCGCACACTGGGACCTTTTGCTTCTACTTGGGATCCTGATGGTCGCGGCCTTTGTTCGATTTCAGCAGTTGGATCTCTACCCGAACGGCTGCCAGTCCGACGAGTGCAACAATGGGTTGGATGCGCTGAAGTGGCTCAGCGGCGTCCCCTACCGGCCGTATGCCGAGACCAACGAGGGGCAGGCCACACTGTTTACCTATTTGATTGCGCTCAGCTTCAAACTGTTTGGCGTGGGGGTGACGCAGATGCGCCTGGTGCCGGCGCTTGCCGGCCTGGTGACGGTGGCCGCGTTCTTCTTCCTGGCGCGAGACCTATATGGTAGCAAGGCCGCGCTCGGTGGCCACCGCTTTGTTGGCCACAGCACGGTGGCATGTCACCTTTAGCCGAATCGTGTACGAGTTGATCCTGCAGCCACTGGCCATGATCGTGCTGGTCTATTTCTTGCTTCGCGCCCTGCGGACTGGCAAGCGCTGGCAATGGGCGCTGGCGGGCTTGGCCCTGGCACTGGGCATGAACACGTATACCGCGTTTCGTGTCATTCCGTTTGTGATTGCGGCCTTCTTGCTGTTCTGGCTAATTCGCGTAGCCATTATCGATCGCAAGAGCCTGCGGCACGATCTTGAAGGCGCTTTCGTGATGGCCGGAGGTGCGTTCCTGGCCATTTTGCCGCTTGGGGTATACACCGTTCAGAACTGGAAGGTCTTCACGAGCCGTATCCAGCATATCAGCGTGATGCGCGATGTCGAGCGGGTGGGCAGCAACCAGCCGCTTGTCGACAACCTCCGGAAGACGCTCAACATGTTCAACTGGCAGGGCGACGCCGCCGCGCTCAATAATCTGCCGGGCGCGCCGATGCTCGACACACTGGTGGCGGTCCTTTTTGTGCTCGGAGTGGCCTATGTGCTGTGGTACACTCTGCGCGCTCAGCCGCTCCCGGTTTTGTACACCATCTGGTTCGTCGCGATCGCCAGCCTGGCCGTGCTTTCCGTCGCTCACGAGGCGCCAACTGCCCGTCGCACCATTGGGCTGATCCCGCTGATCTATCTGCTCGTTGCGCTGGTCGCCGATCAGTTTTTCCTGGCCTGGCATACCGCCTGGCGCGGCAAAGGCGATCGCGCCTTCGCGCTCGTGGTAGCGGCGGGCGTGGTGCTGGTCGCCTTTGGCAACGCCCGTACCTACTTCCGCGTCCAGGCGCCCGACCCATCCGTCTGGAGCGCCTACAGCCCTAACGAGTTGGCGGTCGGCAAATATCTTGCGACCCTGCCCGCCGAAGCGATGGTGCTCATCACGCCACAGTTCGAGCACCACTCTTCCATTAAGTTGATTGGCCGGGGCCATCCGTACCGCGCCCTTAACCCGGTCGACGATCTGCCCTATCGAGGCGCGGCCAGCGGCGACTTGGTCTATGTCCTGGATCCGTTGGACCGGCCCTTGCTCGGCCTGCTGCAGCAGGTCTACCCGACCGGCCTGGCCGAAGAGCAGCGCGACCGCTATGGCCAGGTGCTGTTCCGGTCCTACACCGTTCCCCAGGCCGACTTGGCCGCATCCCGCGGGAGTGGTGGGTACGTTTTTTGGCAGCTACCCGCCCACTCAGGCGCCCGAGGCCACTCAGCCAGCAAGTGATCTGGATCTGGATATGGCGCAGGCGCCGTTAGACGCGCCCTATTTCGCAGTCTACGATGGCACTTTGCTGGTGCCGCGTTACGGACAATACGTCTTCACTCTGGACGCGCAGGGCGAAGCCGCCAGCCTGCAGGTCGGCCGCGAGCAGCGCCTGGACCTGCCCGACGGCGGCCAGGGAAAGCTGGTTGCCACGCTCGCCGAAGGCTTCTATCCGCTGCGCCTGGATTATCGCTCGGGCCTGCAGCCGGACCGGCTGAAGCTGACCTGGTCAGGTCCCGGGTTCTCGGAGCAGACCGTAGGCGGCGAGCTGCTGTATAGTTTCCGGCTGGGCGATCAAGGGCTTGTGGGAACCTACTATCCTAACGGCAATTGGGAAGGAGCGCCGGCGCTCGTGCGTAACGACCTGCTAATCACCCCAAACAATCCGCTGCCCGAGCCGTTTAGTATTTTATGGCGCGGCAAGATCGCCATTCCCGAGAGCGGCATCTACACCTTTGGCACCCGCTCGGACGATGGCTCTTATGTTTACGTTGACGGCCAATTGGTGGTGGATAACGGCGGCAGCCACGGCGCAGAGGATCGTAGCGGCGTCATCCAGCTCGAACAGGGTTTCCACGAGATCGAGGTGCGATACAGCGAGCTGGGCGGCAGCCGTGAGATGCAGCTGTGGTGGCAACCGCCGGGTCAAGGCCGCGCGCTCGTCGATAGCGCTTACCTCTTCCCGTTGGAGGGCGAGGCCATCCCGGAGGGACTGGTCATGCCGCCGCCGCCGGAGATCGAGCAAGGCGAGCCGGCGCCCGCGGCGAGTTCCGGGCGACGCGCAACCCGCTAGGCCAGGGTCTCAAGAGGAACTGCCGCCGGTGCAGCCGAGCGGCGATTTCCCGGCGCTTGCGGCGGAAGTTCTGTGGCAAGTAGGTAGCTGCGGCGCGGGAGAGGGCCAGTTCAATTCGCCTCACGGTGTGGCTGTCGATGCCGCGACGGGCGACGTGCTGGTGGCGGACACAGGCAACCAGCGAATCGTGCGCTTGGACGCGCAGGGCCAGGTTGTCTCCACCTGGGGCCAGGCCGGCGAAGGGCCGGACCAGTTCCAGGAGCCGGTGGATCTCGTGGTCGAGCCCGCGGGCACGGTATTGGTACTGGACGCGGTCAACCAGCGGCTGCTGCGCTTTAGCCCGGACGGACAGTTCCAGACCACCTTTGGCGCGGAGCTGACCTTCTATCGCCCGCGTGGCCTGGGAATTGACACGGCCGGGCAGCTGGCCGTCGCCGATACCGGTGGCGTACGGATTCTGCGGCTCGACTCTAACGGCGCGCTGCAAAGCCAGGTCGGCGGCTCGGAGAGCGACTTGGCGCGCAAGCAGCCGACCGATGCCGCGCTGACGCCGGGAGGTGATCTGTTCTTCGTCGAGGCGGAGAGCGGCGCAATCAGCCGCCTGGGCGCGGATGGTAGCCTAAACCGCTGGTCGGGCTCGATTCCGGCCAGTACCATCGACGGGCCGCACCTGGCATTGCGGCCCAGCGGCGGCCTGTACGTGAGCGACCCGGAGGGACGGCGGGTGCTGCTATTCGACGCTGACGACAAGCCGCTGGGCCATCTGGGCGCGGAGGCCGGCCTGGTCAAGCCAGCGGGGCTTGCGGCCGTGCAGAGCGAAAACGGCGATCTGGTGGTAGTGGTAGACAGCCAGAGCTGTCGAGTTATCGTGTTTATCGTGACTTTTTGAACTTAGAATCTCGCACTTTCTTTGACAGCAGCGCTTAGGAGCGCTATAATCCACCCACTTACTCTTTCCATCCGTTCATAAAGAGTCAGTTGAGCCTCCAGCCCAGGCGTTAGCCGTCCAGGGTTTCCCAGGGTGCGGCGAAAAGACATACCGTCGCCCTCCCACGGTTGATCCGTGTTGTGGGAGGGATTTCTTTGTTTGTTGCTCTGACACGGATTCTGTCTCGCACAATCTAGACGATCTTAATCATTACCCTGTAAACCGAAGTTTCTGCGTGGTGTCACCCTGAGTTTTCCGGTCATGCACTATGCGCATTGCGTGAATTCGTTTGTCAACTGAATACTCTGTAAAGTCGTGAAGCATCCTGGTGTAGTGTCACCGGAGGCTCGGCGAAGGGTCCCGCTTGCAGAGCAGGGACCCTTCGCCGAGCCTCAGGGTGACACTACGCAGGAACTTATTTTACGAAGTACTGAATCACGCTGAATAACCAGGACAGGAGAGTTGCACCATGACGATGGATCGTGCGATGATCGAGCAGGTTTACGCCGGCATGCGCGTCAAACAAGAGGCCGGCCGCCGTCTGCTGGGCCGCCCGCTGACCTTGACCGAGAAGATCTTGTTGGCCCATGTGGCCGAAATGCCCAGCGCACCGCCGGTGCGTCGCAAGGGCTACGTCGACTTTCATCCCGACCGGGTGGCGATGCAAGACGCCACCGCGCAGATGGCCATCTTGCAGTTCATGCTGGCCGGTCGCGACGACACAGCCGTGCCCAGCACGATCCATGCCGACCACCTGATTCGCGCCCAATTCGGCGTCGAGCGCGACCTGCCGATCGCAATCCACGAAAACGAAGAGGTCTACGATTTCCTGTTGAGCGCGGGTCAGCGCTATGGCATGGGCTTTTGGAAGCCGGGTGCGGGCATCATCCACCAGGTGGTGCTGGAGAACTATGCCTTCCCCGGCGGTATGATGATTGGCACCGACAGCCACACCCCCAACGCGGGTGGTCTGGGCATGATCGCCATCGGCGTTGGCGGCGCTGACGCCGTCGATGTCATGGTGGGCATGCCGTGGGAGCTGCGCTGGCCAGGAGTGATCGGCGTCAAGCTAACAGGTGAGTTCAATGGCTGGACCTCGCCGAAGGATGTGATCCTTAAGCTGGCGGGCATTTTGACCGTCAAAGGCGGCACCGGCAGCATCGTCGAGTACTTTGGCCCCGGCACGCGCTCGATTAGCGCTACCGGTAAGGGAACGATCTGCAATATGGGTGCGGAGTTGGGCGCCACCACCTCTGTTTTTCCCTTCGACGAGCGTATGGCGGCCTATCTGCGGGCCACCGATCGCGACGATGTCGCTGCGCTGGCTGAGGAGATCGCCGATTGCCTGCGGGCCGACGGCGAGGTCGAGGTTGAACCTGAGCGCTACTACGACCGGGTGATCGAGATCGATCTCAGCACGCTGGAGCCGCACGTTGTCGGGCCGTACTCCCCCGACCTGGATCGGCCGATTTCGCAGCTTGGCGGCCGAGATCGCCGAAAAGGGCTATCCGGTCGAGTTCACCGCCGCCTTGGTGGGCAGCTGCACCAACTCCTCGTACGAGGACATGAGCCGGGCAGCCCACGTCGCACGCCAGGCGCTTGACAAAGGGCTGAGTTCGAAAATCCAGTTTCTGATCAACCCCGGCTCCGAGCAGATTCGCGCGACCGTCGAGCGCGACGGGCAACTGGGCGTGTTGCAGGAGATGGGCGCGACGATCTTGGCCAACGCCTGCGGTGCGTGTATTGGTCAGTGGCGGCGGACCGATGTGGCCCAGGGCGAGAAGAACTCGATCATCAACAGCTTCAACCGCAATTTCTCCGGCCGCAACGACGCCAATCCGGGCACGCATTCCTTTATCGCGTCGCCGGAGATCGTCACTGCCTTTGCCCTGGCAGGGCGCTTGGATTTCAACCCGTTGACTGACACGCTGATCAACGCGAACGGTGAGACCGTGACCCTCGATCCGCCTCGTGGCGATGAGCTGCCGAGCCGCGGTTTCATCAAGGACAAAGCGGGCTTAGAGTTACCGCCGCCCGAGCATCGCGGGGTGGACGTGGTCATCGATCCGGCCAGCGACCGGTTGGCGCTGCTGGAGCCCTTTGCGCCATGGAACGGCGAGGATTTCGTGGATCTGCCGATCTTGCTCAAGGCCAAAGGTAAGTGCACCACCGACCATATCTCGCCGGCAGGTCCGTGGCTGAAGTACCGTGGGCATTTGGACAACATCAGCAACAACGTGTTCATCGGCGTGGTGAGCGCGTACGACCACCCGGCGGGCAAGGGCAAGAACGTGTTGACGGGTGAGAACGACGTGGCCTATGCCGCCATCGCACGTGATTATCAGGCGCACGGCCTGCAATGGGTGGCTATTGCTGATGAGAACTACGGCGAGGGATCGAGCCGCGAGCACGCCGCCATGGAGCCGCGACACCTGGGCGGAGTGGCCGTGATCGCCCGCTCGTTCGCGCGCATCGCCGAGACCAATCTGAAGAAGCAAGGCGTGCTTCCGTTGACCTTCGAACAGGCCGCCGACTACGACAAGATCCGTGAGGACGACCGGGTAAGTCTGTTGGGTGTGACCGAGTTGGCGCCCGGCTCGAAGGTGCGGATGGTCATCAGCCACGCCGACGGTACGGTCGATGAGGCAACCTTGATCCACACCTTCTCCGATAACCAGATCGAGTGGGTTAAGGCGGGATCCGCGTTGAACTTGATCCGTCAGCGCCAAGGCAAAAAATAAGCGCTCGTATGGCTTAGTTTCAAACTGGCTTTGGCGGGAACGTAGTGTTCAAGCTGAATCAGGCTGGCCCGCACGCTGCGGGCCAGCCTGATTTTTGTCCGAACACGGTATCTTCTCAGAAATCCAGGGTAGAGGCACGGCCTTGCGCCTGCCCGTCAGGGCATGGCCCCTGCAAACCGAGCGGATACAATTCTGACAGTCCTGGATCCTGTCTCGAAAATGTAGGGCAAATCGCCTGATTTGCCCGTCCCGACCGGGCAAATCAGGCGATTTGCCCTACATTTTCATCCATCGGAGTGTCGGCGGCCGATGCGGCGCCTGCTTTGGCGTCAAGTAAGGAACCCCAAACCATGGACCCAAACAACCCCGTAGTGAAGCTATGTGCGGAAGGCATGCAGGCTGAATTTGCAGGTAAGCCGGACGACGCCAAGGCGCTTTTTATGCAGGCATGGGAGCAGTCGCAAAACGACTACGATGCGTGCATCGCCGCGCATTATGTGGCACGGCATCAGCCGAGCTTTGAGGATAACCTGCGCTGGAACCAGGAGTCGTTGGCTCGGGCCGATGCCGTGGGAGACGAGCGTGTTCGCGACTTCTATCCGTCGCTTCTGCTGAACCTGGGCCATTCGCACGAAATCCTCGGCGACGAGGCAGAAGCCAGGAAGTACTACGATTTGGCTGTCGAGCGAGTCGACGAACTCCCGCCAGGACCGTACAGCGATGTGGTGCGACGAGGGATTGAAGGAGCACTACAGCGAATCCGCAAGCAGGACGAGTCTCAAGATACCGAAAGTGCTCTCTGACCCCAGTTAAGTGCACAATGGGGCTTTGCGAGATAACAGCGAGGTGGAGGCATTTGACGGTAACGGTGCATTAGGCGACAATGGAAAGGTTGATGAGGCCATCTCTTGTCAGCTCGATCAGGAGGAAGGTCAATGACCCAGAACAACCAGCTATTGCACTCCTTGACTCTGAGAAACCTGTTATCGTTTGGGCCGCTCACACCGGCGATCCCACTTGGTCCACTGAATGTACTTATCGGTCCAAATGGCTCGGGAAAGTCGAATTTTATCGAGGCTATTGCCTTGCTCCGAGCGACAACAGGAGATTTGCGCGCCAAAGGTAGTCCTGTCATTCGGGGAGGAGGAATCACTGAATGGATTTGGAAAGGTGACCCGAGATCAGAAGCTGCGATAGATGCGGTGGTATCGAATCCTTCCGGAAGGCAGGCGCTACGCCACGTCATCACTTTCGATGCCTTGAGGCAAGGGTTTCATCTGGTCGACGAGAAAATCGAAAACGAAAAGCCCGATGCGGGCTGGCCTGACTCCTATTTTTACTATCGTTACCAAAGGGGCCATCCCATCGTAAACGCAAAAGGCGTTCGCCGCGAACTCACCCATGAAAACGTTCAGCCGGATACGTCCATCCTGGCGCAGCGAAGGGATCCTGATACTTATCCTGAGATAACCTATCTCGCCAGCGCGTATGAGAAAATCAAGGTTTACCGCGAGTGGACCTTTGGTCGAAACACGATCTTTCGCGAGCCGCAAAAGGCCGATCTGCGCAATGACCGGTTGGAGGAGGACTTCTCTAACCTGGGGTTATTCCTCAACCGCCTGCGTGGCATTCCTAGAGCAAAGAAGACAATTCTCGAGGCGCTTCGGGACCTCTACAGTGGCCTTGATGATTTTGATGTCAGTGTTGAGGGCGGTACCGTTCAGGTCTTTTTCACTGAAGGCGACTTCATCATTCCGGCTACCCGCCTCTCGGATGGAACCCTCCGGTATCTTTGTCTGTTAGCGATCCTTTGCGACCCAGAACCGCCACCGCTCATCTGTATTGAAGAGCCGGAGTTGGGCTTGCATCCTGATATTCTGCCGAAATTGGCCGATCTTCTCGTCCAGGCATCGGAACGTACCCAACTCATAGTAACAACCCATTCGGACATTCTTGTAGATGCTATGACTGAAAGACCGGAGGCAGTAATTGTGTGCGAAAAGCATGCGGGCCAGACTGAACTTCGGCGCCTAAGTGCTGAAATCATTAGCGCAGTGGCTGAAGGACTATCGCCTTGGCGAACTTTGGACCCGAGGTGAGCTAGGAGGGACCCGATGGTGAAAGTAAAGGTCTACATTGAAGGAGGAGGAAACAGCAAGCTTCAGCAAGCGCAACTTCGAGAAGGATTCAATAAACTCTTCATGAAGGCAGGGTTCGCTAATCGAATGCCCGGAACTGTCGCTTGCGGCGGGCGTGGGCGCGCATTTGATTTCTTCAAGAACGCCGTAGTTGCTGGAGAAAGCGACATCTATCCCATGCTGCTGGTGGATAGCGAAGAGCCTGTCAACACAGCAACGGCCTGGGAACATCTTAAGTCAAGAGAGAAGACATGGGAATGGCCAGCGAGTGTAACTGAGGAGCAGATCCAGCTAATGGTCACCTGCATGGAAACCTGGATCATAGCTGATCGAGCGGCGCTGATTCGGGCCTTCGGACCCAAACTGCAGACAAGCGCTCTCCTACCTGAGAATGACCTCGAAACCCGATTGCGCGAAGAGGTGCACGACGCGTTGGCGCATGCCACGCGCGACTGTGGACGTGACAAAGCGTACAGCAAAGGGCGGCGGTCGTTTCAGGTCTTGGCCCAGTTGAATCCAACAACGCTGAAACCACGCCTAAAGCACTTCAGGCGGCTCATAGTGACGTTAGATCGACTGCTCTAGCAGGCACAGTGCGGCACTGATTTCCGAGAATCACGCGCTTGTGATATGATCTGCCCTACCTCCCGGCCCTGTCCAGTGACAGGCGGGACGATTTGGCTCACCAATAGTAACAACGGTCAACTTAGACAAGTGGAGAATGAATGCGACGTATTGTACTTATTCAACCGAAACGCGATGGACGAATCTTCGGGAAGGCGCCTGGATCGCCGTACACGCTCATGCGCCTGGCATCCCTCGTGCCGGAGGAAATCCCTGTAGAAATCTGGGACGAGAACGTGCGCGAACTGCCCATGGACACCGTGCGCGATGGGGACCTGGTGGGTATTACCTCGATGACGGTCACCATCGAACGGGCCGAACGCATTGCGCGTCGCGCTAAGCAGCAAGGCGCCGGCGTCGTGGTTGGCGGGGTGCATGCTACACTGATGCCGGAGCACACGGGAACCTTCGCACATAGCGTCATGGTCGGCGAAGGCTATTTCACCTGGCAGCAGTTGATCCGCGATTTCAGCGCCGAGGGCATCAAGGGCATGCAGCCGGTGTACAGCGACGAGCGGTGGGCCGAGCTGAAAGGGCTGGCCGCCATCTCGGACCGCGTCATCAAAATGGTGGACGAGCGCAACCATTATTGGACGCCCTACTTGGAGATCACGCGCGGCTGTCCGCGCAACTGCGACTTTTGCACGGCGATCCGAGTAAGCGGCCGGCGCATGCGGCATCGGCCAGTGGACGAGGTCGTGGATGAGATCCAGCGACGCCAGATCAAGCGCTTCTTTCTCACCGACGACAATTTCGGCCTCAACTTCACCACGGATCCGGAGTACTGTGCCGAGCTGTTTGAGGCCCTGGCCAAACTCGATCTGCGCGGTTGGACCTGCCAATCGGAGATGAGCATCGCCAAGCACCCCGACCTGTTGCAAATGAGCGTTGCTGCGCATCTCGACAAGCACTTCATCGGCTTCGAGAGCGTCAATCCTGATAATCGCAGCTCGCTGGGCGGCAAGTCAAAGGGGCAGGCCGAGCAAATCCGTGAGGCAATCCGTACGATTCGCGACACCGGCGTCGGAGTCGTGGGCCTGTTTGTCATGGGCTTCAACTCAGACACGCGAGCCACCTTCCAGACCATGTGGGATTTCATTCGCACCAGCGAGCTGGACAGCGTTAGCACGACGATGCTGACGCCTTTCCCCGGCACACCCTTCCGCGAGCAGCTCGAGCGTGAGGGCCGTCTGCTGGACTCGCCCTGGAGCCACTATGACACCGCGCACGTGACCTTCAACCCCAAGAATTTCACCGTCGAAGAACTGCGCGAGTCCTATGACTGGCTGTGCCGCAAGATTTACCACCCTCAACAGATCCTGAGCCGCGGCAAGCGTTCTCTCGTTCGCTACCCGCTGGCCGTCGCCAGCAAGAAGGTCTTCGGCAGTTTCAGCACGGATTACGGATACCGGCGGACGTACGCGTTTCGCCATACGTTGTAGATGTAGTTTTTCCCTTGATCTACCACGCGACATCCTGCCCCTCAGTATCGAGGATTGAGCGTCAATGGAAGCCAACACGACAATCGGCTGGGTATTGTACGACGACACGTGCGGCTTTTGTCGTGAGTGGATTCCCTTTTGGGGTTCCACTTTGCGCAAGCGCGGCCTGGACATAGCGCCGCTGCAGACGCCGTGGGTGGTGGAGCGGCTGGGCCTGCCGCCCGATGAACTGGTCCACGACATCCGGTTGTTGTTCGTCGATGGCCGGCAGTTGGCCGGTGCCGAAGTCTATCGGTATGCCGTGCAGCACATCTGGTGGGCCTATCCGCTCTATGTGTTCTCCGTCGTACCCGGTCTGCGCAGGCTGTGGGACTGGGGGTATTGCACCTTCAGAGACAATCGTCACCAGTTTTCCACCGCTTGCGGCCTGCAACCACCGAGCGCTGAACGTATTGGGGATGTATCGTTATAGCTGCTTCGCAGTGGACACGGACCCCTTAAGTGCAGTGCAAGCGAGCGTGAACCTTGCGAAGGGACAACTAAGCAATGGGCGATCTGATTTTACGCGATGCACGCGACAGCGACGGGGATAGCATCCAAGAGGTGACTTTGGCGGCCTACAGCGTCTACGCATCCATCATGGGGCCAATATGGGAGTTCTATAAACAAAGCATCTTGGAGACCCTGGCGGACATAGCGCCTGCCGAGCAGATCGTGGCCGAGCGGGACGGATCAATTGTTGGCAGCGCGTTGCTCTTTCCGTCCGGGACCGTTTTTCATCGACCTGACGGCAAGTCAGCCGCCCTGATTTGGCCGGAGATGCGCCTCCTCGCTGTGGCGCCGGCAGCGCAAGGTTTCGGCATTGGTGCAGCGCTCGTGAGAGAGTGCATCCGTCGAGCACAGAAATCGGGGGTAGCGGTTCTGACTCTGCATACTACCGAAGCGATGCAGGTGGCTATGGCGATGTACGAGCGAATGGGCTTCTATCATGCGCCTGAGCTTGATTTTCACCCTGCCCCAAACGTGACGGTCAAAGGGTACCGGCTCGACCTCAACGCGCTGACGTAACACACCTGCCAATCGGCGGCTAGAGTTATAATTGTGGCCCAAAAGGCGTGCTTACGCCGTCGTGTCTAGCCACAGATCTCGTCTCATTGAGGAAACCATGCTGTCTCACATACACAAGTTACTAAGTCAGATTTTGGTTGCGGCCATACTGGCCGTCTTGGTCGTCGGTGTCTTTCCCGAAGTCACGGGAGCATCGCCAGCGATACCGCCTTCCGGCGACGTTTGGTACGATGTTGGCGAAGGTGATTTCACGGTCGCGGGCGACCGCTGGATCGTCCCGCAGGCCTATCGCATCGTCGGCCTGAACGTGGATGTGCTCAAGGCCGTGCTGGCGGAGGCGCCCATGGAGTTCACACCGGCCGCCGCCACAAGCGATGTGGTCTTGGAGCTTCCTCTGCCGGAGGGCGGCTACGGACGGTTTCGTATTGTCGAATCGCCCGTCATGGCGCCGGAGCTGGCGGCGAAATTCCCTGAGATCACGACTTATGCCGGCCAGGGGTTGGACGACCCGACCGCCACGACACGCTTCGATTGGACGCCCACCGGCTTCCACGCGATCATCTTTGGGTTGAGCGGAACGATCTACATCGATCCGTACAGCCGCAACGACACGTCGAATTACCTCAGCTACTATGCTCGCGACTTCGTGCCCAGCCCGAGCAAGCGTTACGTCGAGATCCTGCCGTTCAGCGTGGACGGTGCAGATGCTGAGGCGATGCGGGCCGAGCTAGCCGAGCTGGTCGAGCAGGGTGTCTTGCCGCCTACCGGCTCGCAGCTCCGCACCTATCGTTTGGCATTGGCTGCCACGGGCGAGTACACCATCTTCCACGGCGGCACGGTGCCTTTAGGACTGGCCTCCTGCGAGCACGACGGCCGCACCGGTTAGTTGCGCCAACGTCGCCATTCATCTCTCGACTGACGGCGGGTTCACCTATCCGACCGCCTTAGTCGCCAGCACACCTAACGACGGTTCGGATAGCATCCTCGTGCCCAACATCGGCCCGAGCACGGCCCGTATCCGAGTGTCGTGCGCCACCAACGTCTTCTTCGACATCTCCGACGTCAACTTCACGATCGCACCCGCAACCTGCTTCTGGGCTGACGTCGACTGCTCGTGCGGTGTCAGCTCAACCACTATCGACGTGGACGATCTTATTGCCGTCGCCGACGCATGGAATCTGTATCAATCCGGCGGCGGCCTGACACTGGCAGCCGACGTCGAATGCCGGGCCAGCGGCGGTTGTGATAATGTGAATGACATCCTCGACGTGGCGGCTGTGTCGTCGGTGTGGGGCATGGCGTGCCCGTAGGGTGCGCCGGAGGAGATATCACAGCGAATGAGACAACGAATGCGGAAGCGGAGCATATCTTCGGTTCCGCATTCGTTGTCACTATTTGCTGCGAAGTTCCCTCTTCCCGCGTCCCTAGACCTTTGGTATCTGAAAGAACTTAAGGTAGAATGGGGCTGGCTGATCCGATAGGCCAGCCCTTTGCGTTGGTCTCTTGAAGGCGGGCAAGGACTATTCGTCAGTTCCCACAGTTAGTGGATCAAGGTGATGGAGATTGAGTCATGAAGCCCGAGGGTTACCCGTTTGAAATTCATCCCTTATCTGAAGCAGATGGTGGTGGATATCAAGTTACTTTTCTTGATTTGCCCGGTTGCATTTCGGATGGAGACACACCAGAGGAAGCTATCCATAACGGCCTGGATGCGGCGCAGTCCTGGCTAGAGACCGCACGGGAGTTTGGTAATCCCATCCCGCAACCTGGCCAAGTGGTAAAGAGTAGGAGGCACAGATGAGGCCTGTCAGCAACGATTTGCTCGACGAGATGACTCAAAAGCTCGTCACCGAGTTTCGACCAGAACAGGTAATTCTATTCGGGTCATACGCTTGGGGTACCCCTGACAAGTACAGTGACGTTGACATGTTGGTAGTCGTCGGACATAACAATCTATCTGACTATGAACGCGCTGTGCTGGCGCATGCTTGCTTGAGTGAGGTGGATGTTCCCAAGGACGTCATGATCAAAACGCGTGCTGAGTTTGATTTCTTTCGCGAAGTCCGCGCATCGCTCGAACACAAAATCGCTAGCCACGGGAAGGTCCTCTATGCAAGAAGCCAAGAGGCAGCCGCTCAAAGTTAGCTCATTAAATCGCAACACGATATGGCCTTAGCACAAGTGCTTTCCTAGATAAACTGGGCCTAGTTTTGTGTAGCCAAGGCAGAGACGAGGAAATCGGCTATGAAGAAAATGCTGCAACTTACTGCATTGATCGAACGCGAAGGAGATGGCTACGTAGCTACATGTCCTGAGTTGGAAATTGTTAGCCAGGGCGAGACCGTTGAAGCAGCGCGTTTGAACCTTGTCGAGGCTGTAGAGGGCTTTCTGGAAGTGGCATCACCCTCAGAGGTACGACGCAGGCTCAAGACCGAGACCTACGTTATGCCCATCATGCCGACCGTACCTGCCTCGTTCGCTGTTCGAAGTTGAGTGATACAGACGAATGTTGCATACAAATCCATCTTAAAGGAGTGAATTCTAACCAATGCCTTTCGACAAAATCGTAATCCCCACCAAGGGCGAGAAGATCACCCTGCACGACGACAAGCTGCACGTCCCCGATAACCCGATTATCTGTTTCATCGAGGGCGACGGCACGGGTGTTGACATCTGGGCGGCCAGCCGGCCGGTGCTGGACGCGGCCGTTGAGAAGGCCTATGGCGGCCGGCGCAAGATCGCCTGGATGGAAGTGTACGCCGGCGACAAGGCCAATGAGGTCTACGGCGAGACCATCTGGCTGCCGCAGGAAACACTCGACGCGATCGACGAATACATCGTCGCCATCAAGGGACCCTTGACCACCCCGATTGGCGGCGGCATCCGCAGCATCAACGTGGCTCTGCGCCAGCAATTGGACCTCTACGCCTGCGTGCGGCCGGTGCAATACTTCACCGGCGTGCCCAGCCCGGTCAAGCATCCGGAGCTGGTCGACATGGTGATCTTCCGCGAGAACACCGAGGACATCTACGCCGGTATCGAGTGGGAGGCCTACACAGAAGGCGCTCAGAAGGTGGTTGCCTTCTTGCAGACCGAGATGGGCGTCAAGAAGATCCGCTTCCCTGCCAGCAGCGGTATCGGCATTAAGCCTGTCAGCGAGGAAGGCACCGCCCGCCTGGTGCGCGCGGCGATCAATTACGCCATCGAGAACAAGCGCAAGAGCGTGACCCTGGTGCACAAAGGCAACATCATGAAATTCACCGAGGGCGCGTTTATGCAGTGGGGCTACAAGGTCGCTGGCGAGGAGTTCGGCGCCGTGCCGTACCAGGGCGGTCCCTGGCAAGTGCTCCCAAGCGGCATTGTGATCAAAGATATGATCGCCGATGCGATGCTGCAGCAAATCCTGACCCGGCCGGCCGAGTATGACATTCTAGCTACCCTTAACCTTAATGGCGACTACATCAGCGACGCGCTGGCTGCGCAGGTGGGCGGCATCGGCATCGCGCCGGGCGCGAACATCAACTATGTCACGGGCCGGGCGGTGTTCGAGGCCACGCACGGCACCGCGCCGAAGTACGCCGGCCAGGACAAAGTCAACCCGTCGTCGGTGATCCTCAGCGGCGAAATGATGCTGCGCCATTTGGGCTGGACCGAGGCCGCCGACCTGCTGATCCGCTCCGTGGAGGAGACTATTGGCCAGGGAATTGTCACCTACGACTTCGCCCGCCTGATGGAGGGCGCGACTGAGGTCAAGTGTAGCGAGTTTGGGCAGGCGCTGATCAGTAGCATGTAAGGCGCCAACTCGATATCGCACAATGGACACCCGCGTCGCCGAGATGGAGTCTGCACCGTTGTGACAGGTCGTCCAATTCGCCAGGTAACTGCTTACCCGTCATTCCCGCGAAAGCGGGAATGACGGGTAAGCAGTTACTTCGCCAGAGTGTAAGCGATATGACTTATCAGGTTAATAGTTTAAGGTAGAATAATATTACATTGGACTATTTTTTCCTGCCGGAAGCGGCAGGCTATATCTTTGCAAGCGTCTGCAAGGCCCATCGCAATTGGGCCGAGCACAAGAAGGCAACGTCCGTTCAAACGAATATTCCAAACCCGACAGCTTAGATCGTAGAAACAAAACAGGAGACATTTCCATGCCTTGGCAAACCGATTCTTCCCATACCAGCATTGGCTTTGTAGCTCGTCACATGATGCTATCTAAAGTGCGTGGCGAGTTTCAGGATTTCACCGTCGACTTCAATCTCGACGAAGCACACCCGGAAAACTCCACCGTCGAGGCGCGTATCCAGGCGGCCAGCATCTTCACCAAGGATGCCCAGCGCGACGGCCATCTGAAGTCGCCTGACTTCCTGAACGCCGAAGTCTATCCTGAACTCGTCTTCAAGAGCACCAAGGTTGAAGTCACGGGCAAAGACACCGCAACAGTCAGAGGCGATTTGACCATTCGTGAGATTACCAAGCCGGTGGTGCTAAACGTCAAATACCTCGGCAGTTCCAAATCGCCCTGGGGCACAACTAACGTTGGCTTCGAGGCCTCGACCAAGATCCTGCGCGAGGACTGGGACCTGACCTGGAACGTGGCCCTGGAGACCGGCGGCTGGCTGGTGGGAAAAGAAATCACGATCAACATCGAAGCTGAGTTTGTGCAGCAGTAACTAGCCACCTTTGCCATCAGCACCCAAACGGGCAATCTGTTGTGTCTGTCAGCAGCCAGGTTGCCCGTTTTGCGTTTCGGTCGGAAACCGGATTCTTGCCACAGAACACACGGATTTCACAGATTGTCCGGACTGTACTGACAAGCCTCGGAGACAACGCCTAAGTGATCCCGTGGCAAGAGATTCTTGCAGCCTGGCTCGTTCACAGCTATACTCACGACGATCCGTGCACGAGGGCCTATCTGCGATGCTTGCGCAAACTTTTCTATCAGCCCTGCTCGATCCCCTCTCCTCTGGAGCCCTGCCGTCCATCGAGTGGGATGCTCTGGTGCCCGAACTGCGGGCGCAGCAGCTTACGCCGTTTGTCTATGTCCGCCTGCGGGCTTCGCCACGCTGGCGCAATGTGCCCTTGGCGGTCCAACGCGTCCTTGCCGAGGATTTCCAAGGCCACAGCGTGCGGACCTATTTGATGCAGGCCGAGCTGACGGCTATCGTCGCGGCACTTGATGAGGCGGGCGTGCCCGTACTGCTGCTGAAAGGCGCGGCCCTCGGCCGGCTGGTTTACGGCAGCCCGGCCGAGCGACCGATTGGCGACATCGACCTGCTGATCCCAGCCGGCGGGCTGGAGGCCGCACGCCAAGCGCTGGAGCAGCGACAGTATGAGGCGCAGGGGCTGTTTTGGATGGCGCGTTGGCAACAGCGTTATCGCGCCGAGCTGCCTATGGTGTGCCGGGCACTTGACAGGCAGAACTTGTTGGTCGAGCTGCATTGGTTCTTGGTTGAGCTGCCCTACTACATCGACCGCATCCCGATGGCCGAGATCTGGCAGGCCGCGACGCCGGCAGCCGATCTGCCCGGCGCCATGCTACCCGACCCGACCACGCTGTTGCTGCACAGTTGCGCCCATTGGGCCTTGCACCACAGCCAAGAACAGCGCCTGCTCTGGCTGCTCGATATCGACCGGCTGGCACGCTGGGACCTGCTAGCCTGGGAAAATGTTATGGAGCGGGCGACGCGCTGGCGCTTGCAGTTGGCGGTGCGCACTTATGTGGAGCAGGCTGAGGCCCGGTTGGGCACGCCTGTGCCGCCGCTGGTCAAACAAACGATGGCTCAATGGCAGCCGGCGCCGGTGGAGACAGCCATGTGGGGTCTGGGCGACGAGCGACCAGGGCGTTCGCGGCAGCGCATTCGCACCACCTGGGCAGCGTTGGACGGCGAGCAGCGCTGGCGCTATGCGGCCTGGTTGGGGCTGCGCGGGCTATTGTGGGAGCCGGAGCAGCTGGTTCGCAATCACCGCAGCCGAAAAGGTTCAAATAGCTTTGCGCCGGTCGCCTAACCGGCGCGGCCGCATTTTCATCTGCGGTTTTGCGTTCATCCCCTGGGTGCTTGCCTAATGGAGACATAATGACCGAGACGAATCGCTTGACGCTGGACGTGGGAGGCGTCGTCCTGGCCGTGGATGTGCCCGGGGGGTGGCTGGCGCCGCTGGAGGCGCGCTATGCACCTTTTGTCGTCGACGCACCGCCGGCCTGGCAGGTCACGCTGCGCCACGATCCTGCTGTGGACGACGCCGGGGCGGGATGGATCGATCATGCCGGCCCGCTGACTCGTTTCCAGGTTCAGACCTACGCCGGTTGGCTGGATCTGGATGCTCGCTTGGCTGAGGTCAGCGCTCCATCCGAGGCCCGTGCTTTCTCGGCCGTGGAGCGCGTTTTGGTCTACATCTGTATGCAGACGCTGCCGCGGGAGCACGATAGCCTGCTGCTGCATGCGGCTGGCGTAGCCCGGCATGACGGCGGAGCTGCTTTTGTCGGTCCGTCTGGCGCGGGCAAGACTACGGTAGCGAGCCTGGCGCCCGGCCATGGGCAGCTTCTCGGCGATGAGAACGTGATCGTGCGGCTGGGCGCGGATGGTCCGCAGCTGCTCAGCACGCCGTTTTGGGGCTTCAGCACGCCACCGGACCTGATCGTACGCGCTCGTCTTCAGGCGCCCTTGCGCGCCGTGTACATCTTGGCGCAAACTCCGGATTATCAGCGCACGCCGCTGACGGCGGGGCAGGCGGTCATGGCTTTGTTGGCAAGCGAAAAAGTGGCGATCGAGCGGCCAGAGAGCGCAGCGGCCTGGTTGGCCGTGGCCGAGCAGCTGGTCGCCCGAGTACCCGTCTATCGGCTGGGGTTCCGCCCGACGCCGGAGCTGTGGGCGTTTCTGGATGGTGTATAGTCGAACTGCAATGAGATCCTTTGCGAGCATCACATGACAGTGAGTTGGACGGTCGCGCCCACTTAGTACTACCTCGCAATCAGGTCTAACATCTAACCAATGTACTTTAGTCCTATTGACAATTTCAGATAAGTGACTATACTTTAGTATCTGATGAGAGAGGAGATTCTTCAGTCCATACCACTGCATCACCCCCGCACGGCCTCTCGGGTTTTTAGCGGAGAGGCGGTGATCATTACCCCGGCTGAGAACGTGATCCGTATGCTCAATCAAACCGGCTCGCGTATCTGGGAGCTCGCGGATGGCACGCGAACAATCGCTCAAATCGTTGAGACCTTGACGTACGAATACCAGGTGGACAATGCTCATGCCGAGCGCACCACTGTAGATCTGCTCGACGAATTGGCGGCCAAAGGGTTGATTGACTGGGCGTGACATGCGGCCTGAGGAGAGCGGGGAGATGATTGAGCCAGAGTGAGACACTTTTGTCCCTCGGCTCCCGAAAGTGCACAGGGAGGCCAAGCCTAGGCCGGCCTGTGCGGCGCAGAATCCAAATGGCTTCTAAATGACGGGCGATTGACTGACTTGCATTAATGATTCTATGGCCAATACTCCATTTGCTACCTTACCGCTTGAACCACTAGACCGGGGCTTCGATGCCTGCGGGCGGGCTAGCGTCGTCGCCGACCCTTTCGAGGCGCTCATGGCTCGCTTGCGCCAGCAGCACGTTCCCTTTACCGTCCTTTGGGAGTTGACCCACGCCTGTAACCTTGACTGTGTCATGTGCTACAATGTTCCCCTGGCCGAGCCGGAGCTGACGACCGCCGAGTGTCTGGACGTGTTGGAGCAGTTGGCCGCGGCTGGAACGCTGCGCCTGACCTTAAGCGGCGGCGAGATCCTGACCCGGCGGGACTTCTTCACCATCGGCGAACGGGCGCGTGCCTTGGGCTTTGCCCTGAACCTCAAGACCAACGGCACGCTGTTGACCCCGGCAACGGCTGACCGGCTGGCCGCGCTAGATCCGGTCCAGGTGGATATAAGCTTGTTGGGCGCCACCGACGCTACCTTCGACGCCGTGGCCAGCAGTCGCCACACCTTGCAGCGTGTGCTGCGCGGCGTGCACCTACTACAAGAACGTGGTGTGCGTGTCAAGCTAAACACGCTCCTGACGACCCTGAACCTGGCCGAGCGTGAGCAGATGCTTGACTTGGCACAGGAACTGGGTGTATACTACGAGCAGGTTTTCAAGATCTCAGCCGCGGACGATGGGCGGAACAAGGCAGTTCAGCACCAATTGTCACTGCAGGAAATGACCGGCGTCTTTGCGGCCGATCAGACCCCCTTTAAGGCGCGTATGCCGGCGCCCACGACGCGCACCTGTCAGGTGGGCCTGTCGTCGTGCTTGATCAGCCCCTACGGCGAGGTTTACCCCTGCATCGAGTTGCGCATCCCGGCCGGCCGTCTCGCCGGCGCGCAGCGCCAGCCCTTCGCCGACATTTGGGCCAACGCTCCGGTGTTCCAGGACATGCGTGCCCGGCATACCTTCGCTAACCTCCCAGAGTGTCAGGTCTGCCCGATCAACAGCTATTGCGAGGGTCGCTGTGCGGGCCTGGCTTGGAAGGAACACGGCGACCCATACGGCGGCAACGTTCTGGCCTGCCAGCAGGCTCAGGCACGTTACAGCTATGAGAACGCCGGCCAGGAGGCGCCGCAAACACCACTGCAGGCTCGGCTGGCCGTCAATGGTATTGCGAGCGCACCCAAGCGCAGAACGCAGTCTATTCCGCTATTGAATGTCTATTGAAAATGCGACCCGAAGCGGGGCGCACGCGGCCAAAACGGCCACTATCGGAAAGGAGAGCCATCGTGTCTAGCATTTTGTCAGCACCATCTTTCGAGCAGCCCACCTCTCTTCCCAAGCTCGTTTGGGAAGACCCCTGTCTGACTTTGGAGCGCGTACTTGAGGCACAAGCGCAGGGCGGTCCGCCTACTGACAGCAAGCCTCAATGGGCGCCCAACAGCTTTCTCGGACCGCTGGGCACATCGGGGCAGCCAGGTCTCTGCTAGATGTTCAATTGCTGCTGTGTACGCGCCAGGTGAAATGCGGAGATCCTTTATGACCCGTGCCAAGAAACTTGCCTCTTTGCTCCTGTTAAGTCTGGTATCGATTGTTCTGGCCTGCCCCGTTCTGCCGGCGAGCGCACAGGCAATTCCTCCCAGAACGATCACTTTGCGCGTGCAGAGCCCGGTGTACGAGCTCGATGTGCGTGGCGTCCGGGTACCGGGGGACGCAACTGATGATCGCCCCGGCGCGCCGGCCCTGCCGGTGTGGAGCACGGTCGTCGAGTTGCCGCCTGACGGCGACTGGCTTATCGACTATCAAACTCCCGGCGCGTTCCTGTTAAGCCAGCAGGTCGATGTTCCAGCCGTGCCGGTGCCTGATCTGGCCGTACCCGGTCCACACGGCTGGGCAGCGGACGCCGAGCTGCCCGGGTTCGTGCCAACGGCCGATCGCCCGGATCCCGCGATCTACAGTAAGAACGCATTCTACCCGGACTCGCTCGTGGTCGCCGGCGCGGTTCAATGGCAGCAGGGCCGCCGCTTGCTGGCGTTGCGAGTCTTTCCCTTCTCGTACAACCCCGTCACCCGCCAGCTGCGCTATCACCCCGACGTGCAGATCACCATTCGGGTGGCGCCGGGCGAGCCTGCCGGACGTCTCGTGGGCGACGGATGGCGCTTCGAATCCGGCTGCCTCGACAGCCGGTGCTCTGCGCATCCGAACTGGCGCCCGTGGTCTCTATCGCCTGAACTACGTCGACTTGCAGTTGGCCGGCGTGCCGCTGTCAACTGTCGATCCGGCTAGCTTTGTTATGTCCTACCTGGGCCAACCGATCGCCGTCGAGGTAACGGGCAACGGCAACAATCGGTTCGAGCCGGGCGAGCTGGTGATCTTCTACGCCGAGCCGTACCAGGGGCGCTATCAGACCAGCAACGTCTATTGGTTCACCTACGGCGGCGCGGCTGGACCGCGCATGACGACGCGCTCAGTCACGCCTACAGGTACCGAGCCGCTGGTCACGACCATCACCCAAACCCTGCACGTCGAGTTCGACCGCCAATACCGGTCTGACTATGCCCGACCGAAGGAGGCCGATCACTGGTTTGACCTGCCTCTCTCGGTCGACAGCGCCACCACTACCGTCGTCGCCGCTACGACCTATGACCTGGCCCTGGACGATGCTCTGACGGTTGGCAACGTCCGGCTGCGCTCCGAGCTGTCATGGCTGGCGCCGACCGGCCGGCGAACCCCGACAAGTCGATCGCCATCCGGCTCAACAGCCATGCCGTCGGCACGTATCAATGGGAAGGGAGCACCGGGTACCAAGCCACAGCCACGGTGCCGGCCGCATGGCTTGACAGCTTGCCTAATCGTGTGACCTTGGAGACAGCGATTGCCCAACTGCCTGGCATCGACTTCTACTCTGTCTCGCCCGACTGGGTAGAGTTGACGTATCCGGCCCTGGCTGAGGCCGAGGGCGACCGTATCTACATCGAATTGGTGGTTGCCGGCGTAAATCGCATCGCAGTGGCGGGATTCAGCACCCCGCTGGTGCAGGTTTACGACCTGCGCAACCCGCGCCAGCCTGTGCGCCTGCTTACGACACAAGCCGTCGCAGTCCGGCCTGACGTACACACTGCACTTTTGGGACGCCGGCCTGCCCTCGCCATCTTACTTCTTGAGCACCGAGGCTGCCCTGTCGGCGCCACTGGCCATCGAGCAAGATGTGCCATCGACCTGGCAGGCTCCGGCCAACGAGGCCGATTACATCGCCATCGTTCACTCCAGCCTAAGCGGCGCCATCCAGCCCTTGTTGAGCCACCGCACAGCGGAAGGGTTGCGGGTGGCCAAGGTTGACGTTCAAGACGTGTACGACGAGTTCAGCGCCGGTAGGATCGACCCGGAGGCTATTCGCAGTTTCCTCACCTATGCATATTCCAATTGGAATGGTAACGGCGCGCGGCCAGCAGTACGTCCTCTTGGTCGGTGACGGGCACTACGATTTCACCGGGGCTAGCGGCACGAGCCTACCCAATCTGATCCCGCCTTACCTGATCGACGTTGATCCCTTCTTGGGCGAGACTGCGGCTGACAACCGCTACGTCAGCGTCGATGGTCCCTCCGACTACCTGCCTGAAATGGCGATTGGGCGCATCCCGGCCAATAGCCCGGCCGAGGTGATGGCCGTGGTCGAGAAGATCATCGCCTATGAGACGAACGCACCGGACGGTGATTGGCAGCGGCGGGTCGCGTTCGTAGCTGACAATTGTTGGGACGTAGCGGGCGATTTCTGCGCATATAGCGACGATATTCGCCTCAACTTGCTGCCACCCAGCTATCAGAGCCAGACAATCTACTACAACCGCGACCATTTCAACTCTGCTGATATGCGCACTGCTATCAAGAATTCCTTCAACAACGACGCGTTGCTGCTCCAGTGGTTTGGACATGCATCGAGATTCCGCTGGGGATATTCAACATCCTTCTTCGATGCCCGTGACGTGAACGCGCTGGCCGCCAACGACAGGTGGCCGTTCACTGCATCCTACTCCTGTTGGTCGGGCTATTTCATCAATCTGAATTTCTTGCCTTTGTACAATACCGATAAATCACTTGGTGAAAGCCTGCTGGTGACGCCTCAGCGCGGCTCGGTGGCCGATCTCTCGCCCAGCGGCTTGCACATCGGCGATGCCTTGCTGGTGTTGGACCAGGGCTTGACCCAAGCCGTGTTCCGCGAGCGCGATCGAACGAGTGGGTCAGGCTGTGGATGCTGCCAAGCTCTACTACTTCGGCCACAGTGGTAGCTTCCAAGATGTAATCGACACCAGCATCCTGTTCGGCGACCCGGCTTTGAAGCTGCGCCTGCCTGACCCGTTGCTGGCCAATTCCAGCCTCGCCGTCTCCCGCGACTGGATGCCACCCGGCAAGCCAATCACTGTGACTGCGACCCTTGCCAATTCGGGCGCTATGAGCACCATCGGCGACCTGACCTTGTCCTTGCCTACGGAGCTGGAAGCGCCTACATCGATGACGTCTACGTCGTCCCCTATCCCGGTGTATGACCCGCTGCAGCATCAAGTGACGTGGATGGGCAACGTGACGCCGGCTACCGTTGAGCGAGTGGCCTTCAGCAGCACGATCTCGAGTGGATTGAGCGCATGCGGCCAGGTGACGGTTACAGGCGAAGTGCGTGACGGCCTGGCCGCTGTGACGGCGCTGGAGGCATCCGTCCATCTGGCCGTCCCGGACGTGGACTGCAACGGCCGCGTTGACATCGTGGACGTGCAGCAAGTTACGGCGCGCTGGGGCACGGCCCAGGGCGGACCAGGTTACCACGCGCGCTACGACCTGGATGGCGACAACATCATCGGCGTGGCGGACGTGATCCTCGTGGCGTCTCATTGGCATTAGGTTCTCGCCGCGACACAGGTCGGTCCAAACGCACGAAGCACTGCGGGTCGCTGTGCGTTTGGAAGCTCTGCAGGGCGATGATCGGTGCCATGTACTCGCTGCAGTCTTAACGGTACAGGCGGCCATGATGTCAGCAGTATTGGCGCCTCGAGCTGGAAGCGCCACAGGTCGAGGTGACCCAAACTGGTGCAAAGGAGGAAGATGAACATAATTGATCATTTGTACCAGTCCTCTTGTCTGGTTTCTCGTTCAGATTGCCCAAGCAGTCTGGCGTGCATCTAAACTCATGTTCTGGAGAAACCAGGAGTTTTGTACGCCCAATCGCGCTTCGAAACCCTCGGTTTCAACAGAACATGAGTTTAGTCACCATCGCATTTTCGCAATTGACCAGGAGGATCGATCCATGATTCAGCACCGCAAAAGACTTCCCCGTAAGCGCATCTTGGTACCACTGTTGTCGGTAAGCTTGATGCTCATCGCCGTCCTCGGTGTGTTGGCTGCTACACCGCCCAACATCGATACGTTTGAGGTTCCTCAGGCCACGCTGTCGGCTACTGGCGTAGGCTCATCTGCCCAGGGCTTTGTGAATGACCCATCATCTTCGAACCCATCGATTCTTGGTGGACAGCGCGAGGCGCACCTTCTTGTCACGCAAGGTGGAGGCCAGGTTTCCGTGAGCTTTCCTGGTACTTACATGCAGATCAACACTCCCACCGACACGGTGGCTACTACAACCTTGACTTACGATGGACGGTCGAATTCCGATCCCGATCCCGCTAACGTCAATCCGGTTGGTTTGTGCTCGGGGGGGCTGGCGCGCGTTGCCCTAACCTAACCATGGCAAACACCAGCAACGGGTTTCGTTTCATGGTGCCTAACGATGACACCATTGGCGATCTCAAGGTGAAGGTTTGGTACGGTGGAGATGCGGCTGGAAACACCTGGTGCGAGAAGACTATCGTGAATTTCTTCCCCGGCAACTTCCCGCTTGGTCCCGCAAGGGACTTGTATGTTGAATTCCCTGCGATTCGCGCTGGAACCTGTAGT
This sequence comes from uncultured Chloroflexia bacterium, assembly GCA_963709505.1. Lineage (GTDB taxonomy): Bacteria > Chloroflexota > Anaerolineae > JAAEKA01 > JAAEKA01 > CAVPXC01. The sequence goes on along the minus strand of CAVPXC010000012.1, from coordinate 157,827 downwards.
GGGAGCGCTGCAAATCTTGATCAGCTGTTCACCCAAGCGGGCGCTATCCAATTCCGGATCAGCGGCGCGGCGCTGGACATGCGGATCGACAATATCGACGTTGCAATATTCGACTGGGGCGATCTACCGGAGACTGCGGATTGCGCAACCACCAAGTACGCAACCACGGAAGCCTGCAAAGGCCCTCGCCACGTCGTGCGTGACTTCTACCTTGGCGCTAGAATCGACCCGAATGTTACTGGCCGGGGAGAGTTCAACGGACAGCCCAGCCCTGATGCCAGAGGCGACGACAACAATCCTAGCATTGCCACGGACGACGAGGATGGCGTGCAGGTTCTCCCGGCGCCAGGCATTACACCGCCACTGTACTGGACCAACGGCCCCAATGGCGGCCGCCTCTCGGTGGATGTGACGGGCAGTGGGTATCTGGTCGGCTGGGTCGACTTCGCCGACGATGGGTTTGGGTTTAGCGATGCGATCATCAACCAGCCTGTAGGCCCAGGGCTGAACCAGGTTTTTACCTTCAATGTTCCGGCTGGCACCTTCCCACCGGATGGCAATAGAACGCTTTATGGCCGTTTTCGGCTCTTTCCCACGGACGAAGTTCCTCTTACACCGCAACTGGCGTTCGACGGGCGAGCCGCGAATGGTGTTGGTCAGTCGAAGGGTGGTGAGGTCGAGGACTATCGTTGGGACTTCAGACCGCTTGCTGTGACACTCGCCATGTTCCAAGCTGAGGCGCGCACTGACCACGTCTTGGTGACTTGGGAGACTAACAGCGAGCTGAACAACCGAGGCTTCAACCTGTGGCGCGGGACGGCGCCAGCCGGGCCGGATCGGCAGTTGAACGAGACGCTGATTCCGTCGCAGTCGCAGGGCAACCCCGGTGGTTTCACCTACACCTAGGAAGACCGTGCCGACTTGACGCCGGGTTCGACCTACTACTACTGGATCGAGGACGTGGATCTCAACGGCGTGGTAACTCGTCACGGGCCGGTGAGCGCGACGTTCGGGGCGCCGACTGCGGTGACGTTGAGCGGCATTAGCGCCACCCCGGCAGCCGCCAGTGCGCTGCCCTGGCTGGCGTTGGCCGTGGGCGCTGGAGTAGCCGTGGGTCTCGGGCGCTTGCGACGGCGCGGTAATACTCCAGACTGGCCCAGTCTGCGTGCGACCAGTGCAGCGCCGATATCACGGAACCAGCGTGAGAGGATGTGGCAAGTGGGCGACACCGGGCTTGTTGCGAAAGGCCCGGTGTTGTGCTTGCTGGTTGCCACGCTGGCGGTCGGCCCGCAGCAAACGCTCCCCGATGGCCCCATCGTCGGCGTGTTCCAGCCTGGGGCAAAGGAAGAATGCATGAAACGTGAACAAGGGATCTTATGACTTCAGGCGTAAAGGGCATGGTGGGGCCAGTTCCAGCCATGCGACTGAGGAGAAATCACTCAACTCAGCATGCGGAAGGAAGGGAAACGATGAAACCCAAATGGTTCTTGATGGTGTTCGGGGCGCTTTTGGTCGCGGGTTTTGCCCTCGTGGCCGCGCCACAACACGCGGCGGCAGCCAGTTGTGTGGCAACGACAAACGGTAACTGGGGGACCGCTGGTACCTGGTCATGCGGCAATGTGCCGGTTGCTGGCGACACGGTAACGATCCAAAATGGGGCCACCGTAACCCTTAACGTTTCAAATGCAGTTTGCGCAAGCATCCAACTAGGCGGCACGACGCCTGCCTCCGGCAGCGGTATCCTCGCGTTCAACTCCGGTTCTCAGGTGACGGTCTCTGGAGCGATAACGTTTGGAAATGGTTCCAGGACCGGTAGCATTAACATGACAAGCGGTGGAACCTTGAAAGCTGGGAGTTTTACCGCCACCAATATTGGCACTTGGACCCAAGGTAGTGGCACTGTAGCAGCTCCACCGCCAATAACACCTTACCGAACAATACTGCTTTTGACACTTTCAACAACCTGATTGTTAGTGGCGGTACTACGGATCTCAGTCGTGCGACGGACGTGGCCGGGAACCTGTCCGTGAGCAGCGCAGCCACGCTCGACCTCAATACGTTCGCTCTTACCGTGGGTGGCACGGTGACGAACAACGGCGCTCTGCGACAGACCCAGACGCTGTCGTCCAACAACACCTTGTACAATTTCCTGAATATCTCCACCAACAAATACTACGGGGTGAACATCACAACGGACGCTAGTGCAAACCTTGGCAGCACCATCGTGAACATCAGCGGTAACCAGACGTGCTCGGACTGGACCGCGGCCGGGTCGCAGATTTCCGTGAAGCGCTGCTACGCCATTGACCCAACCACTACTGACACGGCGTCATCAGTCGTCTTCTACTATACGTTTGGTGAGCTCAATGGCCAGACCCCAAGCAGTTTGTGGGTCTGGGCGAAGATCGGGACTGGTGCCTGGACGAAGATCCTCGTGGGGATCACCCGCAGCGCGTGCGTGTCGGGGCAGCTCAACTGTTCGGTGACGTTAAGCAATCTGAGTTTGTCGGCCACCAACACCCAATTCGTCCTCTCCGCGGCCAGCCCTCTGGCCGTGACCCTAGCCGAATTTGGCGCTGTCCAGCAGGGCGACGCTGTCCTGTTGACCTGGGAGACCAATAGTGAGCTGAACACCCGCGGCTTCAATCTCTACCGCGGCGTCTCACCGGCCGCGCCGGACCGGCAGTTGAACGAGGCGCTGATCCCGTCGCAGTCGCAAGGCAGCCCCGGCGGCTTCATCTACACTTGGGAAGACCGTGCCGATTTGACGCCGGATTCGACCTACTACTACTGGGTCGAGGATGTCAACATAAACGGCGCGGCGACGATGTATGGGCCGGTCAGTGTGAACTACACTGTGCCGACCGCGGTGACACTGAGTGGCTTGCGGGCCGGCGGCGCGCCAGCACAGCCGTTGCCATGGCTGTGGGCGGCAGTGGTCGCAGGGCTGTCCCTGGCCCTTAGCCGCTTCTTCCGGCGTGCGGGACGCCAGAACGGGTAAGTTGCTGCGACTGGTCCAGCCATCGGAGACTGGTCCAGTGTCCGCAAGTCACCCAAGAGTGGCACAACGAAGGCGCCTGACCCTCGACTAAGGATCAGGCGCTTTGTTCATTCTTGCCTAGCGCAGTTACCCCCAATGGCGCCAGTTGGCGGCGTGGGGTAACTGCAAGCTGCCCGTAAAATGCGTGGGTTTGTGTGAAGCCGAACTTCGTGATATGTCGAATGTGGATGTATCGTGCTGAGGCCACTGAACGAAGATATCCCCGTTCAAGATATGAGACAGGTGTCTGGCAAGCTAACGGTCGCACTAAAAACGACCTGGCGACCAGCAACGGAAAATTGGAAGCCACTGCTTACGGTCGAGCTTATTGGAGACTCTGGAAGGAAGAATACCATGAACCAGCCCGCCTCTCGACAAAGCGCGACCCGTGTCAAGCCGGCTTCATTGGCGTTGCCTCTCCTGTCGGTGCTGTTGCTTTTCGTGGCTGGCTCGGCAATTGGCGCGTCTCCGAAGGCCCCTACGGTGACGCCCCAACCCGGCGATCTCTTCTTTTCGCAGTTGCTTTACAATCCCAACACGTGCGGCGCCGACCCCGGCGACGGCGAATTTGTCGAGATTTGCAACCGTCTTGCCGCAGAGCGTTGACCTCAATGGCTGCTCTTTTCGCAATACAGCTATTGGAGGAAACACCGATTTGTGGACATACTCCTTCCCCTCTAGTTCTAGCATTTCAGCTAAGACGTGCATTCAACTGTGCGGGGGAAACACCGCTGGTGTTCCAAGCACAGAGCTAAACAGCGCCGTAGGTTGTGAATTCACCATGTCCTTTGTCAGTAATGGCACTACCTTCTTCTCAAATTCCAGTGGGACCGACCTGTATCTGGCGTGCGGTGCTACCCAGATCGACTTCGCGAGTGTTCCCGAAACGGGCGAGGTCAACGGCGAAGGTGCAGCGATTTCTTGGGCGAACACCCTTGATTGCAGCGACTTCACAGCGCTCAATGACACAGGAACAAACTGGGATGACGTCTCCCAGATACCCAATCCTCCTGGGACACAGTCCATCTGTGGGGCAGACATTATCCGAGGCGGCACCATTGGCGCTCTGCCCTGCAACAGCACCTTAGCCGTTGCCCTGGCCGACTTCAGCGCGACGCAGCAGAGCGACGCCGTCCTGCTAACTTGGGAAACCAACAGCGAGTTGAACAACCGCGGCTTCAACCTCTACCGCGGCACGTCGGCGGCGGGGTGGGACCGGCAGTTGAACGAGACGTTGATTCCGTCGCAGTCGCAGGGCAACGCCGGCGGCTTCATCTACACCTGGGAAGACCGCACCGAACTGGTTCCTGGCGCGTCGTACTTCTACTGGGTCGAGGATGTCAACATCTACGGCGCGGCGACGAGGCACGGTCCGGTGAGCGTCGACTACACCGTGCCGACGGCGGTGACGGTGAGCGAGATACAGGCTGGTCCGGCGGCGACCGTGAGGTTGCCGTGGCTGTGGGTCGCTGTGAGCGCTGGCATAGCCCTGGGACTGAGCCGGCTGCGTCGCCGCGCATAGCCGATCTTTCCGTACCGGGTTGTAGGGAAAGGCCCGGTTTCTGGCACGTGGGAGGCAGGGAGCGACGTCGCTCCCCGCCTTCTGTTCTTCACGGTCAATCCCCTGGTTAGCAGGCAGGGCGCTGCTGGCATCCTTGGTCGGCGCGGCATTTGTCAGGCTTCCATGGGCGCTGTGGACATATGGCCGGTTCGCTTCATATGCTCAGAGAAACTGGAGAATTCAACCTATGAAACCACATTGGAATCGTCTGGTAGGCGCTTTGGTGGTGTTAGGGATCGGCCTGGCGGCCTTTGCGCCGCCTGGCGCTATGCATCCCGGCGTATCCCAGTCAGGTGCGGCCGGCCGAACGGCCATCGGACAGAAGGCCGGGCAACTCAGCGTGGCGGGCGCATCGGCAGGGCTGAGCAGGGTCAACCAGGAGGCGGATGTGAAGCCGGCGGCCGACGGGGTGGTCGTGATCCAGCCAGACCACATGGATGTCTCGCCGCCCTTGCGCGACATTGAGCCCATTGCTGCTCCGCCGGCGGACCCGACCCTCATTCGGTTCAGGGAACTCGGGCTGCTGCCGGGCCATGAAAAGGAGGGCAGCTTCAGCGGGATCGATTCCTCGTACCAGGACTGGCATGGGCCGGCAGCCATGCCGTTGCCGATCCAGAACTGGGCTGGAATCAACAACGTGGGCTATACCGTACGTCCACCAGACACCCAAGGCGATGTCGGACCCGACCATCAGATTCAGTGGGTCAACGTTCGCTTCCAGATCTGGACCAAGACCGGCACGTCGCTCTACGGACCGGCCCTCGGCAACACCCTGTGGAGCGGCTTCGGCGGCAAGTGCCAGGACTATAACGACGGCGACCCGGTCACGCTCTACGATCACCTGGCGGACCGCTGGGTCATGATGCAGTTCGCCCTTGGCGCCGTCGGCGACGGGAGCTCGGACCTGATCTGTATCGCGGTGTCGCAGACTGGCGACCCGACGGGGAGCTGGTACCGTTACTCCTACACCTGGCCCAATACTTATTTCCCGGACTATCCTAAAATTGGGCTGTGGCCCGATGGCTACTATCTTTCGGTCAATCAGTTCAACGATGCCGGGACGGCGTGGCGTGGCGCGGGCGTGGCCGCTTTCCAACGCTCCGCAATGTTGACCGGCGCCGCGGCGTCAGTTCAGTACTTCAACGGTTACTCCTACAACTCCGCCTATGGCGGGATGCTGCCGGCTGACTGGGAGGGGGCAACCCAGCCGCCAAGCGGCGCGCCTAGTCTCTTCGCTGAGTGGGACGACTCGGCCAATATTGGACCCAGCGACGCGCTGCGCATCTGGAATTTCCACGTCGACTGGACGGCGCCGGCCAACTCCTATTTCGGGACTGCCGGTTCGCCTTTCGTGCCGACCTATACGCTCAACACGACGAACGTCGACCCCACCCTGTGCGCCGCTTCACCCGCCTGCATCGACCAGCCGGGGACGAGCGTGATGCTGGATGATCTCGCCGACCGGCTGATGCACCGTCTCCAGTACCGCAACTTCGGCAGCTACCAGACGCTGGTCAGTAACCACACCGTGGATACCAACAGCCCGGCCGGCCGGGCTGGCATCCACTGGTTCGAGCTGCGCAACACCGGCAGCGCCTGGGCGATCAACCAGCAGGGGGTCTACGGGCCGGCCGACACCACCTCGACCAGCCGCTGGATGGGCAGCATTGCCATGGACGGCGCCGGCAACATGGCGTTGGGCTACAGCATCACCGACAACGTCAGTCTCTACCCCAGCATCCGGTACGTCGGCCGTTTGGCGGCCGACACGCTAGGCACCCTGCCCCAGAACGAGGCCACCCTCGTCACGGGTGGCGGCTACCAAAACGACTCCAATAACCGCTGGGGCGATTACAGCGCCATGCAAGTCGACCCCTCCGACGACTGCACCTTTTGGTACACCCAGGAGTACGCGCAGACCAGCGGCGCATATAACTGGTATACGCGCATCGGCACCTTCAAGTTCCCATCGTGCAACGTGTCTGATTTCACCATCGCTGCCGCGCCGGCCAACCAGACCATCTGCCAGGGCAGCAACGCCACGGTGAACGTGACGGTCGGGAGCGTCGGTGGGTTCAGCAGCGCCGTTAGCCTGAGTGCGGCCCTTAGCCCGACTGGTCCCACCGCATCCTTCAGCCCCAACCCCGTCGCCCCGCCGGGCAGCAGCACGCTGACCGTCAGCGGCGCAGGCGCAGGCGCGACCAACATCACCGTCACCGGCACGGCGGGCAGCCTGACCCACCAGGCCAGTGCCACGCTGAATGTCTCGACTCCGCTGGCTGCTGCGCCGGCCCTTACTGCGCCGGCTAACGGCAGTACCGGCGGCGCCACGAACCCGACCTTCACCTGGGGCGCGGTGGCAGGCGCGACCAGCTACGACATCCAGGTGGCGACCGATCCGACGTTTGCGAACATTGTGGCGTTGGCGACCGGATTGACCTCCACAAGCTGGACATCTTCGGCGTTGGCCGCCGACACAGTGCATTACTGGCGCGTGTATGCGGTCAATGCCTGCGGGAACCGCGTTTCGACCCTCTTTGCGTTCCGCACAGCAGCAGTGAGCTGTACTACCTACGTCAGCACCGACGTGCCCAAGGCGGTGCCCCCTAGCGGCACGCTTGGCACGACGACCTCCGTCGTCAATGTGCCCAGCGGTGGTGGAACCATCACAGATGTGAACATCACCATCGGCCAACTTACCCATACCTGGGATGAGGATCTGGACATCCACATTCTGCATCCTGACACGACTGCAGTAGAGTTGTCGACGGACAACGGCAGCAGCGGTGACAACTATGTGAACACCGTATTCGACGACGAAGCGGCGACTTCTATCACGGCGGGTACGGCACCCTTCACCGGTAGCTTCAAACCCGAAGGCCTGTTGAGCGGCTTGGATGGCAAGGCGGCAAACGGCACGTGGACACTGCGAGTGGTGGACGATGCGATAAGCGACACCGGTACCCTCTCATCTTGGAGTCTGACAATCTGCGGCGCCTCGATTGCCTCCTCCGCCGATTACAGCGATCTAGCGGCTTCCTACGGTGTCGCCTGGCACACGGGCAGCGGCGCGCTGCGACTGGGCTCCGGCTGGACGGCTGACGCCAGCTTTGTCGAGGATGGCGACAACGTCTCGGACGACGGGGTGGCGTTGGCCGGCAACGGCAACTGGGGAGGCGGCACGGGCGCGTTCAATGTGACGGCTTCGGGCGCCAGTTGTTTGGACGCCTGGATGGACTTCACGGACGGCACGGGCGTCGGCCCGGCGGCGCCTGGGGGCTCGGACGGCGATTTCGGCGATAGCTACGGCGGTATCTCCGAGCGGGTGATCCAGAATGCGCCCCTGGTGAACGGCGTCAACAACATCACGTTCAGTGCGCCGACCGGACTGCTCGGGGCGGGTTCCAACACCTACCGTTTCCGCTTCCGCCTGACTGCGCGCGACGGCAGCAACGGCTGCACGGGCATCAGCTATCCGCTGGCGGGTGCGGAGGGCGGCGCGGCAGGGCCGCAGGCAACGCCGACGGCCTTCGGCGCGGCCACAGCGGGCGAAGCCGAGGACTACAAGCTTACTTTTAGCCCGTTGGCAGTAACCCTGGCCGACTTCAGTGCAGTGCAGCAAGGCGATGCCGTTCTGCTGACTTGGGAAACCAACACCGAGCTGAACAACCGCGGCTTCAACCTCTACCGCGGCACGTCGGATGGGGGGCCGGATCGGCAGTTGAACGAGACGCTGATTCCCTCGCAGTCGCAGGGCAACCCCGGCGGCTTCATCTACACCTGGGACGACCGTACCGACCTGGTTCCCGGCACGTCTTACTTCTACTGGGTCGAGGATGTCGACAACAGCGGCGTGGCGACGCGGCACGGGCCGGTCAGCGTGGTCTACACCGGGCCGACCGCTGTGACGTTGAGCGGTATCCAGGCGAACTCCTGCCGTCGTCCCTGCCCTGCCGTTGGCCGGAACACTGCTGGCGCTGCTGGCGTTACTGGCCGGCGCGCTGAGCAACGCGGCGACGGCACGTGTAAATACTCTGCAGCGGCAACAGGCCCCCGAAGAGCACGTCACTTCGGGGGCCTGTTGCTTGGCTCTGTCTGCGTTTCATGAACACACACTACCACACAGCATTCGCATAGAATGATCGAATCTCCAGATCAGAAGTAATTAGGGGACAATTGAACAGGGCAGCTGTGGCTACAATCGTGCGGTCGGCCGGATCCTTGTGGTCCCAGGGCAGCTCCAGGTTTTTCAGCCAGGTCGCTTCAGTAACCGGTTCGATTCGCATTCTATCTGTCTCTTTGAGTTTCAGCACGAATGCGTCGGGTGACAGGGGAAGCTCCAGTTTGCCGCGCTTCACTTTGAGACCAATCTCCCAGATCGACATCGAACTGATGGCGACTTGTTGAGCTTCTTCGATTGCCTTGGCTGCGTTTGCAGAAAGCTGCTCTGGAGAAAATGTCCAAGAGAGCAGCGCAGACGTATCAAGCACCACCATTTAGACTTCGCTCCATTCGTCAGCAGTGGGTGTATCCGGATCTTCGTGCAAGACCATCTTGCCGCGATACGGGGAGAACACCTCGTCGACGCCAGGTTTCCGGGCAAAGGGCTGGATTCGAAGCACAGGACGATTGTTGTCGGTGACAATGACCTCCTCACCGGTCTGCTCGATCTGACGAAAAACCTGCAGCATGTGGGTTTTTAACTTGCTCTTGGAGATAGTAAGCATGAGGCGCCTCCATGACAGCGCGAGTTGATTGGTGGCCATAGCCATGACCATGGTTATATAATGCCATAGACTTTTCAAAAAGTCAATCGGTTCGACCATGCCGAGCTTTTTGTATTTGTGTGCTAAGTGTAAGGCGCATAACGCAGGGTTCCCCTAATAACCGGTATAATGGCTGCAAGGCCATCGATCCGTTATGGACCATACCGATCATGTGACTTTGCTGCGAGGTGGGGTGATCGCGCCGGGCGGAGTTTTACCGCCGACTTCACTCGCTGGCTCCCGCTGCCCCCGTTGGACGGTACAATCATGGCTAACTCGTTGCACTTCCATCGCAGCAAGGAGCCTATCGTGCAGCTCGTTCATCGCTATCTCAAGCCAGGCGGCCGGTTGATCCTGGTGGAGTACGGCGCCAATCGCGGTAACACATGGGTGCCGCATCCGCTATCGTTCGGGACGTGGCAGGATCTGGCGCTGCGGTGCGGCTTTGCCGACACCCGCTTGCTCGGTACCAAGCCCAGTCGCTTTCTTGGCGAAATCTATGCAGCCGTTAGTCTGAAAGAACAGGAACCAGCTCGTGACTAAGACACTTCTCGCTCTTTTTGCCCATCCCGACGACGAGGCCTTCGGTTCCGGCGGGACCCTGGCGCATTACGCTGCCCGTGGCACACTGACCGCGCTGGTCTGCGCTACCAACGGCGACGTGGGCGAGATCGCCGACTCGGCTCTGGCGACGCCCGAAACCCTCTGGCAGGTGCGGCAGGACGAGCTGCGCTGCGCGGCCGGCATGCTTGGTGTGCAGGAGCTGATCTTCCTCGACTATCGCGATTCTGGAATGGTTGGCACGCCGGAAAACGAAGACCCCCGCGCCTACATCAACGCCCCCACCGACGAGGTCGTGGCGCGGCTGGTGGGTATCATCCGCCGGCTGCAGCCGCAGGTGGTGCTGACGTTCGAGCCAAACGGCGGCTATGGCCATCCCGATCATCTGGCCATCCATAGGCACACCGTGGCGGCCTTTCACGCCGCTGCTGACGCGTCGCAGTTTCTCGAGCAGGGTAAGGCCTGGCACGCCAGCCGCTTGTTTTATCAAGTGATTCCCCGCTCCTTCTTTCTGGAAATGCGCGATCGCATGGTCTCTCTGGGCGAAGATGCCGGCGGCTGGCAAGAGCGGATCGACAAAGGCGAGCTCGGCTGGCCCGACGATCAGGTAGACGCCGTCATCGACGTTGCCGAACAGGTCGAAGCGAAGTTTGCGGCGCTTATGTGCCACGCGACCCAGTTCGGCTCTGACAGCTTCTTCCGCAAGCTGCCCGACGATGCGCTCAAGCAGATGCTGAGCCGCGAGGCCTATGCGTTGGCCTGGCCGGTGGAGCAGAAGAGTTTGGTGATGGATGATTTGTTTGCAGAGCTGGGGCAGTGAACAGTGAACAGTGAACAGTGAACAGTTGGCGCTGAAGGAGGCGGATGGATATCTATGGCAGTGACTGGTGCAAATGAGGAGATCACGCGGGCCGTGTTGAGTTGGGACAGCATGACCGCCGCGCCGCATCGGTTTGGCGGTACGGAATATCGGCTGGACACGCGTGAGATCGGGCATCTTCATGGCGATCACATGCTCGATATCCCGTTTCCGAAGAAGGTGCGGGACGCCGTGGTCGCCGCCGGACGGGCCGAACCGCATCATCTGCTGCCCGAAACCGGGTGGATCAGCTTTTACCTCCGGCAACCGGCTGACGTCGATCGGGCGATCGCTTTGCTGTCCGACTCATACGAGATCGCACGGCAACAAAAAAGTCGCCGGGCGGCTGAGACGCAAGACCGAGAAGAATAGTAGGAGAAAAAGACCATGAAGATCGCTGTTTTTGGCGCCACCGGCGGCACGGGCAAACAAGTGGTCCAGCAAGCGCTGGCCGCAGGGGACCAGGTAATCGTGTTGGTGCGGGATCCTGCGAAGCTTGGCCTAAACAATGCCAACTTAGCCGTCGTCACGGGCAACGTGCTCGACGCCGCCAAAGTCGACGAAACCCTGCAAGACGCCGAGGCTGTTATCGTCTCGCTGGGCAACACCGACTCCAATCCGGATTATATTGTCTCACAAGGAACGCAGGCAATCGTCGACGCCATGAAGCGGCTCGGGCAGCCGCGCCGAATCATCATCGTTAGCTCGCTGGGCGTGGGCGAGAGCAAGGATCAGGTGTCATTCGCCTTCAAGATGTTGATGAAGAGCGTGCTCAGGAAGCCGATGGAGGACAAGGAGCGCCAGGAGCAGGTGATCAAGGCCAGTGGCCTCGATTGGACCATCATCCGCCCGGGCGGATTGACCGACGGTCCCGCCGCCGGCAGCTACAAGTCCGGCCTCGACCCTGAGATTGGCGCCGGTCAGGTCTCCCGCGCCGACGTGGCGGCGTTTGTGCTCAAGCAGCTTACCGATTCGACTTACCTCTACAAGGCGCCGGCGATCAGTTGACGAGGAGATCGGTCCGGTCCCCGAAGACCGGACCGATCGCACTTGATCCTCAGATCGGTCCGGTCTTCGGGGACCGGACCGATCTGAGGATCAAAAACGTTGAATGGCCAGAGAAGGACAAAACCCCATGACCGCTAAGGTAAAAGCATACTGGAGTGATGACATCGTCGTTACCTACGACGCCGAACGATGTACGCATGCCGCCGAATGCGTGCGCGGGTTGCCGGGCGTGTTCGATACCGGCAAACGGCCGTGGATCCAGCCGGCCAACGCTGCGGCGGACGCAGTTGCCGAGGTGATAATGCGTTGTCCCACCGGCGCGTTGCACTTTGAGCGTAAAGACGGCGGCGCAGCCGAGGGCGCGCCTGAGCAAAATACGATTTGCTTACGCGACCGCGGCCCCTTGTACCTGCGCGGCGACATTGAGCTGCGCCTGGTCGATGGCGCCGTGGTGCAGGATACGCGCATGGCGCTTTGCCGCTGCGGCGATTCGCACAACAAGCCGTTCTGCGACAACAGTCACGTTCGTATCGGGTTTGCAAACTCCGGAGCGCTTGGAGAAAACAGGGTTCGCCTGATCGACACGATCCAAACTGGCGGTAGGTTGATTGTTATTCCGACGGCCGACGGCTCGATCAAGATCGAAGGCGACTTGGGGTTGTCCAGCGCCGACGGCCTGATTGCGTTTGAGGGCAACCGTGCCTTCCTATGCCGCTGCGGCGGCTCGCACAACAAGCCGTTCTGCGACGGTACCCACAAGGACATTGGCTTCAAGGCTGAGGGCCTCTAAAGGACGAAATGAACACCAAACTATGCACTATCGTCGGTGCAGGACCGGGCGTCAGCCTGGCCGTAGCCCGGCGTTTTGGTCGAGAAGGCTTTCGGGTCGCATTGATTGCCCGGCGCGAGGAAGCTCTGGCAGATTATCAGGCAGAGCTCTCCGCTGGCGGCGTCGAGTTCCTTTGGCTTTGCCGCCGATGCCGGCGAAGCCCAATCCTTGCGCGGAGCGTTTGAGCGTATCACCAACCATCTGGGCCCGACAGCGGTCCTGGTCTACAACGTCGCCGCAAACGCTCCGGGCGCTCCCTCGACGTTGGATGGCGAGCAGTTGGTCGAGGCCTTTCGCTCCAATGTGGTCGGGGCGTTGGTTGCCTCCCAGCAGGTGTTTCCCCAGATGCGGACGGCAGGGGCCGGAACGATGCTGTTCACCGGAGGTGGGTTGGCGCTCAATCCATGGCCGCAAGCGGCTGCCTTAGCCGTGGGCAAGGCCGGTCTGCGCAACTTGGTCTTCAGTCTGGCCGCTGAGCTGGAGCCGGCAGGCATTCACGTGGCGACCGTGACCATTGCCGGCATGGTTCAGCCAGGTACTTTGTTTGATCCCGACCGGATAGCTGACGTCTATTGGCAGCTGCACTGTGAACCGCAAGGCCAATGGCAGCGGGAAATAGTCTACCGCTGAGGAATACGCGGCAGCGTTTGAAACTTTTCAGGTAACTGCTCACCCGTCATTCCCGCGCAAGCGAGAATCTAGCTTGCTTGGGCTGATTTTCCGCTTCCGCGGGAATGACAGGTGAGTAGTCAGCTTTTCAGGAGCAATATGCTATGGAGAAGACGATAAAATCAGATGCCGAGTGGCGCCAGACGCTGACGCCCGAGCAGTACAATATCTTGCGCCAAAAAGGCACGGAGCGGCCAGGCACCGGCAAGTACTATCACAACCAGACGGCCGGCGCCTACTTGTGCGCCGGCTGCGGCGCCCAGCTGTTTAGCTCTGACACCAAGTACGAATCCGGCTCGGGCTGGCCCAGCTACTGGGAGCCCGTCGATCCGGAGGCGGTGGAGACCAAGCGCGACATCAGCCACTTTATGGTCCGTACTGAGGTGGTTTGCAACCGCTGTGGCGGCCACCTGGGTCACGTCTTCGACGATGGCCCGCAGCCCACCGGTAAACGCTTTTGCATCAACTCCGACGCGCTTCAATTCGCCCCGGCAACACCGAAAGAAGAGTAGCTTGAGGCCATGGACAGGCAGATGCGCACGGCGATCGTCACCGGTGGAAATCGCGGGATTGGCTTCGAGGTGTGCCGCCAGTTGGCGGGGCTCGGCTACTGCGTCGTCCTGACCAGCCGTAAGGTCAACCAGGGATTGGAGGCAGCCGAGCGGCTCAAACGCGAGGGAGGAGAAATCGTCTTTCGCCCCCTCAACGTCACCAGTCAGCGGCAGATCAAGGACTTGAAACACTACGTCGAGCGCAATTTCGGCGGCGCTGACGTCTTGGTCAACAACGCGGCCGTCTATCCCGACGAAGGGCGAGGGGTGATGGAGGTTGAGCAGGCGGTCTATCACGCGACACTGGACACCAACCTGTTCGGTCCCTTAATGTTGTGCCAGGAAATCGTTCCGGGTATGGTGGAACGGGGCTTCGGGCGGGTAGTGAACGTCTCCTCCGGCGCCGGGCAGATCTCGAGCATGGTTGGAGACATGCCGTCCTACCGGCTGTCGAAGCTCGCACTCAACGGGCTTACGTTGATGTTAGCCGACGCGACGCGCGGCAGCAACGTGCTGGTCAACGCGGCCTGTCCGGGCTCGGTTCGAACCGAGATGGGTGGGCCCGCCGCGCCGCGTAGCATCGAGCAAGGCGCCGACAGCATCGTTTGGCTTGCGACGCTGCCGGACGGGGGGCCGAGTGGTGGGTTTTTTCGGGATCGCGAGTTGATTTCCTGGTAAAATCAGTGGAGGGTGGAGGGTGGAGGGTGGGGAGCTGGCCGCGGAACATCTGCTTCGGACCCTCCACCCTCCACCCTCCACCCTCCACTCTCCACCCTCCACTGCTACACCCGGTGGTTATCGATCTGATCGAACGTTCCGGCAAAGACCATGTCGCGGACGTTGCCCGAGGACAAGAAGTCGTGGGGAAAGCCTAGTTCGATTTGACTGTCTGTGTCGAGCCGGGTGATTTGGGCTTCGTCGAGGGGATGCGCCAGGCAGTCGAGGTTATCGGTCAGCTGGGCGAGCTTGGTGGCGCCAAGGATCGGGATGATGACGCCCGGCTTTTGGCGGACCCAGTTGATGGCAACTTGCGACGGCGAGCAACCGGTCTCTGTCGCGACCTGCAGCACCGTATCGGCGAGAGCCAGGTCACGCTGGGAGGCGCCCCATTGTGCGACGCGACCCGTGGCTGCCGCGTCCTTGTTGTACTTGCCGGTCAGCACGCCGGCGCCCAGCACGCTCCAAGGGGTGACGGCCAGATCGAGTGCGCGAGCCATGGGGAGCAGCTCGCGTTCGGCCGCGCGGTCGGCCAGGCTGTAGCGGATCTGCAGGCCGGCGAAGCGCGACCAGCCGCGCAGCTCGGCGAGGGTGTTGGCTTGGGCCACGACCCAGGCTGGGGTGTCGGAGATGCCGACGTAGAGCACCTTGCCGGCGCGCACCAGGTCGTCCAGGCCGCGCATGACCTCGTCGACGGGGGTCATGAAGTCCCAGGCATGAAGCCAAAAGACATCGACATAATCCATGTTCAATCGCTTCAGACTGGCCTCAAGCGCTTGCACCATGTTTTTGCGGTGGTTGCCGGCGGCGTTGGGGTCGCCGGTGCGCGTCTTGAGCGTGTATTTGGTGGCGACCACGAAGTGTTCGCGGTCGGCGGCGACGAATTCGCCGACAAAGCGTTCGCTGGCGCCTTCGGTGTAGCGATTGGCCGTGTCGACGAAGTTGCCACCGGCCGCGGCATAGGCATCGAAGATCTGTTGGCTGACCTCTTTCGACGCGCCCCAGCCCCAGTCTTCGCCGAACGTCATTGTTCCCAACGCCAGTTCTGAGACCCGCAGGCCGCTCTTGCCGAAAAGTTTGTAACGCATGTTGTTTCCTTTCGTGTTATGTTCTTTGGTGTCATTCTGAGTTCCTCATGCCCCGCGGGATGCGGGGTCTACTCATGACATACCATGTCATTCGTTTGCGAATACCGCCCGCGGGATGCGGGGTCTCAGCACGACATAACCAGCTAGGCGAATTGTCTGATTAGCCGGTATATACCCGGTTCGGGTCGGTAGCCCAGCTTGCGGTTGACGGCAAGCATAGGCACGTTTTGCGAGTCGTTGTTGGTGCGGATCGTGAGCGCACCCCTGGCTTTCGCGTAGCGAATACCAAGGAGCTTCAGCGCCAACGCGATGTGACGCCCTCGGTAGGCGCGCTCGACGCCGGTGATCATATTCCTGGCGCTACGAGTTCTCCGGGAAATACCCAACCGCACCGAGACCAACAATCGTCTCGCCGTCGGCGGCCATGATCTGGCCCGAAGGGTCGAACCAGGAGGCCTGGCCCACGACTTGGCTGAAATCCTCGAAGGAGGAAAAGCTCCCCGTGGATGCCGGGTCGTCGAGTACAGACGCGGTAGTTGACCTCCCACAGCGCGCGCAAGGCCTCCCGCGTATTACCTGCGTCGCCCAGGGAAAAGAACCGGATACCGGTGGCCTCTATATCTTCTATTAAGCCCGTGAATCGACTCTGGTCGAAGATCGATAGGTCGATCACGGATTCAAAGATGTGCCGCTCGACGTGGAAGTTGCGGCGTTCGGCAAATGCGAGGCTTTCAGGTTGGTCATCCCGCACTTGAGTAGCGAGAATAGCGGCACGCTGTTCGGTGGCTAGCGTAAGCGCTCGTGCAAACAACATCGAACCGATACCTTGGCCGCGCCAACGGATATCTGTAGTGACCCACAGCCAAAACCGGCCTGCGGGCTGCCAGGGAACGTGATCTACCAGCGCATAGCCCGCAACCGGTTCGTCCGGCACACTGGCGACCAAACTCCGCATAAAGCGCCCGTCCATCTGGCGCGCTAAGATCTTCTCGCAGCAGTTCCTCTGTCTCCGAGTTTGGATGCACGGCATTGGTCAACTCGGCAATGCGTGCCAAGTCGGCAGCAGGATCAACAGGTCGCACGCTTATCATCATAACGCCATGTGCCTTCATCGCTTACCTCTCAAGTGACATGTCACCGACGCCTGGCACTTCCGCACTATCACACTACCGAACTACTGCACCATCTCATCATCTCCCCGCTCTCGCCTGCCGCACGATCTCCGCAATCTGTCCCAGGTGGCTGTCGTCGTGTCGTAGGCCGAACACGAAACGTACGATCAGCGTTGTAGCGTTGGTCGCCGTACCAGGCCTTAAATGTGTTGTCGAGATGGGGTGGATCCGGCCACAACTCCAAGCTTGCTACGCGCATACGCCGGCTTTCCTCCAGCCGCAGGCGGCACTGTTCCGTGGTTGTCATCGTGCGCCAGGGGACTTCATAGCGAGATCGGTCCTCGCGTGCGGGTACGCCGCGCCCTAGCTCAGCTGCCAGAAACGCCGCCTCTTCCGACGATGCGGTGGCGTGCACGATCACGTGGCCGAGGGTCCAGGCCAAGCTGGCTTCGTCGGGATCCGTTGCGAACGTATCCTCGGCCCTAGGGTCATCAGGAACAAATGTGACATCCGCATCCGTGCAGCCGGCGATCAGGTCGAGCATGGCGTCGATCATTTCGTCGGTCAGTTGACGCAGATCGGCGACGGTAAGCATCGCGCAAAGCTGGTCGATGGTGATTTCTTCTTTACTTACGGGATCGAAGTTTAGCATGGTTTGTTCTTCTTCTTGGCGAGTTGGAATGGCCTTGCTCTATCGATGCAAAAGCTTAAACGCTATATCCGGGCCGTTGTCCATGGCAAAGGCGAGTTGCATCCACAGCTTGGCCAGCGATTCTACCAGGCTTGCGTTGGCCAGTGGTCCGCAGTCCACCGGATTGAATCCGCTGGTGGCGATCAGGTCGGTAACGACGGCTTTGGCGTGGGAATCATCGCCGCAGAACATGATATCAACCTTGAATGCGCCATAGGGAGCGGCGGCCATATTTGCCGAGCCGGTGGCGTTGAAGGCCTTGACGACGCGGGCGTCCTTCGCCCAGCGTGCCACGTCTTCGGCGGCGGACGGAGCATCGTCGGGCGACGGCGGCGTCAGCCGGTTGGTCGCGTCGATCAGGATTTTACCGGTCCACGGGCCGGCCTGTTCGATAACCTCGCGCGCGCCCGCCCACGACACGGCCAGCAGCACGACATCGCCGAAAGCGACAGCTTCGGCCGGGCTTGCGGCGCGCGCGGCCGGTCCGGTTGCGGCAAGCAGCTCCTGCATCTTAGGCCCGAGCGGATCGCGTACCCCGAACATCACTTGGTGGCCCTGGCTCATCCACAGCCGGCCGAGAGTGCCTCCGACCCGACCGGCGCCTAGAATACCGA
This sequence comes from uncultured Chloroflexia bacterium, assembly GCA_963709505.1. GTDB lineage: Bacteria > Chloroflexota > Anaerolineae > JAAEKA01 > JAAEKA01 > CAVPXC01. The sequence continues at coordinate 139,761 of CAVPXC010000012.1, read as the reverse complement.
TATTCATCGTCGTCTCCTCTCAAAATTAGTTCTTCGTGCCACAGGTGGCGCTACATTCTCAGGCCAGCCGCCCATGCGCGGTGTCCCTTCGGCAACCGTCAACGAAAACCTTTGTACAGCATTGCGTAAACCCGGCACGGGTTTACGCAATGCTGTACAAAGTAGATCTCTGGTCCGCGCCTCCAACAGTCCGCGGTTCTCAGACCAGGACTAACACCATGCGTCGGCGTTTTCCTTGGCGAAGTCCATAAACGAGCGGGGCGGACGACCCGTCAGATCCTGCGTCGTCGAATCGATGCCGGCGGCCCAGCCTGCACGTACGGTGTCAAACAAGCCGGCCATCATCCCCACCTGGCCGGAGGTCCAGCCGGCGGCACTCAACCCGTTGCGGAAGTCCTGGTCGGATATGGAAGTGTACCCGATGGTGCGCCCAGCAGCAGCGGACAAGATCGCCGCCGCTTCGCCATAGCCAAGAGCTTCGCTGCCTGTGATGCCATAGGCTTTGCCCAGATGCCCCTCTTCTGTTAGGGCGACTGCGGCAACGTCGGCGATGTCCCGGGTGTCGACGAAACTGGTTTTGCCCTCATCGGCGGGAAGGTAGATACTTCCGGTTTGCCGAATGATCGGCAGGATGAAGCCCGGGTTGAAGTTCTGCATAAACCACGTCGGACGCAGGATCGTATAGGGCAGACCCGAGTCGATGAGATGCAGCTCCGCCTTGCGATAACCGGTGTCAGGCGCCATGTCGACGCCACGTGCGGTCATTAGGACAAAATGGCGCACACCGGCGGCCTTGGCTGCGTCGATGAAGGGACCCAGGGTTTGGTGGGCTTCATTATCGGCGCCTTTTGGGATGGCAAACACGTGATCCATGCCCTGCAAGGCGGGGCCATAGGTCTCAGCCTGATCGTAATCAAAGCGTACGGCCTCAACTCCAGCGGGACTCGCGTAGGTCTCGATGTGACGCGTTGCGGCCCTCACCTTATGGCCGCGCGCGGTCAACTGCTCGATCAGGCTGTGGCCAACATTTCCGGTGGCTCCGACGACAAGAATGCGATTGCTCATGGGATTCGTTCCTTTCGGTGATTCTAGTTCAGTATTAGGATCGGTGACACTTGGTCTCAAAAAAGAGAGACCGTTAGCTTACGTGCTCGCGCTGTCTAATCTGGTCAACTAGGTCGGCGACAGTCACCGCAGCCAGGGTCGTCTGGACGGCGTCTTCGGCTTGTTCCAATACCGGTATCAACACGGGCTGGATGTTGCGACCGCACGGGCACAACGGGTTAGGCTGGTGAGCGGGCAGGGCGAAGAGGTCACTCTGTCCGGTGGCTCGGTAAACGTCCAGGAGGGTGATATCCTCTGGCCGCTGAGCCAGCACAGCGCCGCCTTCCGGTCCGAGCTGCGTGTGGACCAAGCCAGCCTGATGTAGAGCGCCCAGGATACGTCTAATCACCACAGGGTTGGTGCTGACGCTGCCGGCAATCGCCGACGACGAAACCGGGCCATCACTGAGCGCCAGGAGTGTCACGGTATGGACTGCGACTGCAAAGCGACTGTTACTCGACATTCTTGGACCTCGCCTACTGTAACTATTATAGTTACATATGGGCGTCCGGCGAAGTAAGCACGACTCCCAACAGGGGCGTACCTTTGCGGTCGCCCTGACTGGCAGGCGCAAGGCCGTGCCCCTACCTCGTAATATTGAGAAGAAACAACATGAGTTTAGCTGCGATGGGCCAGGTAGGTCCAGAAATGCTGCAAACCGGGGAAGATGTAGAGCAGCGGGACCAGCGCGAAAATGATCAGGCTGAGTCTGGGGTTGATCAAGCCGACCAAGATGGCAACGACGTAGAAGGCCGGCGCCAGCAGGGTGCGCTGGCGGGCCAGCCGCATCACGGGCTGCGGCAGGTCCGCGTCGACCAGGTGATAGCGGTAGGAGGCATAGGTCCAAGTCAGGAACAAGCACAGCCCAATCAGGATAAGATTCACCCCGTAGATTGCGATCACCAGCCATTCGCCCGGATAGCGGCTGACCAGGCCGGTGGAAAACGGCACAAGACAGACGGCGCCAAAAAACAGGATGTTGAGCCAGTGGAAGTTCTGATCGGCGCGCTTGATGAAGTTGAACTGGTTGCGATGGCCGATCCAGTAGATACCCAGCAGAACAAAGCTGATCGCATATCCCATGAATTTGGGCCACAAAGCGATCAACGTAGCGGGTAGTTCTGCTGCGGGTACTTCGGGCACGCGCAGGTCAAAGACCAGCAGGGTCATGACGATGGCAAATACGCCGTCGGCCAGGGCCTCGATGCGGTGGGTGCTCATGGAGCCGACAGGGGCAGGCGGCCTAGTGTGCTTCTGGCTCATGGGCAGGATGTCTTCTCGCTTCGAACAAGCCGACCAAGATCGGCGCAACGGCTGCCGCTGCCAGCACAGCCATAAAGGCGACAGGCGACAGCGAAGCGCCAAACACCGCAATCGCAACCACAAGCGCGGCGGCCCCGAACTGCATGCCCGCGCGCGGCCGGATGGGTGGGGCGTTCTCCGCGCGCGTGGTAGCGAGCTCGATCAGCATAACGAAGACCAAGACCGCAGCCAGTGCGCCCCCAACGAGGAGTCGGTACCCGTCAGGGATTCCCTCGTGGCCGTGCAGGAAAATGATCTTCTTGATCCCCACGCCAAACGCGGTCAGGCCGATGGCTAAAGGGAGATGCGAATAGATCCAGATGTAAGGGGCGCGCCCCACGGGTCTCACCGATGACCCGGCAACGTTGTCGAAGTAGATCCACCACATGGCGCCGACGATGACTAGTCCAAGTGCGCCAAGCACCAGCTCTATAGCCGCAAGCGGCTCTTCGGGCGCGCTGCTGATCACCTTCACAAACGCCTCGCCCAACACGATGATAGTAAACAGCCCATAGCGCTCGGCCATATGCGACACGTCGGGTGGAATGAGCGCGTTGAGACGGCGTGAGGAAAGGGGGACGGCAAAGTCCACGATCATGCCCAGCGCCCAGATCGCGTACCGGGCTGGGGCTGGTACAAAGACCGAGAGCAGCCAAATCGCGGCGGCGATCGAAAACCCAATTGCGTAACGTCGGGTCAGCGGCCGCGCCTGCGGAACACTCCGGCCTCCACGGACGTACAACACAATCAGAATCGCTCGAATGCCGACGTAGGCCAGGGTAAACTGCACCGCCAGCTCGCCAAAGGCCTTCGGCACGCTCATCGCCAGAATCGCAATAAAGCCGATCTGGACGAAGATCAGCATCCGATACCACAAGTCGTCCACGACGAAGCGGTTGATATAGAAAGTGATCCCGGTCCAGGACCACCAGATGGGGATAAACAGGGCAACAAAGGCGATGAAGCCAAACCAGGACACGTCTTTGCTCAGCACGTTGCCCAATTGGATAATGGCTGCCACATAGACCAGGTCGTAGAAGAGCTCCAGCCAGGTAACTTTGCGCTCTGTCTCGCCGTTATGGGTGATTTCGGAGGGGAAGGGTTGTGAATGGGTCATGGTCTTTATGCAGGTTGCAGGTGGCAAGTTGCAGGTGGCAAGCTGCAACCTGCAACCTGCAACCTGCCACTTGCCACTTGCAACCTGCACTACTGCTTCGCCCGCCGCAGCGCGCCGGCCCGTTGTTTGAGCTCTTGAAAGTACTCCGTCTCCGTAATCTCCGAGACCTGGAGCGCCTTTCGTGTTTCGTCGATCTCGATGTGTAGCTCGGCAATCTGTTTCTTGAAGCGTTGCTCGCGGGTGTAGACCTCGCGCATCATGCTTTGGAACACGCGCGCCAGCCGGCCCAGAGCATCGGTGCGCTGTGCGACATCGTCCAGCGCCTCGGGGATGTACACGCCACTTTCGACCGCGGCGGCTGCGGCGGTCACCTTGGCGAACTGCTGCATGTAGAGGTAATCCTCTTTCATATCTGATACCCGAGCGCGCAGGTGTTCGCAGAGCACGCGGATGATGCCATCGGCGATTTCCGGTGAGCGCATCATGATCTCGTGCAACTCGTCCTGTTCCAGCCTGAAGAGGTGTGTGTCCTCTACCGCGGTCACGGAGGCGCTGCGCGGGACGGGATCAAGAGCCGCCATCTCGCCAAAGACGTCGCGCGTGTGCAGGTAGTTGATGCTCATGTCGCCATCGTGTACCCACACCGAGCCGTCGACGACAATGTACATCGACGTGCCCGGGTCGCCTTTTTCGAAGATCGTTGCCCCTGACAGGACCTCGACCTCCTCCAGCTTGTCAGCCACCTCGGCCAGGATGTGGCGCGGCGTGGTCGAGAAGATGCTTACCGACTGCAAAATGTTGATCTTGTCCACGTGGAGATAGCTGCTTTCCGGTTCTAAGGTCAATCCGTGCATGGAATTGGGTGACTTCCAAGCAGGTTGATCGGCGTGATCGCAATTCAACCGACAGCCAGATCGATGGCCTGTTGGAGACTCAGTGAGCGGCCCTTCTCATTCGCTTCTGCGAGGCCTTCCTCGCCAAGCTGTTCCTTTGCTGGGATGAGTAGCTCGTCGAGTTTTGATTGCTCCGCGGGTGACAGGGGTGCGCCGATAGACTGCCGCAGCGCCGAGGCGGCTGCGACCAGCTGTAGCGCGCGTTCTGCCTGGCCTTTCAAGGCCGCCAGACAGCCGACGTCCTCGAAAAGATAGGCCGAGGCCCATTTGTTGTCCAGTTCCCGGTTGATCTGCAACGCCTCAGTATAGAGGGACTGCGCCGCGCTGTAGTCGCCCTGGCTGCGAACTACGTTTCCCAGGTCATTGAGAGCATTGACCTGCTTGGCTCGGTCGCCAACCTCGCGTTCCAGAGCCACGGCCTTCTGCAAGTACTCACGGGCGGCCGTATGGTCGCCGATGTTCAGCGCCACGTTGCCAAGGTTGTTGAGTGAAACCGCAATGGCCCACTTGTCACCGCTCTCCTGGCGAATGGCCAGCCCCTCCTCTTGCAGAGCTCGCGCCTCCTCATACTTGCCTTGCAGGCGCGCGACGTTGCCAAGGTTGCTGAGGAGGCTGGCGATGGCTGCCCAATCATTTAGCTGTCGGCGGATCTCTAGGCTACTCTCGTAGAGGGATCGAGCTCGTTCGAAGTCGCCCTGTTGCGCTGTCAGGGTGCCTTCGGTGTGGAGGGTCTGGCCCACCCCAGCCAAGTCGTCGATCTGCTCAAACTTGGCGCGTGCCTCGTTCAGCCTGGATGCAGCCTCCTTGTACAGCCCGCGCTTGCGCAGATGTTCGCCCATGGCCGTTTCACATCGAGCCATCGCCTGGAGGTCGTCCAACTGGACTGCCAGGTCCAGGGCCTGTTGATACAACTCATTGGCCTCTTGCCACTTGCCCACCAAGTCCATGACCTGGGCCAGTTTCAGCCGCACGGCGATGCACTCTCTGCCCTCCACCAGCGGAAGGGCTTGCCGGTAATAGTCGATGGCTGTGGCATTGTTGTAGGCGGCCTGGGCGCGCTCGCCTGCTCTAAGGAAGTACTCGCGCTTCTTGTCCACATTGTCGCTGCGACCGTAGTGGAAGGCGAGTTGGTCGATAACTTGATCGAGCCGCGGGCCGGCGGTTCGCTCGGTGTAGTTGGCCAGGCTCTCGTGAAGCATGGCTCGGGTCGCAAAAGGCAAGCTTTCGTACGCTACCTCTTGCGTGATACCGTGGCGGAAGCCATAGATCAGCTCAGGCTCAGGCACCTCAAGCAGCGTCAGGTCCGCATTTGTCAGTGCGCCCAGGTCCTCACGCACGCGCTCAGCCCCGCCCAGTTGTGGATAGTAGCCACCCAGCGTATCGGCTTCGAACAAGCGACCCACCACGCTGGCCACCTTGAGGGTGATCTTCTGGTTCTCGGCCAGTTGATCTACACGGCTCAACACCAGGCTTTGCAGGCTGTTCGGCAGTTCCAACTGCGCCAGCGCGTTGCGGTCGGTGGGATCGATTCCTTGGGTTCGCAAGTAATTCAGCAGCTCTTCAATGAAGAAGGGGTTTCCACCCGCGCGTTGGGTAATGCGTCCTGCCAGATCGCCAGATATCTCGGCCTGACTGCCGTACTCATGCTGAATCTTGAGGTCGATCAGGCGACGAGCCTCATCAGGGGTGAAATCGTCCAACTCGACCATGGCGAAGTGGGCCAGCGAGCTTACACGAGGCGACTTCAGATACTGAAGCTGCGGTGGTCGATAGGCCAGGAGCATAAGCACCGGCAGGCTGGCAACGGCCAGGGCAACGGCTTCTAGCAGATCGTGTGACAAGGGGTCAAGCCAATGACAATCCTCGAGCAACAGCACAAAAGGCGTCTGCTGGCTGCGCGCCCGCAAGCAATCGAGCAGGAGCGCCTCGAGTGACGACTTGCGCAGCTTGGCATCGAACGTAGCGGTGAGCTCGTTGTCTGGGATGGGGAGGTTCAATGCAGTGCCCAGCAGCGGCAGACGAGGCAGTAGCCCAGGATCGATCCATCTGAGCTGGGTCTCGAGCGTACCGATCTGCTCCTCCAACGTCGACGCCGGATTGAGGCCGAAGAAGTGCCACCAGATACTGTACCAGACATGATAGCTGGTGTTGGTGCCATACGAGCTGCACTCGCCGCCGTAGTGAGGCCATTGTCGTTCGTCGACGAGGCGCATGAGCTCAGCTACCAGCCGGGATTTGCCCATGCCAGCCTCGGCCGTGATTCCGATGATTTGGCCGGCGCCCTGTGCCACTCGCTCCATCTTTTCGCCGACCAGCGTCATCTCAGCCTGGCGTCCCACCAGGGGCAGCTCATGTTGCGACTGAAGCAACGTGAGCGCCGGACGTATTTTGACCGCCAGAAGGTTGTACGCGGTGATAGGCTCACTCCTGCCTTTGACGTGCAGCTCCGGGAGGCGCTCCCACGTAAAATCCTCCGCAAGCATCTCTTGGACCCTTTGAGTCACCACAATCTGATCGGGCGTCGCAGCTTGCATTAACCGGGCTGCCAGGTTTGTGGCGTCCCCGAGCACGCCATAGGTGCGGTGCATTGTCCCGCCGTAGGCTCCGGTCCGCATACTGCCCTGGGTGATGCCAATCCTAATCCCACGGAGGAAGTCCAGCTTCGTGGCCAGATCGCGCAGCTCAAGCGCCGCTGATCCCGCCCGCTTGGCATCATCTTCGTGCGCAAAAGGCGCACCGAAGGCCGCGTACAGGTAGCTACCCTTGTCGCCCATGGTCAACTGAATGAGCGTGCCGTCGTAGGGTGCAAGGATCGTCTGCACCGCATGGATGAATGTGTCCAGCTTGCTTCCAGCATCGTCGTCTAAGTCGTAGTCAATGCCGGTGAAAGCCATAAACAGCGCGACTGCCGGGCGTAACTCGGCCAGGAATCCGCCAAGGCCCTGCCGGAGCCGTTCGTAGACGGCAGGCAATAGCCATGGGCGCGTGACCTCTTCGTCAAGAGCGTCGTCGGGCAAGAGAGGCCATGGCGTGGGCGTCACCTGCTGGGTCAGTCCGCCGACCACCGCAAAGCGTTGGTTGTTTTGCGGGTCTTCACGCCAGGCTACGATCTCAAGCGCATCGCCCAGAGCAGCCGCGGTCGCCGAGTCGACCACAACCTCACCGCCTCGAGCATGGTTTTCGGTGGCGGCCAATCGGTCGAGGGTGGCGCCGGCAAGCACTTCGACGATCCAGTAGCCAGGATCGCCGACGTGGAAACGACGCGCCGGCCCAACGGTGACCGCCACTTTCATCGTCAAAGACATGGTCTTGCCCGAAGGCACGATAATCGTTGCGAAACGCGCCATCGCTTGCTCCATGGCCAAACCACAGGCCACAGCTCGCTGGCCACGATCCTCGTCGAACCAACAGGTAATCGCGTCGCCGCTAAAGCCGATGACGCTGCCGCCGAAACGGTGTAGCTCGGCAATCAGCGCATCGTACACCAGGTTGAGGTGTAGCGTTATTTCCTCGCTGCCGCGCTGGGGGCCAAGCTCTCGGGCAAGCGTTTCTGTGAGCGGGGTGAAGCCGGAGATGTCGGCGAAGAGAGCCGCACCTTGAACGCGATCAGGCAGCGTTTCACCGCGTGCCAACGCCTGGCGACGATCCATTGGAAGATATACGATCGGTGAGTCCATGCTTGACTTTCCGTTTGGGGCGGTTTGCTCGTTCTTACGGTTTAATCAGGCCAACTAAAGCGACCCAAATCCCGATAGTGACGATATGGATGACCTGGTCTTCCCAGATGGCGACGTGCAAGGCCACCTCGCCTTCGGTGGTTTGCCGAAACACGCGTTGCCACCAGCGCATGGGAATGCGCGTGTCGACCAACAGATGTATGCCGCCCAGCACGATACCCGCGATCGGGCCCAAGGCGATACCCAAGCACATAGACTGGATACCGGCGTGCACCCAAGCGGCAGGGTGAAGTACGCTGCGCTTGTTGCGTGCCATCCAGTCGTTTTGCAGGAGCCAATCGGCGATCAAGTGGGCCAGCAGGCCGCGCTCGAACAGTGTCAGCATCAGCAGCGACTCCCTCGAGGCGACCTGCTGGGCGGTGCGTATGCGCTAATTCGTTCCAATTGTGAGTGCCGGTTCCTACCATGCACTGAAACAAGTCGCTTCATTCCGAGATCGTCACTGGGAAGCTATGCTTGGAAGCCATACTCGGACCGGCAAAGGGGCGTACACCGTGATTGTCGTGGGCTCGCTGACGGATGAGGTGAAGTAGCCGCCAACGACCTGGACAGTCATGTAGTAGATGCCTGCCGCCTGCCCCGGGATTTTAGCCAAGGAGCTTCCATCTGGTGCGACGTCCCCAAGCATTGAAGCAACGACCTGATTGTTGGCGTCAGTGAGAACGTATTGCACCTTGGCCAGGGTCAGGTCACCGGGCATGCCGTCGTCCACTTGGGCGACCTGGGCAGCAGCGCGGAAAGGCAGATTCTGGTAACCGGCGATCTGGCCCGTGTAGTCCAATTTGGCATATTCCGGAAGCATAAGGAGCGACCCGCCTTGGGTGGATTGCTCATACAGTGGATCTTCCAACATAACGGTCGCACCGCCGCCTACTGGAATGACGCCCATGAAGTAGGCGGTTACCGAGTACGTGCCGCTCGGTAAGTAGATAGGCTCCGACACAGTCTCGCCAAGGTAGTTTGTTATCGTCGAGATCGTTGTCGATGGACTGCCGCTGCCGACGATCATGAAGATCGTCTTGTCCCGCAGCGCTCTGTTTAGGCTATCGGTGAGCTTCGCACTCAACTCGACAGCGTCGCTGTATTGACCTGTCGCTGGCTGCGGTACGAGCGCCAGCCGCGTGGGCTGCTTGAAGAGGGTGAAGGGAACCGTCGAGGACGAGGGCAGGTATTGTTCAGTGCCCGCGAAAGAGACCCGTATCTCGTTAAGCCCGGGAGGCGCCATGAGCGGTAAAGTTGTCGTGGCACGGCCATCCGGACCGGTGATCGCAACGCGCTGTTGGCCGCCCAAGGCGAACGTCACGCTCTGACCGGGCAAAGGGTTGGCAGCCGTGGTTGGTCCACTGCCCGCGTTCCCGGCGATCGTCTCTAACAGGGCGGTAACGGCTGTTTCAGTGGCGTAGGGTCCGGACGTAGGTGGGGCCAACAGGGTTACGCTGGTCGGTTGGGCGTCGCTGGAGGTCGCCCCTGGATCAACGCCACCGATGAAGTAGGACCCCATGTTGGTGGCCGTCGCCACCAACCCGACGCCGTTCACGGCCTGCACCATGAAACGCACGTCGTCAGGCGCCGTCCCGGTCACCGTGAGTGTGCCTTTCCACGCCCTGGAGTCCAGGGCGTCTTGCGTGAGGTCGAGCGCTTGCCACTGGCCGTAGAGGTCGCCAGCCACAGCCGTGTAGATCACCCACGCCTCTTGAACACCCGCCACCGGGTCGCCGATGACCGTGACTACGAAGTCGACCTGGTTTGTGGCGGTGATCGAGCTGACTTTCGAGATAGATGGCGGTGCGGCCAGCGCCGGATAGTTGGGCACGGTATCTTCTGGCACGATCAGGTTGTCGCTATAGTATAGGCGGAATCGCATGGTGTCGAAGGAGCGCAGCGTCCCCTCAACTGCTGTCGAGCTGTCTGCCTTGAACTGGGCTGGCAGGATGGCCAGGCGCGTGACACCATCGACCGGATTCGCCAGTGCGTCGAAGTAGTTGGCCTGCCATGGCAATGGTGGGTAGAAAATGCTCGGCTGGAACGGTCCGTGCATACCTCGCAGCTCAGTCACTGGCGCCGCGGTCAACGGTATGATGTTGGTCTCATCGCTGTACGCTCCGCCTCGGAAGCCGACACCACGCAGCACGTTACCGGGTACCGTGACGTTGGGAAACTCCACCGGGAACGCTGACTCGCCGGGATTGACCATGACACCATCGGAACCGGAAAGGTAAGTCGCAGTTACTGTGTCGACGCCGTTGGTAGCGGTTAGCACCACGTTGTTGACGGTCAGGTCAGGGACTATGGTCACATCGGCGGCCTGTAGCCCCAGGGCATTGCCAGGGTTAGTCGGGAAGCCGCCGGTTTCGGTCACGATGGACGGGTCTACCGGCGGATCGCCCCGGCCCGCCGGCATGTTCACGCTGAGCATGGGCAGGCCAAACAGCGTCGCCTCGAGTAGAGATTTCTCGTGGATGCCTCGCATCTCAGGCGTCTCGGCCAGGTACTGCGTTTTGGCGGCTGCGAGGGCCTTGCCGACTGAAACCGGGCCGAACCCAAGGCGTAGTTGCTGGCTGAACTCGCGATAGAGCCGTTCGCTGTACTCGATAAAGTCGGTATCGCCGTACTGGTAGCCGGTTCCGGCGATGAGCGTTGCGCCCTTGCGAGCGAATGCCTGGGCCCAGTCCGGCTCGCGCGTCACGAGGGGCACGCCGGCTTGATTGACGATGTTGTAGCCCGAGTGGCACCCGGCGCTGAAGACGATGGCGTTGACCATGTCCACGGTCGACGAGGTGACGTCGGTGGAAGAGAGACGGGTCTGATAGTCGGCGGCCAGGGCCGTGCTGGCGCTGAAATGGCCGGCCAGGTAGATCAGGTCGTGGCGGCTGCCCAGGAGCAGCGCACGAAGCTGATCCGCGTTCCACGACTCCGGATCGGTGGGGAGCGCCGAGCGGGGCGCAATCAGTGTCTGCGCAGGTGCGCCGATGCCGGCTTGCAGCTCTGTCTGCACGGCCTCCGCCGCGTCTGTCAGGAAGTCGTAGCCGGTAACCAAGGAGGAGGTGGGCGTAGTCACGACGCCAGATGCCGTGCTCAAATAGGCGTCGATCATACCAATCATGTCAGCAGGAGTCTCCACGAGCCGGCCGACAGCCAGGTTCGGCACCGGAATGACGTAGCTCTTGTAGAACACATCAACGGCAGATCCGTAGCGGTCCTGGCTCAGGACGTAGCCCAGGCGCAGGCTGGACTGCGAGGCGGTATCGTTTTTCACAGGCGGCACGTAGTTGGACTCGTTTGCCAGCAGCGAGTGGTCCGGGTGGCGGAAGAAGGGAATGACCTCATCGCCGCCGGCCAGCACCACGTACTCCAGCGGGTTGACCGAGCGATACTGTTCGACGATTTCCTTGATGCTGTCGGCAACCAGGTTCTTGGCAGGCGGACACTCCGGCTTGGCGTCAGCCTGTGCATTGGCGGCCGCAACACGGGCGTCGGCGCCGACGTCCACCACGACGCCGGCGACCTCGCCGCGGGCGGCTAGAGCGGCCAGCTTAGCCTGCAGTTCGGCGATGGCCGCGGGTGAACCCGGTGTGCGGGCCAGGTCGGTGAGGATGATCGTGCGATAGTTGCCGGCCACCGGGCTGAGGCTGGAGGGTACGAGGGTTGTGTCAAGACCTTCACACAGGCCGGTCTCCACGGTGATCCTCACGGTAAATGGCGCAGCCAGGCTGAAGGCACCGTTGCGCCCGCGCACTCGCACGTAGAAATCGCCTGTGTTGCTCCATGTGTTCGCCACGACGCGCTCGTTGGCGGTGCCGTCAAGGCCCGATGTCGCTAGAAGGCTGCGCAGTTGGGCACTGGAATAGGCCGGGTCCGGGCTCCAGGAGTTGGGGCTCCAGGAGTCGGGGCTGTAAGTATCCGGGCTCCAGGAGTCAGGCTCCGAGGAGTCAGGCTCCAGGAGTCAGGCTCCAGGAGTCGGGGCTCCAGGAGTTGGGGCTCCAGGAGTCAGGCTCCGAGGAGTTGGGCTCCAGGAGTCGGGCTCCAGGAGTCAGGGCTCCAGGAGTCGGGGCTCCAGGAGTCGGGGCTCCAGGAGTCAGGTGCGAACTCGGCGTTGAGCTTCGTCAGGTCACTGTTGTCGCTGGGGATTGTCAGCGCGTCATAGGTCTCCCGGATGTCCTTGTACAAAGTCAGGTCGTAATTGGCAGGCAGGTCCTCCAGGGTAACCTTGACCTTGGTGCCTGGCTCGATGTGGATCTTGTACCAGCGCGACTGGTCCAGGAGATCGAGGTACTGCGACGCGCTTGCGGTCAGGATCGGGCCTTCGAGTGTTGGCTCCAGGCGTAGCGCCCGAGGCCAGGTATCATTGCCGGCGCCGGTGACGATGCACGGGGAGAACTCGGAGGTGTTGCCATCCGGATCGGTAGCGGTAGCGGTCACGAATTGCCCGGTTGGTACGACGACGGGCAGGATTGTCGAGAACCTGGCGTTGCCAGCGCCGTTGGTCTCCACATCGTGGGCGCCAAGGAAAACCTGGCCCTCGCCGTACTGGCTGGGATCGCACGTCGAGCTCCGGAAAAACTCGAGGGTGTAGGTTCGGGTCATCGGCAAGCTATTGAGCCGGCCCTCGAAGGTAATGCCGGAGTTGATCGGGACGGCGCGCAGCAGCACTGGGGTGTTTTGCAGCGTGTTCGGTCCTGAATCCGGGTCGCCGATGTCGTTCGGAGTGACGCCGTCGTCATTCAAATCGATGCCCAGTCTGCCGTTTTCGGCGATGCTATTGCCATGAATGGCAATACCTGTTCCGCTGGATACGCTGATGCCGTTTCCGGTATTGCTGATTACCGTGTTGGCTTCGACGAGAATATCATAGGCATCCGCGATGCGAATGCCGTCGCCTGGGAAGCCCTTAATCACCAGCCCGCGGATGGCGGCAACAGATAGTGCGCTGAGCTCGCCCGTTGACGATGGAGCGCTGGCTTGCTCGCCGCCGAAGACGAACAGCCCTGTAGTGCCAGCCGGTGACAGACTGCCGTTGAGTTCGACCGTGCCGGATGGCTGAGTTGTTGCGTCGATCGTCACGTATGGTGCAAGGTCTGGCAATGGTATGACAGGGTAAATGGTGTGGGCGCCAGGGCCAGGGATGTCGAAGGTGATCGTGGCTGGGAGGCCCAGTTGAGTGGCATAATTAATGGCTTCCCTGAGAGAGCCTGCACCGCTATCGGCGGTGTTGCGGACGATCAGCGGATCGTAGGTTGCGGTGATGGAAACGGTAGCCGTGCTCGTAAACACTCCATCGCTGGCGAAGTAGGTGAAAGCGTCTTCTCCCGCGAATCCGATGGTAGGCGTGTATACGAACCCGCCGTCGATGGCCAACCTCACGTCACCATAGGCCGGGCTGGTGAGTTGGGCTGCCGTCAGCACGTTAGCCAGGTCGGGATCAATGTCGTTCTCCAGCACGCCAGGGGCAGGTACGGTCAACGGCAACGCTTGTGTCGCGGTATAAACGTCGTCGACGGCAATCGGGGGCTCGTTGACGTTGATTAGATCGACAGTGACGGTCGAAGAGTCCGTGAAACCTTCGGCGTCGGTGACTACGACCGAGAGATTGAATTGGGGAGTCGTCTCGTAGTTGAGCGCGCTGCTGTTGTTGACGGTCAGGTTGCCGTTCGACTGGTCCAGACTATATGCGTCGTCGGTGTTGCCGCCGGTGATCGCGTAGGTCAGTACACCCAAGTCGGGATCCGTTGCGACAACCGTGCCAACCAAGGTGCCGTTAAGGCTGTTCTCCGGCAGCTCAAAGCTTTGGTCGTTCATCACAGGCCGCGCGGCTTCGTAGGCGCCAATGTCGCAGGTAGGACCCTGGGGGCGCAGCACGCCGCGCTGATCGTCAGTCAAAACACCGCCGTGGCTATCATCGCAGCCGCTTGGGTCGCCCGCATCGACGGCCGGGCTGCCGGCCTGCAGCGGATAAACGCCGGGATCTGAGAAGGCTCCGAGCATCGGATCGAGTGGGGCCGTGGCCGTACCGACCAGATTACCGTTTACGCCGTTAGTGAAGTAAGCGGCGCAGCCTGCGTTATTTCCGATGAGATTTTGCGCGTTGACAGGGAAGGAGGCCGATTCCGAAGCGTAGCAGTCAGGGTAACTGGTTACGGTAGAGTTGTCGTAATTGCCGCTGATCAAGGAGTTCTGCAACCCAACTGCGGCACTGCTGAAGATGCCGCCGCCGCCGCTGCCTCGGAAGTCGCCATGGTCCGAAATAACGTTGGCGCCGTTGCCGGCAATGGTCACGTTGTACAGATTGGTGACGGCGCCATGGGTGTTGGCGATGCCACCGCCGTAGTGGACTGCCGTGTTCTCTCCTACGGTTGCGTTTACCAACGTTTGCGCGCCGAGGTTATAGATTCCGCCGCCGGATCCGCCGGCCGAATTGCGGTCAATGCTTGTGTTGGAAACCTCAAGTGATCCACCGATTCCATTGAAGATTCCTCCGCCGCTGCCGATTGCGTGGTTGCTTTCGATTCGGGTCGTGCCAAGCGTGGTGACTTTACCACCTGAGTTATAAATCCCGCCGCCAAGCGCTGCCGCCTCGTTGTGCGAGATCTGGCTGTCTTCGATGATTACCGCGCCGCGGCCATTGTAGAGGCCTCCGCCGAACAACGCGGAGTTGGCGTCGCTCGACGTGTCACCGCCGATTAAGCTATCCTTCAGCCACAACGAAGCCCCACTACTGTTGAAAATCGCTCCTCCTGTCACATGGGCGTTGCTGCCAACGATGGTTGCGTTCTGCAACGTGAGAGTGCCACTGTTTGAGATCGCCCCGCCAAAACGGGTACTGCTGCCGTTGGCGACCGTTAGGTTGGCGACGAGAACTGTTGCATTTCTCTGGATCAATAGGGGACGCGCGGCATGAAGGCCGTCAATCGTTAAGGTAATCAGTAGCGGGCCGAGGACGTTTAGATCTTCCCTGATGTCCGGCAACGCGCCGTTCGTTAGGCTGATTGTACCGCTCAGTCCGGTTAGGTCAATCACGTCAAGGCCGGGCGAACTAGCACTCTCTGCCTCTTGGATCGCCGCACGAAGGGTGCAGCCGCTGCCGCTTGCAGTTTGGCATATCCCGTCGCCGGGGTAGGCGTCCGCTTCGTCCCCGAGCGAATTGACCACAATCGGTGTGGCTGGCTGGGCCGGTGGGGCACTCGCCCATGTCGACGGCGTGGCATAGGCCAGCGACACGACGATCATGGCTGCAAGCATGAGTGCGGTACCAAGAGCCGGTCGGATACGGTGCTTGCCCCGCAATCTGTGAACAGGACGACGTGCGACATCTCTTATGGGCTCAAACATTGTTACTCTATCTCCTTGATAGCTAGGCAGTCAGGCCGTTGGTAGCGCCAATTCGACACAACAGCATAGATCGGTCGTGCAACTTTACGCCAGGCAGCTATGCCCCTGATGATTTTACTTGTGTTGGCAACGAAGGCTTCGATGCAACTCAAGACATGATACGTTGCGGAATTGTAGCTAGCAAGTCCCAATTCGGCAAGTCAGCGGCATCGGCAGTTCGGCTCGCAGGTGGCAGGTTACAAGTGGCAGGTGGCAGGTGGCAAGTGATAAGTGTTCTGCAACCTGCCACTTGCCACTTGCCACTTGCCACTTGCCACCTGCCACCTGCCACCTGCCATCCGCCACCTGCCACCTGCCACTTGCAACTTGTAGCATCAACGAAATTGACCAGCCGCCAGAACGGATGGCACCCGGATGGGTGTCTCCGATGAGGGGCTTTGGGTGAGCCAGGCATGGGCCTTCATACGGTGCCATGGCGACAGCCGCTCGTAGGCGATCTCGCGAATCATGGCGTGTGAAAAGCGGTACGTGTCGCCGTGGCTCGGGCTAACGAGGCCCTGATGCAAGCATTCACCTAGTGCGTCGGCTAGGTCCCCTTCCATCCCAAAGACTTGGCGGAGTCTTTGCAGGTTGAAGCTTTCCCCCAGGCCGGCGGCCTCTCCGAGCAAGGCGCGCGCCGCCGGGCTCACCCGGCTCAGCTTGAGGATGATCACCTCGCGCACGGCGAAAGGAATTGCGCTGCTCGATGGGATCCACCCATCCTCTAAACGCCAAACCCCTCTCACCTCTCGTAGGGAAGCGTTCTCGCGCATCTCTTTCAAGAGATGGTTGGTGACGAAGGGATTGCCCTCCGAACGAGTCACTGCGTACTTGGATAGCCGGCCGACCTGGTCGTCTGTCAAGCCGGGCATCGCCTTGATCCATTCGGTGATCGCGCTGGCAGGCAAACGTTCGAGCCGGAGGACGTCGGCGCGGCCCTCAGAGACCAGGGAGCGGCGCAGCTTCAGGAAAGGGTGATCGGCATCCATGCCCTCGCGCTGATAGGCGCCGATGAACCACAGGGTGCACCCGTTGAGCCGGTGAGCCAGGTAGCGCAGGAGATCGACGCTGGCGCTATCGATCCAATGCAAATCGTCGAGGAAGAGAACGGTCCATCGTTCCTTGGGTTTGACCGCTGCGGCGAGCAGGGTACTGTCTTGCTTCAACGGTCCTTTGCCATTCGTAGCCAGCCGTGCGGCCTCGGCCAACGGCTGATGCTGCGTTGCGCGCAAGAGTTGTGAAATGGCCTCGAACAGGCGCTGTCTCGTGTTAGCGTCGGGTGGGCGCAGCGCCAGTTCGAGCAGGTCTGGCATGGCATCGGTCAGCTCCGGCAGCAGTCCAGACAGCTCTGCTAGCCACACCGGGGAGAGGCGGCCAGGCAGGTCCGGCTGCCGATCCAGCGCCTGGCGGAGAATCTCGATGAACGGATGGAAGGGCATGTCGTCGCCGAAATCGTGACAGCGCGCCCGCAGAATCGTGGCGCCCGCCGCCGTCGCAAAGCGCAGAACTTCCTCGACCAGGCGGGTCTTGCCGATGCCTACCTCACCTTCGATCAAGGTGATTTTGCTGCGTTGGTCTTGAGCGGCTTTCCATTGCTGTAGCATCCAGGCGTGCTCGTCTTGGCGACCAAAAAGGGCAGGCGCTCCTGCGCCGGCTTGCGCCGGTATGTCCCGCTGTTCGGGCATGGCCCTGATGCGGGCCAATAAGGCATTGGTCTCGGGCATGGGATCGACGTGCAGCTCCTCGGCCAGGATGCGCCGGCAAGCCGCGTACTGATCCAGGGCGGCGGCGCGCTGGCCGGTGATGGCCAGCAGAAGCATCATCTGCCGGTGGCCCTCCTCCTGCCAGAGTTCGAGGTCCAACAGCCGGGTGGTGTAATCAATGGCCGCGGCATAGTTGCCGCGGTCGGTGTGGACCATGGACAGTCGGTAGAGTGCTTGCAGGGCCATTTGGCGATAGCGCTCTCGCTGGCGCAGCGCCCATTCCTCAAAGCTCGATGCATCGCGCACCGATAGGCCCTCGAGAAAGTCGCCGCGATACAGCGCGATTGCTTCCTCCAGCAAGCTGGAGTTGCTCTCCAGAGTTGCCAGATCGACCTGACTGAGACGTGTCTGGAAGTGCTCTACATCCACATCGTAGAGGCGTCCCTTGACGAGGGCCACATCGCTGCGAGTGATGTCGAGGCAAGGACCAACGAGCTTGCGAAGATTAGACAGCGCCATGCGGAGGTTGGAGTTGGCCACGTTGTCGGGCTTGTCGCCCCACAGCAACTCCGCTAGAACGGGGCGCGGCTGTGGTCTATTGGTCACAACCAGGAACGCTAACAGCGCGCGCGCCTTGTTTGAGACAAAGCCGTCGACAGGTACGTCGTTTAGTCGAAGTTCGAACCCACCGAACAGTTTCAAGGATAGCAGTGTAGGGATCATAACCTGGCTTTGCATTTTACAGATGACGAGGTTGGCGTCAACTATCGGCCTTCGTAAGGGTGGGCAAGTTGCAGGTTGCAGGTTGCAAGTGGCAAGTGGCAAGTAGCAACTGTATGCCACCTGCTACCTGCCACCTGTCCACCTGCACTACAACGGCTCTTTCGAGACAACACGATCTTATCAAATGGGTGCATTCAAAATGGGTTGACACTGTGCTCAGAAGCTAGCTCTTCAATATTCCGTCAACTCATTCTGAAGACACTCTTACTAAGAACCCAGGATAGGCGACTTATTTGTGTAGGTGAGATTCCAGTTGGCGATGCCGCAGCAGGTTCTGATCACCTGGAGCAACCGAATAGTAGGCACATCGTAAATTTCGTGTAACTTGGTAAATACCTAAATACTGAGGTTACTGTCTCCAGCAACACAATATACAGTAGGTTGAGTTGAATTGAGAGTTTTGGCCAGCAAAATGGGTTTACGATTTGCTTTGTTATTCGTCAGTTCTGGTCGTTTCGTTGACAATCCATTTAACGTTGAGTTTACGATATTCTGCCATAATCCCGCCACCAGTTTCAATCTCACCGCAGCGTTGCAGCGGTCCTTTCGCTGCAAGAGAGCATTCACTATGTCTCAGGCCAAATCACCGCCCCGCTACAGCGTCTATCTCTTGCGCTGCTGGCAGGAGCGCGATGGCGGCACTGACGTGCCGGCGATGTGGCGCTTCAGCTTGGAGGATTCCCGCAGCGGCAAGCGCGTTGGATTTTCCACCATCGAAACACTGATGCACTTCCTGAAGGTCGAGTTGGAGCAGGATGAGGTTACCCCGGACCTGGACGATATCGATCCAGGCTCCCTGTGGTCGTAATCTGGATCGCAGATTGTTCCAACCTACCCGTTTTGAGTATGCAAGGACTCTTCTTCCTTCACCATTGGTTGCATTCGAAGTAAGTTTTGCTACATAACATAAGGAGCTTCCCATGTCCAAAAAGATTCTCGCTGTCCTGTCTGAGTGGGGCTACTGGGGCGAAGAGCTAGTAGGCCCATATGATGTTCTGCTCGAGCGTGGCTATCAGATTGACTTTATGACACCGTTCGGCCGGAAGCCGCCGGCGCTACCGCCCAGCATGGAGCCGGGCTTCCTAGACCCGCCACTGCACAAGATCGTCACCGACGTGCATTATGCCACCCGGACCCGAGAGATCCATGAGTCGAGCCTGCTGAAGGATCCGATCAACCTGTCGACCTGGTTCCCGCAGATGCCCTACTTTAATGGCCCGCACTTTGGCATACAATTGGAAGAGTACTACACCAAGCGCGATGCCTGCTGGAAGGAACTGGAGCAATACGATGCACTCCTGCTGCCCGGCGGCAGTGGTCCCATGGTCGATATGGTCAACAACGAGCGGCTGCACGACGTGATCCTTGGCTTCCTGGCCCAGGGCAAGCTGATCGCCGCCGAGTGCTACTGCGTGACCTGCCTGGCCTTTGCCCGTGATTGGACCGAGCGCAAGAGCATCATCTGGGGCAAACACGTCACCGGCCACGCCCGCGAGTACGACTGGAAAGACGGCACCGGCTTTGCCCAGATGTACGATTACGACGGCAACCCGATGAACACCAGTGCCAACTTCCGCACGCCCTTCTATCCCCTGGAGTACATCCTGCGCGACGCGGTCGGCCCCGATGGCCAGTACCACGGCGGCGTTGGCCGCACCATCTCCACCATCCTGGACTACCCCTTCCTCACCGGCCGCTCTACCCAGGACTCTCACCTGGTGGGCGAATTGATGATCGAAGTGCTGGAGAACGGGTTGCGCAGGTACGGATGGTAGAAGGTGAAAGGTGACAAGGTAAGCTAGGTAGAGTTGGGTACATCGAACCTCACCAGTACCCGGTCACCCGACCAATCTACCAATCTACTCGGTCTACCGGTCACCCAGTCGCCGCAAAAGGTTATGGCAGACAAAAACCGGTCGTTCCGCAATCATCGAACAGTTCCTCGCCGATGGGATGGATTTCATGTTCGGCAATCCCGGCACTGTGGAACAGGGTTTCCTGGATGCACTGGCCGACTACCCGGAGATGAAGTACATCCTGACGCTCCAGGAATTTGTCGCCGTGCTGGCAGGCGATGGCTATGCCCGCGCGACCCAGCGCCCGACGCTGGTGCAGTTGCACAGCACGCCCGGCGTGGGCAACGGCATCGGTGCGCTCTTTCAGGCCAAGCGCGGCCATTCACCTCTAGTGGTGATCGGCGGCGACGCCGGCATCCGCTACATGAACACCGAGTCGCAGATGTACGGTGACCTGGTGGCCTTCGCCGAGCCGGTGACCAAGTGGTCGACCATGGTGCTGGAGCCGGCCAACCTGCTGCGGGTCATTCGCCGGGCCATCAAGGTGGCCGGCACGCCGCCGATGGGCCCGGTCTACGTCTGTATCCCGGCCGACATCCTGGATGCGCCGTGCACCGACGAGGTCTACCCCACCTTGATCCCCTCGACGCGCGTGAGGCCGCAGATCGACTTTGTGCACCAGGCCGCCGCTCTTCTGGCCGCCGGCGCCAAGCCGATGATCTTCGCCGGCGACGGCGTGGCTTACTCCGGCGCGCAGGCCGAGCTGGAGAAGGTGGCCGAGCTGCTGGGCGCTGAGGTCTGGGAAGCGGACTCGGGCGAGGTCAACATGAGCTACGAGCATCCTCTGTACCAGGGCATGACCGGCCACATGTTCGGCTCGGCCAGCCTGCCCTTGATGCAGAAAGGCGACGCCAATCTCATTGTCGGCACCTACGTTTTGCCCGAAGTTTTTCCGCATTTGGGCGACATCTGGGCGCCGGGCGCCAAGGTCGTGCACATCGACCTCAACGCCTACGAAATCGGCAAGAACCATCGGGTCGATCTGGCCGTAGTGGCCGATCCCAAGTTGAGCCTGGACCTGTTGGCCGACGCGCTGGAGGCGGGAATGACCACCGAACAGCGCACGGCGGCCGATGCTCGCACGCAGGAGATCGGCGCGGCCAAGGCCGCCAAACGGGCGGCGCTGCTTCAGGCCGACCAGGCGGCGCGCGACGCGACGCCGCTGCACATGGCGCAGTTTATGGAAGAGCTGGTCAAGCAGCTCCCCACTGAGAACGTCGTGATCTTCGACGAGGCGCTGACCAGTTCGCCAGCCGTGGTGCGCTACTGGCCGCCCCAGCGAACTGGTGAGTACTTCCTGACCCGCGGCGGTTCCCTGGGCATCGGCTTCCCCGGCGCAATCGGCGCCAAGCTGGCCAATCCCGGCAAGACAGTAATCGGCTTCAGCGGCGACGGCGGCTCGATGTACACCATCCAGGCGCTGTGGACCGCGGCGCGGCACAACCTCGACGTCAAGTTCGTGGTCTGCAACAACGGCTCCTACCGGCTGTTGCAGCTGAACATCGACCAGTACTGGAAGGACCAGGGCATTCCCAAGCACGATTTCCCGCTGAGCTTTGACCTGTCCAGCCCACCGTTGCACTTCGTCGACATGGCTCGGGGCCTCAGCGTGCCCGGACTTCGGGTCGAGAAGCCCGATGAGATCGGTCCGGCCATCCAGCAGATGCTGACCCATCCCGGCCCCTTCCTGATCGACCTGGTGCTGGAAGGTGACACGCACCCGGAGCGCATCGGCGCAACATGTGGGCAGTAGGTTGGTAGATTGGTAAACTGGTAGATTGGTGGGAAAGGCAACGCGGACTCGCCAGTATCGTTCTACGACCAATCTACCAATCTACCAATCTATCGATGGATCGGGATACTCGCAGCATACATATCATGACGACTTCTTCGAACTTGACAGCAGGCCAGAAATTCTACCAAGAGCAGGTCGCTGCACTGGAGGCCCACGATATCGACGGGCTAATGCAGCACTATCACGACGGCGCAGTGTTGATCGGCTTCGACTTCACGATCAAAGGCCGCCAGGCGCTGCGTGAGCACTTCGTGGCGTATCTTGCTCGATTGGGCAGCTTGAAGCTGGTGTCAACCGATCGTTTTACGGAGACGGAGGACTCGATTTTTTTCGAGGCCACTCTGCACACCAACCTGGCCGAGGCCAAGGTCTACGACGTGTTCATGTTGCGTGATAACAAGGCAACCCATCAATTCACGGGCGTGATCTCGGTCAGCCCGTTCTCGTTCCCGACTTAGGCAGTGAACAGTGAACAGTGAACAGTAGAGCAGTAAGCAGTAAGCAGTAAGCAGTAAGCAGTGAACAGATAAGAAGCAAGTAGTCGCAACTTCTGTTGACTGTTGACTGACTGTTGACTGTTCACCGATCCAAAGGAGATATCCCATGACTGGACATAACGCAGTTACCCAAGAACAAATTCAAGCCTTTGCCGCGGCCTGGTACCAGGCGCTGGATTTCCACGTGCCGACTGAGAAGATCCTCGAACTCGTGGCGGATGAGAACGTCCAAATGATCTTCCCCGAGAAGACCCTGCACGGCGTCGGCGATTTTGTCGCCTGGTATTCTGGCGGCACGTATTCCGACGGCGAGAAGGCGCCGGGTGTGATTAACCTCTTTTTCGACGAAAACCACAACGTGGTGAGCGTCGATCCGAAGATCGATGGCGATAACATCAACGTTCAGGTCGTCGTGGCGTGGCAGGCCAGCTGGTTCGTGCCGCCGGCCGCCAAAAGCAAGCGTGTCTCAGCCGACTTTACGCAGGCCTGGACCTTGCGTCCTTCGACCAAGAACCCGTACGGGCTGGTGATCGAGAGCTACAACGCGGTAGTCGTGCCGCCGAGCTATGCACCGGGCTTTGCACGGCTCTAGCAGTATCTTCTCAATAATCCGGGGTAGGGGCACGGCTTTGCGCCTGCCCGCTAGGGCGACCGCAAGGGCCTGGCCCCTACAAGTTGAGAAGATACCTCTAGCATTCTTCCTCAAGCTTCCTTTTCTACTACGGAGAGGGGAGCCGGAGTTTGGCCGTTGATGCTTCTCCCGATGGAGAAGAAAGAGACTGAAGAGGTGATGTGAGCATGTCGGAAACCCAGAACAAGTACATCGCGATGCGCTACTTTAAGGAGATCATGACGGATGGCAATCTCGGCACCCTGTACGAGCTGCTGACGCCTGATTTCGTCTTTACCCTGCCGACGCATCCTGAGCCGTACGTAGGCCCGGACGGTTTCAAGGATCTTGTGACCATGCTGCATGGGTGTTTTCCCGACTTCTACATCCACGCCAAGGACATGGTGGCGTCGGGCGATATGGTGGTGACCAGGTGGCGCGGCGGCGGCACGCATTTGGGCGGCGCCATCCACACCGTCGCCGGCGACGTCCCGCCCAGCGGCCGTTACTTCGAGATCGACGGCATGAGTTGGCACCGGATCAAGGACGGCAAGATCGTCGAGGTCATCGGCCACGAGGACACCATTGGCATGTTCCAGCAGCTTGGCGTCATGCCTAGCCCTCGGACCGCAACTACGCCGGAGCAGAACCTGGCAACGGCTCGCCGCTTCTTCGACGAGCTGCTCAACAAGGGGCGCTTCTCAGCTATGGACGAGATCCTCGCCGACGACTTTCAGTTCAGCTTGCCCACCATGCCGTCGCTCTCCGGCAAAGAGGCGCTGCGCGGCTACGTTAGCTACCTCCGCCAGGCGTTCGCCAACCTCAAATTCGAGGTCGTGCGCGAGTTTGCCGGCGACAACAAGGCAGCCCTACGCTGGCGTATCACCGGCCAGCACGTTGGCGAGTTCAACGGCGTTCAACCGTCCGGAAGCCAGGTTGACGAGTATGGCATTGACTTCTTCGAGTTCTGGGGCGGCAAGATCCGCGCCATCCACGTGGTTGCCAATCAGCTTGGCCTGACCACTCAGATGACGGCCGGCCGTCCGTCCGCGCGCCAGTTCACTCCCGAAGAAAACAACGCTATTGCCGTGCGCTTCTTCGAACTCGGTGTGGAACAAGGGCGACTTCGGCGTGCTCGACACGCTGATCGCGTCCGATGCGGACGACCACTCGACGGTTGGCGGCAAGCCCAAGACCGAGAAAGGCAGCGCCAGCTTCCTTGCGATCGTCTCCATGTTCCGCAGTGCGATGCCCAACATCAAGCTGACCATCGACGACGAGGTTTACGCCGGCGATAAGGTCGTGCACCGCTGGCACCTCGTTGGCACGGACACCGGTGGCGTAATGGGCATGCCGCCCAGCGGCAAAGAGCTGCACTTCAGCGGCATCACCACCGTGCGCATGCGCGACGGCAAGATTGTCGAGCGCTGGGCCAACGTGGACGAGCTGGGCCTGCTCCAGCAGCTTGGCATTGCGCCGCCGCCACCTGGTTAGTAGATTGGTGGACACGAGTTACCTCATGACAGACGACCGCATTGCCCCCATGATTGTCGGCGATCCCGCCAGCGTCGAACAGGCCCAGGCCTATCAGGCGCGACGGATGGCGTACGCGCAGCGCGGCGATCTGGATGGATTGGTGCGCGATCTGTACACCGAGGACGCCCGTCTGCATGGCTTTAACTTTCCGCGCCGAAGGCCGGCCGGCCGTCAAAGGTGTGATCGAGCTGATGACGGAGCGACTGGCCGGCTTCGGCCCTGTCCGGGTCCAGCAGCTCGTCGCCGGGCGTGACTTCATCTGGCAGGAGCTTGTGATCGACAGCCCAGCCGGCCTGATCGAGCCATATGAGATGAAGTTCCTGCGCCACGGTCAGGTCTACCTGCAGCTCTACGGCTCGAAGCAGGGCAGCGTGTGGCAGCCTGGCGACTTTGCGGGCTTTGTCCCGCCGGTCAACGAAGATGCTCAACGGGTGCACCATCGCTACATCGACTACCAGGCTCGCCAGGATACCGACGGCATGGCCGACGACTTCTTCACCGCCGACGCTCGTCTTGTCACGGGTAAGCTTTCAGTCGAAGGCGGCGAGGCCCTGCGCTCGTTCTTCCGTCACAAGTTCGAAACGGAGAGTGGATTCCATCTGGTATTCATGCGCAACATTACCGGCGATGACGACTACGTCTGGTTCGAGGCCACGGCGGGCGGCAGCCTGGGAGTGCGCACCGTTTATGATGTGATGTTGCTGCAAGGCGGCCAGGTGTCGCTGCAGCTCGTTGGCACGCTGGAGGGCGTCTTGCCCGCCAACGCTCGCTGACTTGGTTAATTGTAGATCTCGGCGACCTGACAGCCGCCGATAGTCGAACTGACGATAACGTAAACAAGGAGAATCCCAATGTCCTATTCACCCGAAGCCAACAACGCCATCGCCGAGAAGTTCTTCAACTCAGTCTGGAACAAGGGCGATTTCAGCGTACTCGATACGCTGATTGCCCCCGACGCAGATGATCATTCAACGGTTGGCGGCAAGCCGAAGACGGAGAAAGGCAGCGCCAGCTTCCGCGCCATCGTCGGCATGTTCCGTGCCGCCATGCCCGACATCCAGTTGACCATCGACGACGAAGTGTACGCCGGCGACAAGGTCGTGCACCGCTGGCACCTGGTTGGCACCGACACCGGTGGCGTGATGGGCATGCCGCCCAGTGGCAAGCAACTGACCTTTAGCGGCACCACCATCGTCCGCATGCGCGACGGCCAGATCGTCGAGCGCTGGGCCAATGTGGACGAGCTGGGCTTGCTGCAACAGCTTGGCGTTGTCCCGCCGCCACCTGGTTAATAGCTTGGCGGATTGGTAGATTGGTAATGGTAATTGGTACCAATCTACCAATCTAACCAATCTACCAATCTACCAATCTACCAATCTACAGCCGGAGTTACTAACAACTATGTCAATCGAAGCAAATAAAGCCGTTGTGCGGCGCTACTGGTACGAATTGTGGAACGACAAGCATGGCGAGATCATCGACGAGATTGCTGTGGAACCTGTCATCTTTAATTTTCCCGGAGGCCAGGCGCATCAACCGCCTAACCTGCATAAATGGTTCGAAACTGCACTCGTAGCTTTCCCAGACGTGCATTTTACCGTAGATATCGAGATGGCTGAGGGAAATCTGGTGGCGACACGTTGGAGCTATGTGGCTACCAACACGGGCGAGTTTTTGGGACGTCCGGCAACGGGTAAGCGCGTGATCGACAAGGGCATTGACATCTTTCGCATCGAAAACGGCAAGATCGTCGAGATGTGGGTGGCTCAGGATAGCCTGGGCCTGCTTCAGCAGCTTGACGTATTGCCCAGCTTGACCACTAATTTAAGAAGGAGAACGACACAATGGGTAAGAAAGAGAACGAGGACGCCATACGGCGTTTCATGACCGAGATTTGGAGCAAAGGCGACATGGATACGATCGACGAGCTGATCGATCCCAACTTCGCCTTCATTCTGGCGTTCACGCGTACCGACACGATCGACGGGTTCAAGGGCATGGTGACGCGCAACCGCATCGCCTTCGAGGGCTTGACCTACGTCGCGAACGACATCGTGGCCGACGACACCAAGGCGGCTTCCTGGTGGACCATGAGCAGCAAGCACGTCGGCACCTGGCGCAACGTGCCCGGCAGCAACAAGAATGTGTCGATCGACGGCGTCACCTTCTTCTGGTTCTCACCCGAAGGTAAGCTGGTGAAGGCCATTGTGGAGAACGACGTGATGGGCTTGATGCGCCAGATCGATGGCATCAAGATGCTCTACGAAGGCTAGGCAGCATCAGGCACCCAATGAGCAAGCGTCTGATCGTCATCCCGCGCTGGTCCGGCACGCCGGCAAGCGACTGGTATCCCTGGCTGCAGCGGAGCTGAATCCGTCGGTCGAGTAGGCGGTCCGCCGCCGTATCGAGACCTTCCGCTGCCTTTCGATCCGGTCGTGGTGTCTGCCATGCCCAACCCGGGCGAGCCAACTATTTCGGCTTGGGTCGGAAGGGTCATGCAGGTGCTCGGTTCTGATCCCGACGAAATCGCCCGGACTGTGATCGTCGGGCACAGCGTGGGATGCCAGGCAGTCCTGCGTGCGTTGGCCGAGCTGCCGGAAGGCGTTCACGTTGACGGCACGCTCTGCGTGGCCGGCTGGTTCTGGACCGATGCGCCCTGGGACAGCCTGATGCCCTGGATCAACACGCCGTTCGACCTGGAGCGGGCCAAGACAGCGGCCGGCCGGCAGATCGTGGTCATGATATCCGACAACGATCCGCACACATCAGACTGGCGAGCCAACCGCACCGCGTGGCAAGACAAGTTGAGCGCCTCCGTGGTCGTCGTGCCGGGCGCGCATCATTTCAACGGCGGGCAGTACCCGATCATCTTGCAGACACTGCTCGATCATTTTGGCAAACAAGGAGATTAGTCATGGGTTCGATTGAACAGAACAAAGAAATCGTGCGCGCCTATGCGCAGGCGATTCTGGTGGAGCGAGACTTCAGCAAGTTCACGCAGTTTACGGCGCCGGGCTTCTACATCGATCGCTCGGCCGTGCCTGAGGCGATCAAGGGCGAGAATGCCCTGCACAACCAGATGGACATGCTCTATGCCGCGTTTCCGGACCTGGACCTGAAGATCGTGGACATGGTGGCCGAGGGCGACAAGGTGGTCGTACGCTTCCAGGCGCCCGGCACCCACACCGGCACCTTCGCCGGGATTCCGGCCACAGGCAAGCGCGCCACCTGGAAGGGCCTGGTCATGTACCATGTGGTCGGCGACAAGATCACCGAGGCCTGGGCGAACTGGGACGATTGGGGCCTGATCGAGCAGTTGCAGAAGTAAACCACGGTGGAATAGGTGGCAGGTTGCAGGTTGCAAGTGGCAAGTTGCAAGTCCTTGCAACCAGCCACCTGCAACCTGCAACTTCCGTCGCTTTGAGACGTGTCTCCGCAAAAAGTTCCAGCCCAGATGTCAGTAGGTAACGATAGGGAAGGTGAACTGCGTATGAATCCTGATCCACTTGCAAGGTACTTACAGCGTTTGCCAACTCTGATCACCTTCTTTTTCTCGGTCATGTTGGTCACGTTCTTCCGTGAGTTCATGGTTACGTTTAAGCTCACTACCGGTCCGGTGTTTGATCTGTCGACACCCGCCAATGTCCTGATTGTGATATCGTTCATCGCGACGTTGTTTTTCGTCGTTTCGGTGTGGCTTTCGTACAGCCTGCTCATCGAGCGCTTTCCATATACGCTCGATTACTCCGTCTTCTTCTTTGACGTGATCCGGTTTTCGGTGCTGTACTTCATCTTCAGCTTCAGCTTCCTGGCAGGAAACCCACCGAACTATTGGTACTACATCGCTGCGTTGGCTGTTTTTCACCTGTTGATGGTCGGCTGGCACACCAATCGGTTGCGGCACTACCAGGGCACCGAGCGCACGGAGCGCGTCGCCGACATCCGCGGCCATCTTTTGCGAGCAGGCACCTATTTCCTCCTGGCTGTCATCTACTACGTGACCGTGACTCTACGCTGGGAGGCTTCGCAGCCTTGGGCTCTTCACTCTGCCTTGGTCATCATCACCTGCGTACTCCTGGTCTATTGGAATGCCAAGCGACTGGGCGAGATGAAAACCAAGGCGTTAGCGGCCCAGGCAGCTGCAAAACAGCAGCAACAGGCCGCCGCGCCGGCGAAATAGATCCCAATCATTTTGTAGGCTCACAGAATTGCCTACTCGAACCATCAGGAGCAGACCATGACCTCCCACCAGTCTTTTGACTTCATCGTTATCGGCAGCGGCGCCTCCGGCGCCGTGGTTGCCAACCGTCTCAGCGCCAATCCAGCTATGCGTGTGCTGGTGCTTGAAGCCGGCGGCTCCGACACGAACCCAGCAATCGCCGATGTAGGCAGTTTTGTGTCGCTGTGGGGCTCGGACGTCGACTGGGCGCTCGGCACCGAGGCACAGGCGGGCATGGCCGGCCGCAGTCTGATCATTAACCAGGGCAAGGTGTTGGGTGGCAGCACCTCCGTCAACGCCATGATGTACGTGCGCGGCAATCGGCTCAACTACGACATGTGGAACGCTCTCGGCGCCGATGGCTGGAGCTACAAGGACGTCCTGCCGATCTTCAAGTCGCTGGAGGATTACGCGGGCGGCGATTCGGAGTATCACGGCGCCGGCGGGCCGATTCCTGTAGTCGATTGCCCCGATCCGGTGATGGTGTCAGACGAGTTTATGGTCGGCGCCACCCAAGTCGGCTACGACGGTCCGCGTTGGGACACCAACGGCGCGCGACAGGAAAACGGCGCCGGCTTGCTGCAGTTTCACATCAGCCCCGACGGCAAGCGCGCCAGCGCAGCCACGGTCTTTCTGACCCCGATCCTGGACCGGCCCAACCTGACCGTGGAGACCGGCGCGCACGCCACGCGCGTCCTTTTCGAAGGCAAGAAGGCCGTAGGCGTCGAATACCTCCAGGGTGGCGAGCTGAAGCAGGCCCAGGCCAGCCGTGAGGTAATCGTCAGCGCCGGCGCGTTGCAGTCGCCCAAGGTGTTGATGCTGTCCGGGCATCGGCCCGGCCGACCACCTGGCCGCCGCATGGCATTGACGTCGTCGCCGACTTGCCGGGTGTGGGCCAGAACCTGCAGGACCACGTGCAACTGCCCGTGGTCTTCAAGCGCAAGACCGACTCGCCCATGACCACGCTGCTTGACCGGCAACGTGCTCTTCCTGCGCACCCGCGAGGGAGCCGAGGCGGCGCCGCCGGACATGCAGCTCAACTTCACGCCCAGCATTCCCGCGCCGCTGGCGCCGCTTCTGAACATACCTTTTGCGGCCTGTATCTTCCTGCCGATCCTGGTGCAGCCCTTCAGCATCGGCGAGGTGACGTTGCGCTCGGCCGACCCGTTAGCGCCGCCTTCGATCAACCCCAACTACCTGCAGCAGCCCGCCGACGTTGAGGCCTTCGTCAAGGTGATCGAGGTGATCCGCGCCATCGCCAACACGCCGGCCTTTAGCGACCTCAACGAGGTTGAGATCCTGCCCGGCGCCGGTGCGGACCTGGAGGGCTTTATCCGCTCGCAGGGCTCGACCCTGTGGCACCCGGCTGGCACGTGCAAGATCGGCCGGGATGCGATGGCCGTTGTGGACCCGCAGCTGCGCGTCTACGGCGTCGAGGGCCTGCGCGTCGCCGACGCCTCGGTCATGCCGACCGTCACCAGCGGTAACACCGTGGCCGCCTGCTTCATGATCGGCTGCGAAGGCGGCCGAGATGATTTTGGCGGCGTAGTAACGTAATCGGTAATCGGTAACTCGGTAACCCGGATTAACAGCAGATGATATACTGCTTGTCCGGATACCGACTACCGATCACCGATCACCGATCTCCGGATTACGAGTCACTTGTTACAAAGTTATCCATAGTAAGCACTCTGGAGATGAACCCATGAAAAACGTACCCGACACCGCTCTCGGTCACATGTATCGCGAGCACATCCAGCACATTCTGGACAAGAACATCGACGCCTTGTGCGACCAATACACCGACGACTGTCTGCTGATCAGCAGCTTTATGAAGGAGCCTCTCTACTATCGCGGCCAGGAGCAGTTGCGCGAGCACATGCAGGGCATCCTGGGCATCGAGGGGCTGGAGACCGACATCGCGTTCTGGGCCGAGACTGAAGATCCTCAAACGCTGATGATCGTCGAGGCCATCACGATGACGGCCGGCGGCCAGGAGGCCAAGATGCGCTTCGCCGACAGCTGGGTGCTGCGCGATGGCAAAATCGCCATTCACTTCGCCGGTATGACACAGTATCCTGATGGGACGGTGGCGTAACACGTAAAGCGTAACACGTAACCCGGAACCCGGAACCCGGAACCCGTCTCTTGGACACGGTGCTCCGGATTCCGGGTTACGTGTTACGCTGTTACGTGTTATCAGATTGACACGGAGTGATCTATGACACTACAAGGCAAAAAAATCGGCATCCTCATCGAGAGCGACTTCTACGAGAAGGAAATCTTCTACTACGAGCACCGTTTTGCCGAAGAAGGCATCGAGGTGCACTGGCTGACCCGCTTGTGGGGCCAGCCGGGGATCACCTTCACAGGCCACGAGTTCAAGGCGCCCTTTTACTGCAGTGAAACGTTCGAAGGTATGAGCGACGAAGAATTGCGCAGCTACAGCGCGATTATCGTGCCTTCGGCCTTCGTCTCGGATCGGCTGCGCTACACCAATGACCTGAGCAAATTGGCGCCGGCCACCGAGTTTGTCCAACGGGCCTTTGCCGAGCCGACGATTCTCAAGGGCATCATCTGCCACGGCATGTGGCTGATCTCGACGACGCCGGAGTTGGTGCGAGGCCGGCCTGTCGTCGGCCACCCCAACCTCTACGGCGACATTCGCAACATGGGCGCCATCTACACCGACCAGGACGTGGTGGTGGACGGCGACCTGGTGACGGCGCGCACGGGTGGGCATTGCCATCAATTTGCTCGCAAGATTATCGAACTACTTAGCGAACGCTAGTTAGACTATTCAACAAGGAGAATACGACATGTCGAACATTATGGATCCAATCAACACGTTCTACCAGGTGTACAACGAGAATAACCTGACCTGTGGAACGACGCCATGGCCGAGACTTACGTCGGCCACGTCAACACCGACACGATCCCGCACCGTGACATCGGCAAAGGCTTTGTGGGCCTGTTGCTGACGGCTTTTCCCGACCTGCACTATACGGTGGAAGATCAGCTCACCCAAGGCGAGAAGGTCGTCAGCCGCTGGTCGGCCGCCGGAACGCACACCGGCGACTTCTTCGGCATGCCCCCCACAAACAAGAGCGTGAAGATGATCGGCATCACGATCTTCCACGTCAAGGACGGCAAGATTGCCGAGTTGTGGGACGTGTGGGACCAGGCTGGCTTGATGGCGCAGCTGAACGGGTAGTACAGTGAACAGTAGGTAGACAGTGAACAGTAAACAGTGAGGCTCACTCAGTTCGATACCAATTGACTGATTACCATTACTGTTCACTGTTCCCCAAAACGGAGGACCATGTGGTTAACGCGAATTTCCATCATGTCGCCATTTCCTGCCGGGATCCGCTTGCTGTGGAGCGTTTCTACACCAAGCACTTCGGTTTCACCCGCAGCCGGGTCATTCCGTTGGGCGAGGTGCAGCTCGTCTTCATCAAATCGGGCAACCTTTACTTGGAGCTGTTCCAAGCCGAGGGTGACGCTCCGGCGCCGCCGGTCGGTGGCGATGGACCGCACTTCCCAGGATGGCGGCACCTGGCCTTTAAAGTGGACGACGTGGACGCCAAACTGGCCGCAATGGGTGACGACGCCAAGATCACCCTAGGGCCGCTTGACTTCGGCGCCTTCATCCCTGGCTGGAACACCGTCTGGGTCGCCGACCCTGAGGGCAACATCGTCGAGATCAGCCAGGGCTATGTGGATCAAGAGAATCCGCCGGCGCTGTGAGCGGTAATCGGTAATCGGTAAATTGGTAATTGGTAATCAGGCCTGAGATGATTGAGTGACTGCTTTCACCGATCACCAATCACCGATCACCAATCTACCAATTCACCGATCACCGACATGAACGGAGACCCAAATCATGAACCAAATCAACTTTACCTTTTCCGACACCATTGCCGGCTACGTCACGAAGTACGACAAGGAGGCTGACACCTTCGGCCTTCGAACCACGGATGGCCGTGAGTATGCCGTGAAGTTCGCGCCGGGCACCTATGCCTGGATCGCCAACAACCTCGAGGAGCCGCGCCAGTGGGTGGGTGGGCAGATGCGCGACATGTTGCAGGAGGGCCGCTTCCTGTATGTCTATGGCGTCTACTACCCCGAAGGCGGCGACAACACCTTCGAGGCCCAGTTCATCATCTTCGTCGGCAAGACCGCCGATAACTGGGCCTTTGAGCGCCAAGACTGGTGGATGAAGCAGATCGTCTCCCTGGGCGACTTCTACTTGAAGGCGCAGTTCGGCGATGAGCCGGTCAACTACCAGAACTATCGCACCACCATCACCCTGGCAGGCGACAAGGCCCAGGACAACTACCGCCAGGAGACCGATACCATCTCCCGCCTGGTGTATGGCTTCGCCTCGTGCTACCTGCTGACGGGCGAGGACCGCTTCCTTGAGGGCGCCGAGAAGGGCACCGAGTACCTCCGCGAGCACATGCGCTTCTTCGACCCGGACGAGAATGTGGTATACTGGTATCACGGCATCGACGTCAGTGGACGCCGCGAGACCAAGGTGTTCGCATCGGAGTTCGGCGACGACTACGACGCCATTCCGGCCTACGAGCAGATCTACGCCCTGGCCGGGCCCATCCAGACCTACCGCATCACGGGCGATCCTCGCATCCTGCGCGACGCCGAAATGACCGTGGATCTGTTTGATCGCTTCTACCTGGACCGGCACGACGGCGGCTACTTCTCGCACCTGGACGTCATCACGTTGGACCCGCAGAGCGAGTCTCTGGGTCAAAACAAGGGCAAGAAGAACTGGAACTCGGTGGGCGACCATGCACCGGCCTACCTGATCAACCTCTACCTGGCCACCGGCGAGAAGCGCTATGCCGACTTCCTGGAGTACACCTTCGACACTATCGAGAAGTACTTCCCGAACTACGACGAAAGCCCCTTCGTCCAGGAAAAGTTCTTCACCGATTGGTCCGCCGACCGCACGCACATGTGGCAGCAGAACCGCGGCGTCGTCGGTCATAACCTCAAGATCTCCTGGAACCTGATGCGCATGTACGGCCTCAAGCCCAAAGAGCAGTATGAGGCTCTGGCTCGCAAGATCGGCGAAGTCATGCCCACGGTGGGCATGGACCGCCAGCGCTCCGGCTGGTTTGACGTCATGGAGCGCATGAAGCACGGGAGTGAAGAGTGGCACCGCTACGCGTTCCACGATCGCAAGGCGTGGTGGCAGCAGGAGCAGGGCATCCTGGCGTACCTGATCCTCAAAGGCATCCTGGGCGACGACGAGTACCTGCGCATCGCCCGCAAGTCCGAGGCCTTCTACAACTCGTTCTTCCTGGACCACGACGACGGCGGTGTCTTCTTCAACGTCCTGGCCAACGGCATTCCGTACCTGATGGGAACGGAGCGCTTCAAGGGCAGCCACTCGATGAGCTTCTACCACTCGTCGGAGCTGTGCTACCTGGCCGCGGTATACAACAATCTGTTGATCTTCAAGCGGCCGATGGACTTCTACTTCAAGCCGTACCCGAACAGCTTCAAGCGCAACATCCTGCGGGTCTCGCCCGACATCCTGCCGGCCGGCAGCGTTCGCATCGGCCAGGTGTGGATCGACGACGAGCCTTACGACAACTTCGACGCCGCCGGGCTGACGGTGAAGCTGCCCGACACCAAGAACCAGGTGCGGGTGAAGGTTCGCATCGAGCCGGTCTAGGTCACCAACCGTGCTCTGTGCGAGTGTCATGCTGAGGCCCCGCATCCCGCAGGGCGGTATTCGCAAACGAATGACATGGCATGTCATGAGTAGGCGTCTGCGCCGAAGCATCCCGACCTCGAATGGCACGGGATGCTTCGGCAGCCTCAGGGCAGGCTACTTAAGAACCACAAGGCGCAACCGAAACCGAAATGGACATTTTCCAGCTTGACGAAAAGGGTTGTCTCTTTATCTCTCCCGACATCGACGACTGGAGCTTGGTCGAAGAACGCGATATCTGCGCCATCATCGACATGGATGGCGATCTCGACATCGGCGTGCCTTCAGTTCCGAACCAGTATCTCTACATCTACTTTCCCATCGACGACGTCCTAACGCTGCCCGATCTGGAGAAGCTGCACGCCGTGGCGCGGATGGGCGCAATGATGGTAAGCAGCGGGCTGAAGGTGCTATCGCACTGTGGGATGGGCCATAACCGCTGCGCTCTAGTCGCCGGCCTGATCCTAACGAACCTGGGCATGCCAGGCAAGGACGCCGTACAGCTCATTCGCGACAAGCGGCCTGGCGCACTGTACAACAAGGCCTTTGCGGACTACATCGAGGCGCAGCTACCTGGCCCTGTTGACGCGGTGCTTTCGGTGGCCGACGCGCCGGCGGCCGCGCTGTTGGAAGCGATCACCGACCCGAGTTCGTCCTCTCCCGCTCGCCAACCGGCGACTGACACGACCCTGCGGTGAAACGCTCAGCCTCAGTCCCCGGCGACTGAGAAGGCATAAAGGAAAACAGGTAGGTACAAACCATGGCCCTGAACATCGACATTGAAATAATCGACCTCGCGACTGTCGTGCACATCGTAGGTGACATCGACGGCAGTACGGCGCCTGAGGCTCAAGCCAAGATCATGCCATTGGCCAAGCCGGATTGCAAGATCGCCATCGACATGGGCGGCGTCACGTACATGTCCAGCGCCGGCCTGCGCCTGCTGTTGGTGATCTATCGCACCATCAAGGGCAACGGCGGCGAGGTGGTGCTTGTCAGGCTGCCCGATGACCTGCGCGACACCATGGAAATGACCGGCTTTCTGGACTTCTTCCAGTACTTCGACACACTTGACGCTGGCCTGGCCGCGTTGGCTGACTGAGAGGCGCCGTAATGGATCCGTTACGTATCGATACTTACTCTACCCACGAATACCAGGGCTACCGGCTGCGGCCCGGTAAGCCGATTCCCTTTGGCGCCACCATGGTTCCCGGCGGCGCGAACTTCTCGATTTATTCGAGCCACGCTACGTCGTGCACCCTGGTGTTGTTTGACAAAGGCGCGCCCCAGCCCAGGATCGAGATCCCCTTTCCTGAGGAGTTCCGCATCGGCGACGTCTGGTCGATGGTGGTCTACGGTCTTGACTATGAAGAAATCGAGTACGGCTATCGCATGGATGGGCCGTTCGACCCCAGGTCGGGCGATCGCTTCAACTCGACGAAGATCTTGAGCGATCCCTATGCCAAGGCCCTGGGCGGCCGCGACGTGTGGGGTAAGGAGCCAGACTGGAACGACATCTACCAGCACCGCTCGCGCTTGGTGCTCGACGACTTCGATTGGGAAGTGCGACCGTCCGCTGGAGATTCCGGCCGAGGATTTGGTGATCTACGAGGCGCACGTGCGCGGGTTTACCAAGCATCCATCGTCGGATGTCAAGTTCCCGGGCACTTTTGCCGGATTGCGCCAGAAGATCTCCTACCTCAAGGAGTTGGGTGTCAATTGCATCGAGTTGCTGCCTGTCTATGAGTTTGACGAGTTCGAGAACAGTCGCGTCAATGAGGCAACCGGCCAGCTGCTGATGCAGTACTGGGGCTACAGCACGGTCGGCTTCTTCGCTCCCAAGGCCGGCTATGCGGCGACCGGCAAGCTGGGCATGCAGGTCGACGAGTTCAAGCACCTGGTCAAAGAGCTTCATCGGGCGGGCATCGAGGTATTCCTGGATGTGGTGTTCAACCATACGGCCGAAGGCAACGAGATGGGACCCTACATCTCGTTTCGAGGGCTGGACAACCGCGTTTACTACATGCTGACGCCGGATGGCTACTACTTCAACTTCAGCGGCACCGGCAACACGTTGAATTGCAACAACCCCATCGTGCGCGGCATGGTGCTGGATTGCCTGCGTTACTGGGCGGCGGAGTACCACATCGACGGCTTCCGCTTCGACCTGGCCGCCATCCTGGGCCGCGATCCGTTGGGCTATCCGCTGCCAAACCCACCGTTGCTCGAGACGCTGGCCTTCGACCCGGTGCTTGCCAAATGCAAGCTGATCGCCGAGGCGTGGGACGCCGGCGGCTTGTACCAGGTTGGCAGTTTCCCAGCTTACTTCCGCTGGGGCGAATGGAACGGCAAGTATCGCGACACCATGCGCAAATTCCTGAAGGGCGAAGCTGGCCTGGTGAGTCAGGTGGCGCAGCGATTGACCGGCTCGCCCGATCTGTACGCCGGCCGCGGCGCGACCGCCTCGGTCAACTTCTTCATAGCCCACGATGGCTTTACGCTGATGGACCTGGTGTCTTACAACGAAAAGCACAACTGGGCCAACGGCGAGAACAACAACGACGGCGGCAACGACAACGATAGCTGGAACTGCGGCTGGGAAGGTCCCACAGACGATCCAGGCATCAATGCCCTGCGCCGGCGGCAGATCAAGAACGCCGTGTCCATGCTGATGGTCAGCCAGGGGGTGCCGATGATCCTGATGGGTGATGAAGTCGGCCGTACTCAGCAGGGCAATAACAACACCTACTGCCAAGACAACGAGCTGAACTGGATGGACTGGACGCAGCTGGAGAGCAACGCCGAGCTGTTCCGCTTCTTCAAGCACGTGATTGCCTTCCGTCACGCCCATCCGGTGTTGCGCAACCGTTGGCATTTCAGCAACCGCGACTATGTAGGCAGCGGCTACGCCGACATCACCTGGCATGGAACCAAAGCCTGGAACGCCAACTGGTCCGATGACAACCGCCTGGCTGCCTTTCATGCTGTGCGGTAAGCACGCCAGAGGCGGCGCAGTCCAGGATAACTACGTCTATGTGGCGATGAACATGCACTGGGAAGGCCAGTGGTGCGAGTTGCCAGGATTGCCGTCCGGCATGCAATGGCATGTCTTCGCCAACACAGGTGCACCGTCCCCCGAAGATATCTGGGAACCCGGCAACGAGCCGTTGCTTTCGGATCAACACGGACTGCTCGTCGGCGATCGCTCGGTTGTCATTCTGGTTGGCAAATAGGTGCAACACGCACGATTTTCCTAACCACTCCTTTGAAAATGCCCGAACAAGTTCGGGAGTCCGCGGCACGTGCCGGACTCCTCGACTTGTCGAGGCGTTTTCATCCATCGGGCCGCCGGGCCTGTTGGATGACTTGAAGCTCGAAGCTACTATCAGATAAATCTTTGGAACAGAAGGGACAACCATCATGGCATTCACACTACTCACAGAAAATCGAGGCCGCATCGCCATCATCACCCTCACCGGCGAACTGGACGCGTCTGTCGCCGGGCTGTTGCGTGACGCTGTAGACCAGATCTCGCATACCGAGGTTGAGCGGCTCGTGTTGGACATGACCAACCTGGATTACATGGCGAGCGCCGGCTTGCGTGGCCTGGTGTTCGCCAAACAGAAGATGGGCAGTGTCGACATCTACATCGTCGGCGCGCACGACGCTGTCCTGGAAACGATCGAGATGACCGGCTTCCATCACAGCGTGTTCATGCTCGACACGTACGATCCGACCGTGATCGAGGTTTTTTAGTCCTCTCTCTCGAATACGGGTCCCCAGCGATTGGCTCTGGGGACCCGTGCTTCGTCGCTCCTTCATGACACGTCGCCCTTTCGGCGTACGTCGAGGGGGACTGCCCGTGGCGGAAGCCAAACAAAACTCTCGTTGCTGAGACACACCTATGGTATGACGAATTGTATGAAAACAAACGCACGCTCTGCAGTCGTTCCCGGGACGCTGAACTCGCTGGGACCGATTCGCGAATTCGTCAAAGAGGCCGCAGCCGAGGCCGGACTGGACCCTAAGCGCACCTATCGTCTGCAACTGGCGGTTGATGAGATTAGCTCCAATATTGTCATCCATGGCTATGAGGAGCACGGTCTCACAGGTGACGTCGAGGTTAGAGCCGAGATCGGACCCGATAGCCTTATAATCACACTGATCGACTCGGCTGTGGCGTACAATCCGCTGAACCGGCCGCAGCCGGATGATCTGGACTCGCCCCTGGAAAACCGCATGATCGGCGGCCTGGGTGTCTATCTGGCCGTCCAAAACGTCGATGAGTTCCTCTATCGCTACGCCGACGGATGTAACTACAACATCTTCGTCGTGAAGCTGCCAGCAGCGCAAGCGCCTGTTTGATAGATCGAAGATTAATGCTCGTTTCATATCGCCTGGGGCCGATCCGTCCGACGAAGCCTGCTCTACGAAAGCGATGACTTCGTGAGCTATGCTGGACAGCCAGCGCCGAAGATGGACGATGAGGCTGCCCGGCGTTTTTCTTTTTTCGAGGATTCCAGTATGGAGAACAAACCAAGCCAGCTCCTGATTGTTGACGGTGACCAGGCCGACCGCAATATTCTCGTGAGTGTACTGCAAGAACTCGGCCACCAGGTGACTTTAGCGGAAACCGGGCGCCAGGCCACGGAAGCGCTCGCGCAGCAGCCGTTTGATTTGATGCTGCTTGGCACTGCTTTACCCGACATGACCAGTCGAGAATTGGCGGCCCATGTGCGCGTTACCCAGAGTCTGAGTGGCATGCCGATCCTGCTTCTGGTACAGCCGGCTGAAACAGCCGAAATCGAGAAGTACCAGCAGGTCGGTGTTGACGACTTCCTCTGGTTACCAATCAATCCGGCTCTGCTTCAGGCTCGGTTGGAACTCAACCTGGAAAACAAGCGCCTGCGAGATGAACAAAAGGTACAGCAGCGGGAGGAGTTGCTGCTCAAAATTGAGCATGACGTGGAAATCGCACGCTATATTCAGGCCAGCTTTCTCGTCAAGGACTTTGCCCAACCGGCCGGCTGGGAGCTTGCGGCGCACTGCCTGCCAGCACGCGACGTCGCCGGCGATTTCTACGACATCTTCCCAATGCTCCAGGGCCGGCGCATTGGTCTGGTCATCGGCGACGTAGTGGACAAGGGTATTCCTGCGGCGATCTTTATGGCCCTGGTGCGCAGCCTGATTCGCGCCTTTGCCCAGCAGAACTACTCGTTGAGCTGGGCTGATGTGCTGCAGGATGCCCCGGCCGGCGGTCGCCGCCAGGCAGCGAGCTTGCGTGGATCGGCAGCGCCAACGACGGGCATCACGGCCCTGAAAAACGCTATCACCCTGACCAACAACTACATCAACGACAACCATATGGAGCTCAACTATTTCGCCACGGTGTTCATGGCTATCCTGGATCCAGCCACTGGTCTCCTGACCTACATCAATGCCGGCCACACACCCACGTTCATCATCGGTCCCGATGGTACGCTCAAGGGCAGGCTCAAATCCACTGGGCCGGCAGTCGGGATGATGGCAGGCGTGGAGTTCAAGGTCGACTCGGCCACAATCGAGCCGGGTGACATGTTGTTTACCTACACCGATGGCGTGCCCGAGGCCCGCAA
Organism: uncultured Chloroflexia bacterium; assembly: GCA_963709505.1. GTDB lineage: Bacteria > Chloroflexota > Anaerolineae > JAAEKA01 > JAAEKA01 > CAVPXC01. The sequence continues at coordinate 99,886 of CAVPXC010000012.1, read as the reverse complement.
CCCCGCGCGCGAGTTCTTTACCGAGAAACGGGTGCTCGACCTGCTGGCAGTGCCTGGAAACTCCGCCGTGAGCCTGTTGGAGCGCACGGAAGCGACACTGACTAACTTCATCGATACAGCCGATCAGTTCGACGACATCACCATGTTGATTGCCTACCGCCATCCTACGGAATCCAAACCAAACGCAGCGACGGCTGCCACAAGTACAATCGACTGGAGCATTTAGGCTCGGTTAGGTTTGAATGACTATGCGAGACAAGTTGTCCTTCCGAAATTGGCGGATCTCCAGAAAACTGCTAGTTGTGATGCTGGTGATTTCGTTGGTGCCCCTGCTCTTAGCTGCCTGGATTATCAGCGCGTCCAGCGTGGGTGCGCTGACGCAGCAGACGCAGGACAACATGGCGCGCCTGGGCAGCAGCGTCGCGCTGCACATCTCGAGCGTCCTGAGCAACAGCCAGGGCTTCCTGCGTATCGTCGCCAGCGATCCGCAGGTGGCGGCGGCCTTGATCTCAGATGCCGCTCCGGGTGGGCAAGGCGACCTCAACGCTGCCATATCCAACATGCAGCTTGCCAACGGCAACATCGACACGGTGGGCATCTACAACGCTACCGGTACAGCCATGGCGCACACCGATCCGGCTACGGTCGGGCGCAATGTCTCCACGCGTGACTTCATCAAGGCAGCCCTGGCCGGCGAAGCTTATACATCGAGCTTCCGGCGTGACCTGGTCAACGACAAGCCGGGTATCAGTCTCTCTGCCCCGGTCGAGGAAGACGGGGCGGTCGTTGGCGCGGTCGCAATCCATCTGGACGAGAAGGTCATCGACGACGTTTTTCGAGAGACCTTGAACGCTGAAACCGAGGGTGTGGCATCGCAGGCGCGCGAAGCGATCAACATTTATCTGGTCGATCCGAACGGCATTGTGATGAGCCAATCGCGCGGTGACGACTGGTTGTACCGCAGTCTGGGCGGGCTTTCCGCCACAACGCAGGCCGCGATTGCCGGAGCCAAGCCGCTAGGCGGCGTTTGCCCCAACAATGCGGCGACGTGCTCGCCGGCTGAAAAGGAAGCGCGTTTACCCGAACCGATTCCGGCGGTGCAGCCTCTGGGCGACGCCGTCGCCCAGGCGTTTCAGTCGGCCAAGGCTGGCAGCTTGCGCTACTGCCATCCCACGGATCCGGCAGCCCCCTTCGACGCGAAGCGCTGCAACGGCGCGTTTCACGTGGCCGCATTTGCCCCCGTGGCCAACCCGACACAAGGAGTGGGTTCGGCAGCGGCAGGCCAATCTGGTTTGTCCATGGTCGTCGTCGATTTGCCTGAAGCAAGTTTCCTAGGCTCGGTGGAGCGGCAGCGCTTGCTTGGCCTGGCAATCGCCGCGGTGATGGCTGTGCTAGCCGTGATTGCCTCACTGCTCGTTGCACGTACTCTCTCCCGACCTATTAGCACCTTGGCGACCACGGCTGGCGAAGTTGAAGCGGAGCGACCGTTCATGCCTGGCCAAATCGCCGATGTCACCCACCAAGGCGATGAGGTGGGACACCTGGCGCGCGTGTTTAGTCGCATGATTGTCGCCTTACAGGCGCGCACGGCCGAGCTGCGAGCGATCTACGACATCGGCCGCAAGGTTTCCTCGAGCATCGATCTCAACGAGACCCTGGCCTCCTTAGCCACCTCGCTGCTCGGCGCCATTCCCTACGATGCCGCCGAGATCAGCCTGGCCGATGCGACCCAGGGCAAGCTGGTCGTCTATGGTTTTGCCGTTCAGGGTGACGTTGTTCAGCCAGTCAGCAGCGCTGTGACAACGAGCGCCGGCAGTGGCGGTTCGACCCAGGAACTATCTGGGCGTACATATCCATTGCCTGGACGCGCCGATGCCCAGCCTTTGGGCCTGATCGACAAGCTGCTCGAGACGCGGGAAGGGTTGTTGATCGCCGACATGACTGCGTTTTTAGCCGCCCCACCGGAAGAGGCGACCTTGGATCGCACCTGGCGTCGTCTTGCCGTCCCGCCGTACTCCTATCTGGGCGTGCCCTTGCAGGTTGGAGGCAAGCTGATCGGTGTCATCGAGCTGGTGGGCAGCGCCTTCGACAGCAACAACTTACGGGTGTTGGAGAGCGTGGCCAACCAGGCGGCCGTAGCCATTCAAAACGCCCAGGAAGTTCAATCACGTGAAACGCAGCTAAAAAACCAGATCAAGGAGCTGCGGATCGAGATCGACGAGATCAAGCGAAGCAAGCAGGTAGGTGAGATCGTCGATACGGAATACTTCCAGAACCTGACCGCGCAGGCCAGAAAGCTTCGGACGGAGCGCAGTGAAGGCAACCCACCCACTGGCGAGGCAGACCGTGACAAGCCTGCCTGACCGGCATGGCGGGTGGCTAGTTCAGTGCTTTCCTGACGGTCGTTACGCGCAAAAGCGGTACTGGCTGCCGTCCCACCAGCCCAACTAGGCCATCAGGAGCGTCCTTGTGATCCAACGACTGGGCCAGGTGTTCCGACTCCGCCCCGGGGAAACAGGCCTGGTACTGACCCTGGGGTTTCTCTTGTTCGCAAACTCGGTTGCCCAACCGTTGGCCGAAATCACGGCGGTGAGCAACTTTCTGACCCAGGTTGGCGTCAACGACATCCTCTTCATCTGGATGCTGGACGCTGGGCTAGCACTGTTGATCACGGGAGCGCAGTCGCTAATCATCGACCGGTTTGACCGCAGGAAGCTGTTGCAGGTACTCTGCGCCGTGCTGGCGTTGACCTTTGCCACTCTCAGTATCTTGTTCATCGTCCAGACGCCCGACTGGCTCAACTACGGCCTGCTCTACCTGGTGGCTCAGCAACAATGGTTGTTCTTCCCGCTGGTCTTCTGGATTTTGGCGAGCGATCTGCTTGACATGCCTCAGTCGCAGCGGCTCTTTCCGCTGATCGCTAGCCTTGGTTTTGCGGGACGTTTAACCGGGATTCTATTGGCCCTGGTGTTTCCCGCGCTGGCTCTTCAGTTCAATTTGGGGACTGTCAGCGTCTTGCTGTTTTGTAGTACGATCTATGTGGCATCGCTTGTTGTGGTGTTCATTGGGTTGCGGAGGGCCAAGATCCGCACCCGAGTGTACAAAGTCGAACCGGTCGGCGCCACGCTGACGGAGGGTTGGGACTTTGTGCGCCACGTCCCGGTGTTTCGCTTCCTGGCGATCATCCTTGTTGCCATGATCTTTTGCGAGACCTTTCTGGAGTTTCACTTTCTGACGGTGTCCGAGCAGGTCTTCAGTAATCCGGTGAGCTATCAGGCCTTTTACAGCCTGTATCGTCTCGCCGTCACCGTGGCCTCCATTGCCGTGCAAGCGTTTCTTGCGAGCCGGATCATTTCCAAGATCGGCCTGAAGAACACTTTTCTGATACTCCCGGTCTGCGCGTTGGCCGGTTCGCTCTGGATGCTGGCCATGGTCTCCAGCATCGTTGCTGCAGTAGGCGGCGTGATTCTGCAGAAACTGCCGCAGTTCACCGTCGACGAGACGGCGCGCAAACAGTTTCAGGCGCTCGTCCCGGAGGAACGCCGTGGCCGGGTCAGTATCTTTATGGACAGCTACCTGTTTGTGGCCGGCTCCCTGGGCGGCTGTATGATCACTGCGGTAATCGTCTTCGCAGGCCTGCGGCTGGGCCTTGCCAATTATGCCTACGGCTATCTGGCGGCGGCTGTGGTGGCGTCTGTCGTCGGCATTTGGGCGGCACTGCGCTTACGGTCCATCTACGACACGGGTTTGCTCAATTGGCGGCTCCGGCGGCGTGGACGTGGAGCCAGCGTGCTCGACAAGCTGGATTTCTAATGAATGTCGGTCTGGTATACGAGCTGCAGGACAAACACGACTCCGAAGGGACGGCTGAGTATGCCTCTGCCCTTGAAGTTGATCACTTGGCGAAAACGATCGAGGCTCTCGGGCACGAAGTGAAGCGAATCGGCGACATCGGCAACCTGGTGCGCTTTCTGGCCAACGGCCAGAAAGTCGATCTGGTCTTCAACTATGCGGCCGGCCGCTGGGGCCATGCTCGCGAGGCCCAGGTACCTGCGTTGCTCGAGGCGATGCAAATCCCTTGCACAGGTGCGGATGCGTTCACGTTGACGCTCTGTATCGATAAAGCTATAATCAAGCGACTCTGGCGCTCTGCCGGCCTACCCACGCCGGAATTCTGGCTTGTGGCGGACATGGGCGATCTGTCGTCACTGCGAGACGACCTGGACGGCTTTCCGTTGTTTGTCAAGCCGGCCCGGGAAGGCTCGTCAAAAGGCATCGCCGCCGCGTCGATCGTGAGAACGCCGGAGGCGCTCGCACAGCGCGTAGCCTATCTGCTGGCGTTTTTCAGGCAGCCGGTACTGGTGGAGCACTACTTGCCAGGCCGCGAGTTCAGCGTCGGACTCATTGGCTCAGGAGACACGGCCGAGGTGCTGGGCGTAGTCGAAATCCAGCATGAGGCTATTCATTTGGTAGACCTGGCCGGCAAGAAGGCATGGAGCCCGCAGACCTTTCGTCCCGTAGACGATGGCAGCTTGCGGCATCAGTTGTGCGACCTGGGCTGGCACGCGTATCGGACGGTTGACTGCCAGGCCATCGGACGGGTAGATATCCGTATGGACCATGCCCAGCGCCCCCAGCTCTTGGAAATCAACCCCAATCCAGGATTGCATCCGACGCGTTCGGCGATGCCTGCGCTTGCTGAGCAGGCCGGACTGACCTACGTCGATTTGATCGCACGGCTTCTTCGCGAGCCGAGTGTGTCCGTTTGTGACCATCACCAATGACTGAGCAGTTTCGCCCAATCACTGTTTATCTCAGATACGTCGAAGGTATTCGACTAGGTGTTTATGCCGTGCAGGACTTCAGGCGAGGTGATTTTCTGTTTAGCGCGACCGGTCGAGTAGTGCCCGAACAAAGCGAGTTCTCCTTACAGATCGACTGGGATCGTCACCTGGACGTCTATCCGCCGGCGCGTTATCTGAACCATTCGTGCGAGCCGAATGCCGGCGTCAAGACCAACAAGCACGGCTATCCGGACTTCTACGCCTTGCGCGACATTGCCAAAGACGAAGAAATCCGCTACGACTACGCCATGACCGAGTACTGTCACTACGAGCGCTTGCGGCCGGAGTTTGATTTCGACCTGACGTGTCATTGCGGATCGATGACCTGTCGTGGCAGATTTGGCTATTATTCGGAGTTGTCGACGGCGCTAAAAGAAGCGTACCGCGGCTTTGTCTCTGACTATCTCGTTCGTAGCGACGAGGCCGGTGCAACAATCATTGCAGGGCAAGTCGCCGTGATGGAGTGATCCAATGGCACAAGACCGTCCGACGCATCGCAGGCATATCGAGCTGAGCCTGAGCTGGAAGCTGATCATTGCCTTTAGCCTGGTCTTCAGCGTCGTGTTCGCGCTAGCCTTTTGGTGGTTCTATGACTTTAGTACCAGGACCGCGCTCAATCAGATCACCCAGGACATGACCAGTACGCTCACTGCCACGATCGATGGCATCGATGGGGCCCAATTTGAGACGCTGGTCAAGAATGCTAAGCCCGATGAGAGCGGTGTGCCAAAGGACGATCCACTTTACGAAACCCACCAGGCGTGGATCGAAAACGTCAACCACATCGAGCCGCGGGCAAATACCTATTCCTATGTCAAAAGCCCCCAGGATCGCGAGGTTTTTTGGATTGGCGACATATTCAGGAAAATCCATCCCGAGGAGGCAACGAAGTTCCTGGAGTCCTACACCCCTTCGCAGGATTTCATGTTGACCGGGCTATCCGAGGTGGCTTTCCGTCTCCAACCTTACTCGGACAAATGGGGCACGTGGATCTCGGCTTATGGTCCGATCAGGAACTCACAAGGTGAAAATGTGGGGGCGGTCGGCATCGACTTTGCGGCTGATTACGTATCTGAGGTGCAGTCAGCCATCCGTTCCAAAATCGTTCTGGCATTTCTTTTTACCTACGGTTCCCTAACCGTCCTGGTCTTTTTGCTCACGCGTTTTCTAACTCGTCCGATTGTCAGGCTCACGCGGATGGCCAAGTGCGTTGCCGAAGGAGACTATGACCAGGACTTCGCAAGCATGGCACCGAGATTCGGTCTGTTGCGCGATGAGATCAGCGACCTGGCCGAAACGTTCTCCTTCATGGTGGACAAAGTCCGCGTTCGGGAGCTCAGCCTAAAGCGCCAGGTAGAGGAACTCAAGATCGAAATTGACGAAGCAAAGCGTCAGCAGCAAGTTCAAGATATCGTCGATACTGATTTCTTCCAAGATCTCCGGGCGAAGGCCCATGCGGCGCGCGTGAAGAGGGTATCAGAGTCGCAGGACTCCTAGGTGGCCTTCCCCCAACCCGGATTATTTGATCGCAGAAGAATGTGGTTAAATAGTTGAGGCAAAATGAACCAATACGATAGCTTGCACGACGAAGTGGACAATCTCGAAACGGTCGAGGGAATCACGCCTTTGGCGGCAACCACCTTGCCCGATCCCTTCGGCCCGCTCCTGCGCAAGCTGATACGCCAGGGCTCGATGACGGTAGAGGAAATCGCTGCCGAGCTTGGCCTGGACGCGGATGATGCGCAACACTTGGGGAACCATCTGGCGGCCAAGGGGTATCTGCGCGAGGAAGAGCACGAGGCCAGCGGCGGGACGGTCTATCGCGTCTATCTGGCCCGTATTCGCAAGCATTCCATCCCCCTAGATCTGTAGGTGATTGGCGGTCTCTAGCGCGGTGCGCCGGGAGTCGCGCCTGTCAACCTGCCTTGACTCTACAGGGTATCGGCGATTTGCCGGAAGATCGTGGTAACCGGGTGCTTTGGGTAGCGCGCGACGAAAATCGCGGAGCTGCACAGGGCTGACAACTCGTCACAGTATGGCACGATACCCGCCACGGGCCACCCGTAGCTCTGCTCCATGGTCTGCCGGACGATCTCAGGTTCAAACGAAGGCGACGCTGAGTTTACAACCAGCGACCTGTGGGGGACGTCCAACTGACCGGCTAGCCCCAGGGCGACGCCAAGCCCTTTGTAGTATTGTTGGTCCAGTTGCACTACAGCCAAGACGTCGTCGGACACGGCTATCGACGCGAGCGCGCTGTCGCTCAGGTTGGCTTCGCTATCAATCACCAGTGTGTCCAGCCGTAAAGCACGGACGAGACTGAGATAACCGGGACCCAGCACTTCAACGCCACTTGGCGCCTGGAGTGTGCGTTGAATTCTGCCCCAATTAAAATCGGCGGGAACCAGGAACAAATCGCCTTGTTCCAGCAGGAGGGTGTCAGGTTGTAACGCTCGGGCCACGTCCACCAGGTCACACTGCCCTAACAAAAAGTCGTTAAAGGTAGGCGGCAGCGAGGAGTCTCTGACGTCAAAGAGCATATGCTGGGTGGGTGCGGAGATGCACGCGTCGACCAGACCTACCCGCCGGCCACGCTGCGCAAGTACCACTGCAACATTCGCGGCAAGGGTCGAAACCCCTGCGCCCTGGTGGAAGGCGTTGACCGTAATGATTTGCGCCATAGCGGATCGAATCTGCTCCCCTTCGAACACGTCCTAGGCCATCAGTTTTGCGGTTATCGCTTTGAGTTTCTCGGTGATCGGATGGTTAGGATACTGCATCGAGAAGATGGCGCCGCTGGCCAGGATCATCATCTCGTCGGAATGCGGCACCACTGCGGCAACTTCGCAGTTATAGGCCTTCTCCACACGGGCCTTGACCTCGGCCTCACTGAAGGATTGCGGGACCTTGTTGACCACTATCACGAGGCGCGGAACTTCCAGTTTGCGAGCGACTTCTACGGTCACGCTGGTCCCTTGGTAGTCCTGGTTGTCAGGACGCATGATGATGGCCAGCGCATCGGAGATCGCGATCGAGAGCAGGGTTTCCTCGTTGAGACCGGGGTGCGTATCGATCAGCAACACGTCCAGATTGAGCACCTCGATCAAGCTCTGGAACCCATCGTTGAGCAACCCCACGTCGTAGCCCTCGCGCAAGAAACGGGCAATCTCGCCGGGCTTCATGCTCGATGGAATCAGATAGACTTTGCCACTGACCGGCGCGCCCAGGTTGGGCGTCACGTCATGGGCGGTTTCTGCGATGTTGCATTTGCCCCAGAGGTAATCGTTGAGCGAGTGTTTCATCGCGTCTTCTTCCAGATGGAAGAGGACGTGGATGCCGGGCGACGCGATATCGGTATCGACGACGCCAACCCGCTGCCCTTGGGCTGCCAGTAGCGCGGCGACGTTTGCCGTGGTGTTGGACTTACCGGTTCCGCCACGAAACGAGTGGATCGAGATGATCTTGGCCATACCTATACGTCTCCTCTAACTTGAAAATGTAACGCAAATTGCCGAATCTGCGCTTGGGCTGTAGCACAACCTGCCGAATTTGCGCTAGTTTTACATTGGCAGTGGCCGCAGGGACCCTGTCCACGGGCGTCTAGCCTCCGGCTGACCGTCGCAATTCACACCTTCAGCCTTTGTGCAGCAAAGCGTGTATGTCCCTAGGCGGAGGCGGCGCTGAAAAATAATTATAGGTCAAGCAATCTTGGAAGGCAAACGCGAACTCGTAACCCGTAAGGCGTAACTCGTAACCCGGAATGGATTCCTCCGGATTCCGGGTTACGAGTTACGCCTTACGGGTTACGATACACCGGTTAGCTCACCAGCTTCGCGTCGAGCACAATCTCCGGCACCGCCGCCAGGGCCTTGGACACCGGACAGCCGGCCTTGGCCTGGGCGGCCAGCTCCTGGAACTTGGCTTCGTCCAGGTCGGGCACCTGGGCCTCACAGGCCAGCTCGATCTTGTTGATCGCCGGGCCTGCGCCCAGATGCACGGTGGCGGTCGTGTCGATGCGGTTGGGTTTGAAGCCGTTATTGGTCAGCAGCGCTGACAGGAACATCGAGTAGCAGCCGGCATGTGCCGCGCCGATCAGCTCTTCGGGGTTGGTGCCTTTGGCGTCGCCTTCGAAGCGCGTTGCGTACGTGTACGGCCCCTCGAAGTAGCCGCTGGCTACTTTCATCGTGCCGCTGCCTTCCTTCAATGTGCCGTTCCAAGTTGCCTCTGCGTGACTGATTGCCATGGTCGTTTTCTCCTCGATTTGATTTTTTTGTGCTGGCCGGCCAAATCCACACAAGCCTGGCCCGCCAGGACGAGCGTTTGGATCCGATGCTTCCAGTTTAGCTGGCTTGCGCCGATCAGTCAGTAACCGTTGCATCCAATTGCCTGCGTATTGCTTGCGAACTCAGGCATCATTAATCTGAGAACCGCGGACTGGCGGAGGCGCGGACCGAAAGCACCCGTAGGTTTTCATTCACGGTGGTGCGGCCCGCCGCATGAGCGTCTTGGCTGGCGCAAAAGGGCCCCGCTGCATGCAGCGGGGCCCTTTACTCACATCTCGTGTTCCGGACCTGCGACCTGCAACCTGCGCATCGGCCCAGCCTAGATCACTCAAACAGCGGCATCTTGTTGTCTCTGGACAGTGCCGCACCCAAAACCAGCAGCGGGATCATCGCATGAAACGCTGCGAACTGTGACGGATAGACGACCAGGCCGACAGCGATGCTCCCGGCGATACTAGCCAGGTACAGGTAGATGCCTAACCGTTTCCAAAGCCACATTAGCACCACGCCCGCCACGCCCACGAGGCCCACCGCAAGGGCGGCCGCGATCAACCACGGTTGCGTGATATCAACCGTGTCCTTGTGATAGACAAACGGTAGAACGGCGCTAATGATGGCATCAATCGTCATCAAGACCAGGGCTACCGTGAGAAAGGTTCCGCGTTTCTTGACGACCGGCTGGCCTTTGGCACTGCCTGATCCCTTCGACGAGCCTTTGCTTTGTCCCTTGGATTGCCCTTTGCTGGTGGGCGGTGGCGCCTGCTGGGGCACCGTCTTGCGCGGAGCCGCCTTTTGCTGCGCGGGCGAAGACTTGGACATGTGGTGAAAACTCTCCTTTCCCGATGAGTGCTGACCTAGAAAATTGCTCGTGCCGGTTTGTGCGACGCCTGCCGAACCCTGGCTGGCCTCGACAAACAGCCTTCTCCCGGTTGACCGCCCGTCGCGGGCAAATGACAACGGGTCGGGAGCAAGCCTGTCTCAATGGCTTTGTCCATTATCTTGAGAATCAGGCAAAGTGTCAAACCTATGACCCGCTGCGATGCCCCTCATCCCAACCCCGTCAGATCCTCGCTGATTTGCCACAACCTTCGAGCTGCTTCAGTGTCCTGTGATGCGCGGGAGGAATACTTCTGCTTCGTATCAACGAAGTACTTCCCTGTCACGCCCTCCACCTCCGGCGACGTTGCCAGATAGACCGCCGTCTCGGCGCCCTTTTGCGGGCTTCGCATGACGAGCCGGGTGAGGGGAGTGACCAAGCGCGCCAGCCCGCGGGCGGGATTGGACCAAAGACCGGTCGCTACGGCGCCAGGATGCAACGCATTGACCGTAACGCCCGATCCGTCCAACCGGCGGGCCAACTCGTAGGTGAAGTAGAGGTTGAAGCGCTTTGAACAGGCATAGGCCTGAAAGCCGCTGTAGTTCTTTGTCATTTGCAGGTCATCCCAATCGGGCCTGGCGCCGCTTTCTGCCCCTGAGGATACGTTGACGATCCGGCTTGGTGTGCTGGCCTTGAGCATGTCGAGCAACAGATTTGTCAGCAGGAAGTAGCTCAGATGATTCAGCGCAAATGTCATTTCCAGGCCGTCGACCGTCTCTTGCCGGCGCATGAAAACCCCGCCGGCGTTGTTGACCAACACGTCCAGCCGGTCGTAGCGCTGATGGAACTCCGCCGCCAGCCGGCGGACCTCGGCCTGCGACGACAGGTCGGCCAGAAGATACTCCACCGCCGGGCTGCCGCTTACCTGCTTGATCTCAGCCACCGTCGTCGCGGTCTTCTGTGGGTTGCGTCCCACGATCACCACTTTGCCCCCGTGCGCAGTGATCGCCAGCGCCGCGGCCTTGCCGATGCCGGAGGTGGCGCCGGTGATCAGGAAAAGCTCGTTGTTCACGCCCTTATCGGACATAGTCGAATCCTCTCTAAGTGACTTCACATAAGTTTCCTCGGTCCTCGTCTTGGCCTACGGGACGAGGAGACCGACAATTGATTATGCACGACCTGTTCGGGATGTTCAAATGCGAGGCAAACAAGCAGGCAGCCTATTGCAGTGTACATGAAACGGTGGCCGCCGCGGACACATGTCGCATAGCCGACATTGCGCTAGGCAAGCATCCACAAGCACGAGCCGCCGATGAGCTACGAGCCGGCGAGTTCCTGCTGGCGATTGCTGGTGTTCGAGCAAGCGATGTTGCCAGCCAGGAGCCGTTGAAAGAGATCATGTCAGCGCCAGTCAACGTGAGCGTTGTGATAGGCGCGATGCCAGCAGCGGATCCAGATGTGATCGACGGGGAGAGCAGGGTTTTGGAGTAGGCATACCTGCTGAGTTGGAAGCGTGGTTTGAGCGAGGGCATGCCCAAGGTAAGACTTGAGTTGTGGGTTGATATAACATAGGTCGCATCATCCGCCGCGAAACGAGTGAGGGGCCGGCTGAATGCGCGGTTAGCCCGCTCTGTACATCGTGAGCAGAGCGTATTCTTGCCATCAGGCTTCTTGCACTTTATCCTGTTTGACCGCTGAGAGTCACGAAAGGCTGGTCACAGGGCTGGGTACATCTGCAACTCGACGCGATCCAGGAAATCTGTCAACACTTGCAAGTATCGCTCCGCTTCTTCAAGGTGCGGCATATGCGAACTATTCTCGAATAGAACCCATTCCGATCCAGGTATGCCACGGTGTACTGTCCCGGCTATTTCAGGTGTAGCTTCATCGTATCGACCCGAAATGACCAACGTGGGTACATGAATTTCACCCAGTTGGTACACAATGTCCCAGTCCTTGATGACACCGATTACGTGGAACTCACTCGGACCGTTCATCGTGTTGTAGACTTCAGGGTCTTTCGAGAGTTGTTCAAATGTGCGGTTGAGGCAATCAGGCCAAGGATCGAGCCGGCAGAGATGACGGCGGTAGAAAACCAACATAGCTTCCTGATATGCGGGGTCATCCGTGGTGCCAGCCGCCTCATGCCTAAGCAGGGTCTCCTGGACATCGGGTGGGAGTTTCGCACGCAGGCGGTTCGCTTCCGCAACCCATTGGGGCATGCTTGCGGGAGAATCAGCAACGATCAAGCTCGCCAAGCCCAGTGGTTGCGTCAAAGCATATTCCATGCCAAGCATTCCTCCCCATGACTGACCGAGGATGTGAAGATGCTCAAGGCTAAGTGTCTCGCGTACGACGCTCAATTCTTCGACAAACAGCGGCACCGTCCATAGGGACGGGTTGTGTGGATGATCCGAGTTGCCAGACCCTAATTGGTCAAAAAAGATGACACGACGTCCAGTAGCCACCAGCGACTCCAGCGGTTCCAGGTAGTCATGGGTTGCTCCCGGCCCACCATGCAAGCACAGGAGCGGCAACCTGCCTGGGGTTTCATGGTCACCGACGATACGATACCAGACATTGTAGCCTCGGAACGAGACAAAGCCTTCGTGGCTGGTACAGATATGCACGCTGCGCTAATCAAGGTAGCAAAACAACAGGCTTCACGGTCAAAGTGCTCGAAGTACCATCATCCAAGCTCATTATCCGCCACGCACCGGCCACACGTAGTAGGTGTTTGCCTTGACGTCGTAGAACACGCGGCCGTTGTCCAGGCCAACACGCCAGGCGTACGACGAGCTGCCGGCGTGAGTAGTACTCGTCCAGTAGTAAGCCGACCGGACGCCGATGAAGGGGTGGCCGCTCGGCAGAGCAGGCTGGTACCGTCCATAATCAATCAGGCCCTGCAGCTGGCGCACGTTGGGTAGCCGCCAGTTGCCCTCTACCGAGCCATCGGTCAGGCCACATTCACCACTGTTCAGCGTGTTGGCGTCGTTCAAGGCCGTCGTCCAGTTGCTCATCCCAAAACAGTCAGGATACTCCAGCCAGATCAAGCCGGTCAGGTTGTCGGTCACTGTGCCGTTGCTGTTGTCAGTGAAGCGCGGGTTCGGCCAGGCCACACCTTTCTGCAGGGCACCGTCATCACCTGCTCCAAACGATGTGGTCTGCCCGGTCTTTGGCACCATGGCCGGGTAGATGTTATAGGTGCCCGTTTGTGCCCAATGGCCGGCAGTAAGTTGAATGTCGTAGATGTCGATGAGGCCGTCGTGATTGACATCACAGGCGGGATCGTAGGCACCCCCAGACATACAAGGGCTAGCCAACGGTGTTGCTGCGGCGGCGACTGATACCGTTGCTAGTAGGACAACTGCAACGCACACAGAGAGTAGTCTTCTCGCCTTCATGGGTCCACCTCTTTGCGATAGGTACGGATAGGTCGATGAGTCAAGTATAACACCAAAGAAGGGATCGCGCGCCCATCAGTTTGTTCCCCCGTGACGTGGCGGTCGCTGACGGCTGCTCAGGTTGAAAGCTGCCGCACAATCTTGAGTTGAATTAAGCCTGGTGACAGCCGACGAGCACCTGGCTAAGACTGAGTAAGTGCTGCCTAGCCGGTCATGACGACCGACCTGCCAGATGTGAAGGTTATGGCTGGCCCACGCGGAAGGTCAATACGCATCCATGCTTCTGGCGCGCGGTTGGCCGGGCGATTGCGTCGAGGCCGCGTCTTTGCTGGAACCTGCCCTGCTGACTGCCGGTGCGCTAGGCATGCAGGCCCTGGTTCACAAGGCTGAGACGCTCCAGCAAGCCGCTTCCCAAACAAACTCCGAAATCCTATTCTGAAGAAAAGGTACACACAAAGGGAGACCCCTATGCCGATTTTCCTGATCGAGCGCAATTTCGCTGAGCAACTTGAAATGTCATTGGACGGTGCATCGGCCGTCAATCAAATCAACGCAGATGTCGGAGTCAATTGGCTGATTTCTTTCTTGAGCGCCGACAAGAAGAAAACCTACTGCCTGTACGAGGCGCCCAGTGCTGAGGCTATTCGCGAGGCTGCCGTGCGGGCCGGTCTGCCGGCAGATGTGATCATCGGACTGAGCGCGATTCGCCCCTCTGGCGAGGTGAGTGAGGTGGTGCCGTCGATGTTCGCGTAACTGCCAGGCGGACCGTTCTGCAGGTCTATCCGAGACACCCAACACCGGATGGGAGGACTATGCCGACGGCTGGGATGTAGTGTTGCCCGACGGCGCAGTGGCGAAGCCCGACCCAAACAGTCCGTTCACTCGCCTGCTGCTCCAGCCCTACGAAACAGAACAGCCCTTCACCCGCAGCCAAAGCAGTCTCGTGGTTCCGTCCGACGTGACACGAGTTACAGTGCGTGCCCACGACCGGGTGGATGGGTGGGGCGGTCGTGAGGTCGTGGTGGATCTGACCGTTGTCCAGATTTAGGGGCGCCATACGGTGTGTCATTCAACCATGCCGGCGGCTCGCCGGTATGCGCCACCCGCGGATCAGCCGGCGGCGGATCGAGAGGCGTCTGGTACGGCTCGCCAGTGTCAATCGCCCGCTGCATGGCATCGTAGATATCCAGGATCACTCGCTTGGTGCGGTACTCGCCGTGGCTGGCCACGTCCTTGCGCTTGACGATGGGGAAGGTCTCCATGAGGTAGTCCTCGGCATCGAGCTACGTCTGCGAACTACCAGATTGTCGAATTCGTACCCTATCCAGTTCCGCAGTGATGATTGCACCCGCTTGAAGTGTCGTCCCATGCTGACCAAGCACACGCAGGCACACGGCGGCCTGTTGCTGGGTCGATAGGTTGACAAGCCGCAAGATCCCGGCGTGCGGCTTGCCATGCAGAAAAGCCAACCTCCCAAAGTCCTTGTCCAAGGTCACCAGCACTCGGCTTTCCCTGTAAGCCTGGGCCAATATCTCGTCGTCGCCCGGATCTTCGTCCCAATCTCCCGTCCAGACGACATCATGACCGGCGTCCGATAGCACCTGGCGTACTCCGCCCCATACGCAGGTGTCCAGCAAGACTCTCACAGAGCAGGTTCCATCGTCAACGGCTCGATGCGCTCTTCGCCAACTACTTTACGTGCGTAGAGCAGACAAGCACGGACGTCGTCTTCCTCCAGCCAGGGATAGGCTTCCAACAGCGTCTGTGCGGTGTCGCCTGCTGCCAGCATGCCCAGCACGTGTTCGACCGCGAGGCGTCGCCCGCGGACAATGGGCTTGCCCCCAAAAATGCGCGGATTGACCGTGATTCGCTTCAACAAGTCGATTTCACTCATATCCTCATCTCCTTCCGCAACGGTTCGGTTCAGGTTAAGGTCAGTATACCGCAACCGGTAAGATTTGGGAAGTGACTGTCCAGGTTACGGGTGCCCAACCAGACCTGGCCACGCCGGCGGCGGACCTTCGTGCGCCACGCGCGGATCGGTCTTTGCGGCCACCAGCAGCCAGCGCCGCGGGTTGACCTGGTCCATTTGGTCGCCGGCAAGCAGGTCGGGATACTTTTCCAGGAGACCCTGAAAGAGGTCTTCGTTGGGGTAGGGCTGCTGGCTGAGAGCCTGCAGGGTGTTGTTGGATTGGATAAGATAGATCTTTCCTGACCTTGGCGTTGCGAGTTCCCTTTCTTATCACCTACCTTGCCGATCCGTCAGCCGAAGTTTCAATCTCAAATTGCGCTAGCTTCGCAGGATCGAACTCGTAGTACTCAACCGACTTCTTGGTCACACCAATCTGACGCTCCATGAGCAGATCGAGCAGCTTGTCGCCGTCGATGAGCGTGATGGGCGCCGCACCGCGTTCGAAGGCTGCTTCCAGCGCGCCCTTGGAGAACTTGCCTGTGCTGATGACGGTGCCACGCACGGCATTGAAGCGGTGCAGGGAGCCGCGCAACTGGTCCAGCACGGTGCGATTGAGGCTCCCTTTGTGGCGCTTGACCTGAATCACCTCGCGCACCGAGCTGATTCCCAACTCGATGTTAGCCACGACATCCACGCCTTTGTCGTTGGTGGGCGTGGTGGTTTCGACGTCGTCGTAGCCCATCTCCTCCAGCAGGAGTTTGATCAGTTCCTCGAACTTGAAGGGGTTCATCTGGGCTAAGTGGCTGGCCAGCTGCTCACGCGCCTCCTGGCGCAGTTCCTTGGCGAGCTTATGGATATCGGAGCGCAGGCTGGCGACAACGGTCGGTCCCGGCAGCAAGACGGCATTAGCGGCCAGATAAGTCAGCCCGGCCCCTTTTCCGCCACCAGGCGCAGGACCGTGAGGGTCCCCTCGGTGCCATCGATTTCTGCCACGACCAGCCCCGTCGGCTCGGCGATGAACTGGCGGCCACGTTCCGTGAGGTGCAGAGAGTCGTTTGCCTTGACGATTAGACCATGGCGAGTAGCAAGGGTCCATGGGCCCCGCGCGTACCTCGGATTGACCGTACGCTTGGACTTACGCCAAAGCCGCAGGGCCAGTGCCTGTTCGTTCCCGTCCAGACGCTCGGGAATCCACTGGTCGGGATCGGCCCACTCGACTTGTTCCTGGGGATTGCCCCTTTGCGCTCACAGTTCGCCAACCATGTTGTGGAACAGGGACTCGGAGACATTGTCCATGATGGCAACGAAGTGGCGAACACTCGTGTTAGTGGGAAGGTGAGGCGTCAGGGAGTGAGAGAGATCAGCTTGTATTACTGGCGTTGGCCTATCCGCAGCAGCGCCATTCGCTGTGGGGGATGCGTTAATGACTGTGGATCGCTCAGATGTGTTACCGGAAGCCCTGGCTTTCTTCTTGAGTTCATGGACAAACGCCATGACTTCTTTTGGGTTGATTTGATCGATCGTTTGCCCGCGCTCGGTAAGCGTCCAAAGGCCGCGTTTGGCATTGGTGATCAGACCATAATGCTTCAGATAGGTACGCGCCCAGTGGAGGCGATACTCCAGCTCGGTCATGTTCTTGCCGGAATGGGGCTGGACCAAGTCTTCGGGTGGACGATCGAGCCCGCGAAGAACATGCTCGTCGATGGCCTTGATGGCGGCGACGCCACCCAAATCGTGGAGCGCGGTCAGCGTGGGCTGGAGAAGGTGGGAGAAGGATGGGATAGACATAGGGGTGGCCTTGAGCGATTGAATTGGCGGTCCGCTGGATGTCCGACTGGCGGCCGGACTTGCCGGCTTAAGGCTTCGAGCAATCTACGGTTACTTGAGCTTCAGGATGTCCGAGCCAAAGGTTTCGTTCAACACCTGGTTCGCTTTGGCAATGCTGTCTTGGCTTGGAGCCTGCCCTTCCGCATGCATTTCGATGTGCAGGTGCAATATGAGCTTGTTTGGCATGGCGACGGCTTGGAGCTCGCCCAGCGCCTCAGCCAGATCTTGAACTTGGTCAATGCGCAACTCAGCTTCGGCGCTCACGACATTGGGCCTGGCGGGCGGCGGTGGCGGTGGGGTTGGCGGCTGCACCGCCGCCACGCGTATCTTGACGAACTGCGCGCCACTTAGATCGCATGGCCACTTACCTGTGTCCAACGCCAGCTCCAGCAGATGTGCCTTCAGCGCGCCGTCAATCGCGCTTTGCACGCGCGTCCACGGCAACGACCGGTTCTTCTTGCCCGACAACGCAGCCAGCAACGCTAGCGCAGTGGTCTGCTCGCCCTGCCAGGCATCCGGTAGGGCGGTCGGCAGGATCTCAGGCGCGCCAATGGGCGGTGGCGGGACTTGCAGGAGGGCATCCGGCGCCAGCAGGCCAATCGGGATCTCCTCACCCAGGATGCTGGCCGGGCCGTAGGTCAACCAAAGCCGGCCGTTGTGTACGGCCTCGCCGATGGCCGCATTGACCGTGGCCGGCTCGGCGTGGGGGATTGCCAGCGGTTCGCTGTAGTCTTCTTTCTGAACACGGGTTACATGCTGGCCGGAGAAGTAGTCGAGCACCTGCTGCACGGAAATGGCCGCCGGGTCGAACAACCCCGGCAACGCGCCCGGTATCAAGAGCTCCGGCGCCATCTCGGCCAGGGTCGCGGCCTCGGGCAGCACCACCTCCAACGCCTTGTCCTTGAGCGCTGGCTCGTCCGGCTGCTGACGCCAGAAGGTGCGGTAGGACTGGTCAGGGCGCTTGAGGCGCAGCACGAACAGCCCCTGCCGGCAGCCGTCCACCAGGGTATCGAGGACGGCCTGGCGGTTGAGCATTTTGGGCAGATGTGGATGCTGGGCAAACGCGCCGGCCAGGTCCTTGAGCCAGCGCGCGGTTTCGCCGCTGTGCCACAGATCGTAGGGGCCGCCCGGCAAAAGCGCCTCGGCGTTGACGGCTACCTCCTGGATGCGGCTGCGGGAGTCCTTCTTGATGGCGGTGAAGAGCGGCTCGCTGCCGACCTGTAAACGAAACGCCTGCGCCTCGTTTTTGTCCGATACCGTGACGACCAGGCAGTAGGCCTGGCGGATAGCGTCGGGGATCTTCTTACGGGCTGTTTCAATGCTGTAAGTCAGGGTTTGCTCGCGGATGGGGTCCGAGCTCCTGGTCCTTGAGCTGGCTGCGCACCTCCTCCCAGCCCAGCAGCTCCAGGATGCGATTGCGCGCGGCTTCGAGGCCGTCTACTGAGGGCACGGCCAGGAGGATGGCGTTGCGATAGACGCGCGGATAGTGCGGCCCGGTGACCTCGTCCAGATACCGGCGGGCCTCAGGGCTAGGCTTGCCCGGCTCGCTGGCGGCCTTGGGACCCAGGACGACGAAATGGAAATCGCCGTCGTCCTCGACGTTGGCCGGCTTGTTGGGCAGGGTGTGCACTTTGACGCCCGCGCCCGACGCGCCGGCCGTCAGGCTCTTGAGCTTCTCGATATCCTCGATCAGCCGCGCCTCGACCAACTCGCCCGGCACCCGGTAGCGACAGGCATCGTGATGCATCTGGCGCAGGTTGGGCTTGGAGCCGAGACGCCAGGTCTTAGGCAGGGCCTGCTCGGCATCGTCGACCCCTTGCAGGCCGGCCTCGTCCAGGAACCAGGAAAGCTCGGCCCAGCGGCGCAGGGCCTTCTCCAGCTCGATCCGATCGGGACGGGTGGGGCCGACCAGCAGGAGCAGCTCGCGGGTCAAGGCCTTCTGGCCGATGGGCTGGGAGTGCAGGAAGGTGGCGAGCACGGCCTGCTCCAGCTCCCGGTGTTGCAGGCCGGGGAACTCGTGCTGGATGCCGGCCGCCTTTTCCAGTTCGCCCTTGCAGGATGGCGTTCCACTCATGGCGCCTGCCTTCGTACTCTTCCACACTGGCGATGTTGGTCAGCTCGCGCGCCGCCTCACCGATGGGGCTTTGGCCGGGCGGCGCCAGGAACGCGCTGGGGCCGACCAGGGGGTTGTCGTCCCAGCGCTCGGCCTCACGTAGGGCCAGGGCGAAGGTCCGCAGGACGCCGCGCGTGCGCTGGAAGCCCTCCAGCCCGGTCCACTTGGTGTAGAAAACCTCGGTCAAGTCGGGATGGAAGGGGTAGCTGTGCAGAAAGCGCTCCTCCGCGGCCTTTCCCTCCTGCTGCGTCTGGCCGTCTAGCTCGGCGATGCCCTTGAGCGCGGCCACGACGTGCGGCCGGAAGGCCTCGCGGTCGCGGATCGACTCGGGGGTGAAGAAGCGCCGGCGCAGGACCTCGCTGACGTCCTCCTTGAGCACCGGCTCCACGCTTTCCTCGCGCTCGCGGCGGAAGATGGCGTAGAGCTCTCCGGTGATTTCCCTGCCCAGGGAGTCGCTCTTGCGCGGGTCGGTGGCCAGCAGCGACGCCACCAGCGCGGCCCGATCGACCTTGACGACGGCTTGAGTGAGATACTGGAAGAAGTTGACCAGCCGGCTGCGCCACAGCGGGTCCATGCCCACTTTCTCGCGGGCGTACATCAACACTTCGTCGATCAACACCAGGGTGGACAGCCCATCCCTGCCAGGCAGGGCCAGCAGCTCGGCCAGCAGGTTCTCGGCCGGCGCGGTCTCGCGCTCACCGTCGAGCCCGCCGGCATGCAGCAGGCGCAGGCCATCGGCGCCGGCGAGTTGGAAGGCCAGCACGCTCCAAGGCTGGCTGAGCCAGCGCTGCTCGCCCGCCGGACCGCGCACCTCCATACCCTTTTCTACGTCCAGTTTGTCGAAGGTCAGGGCCGCGATGCGGGTTTTGGGCGGCATGATGCCGATATGTTGGATGAACTCCTGGACGGCCGGCAGGTTGGGCAAAGCTTGCGGCTGATGGGCCAGGTGGTAGAGCGTGATCAACGTGTGAGTCTTACCGCCGCCGTAGGTCAACTCCAGCTGGCGCACAGCCTTGTCGTTCTGCCCCGCCAGGCGCAGCACCACGTCCCGCGCCAGCTCGCGCAGGTTGTAGGTGGGGTAGGTCAGGGCGAAGAATTGCGCCGGGTCCTCGTAGACCGGTCGCAAGCCCTTCTGCATGACCACATCGTACAGATCGGCGGCGAAGATGGCCAGCGGCAGCTCGCCGGAGCGCAAGTCGGGCCGCAGGGTGACGACTTTGTGCCAGGGGGTCCAGGATATGTTGCTCATCGCATTCTAGCTCCCAATACGTATCTTCTCAATTTGTAGGGGCCAGGCCCTTGCGGTCGCCCCGGAGGGCGGGCGCAAGGCCATGCCCCTACCCCGGATTATTGAGAAGATACTAGCGAACGTCTATAAACAATCTATAAACAATTTTCATCGATAGATTGTTTATAGATTGTTTATAGAGTGGACAAGGTCATAGCGCGACCAGCGCCCCTGACCTGTGCGTTTTAGAAAACCCTCATCCTGCAGCTTGCGCAACAAATAAGATGCTCGTCTCAAGTCAACTCCGAGCAGAGTACGGCATTCGGCGTTGCTGATGCTGCCATGCTCTCGGACGTAAGCCAGGATCTGGCTTTCGGACGAGGGCAGAGCAGGCTCAGCCTCTTTTTCGACATCAGATGGTGAGGTCAATGTGTAGTAAGCCCAGCGCCGCGCGCTGCGCTGTTCGATCAGGCCAGCCTGGACGAGGGTGCGCAGCTCCCGCCCGGCGGTGATCAGATCGACGTGGTTGAGCCGCCGGTAGTCGCCATTAGTAAGCTGCTCGTTGTAGCGCAGGTACGCCAACGCCAGCCGCTGCCGGT
The DNA here is from genome assembly GCA_963709505.1 of uncultured Chloroflexia bacterium. Classification (GTDB taxonomy): domain Bacteria; phylum Chloroflexota; class Anaerolineae; order JAAEKA01; family JAAEKA01; genus CAVPXC01. Next base: position 78,859 of record CAVPXC010000012.1, on the reverse strand, counting down.
CGTTGAGCGGACGGTTGGCGAAACGGTTCAGCCAGGCGATGGTCTGCGGACCGAGAAGGGTATGGTTGCGGAAGGTCACCCAGAACGATGTCCGGCGATCCTGGAAGCGAGGCGGTTCCAGGTTAAGCCGGCGCATAGCCTCGATCATCGCCTGGATGCCGCTGCCGCGGTTCTCCACCAGGTGGACATCTTCCATCAGGCGCATGAGGACGCGGTTGCGCGTGGACTGCTCGTCCTCCAGCGTTTCCTCGGTCACGTAGCCAAAGAGCCCGCCCGGGCTGTGCACCTCCAACCGGTCGGCGAAGAGCCTGATCTGGATGTAGCTGCCGCGCACATAGCGGCTGTAATCGCGATGCGCTACGGCATTGACGATCGCCTCGCGCACAGCCTCTTCGGGATATTCGGGGATGTCCCGGCGCAGCAACCCCTCGATCAAGCTGCTCTTGCGGATGCTGGCCATGACGTAGTTGACAGCGTTGGCGACCATGTCCGGGATCGGCCCTTCGAACTTGCGGTTATCCAGGAACCGCTCGCCGCGCGGGGTCTTCTCGGCCTCATCTGTGCCGTAGTACTGCACGAAGGTGATCACCAACTGCGGTTCGAAGCTTTGTGGGTAGGAGCCGAACATTAGCAGACCGGCCAGGGTGGGCCGCGCCACCCCATCGACCTCGCGCACGATACGCAGTTGCCTGAGCAGATCCTCGAAAGGCCGCTGCAAGTAAGGCGCGTCCATGCGCGACCGGCGCAACTGACGGATGAAGTCATCCAGGCGATCCCGGTCGATGTCTGCAAGCGTGGCCTCGCTCACTGCTTCCTCGTCGAAGGCCGGTTGGCCGCGGTTGCTCAGGTAACTGAAGACTTCGTAGCCGCTCATTTGGCGATTGGAATTGCCCACCCGGATGTAGGAGCCGCTTTGCAGTCCGGCTGGTTTGTAGAAGCAGGGCTTCTGCTCAGTTGCGATCTCGAAGACTTCGACAGCCAACACTGTCTTACCGGCCACCTCGGCCAGGGTGAATTCGGGATTGAGGCGCGGCTCCATGGCATCGGCCGCCAACTGGCTGATGTCAGCCACAATCTTCTGCGGATCGCCGACCCCAACGATCTCGAAACTGCGGTTCTCGTCCAGGCCGAGCAGGATGACACCTCCTCCGCTGCGATTAGCAAAGGCCGACAGCGATTTGTGGAGACGTTGCGGCGTCCCGCGTTGGGCCGTCTTGATTTCGATGTCGCCTAGCTCGCTCTGAAATTGCTGCGCCGTGGCAATCAACTCGGCCAGTTCCTCGTAGGTCATGCTCACCTCTTGCTATCGAATGGATAAACGAACAGGGTCGGCAGCGCGGTCCCGTGCGCGCCCAGGTGATTGCTGATGCTCTCCAGCAGCGCGCGCTCCTCACTGCCGGCGGCGGCCAGCTCGATCAGCGCCTGGAGCAGTTGCTGGAAGAGCTTGTTGCGCCGCAGGCCGCGCACGTCCAGGTAGTCGTCGACCTTGACCACGTCGCGGGCGCGCCAGAAATGCATCAGGCGGTGCAGTTGGTCGATCAGCGGCAGCTCGCGGCTGGGCGAGACCTCGGCGGGCAGGTCGGGGAACAGCGGCAGGTGCTGCGTCACATGGTCCAGCGCCGGGTCGTAACCCATGGTAGCCCGCTTGCGCTGCTGCCAGGCCTTGAGACGCAGGGTGCTGCCGGCGCCTTCTTCGATCTCCTCACGATCGCCTGCTTCCACGCTTCAAATATGCATTATCCTTGTCTCAAGGAAATGCCGTGTTTCGGGGTCGGTACAAAACACACTACCGCTCTGCATGCAGCGTGAAAGCAGCGCGCTGGCCAGATATGGAGCGTCGAGATATGCCCATGCCGCACGTTCTTCTCGCGTACCGAGTTCGATGGACGCCTGTTTCAGCGGGAAGGCGACTTCGATGAGGCGGGGGTGGTCGGTCAAGCTAGGAACCTTTCTGCTCACGATCAGATATCTGTTTCAGAATGTCGCCAGCGCGCAGCGCCACCTCAGCCTCCACGTACTGCGACAGCAGCGGCCGCAGGTCGCGCTCCCAGCCGGCGGCTGCTTGGGCCAGCGCTGCGTCTACGATGGCGGGCGTCAGGATCAAGTCGTACAGCGCTAGCTTGCGCTCCACCAGGCTCCGCTCCAACGCCACACCCTGGCCCAACAGGAGCCACACATCATACAGGTCGCGCGGCTTGGCGCGCACCACCAGCGCCCGCACTTTCTCAGCCAGGAGATGCTCTGGTGTCAGCACGGTCACCACGAACGGCCGCACGTCGTCGTATTCGGAGCGCACCAGCTCGCGCCGCGCCTCTACAGCCTCCATCCGCCGGCTGATGTCTACCCGCACCTTGCCCTTACTGCGGTTGCGGCCATCGTACAGGGGGCCTTGATAGCTCACGTCCAGGCTGTATCCCACCTCGCCTTCCCACTCGTTGCGCACCTCGGCCAGCACGCCGAAGTCGGCCAGGTCATCGACGATCTGCTGCCAGAGGCTGCGCAAGCCGGCCACATCGGCCAGATTGTCCACACCGGCGGCCACGTTGAAGTCGAGGTCTTCCGAAAAGCGGTTGCCGCGATACACCAGCCGCAGCGCGGTCCCGCCCTTGAACACCAACCCTTGCGAACGGCCAGTCAGCGCCAGCAGCAGCAAGTGCTGGAGATAGTCCCGCTCCTGCACCTGTAAACCGACGCGCTGGCGCTGGGCCAGGCGTTGGATCTGCGTTCGTGTTAACATCAGCTCACCCCCAATGGAAATAGCTCGGCGTCAGTCAGATTGACGTTGACCCGCCATAGGTTGTCCACCCGGCCGTTGGCCGGCCGGCTTGGGTCGAGCTTGACCGGGCTGGTCGAGTGGATCAGATCGTCTCCGGCCGGCGCGTGCCCTAGCCTGGCGAGCAGAAAGCCTAGCCGGGAACCCAGGCTCTTGTCGCCCATCCGGTTGGCATAGTCCAGCAGCGTCGCTACGTCGAGCTCCGCCAGCGAGGCTTGCAGCGCCTTCGCCACCTCGGCCACGCCGCCGGCATAGCGCGGCTCGGCCAGGCTGTCCACGAGGGCCTTGGCCTCGTCGGCGATCAACACCGGCAACTCGCCGACGGTGTCGCGACGGTAGCCGAACAGCTTGCGGGGCTGCACAGTCACGAAGCGAAAGCGCTGTTCGCGAAAGACCACCGGGCGCTTCTTCTTGGTCGTCGCCACAAACACAGTCAGCGGCGCCTGCTCGGTGAAGCCGTAGTAGTGCAGCGCCGACCAGAATGAGACGTAGCCGGGCGTCACTAGCTGGCTGGCGATGAACAAGGGGTTGGCCAGGACCCGCTCCGGCTCGAAGCCCAAGACCAAGTACTTGCCGTTCTCGACCTCGGCTAATAATCCCAACTCCTTGAGCTGGATTACCAGTTGATAAACCCGCGTCGGCGGCAGCTCGAACAGATCGGCCACCGCGCCCGTGGTCACGAAAAACAGATCAAGCTCGTGGAGTCGTTTGATGATCGAAATCGGGGAGAGATTTTCGCTCATGTGGTATAAATCCTTACTTGACTTGTATCAGATCATACCACAAGAATTCCGTCGCTGCAAGGGTCCGTCGTACGTAGTCACGTTGAGAAACTTGGAGGTTAACTGCCACGATCTTGCCGTCCAGTTTCTCCAGCAGTATCTTGTAGTCATCGGGTTCGCTGGGCCTCCGGCATTCGTTGTCAGCATTCGTTGTGATATCTGCCGCGCTCGCTCCATATCACAACGAATGCTGACAACGAATGCCGGAGAGGCGGAATTTGCGGATTTTACACTGACATGATGACTACTTGCAGGCGTGACTAGATGTCGCAGCCATCGCCTACTCCGCCTCAGCAAACAACAGAATCTGCTGCTCGCCGATGATCATGCTGCCCTTGGCCTGGGCGATCAGGCTGTTCCAGGGATCGCGGATGCGTCGCAGATGGGGCTGCGAGGTCGCGCAATCGTGCACGACGTACAGCCAGTACCGTTCGCCCAGGTTGCAGGCCTTGACCCACTCATTTTGGCTGATCTCGACCTCCCCGCCGCAGGCGCGGCCCTTGACCTCAATGGCCAACTCGCTGCCGTCGGGGCGTTGCGACAGCAGGTCGTAGCCAGGGTGCGGCTCCAACCCGGTGGCCACGGCGCGGTCCATGGTCGAAACGTCTCGGACGCTGGCGCCGCGGCCAACTTCGTAGGCGGTGGCCACCAGCACGGCAATGGCCTCCACCTCGGCATCCTGGCGTCGCTTGTCCTCCGGGTCGGTCGAGGGCAGCACCAGAGCGTGCGCCAGGAAGGTGACGTTGCCCACGCCAATCAGCTCCGGCTCGTTTACCAGTCGGTCCGGCGCGGCCTGGCGCTGCTCGGCCAGCCGGCGTTGCCGCTCCTTGATGCGCGTGATCTCGCCCTTAGCCCTGGGATCGCCGGCATGGGCTTTCTCGGTCCAGCGGGAGCGAGTCGTGGCCAACTCGATGGCCTGGTAGCCGTAGCCGGCCTCGAGAAAACGCCTGCGCTCGGGTAGGCTCGCCAGCAAGGCCTGGCGGTGTCGTTCGGCCAAGGGCTCGGCGACCTGAGCCACGATGTGCTCGGCGGCCTGCTCGGCGAGGCGCTGTCCGGCCGCCACGAGATCCAGCGCTGCTGCGGCGCCGTGTGGCTGCGGCTGCCAAATAAACAGGCTCTCCACCGACGCCGGCTCGACGCGACCCTGCCCGTCTTGGCGCAAAGCCGCCAGGCGCAGGTCCACCAACTCCTCGCGGCCCAGGCCGGGCGCCTGCTCGTCGGCGTGGCGCACGATCTCCACCAACGCCAGGTGGAAGAGGCTGGGCTGATCGCCGGCGGCGTCGACGAACACGCTGCCGCGCAGTGCTTCGCCGGCATGGCGATGGCACACCAGGGCCTGAAAGCAGTCGAACACCGGCTTGCCCGGATGCAGGAAGATGGCTGTGGACCCATCGGCTGTCCGCTCGTAGGTCAGCCGGTCGCGCTGGGCCACCGGGTAGCTCTCAAGGACGGGCCAAATGGCATCCAGTGCGCCGGGCTTCGCCGGCCGCAACGCAAAAGTCCCGTCGCCGTGTTCCTCCAGCGCGATGTCCACCAGCGGTGCGGCCCGCTCCACAAAACGGCGGACGTAGCCGGGTAGCAGGTGGCGATAAACTTCATGGGCCAGGTCGGCCTGCAGGCGCGGCAATTCCTGGCGAACATCCCTCCGGGACAGTTCCCAGTCGCCGCCCGCGCCGAGCAGGAGCGCTCGCGGGCGGCGATGGCCTGCACTTGCTCCTTGGTCAGCTTGCCGGCCAGCTCCTGCTCGACGGCCTGCACGCCACCGGGCTGCAGGACGCGCTCCATGTAGTCGGCCAGCGAGACGCCCTCGAACAGCCGGCCCACCACGTCGAAGACCTTGTCCGACTTCAACTCGGCCCGGATCACCTCCAGCTTCTCCAGCAAGATGCGCATGACGCGGCCCTCGCGCGTCTTGCCGGCCACCAGGTTGACCACGTGCACCGGATCGTGCTTCTGCTTGTAGCGGTGGATGCGGCCCATGCGTTGCTCGAGCCGGGCGGGGTTCCAGGGGATGTCGTAGTTGATCATCAGCCAGCAGAACTGCAGATTGATGCCTTCGCCGGCCGCTGCTGCTCGATGCCGGCGGGCTTCTCTTCCTCGACCTCGTTCGCCGGCCGCACGCCGGCCAAGGCCAGTAGGGTAGTTGTGGCGTCCGGCTGCACCTTCTCGCTCTTGGCCGAACGCATCAGATCGACGATCGTGCGCAGCGCTTACGGCATGTGGTCTGAGGCGACCTGTCGCGCGCTGCCGGCATTGGGCCACGAAGGGCACGATCTCGTCCAGCAGTTCGGCTCAGCCAATCATACCAATAGAGTAGGAATGCCGCCGAGTTGATGCCGATCAGGTACACAACCCAGATTGGAAGTTCCCGATGCAGGAGGATCACATACGCAAAAGCTCCTGTAAGTACAACAGCGACCAGCGAGAAACCGAGATACGGATGTCCTTTCATGATAGTGGGTCTTGCATGACGCAGGTGCCTGCCGCGTGCCAGGCGGTAGCGCTCGTAGAACTCGCAGGTCAATGTTGCTTAGCTGCCAGCCGCCAATCACTGAGCCGCCGGAGAGGCGATAAGGCGGCGGCCACAAGCATGACCCGCAAACCGGTGCTGCGGTGGTGACAGGTATGCCGCGGCGCGCCAACCCTCGTGCGCTACCGCCGCACTCCCGAATGGCCGTCGTCCAGCATCCGGAGCGCCATCTGCACGATCGTCGCGCCGGCTTCCAACGGGTTGCTTCCGCCGCCTTCATAGATGTTAGAGAGCACCTCGCGGTTGGCATCGGTGTCGCCGGCCTTGGGCCGGTAGGCCATGTAGGCGCTCATGCTGTCCGCGCGGCCGAGGCCCGGCCGCTCCCCGATAAGCAGCACGACCACGCTGGGACGGAGCAGGTCCCCGATATCGTTCAATGCGCCGACGCGACAGTACCGAATGAAGAAGGGCGTGCCGAAGGTGAGACCCGCACTACGAACGCCACGCGCGATCACGGGCAGGATGGCGGCCACATTCGCCTCGATGGCGGCCGCGCTCAGGCCGTCGCCGATGCAGACCTGCACGTCGGCGCCGAACGCGCAGCCGTCAGCCACAGTCTCGCGCGCTGCATCGCTCAGGCGGCGGCCCAGGTCGGGGCGCAGAAGGTATTCCTGCTTTCCGCCGGTGACGCGCGTCTGTACCTCGAAGAGGTCGAGGCTGTCCAACAGCGCCGGGTCGACGTCGCGGTACAAAGCATCCTGCGTGACGGCGTGATCGGCCTGGAAGCGCAGCAGGGTCGACGTCCGGGGCCGCGGACCGGCGCGGCCCACGGCGATGCGCGCCGTCGTGGCCGCAGCCAGCTTGGCCAGCCCGGCCGGGTCTGCAGGCTGCGCAATGCTCGGGGTTGCGGCCGTGTCGTCCAGGTCGATCGCCAGGCCGGTGGCTGCGGAGGAGAGGGTCATCGGTTACCTCCCAGGAAAAATGAGGGGTCGCCGGCCCGTTCGGTCAGGACACCGCCGGCCAGCAGGCCGAGGTCCTCCAGCCAGCGCTCGAATTCGGGCGCAGGGCGCAACCGGAAAGCCTGGCGCAACGCTGCCGTGTCGTGATAGGAGGTGCACTGGTAGGACAGCATCGAGTCATCCCCCATCGGCACGCCCATGAAGTAGTTGCAGCCGGCCGCAGTCAGCATGACCGCCAGGCTCTCGATGTCGTTCTGGTCCGCCCGGGCATGATTGGTGTAGCACGCGTCGCAGCCCATGGGCAGTCCCGTTAGCTTGCCCATGAAGTGGTCCTCCAGACCGGCGCGCTGGATCTGGCGCGCGTCGTAGAGATACTCGGGGCCGATGAAGCCCACGACCGTGTTGACCTGGAAGGGGTTGTAGCGTCTGGCCAGCCCATAGTTGCGCGCCTCCAGCGTCAACTGGTCCCAGCCATGGTGCGCGTCGGCCGAGAGCGCCGAGCCCTGGCCGGTCTCGAAATACATGAAGTTCGGGCCGGCGGGGATGCAGTGCTGCTGCGCCAGGGCATAGGCCTCGTCGAGCAGGCCCACCGAGATGCCGAAGGACTCGTTTCCGCGCTGGCTGCCGGCAATCGACTGGAAGACGAGACCCACCGGCGCGCCCGCGCGCAGGCAGCGCATCTGCGTGGTGACATGGGCGAGCACGCAGTTCTGGGTCGGGATTTCCCAGGTCCGGATGATGTCGTAGGTCATCTCCAGCAGCCGGGCTACCGAATTGTAGGAGTTGTCGACGGGGTTGATGCCGATGACCGAGTTGCCGGAGCCGTACGACAGTCCCTCGTAAATGGCGGCCCGGATGCCGTCGGGCGAATTGGTTGGGTGGTTGGGCTGGTTGCGGCTGGCGAGTGTGCCAGGCAGGCCGATCGTGTTGGCGCAGTGCGCAGTGACGCGCAGTTTCTGCGCGCCGTAGACCAGGTCGAGGTTGGACATCAGCTTCGTCACCGCGGCGATCATCTCCGCGGTCAGCCCGGCGGAGAACCGGCGGATCATCTCGCCGCTGCTGCTGTCGGCGAGCAGCCATTCACGCAACTCCCCCACCGTCCAATCCCGGATCTCGGCGTAGGCGGTCTCGTCCACCGCATCCTGAATCACCCGTGTGACTTCGTCCTCATCGTACGGTACGGCGGGCTCCTCGCGCAACGCCCAGAGCGGCACTTCAGCCAGCACCATACGGGCCGCAGCGCGTTCGGCCGCGGACTCGGCGGCTACGCCGGCCAGGCGGTCGCCAGACTTCTCCTCGTTCGCCTTGCCCATGAGCAGGCGCAGATCGGGGAATTCGTAGATCCTGCCGAATAGTCTTGTGCGTAAGAGCATCGTTCTGTCCTAAGGATACAAGAATGAGTGTCTTGTGGGAAGGCAAGGGGACGCCTCCAAAAACCACGTACATCAAGGTGCAATGCCCCACAGTCGCAGGGTGTCGTCAGCAGTGATCAGGTAGGCGCCATCGGGCGAGAACGACACTGCATGGACCATGCCGGTAGGTCCTGTCAAGGTCTGCAGCTCAGCTCCGGTCGAGACGCTCCAGACGGAGATGAGCGGTTCACCGTAGGTCGAGACCAACAACTCTCCATTCGGCGAGAATGTCATGTCGGGTATCTGGCCGGTGCGCTCGTCAGGGATGTCGATTTTGCGCACCATCAAACCGCTCTGCATATCCCACAATCGAATGCTATTATCGGACGCACCTGTGGCTAGCGTTTGGCTATCTGGGGAGAACCTGATGCAACTGATCCAGCTTTGGTGTCCGGTCAGCGTATATGCTTCTTCCCAGGTTTGTGTATTCCACACTTTTATGTCTGTTCCAGCCACACCGGAAGCCGCGGCCAGCAATCTGCCATTCGGCGAGAAGGCCACGTTTGCCTGCGAAGGCCCGACTGGAAGGGTACGCTGCTCACGACCATTGGTCACATCCCATAGCTTCACCGTGTCCCCAGACACCGAAGCCAACAAAGACCCATCAGGCGAAAACGCCACATTCGAGGAGCCTCTGCTTCCGGGAAACGTCATCAATTCGCGACCGTCGCTTGATCCGAATAACCTAATGCCGTCATAGGACGTCGAGGCAAATAGTTGTCCATCCGGAGAATAGGCGATGGCCTCTGCTCCAGGAAACTCAGTTGACAATTGTTCCAAGGTTGGTGATTCAAATAGGCGAATCCGATCGGACGTCGTCGCAAACTGCTGACCGTCAGGAGCAAAAGCGATCTGTTGGACACGCGCTTGGTCCGCCGTAGCCAGGGTAGTCAGTTGGCCCACGTTGCTCTGAGAGATGGCCATGGGTGAAAGTGGCACCGTCGTTGGAATAGGACGCACCATAGGGGACGTCGCAGTAGCTACACCCTCTCCCTCAGCGGGCAAACCCCAAACCCTCACCGCATCGCCAAAATCTTGGGACGCGAGCAACGCTCCATCTGGCGAGAAAGCGATCGAATCGCCCCAGGCTGTGTGTCCGGTAAGTGAGTTCAGGAGCTGCCCGGTCTCAGCATTCCATAGACGCACGATGAGGTCCCACGATATCGAGCCCACAACCGTCCCATCCGGCGATATGGCGACTCCCTGAACGTAGCCTTGATGTCCCTCAAGGGTGTTCAGCAAGCGTCCGGTCATGGCCTCCCACAGTTTTACGGTTCCATCCACTGAAGCGGAGGCTAGCACGCGTCCATCTGTCGAGTATACCACCTCTTTGATCCAGTTGGTATGTCCCTCCATGGTCTTGCCCAAGTCGCCGGAGGGCACAGCATAGGTGACAACGTCGCCGCCGGCTAGCCCACCTGCCGTTGCCAGCCAAAGCCCGTCCGGCGAGAACGCTATATTGCTGTCAGTGGAACCGATTGGAAACGTGGTCAGTTCATTCCCGCTGGTCCAATCAACTAGCTTGACCACCTGGCCAATCCCCAGTGCAAGCGTTTTGCCATCGGGCGAGGCAGCGACATGATCTACTTCCGAGAAGTCGCGCAAGACCTGCAGCTCTCCGCCCGTGTCTACCTTCCACACTTTGACGCCATCGCCAGCTGTCGCCAATGCTTTGCCATCTGGGAGAAAGGCGAAATCTGCGATATTCTCGCCCTCGGCCAGGGTTCGTACCAACTGGAAAGTCTCTGCGTCGTAGAGGCTCACTCCTTCCGATAGAAGCGCGAGAAATCTGCCGTCGGGCGACCATGAAGTCCGTCTCGAACGTTCTTCGATCAACCTCACCTGTCGCACGTCAGGCGCGTTGCCAAGGGAGATGGCCCTGAGCGACAGCGGGAGAGCAGTATGCAATGACGCCGGGGTCAATACGATTGGGGTGACAGCAGGTGCGATCTCAGTTTTCTGCTCAATTGCCGTCTGGCGCAGTGGCAGGGTCGCCGTGACTGGGGCAGTCGATGGCTGGACGGTTGAGACCGATGGAGACAGCGCGAGAATCGTCGTTCCTTGGACTGGCAATTCAGCGGGAGACAAGACTTTGGGAGCGTACTGCGTTGCCACCGTATTGAGTGGAAACAACCTACCAGACTGACTGACTATGAGAGCAAAGGCGAGAACCACAACTGCCACCAACATTGCCAAGACCAGCCACGGCCTAGGAATTCGGCTAAAGCCGGACTGCTGTTGCACAGGATTGGCCGGGCCTGCAAGTTCGAAGAGCACTCCATCAGGTGTCCGCATGTAGAGCACCGGCGTGCCCCATTCGACCGAGTTATTGACCGCCAGCCTCACACCCACGCGCGCTTCGGCGAGCGCGGCGTCTACGGGATAGCCGTCGGCCACCGCCTCGTAAAACGTCTGCGCCAGCTCAATAGCGCACCGGTCGGTGATTTCGTACTGCATTGCGACCACCGCCGGTATGCCTTGTCGCACGAAGATCGATGCTGTGCTGGAGAAGATATCCAGTTCACCACCCCGCGCGCCTTCGCACGCGTTCAACCAGGCCAGTCGCAACGTACGATGATTGGCCAGTAGTCTTCCCACATCGCTGGCCTGCAACAGTTGAGCCCGCCCCTTATCGTCCGCAAAGATGAGCTGTCCCTCGTCCGTGAGCGTATCAAACCGGCCGTGACCGCTGAAGTGGAAGATGTGCCACGGGCCGTGACGCAACGCCGCTTGCAGATCGCGCCAGGTTTGTCCCGGCAGCCATTCGAGTCTCTACCCGGCCAGCATCACGCAATTTCTGAGTGGCCTGCTCGATCCGACGTTTTTCTTGGTCAACATCTAGCAATGGCAGATCCGATGGGCTTGCCACGAGGCCCAGGATGCGCAGCGGCGGTGCGACGGCCAACGGGGTAATGGGCTGGGGCAGCTCCAGGTAGCGTACCAGGGGTGTTTCGACCGACAAGCAGCAATACTCGGCCTGGCGGGGATCGTAGAGGTACTCCCATGGCAGCGCGGCCACCGCGGGGGTCTGGATTTGCAGCCTGATCCGTAGTCCTTTGCCCTGGCCTCTGGCCTGCTGTAGGCTGACGTCGTAGCGGTTGCGCACTTCGCCGGTAAAGAGCGAGTCGAACAATGCCTGGCCGAAGTCGCGCACGGCCTGTTGTTCGGATGAGGGCGCTTGACGGTGTTTGCCTGCAGAACGCAGTAGCGCGATCTGGAGGTCCTTCAGCCGGCTCTCCATGGCCAGTTCATCATATGGAAAGCGCATAGTCGCTCGCGCCTCGCCAGCAGGCGATCGCGCAACCACTGGGAACTCCCGTCCTTGTGCGGTTCCAAGCTCCAGTTCAAAGTCGAGATAAGTGAGCGCCATGAGTCTGTTCTGCGTGCGTCCCAATGTGCGTCTGAGAAATGCTATGGTGGTCCAGGCATATCGTATATTAACATACTCGGCATCACCGCGCAAGGACTTGCCATATAGCCTGCCCTGAGGCCGCCGAAGGGGTCTTTTGCCATGGCCGAACAGCGCCAAAATTGCGTTTAACATAAAATATAGGTTAAATACACGTTCCGCCAACCGGCGCACCCGCAATCATGTCGAAGGAGCCTTCATGCCCGCCTTTTCCCCACAATCCCACCCAACTCGCACAGACCTCGAGCCGCTGTTCGGCGCCGGCTGCCGCTTGTTGCGATCAGCGTTGCGGTTGCTCTGGCTTTGCTGGGCCTGCTTGCCGTAACTACCAGCGCGTCACGCCCCGACCGCCCGAGTGGCCAGACCGCGCCACCTTCGGTCGATCCGAATCTGCAGTTGAGCTGGCTGTCGCACGATGCGGATGCCACCACCGCCGTGGCCTGGGGGGACGTCGACAACGACGGAGACCTCGACTTGGCGGTGGGTAACAAGGGCGCACCCAATCGCGTGATCTTGAACCAGGACGGTGTGCTGTCGTCTAGCAGCGAGGACGACTGGGTCGCCGCTAAAGCATACAACACCACGAGTCTGGCCTGGGGTGACGTCGATAGCGACGGCGACCTGGACCTGGTGGTCGGCAACGAGCCAGAGTTCGAAGGCAACGCGCGACCGTACGACTGCACCGGCGGACAGGAGCAACTCTATCGCAACGACAAGGGGAAACTGGCCAAGGATCCTATTTGGTCGTCGACGCTCTGTGACGCGACCTCTGGCGTGGCGCTTGGCGATATGAACGATGACGGCAAGCCGGACCTGGCTGTCTCCAACTACAGGGCCTTCAAGCAGTGCCCGACCCTCAAGGACTGCACCTTTGCCAAAAACCTGGTCTATCTCAATGACGGCCGGGTCTTCAACACCGAGCCGGACTGGGTTTCAAATCAGCCGGGCGATTTTTACGATCCGGCCTGGGGCGACGTCGAGGGCGACGGCGACCTGGATCTGGCCGTTGCCTCAGGGAAGGGAATCTACCTGTACCTGAACGATGCCGGCAAGTTGCGGACCAGCCCTGACCAGATTCTCGCCCTAGAGCTGGACCTGCGGAAGCTGGAATGGGGCAATCTGAATGGCAAGCCCAGCGCCGGCTGTGGTAAGCCTGGGCTTGACCTCGTCGCTGCTGGCCCCAGCGGCACGGTGGCCTTTACCAACAACTGCGGCAAGTTTGCTGACAAGCCGACCTGGTCCGACACGGCCTCCCCACCCATCGAGTTCTTTGGCCTTGGGTGACGCCGACTCCGACGGCGACTTGGACCTGGTTACCGGCGTGAGCTGCCCCGATGGTGGCTGCGAACTGCGTTTCTATCGCAGTGTCGACGGGCAGTTGCAGACACCGGTCGTGATCCCTGCGGGTGATGTCTATGCGTTTAGCCTGGCATGGGGCGACGTGGACAACGACGGCGATCTGGACCTGGCCGCGGGCGTCGGCGGAGAGGCCGGGGCGTTGAACCGGCTTTATCGCAACATGGGCTTGCCGTTGGCATCGCAGCCCATCTCGATCGTTGTCAGCGACAGCTATCCCAGACCAGTGACGGCCTGGGGGGATGTCGATGGCGCCGGCGGGCAGGATTTGGCTATCGGCCAGACCGGTGACCAGTCTGCTCTGTACGCAAACGCCGCCGTACCGCCCTTCGAAAAGTCCCCATGGGAACCGCAGGAGCAGAACAAGCTCACCAGCCTGGCTTGGGGCGATGTGGACGGCGACGGCGACCTGGATCTGGCCATCGGCAACGAGGCGCCGGGCCCAGTCGTCTCTATCTGAACACCGGCGGCGCCCTGGGCGCGACAGCAGCCTGGACCTCCGACGAGTTCGGACGACACCACCAGTCTGGCCTGGGGCGATGTGGACGGCAATGGTTACCTGGACCTGGCCATCGGCAACCAGGCTGGCAGCCAGAATCGATTGTACCTGAACGAGGCCGGCGCACTGTCGGCGAGCCCAGCCTGGACGGTAACCCTAAGCTCAACCACCACCGCGCTGGCCTGGGGTGATGTCGACGACGACGGCGACCTGGACCTGGCGGTCGGCAGCAAGGGAGCGCAGAACCGGCTGTACCTGAACGAGGCCGGCAAGCTCGGAGTTAAGCCGGCCTGGACCGCAGCGTGGGCAGCCGATACGGTCAGCCTGGATTGGGGCGATGTGAACGGCGATGGCCACCTGGATTTGGCGGTCGGCAATGAGGGCGAGGCTTTGCGCCTGTTTCTCAACACCGGCGGCCAGCTCGAGACCAGCTTCTCGTGGTCGTCGCTCGAGACCTATCGCATCGCACCGCACGTGGCCTGGGGCGATGTGGACGGCGACGGCGATCTCGATCTGGCCGTCCACGATCAATTCACAACGTCGGTCTACGTAAACGATGGCGGTACGCTGGCCGACACCGCTAGCTGGACCGAGCAGTTACTTGCGTTCGGCAGCACAGTCTGGGTGGATGCCGACGACGATGGCGACCTGGACCTATCGGCCGGCAGCCAGCTCTTTCACAATCTTCGCGCTGAGCAGCTCGCCAAGGGCGGCTTGCCCACAGTTACTGTGCGCCAGCCCGGCCGCACCGCCCGCTCCAACTTCTACTTCACGTCCGAGATCCTGTCGGGTGCGCACATCCCGATCTCCTACACGCTGAAGACCAGCCAATCGGATGATCTGGTGGATGTTCGTGGGTATTACTCCGTGAATGGGCCCGGGGACTGGAAACCAGCCACACCGGTTACTGGCACGCAAACCACTCAGCTGAAAGCCGGCGAGCGTACCTTCCTGTGGGACGTAGCCGCCGATGGATTGCTCGGCCAGAGCGACAATGTGGTCTTTCGGCTGGTCGCGATCCCGCACGAGCAGAACCAGCGAAATAGCGTGCCGGGACCGTTTTTGCATGGCTCGTCGAGCGACACGACGGCGCGGTTCCGGGTACGCGGCACACAAGTGCGCATCTACGATGAGACCAAGGACAAACCCGCGGCCGGCGCTGTCGTCTTCCGCCTGAAAGAGGGCGACACGAGTGGCGCCAAGCCGCTTGGCAATGCCGTTGCCGCCTACAGAACCGACGTCAACGGGTACCTGCAAGGGCGTGGCGAGATCGAAATCGGCGACACGCTCTTTGCGTTGCTGCCCGTAACGGCCAGCCTCACCACGCCGGCCGACAAGGTCACGGTATACCACACCAGCTACACACCTACCCTAGCCGCTTTGGTCGGGACTAAGGTCTCAGGACCTGGCCTGCAGGAGTTGGTCGTATCGAAGGATCATCCGCTGTTCCTGTTCGACCTGGCTCTGTCGCTAGAATGGGATGCTCGCAACGACGGCGCCTTCCTGGCCGATCTGGAGCAGGCCATCAAGCGCTCCTCTGAGGTTTTCTTCGACGTGACCAACGGCCAGATGGCGCTAGGTAGAGTGACGGTATACCAGGGCCGGGGCAATTGGCTCAGCTCGGACGTTGTGATGTACGGCAACAACAGCATCCGCCCCAGAGCCAGCATGGGCGGAGTGGTGAAGAAGAGGGCTAACGACTCGGGAACCACGACCAAGGTGATCCCTGGCGCCAACCCGCCCACGAGTACCCGTACGATCACGACCACCCGTGTGTTCACCGACGCGTTCCTGCCCGGCCAGATCCGCATGGGCCCGTTGTGGGATCCCTTCGGCGAAAGCCGGGCCGAGCTTCAGCAGGATTGGTGGCGCGCCTTCGCGCACGAGTTCGGGCACTATTTGCTTTACCTGCCCGATAATTACCTGGGTTACAATGCCAGCGGCGTCGTTCCGGTTGACTGTAAGAACAGCTTCATGACCACGACCTACGGCGACGACTACAGCGAGTTTCTGACCGCGACGCAGTGGAAGGATCGGAAGGAGACTTGCGACCAGACTATCGCCGCGCGCACGACCGGCCGCTCAGACTGGGAGACAATCAAGCGCTTCTATCCCATGGTCGACGCCTTGACCACGAACTCCGGGCCAGCGATCTTGCCTCTTGACCTGACCGAGGTGCGCTTCGTTCGGCCGAGTGTACCGGCTGAGACACTTCCGGCGCGCAACTTCGATCTGCGAGCGTACGGGACCGAGGAGCGATTAGTTGTCGATCAAGGGCGAGCTCTCCTCTTCCAGACGCAAGGCACGAAGAAGACACCCGAGGATGATACCCTGATCGACCTTGGCTCCACCGGCCGCAGCGATAGCATCAAGGTGCGCGGGGCCCAGATGGGCGATCGTGTGTGCGTGTTCGACGCGGCCGTCGATCCCCCCCGCGTCGGCTGCAACTCCGATATCACCGTGGCGAACCCGTTGATCTCGCTAGACACGGCCAAAGACTGGGGCCCCAACATAGCGGTGCAGGCGTTGAGTCTGCCAAGACTGGTTCTGACGGTGACTCAGCCGATCAGCGGCGTGGCGCCGGGTGTCCAGGCCGTTGCGATCTCCGGCCCTCAGCCGGTGATCAGTGTAACGCATCCGATGACTGGGTTCAAGCCGGTGACTCTGTTGCGCCAGGATGACGGTCCCATGTTCGCCATCGCCGTCACCGAGGCGATCACCGGCAACCAGCCGCGGTTGGTGATCAAGCAGGTGAGCGGGCCTGCGGCGGCTATTAGCGTGACGCAGGCGTTTGCAGATGGCCAGCCAGCAGTGGTCGAGGTGCTGCGGCCGGCGATGGCAATCACAGTGACCCAGCCCGGCGTGGGTGACGCTCTGCACGTACAGGTCTTTCCCGCGTATCGCATTCCTCATCGTCCCTACTCGGCCTTCTCGCCCTGCATTCTGGGCCCATCTCACGCGGGTGAGATACCTTGCATGAGTCCTGGCTCGTCCTGGACGAGGGTCAACTTAAAGGCCGGCGCCGATCCCTCGGCCACCTACCGTGTCGTTATGCCTCTGGAGTATCCTCTTTTTGGCGGGTCTGTTCGAGTCTGGTCTAAGAACAAGGAGGCAGTCAGCCAGTTCTATATCTCGCGGGATCGTTCGCCGGACGGGAGCCTTCGTTGGGGGGGCGCCGATGGATTTACCATGGGTGTGGACAATCGATTAGGACTGGGTCCTGGCGACCGTTACGGCGGCACAGACGATCGCTTCGGGCTAAGCGCGGACGATCGCTTCGGCAGCACAGACGACCGCTTCGGCAGCGCAGACGACCGCTTCGGCAGCGCAGACGATCGCTTCGGCAGCGCAGACGACCGTTTCGGCAGCGCAGACGATCGTTTCGGCAGTGCAGACGATCGTTTCGGCAGCGCAGACGATCGTTTCGGCAGTGCAGACGATCGTTTCGGCAGCGCAGACGATCGTTTCGGCAGTGCGGACGATCGCTTCGGCAGCGCAGACGACCGCTTCGGCAGTGCAGACGACCGCTTCGGCAGTGCTGACTACCGAGGCTATGGCGCCAATCGCCGCTCTCTTGATGCGCCCATCGCCTCCGAGGACGCCCAAGTGATCATCTTCAATCGCGAGGATGTTCTCGGAGATCCAGGCGCCTTGTCGTTGCAGGCCCTCGCATCGATTCCCGACTTGGATCCCTGGCTTACTCCGGTAGGACAGGGTTATCGTTTCCTGGCGAGCACTGCAATATCACGCACTATTGCCTTCAACTATCTGCGCCGTGAAGTCCCTGAAGGTTACGAGCAGAACCTTCAGATCTACTACTCACCCGACGAGGGTGTCACATGGGAGCGCCGGCCGACCTATCTCGATGTCAACGAGAACCTGGCGACGGCGCCAGCCGATGTCTCTGGCCTCTACGTCTTGGCAGCGGCAGTTGACATTCCGTTCTATACACCAGGCTGGAACTTGTTCGCTTATCCTGTGCCCCAGACTCGCTCCGTTGACGAGACGCTGCTTTCTGTCCCCGAAGTGGTCAAAACCGTCTTTGGCTACGACAGTGGCGATGTTGACGACCCCTGGAAAGTGTACGATCCCTCGGTCCCGCCATGGGTAAACGACCTGGAGAACTTCGAGTTTGGCCATGGCTACTGGATCAGCGTGACTGAGCCGATTACCTTGCAAGTGGCCGTGGCGGAGGCCGAGTTGTTGCCTGCTGGACAGGTGCAGAAGACCACGTTTGCCAATCCTCTGGCGCCGCGCACGCCGCCGGCCGTATTCTATGGCCAGGTTAACCTGGAGGCATCCGCAGGGCTTGCCGAGGGCGATAGCATCGTCGCGAAGATCGACGGTGTGGAGTGTGGCACGGACACGGTGAAGCGGTCCGAGGATGGCAAAGAGCTGCACATCGTCATCAAGGTGGCTGCTGCGGATGTGGGTGGCAAACCCCAATGCGGCGCGCCTGGTCGCCTGGTCGCGATCACTGTAGGAGAATCGCCCCTGCACGATCCAATTCCCTGGAACAACACCCGACCCCAAGCGATTAAGCTGCGGTTGCCGGGATGAAATAGGGGCACTCCCTCTTCGACCTCCGAGGTCTTCTGCGACCTCGGAGGTCAGTAGAACGGAGTTGAGGCTTTAGCCGGTTCTTGAGCGCAAACCCGGCTAAAGCCTCGACTCCAAACACCGGGCGGACTCTCGCCAACCTGTACCAGTAATCGCAGCCTCTCCATTCACAACCCTTCCCGCCGCTCTCGCCAAGCCGAAATCAGCAACCGATTGTGGGGATCGCCGTCGAGAAACTGTTCTCGCAGCGCGGGGGTCTGGATGGCGGCCGCTCGCTGTTGCAAGTCGTCGAAGCCGAGTTGCAGCACACGAGCCGCGGCTTGAGGCTGATTGGCCAAGGACAGCGCCCGGTACACGCTCAAGAAGGCGAGGGTCGGGAACTCCACACCGGTCGTTCCGTAGGTTTCCAGCCAGGCGAGCACCTTTTCGGCATGAGCCACGGCATTGGCCGTGTCGCTGCGCGCCAGGTTGGCTTGCACCAGGCCGGCTAAGTCGTCGACCGCAGCCGGATTGTTGGCGCTGAGCGCCTGGCGAATGGCAAGCGCACCCGAGAAAGCCTCTTCGGCCGCCGCTGGCTCCCCCAGGTCAATCAACACCTGGCCGAGGTGGGTTAGGGCGTAGCCTTCGCCTCGGCGATAGCCAATCGCGCGCTGGATGGCCAGCGCCTCGTCATAACGCTGGCGAGCCTCATCCGGCTTCCCCTCAGCGTAGGCCACCAGCCCCAGGCTGTCGAGGCTCAACGCCTCACCCTCGCGGTCGCCGATCTCTTGGCACATCTTCAATGCCTGCCGGTGAAGCTGTGTTGCAGACTTCAGATCGCCCAGGTCAAGCGCGTGGTTGCCCATGTGGCCCAGCAAATCGGCCTGGCCGTATTTCCAGCCGATGTCCTGCGCCATGGTCAGCGCTTGCTGGTAGGAAGCGCTGGCCGCCTCGTGCTTGCCTTGCCGGCGGTAGATCACTCCAAACATCAGACGGCAGTTGATCTCGCCGCGGCGACCATGTAGCGTTTGGTAGGTCTCTAAGGCAGACGCATAGCGTTGTGTGGCGGCTGTGTAGTCCTGGTGCGCCAGGGCGCAGTGCCCTAGCCTGTAGAGGCTTTCTGCCGTAATCTTCGCATCACCGGCCGTAGTGGCCAGGCGCCATGCAGTCTCAAGCCCATGCCGTGCGCCGTCGTAGTCTCCCGTGCGAATCAGAATCGCGCCGCGCTGGGACAGGGCGCGCGCCTCCAGCGAGGCGTCGCCGAGCTGTCGGGCCAGCGCTGCGGCCTGATCGGCGCGGGCTAGCGCTTCCGGGTATTCGCCCTGGAAGCTGGCCAGGGAAGCTCTGCGCAGGGCGACGGTCGCTTGCTGGCCCAGGTCGTCAAGCTGCGTTGCCAATGCGTGGGCTATGCTCAAATCCTCTGTTTGTGCTTCGCGGTTGCCCAGCCGGTCATAGACCGCTTCTCTTGCCAGCAGGAGGGCCAGCCGCTTGGCCGGGTCTTGCAGCAAGGCCAGGGCTCGGCCGAAGTTGTCGACAGCCTGGCTGTTCTGGTAACTATCCGCCGCAGCGCGACCGGTCATCTCCAAATAGCGTGCCGCTGGCTCGGCTGCGCCGGCCTGCTCGTAGTGGTAAGCGAGGGCAGAGTAGTGGGGCGGCAGGTCGGTAGCGAAGAGGGTTTCGATAGCTTCGGCCGCCACATGATGCAGCGCCTGACGACGCGCGCGCAGCTGCATCTCGTAGACGGCGCTTTGGAGCAACGTGTGTTTGAAGACGTAACGCAGCTCGCTGAGCCGGGACCAGATGTTTGCCTCCTCGGCCGCGCTCACCCAAGCGGATGACTCGCTGTCAGCTCGCAGCATGAGGGAGAGCAGCCGAACCTCGAACTCGCGGCCCAAGATCGCCGCAGTCTGCACGGCTTTCTTGACCTCTCTGGTCAGTCGATCGATGCGCGCAACGAGCAAGGCTTGGATATTTGTCGGCAGGTGTTGCTCCGGCAGAAGGGTGAGTGATGCGGCGCCTGTCGCATCGGGCTGCACCAGGCCTTGCTCTCTCATATAAAGCACGATCTGTTCGGCAAAGAAGGGGTTGCCCTCGGCGCGGGCATCGAGCTGCGCCACAAGCGACGGTGCTACGGGTGCACTCAGTATGTGAGAGGCAAGTAGCGTCAGGTCCTCTCGCGACATCTGTTCCAGATCGATCGTTTCCCAGGTCAAGGCCTTTGCCAATCGACGGAACCTCTCGCCAACTGGGCCTGAGACTTGTTCCGGCCGCGCCGCGATCACAAGCGCGATCGGACAATCGTCCACGTTGCGGCTGAGGTGTTCGAGAAACGCTGCGGAATTGCCGTCCAGCCAGTGGGCATCTTCGACGTGCAGGATCACTGGCTGGCGCCGGCTCTCGGCCTTGATCAATGTTTTTAGGCCGTCCCGGGTGTTCTCGTAGCGACTCTCGGCATCCAATTCCTCGTACAGCGAATCAGGCCAGTGCAATCCAACCAGCGCGCCGAGACATGACCGGGTTCGATCCAGCTCCGCCGCCAGCGCTACATCGTCGGTCGTGGCCAGCAGATCGTCCAGCCTGCGGTTGAAGCTGCGTTTGTTGCGCGCCTCGGCTTGCCCGTGCGATTGGCCGAAATAGCGTGTCAACCAGTAGCGGAATGGATTGAGCGAGTCGCGCAAGGTTGGATCGGTCTGGCAATGCGCCCAGAGCACGCCATGTGTCTCGATCAATGGCGAGGTTTGGAACGCATAAACGAGGCGGCTCTTGCCGAGCCCTGCCTCGCCCATAATCGCTACCGCTCCGGCGAAGCGTTTCTGCCACAGCGGCTGCACAAGCGTCTCCAGGCGTGCCAGCTCAGCGCGACGTCCGATCAACTCGCCGCGGAAGGTTGGCTCGTCAGCCTCCTTGCGGTCGACCAGTAGATAGACCCGCTGTTTCTGCGCAAAGCCTTTGAACGAATACTCGCCGGCTGGTTCCAGCTCGAAATTCCTGGCCGCGCGCTGGGCTACCGCTTCATCAAGCCAGATCTCGTCTCGGGGCGCGGCCGTCATCAACCTGGCGGCAAGACTAACGCCGCGACCAACGCAAGTATACTCCTCGCGCCATGCGCCACCGATAAATCCGGCATGAGAAATGCGATAGGTGACGCCCGCATGCATCGGAATGCTGGTGCGTGCCTGAAGGGTGTGCACGAAATCCAAGGCACGTTCGATGTCGTTCTCGTGCGAGATAGGTGCACCCCAGAAGAGTAGCATGTTCGAGCCTTTGTCGCCGAAATCCAGCCGGTTCAGCATGCCGCCATAGCGTACCTGCAAACTGAACACAGATTGCAGTAGTGCGGCCAATTGGGCTTCGTTACGTACAGTTGGCAGGCTGACAAAGACATTTACGACGTGGCGAAACTCACCGCTGTACGGTTGGGTCACAACGTCGCGAGAGTAGAAACGCGCTATGGCCTCGACGTCGCCAACGGGTTGGCCGGCAGCCTGCGCGGGAGGGAGAAAGCCGGTGATCGTGACTACTCGCAAGCAGCTTTCGGCGCCTTGTAGCACTGCCGCATCCTCGAGGCATGGATGCAGGTCAAAAGTGATCGTGATTTCTCCGGGCTGGGCCAGATGCTCGGCCTGAGCGCATCCATCGATGGCCGGACCGCGGAAGTAGTACATGGCGCGCGTTGTGTCGCTGGAGCGGACGATACCCCAGGTTATCTCGCCGTACGCCAACCCAATCTTGGCGTTCAGGGTAAAGTCGCCGTACGGTGAGGCATGCCTGCCAGCCACAGCCATGGTCTGCTGGATGGCCCAAGCTGCGGCCAGCGCGCGACGGGCCGAGTCCGTAGCCTGCGCTAGCGGCGCGTTCTCGTCCGAGTCCTCAAAGACCGCCGTAAAAGCATCGCCGGCAAAGCCGACAATGAAGCCGCCTTGTTGATGCACGGCTCGCACCGCCGGCTCGAACACGGATCGGATAATGGTGGCCATTACCTCGGCGCCATGTTGCCCGTGCTGCATGAGCGCGTCGGTCATGCAGCTAAAGCCTGAGATGTCAAGAAAAAGCGTGGTGGCGGACAACTGGCCGCTAGACTCGCCCAGGGCGTGTTTTTGCAATATGAAATCGGGGACGAGATAGTGGATCATTGTTGGTATGGGGTCGCGGCTGGCGGTATTCTGCAGCGGTATTTCGTGAGGCTAACAAATTCGCCTCGATCAGACGTGCGCCAATCTGTACTAGTGCTTGCCCTAGGAGATGTCGGATGTCGGGATCGTGCCAAATTCGAACTCGTAAGCAAGATCGCTGATTGGCCAGCGGTCCACCACCTCGGTGGCATAGCCGTCCCGGCTGAACTGCATCGTGTACAGCTTGGCATAGAGGCCGTTCAGCGCCAACAGCTCGTCGTGCGTGCCGATCTCGACGACCCGCCCGTGGTCGAGCACAATCACCCGGTGCGCCGATTGGATCGTGCTCAGGCGGTGGGCGATGATCACCGTCGTGCGGTTGCGCATCAGTACATCCAGCGCGGCCTGGACGAACATCTCCGATTCGCTGTCCAGCGAGCTCGTCGCCTCGTCGAGCAGCAGAATGCGAGGATCCTTAAGAATGGCGCGGGCAATCGCGACGCGCTGTCGCTGGCCGCCGCTGAGCTTCGCGCCTCGCTCGCCGACCAACGTGTCGTAGCCCTTCGGCAGTTCCAGGATGAAGTCATGGGCAAAAGCCGCCTTGGCCGCGGCGATCACCTCCTCCTCGCTGGCCTCCAGCCGGCCGTACAGGATGTTCTCGCGCACCGAGCCGCCGAAGAGCATCGCCTCCTGCGGCACCAGGCCGATCTGGCCGCGCAGGCTCTGCTTGGTCACGTTGCGCAGGTCGTGGCCGTCGATGCTCACCGTGCCTTCGGTGGGATCATAGAAGCGTGGGATCAGGTTAAAGAGCGTGCTTTTGCCCGCGCCGCTGGGACCGACCAGCGCAACGATCTCGCCGGGCGCCACGTCCAGCGCAACGTCGCGCAGCACGTGGGCCGCAACCTCGTAGCCGAACGATACGTTGTCGAAGGTAATCCGTCCCTCGATGGAGCCGAGCGGTTGCGCATCCGGCGGCTCGACGATGGTCGTCTCGGTGTCGAGGAGCTCGAACGTCCGCTTGATGGCGCCGGTAGCGGCTCGAAACTCGCCGTACAGCCCCGCCAGGCTGCCCAGGCCAGCCGCAATCAGAAAGCCGTAGATCAGGAAGCTGGTGATCATGCCGACGCTCATCGTCCCTTCGATCACCTGGCGACCGCCGAACCACAGGATCGCACCAATCGAGCTGAAGCCCAGGAACAGCATCACGCTGCCAAAGGCTGATCGTGCCTTGGTGACGCGGATTGCCGACAACAGCGTGACGCCTAGGTCGCGACGATAGCGCTTGTCTTCGTAATCCTCACGGACGAAGCTCTTCACCGTTCGAATGCCCGATAGCCCTTCTTCGATGGTGACCGTGGCGCTGGCCAGGTTGTCCTGGACGAGAGTGCTCATTCGCTCCAATGGGCGGCCGAAGAAGAACGCGACGGCGATCAGGGCGGGCGCCAGCAAGAGAATGAACATGGTCAGCGAGGGGTTGAGGGTGAAGACGATGATCACCGAGCCGACCAACGAGATCAGCGCGCTGAGCATCGTGGTGACGTTAGTGGTCAGCATCGAGCGCACCAGAGTCACGTCGTTGGACAACCGTGAGACCAGCTCGCCGACCCGGTGCTGTCCGTAAAACGCCAGCGGCAGCGTGATCAGCCGGTCATAAAGCTGCGTGCGCAGCTCGAAGACGATCTTTTCGCCGGTGACGCCCAGGAAGTAGCTTTGAATGAAGTTAGCCACTGCCATAATCACGAACAGGCCGATCAGCAGCGCCACAAACTGGTTGAGCTGGGCCAGACTGCCCTGGTTCAGCACGTCGGCAATCGTCTTGCCAATGAACAACGGGAAGACCAGGCTGACACCGCTGCTGATGACCAGCGCGATGATGGCCACCAGCATGCGCCATTTGTGCGGCTTCAGATAGCCAAACAGCCGGCGCCACGGCACCTGCCTGCCCGTCCGCACGGGTTCCATCAGTTGTTGGACGTCAAGGGGAGTTTGCACAGTCTCGCTCGCTCGGGCCGGTCTCTGACCGAGCCAGTCAATCATTCAATCTGAACGCTCGGGCCGGTCTCCGACCGAGCCGGTCCGAGTAATTGTTGCACCATGACGGCTCGGTCGGAGACCGGCCCGAGCGCGTATCAGGCTATCAACTCCAACCCCACTGCCCGGCCACCGCAGCGATGTCACCTGCATCGATGTCCGTGTCGCGATCCACATCCAGTGTCGTGGGGCAAGCCGGCGAGCCAGGCGCCTGGTTCCAGCACCCAGCAACGCGCTGCACGTCGGCGATGTCGACGTCGTTGTCGCACAGCGCCGGGTTCGTGTGGCCGGCATCCGGCTGGAGATCGGCGAAGAAGCATGTGAGCTGCGAAACGCCCGCCGTCTGCAGCGGGTTGGCGGAGTAGGCCTGGTAGGTCGTGCCTGCCGCCTGGCTCAGCGGTGGGGCAAAATACAGCTGCTGGGTCACGGTCACCACGCCGCTGAACGGCGCGATGCGCACGCCGCTCTCGCCGTAGGCGCCATCCGTGCCGTGGCAGTCGGCCGCAGTGGCGCGCGCATTGTCGAGGTAATAAGTGAAAGCGCTCGTGCCCACAGTCTGTACGGAGTTTAGTAGGACGATGCTGCCCAGGCTGCCGTTGTATTGCGACCAGGCCGCCAACGCGGTTGGTACGGTGTCAGGTGCGCCGTCGACAGGCATGCCTGCGGCGGCGATGTTGCTGTTGATATAGCGCGCCGGCGCATAGCCGCTTACCGTAGGATTGAGAAGGTCCAGGCTGATGCGCAATTCCTGCAAGGTCAGCCCGGGGATGGGAATGCTGGCCGCTAGCGCGGCCAGATCAAAGGGGTCACCCGTCGTGCGCAAGCTGGCCGGATAGACGGATGCTCCGTTGTTAGCGGTCGCGCCGGCGCCTGCGCCGGCGTCCAGCGCCATGAACGCCAGCTCGTCGTTGGCGTCTAGCTGGCCGTCCTCGGTGACCACGTAGGTATTGCCGATGGGCTCGACCTCATCCAACTGGAAGGGGATCTGATGCCAAATTCCGCCGTTGTACGCGTAGACGAACAGCTCATTCAACGGCGCGCCAGCAAACTCCGGCAGACTGCTTCCCTGAACAACGACCGGGTCACGCTGGCGGGTGAGCGTATTCTGTGGATCCTGTGGAACGGCGGCCGGCTCTGCGCCGGCATGGACGGTCACAAGCGCCAGTACCATCAAAAGCGAAGCCGTGGTCGATGCGGCAATGGCCAAAAGGCGAATGCGGATGGGCATGCTGTGACCTCCAGATGCTAAACTGCAGACCCTTTGGGTCCGAAAATTCCTTCGTAGGGGCAGGTCTTGCACCTGCCCCTACAACCAGATTGATTATACCCGAAAGCATCCCGCCTCCAAGCATCCGTTTGTGCGACGAAGTGCAAGAGTTGCACTTGTTCTTGACTTTTCCCATACCGGGCGCTATAATGCGCCTTACTTCACATAGTCGCTCCAGAAATGACAGACGTGGGGATGTCGTTTCTGCGCACCGTCACTCGTTGACATAACGAGGTCTCATTAGAAAGGAGTTGTGTATGGCAAGCGCAGTTGCTTCCATTTGGCAAGGCATCACCTACCGCGGCAGAGAGGGCCACTACGCGTGGCTGCTGCATCGAGTGGGTGGCCTGGGCATCATGGCGTTCCTCTTGCTCCACATCCTCGATATCTTCCTGGTCGGCTTTGGCCCGGAGGTCTTCGGCAAGTTCCTCATTCTCTACACCTGGCCTCCGTTCAAGATCGCTGAGTTGGGCTTGATCTTCGGGGTGGTATACCATGCGTTCAACGGCGTGCGGATCATCTTGGTGGACTTCTGGCCTAAACGCTTCTCGAACTTGAGGATGCAGCGCAACATGTTCCGCGTCGTGCTGATCCTGACCCTGATCGTGTTCATCCCGGCGGCGATTGCCACCGTAGGGCCGTGGTTTGGCATCCACATGCCCTGGTGGCCATCCGCAACCTAGAAAGGAGATCGACTATGTCCGCAGTTTCGAGAGGAAGCCGGCCGGGTAGTTCCGGTCGCTTCGAGGTACTCTCCTGGTACTTCATGCGGGTGAGCGGCGCCGCCTTGTTGTTGCTCGCAGTGGCCCACCTGATGATTATGCACGTCACGATCGGCGTCGAGAACATCACCTTCGACGTGATCATCCAACGCTGGCAAAGCCCCTTTTGGCAGGTATATGACCTGGCTCTGCTCCTCTTCGCCTTGCTCCACGGAGTCAACGGCACGCGCTGGGTGATCGACGACTATTTTCATCGCCGCGGCTGGAATGTGTTCCTGAAGACGGCGCTCTATGTCGTCGCCTTTGTCTTCATCCTGATGGGCGCCCAAGTTATTTTTACGGCCGACGCAAGCTCGGGTCAGACCGCAATTGGCGCTATTGCCGCGGCGTTGACCAAGTAATCGTTCGGCAACGGCAGCAAGATGAACGACACTGGGGCACAGTCGGCTCTTGCCGGCGTGCAAGCAAAGGACAGCCCGAGCAAGTTCATCAGTAGCGTAGGAGGATCGTAGATTCATGAACTACCACAAGTTTGATGCGGTGATCGTCGGCGCAGGAGGCGCGGGCCTGATGGCTGCGCTTTATGCCTCGAAAAGCGCCAACGTCGCCGTTGTTAGCAAACTGTACCCGACACGATCGCACACCGGAACCGCTCAAGGCGGCATCGGCGCAGCGCTGGGCAACCTGGAAGAGGACCACTGGGAGTGGCACGCCTTTGACACGGTCAAAGGCAGCGACTACCTGGCCGACCAGGATGCCGTGGACATCATGTGCAAGGACGCCGTGGACATCGTGCTCGAGCTGGAGCACATGGGCTTGCCTTTTGATCGCACGCCCGAAGGCAAGATCTCACAGCGTCCTTTCGGTGGTCACACCAACAACGACACTAAGCAACCTGTGCGCCGGGCTTGTCATGCGGCCGACCGCACCGGGCACATGATCCTTCAGACCCTTTATCAGCAGTGCATCAAGAACGATGTTCAGTTTTTCGACGAGTTCGAGTTCATGGACCTGCTGGTTAGCGATGGACGGGTGGCCGGCATCGTCGCCTATCACATCAACAGCGGCGAGCTGCACGTGTTCCACGCCAAGGCCGTCTTCTTCGCCAGCGGCGGCTGGGGCCGGCTCTGGAACATTACTTCGAATGCCTTTTCGTTGACCGGTGACGCGCCAGCCGTGCTGCTGCGCAAAGGCTATCCGCTGGAGGACATGGAGTTCTTCCAGTTCCATCCCACCGGCATCTACAAGATGGGTATTCTCATCACCGAGGGCGTGCGCGGCGAGGGCGGTGTTCTGATCAACGGCAAGGGCGAACGCTTTATGCTGAAGTACGCCCCGACGATCAAGGACCTGGCCAGCCGCGACGTGATCTCGCGTGCGATCTACCTCGAGATTGCCGAGGGCCGCGGTATCAACGGCGAGGACTACGTCTATCTTGACGTGCGGCCGGAGGTAGTCAACAGGACCTTTGACGAGGACGGCAAGAAGAACCCAGACGGCACGCCGCGACGCATCACGGCCGAGGACATCGAGAAGAAGCTGCCCGATATCGCCGACTTCTGTCGCACTTACCTGGGCGTTGATCCGGTCAAGGATCCGATGCCCATTCAGCCCACGGCACACTACGCAATGGGTGGTATCCCGACCGACGCCGACGGGCGGATCCTGGTCGATGCCCAAAACACGCCGCTGCCCGGTGGGTACGCCGCCGGTGAGGTTGCCTGTGTCAGCGTGCACGGTGCAAACCGCCTGGGCACAAACTCCTTGGTGGACCTGGTAGTCTTCGGCAAGCGCGGCGGCATTGCGATGGCCGAGTTCTGCAACCAGGTCGACCACGCACCACTGCCGGAGAACCCGGATGGTGCGGTGCGTGCCGAATTGGATCATTTGCTGGCCAACCCGACGGGAATGCCTTCGGCGGCCTTGCGCAGCGCCATGCGCGACATTATGATGCGCAACGTCGGTGTCTTCCGCACCGAGCAATTGATGAACGAGGCGCTGGAGAAGGTGCGTGAGCTCAAGAAACAGTTCCAGCACGTCTACGTGGGTGACAAGGGCAAACGCTTCAATACCGATCTATTGGAGACTTGGGAGCTTGGCAACATGCTCGACCTGGCCGAGGTGACGACCCTCTCGGCTCTCAACCGCACGGAAAGTCGCGGCGGACACGCTGCGCGACGACTACCAGCAGCGCGACGACGAGAACTGGCTCAAGCACACCTTCATCCGCCGCGAGGGCGACAACTACCAAATCGAGTACAAGCCGGTAGTCATCGACCGCTACAAGCCGCAGGTGCGCGTCTACTAGGAGGATTGACAGATGCGAGTACTGTTAAAGATCAAGCGCTTCAATCCCGAGAAGGACGAGAAGCAGTGGTGGGGCGAGTACGATGTGGACGTGCAGCCCAACGACCAGCTCCTGGACGCGCTCAACCATGTGAAGTGGTTCATGGACGGCACCCTAACGTTCCGCCGCTCCTGCGCCCACGGCATCTGCGGGTCGGACGCGATGGTGGTGAACGGCCGAAACCGCCTGGCTTGCAAGGTGCTGATGAAAGACCTGGGCAAGAAGATCACGGTCGAGCCGATCCGCGGCCTGCCGGTCATCAAAGACCTGGCAGTAGACATGGAGCCGTTCTTCGCCAAGTATCGTGCAATCAAACCTTATCTGATCAACGATGAGGCTCCGCCGGTGGACCACGAACGTTATCAGACTGTCGAGGATCGTGAGCGCTTCGACGATACCACCAAATGTATTCTCTGCGCCTGCTGCACGACCTCCTGTCCCTCTTTTTGGGCCAACGGCGAGTACATCGGGCCGGCGGCGATCGTCCAGGCTCACCGTTTCATTTTCGACAGCCGCGACCACGCGGTCAAGGAGCGCTTGGAGATCATGAACGACACGATGGGCGTCTGGCGCTGTCGCACCATCTTCAACTGCGTCGAGTGTTGCCCGCGTGATATCAACATCACCAAGGCGATTGGCGATGTCAAGAAAGCCATCCTCGAAGGTGGCGTGAAGTAACTCCGAAGCAATCCCGATTGGACCTTTCTTCCGAGAAAGGTCCAATCTTCCGCTAGAATGGAAACAGATTGGATCTTTCTCAGAAGAAAGGTCCAATCGCGTTAGAATGGAAGCAGATTGGACCTTTCTGCTGAGAAAGGTCCAATCTTGTGTCGCACTTACCTGGCCAGAGGATATCGCCCATCCGGGAGGATCTGCTCGCCTGCCGTCACAGGCATGCGTTGTCCCGTGTCCGGGTCGTAGATGCCCAGGTAGAGACTGCGAGAATCCCCTGTGTTTTTCGGCCACTCGATTCGGACACGCTGTCGCACCAGTTCGCCCTGCTGCCAGCCCGCAATCTCCTGACCCGGCAACGCCGCCAGGACACTGTCCACCTGCGCCACAATCTCCCCTGCCGAGTTAATCCCATGCACGAAGAACTTGGCCTTGGACGGCGGAGACGCCAGCGCAGCCCACAACAAGTCTAGCTGCCAGATATCGCCTTTGACGACCAAATCCGAACCCACGAGCCGTACCGAGTTGCCGAACACAACCGGCTCCGGCGGCGCCTGCATGTCTTGAGGGAGTGTCTGATCGTCCAGGCTGGCAGCAATTGCCACTGCGCCAAGGTCAAGGCTGGCGGTAGCTTGCGGCGCCATCTCGACTCGATAGTCGCCCGCGAGCAGGCCAGCGGGCAGCTTTAACGTGAGCGTCTGCAGCACGGCCCGTCTGTCCACCCAGCCTGATGTCACCAGCGCCGGATCGAAGCTAGGAATCATTTCTGTCTGTGCCCACACCTCGCCACTAACATCCTTCAGCCAGACTAGCACGGGGGGGAGGCCACCGGCCGCGGCGGCATCAGCGTCCCAGTACAGCCGCACCGGGACCTGGCTCTGGTTGGGATCGACCTGTCCTACCTCCCACCCCAACAACTGCAGCCGGTCGGTGAAGGTTCGATCGGACGTGTGCTCAAAGGGCTTGGGCCAGGCATAGACCTGCGCCAGGGGCACACCCGACCAGCTGCTAGTCATGAGTGGTGTCCCAAGCCGGTCGGCAATGCTCGCATCCAGAAGTTGGCGCTGCAGTTGGTTGACATACGTTACGACATAATCAACGTCGTTGGTGTAGAGGTCAGCGGCCGTGCGCAGGTCGTAGTGAAGATCGTAGCTCCGCCCGCGAAAAAAGGGGCCAAAGACGTTGGAGCCGTACCAGGCCGCCACACGCAAGGTGCTTGCGTCCGGCTGTTGATCGAGGTAGGCTGCTGCCTGCTCGAATCCTTCGCCCCAGCCGACCAACATCACACGTTCAGCCGTGCGCAGGCCGCCAAGCAGAGGATTGTAGGCGGTCATATAGGTCGGCAGGTGACTGAGAGCGGAGGCCGCCTGCAGGCTGAGCAGGACCAGCATGGCCGCTATGGCCCATCCTGTGCCGGACGCGGGCATTCGAACCCTCTGCGGCTTGCCGCCAAAGCGCGGGACTTGAGTTGTTTGGCGACCTGTGGCCCGACGGCGCCAGGCCGCGCTGATCCAGCGCACGGCCGTGAGCCATCCCCAGGCGGCGAGTATGTCGAACGCTGGAAACGCCGGCAGGAGATAGCGATCGAATTTCTTGGGGCTGAAGCTCATCGCCACGGCAAACCAGGCGACGAACAGCACCAGCGCCCATGCCGCGCTACGGCCTTCCTGCCCGTTCTTTGGCGTGGCGGACTTGAGACGGCTCAGCGCCGTGGCGGTCAAGGCGGGAATCGCCAGAACCAGGCCAATCAGCGTTACTGGCGTCGAGCGCCACAGCAGCACGGCCGGATAGAACAGGGCGCCGGGTCCATCCACCGGTTGGCCGAGCCAGAAATTGCCCAGCTCGTGGCCCGTCTGCCCGAGCACCGCGGCAAACTCGATGCTGCGTTGGAGTGTCGCCAGCGGGGCGACCCAGAGCGCCGGCCAAGGGATCACGCATGTCAGCGCGGCTGGAACAGCGAACCAGGCGAGATCGATCGCTCCGGCGCGCAGCACATCTCCCGCCGAGCTTTGACGATGACCCTGCTGCCAGAAGATCCAACCGATCACCAGCGGCGTGACGAGCAGTGCTGGAGTCTTGGTTAAAAGCGCCAGACCAAAGCCAACGCCGCTGATGACCAGGTAGCGACGCTGACCGCCGGCGGCGCCGATCATCAAAGCCAGCCAGCTGATCGTCAAGGCCAGCGCCAGTAGCGGATCGGTGTTGAGGATACGGGTATGGGCGAGCAGGAAGGGGTCAAACAGCAAGAGGCCGGCTGCAAGCAAGGCGACCGCATCGTCGAACAGGCGACGCGTCAGCAGGAAGACAAGGGCGATGCCCGCGGCCGAGGCGAGTACTACGCCCAAGCGCACCCACGGCAACATATCGAGCCGGGTGGGGCTTGCCAGCAGCGCATCGGCCATGCCGGCGAGACTGGTGACATCAGGCGGGCGAGCCACCAGCCACTGGAGCGCCAGTCCCAGGCTGCCAGCCCACGTGGTCGTCACGCCAGGGTAGCCGCTGGTAGCCGTCGCCGCCCAATCGCCGCGCAGGAGGGCCGACATAAACTGGGCGGTCAGGGTGGTCCAGATGCGCTGTTCATCAGGCGTCAAAAAGGCGCCCAGGTGCGGCAAGCGCAAAAGCACGGCCAGCACAAACAGCAGCATGGCGACAAGTGTGGTTTGTCGGCGGGTCATGGCCCTATGATACCTGGAATCAGAAAAAGGCCCAAGGCGTTGAACGAAACTGCGAGGGTGTGGTATACTTGCAATATGGATATGCAAGAGGCAAACGACATTATGCGGGCAGTGGTCGCGGTACGTGAGCCAGGGGCCGAGGGGCCGGTTGGAGGTCATTGGTCCGTGGAGTGCGTGGCGGGCGGGGCCAACAACGCGCTTTACCGGGTGACCGGCGATGGCCAGCAGATCGCCTGTAAGCTGTGTGTCCCCGACGACAGGCAGCGTGCGACGTGTGAATATGGCCTGATGCAGCTTCTCCGCTCGGCAGAGGCGGATGTGGCGCCGGAGCCTTTGTGGCTGGACGAGAGCTGCACGCTGGCGCCGTTTCCGGCGGTCATGTACCGCTGGCTGGTGGGCGAACCCCTGCCGATGGATATCACCGGTGTTCAGTGGGCCGCCTTTGCCGACACCATCCAGCAGATACACGCCGTACGACAGGCCAGCTGCAGCGACTTTGGCCTACCTGACGCCTGGTTCCACTGGTTTGACGTCGAGGCGCATCTGGCCGAGTTGGAAGGCCTGTTGCGACAGTATGGTCCCTGGTTGTTGGCCACCTCGCCGAATGGCGTCAGTCTGCAGGCGCGTCTGGCCCGCATCGTCGCAGCTTGCAGCAACTACCTTCACGCCAGCGCTGTTGGCCTGGCGAAAGATCGGGTTACACTGACTCTGTGCCGGGTCGATTCCAACCGGCTCAACGCCATCTGGTGCGTGGACGGTCGTCTGCGCTGGGTGGACTGGGAGTATTCTGGCTGGGGCGATCCGGCGCTGGATCTGGCCGATCTGCGCTGGCATGCTGCGTTGGAAAATGTCAGCGCAGAGCAGCACGACTGGCTGCGTGCTGCCTACCAGCGTCCACCGGGCGATGCGACCTTCGACGTGCGGCTGGATGCCTTTGACCGCTTGCTGGTCAGCCGATGGCCGCTTCTGGTTCTACGGCTGCTTTGGAGCCAGGCCAACGGCACGGATCGACTGCGTCTCAGCCAGACGCCGGAGGACCAGGCGGTGCTTTGGGCGCGTTTCATCCGACTTATCGAAAGGGCCGAGTTGCTTTTGGTATCGGCGTGATGCGGTTCTTACTTGGAAGGAGACCAGATCATGGCAAAACAGTTAGTTTGCAGCACAAACGATGTCCCGGCGGGCAAGATGAAGACGTTTCAGGTGGCGGGTGAGACTCTCTTGATCTTCCACCTGGCTGATGGGTTCTACGCAACCCAGCAGCGATGCACGCACACCCTGGCTCCGCTTAGCCGGGGCAGCGTTTTGGACGACGGGGTGGTGCAATGCCCGCTGCATAGGGCTCGTTTCGACATCCGTACGGGCGAGGTCGTGCGATGGGCCAATTTCCCGCCCGGAATTCAGTTTCTCAATGTGGCGCGTGGCGAGAAAGCGCTGAAGACCTACAGTGTGTCGGTAGTGGATGATCAGGTTTTTGTCGAGGTGTGATACTATTATGTTGAAGTTAGCAGTTTTCGATTTGGACGGCACGCTCAAGCAAGCGCCCGATCCCTACGTTTACCTTCACGAACGATTGGGGACGCTCGAAGCGGCCGAGGAGTTTACGGCTAAAGGGCTGAGCGGTGAGATCCCTTACGACGAGTGGTTGCGGCTCGATACGGGTTTGTGGACCGGCACGCCGCGTTCGGTGTTGGTCGGTCACCTGCACGAGAATCCCTATCTGCCTGGCGCGCGGGAGACGGTGGCGGCGCTCAAGGCGGCTGGGGTGACCGTGGCCATCATCAGCAGCGGGCTGCTGCTGCACGCGCAAATGGTGGCTGAAGAACTGGGCATCGGGCCGGTGATCGGGAACGAACTCTTCTTCGATGGGGAGGAGGATGACGCCGTGGCCAATGGCCGGGTGACAACGCACTGCTCATACGGCGCCAAACGGCCGATTCTGGAGCAGATGCAGGCACAGCTACGGGTAACGCCGGCAGAGACTCTTGCAGTGGGCGATACGCGCAGTGATCTTGGCCTGTTCGAACTCGCGGCAGTTAGGGTGGCGGTCAACCCGAATCATCCTCAGGTGGCCGCTGCTGCCGACATTGTGCTGGCCGATGGGGATTTGAGGCCGCTGCTCGACCAGCTGCATGGAGTCGCCACGCATTTTTGGTAATGGGCGCGGGGGAGAGAGCAGGATCGGCGGAATGCAAGGGTCGGAGCTGGCATGCGAGGTCGCCCTTTGCCTCCGATCCTTCCATTCCGATTGCGACGTGGCCGTGTGTCCTGCCGGGCAAATGGGCCGTATATCATCTCCACTCCACTGCGTCAATGTTGCCACGTTTTTTTTGCGCCTGACAGAGAATTAGCCCGCCGCAAGCCGCAGGGCTTCAGCCCTGGCGGAAAGGCGGGCTTTTCCCCGGCTTCCCGTGCCCGCAGCCCGGCACGGGCCAGGGTAGCCAGAGTTCTCAGACTTGCACGGTTGTCGAAATAGTTGTATAATGCAACACATGGAATACCAAAGAGACGAACACAGAGTACACCTAATCGTCTACCATCTCATCTGGTGCCCGAAGCGGCGCAAACCAGTATTGGTTGGAGAAGTAGCCAAGGATCTGCGATCTCTCATCGAGGCAAAGTGCGAAGAAAAGGGATGGGAGATTTTTGAGTTAGCTATCCAGCCAGACCATGTCCACTTGTTCCTGCGAGCTTGGCCCATCGATGCAGCGGCAGACATCGTGCAAGAATGCAAGGGCGCTACTTCGAGAGAGCTTCGGAAAAAGCACAAGCACCTGCAACGTTTGCCATCACTCTGGACTTGTTCCTACTTTGCCAGTACCGCAGTCAACGTAAGTAGCGAGACCATCCAGAAGTACATCGCTGCCCAATCCAAACTATGATCACCACGCAGACCCTTCCCTACCGGGGCAGTAAAGCCCTGGCCGATGAACTGAATAAGGAAAGCGCCAGGCACTACAACGCAACGCTTTCCAACCATTGGCGCACCTTCCGCAAGAAGGGCGTTTGGCTTTCCGAAAAGTCGGCCTACCGCTGGGAGGACTACCAGTCGGATGGCACCATCTTGCACGCGGACAGTCGGGATGCGGCCCAGCAGGCGTTCTATCGGTCGTGCAAGACGGCGAGAACCCTCAAGCGGAACGGGAACAGCGAGGCTCGATATCCCAAGTACCGCCGAGGCTTTCGTACCACGATCTGGAAGAACACTGGCATCAGGCGCAGTGGAAGCGCCCTACTACTGGCTCGAGCTCGGGGCCTGGCACCGCTCACGGTGTCGATACCGACAGATTGGGAGTCCTGTCGGGTCTTGGAAGCGCGGCTTGTCTTCGACAAGAAGTCCTACAAGTACACCTGGCACATGGTGCTCGAAGATGGTCTTGTTCCGCCAGCCGCGCCGGGAGACCGGGTGCTGGCGGTCGACATGGGCGAGATCCACCCGGCCGTCATAGCGGACACCGAGCAAGCCCTGGTGCTCTCCTGCCGGGCGCTGCGAGCCTGCAAACAGTACGGCAACAAGCGCCGGTCGGAACTCGCTTCTTTGCGGGATCGGAAGAAGCGCGGGTCGGCCAACCGGAAGCGCATCCAGAAACGCATGAACCGCTTCAAGGCCCAACAGGAACGCCGCGAAAAGGACATCCTGCACAAAGTCTCGCGTGCCGTGGTCGATCATGCAGTGGCCCGGCGTGCAGGCAAAATCGTCATTGGCGACGTGCGGGACGTGGCCGATGGCGTCAACCTGGGACACCGAACGAACCAGAAGGTGTCTGGCTGGTCGCATGGGCGGCTGCGCCAGTACATCACGTACAAGGCCGAGCATGTCGGGATCGAGGTCGTGCTGCAAGATGAGCACTACACGACCCAGACATGCCCGCGTGTGGGCAAAGGCAAAAGCCCAGCGGACGCATCTATCGATGCGCGGCTTGCGGTGGCGTGTTTCATCGGGACGTCGTCGGCGCAGTCAACATCTTGTCTGCGCACATCTACGGCGAACCTGGTCATATCGCTCCACCTTCTCCAATGTATCGCAGGCCGTTTCTTCGTGAAACGCTGCGTAGTCGGGCCGACACCCCGGACCTGGCCAGGGCGCCTCATTAGCTCCCTGGAAGCCGCTGGGCTTCCCGTGCCCGCAGCCCGGCACGGGCTAGGGTAGCCCATGCGGAGTGTCACGCTCTCCGCTCCGATCCGCGCCTCCGCCAACGCCTGCACTGCGCGCAGGCGCAAGTGTCCACAGTTCTCAGGTCGCCATAAAATGACACAGGCCGGCAGTTCGTCTGCCGGCCTGTGTACTCCTCTCAGTTGTTCTGTTCCAGCAGCTATCGGCTGCCGAAGTCGGCGATGACGTAGATTCCCCAGCCGCCTTTGGCGATTCCGAGTTCGATTTCGTTGAAGTTATCGCCCAAGATGTTCTCGTAGTGCACGCCGCCTGGCCCTTCGTACCACCACATCTCAAAGGCGTGTTGGGCGTTACGTGAGTTCGCCCAATTCTCACTGGTCCAGGCGGCCTCGTACCCTGATCGGCTCAGCCGAGTCCGCAGGCGCGCGCCATCTGAACCGACGTGGCTGCCCCATCCGCGCTGGGCACAGTCCACGGCATGTCCTTGCGTGGCCTGTGCCAGTTCGGCGGACCAGCTCAGCGTTCCCAGTCCATGGGCCGCCCGTTTCTCGTTGATCAGGTTGAGAATGAGGGCTGCCTGGTCGGAGATATCGGGCAAGGCTGCGCTGGCCTCGGCTGCAGGTTCCGCTGCCGGGGCTACATCCGGCGTAACTACCACCGTAGCTGTCAGATCCGCTGACGGCGCGATGGGCTCCGGTGTGGTATCGGGAGCAGCAGGTGCAGGATCGGCAGACGGTGCTGCTTCGCTGCCGCTGGCAGGATCAGGCGTTGCCTTCTTCGCGGCCTTGGGCCGCGGTTCGGGGTGTTTGACAACCGCAGGCTCAGCCGGCACCCACAGCCGGTCCCCTGGATAGATCCAGTAGGGTGACTCCAAGTGGTTGGCTGCAGCCAACGTTTCCATGCTGATGCCGTGGGCTATGGCAATCAGCCACACGTCATCGCCGGCCGTGATCGTGTAAACGTAGCCGAATTCGGAGAGGTCGTTGGCGCTGGGTATGTCGGATGGCTCGTAGGAAGAGCCTGGCTGCTCAGGGCCAGCCAGGCCGGCGGGTGGTCCGGCCGCACTGGCGTGTGACGGGGCAAGCAGAAGCACGGTGAGCAGCACCGGGGATAACAGTCGAAGAAACTCGATTGTTTTCTTGTGCATGGGGGCGACTATAGCACAAGCTCTAAAGATCGCAAAATTCTAGCCCCCAGGCAATCAAGGCCCAAAAATCCGGCCCAAAGAGCGGTTATCGTCCGTGATTTGCCGATGGAATAGACGTATTGTCGCCGGTTGTGTGTTCTTGTTCCGACTGCTCGGAGAATGCAACCGCTGCCCAACGAGCACGATCTAATCCGTCCGGTTTCTCCCACCCCTGAGTTAGCAACCAGTCGGCGTGGACAAAAACCAGACGCAGTTGCTTGCGCCAGTCCAGGTGCTTGGCTTGCGGGCTAGCCAGCATCTTGCCCCAGTTGCGCCCGGCCCCCTGAAAGAAGAAGTCAATGGTGCGTTGCATAGCCGGCTCGTTGGACGTGTTCTGCACGATCGCAAGCAGCATGTAGCGGTCGGTTGGATCGACGGAGGGATAGGTGCGGAGTACGTAGAGGTTGGCCTTGGCGAGCTTGGCTGCCATGACGCGAATGGCAACTTCCGGCGCCAGCAAGTCCTGCCCCACCAACTCCGGCGCCCAGTAGACAACTTCCTCCGGGCGCAGCTGAGCAATGCCGACCGACGCGTTGGTGTTCATGTACTGTCGCCAGAATTCCTCGACCAGGTCGGTGCCGAATGGCCGGTCCCTGATGTCACTGGCCTGATGGGCAATGGATGCTGCCACCAACAGCTCTAAGTCCACTGACACAATCGCGTGAATCGCGTCGGCGTAGGTCAGCACGTCCTCGCGGCCATGGGCCGGCGCAGCAGCGCCTAAGGCGCTGCCGTAGGTAATCCCCTCCTGCCACAGCATGTAGGTCGTACGCCACGTTTGGTTCTCTGACGAGACGAGCTCATGTGCGGCCTGTGTATACCCTGCCGTGCGATACCCCAGGCTGTGTGGATTCTCGGGTTCGTTTACCGCCAAGTCCGGTTGCTCCGTGCTACCGGACTTTTGCGCCAGTGCGGTCGGAAGCAACGTAGCGATCAGACCGGCAGAAAGCATGAGGGTCAGTGCGACTGTCAATCGATAGCGACGCATAGGCACCACCTCCATCGATCTTATTTTGTCCATGTTCCTCAATGCCGTCACCTTGTATCTTCTCGATTTGTACGGGTCAGCCCCTTACGGCCGCCCTGGCGGGCAGGCGCAAGGCCGTGTCTTACCCGGAGTTATTGAGAAGATACGTCATCTTCTTTTGAAACACCTTGCACAATCAGTATAGCACAGGTTGGCGAAATCGCAACCGAGTTTTGGATCGAGAATAAAAGACGAGCCGGCCGATGCCTTGCCAGGCTCGTCACTGTGCCCTGTATTCTCAACTTGATCGGACTCTCTGCCCGATTATTCTAACCAGACTGGCTATTTTAGGATGTAGTACGTCCCACGTTTCAATCCGACCTTCAACACGACACCTCGCTCGGTCAGGTCGACCATGTCAAGGCGCAGCGTTTCCGGTGAGACGTTGGGACATAGATCTTGATACTCCCGGCTGGTCAGGCGGCTGCCGTGGTCGCGGATGTGCTGGCAGAGCACGCAACTGCCGCTCGTTCATGCTGCTTTCCCAAGCAGGTGCACCCACCTGGGGATCGCGCTCCCGCACATTCTCCAGCGAGACGACGAAGCTATGCGGGGTGGCCTTAAACGACGGTTGCGGGTGGCCTGCCTGGACCATAGCCTCGATCATCTTGTCGATGCCAAGGCCCAGTTCTTCGATGTAGTTCCAGTGATAGAGGCCGTTGACCAGGCGCGGATTGCGGCTGAAGTGCTCCTCGACGATGTTGTCGATCGTGATGTAACCGGGCAAGCCGCCGGGGCTGTGTACTTCCAGTCGATCGTCGAACATGCGAATCTCGATGCGCCGGCCAGTCAGCCGGTAGTCGCGATGGCAGACCGCGTTAACCAACGCCTCGCGTACGGCGATCTGCGGGTACTCGGTGCGCTCCTCGCGGCGCAGCCCTTTGACCACCGCCTCGACGCGCATTTCCTGCATCAGAATGGCCCAGGTTCGCTCGATCACCTGTGCCAGCGGGCCGCTGATCTCGTCGCGACGGCTGTAGCCGGGATGTCCACCCGGCCCGCGCAGGTCGACACCGCTGAAACGCACAAAGGTGAGCGCTGACTGCGGTAGGAAGAACTGCGGCTCGTAGCCGAACAACAAGATGCCCGCCACGGTCGGCTTGCCTTCAGTGCTCAACGCGCCGATCTGGCGTAGCAGCCGATCTTGTGGCAGCTTGATCTGGCGGCCTTGCTTCTCCTCGCGGCGGAGGATGTAATCCTTGATTATGTCCGGGTCCAGGTCTCCTAACTCGGCTCCCGGCAGCTCTTGCATCTCGAAGTCGCCCGATGACTTGCCCGAGGCCAGCTGGCGCACCTGCTCACCGCCCAAGGCGCGGTTGTCGGCGCCACTGCGAATGAGCACCCGGCCATCGTCCAGCGCGTGCAATTCGGTCGAACGCGGCACGTGAATGGCCGCAACGGCGCCACTAAGGGTCTCCACTTGCTCCCACTCGGTGCGGATCGGCGGCCGGCACTGAAGCAGGGCGGCCCGCAGCGCCCCCTCCATTTCCTCGCCGAACAGTCCCTCGGCGGACGTGCCATCCGGGTGCAGGCCGAGCAGAATCGTCCCGCCGTCCGCGTTGGCGAACGCTACCAGCGTCTCCGCCAACCGTAACGCATTGGGCTCCGGCATGTATTCCGTGTTCGGGCCGACCGGCCCCAATTTGAGGGGTGTCTTCATATAGGACGCTGTCTTTGATCACGTTCTAGTGGCCGAGATGGATTGGCCTCTAATCCTCGGCTTCGGCCAAGTTCGCCTCCGTATAACGGATTCGCGCACAGGCCGATACAGTGTCGCCGTCGCCCAGATTGACCAGTCGCACGCCGCGCGTGGCCCGGCTCATCTGGCTGATGTCGGCAACACGCATCCGAATGGTCATGCCTCCCGAAGTGACCAGCGAGATGTGGTCGTCCGGGTGCACGACGCGGCCCGCGATAATTGGGCCGGTTTCGTTGAGCCTGCTCTGATCGACCGTTTGGACGCCTTGTGTATGGCGGCCTTTGGCCGGATACTGGTCCAACGGCGTGCGTTTGCCCCAGCCCTTGGCCGTTACTACCAAGAGATCGCTATCGGGATGGACCACATCAAATCCGGTGACTTTGTCCTTGGGGCGCAGCCGGATCGCCATGACGCCGGCGGCCGTCCGGCCCATTGGCCGGACCTGGCTTTCGTGGAAGCGCAGTGCCACGCCGCCGGCAGTGACAACGACAAAGTCATCCTCGCCGTTGGTGAGCCGGGCCCAGCTCAGCTCGTCGCTCGGATCAAGGTTCATGGCGATGATTCCGCTGGGCCTCACGCTGGCAAACTCGCTCAGCTCAAGCCGCTTGATCCGGCCTTGGGTCGTGAGCAGGCTGATGTATTTGGCCTGCTGGAAATTCTCCACCAGAACCAGGGCGGTCACGGTCTCTCTTGCGCCCAGGTTGAGTACGTTGACCAGCGGAAGCCCTTTGCCGGTACGCGCGGCCTCCGGCAGGTTCCACACCCGGTCGGAGTAAACGCGGCCTTGGTTGGTAAAGAACAGCAGGAAATCGTGTGTATGCGCAAACAGCAGATGCGCAATCTCGTCCTCGTCGCGCGTCACCATACCGATCACTCCGCGGCCGCCACGGCCCTGGGCGCGGAATTGTTTGGCTGCCGTACGTTTGACATAACTATTCTGAGTGACGGTGATGAGCACAGGGATGTTGGGGGTCAGGTCCTCCTCGCGCATCTCGGTGACGCCTTCACTCGAGATGAGGGTGCGCCGCTTGTCCGCAAACTTCTCCTTCAGCGCCACTGCATCCTCACGCACAAGGCTCAG
Organism: uncultured Chloroflexia bacterium; assembly: GCA_963709505.1. Taxonomy (GTDB): domain Bacteria; phylum Chloroflexota; class Anaerolineae; order JAAEKA01; family JAAEKA01; genus CAVPXC01. Next base: position 37,730 of record CAVPXC010000012.1, on the reverse strand, counting down.
AATCTTCTCTGGGTTGGCAAGCAGGTCCTCAAGGTAAGCAATTCGGGCCATGACCTGCCGGTATTCGTCCTCGATCTTGGCCTGTTCCAACGCGGCCAGGCGTCGCAGTTGCAGGTCGAGAATCGCCTGGGCCTGGCGCTCGCTCAGCCCGAAGCGAGTTATCAAACCTTCGCGCGCCGCCTCGGCGCTGTCCGAATGGCGAATGGTCTGGATTACCTCGTCCAGAAACTGCAGGGCGATCCGCAGTCCTTCGAGGATGTGCACCCGGTCGCGCTGTTTGCCCAGTTCAAAGCGGCTGCGGCGGGTGATCACCTCCTGGCGGTGTTCGATGTAGATGTACAACGATTTCTTCAGCGAGAGCATGCGCGGCTCGCCGTTGACGAGGGCCAGCGTGTTTATCGCAAAGGTCGACTGCAGAGGGCGTGTATTTGAACAATCGGTTGAGCGACTTTTTGGGCACCGTGCCGCGCTTTAACTCGATCACAATGCGCATACCGCGGCGATCCGATTCGTCTCGCAGATCGCTGATCTCGTCCAGCCTGCCATCGTGTGCCAACTCGGCAATGCGCTCCAGCAGGGTCGTTTTGTTGAGCTGGTAGGGGATCTCTGTGATTATGATCTGGAAGCGCCCGCGTGCTTCTTCGATCTGTGCAACTGCCCGCATCTGGATGTGGCCGCGGCCGGTCGTGTAGGCCATGCGGATACCATCCAGTCCCATGATGATGCCGCCAGTTGGAAAGTCCGGCCCTTTGACGAATTGCATCAACTCGTCGAGCGAGATGTCCTCCAGCCGATCCCAGTTGTCGATGGTATAGGCAATGGCATCGGTGATCTCTCCCAGGTTGTGGGGCGGGACGTTGGTGGCCATACCGACGGCAATTCCGCTAGCGCCGTTGACCAGCAGGTTCGGCAGGACGGCCGGCAACACCGCCGGTTCCTGGAGGCTTCCATCGAAGTTCTCCGTCCAGTCGATGGTGTCCATATCGATGTCCTGCAGCAGCATCTCGGACACCTTCGCCAGGCGAGCTTCGGTGTAACGCATCGCCGCCGGGCTATCGCCGTCGACCGAGCCAAAGTTGCCTTGGCCGTCGACCAGCATATAGCGCAGGCTGAAATCCTGTGCCATGCGCGCCATCGCATCGTAGACGGCACTATCGCCGTGAGGGTGGTATTTTCCCAATACCTCGCCGACGATACGCGCTGATTTTTTGTGCGGCAACGTGGGGCGTAGTCCCATGTCGTGCATAGCATACATGATGCGACGCTGCACCGGCTTCAGGCCATCGCGCGCGTCGGGCAAGGGCTCTTGAGATGATTACGCTCATGGCGTAATCCAGGTACGCCTCGCGGATCTCGTTCTCGATGTTGACGAGGCGGACAATGCCGCTGCCGTTTGACGGCACGGCCACTTCCTGCTCCGGCAACTCCATGGGGTCAGTCTCTGGCATTAACATTCACTCACCTGCGTTCGGCATCCGACCATGAAAACGGGGCTGCTGGACCGATATGAACAGCAACCCCGTTGCGCTTCATTTGAGATTGCTCTACATTATATCATTATTCGGTCGATACTCCTAGTTTGACGAACCTCCTGCGTTGACGCTTGCCACCTCATCGGATATAATTCCGATCAATATCACGCGAGAGTTAAGCCTGATCTGACCTGGTTGCGCCGCAGTTGACAGGAGTAACAAGAATGGTTGCAGTCGCCAAACTAATACCGATGGGACGATGAGCCAGCGCCGTTGCTGCTTACCTTGGAGGAGTTCTACGCCCTGCCTGAAGGGCCACCAGACCATGAGTTTGAGGAGGGGAAACTGATCGACATGCCGCGTCCACACCCGCGCCATCAAGCGATTCTGCGTGAGCTCGTTGCCGAGATCACGATTTATTTGCGATCAAAACCCATCGGCACGCTCTGGCCTGAGGTCGACGTGCAGATCTCACGATCGCGCGTTTACGCTCCCGATCTTGTCTTTCTGGCAGCAGAAAATCGAGAACGGCTTCGTCAGACCGAAGGCCGCATCATAGGCGCTCCCGATCTGGTGGTCGAAATTGTATCGCCTTCGAGCGCAAGTCGTGACCGGGTTGCCAAGTTCAATGCATATCGTCAGGCTGGAGTGCTCTGGTATTGGCTGGTCGATGGCGAGTTGCTTGTCGTCGAAGAATTCCATCTCACTTCCGAAGGTTACCTGGCGATCGCCCGTGTGGCTGCGGGTGGGACCTTTCAACCTCAGTTGTTTCCCGGTCTGCAGATCAACCTGGCCAATCTCCTGGGTGAACCCATCGAGTTCGCGGACGCCGGTGAGTAGTTGCGGGCACTTAAGGCTGGTCTGCCGCATGGATTTGAGCTATTTTCTGCGCGGCCTGGTCATCGGCGTCTCGATCGCGGCGCCGGTCGGGCCGATCGGGGTCCTGTGTATCCGCCGCACCTTGGTCGAGGGCCGGGCAGCCGGCTTTGTCTCGGGCCTCGGCGCCGCCAGCGCCGATGCCGTCTACGGTTTCATTGCCGCCTTCGGGCTGACCTTTATCTCGACCTTTCTAATCGACCAGCAAACCTGGATTCGCCTCATCGGCGGGCTGTTTCTGCTGTTTCTCGGCATCAGAACGTTTCGCGCTCCTGTCGCCGAACAGGCCGCCGAGGCGGAGGAGCATGGGTTGCTTGGCAACTACCTCTCCATCTTCGTGTTGACCCTCACGAATCCACTGACAATCCTATCCTTTGCCGCTGTCTTCGCCGGCCTGGGCGTCGGCGCAGCCAGCGGCGACTACCTGGCCGCCACTGCTACCGTGCTGGGCGTCTTCACGGGATCAGCGCTTTGGTGGCTGACTCTCAGCGTCGGCGTCAGCCTGTTCAGGGGTAGGTTTACGCCGCACGCCATGCTCTGGGTCAATCGCATTTCCGGCGTCGTGATTGTGGCATTTGGCATCGTGGCGGTGGCTAGCCTGGCAGCCAAGTAGCGCGATTTCGTTGCACGAGAACGACTATGAAAACTCCAACGCGATAAAGCGGAGACTGTATGGACAACAATCAGTTGCTAGATCTCTACGACCAAGAAGAGCGCATCCGCGCAGAGTATCCCCATCGGCGCCGCGAGGTAACGCCCTGGGGCGTCCGCCATGTGCCGTTGGACACCGCTGTCGGCATGCGCGGCGGCTTCGTCAGCTACTCACGGCTGAACGAGCAGAATGTCGATCAGGCCATCGAGGAGCAGATCGCCTATTGCGAGAGCCTGGGTGTATCGTTTGAATGGAAAGCTTTTTCGCACGACACACCCGCCGACCTGCGTGACCGGCTGGCGGCTCGGGGCTTCGAGATCGACGACCCTGAGGCGATTATGGTCTTGGATCTCAAAGAAGCTCCTCCGTTGTTGCTCGCGCCCGTTGTCCACGACGTGCGCCGTATTGCCGATCCGGACCAGATCGGCGCGGTCGTTGCCGTCCAGCAAGCTGTCTGGCAGGAGGAGCGGAGTGGGATGGCCGATTATCTCAGCCAGACAATGCGCGAGGATCCGGAGATTCTCGCCGTGTATGCGGCCTATGCCGATGAGCAGATCGTTTCGTCGGCCTGGCTCGCTTTCCAGCCGCCGAGCCCGTTCGCCGGCCTGTGGGGCGGCTCGACGCTGCCGGCCTATCGCAAGCAGGGTTTCTACACCGCCCTGGTTGCGGTTCGCGTCCAGGAAGCGCTTCGTCGCGGCGCGCGCTTCCTCACGATCGACGCCAGCCCGATGAGCCGGCCTATCGTTGAGCGCTTTGGCTTCCAGTACATCACGACTGCCTACGCCTGTAACTGGCACCATGCCGACTCCGCTGAGCCGCCAGCATAACTGCGTTGGTGGAGTTGGCGTATCCGGATGCTAGTGCTATGATGCACTAGTCTGAAGCGTCTTCTCTTCATCTGACCGCCAACCATCCAAAGGCAGCGCAGCCATGGCCGAGCTACTTGGCGCCGTGCAAGACACCCCCATACCGAATCTGCTGGTGCTGGCAGGAATTATCTTCATCTTCCTGGCCATCGCCGGTGGACTTTCGGACAAGGTGACCGTGCCCAAGGAGCGCCAGCGCTTGATCGGCAGCATCGGCGCGGTGCTGTTGTTGGCTGGCATTGGCCTGCACGTGTTGGACAGCCAGCAGCCCGCCTCTGGGGATGCCGAAGCCACGCCAGCGCCGACCCAACCGGCTATCGTGACGGCGCCAACGACCGCCCAAGCGACCGCGACCAGCGCAGCCGTCGCGCCGGATTCGACACAGGCGCCGACCGCACCAGCCGTGGCCTTACCGTCCGCTCTTGTTACCACCACAGTACCGCTTTCCGGGGCGGTTGGGGCTGTCCTCGCGCTTCCAGGCATCGAGACGATCCCGCTCACCAAACTCGCCGCCAGCATACCGTGGTTGCCGCTCGAACTCGACCGCTATCCCTGGCAGCTATTTCTACCTGTTCAACGTGAGCACGCCGCCCTTTGACGAAGTTCGTGTGCGCAAGGCGTTTGTTCTGGCGTTGGATCGCCAGGCCTTGTCCATCTTGGCCAACAGCTTGAGCAATCAAACTCGCCCGGCGACCACTTTCACACCGCCTGAGACCCTAGGGCGCGACTTGTACGGCCAGGTTGGCTTGTCCTTTGATCCGACCGCCGCCGCCACACTGTTGGAGGAGGCCGGCTATCCCAACGGCGAGGACTTTCCGGCCTTCAAGCTCGTGCTCGGCTGCTGACGCCACCAACGAGGCGCTGGCCAATGCCGCCGTCAGCATGTGGCGCGCCAATCTGGGAGTTGAACCGGAGGTCGAGATCCTGGACCTCGAGGACGATGTATTCTTCGATCGGCTGGCGGCTGATCCCGGCAACATCACGGTGCTTGGCTGGCTCGCCGACTACAACGATCCTGACAACTTTCTGTATGCCGCGTTCGATTCGCAAAGCGATCAGCGCGTGGGTAACTTCGCCAATGCCAGCTTTGACCAGTTGGTGCGACGGGCGGCCACCCTTTCCAACGATCCTGCAGCCCGCCAGCGTCTCTACATCGAGGCAGAGCGTATTCTCGCCGAGCAGGCCGCTCTCCTTCCCATCTATCACTTCATCTCTGTTCCGTAATCCTTTCGTCGCAACCGTTTAGCCGCAATTCCGCAATCACGCAATCACGCAATTCCGAGGCCGAAACCCCATGATCGAATTCGTCATAGAAAACTCTCTACTGTTGCTGTTTAGCGTGGCGGCCATCGGCTATGCCATTGGCCGTATCAAGATCAAGGGCGCCAGCCTTGGCGTCGCGGCGATTCTCTTCGTCGGCCTGGCGGTGGGCGCCTTGGATCCCAATCTGAAGCTGCCGACCGTGATCTTCGAGCTGGGCTTGGTCTTGTTCGTCTACACGGTCGGGCTGGCCAGCGGGCCTGGCTTCTTTGCATCGTTCAAGCGCAAGGGACTGCGCGACAACCTGGCGGCTGTTGCAGTCTTGTTGATCGCTGCTCTGATCGCTGTTGGCGCGGCTTACGTGCTGAAGCTCAGCGCGCCGGTGACCGCCGGGCTGTTCGCCGGCGCTCTGACCAACACCCCCGCGCTTGCAGCGGTCATCGAAACCGTTGGCAAAACGACGCCTGCCGATGTGGACTTGCCCACGGTGGGCTATTCTGTCGCCTATCCCATGGGTGTGCTGGTTCCGATCCTGGTCGCCTTTGTCCTGCAACGTCTCTGGAAGATCGATTACCGCGCCGAAGCAAGAAAACTGCGCGGCGGGATCTACCCTGTTGAACAGGAGATCGACAACCAGGTGATTCGAGTGACCAACCCCGAGGCAACACACGACGCGATCGATCATCTGGTGGAGCGCCACAAGTGGCATATTGTGTTTGGACGCATGCAGCGCGCCGACGAGCAAAGCCTCGTGACAGGCGACACGAAGCTGGCTTTGGGAGACCTGGTCAGCCTGATCGGCTCCCCCGAGGACATCAGAGATGTCATCCCGCACATGGGCGAGGTCACGGAGGTCCATCTGGAGGTGGACCGCAGCCACTACGACTTCCGCCGCATCTTCGTGTCCAAGTCGTCTGTGGCCGGCACCAAGCTGTCCGAACTGCAGTTGCCGCAGCGTTTTGGCGCTATCGTCACCCGGGTGCGTCGCGGCGACGTGGACCTGCTGGCCAGCGGCGATACCGTGCTTGACCTGGGCGATCGGGTGCGGGTGGTGGCGCCGCGCGACCAGATGAGCCAGGTGGTCAAGCTTTTCGGCGATTCCTACAAAGCCCTCGCCGAGATCGATCTGCTTTCGTTGGGCATCGGCATCGTGTTGGGATTGTTGCTGGGCAAGCTTCGCTTTCCCTTGCCTGGGGGCGGCGCATTCACGTTGGGCAACGCCGGCGGTCCACTGATCGTCGGCTTGATCCTGGGCACAATTCGGCGATCCGGTCCCATTGTGTGGACCATGCCCTACAGCGCCAATCTGACGGTCCGCCAACTGGGATTGATCCTGTTGCTGGCGAGCATCGGCTTGCGATCCGGTTACACCTTTGTGCAGACGCTGACCCAGGGTGGTGGCTTGGAGTTGTTTGTGGGCGGGGCGATCATCACCTTGGTTGCGTCCGTTTTGACGATGTTCGTCGGCTACAAAGTGTTCAAGGTTCCGTTCAACTTGTTGACAGGCATGCTGTCGGGCCTTCACACGCAGCCGGCCGTGCTCGGCTTTGCGGCGCAGCAGTCGGAGGACGAGCTGCCTCACGCCGGTTATGCACTGTTGTTCCCGATTGCCACGATCGGCAAAATTGTGCTTGCGCAGATGTTGTTACTCATCCTAAAGTAGCGATTGCAGGCTAGTTTTTCATGCCGTGGGCGGCGCCACGGTCGATGGAAATGTAGGGCAAATTGCCAATTTGCCCTACATTTCCAGGACAGCCATCCATGCGGCGAGCCGCATAACCGTCAATGAAAACCTACGGGTGCCTCCGGTCCGCGCCTCTGCCAGTCCGCGGTTCTCAGGTCAGACGACAAAAACGAGACCATCCGTGGGCCGGATGGTCTCTTCGTAGCTGCTGAAGGCGGTTATTTGTGCCGTTCGGTGCCGGAAAGCCTACTTTGCGGGTGGTGCCGGAGGGGCGCTGGCTGCGCCAACTTGTCCGCACCAAAGGCAGCCTTCGTGCCTGGGTACAAGCAGTAGAGGAGGATGATTCCACTGACCAGGATCGTCGGGATCATCGCCGACAAGCTTGTCTTGCCAAGCACAGAGACGAAGGCCAAGATCAGCTCGAAGATCGAGATCAGGACCAGGAATAGCCAGCCCTGGAGAGGGAAAAACTGCCTGTTCACTGACCTGCTTGCCTCCACAAGGTCGCTCCCTGGGGTTGCTCATCCAGTTGGATTGCGCCGTTCTCGACGATGGCTTTGTGGCCCGAGAAATGCTCCACGAAGCGGGTACCGTCCGGGATGCCACCGTGGGCCACGGGCAGCGGTGCGGCCGGTCGTGGTGTTGCGCTGCGGTGGGCCACCACGATGATTCGCCCGGCCTGACTGTCGCGCTGGTAGGCAAGCGTGTCCTGCTCTGCGGCCAATATTTGGAACCCGCCGCGTTGGAGCACCGGCGAGCTGCGCCGCAGCTCGATCAAGCTTCGGTAGATGGCTAATAGCTTGTGGTTCCACTTACGCTCGTCCCAGACCATGCAGGCGCGGGATCCAACCTGCGGCAGGTCGGTCATGCCGATTTCGTCGCCGTAGTAGATGCCAGGCACACCGGGGAAGGTCATCAAGAGCGTTGCTGCCAGCTGGTGGAGGGCTTCATTGCCGTTCAGCTGCGAATGGATCCGCTCGGTATCGTGGCTGCCAAGCAGGTTGTACTGCTGCAACGCGATCGCCCAGGGAATCGCCGCCATCCTGTTCTGCCACGTGGCCGTCATCGCCGCCGTGGGCCAGGGAAGCGGCGAGGTAATCCGCTGCTCCATGCCCCATGCCCCTTGCCGATAGCCCCGCAGCCAGCTCAGCAGCGGTTTGGTGAAGCCCATGTAGTTCATGACTCCGTCGAACTGGTCGCCTTGCAGTTGCGCCGTGGCATCGAAGAAATTCTCGCCCATCAAGTAGGCGTCGGCACGAGTCGCCTTCACTGACTGGCGGATGCCGCGTGCGACGTCCACCCCGAGCTGGCTGGCGCCCTGCCTGCCCAGCATGTTGGCCACATCCACCCGCCAGCCGTCGGCCGAGAAGGGCGGCCGCAGCCAGCGGCGGAACACAGCCTCCTCGCCCTCGTAGATCCGCCGGCGCAGCTCGGCACTGCCATAGTTCAGCTTGGGCAGAATCCACACGCCCAGCCAGGAGACATACTCGTCGGGATGACGGGTGAAGGTGTAGAATTCGGCCTCCGGGGCGGTGGCATCGGCCTGGGCGGCTTGAAACCAGGGGTGCAAGTACCCAGAATGGTTGGGCACGATATCCAGCAGGTAGCGCATGCCGCGCGCGTCCAGGGCGTGGCGCAGCGCAACCAGCGCCTCGTCGCCGCCGAAATGCGGGTCGACGTGCTCATAATCGGCAACGTCGTATTTGTGGTTCGACTGGGCGGTGAAGATCGGGTTCAGATAGAGGGCAGTGACGCCCAATTGCTCGACATAATCTAGTTTCTGCGCGATGCCTTGCAGGTCGCCGCCGTAGAAAACCAGTGGAAAGGGGGTGTCGTCCGGCGGCAGCGTGCCCCATGGAAAGGTCTGCGGCCCTTGGCCGCGGTACTCGTACTCGTGGGGCTGCGGATCGTTAGCGGATCGCCGTTGGCGAAACGGTCGGGGAAGATCTGGTAGAAGACGGCTTCGTGCAGCCAGCCGGGGGCATTGGCATCGCCCAGGATCTTAAAGTCACTTGCGTCCAACGGGTCGAAATGGCCAGGCCCGGCCGCATTCAGCCACCACACCCCGTCGTCGGCCTCCAGTGCGAAGCGGTAATGCATCACCCGTTCGTGGATGGGCAGATCCGCCTCCCACCAGCGCGCCGGCGGCTCGGCGTTCCCGGGATGCATTTCGGTGAACGATTGCTCGCCATCGGGCGCGGTGCGCATAAAAACGCGTCGAATCGGCGCGTCCATTCCAACCCGCAGCCGGATTCGCACCGTATCGCCGAGGCGCGGATAGAGGCTGGAGACGTAGCTTTCCGAGCCATCGTGATGGACTGACTGCAACCAGGACGGCAACACAATCATGATGATGGGGGCCTTTCTAAGCCATAGAATTCGAATGCATCGGCTATGAACTGGGACCAGATCTCGTCGGGTTCCCAGATCGATAGCATATCCCAGACGGCTGTCTCATGTGGAATTCCGAGCCGGATGACTTGGTAGAGATACATGAACGTCGAGACGCGCCAGTTGAGCACGCAATGCACAAACACTTTTCGACCGGAATACGTATCGAGCGCACCGAAGAACGCCTGCAGGTCGTCCAGGGTCGGCCCGTCCCAAAGCACGGGGATCGGCACATAGGTCATTCCCAACGCGGCCACCAGCCCCGCCTCGTCCGGCAGGGCGTTGGTCGACGTTGGGGTAGCCAGGTTGATCACGACCTCGTAGCCGGCCTGTTGGACCGCCTGAAGTTGGGTCTCGGTCGGCTGGCCGGCAGTGCCGATCAGTGGCGAGAGGGGGAGGTAGTTGAGGATGTCTTCGATGGGATCGGCCGGCGATACGGAAGCGTTCATTCTTAGTCACCTTTGGCGAGCTCAGGTTACATGCCATTGTATCCATTCCACATCGAAAATGCCAGGAGCATTATCACCTCAACCGCAGCGGGTGCTTTTCGCTTTCGGAGCGGGAAATCCTTCGAGTGCCTAGCTAGACCCTTCGGGTTTCCCTCATCGAACCCGCCACCTGGCAATGAGTGACATTTGCTCGAATCGATACCTTGGTCAAGGACGAGAAACCCGAAGGGTCTGGATGTACCTGCCGCGTTCTTGCCACTTCGCCCATCTTCATGTACAATCCTCTTGGTCGTGCTAGACGGGGAACTAGCGGTGCCCTGAACCCGAAATCCGCTATAGCGGGGTCGAATTCCCCTCCGAGGGCTCGACGGTTGCCGGGACTGCTTGGCCAAGTGGCGTTGATGGTTGGGTCCTGTGCGGCGCGGGCCTGTGAATTTGGTCAGGACCGGAAGGTAGCAGCCATAAGCGGTTACCCGTGGGTGCCACGGGGTAGCCTGGCCTGAGTTATTTGGTCCCACAAGCCGGTGATCGCAGTTCGACGAGGGGTGCACGGCCAGGAATCATGAGAGGCGAGCCTTAATCGGCTCGCCTCTTTCTGTTCCTCTGGCTCTAGCTAGTAGGTGTGCATCCTGTTAGACCGTGGCTTGCCGCTTCCGAGCACAGCACGAGGAACCGATCTGGATGGTCTACGACATTGTCTCTAACCAATCCCTATTGTACGATGAGATTCTTGATATTGTAGTGATCGCTTTTTCGTAAACCCAGTGGACCTGTATGTGTTTCAAGTCGTCTGCCGTCCGCTGCTCGGTAGAGGCCGGCGATGAGTTGATACGCTGCCTGGCGGCGTGCCAGCCGGCACGACCAGTGCGTGCCGGTCCTGCACCAGCTCGCCGGCTTGCCATGCCGAGGTCGGATACCGGCCGGCCAACGGTTCCTCCTCCAGGCTAGCGACGACCTGCCCATCTTCGTCCAGTAGCTGCACGACGACAACCAGCGGCTCGGGCTGATAATCCGGCGCGGCCTGCCAGAGCATCGATAGCGGAATCTCGTCTCCCGGGCTGACGGCCGTGGCAGGTGTGCTGGCCTCCACCAGGCGGAGCGGACCGAAGTCGGCCAGAACGGAGTTGACGGTCGATGGGTTGGCAGGCCGTTGGACCACCACATGTGCCGAGGACAGCCTGCGTGCCGGCAACCAGCGGACCACCCGTGGCCGCCAGCGGGAGACCAGTTGCCGGATCGTAGACGACCAGCTCGAGCCGGTAGCGTACCGGGAGGTGTGCCTTCGGGGATTTCAAGCCGCATCGGCTGGTAGATCGACCGAACGGGCTGATCGCTTTGCGCGTTGCCGCCTATCGGCTCGTCGATGGATGCCCACACCTCGCCCTGGTCGTCTACCAGGCGCAGCGATGCGGCCAGCGGCCGCCCGTTGTTGTCCTGTTGCAGCGACCAGACGATGCCTGGGATGTCCAGAAAGTCGCCTTGCACGACCGTGGCCGGCACGGCATCAGCTGAAAGCTCCAGCACGAGCTCGGTTGGCGTACTCAGCGTTGAGGGTGGTGGCCGGTGGTTGCTGCGCCGCCTGCCAACCCTGCACCCGCAGGTTGGCCTCGCCACGGTAGAGGCGATCGTCAAATGAGGTCCATGTTCGCGAGCAAGCTCGTCCGCGGATTGGGCCTTGTGGATCGTTTACCGTGTCGTACAGGCGATAATGCCACAGACGGGGAAAGCTCTTGGCAACTTCGGCCAGTTTTTCCTGCATCACGTCAGCCGGCAGAGCGTAGAAATCGGAGCGCGGGTCGCCCCAGCCTAGATCCGCGTCGCCGTCGACGTGGCCGGTCTGCAGGATGACCGCGCCGCGCGAGGAATCCGCTTCTTCGACAACGTCTTGCGTGTAGTCAGCTAGCCGGCCGTGCCAGGCCACCGGCCCCGGCCAATAGGTGAGCAACGCAGGATAGGTGTAGCCGGCGTTCGCCAGAATGGCATCGCCGGGACGCCAACGCTGCGCCAGCTCGCGCTGTGGCCGAGCGCAGGTCGTCGGCGGCGTACACCGGGTTGGTCCAGAAGGCGCGCAGCGAGAGCGTGCAGCCAGCCAGCAGCGCCAGAGCAGCGCCGGCCGCCAGCCATTGGCCGGCCGGACGCCGCCAGCGGGCGAGCGTCGTCATTCCAAGCGCCAGTAGGATGCTGAAGGGCGGCGAGTACGTGAAGAGGTACCGCACGTGATACAGCGGCGTCACCACCGAAGCTAGCAAGATCAGCGCAAGCGGACCGAAGGTCGCCACCAGCAAGAAGACCGCCGCCAGGCGCTGTTGGCCGTTTTTTCTCCAGCTGACGATTACGCCAACGGCGACCAGTGCGAGCGTCAGCAACAACAGCGGCCAAAATCGCGTCACGTCCGCCGACTGGCCGAAGCTGAGCGCGTTCCAGCTCTCCACGAGCACCTGGCCGAGCTGGGGAGCAGTTCGCCAGGGCGGAACCGGTGGGTCAGTCGCCTGTCGCCAGGCAACCGGCAGCCAGGGCAAGTAGAGAATCACCGCTCCCACCTGAGCAGCCAGCCAAAGCCCAAGCTCAGCTTTGCTGTTTTCGGATAGTGGCGCACCCAAAGCGTGAGGTGTTGGCGCCGGTGGACAAGGCGGTTTGAGCCAGCCTGCCTTTGCGCCAGCGTGTCGCAAGCACGATCAGCACCAGCAGGTTGACACTGACGAGGAGAAACGCGAAATAATAGAGGGTATACAGGCCCGCAGCAGCCGCCAATGCGAAGAGAATCGAGGCAAGTACCAACTTGCGCCGAGAGGCGCCGCCAAGCAGAAAGGGCACGGTCGCCAGCAAGCACACGACCGCAAGGCAAGCGCCCAGCGTGTACATGCGCACCTCCTGGCTGTACCAGACGCCAAACGGCGACACGGCGACCAGCAGCGCGGCCAGCGCGGCCACGGTGTCCCCCAAGCGCAGCCGGCGGGCCAGTTGCCACGTCAATGGCACGAGCAGCACGCCCAGGCACAGCGACAGGAAACCTGCCATGAACTCCAGACGGTAGCCCGCAGCGTCCGCATGTCCGGTCGGGAAGCCGGCAAAAACAAGCCACGCTCGCAGCAGCAGGTAATATCCCGGCGGGTGGATGTCGCGTGCCGTGTGCGCGATGAGTTCGGCCGCCGGTTGTCCGGCAAGATACACGGAAACGGACTCGTCGTACCACAGGCTGTCTCTACCCAGCTGCACCAAGCGAAGGGCGAATGCCCCAAGCACAACCGCCGCAACGAGCGCCGGGACGGCAACGCGTCGCCTGCGAGCGCGTAGCGTCGTTGCCGGTTCGGCTGGCTGTGGAACAACGGCTCCCGTCTTTGCAGGCTGGGTCATGTCAACGATGGTAACATCAACTCTGCCAACGCGCAAAATGGGTGATTTGGAAATGCCAACCGCCCCTACTGATGCAGGGGCGGTCGCCAGGAGGACGGAGATGGTCAGTCCGGAAGTGAGCGGGTGATGGGATTCGAACCCACGACTCACGGCTTGGGAAGCCGTAGCTCTACCGCTGAGCTACACCCGCATGGTTCTTATTATATTCGGTTCGAAAAGACTGTCAAAGGCCTGGTAGGATTGTAGGATCGGTAGATTGGTAGATTGGTAATCACTTGTTCAACTCGACCAATCTACCAATCTACCACTCTACCAATCTACCTTCATTCAACGCTGCGCAAATGCGGGAACAGAAGCACATCGCGAATGCTACTGTTGTCGGTGAAGAGCATCGCCAAACGGTCTACGCCGGTGCCGAAGCCGCCGTTGGGAGGCATGCCATAACTCATGGAGAGCAGGTAGTCTTCGTCCACCGGGTGCCGATCTTCCTCGCCGGCCGCGTAGAGCTCTTGCATCCACTCCATGCGTGAACGCTGGTCAATCGGGTCGTTCAGCTCCGTGAAGGCGTTTCCCATCTCCATACCGGCGATAAAGTACTCGAAGCGCTCCACGGTGGTCGGATCGTCGACTGTCTTCTTGGCCAGGGGACTGATCTCGATCGGATACTCCGTCACAAATGTTGGCTGGATCAGATTCGGTTCTACGTGGTTGCCCAACAGCGAATTGATCAGCTTGCCGCGATTGCTGGTATTCTCGGGGCGGTGGCCCATTGCACGCATGGCCGCAGCCAGGCCCTCGGCGGTCGGATACAGCGTGAAGTCGATCCCGGCGTACTGCAGGATCGCCTCGCGCAGGGTCACGCGCCGCCACGGCGGTGCAAGATCGATCTCATGGCCCTGATAGACGATAGTCGTGCCGCCTTGGAGTTTTATAGCCACATGGGCCAGCATGTCCTCGACCCGGCGCATGACGCCGTTGTAATCGGTGTAGGCCTCGTACCACTCGAGCTGCGTAAACTCCGGGTTATGCTTGAAGCTCACGCCTTCGTTGCGAAAGTCACGCCCGAGCTCGTAGACACGCTCCAGCCCGCCCACCAGGAGCCGCTTCAGGTACAGCTCGAAACTGATGCGCAGGTAGAGATCCTGCTTGAGCTGGTTGTGAAAGGTCGTGAACGGCCGCGCGGCTGCGCCGCCGTAGATCGGCTGCAGCACGGGTGTTTCGACCTCGATAAAGCCGTTTGTATCAAGGTACTCGCGGATAGCCTGCACCATCTTTGCGCGGGTCAGAAAGACCTGCCGCACCTCGGGGTTGACCATCAGATCAACATAACGCCGGCGGTAGCGCAGCTCAATATCCTTCACGCCGTGCCATTTATCCGGCATCGCCTCCAATGTCTTCGAGAGCAGCTGGATCTGTTTCGCTTCTACCGAGATCTCGCCGGTCTTGGTGCGCACCATCCGCCCGCTGACCGCGACGAAATCGCCCAGGTCGAGCAGTTTCTTGAAGAAGGGGTCATACGCGTCCTGGCCGATAACGTCTTGCCTCACAAAGACCTGCAGCCTGCCGCTGCCGTCCTCGATATGGGCAAAGCCGACCTTTCCCATGATGCGGCGGCTGAACAAGCGGCCAGCAACGGTGACCTCGACCGGCTCGGCGTCGAGGCCCTCGCTGGCCTCAAAGGCCTGCATGGCTTCGGCTGTCGTGTGAGTCCGCGCCGGTTCCAGCCGTGGGGGGTAGGGTTCGATCCCGGCAGCGCGTAGCTCATCTAGCTTCGTCATGCGCGCGGCGTCTAAATCGCTGTTGATCTCGGCCATGGGGCCTCCTGTGTAGAGTGAAGGGATTCAGGAAAGCAAACGCGACTCCAGGGGAGTTGCGTCGTTGAGGGCGAAACCAAGCTGTGGCTAGCCTTCCTGCGCCGTGCACGGCTGGCGCTAACCGGCTCCGGTCTCTGCCGGCCATCACTCGATGGCGACGATCTCAAACTCCAGCATGCCGCCAGGGGTTTGCACGCTGATGCAGTCACCCATCTTCTTGCCGATCAATGCTTTACCCATCGGCGACTCGTTGGAGATGCGCCCATTGCTCGGGCTGGCCTCGGCTGAGCCCACGATGAAATAGATCTCGGTGTCATCAAAGCCCGTCTCGCGAATGGTGACCAAGCGTCCAATATCGACACGATCCGCGGGTGTGTCGTGGTTCTTGATCACTACTGAGCGCTTGATGCGCTGTTCGAGCTCCATAATTCGGCCTTCGAGGAATGCTTGCTGGTTCTTAGCCTCGTCATAGGCCGCATTCTCGGAGATGTCCCCGTCAGCCTTAGCTTCGCCAATGCGTCGCGCCACCTCTTCCCGACCAACGGTGCGCAGCTGTTCGAGCTCTTGCTGTATCGCGCGCAGCCCTTCTTCCGTCATATAGATGGGTTTCTGCTTGCCATTTGCCATAACGACTTCTTCTGGCCTCTCATCCAATCTAAAACGTGTTGTGGTTCTTGCCTACAGGTCTTCTACCAACAAAGCCCGGCACCCCAAATCTGGGAAGTGCCGGGTAGCTAGCCTCAAGTTAGTACGACCGGGAGTCATTATACAGCATAGCGCATCAATTGCAAACTCCACCTGTGATTGCGTGCTGTCTGCAATGCGCTTAGCGCTGTAAGGACCATAAGCGCTCGGCATAACCCGCTTTTCCCCAAGCGCTGGCTACCTGTTGGCCAAAGCTCAACAGGGCCGATCGGACATCGGCTGCACCGAACAGCACGCCGAGCTGGCTGCGGTAAGCGTAGATTGCAGCGATCTTGCGCGTCAGGTCGGTGTTGTCTAGCTCTACGATCTCGGAGTGCCATCGTTGGCGTTCGTTCCACTGGCCCAGCATTCGTTCCAGTCCGTCCGGATCGCGCACAACGTACGGATAATCCTCGTAGAACCAAACAGTGTAGCCTGCATCATGCAGATGGCGGGCCGAACGATGGGTCACCTGATGGTCCACATGGTTCCCGAGAGCCAGCGGCGCATAGATGCGGCAGTTTTCGGGAGTGGGCGCCAACATCATCAGAAAGCGGGTTAATTCGTCCACCAAGACCTCGTCAGCCGAATCGATCGACCCGAAGATCGCCTCTTCGCTGTCGTATAACCAACGGTTTCGCGACGCGTCTTGGCGGTAGATGCAGTCGAGATACGTATACGTTTGCGACTGTGCGCCAAGAATTGTCAACGCCTCCTGCTCTTCCGCCACGCGCACGTCGATGAGATCGGCTCCCGCACTCGGCGCGCGTGAATTGAATGGGCAAAGGGTGAAAGCCGCGCGTAATCTGGCTTGCCTCCGAAGATGGTCGCCACGAGTGCAGCCTCGCTGGCCAGATCGTGCCGAACGATGGCGCCGCCACACGAGAGCGCTGCATCGTCGTAGTGAGGCGAGAGGTAGATGTGTTGCACACTGGCCATGTCCGACTCCTTCAGTCGCTTTGTGAGTGTCACTGGCGCTGCGCACTGAGGCTCGGCGAAGGATCCCGGCCTTGCAACGGCGAGATCCTTCGCCGAGCCGGCCTATGAATCCCACACCGGGACACCTGCACGTGTGCGGCGCAAGTGTGCTTCGGGTCCCTTAGGCCTACTCATGACATACCATGTCATTCGTTTGCGAATACCGCCCCGGGATGCGGGGTCTCAGCATAATACAGCGAGAATTCATCGCCAAAGTGCATTCCGCTGCGACGGCATGGAAAACTCAGGATGACACGGTATAAAATCTAATTAGTCAGAGCACTGAGTATAGCACGACGCACATTTGGCGGCAAGCACATCGGGATTGGGCGACCCTTGCCTGTCTTGAACCCCTGCTGTGCCCTGGAGTGTAATCGAGTGGAGAGCTACCTGCCTAAAGTAGAGTTATCGAAAGTGCTCCAAGGAGGAGACCATGTGGTTTCGACGATTGCCCATTGTGTTGTTTGCCTGTCTGCTGTTGGCGCCAGCGACTGTACGCGCCCAGGATCCGTTCACGTCACCGGTGCCCGTGCCACCAATGCCTCCGATTAGGGAGACACCACCGCCGGAGCCACCGATGCCAATCTTGATCGCAGACCAGGTGCAACTCAAGTTGTATCAGGTCAGCGCAACCATCCAGGATCAGGTCGCCACGACCCATATCGAGCAGACGTTCGTCAACCAGGGTAGCACCCCGGTCGAGGGGATGTATCTCTTTCCACTGCCGGAACAAGCGGCGATCGGCGAGTTCAACATGGTAGTAGATGGTCAGACCTTCGAGGGTCAGATAATGCGCAAAGAGGAGGCCCGTGCAATCTACGAGAGCATCGTGCGCCAGCAGCGCGACCCGGCCCTGCTGGAGTACGTAGGTCGTGACCTCTTCCAGGCGCGCATCTTCCCCATCCCGCCCGGCGGTGAGCGCAAGATCGAGTTGACCTACAGCCAGGTGCTGCCGAGCGAGGGCGGTTTGATCCATTACCGCTACCCGTTGCGAACCCAGCCTTTGGTTAATGAGAGGTCTGGCGTTCGTTTCGTCCAACCCATTGGCCAGCTAGCCATCACCGTCGACATCGTGACCACGAGCCCGCTCAAGGCCATTTACTCGCCAACCTACCCTGTAGTGACGACCCGTAACGGTGACTTCAATGCCACCGTCAGCTACGAAGCGTCCAACGTCACGCCGACCGCGGACTTCGACCTCTATTTCAGCGTCGATCAAAGCGATGTCGGGCTGAGTCTCATGAGCTACAAGCCGGCCGGAGAGGACGGCTTCTTCCTTCTTCTCGCCGCTCCCAAGGTTGAGGTCGATAACCAGCAGATCGTGGCGCGCGATGTGCTGCTCGTGCTCGATACGAGTGGCTCGATGGAGGGCCAGAAGATCGAGCAGGCCCGCAGCGCACTGCTGTTTGTCCTGGAGCACCTCAACCCGCAGGATCGTTTCAACATCGTTAGCTTCAACACGGGTGTGCGCCAGTTCGAGGTCGGGCCACAATCCATGAGCCGGGTAGCCGACGCCAAGCAGTTTGTGGCCGCTCTGCAAGCCGGCGGAAGCACGGACATCAATCGAGCGCTTCTGGAGGCTCTTGCCCAAGTCGACGAAGTGCGACCAACGGTGATCGTCTTCCTGACCGACGGCCTGCCCACCGTTGGAGAGGTCGACGCCCAACGCATCATCGACAATGTTCGCCAGCAGGCCCCTGCGGGCGTCCAGCTCTTCGCCTTCGGCGTAGGTGACGACGTCAACACCGTCCTGCTAGACACAATCAGCCAGGAGAACCGTGGCACAAGCGCTTACGTGGGGGCTTCCGATACAATCGACGAGATAGTCTCCGGTTTTTACCAGAAGATTTCGACCCCCGTGTTGTCCGGTCTGGCGCTGGACTTTGGCCAGGTTCGGACTGAGGAGTTGTACCCCTATCCTCTGCCGGACTTGTTCGCCGGCAGCCAGTTGGTGTTGGTGGGTCGTTACCGCGCTGGGGGACCAACCACGGCGACACTGCGAGGGCTGGTCAACGGACAGGAGAAGGCATTTATGTTTGAAGACCAAACTTTCCGCACCCAGGGGGGCGAGCCGTTCATCGCACGGCTCTGGGCGACACGCAAGATCGGCTATCTGCTTAACGAGATCCGGCTGCACGGTTACAACCAGGAGCTGGTGGACGAGATCGTTCGGCTGAGCACCACCTATGGTGTTGCCACTCCGTACACCTCATTCTTCGTCCCGGAGCCGCAGATTGTTGGGCAGCCGATGCCCGTGGACCAGGTCGGAGGTGCGCCAATGGCGACAATGGCGCCTGAACCGGATGCGGTCGTAGATCTGCGGAAGCAGTTGGATGCAGCGGCTGAAAGCGCGTTGAGCGCCGCGCCGGCGCAGCCTGCCGCTGGTCCGGCGGCCGTGGCTGACAGCCAGGCTCGCGAGACCTTGCGGTCGGCAAACACGGCCGCGGGCGACACTGAAAGCGGCTTGCGTACGGCGTTGGACAAGAGCTTTGCCTCCCAGAATGGGCATGTGGGTGGACACCGCCTACACGACCGACATTCCGAAGCGCATGCTGGCCTTTGGCAGCGATGACTACTTCAGATTGCTGACTGAGCACCCGGAGTGGGCGCCGTACTTTGCGATAAGCTCAAATGTTATCGCAGTGCTGAATGGCACGGCGTACGTGGTTACCGATAGCGGTCAGCCGATAGCTGAGCCGCAAGTGGTAGATCAGCCTGCGCAAACTGTGCAGCCGGCGGTTCCCCCGACCGAGATCGCGCCGGTCGCTCCGAACGCCACGTCGAGTCCGCAACCGGTTGCGGTACAGCCTCCACCTGCCGTGTCGCCCATCCAGCGCGAGGCACAGGCGCCTTTGTGCACCGCACCGGCTTTTGGCATTGGGCTGCTGTTGGCGCCGGGCGCATGGGCCTGGCGGCGTCGCCGTAGCTCCCGCTGACAGTTTGAGTAGCCTCGACAGCCGAAGCGCCCCGGCCAATGGCCGGGGCGCTTCACATTGCCTTCCCAAAGCCTGGTCTATCAGGTGGAAGACCCTGCAACAGACGCCGTCTCGATGGCTTCGACCGCTCCGACGATCATTTGTGCCGCCTGCTCGACGTTGAGCTTGCCCGTGTTGATCACCAAGTGATACAGCATCGGGTCGTCTACCTCGATGCCAAAGACCTGCGACAGGTAGCCGGCTGTTTTCTTGTCCTGCTTGATCGCCAAGCGGTAGGCTTCCTCGAGCCCAACGTTGATTTGTTTCTGGATGTTGAGCAGGCGTGTAGGCATGGGTGCCAGAGTGCGCACATGCAGCACGCCGGGCATGGTCTGCAGCACGGCCTGGCCGCCGCGGCCGACGATCACCACGTTGCCTTCCTGATAGACGGCATGGATTGCGCTGCGAACCAGGTTGAGGCATTCCGCTTTGTCGAGCTCTTCCACGGTCAGGCTGCCGTTCTCGCCATCGCCGTGGGAGGTTACCACGACCTGGGCGATCACATGGGGACCTGGATAGAGCAGCCGGTCGACGAAGCTGCGCATGAGCGAGTGCTGTTCGTTGAATTCCACCACCCTGCCGCCGGGGACGCCAGCCTCGTTGGCTGCCTGGGCGATGATCTGCTTGTCGACAAACTTGTAGCCGAGGAGCTTGCAGACGCGCTCCGCGATCTCCGTGCCCCTGCTGCCATATTGGCGAGAAAGAGTGATGACGGTCATAGTCAACCTCCTGTGTGCTGCGCCGGACACAGCTTGTCCTGCAGGTATGGCGTTTGCGAAACCAATCCATCAACAACAAAGTGAAGACACCTGTACCCTATCACAAGTATACCAGGTTTCCGTGTCACTTTCAATAGTCAACCTGGTGTAAGGCTCTTCGAAATAGGCTCCAGCGGGCACATCGCTTGGATCAGCATCATGGGTGGAACTTGACCAGTTCCGGTTGCTCACGCATAATTGGTGGTGAGCGTTGCAGCATTCGATCTGGCCTGCCAGCAGGCCGATCCCTTCGAAGGTGGAGTTGACCCGTGGCGGAAGTGCACGATCTCGTCTACGCGGCAGCCTTGAACGATTTTCACGAGGCGCGCCGCCAGGCTGCACTACAGGACTTAAAGGCCCGCCTGACCGGTAAGTCAGATGACTTACTGTCATACGAGGCGATCCGAGAGATGCTGCGCGCCGAGGACACAGCCCATCGCCAGCTTCAGGAAATCCCGTTGGACGCCATTGTGGGCAGCGTCGGGCGCTACGCGGACTTCACGCGCGGGTTTCTGCCGCGACGTGATGCCGATATGCACCGCTGGGCCGGTGTCAAAGTCAAGGCGCTTTACCAAGGAGGCTTTGCGCCCATCGACGTCTACCAGGTCGGGGAGGTCTATTTCGTTCTGGACGGCAACCATCGAGTATCGGTGGCACGGCAACTGGGTGCTACAACGATCCAGGCATATGTAACCGAGGTGCGTACTCGCGTGCCGTTGACGCCGGACGTCCAGCCGGATGAAATCATCATCAAAGCGCGCTATGCCGACTTCCTGGATCGCTTTGAATTAGACCGGCAACGACCTGGCGCGGATCTGACCGTGACCGCCGCGGGACAATACCGTGTCTTGGAGGAACAAATCGAGGCCTTCCGCCGGCTCATCGCTTTTAGGGAGCGGATCGATCTGTCGATGCAGGATGCTGCGGCACGGTGGTACGACCAAAGATATCTGCCAACGGTACTGATTCTGCGCGAGATGAACATCCTCGGCGACTTCCCGGAGCGCACAGAGACCGATCTGTATCTGTGGGTTACCGAGCGCCGGGAAGAGCTTGAGCTGGAAGTGGGCTGGTTGGTGCCTCCAGCAAGGGTAGCTAACGAGTTGGCGGAGAGCCAAGGCCGGCGACTGCCGCGCGTGAAAAACCGCTGGCACCGGCGGCTGCGGACTGCTGTGACGCCGTCTGAGTTGCGCGATGGGCCGCGGCCGGGGACGTGGCGTCGCGAGCTGGAGTTCTCGCCCTTGGGGCAGCGTCTCTTTCCCGATATCCTGGTGCCGGTCAGCGGGACGAGCCGGGGATGGCAGGCGCTGGAGCAAGCCTTGATCGTGGCGCAGCGCGAGGGTTCGGAACTGCACGGGTTTCACGTCGTACGCTCTGAGACTGATCTGGGCGGCGAGCGCGCCTGGCGTGTGCAGCAGGAGTTTGACCGGCGCTGTCAGGCGGCGGGCGTGCCGGGTAGCCTGGTGATGGAGGAAGGCCCTGTTGCGCGCACAATCTGCGAGCGGGCTCGCTGGACCGATCTGGTGATTGCCAATCTGGCCTATCCGCCGGGCACCGGGGTAACGCGCAAGCTTGGATCGGGGTTTCACACGTTGGTGCGCCGTTGCTCCCGCCCACTGCTGGCTGTGCCACGCGTGTCGTTGCTCAGGCGGGCGCTGTTGGCCTATGATGGCAGCGCGAAGTCCACCGAGGCGCTGTTTGTGGCAACTTACCTGGCCGGCCGCTGGCAAGTACCGCTGGCTGTGGTTAGTGTTGCTGAGCCAAACCGCCCAGTTTCGCAGGCTCCGGAGAGGGCACGTGTCTATCTGGAGAGCCACGGGGTACAGGCCGATTTTCTGGAGCGTAGCGGACCCGTGCCCGACGCGATTCTGGCTGTCGCTGCCGATTGGCAAGCTGATCTCATCATTATCGGTGGGTATGGCTACAGCCCAGTGATTGAGGCTGTCTTGGGTAGCACTGTCGATCGGTTGCTGCGCGAGAGCCGTCAGCCTATGCTGATCTGCAGATAGATGCACCCAGATGAATACCCGCGTTCCCGCTTTCGCGGTGATCGCGGGCACGACGTTGAGAAAAAGGAGAATCAACCTAATGTCTTCGTATAGCCAACGCTACCATAGCGGGCGGATCCTGATCGCATGCCTACTGCTTGCTTGTTTGCTGGCAAGCCCCGCAGGTGCCTTTGCCCAGGGCGAGGCGCCCAACGCTACTATCTCGCTCACACGTGTGGTCACCGGATTGAACCGCCCAGCTCTACGTCACTGCTGCTCCCGGGCGACCGCTCCCGGCTGTTCATTATCGAGAAGTTAGGCAGAATTCGCATAGTAACTATTCAGGGCGGAACCTATACGTTGCTTGCCACCCCTTTTCTTGATATCGACCCCCAGGTTGGGAGCGGCGGCAACGAGCAGGGACTGCTTAGTATGGCCTTTCATCCCGATTATGCCACAAACGGGTACTTTTTTGTCGACTATACCGACAACAGCGGGGACACGGTCGTGGCCCGCTATAGCGTCTCGGCAACCAATCCGAACATCGCAAATCCGGCGAGTGCGTCTATTGTCTTGACTCAAGACCAGCCATACTCCAACCACAACGGCGGCCAGTTGCAGTTTGGGCCGGACGGAAACCTCTTCATTGCTTTGGCGACGGTGGATCGGGCGGCGATCCGCAGCAGCGTGCACAGGACACAACCACGCTGCTGGGAAAGATCCTGCGCATCGATGTGGATAGTGCGACACCCTATGCCATCCCTGCCGACAATCCGTGGGCAGGCAGCACGATCGTGCGGCCGGAGATTTGGTCCCTGGGCCTGCGCAACCCCTGGCGCTTCAGCTTCGATCGTCTCACCGGCGACATGTGGATCGGCGATGTGGGGCAGGGGACTTGGGAGGAAGTAGATCGCGAGAGTAATACCAGCCCAGGCGGGATCAACTGGGGCTGGCGCTGTCGGGAAGGACATGCCGTTTTTGATCCATCACCTAGTTGCCCTTCACCGCAGCAGCCGCAATTGACGCCGCCGATCTACGATTACAATCAGACCGGACCGTTGTGTGCTATCACCGGAGGTTATGTCTATCGGGGTTCGCCCAATAGCCCTTCCTTTGGCCGATATGTCTTTGTCGATTACTGCAACCCTCTGAACCAGATATGGATGCTTGCGCCTTCTGGTATTGGTGGTTGGGTCCGAACGGATTACACGATTGTTCCGCCGGCAGGTCTCTCGCTGAGCTTACCGTCGTCATTTGGCCAGGACGCGATTGGCAACCTGTACGTCACGGACGATAGCGATGGCGAGGTGTATAAACTCGACTTGCGCCCTGGAAGCTGCGTGGTCGGCAACTACGACGTGAACGGCGACGGCGCGGTGACTGTGCTGGATATCCTCCTGGTGGCAGGGGACTGGTATCGAACGGACTACATTCCGGATCTGGACGTAAACTGCGATACCGCCGTGGACATAGTGGACGTGCAATTGGTCGCTGCCGCCTTGTCCGTTGCCAAGTAAGTGGGGTCGCAGACGGGCCGGCCTGTGACCGGCTGCACAAGCAGCGGGGCAACTTTGCCCTGTTGCGAGCGGCATGGTATAATTTTCACAAACCTAGACCGGCAGCGCAACGGGGCGCTGCCGGTAATGCAGTTGCGTCCCGTCCCTGTCCCCAAGACAAGGGGCATCAATCACAGGAGGACACGTTGAATCTCCACGAGTATCAATCAAAGCGTGTGTTCGCTCGTTTTGGGATTCCGATTCCCAAGGGCGAGGTAGCAACCACGCCGGCTGAAGCGCGCGACATCGCCAAAACCCTGGGCGGGCCGGTGGTGATCAAATCGCAGGTGCTGGTAGGTGGCCGCGGGAAGGCGGGCGGTATCAAGCTGGCCACCACGCCGGACGAGGCGGAGGCCCGAGCCAGCGCCATCCTCGGTATGAACATCAAAGGGACTCACCGTCAACAAGGTCCTGGTCGATGAGGCCGCTGACATCAAAGACGAGATCTATCTTGGTCTCGTGATCGACCGATCTCAGCGCCGGGTGGTGATGATGGGCTCCAGCGAAGGCGGTGTCGACATCGAGGAGGTTGCGGCTACCACGCCGGAGAAGATCATCAAGATCGCCATCGACCCCTTTATCGGATTCCGCAGCTATCAGGCTCTGGAACTAGCCGCGGGCCTTGGCGTTCCCAAGGAGTTGACTCGTTCCTTCACTGAGATTGCCACTGGCTTATACAACGCGTTTGTTTCCAGTGACGCGTCCTTGGCTGAGGTCAACCCGTTGGTGGTGACCGGCGCCGGCAAGCTTCTAGGCGTGGACGGCAAGATGGTCATCGACGACAATGCTCTTTTCCGCCAGACTGCCTTGGCCGAAATGAGAGATATCGTCGAAGATGATCCTTACGAGGCCGAGGCTCGGCGCTTTGGACTGAGCTACGTCAAGCTGGACGGCGACATCGGCTGTATGGTCAACGGCGCCGGCTTGTCAATGGCGACCATGGATATGATCAAGCTCTATGGCGGCTCACCAGCGAACTTCCTGGACATCGGCGGCGGGGCGACTGCGGAGCGAGTTCGCCGCAGCGTTGCGCATCATCCTCTCAGACAAAAACGTCAAAGGGGTGCTGATCAACATCTTCGGTGGCATCACTCGTTGCGATGAGGTGGCTCGCGGAATCGTCGTCGCCCTCGACGAAGTTGCCACCACTGTGCCGATGGTCGTGCGCCTGGTGGGCACGAACGAAGAGGAAGGCCGGGCTATCTTGGCCAATGCCAACATGGCCACTGCCGCCACCCTTGCCGAGGCTGCCCAGAAGGCAGTTACCGCGGCCCAGTCCGTGTAGCATTGGCTAAAGCGAGGAAAAAGCATGAGTATTCTCGTCAACAAGGACACTCGCCTCGTCGTCCAGGGCATCACCGGCCGCGAGGGTATGTTTCATACCGAGCAGATGGTTGCATACGGCACCAACGTTGTCGGCGGTGTAACACCGGGCAAGGGAGGCCAGTGGTCTGCCGGCGTCCCGGTCTTCGACACGGTGCGGGAAGCCGTGCTCGCAACCGAGGCCAACACGTCGATCATCTACGTGCCGGCTCGTTTCGCGCCTGACGCCATCTTGGAAGCTGCCGATGCAGGTATCAAGCTCATCGTCTGTATCACCGAAGGTGTCCCGACACTCGACATGATCCAGGTCCGCGCCTATCTCGATCACAGCGAGGCCCGGCTGATCGGGCCCAACTGCCCCGGCCTCATTACGCCCGGCGAGGCAAAAGTCGGCATCATGCCAGGCCACATCCATATTTCCGGTAATGTTGGCCTGGTTAGCCGTAGCGGGACGCTGACCTACGAGGTTGTGGCTGCACTCACCGCACGCGGCATCGGCCAGTCTACTGCCGTCGGCATCGGCGGAGACCCCATTATCGGCTCGACCTTCATCGACATCCTGCAACTGTTCGAGGAGGACGAAGCCACGGAACAGGTCGTGATGATCGGTGAAATCGGCGGCACCGATGAAGAGCGGGCTGCAGAGTTCATCCGCGATCATATGACCAAGCCCGTGACCGGTTTCATTGCCGGCAAGACAGCGCCTCCCGGCAAGCGCATGGGCCATGCTGGCGCCATTATCTCAGGCGGCACGGGCACAGCCGCCGAGAAGATGAAGGCGTTGGAGGCCGCAGGCGTGCTGGTGGCCAATCAGCCGACCGAGATCGCTGAGATTGTGGCTTCCCGCGTGGTGAGATAATCGAGCCTCCAGCAGGGTTCGCGAAGCCCTACAGATGATTGCCATCAGGCCGGAGCCTCCGATGCAAAAAGGCTGCATTGTAGGCCCCGGCCTTGTTTTTGCTCGATTTGACATATTGGTGCAAAATACGTATGCTCTTGATGTGTCGGGTTGTAGCAATGCGGATCGATTTGCCCGTGAGCGCAGCACTGCAGGACGGTCTATTTGATTTTGAAGGCGCTAAGTTCATCTGCTCACACGGTCAACCTGGGGGCCATTGACGACCCAATCGCCCAACAGGCACTGACCTTCTGTCGCCGGCAGCCAGAGTCGGTGGTGTTGGTGGGCGGTTCGGTGCGTGATCTCCTGTTGGGACGCGCAACACACGATCTCGATCTGGTCGTGCCGCAGCAGGCGATGGCGTTTGCCCGGCGGTTGGCCGATGCATTCGGCGGAGCATTTGTGCCCGTGGATCCCAAGCGGGACATTGGACGTGCCGTGCTGACCGGCCCGACGAAGCAGCCTAGCAATGCCGATGTGGCAGCATGGCGAGCCGGCTCGCTGGAGGAAGACCTACTGCTGCGAGATTTCACGATAAACGCGCTGGCATTGCCTCTGACTGGGGCGGCGACGACGATTATCGATGTCACCGGGGGCCTGGCCGATCTGGACCAACGGCTGTTGCGTGTAACATCGTCGCACGCATTTGCCGACGACCCGCTGCGAATGCTCCGAGCGGTGCGCTTGCTGGCGGAACTGACACCTTGGGGATTTCGTCTAGATGCCGACACGGCGGAACAGGTCAGGCAGCAGGCGCCTTCCTTGGTCTCCTGCTCTGCCGAGCGGATACGCGATGAATTGGTGCGTATCCTGGCGTGCGAGCAGCCTGATTTGTGGCTTCGACTGTTGGCTGACCTGGGACTGCTGGCCGTCGCTTTACCCGAGCTCGATGCGTTGCGAGGCGTCAGCCAGTCGTCTCCGCATCGGTGGGATGTGTTCGAGCACACGGTTCGAGCCGTGGCCCATACCGCCTGGCTCCAGGCCTGGCTGAACACCGAGGCGACGCCGTCCAATCTGGCGGATGAATTCATTGTCGAGGTTCTGACGCCGTATCGCGAGCGGCTTGCGGCCTACTTTGCGCAGGGTGAAGGTGATGGGCTGCACAGCCGGGCGCAGCTACTGAAATGGGCCGCCCTTTGCCATGACTGGGGCAAGCCGGAGACTCGCTCAGTTGATCGCGACGACGTAGACGCCTCACTTCGTACCCAGTTCATTGGCCATGAGCAGCGTGGAGCGGAATTAACCCAACACGGATTGCGCCGGCTGCGTTTTAATGAGGGTGCTGTGCGACGTATCTCCGAGATCGTGGCACAGCATATGCGACCGTTGTATCTGGCTGCGGCAGCGGCCGCACAACCGCTGAGTGCTCGGTCGGTCTTTCGATTCTACCGAGACCTGGACGATGTTGGTGTGGACGTGGCGGTGCTTAGCCTCAGCGACGTGCGGGCGACTGCAGGGTCGGAACCAGGCTCTGAGGGCTGGCAAAGTGTTGTGCCGGTCACGGCACGGCTGCTTCACGACTATTTCGATCGCCTGGGCGAAGCGGTGGCGCCGCCAGCCCTGATCGATGGCAATGACCTCATGGCTGCGCTGGGGTTACCTCCAAGCCGGCTTGTGGGTCAACTGTTGGTGGCAGTTGCCGAAGCGCAGGCCACTGGCGAGGTGCATTCTGCACAGGAGGCCCTTGACTATGCCGCTAAGCTAGCGACCCAGTCAACGGTCTGACACAACCCGAGCTCTGTCTCGTTGTATCATGGTTCGACCACCCACGAGGGATCTGATGGCATCTGAAGTTTGTCCACTGTTAGGCCTTGATGACGACCGCGGGGCGTATCTGACGTATCCCAGCTATGAGAATCGCTGCTACGCGCCTGCCTCTGCGGAATCGATCCCGTTGAACGAGCAAACGTTCTTCTGTCTGGGAGGGCACTCAGAGCGCTGTCCGCGCTATCAGGCCAGCCAGGCGAGCCAGCCTTCGGGCGAGCCTGCCGCGGAAGGAGCTGCCGCAGCTGCGGCAGTAGGCCCGCCCGAAGGTTGGCCTGATGAATCGCTTTCGTCTTGGGATTCCGAGCCCACAACGTCGGCAAGTTATAAGGACACCATCTCCTACGGCGATGACTTCGTTTGGGAGGAGACCACCGAAGCGGCTTGGACTGATGCGGGACCCGATCTGCCTCCCCCGCCCCCACCTTCGGTGGCCTGGCTCGAAGCAGGACCGACCGGGCAATCCCGCAAACCGGTTTGGCCGCTATTGCTGGCTGCCGGTACCCTGGTGGGCGTTCTCATGGTGTGCGCTCTTGCGAGCGCCGGCTGGCTCGGCTTTCGAGCGCTTACTAGCCAGTTGTCGATCAATTCCACCCAAACGCCGGCGGCTATCGCCGGAGCCACGCCTACGGCGATAATTGTGGGCGCGACGACCCCAATCACGTCTCTTCCGACTGCGACCTTGGAACCACCGATTGCAACTGCCCTTGCAGGCGTGTTGGCCACGGAAACGTCAGCCGCTGCCACGGCTACTTTCGCTGCTCAGTTTCCGACCGCTACGCCAAGCGCCACCGGATTCATAGTTGTCGAGTCACCAACCCTAGATCTGTCGACAGTGACGCCGACGTGGACTCCCTTTGTGTTTGAGACGCCGACGCCGCGTGATACGCCTATCATCTTTCCAACCAACACACCGACGGACTTTCAAGCGGTCACGGCAACGTTTACACCGGCTTCTTTCCCAACGGCCACGCCGATCTCGGAGCCGTTCTTCGTCTCCTTTCTGGCCAACCCGACTTCGATCTTCGTCGGGCAGACGTCAACGTTGACCTGGACGGTGCGTGGAGTCAAGGCGATCTATCTGGATGGTGAAGCCGTTTCTGGTCCGACCGGTTCGCAGATCGTGAAGCCCTCGGTGACGACCACCTATGTATTGCGAGTTATCATGTCAGACAACACCGTCCGGGAGGAAGCCCAGACGGTGACCGTTGCGGCGCCTACGCCATCGGTGACGCCGACGACGACGCCAACTCGGACACCCGAGGCGGTATACAGCGTCACATTTGCGGAAAACCTTAGCGTGACCTCAATCAATGGGACAGAGGGAACGTGTCGAGTTGACAACGGGTGCACCTTGTTTCTGATTCAAGTACAGAACCAGGGTAACCGTTCGGTCAAGTATTGGGTAACCAAGACGCAAACCGTACCGATCGGCTGGGGAGCGTATTTTTGCTGGGCAAGCGACTGCTATTTTGGCAACAGCCCTGCACCCAAGGTTCTTGCCCCAGGTCAAAGGGAGAACATCTCACTCAACTTCCGCGTGCCATCCTTGCTCGTCAACGGTGATGAAGCCTTGATTGACGTGAAGGGATACTTTTCTTGCGATGGGTGCAGCCCAACGCCTACCGTATATCAACCCTATACCAATAACTTCCGGGTCGTTGTGATCCTACCAACGGCTACGCCTATTCCGACCGGCACTCCTGGTCCCACGGCGACCTTCACCGCGACCCCTACTCCGACCGCGACCGCCACGTCATCTCCGACTGCCACACCGACTCAGGTTCAGTAGATAAGGGTTTAGGTAGAATTGGGCTGGCATTTGACAGCGCGCGAACGCTGCGCTATAATCTCAACGTTCACCGGTGAAAGCCATTCGCCGGTTTTCTTATGACCTCATCACCCTCGTAGCGCGAGGGCGCCGCCCTTGCAGCGGCATATCACCCAGGCTCAACCAACCAGCCTTCGCGGCTGGTTAATCTTTGCCCGGCTTGTCCAGCAAGGGTAATCTTAAGCGCAACGCCCAGGAGCAAGGCATGCAACGACGCCAACTTTGGTCATTGATCGTCGTGGTGGTGGTGGCTGTGTTCGCACTGATCATCGCACTGCCCATCGACCATCCGGCTTGGTTTGATAGTATCCAGTTCTGGAACCCTGAAGGTACTCGGAGCGTGGAGCTGAAACAAGGATTGGACCTCAAGGGAGGGCTGCAGGTTCTGCTCGAATCGAGTGAATCGGCCACAGGCGACAACATGGATGCCGCCAAAAAGGTCGTTGAGAGTCGCGTTAACGGCCTGGGCGTGAGTGAACCACAGGTGCAGCGCCAGGGCGACAACCGCATCATCGTTGAGATCCCCGGTATCAGCAATCCTGACCAGGCGATTGCGACTTTAAGGGGTACGGGCCTGCTCGAGTTTGTCGAGATGGGTCAAAACCCCGTACCAGCGGGGACGCTTATCCAGACCAATCATCCCGGTACGGCTCCAGGGGTCGGCGCGACCGGCGCCTTGACGCCAACTGTCAATCTGGCGACCGGTCAGCCGTACGTTACCATCATGACCGGAGCCGACCTGGATTCGGCCGGCGTTATCTTCAACCAGACAACAGCACAGCCGGAGATTCAGTTTACTCTGCGCGACAGCGGTAAAGACACATTTGCCAGCTACACGGGCGCCCATGTTGGCGATTTCCTGGCAATCGTCATGGACAAGGTTGTGCTTTCCGCGCCGCGTATCAACAGCGCGATCTCGGAGGGGCAAGGGGTGATCGAGGGTAGTTTTACCCAGGATGAAGCCCGCAGTCTGGCGATCCAGATGCAGTACGGTGCACTGCCGGTGCCGCTGAATGTCGTCGATATCCGAGCCGTAGGCGCCACCTTGGGCGCCGATTCCGTGCGCAGCAGCATCATCGCCGGCGTCATCGGCTTGGCGACGGTCCTGCTGTTTATGCTCATCTATTTCCGCTTGCCTGGACTGCTGGCCGATATCGCGCTGCTCGTGTTTGTCTTGATCAACGTCGCGATCTTCAAGCTAGTGCCCATCACATTAACTCTGCCTGGCATCGCAGGCTTCCTGCTTGCCACAGGCATGGCGGTGGACGCGAATGTGCTGATCTTCGCGCGAATGAGAGAGGAAATGCGTGCTGGCAAGCCTCTTCGCGCCTCCGTGGACGCCGGTTTCGACCGTGCGTGGACGGCGATCCTGGACTCGAACCTATCTACGATCATCTCCGGCCTGATCCTGCTTTACTTTGGCGGTACATTCGGCGCCAGCAGCGTGCAAGGCTTCGCTATCACTTTGATCATCGGCGTGCTGACCAGCATGTTTACGGCTGTATTCGTGACCCGTGTGTTGATGCGGCTTGTGTTCTATCGACCTAACATCGGCGAGCAACTGGCCGCCAATACCTGGCTGGTGGGAGCGTAATCCATGTACAATATCGTTGAGCGTCGAAAGTGGTACTACATTTTCTCCTCGATCATCATTATCCCCGGCCTGCTCGTGATGCTTTACAGCCTGGTCACCACGGGGCGACCATTGAGGCTGAGCATTGACTTCACCGGCGGTGTCTACTGGGAGTTTAAGCTCAATCAGGCTGTGCCACCAGCGGATGTGCGCGCGGTCTTTACAGATCTTGGCTTGAACGACACGGCCGTAACCACCTTGGGCGGCGAAGCTAACCATTTCCAGGCCCGCCTTAAGAACATCGAGCAGGGAACTAAAGAATCGATCCAAGCAGAGATTGAGAAACGCTTTGGTGCTCTCGAGTCCCTGCAGTATCGTAACGTGGGCCCTGCGATTGGTCGGGAGGTGACACGTGCGGCCTTCATTGCGGTGGCGTTTGCGGCCATAACTATTCTGGCCTTCATTGTTTTCGCCTTTCGCAACGTGCCGCATCCGCTGCGGTATGGAGTCTGCGCCATCGTTGCGATGATACACGACGTCCTGGTGACCATAGGGTTTACGGCGATCATGGGCTATTTGGCCAACTGGGAGGTCGACGCGCTGTTTCTCACCGCGCTGCTCACCGTCATTGGCTTCAGCGTCCAGGACACGATCGTGGTCTTTGACCGCATTCGCGAGAACAATGTTCGGCATCGTAACGAGAACTTTGAGACGATTGCCAATCGAAGCCTGTTGGAGACGATCAGCCGGTCATTGACTACCCAGCTCAGCGCCATCTTCATCATGGTGGCCATTCTGCTGTTTGGCGGCGCCACAATCCGGCAATTCATCGCCGTGATGCTGATCGGCCTGATCAGCGGTACCTACTCTTCGATCTTCAACGCCGTGCCTCTGCTGGTGACGTGGGAAGACTGGGCGGCCAAACGGGCGCGCCGGCGCAGCAGCGCGGTGACTGCCTGATCCGCCAGCCGCTTTGCTGGTGCATGCACGAACAGTGTGTTGGTTTGAACGCAGCGGGGTGAGCAGTCGCTCACCCCGCTGCATTTTGTCCCTTGGACCAGGCCCTGGCCGCATCCAATCAACCCGCGGCAAAGGGCGTGCTCTAGGTGCACTGAAGGCGCAATAGCGCAAATTGGTAT
Source organism: uncultured Chloroflexia bacterium (assembly GCA_963709505.1). GTDB lineage: Bacteria > Chloroflexota > Anaerolineae > JAAEKA01 > JAAEKA01 > CAVPXC01. The sequence continues at coordinate 5,445 of CAVPXC010000012.1, read as the reverse complement.
TTTGCTCTGGCATGGGGTAAGATGCCGAGGCCCTTTCAAGCCCACCGAGTGGCCCCAGCGTGGCTGTCCGATGACTCTTCTTGACCTAGCCAGAATTCCCAACCTGTCGATCGTGGTGCGGCATCCACGGCGCTCAGCCTTACTGTCGTGCTGCGAGCGACGTCATTGCCTGGCCGAGCGGCGGGTTTCCCGGTTCGTTTGGCTGGGCGTGATTTGCTTGATGAGCTTCTTCACGATGGCCGCAGGGCCGCCCGGGCTCCAGGGCAGCGAGCCTGGCTCGTTGACGCTTTATCCGGAGCAAATCGCTGCCCAGCAACAGACAAAGAGACTGCCGCCTGTGACCGCACCTGCTGCTCTATTGGCGGGTGGTGATGCCAGCCAGCCCCTGGCCGACAAGAACGCCCACGAGCGCCGGGCGATGGCGAGCACGACCAAGATCATGACGGCGTTGCTGGTCCTCGAGCGTGCTAGCCTTGATGATGCGGTCTCTATTTCACCCACGGCGCTGGTGGGCGAGTCGAGCATGGGTCTTCAAGCGGGCGAAGTTGTGACAGTCGAAGACCTTCTGTGGGGCCTCCTGCTTCCGTCCGGCAACGATGCGGCGGTGGCTTTGGCCGAGCACATCGCGGGCAGCGAGGCCGACTTCGTAGCACTGATGAACGAGCGTGCAGTTCAACTCGGCCTGACCGACACGCATTTCGCTAATCCCCATGGTCTGGATGCCCCGGAGCATACGAGCAGTGCCTATGATCTGTGGCGTTTGGCCGAAGCCGCACTGGAGTACCCGGTATTTCAGCAGATTGTCTCCAGCGGTTCGCATACCGCAGCCGGCCGCCAATTGATCAATGGCAACGAGTTGCTGGATCGCTACCCTGGCGCTGACGGGGTGAAAACCGGCACGACCCAGGCGGCCGGCCAGAGCTTGGTTGCTTCGGTGACCCGCGATGGGCACCGAACCCTGGTCGTTGTGCTCGGCAGCGAGGATCGTTATGCGGATGCGACGGCGATTTACGATCACTACTTTGCCAGCTTTCGCTGGACGTCTGCCCCTCTGCCTGTGGGGCCGGCGAATTGGGTTATCGCGTCCGACGGCAGACCTTTGCGGGTAACGGCGCCGGACGCTCCTGATCTTTTTCTTTCGAGCTGGCAATGGCCCCTGATTCGACCGCAGGTGGTTTTGCAGGCCATCCCCGCCGATCTAAGCCAGCCGGCGGGCGTGGTGCGGTGGTATCTGGGCAATCAGCTGCTGGGCGAGGCGCCGGCAGTCTTGTCGGAGTATTAGCTATGGCAGTTGAACGTCTTCACAAAGTGATGGCCAATGCAGGCATCGCCTCTCGCCGTGAGTGCGAGGAGATGATCGCGGTCGGGTCGGGTTTCGGTTAACGGCAAAGTTGTGACCGAAATGGGCATCAAGGTCGATTCGCAGCACGACCTGATTAGGTTGGATGGCGAGCCGATCAAGGCACGCGAGCAATCCAAGCCTGTCTATATCATGCTCTACAAGCCGGCGGGCTATTTGTCAGTCTTCGACGACGAGCGCGGCAGGCCGGGCCTGGAAGCGTTGGTGAAGTCGGATACGCGGCTCTATCCCGTCGGACGCCTCGATGCAGACAGCGAAGGGCTCCAGCTGCTCACCAACGACGGCGAACTCACACTTCGCCTGAGCCACCCGCGCTACGAGCACACCAAGACCTATTTGGTGCTGCTGGATCGTATCCCTGGCACCGACACACTGGCGCGATTTCGTCGCGGAATTGAGCTTGAGGATGGTAGGACCTTGCCCTCAGAGTGGCGTTTGCTTCAGAAGCCTCCCGGCGTATCGCCGCCCACTGATCCGGCCCAGGCGCAAGGTGTCTGGGTGCAGGTCACTCTGCGCGAGGGGCGGAAGCGACAAATCCGGCGCATGGCTGCGGCCGAGAAGTTGGGCGTACGTCGCCTAATCCGCATCGGAATGGGTCCGCTTATGCTTGACCGGAAATTGCGTCCTGGCCAGAGCCGCCCGCTGACGGGTACCGAGCTGCGCCTGCTGCAAAAGCCTGTCTCCGACCGCTCAAGCCAAGCGCCAAGACGACCCTCACCTGCGCGTGACGCTAGCTCAGCCAATCGTCGGCCGTCGCCCAATCGCACTGGCGGGACTGACCGTCGTCCGCCGGTGGTCGACCGCAGAACGGCACCGTCTGATCGAGGCTTCGAGGCAGAACGTCGACCTGCGCCATCGGATCGTGGAGCCGGGCCAGGTCGTCCCGCATCGTCCGATCGCCGGCCAGCGTCGTCCGATCGCGATCCGGGGCCTGAGCGCCGATATCCGCCATCCGATCGCGGTGCGGGGCCTGACCGGCGACCGTCACCTGATCGAGGTCCTGAGCCTGGCCGCCGGCCCGCGCCGGCTGGTCGCGGTCCGGGGCCCGAGCGCCGATATCCGCCATCCGATCGCGGTGCGGGGCCTGACCGGCGACCGTCGCCTGATCGAGGTCCTGAGCCTGGCCGCCGGCCCGCGCCGGCTGGTCGCGGTCCGGGGCCCGAGCGCCGATATCCGCCATCCGATCGCGGTGCGGGGCCTGACCGGCGACCGTCACCTGATCGAGGTCCTGAGCCTGGCCGCCGGCCCGCGCCGGCTGGTCGCGGTCCGGGGCCCGAGCGCCGATATCCGCCATCCGATCGCGGTGCGGGGCCTGACCGGCGACCGTCGCCTGATCGGGGTCCTGAGCCTGGCCGCCGGCCCGCGCCGGCTGGTCGCGGTCCGGGGCCTGACCGGCGACCCGCGTCCGATAGGGGCGCCGGGCCCGCCCGCCGGCAGCCGTCGGATCGAGACATGGAGCCCGGGCAGCGCAGGCCACCTGTTGGACGTGCGGGCCCACTTGGCCGGCAGCGGGGCCCTTCGGCCGCTGGCTCCGGGCCGGGTCCGCGCCGGCCCGCTGGGCGGGAGACGCCAGCCCCAGGGCAGGATCGCTCTGAACGGCGCGGTCGCCCTGACGCGGCTGATAGCAGCGCCGGCCGGCCGGAACGGAGCCAGTCTCCCTTGCGTTTCCAAAAACCACCGCGATCCGCGCAGGGAGCACGGCCAAGTGGATACGAGCGAGATAGCCGCGGCGAGCACCCTCGGGCCAGGGCGCAGTCTGACAGACCGGCGAGTGGGCGACAAAGCGCCGAGCAGGTCAAGCGGCGCAAGCAGCGTCCTGGTGGCCCATCTAAGAGCCGCAAGCCATGATGGCACCCGCAGCAGCCCTTGTTTCGACCATCGCCATCGACGGGCCAGCCGCGTCGGGCAAAAGCACGGTGGCCAAGCTGCTGGCTGACCAGCTCGGCTACCTGTACTTTGACACGGGCATTATGTATCGGGCAGTCACATGGGCGGCGCTGGCGCACGCCGTGCCTATCGATGACGAGCCGGCCGTGACTGCACTGGCAGAGAGGCTTGACATCGATGTGTTGTCGCCAACTGTGGAGGACGGCCGGCAATACACGGTGCTCGTCGATGGGCAGGATACAACCTGGGCGATTCGCGAGCCTGCGGTTGACGCTAGTGTCTCCAAAGTGTCGGCCTACCTCGGCGTACGTGAGGCGATGGTGATGCGGCAGCGGCGCATCGCCGCCCGCGGCCGTATCGTCATGGTCGGACGTGATATCGGCACCATCGTGTTGCCAGACGCCGATCTGAAGATCTATTTGGATGCGACACCGGAGGAACGCGCTTATCGCCGTTGGATGGAGGAGCAGGCCAGGGGTATTCAGCGCTCGTATGATGAGGTGCTGGCGGATGTCCGCCGACGCGATCGAATCAACTCCACACGGAAAGTCGCGCCGTTGAAGCCCGCTGCCAATGCAATCATCGTCGACAGCACATCCTTGAGCATCGAAGCCGTGGCCTCGAAGATTCTGGACTTAGCTGAAGCATCGCAGACACAGGCAATTCCAACCTCTGGTTGAGTAGGTGCGGCGGTTTTTTTGATGGGGCGCGAACCTCCGCAGGCTCAACCGTGTTTTTCTTTTCATACTGATTACAAGCAACGACAGAACGAGGAGGTTTTTCGTGGGCACCTTTGCGTCTACACCTTCTATGGTAACTCATGACTGGATGCGCAAAATCAACGTATCCTATGTGCCAGGCGCGGTAACTCCACTCTTGGAACAAACGGTGCGCGGCATACTGCAGCAGTTCGATACCCTGGGTCACACGGTCCAGAGCACGCCAGATAATGCAACCGACGTGATTTTCGCGACCGCGCCGTTTGGCGAGTCGTTAAACTGGCGCAACGCGACGATGTTCACTGCTCGACACCGGTTTAAACTGGACCATACACCCGCCTCGATCACTCTAGTACATGCCCGGCCATCGGAACTGAACTCGCTCCTGGCCTATTTCGAGGACGTGCTAGCCAAAGCCCCACCGGATCCTGAGGACTACGAGTTCCCTGGTTTGGCGCCGACTGCGTACCGGGTATTGTACGAGCAAGGACATCGCGGCGGGCCGATTCTATCCGTCGAACGGCTGGTGCAGGCGCAGGCCAAGTGCATTCGTGTGATTCTTGTGGTCGGGGAGGATCAGCCACAGTTGGCCTATCATTTTGATCTGGTTGGCGCATTCCCGGCCAGCAGGGCCAATGGCGACTTGACGGGTTTTTATCAGGACATGGTTCTGCGCATCGCCACCTCGATGAGCGCGACCGACATCAACCATCATCGCACCGTGGGCGAGCCGATTGCGCGTAGTCTATGGGACAGCTCGCCCATCCCCAAGGCCATGTGCCGGGCCGGCTTCGAGTTGGGTATCCGTGGCTTTTTCACCGATACGGTTCACATTGCCGACTTGGTGCCGGTTCCGGCGGTGGCAGGCGCAGTAGCCCGCCAGTATAGCGAGGGCTGCTATGGCTCGTGGGATCCGGCGCTGTGTGCGATGATCGCTACCGTGACCGGCAGCGCGCGGCCGGTGGACAAGAAGGCGATCACAGAGGACGAGTTGGCGGTCATCGTGGGCGTACGTGAGGACTACAAGGGCGCGCTGGTTCGAGAGGTGGAGGGCAAGCGCAACGATCCACCTTCGTCAGAGGCGGTGGAGATGTTCGACATGGACAGCAACTTGCCGCGCATTTGGCTCGGGCCGGAGTGGCCTGTAGGAGGCGAAGCGCCGGTGATGCGCTCAAAGCTTCATGGCCATCGCGGGGTGAGTGCCTACAACCCGGAGCTGGTGGAGTACGTGCCGCTTGATGCGCCCTATCTGCGCTATTTTGTCACCTGTGGTACAGATGCACAGGCACGCGGGGTGCGCGATGCCTTCTCCCGCTCCGTGGCCATGCGCAATCCGGACGACCCGCGGAAGCTGGCCTTTACGATCCTGCCCGGGCACGGCGTTGTGATCGCCGAGAAGTGGGTCACAGGTAAGGAGCCGTTCCAGGTGATCTGGGAGGCCATGGATGCTGGCGATATGGCAATCGATAGCCACGTGCC
>CAVPXC010000011.1:0-215607 GCA_963709505.1 uncultured Chloroflexia bacterium | reverse complement strand
CGGCCGCCGGCAGCGAAACGGAGTCCGGAGCGAGACCACAGCGCTGATCGCGACTACCTGAGCCCCTCGCCCGCGGCCTGGATCCCGCCTCCGATGGCCAGTACCTGGCTTCGCAACTGCTGGCCGACCCAACCGTGTCGGATTTCTTCCACAAGGCCCTCGCCGTCGCCCAGGGCCAGGACGCCAGGCTGCACATCCGGCTGGGGATCGACCGGGATGCGGCCAGGCTCCACGACCTCCGTTGGGAGACGCTGCGCCTCTCAGGCGCGGCCGCACCTTTGTTAACCGGGCCTAACCTGACCTTTTCCCGTTTTCTCTATAGCCTCGACTTTCGCCCCGTAAACCCCCGCTCCGCATCCGACATCCGTGCGCTCGTCGTCGTGGCCGATCCCTCCGATGTCGCTCAGTTCAGCCTGGCGCCGGTCAATCAGGCGGAAGAGCTTGACCGCGGCCACACGGCTTGGGGGACATTCCCGCAGTCGAGCGCGACGCGGGGCCAAGCCACGCTGAACAACATCGTCAAATCCCTGCGCGACGGTTGCGACATCCTCTTCCTCGTCGCCCACGGTGTGTTGGCCCGCGGCGAGCCATGGCTCTTCCTGGAGAAGCAAGACGGCACTGCCGATCGGGTGTCCGGACGCGAGCTCGTCACCCGCATCGGCGAGCTGGAGAATCGTCCCCGCCTCGCCGTACTCGCCTCCTGCCAGAGCGGCGGCACGGGACAGGCCGAGCGTACCTCCCTTGACAGTGGCGCTTTGGCCGCCGGCCCGCGCCTGGCCAGGCCGGCGTCCCTGCGGTGATCGCGATGCAGGGCAATGTCACCATGCAGACCGCCGCGAGCTTCATACCCGCCTTCTTCCGCGAGCTGCGCCAGGATGGCCTCGCCGATCGCGCCGTGGCCATCGCGCGCGGCGAAGTGCGTGATCGTCCCGACTGGTGGATGCCGGTCCTGTTCACCAACCTCAAGAGCGGACATCTTTGGGAGCCCGCCAGCCCCAACGCGCTCCCGGTCATCCCGCGCGAGCCGTTCGAGCCGGAGACGGTCTACGTGCGCGCCGGCCCGTTCCTGATGGGCAGTGCGCCTGGCGAGGGCATCCCCGACCACGAGACGCCGCAGCACCAGGTGACCTTGCCCGCCTATCGCATCGGCAAGTACCCTGTGACCGTCCGCGAGTACGCCGCGTTCGTCAAGGACAAGAAAGACCAGGACGTGCCCAAGGACGCCGGCTTGTTCCTGCGCGAGCCGCCGGCCGGCAAGCTCGACCATCCCGTGACCGGCGTGAGTTGGCACGACGCCATGGCCTACTGCGTCTGGCTGAGCAACCGGACCGGCCGCGGCTACCGCCTGCCCACCGAGGCCGAATGGGAGAAGGCGGCGCGCGGGCCCGACGGCCATCTTTACCCCTGGGGCGACGAATGGCAGGAGCAGCGGTGCAACGTCGAAGGCCGCGACACCACGCCGGTGACGAGCCATCCGGCAGGCGCCAGCGCGTATGGCTGCCAGGACATGCTGGGCAACGTGCAAGAGTGGACGCGCAGCCTATGGGGCAGCCGGCCGCAGCAGCCTGATTTCGGCTACCCGTATGACCCGCTCGACGGCCGGGAGATCGGCGATCCGCAAGAACTCCCGCCCCAGGCGCGGCTGGTGCAGCGGGGCGGCTCATTCAAATCAACTCCAGCCGACACGCGCACCACGCTGCGCGGCCATGCCGCGCCGGATAGCAGAGTCCCCTGGCGCGGCTTTCGGGTCGCGATGTCAGTTTAGGCCGCCCTTGGCCCTTAGCGGTAACAGCTGGCGGGCCATGCGCAGACGAGCTCTCAACCATGCCGATCTGGGACGACGAAGAATCGACGACGTCCAGCCAGCCTCAAGCATCAACCAGCGAGTGCGCGCAGGCAACGCATTGCCTATCCTGAGCCACAGCGCCATGTTCGACCTGGTCCTGTTCGGGCACGAGGCGTTCCACACGCTACTATGCGGACTCGGACGCGGACATCGAAGTACTCCTTGACGAAGCCAAGCGCCTGATCCAGCGCGACCCGCCGCTGCTAACACCGGAAGAGCGGCGGCGGTATGGGCTGGAATAACGCCGACCAACCGTAAAACGCATCGGGCTATGAAATGGAAGAACCTACGGGCTTCCTGCGCACGTAAAATGCCTGCGGCTATGCGAAAACGCCGCCGATCGTCGTATCGACAATCGAGAAACGGTCGTGCTGCCCGCTGAACCAGCCAATCAGTTTGAGGAATTTTGGCGAACAGAGGGAGAATCCGTGAAGAAAATCCGTTTAACATAGTGAGTGCGTGCAAAATCAGGCGCATCCTATCGTCCCGGGTCACATCTCCGGGGGGCGATGGTCGCCTGTTATGGGAACAGTACTCCAACTGGCAAGGAGGAACCACACATGATCGGACCACACATCATCTTTGGGATCGGCAACTACGAGGGCTTGATCAGGAGCTGGCAGCCGCGCGCTGCGCTGCTGCTTGACCCATCGGAAAATGCAGCGAAGGAATTCAAGACCTGGTCGCCCGGTACCTTCCTGATCGGACGCGTTTACCGGGAGGATAGCGAGATCGAACACCGGATCCTCAACGACCCCGACGATGCTGCCGGCTGGGCAGCCGGGATCATTCGAGAAGCGGCCCAGCGCAATCCCGCGATCGACGTCTGGCAGTTCAACAACGAGGTCGCCCAGGCCAGCCCCGTCGACATCAACAAGCTGGCCCTGTTCAGCATGCGCTACATCGACCTGCTGGCCCAGGACGGGCGGAGAGCGGCTATCGGCGCCTTTTCGGTGGGCCGGCCGGAGGCGCCGGTCAACGATGACGGCGCTGCCTGGAACGCGTTCGTGCCGGCCATGAGGCATGGCATGAAACACAACGCCGTGCTGTTGCTCCACGCCTATGGAGCGCCGCAGATCTTCCTGCCCTTCCGAGAATGGTACCTGCAACGCTTCGAGCGGGTCGTCCGCCCCAACCTGCCTGCGGACGTGCAAGCCATGCCGTACGTCTACGGCGAGTACGGATGCGACATGGGCATCCACGAGCAAGGCCTGCGCAAAGGCTGGAGAACTGGCTACAGCGGCGATCCCCGCGCCTACGCCAGCGACCTGCGCCAGGCCGCCGAGTTTCTCGCCGAACAAGGCAACTGCCTGGGCGCCTGCCTGTATTCGTTGGGCAGCAACGCAGACTGGGCGGACTTTGACATCAACGGAGAGCCGGCCTGGGAGCTTGCACGCACTTCGTGGCCCGCGCCGAAGGGCAAATCGGTGGAGTTTCCATCGTTGAAGACAAGATCGGACCAGACAAACCGGCCGATGATCTTCGCGAGGCGCTCTTCCGCAACGAGCTTGCCCGACCACTGGTCGACTACGCGGGAGCCAGCTCTCTGCTGCGGCGAATCGTGGCGGATGGCTTCGCCGCTACGTCGCCGGAGTTCGGCGTCAAGGTGCGAGCCATCGCTTTTCGGGCGCAGCGCGCCCAGGATCCCAAGAGCAACGCCGTGCGCGTGTACTGTGCACGCGCGGACCGGCCGGACGAAGTGAGCTTCGTATCTGCTTGACTGCAACACGCGGGGATTTCGTAGGTAACGGCTTCAGCCGTTCGAGCGACCGGAGGCGACTAAAGTCGCGACTACGAACGATTAATCTCAAAGCAGAGCCATCACGGAAACAGGTGCCAACATGACGAGAAATATCCGTTGCGGTATAAACATCGACCCGAAAAACCTAAAAGGCCGGCCAACCGGCCAAGAGCTGAAGGAACTCGGCGCGGAGTGGGTGCGCTTTACCTTCAAAGATGACACCACGGGCTCAACGCCGGCGCAGTTTGCGTTCTACGACCAGGTTGTGGAGCATCTGGCCCAGGCCGGGATTCGCATCCTCATGATCCTCAGCTACGAAACGCTGCAAGGCAGACCCGACCGGCACGCCTCTGACGCGGACTGGGATGCCTACATCCAACGCTTTGCAGCCCGCTGCGGGCAGATCGCCCAACACTATGGCGGCGCCGTGCGCGCCTATCAGGTCTGGAACGAGCCCGACTATCTTGCTCCCCATCCCGGCTACGATCCAACCATCGAACCGCGGGTGTTCGGACGCATGCTTAAGTCGTGCTACGAGGCCATCAAAGCTGTAAGCGCGGCAACGGTGGTCACCGGCGGCCTGGCCGCAGGCCAGCCTGGCTGGTTGGACGGGGTCCGCGATGCCACGTCCGACCGCCGGATCTTCGCAGACGCAGTGGGAGTTCATCCCTACGGCAGACGGCCTGAGCCCAACTGGCCCAGGGCCGACTGGGGCTTTGGTCGCCTCGATCTGCTGCTCGAGGAGTATTCCAAGTCGGCGCGCCTGCCCATCTGGATCACCGAGATGGGCACGACTGTTCGACCAAGGCGAGTTCCCCGAGCGGACCTTCCAAACCCTGAACAAGAGCCTGCCTGAAAAGGCGCCCTTTGCCTTCTGGTTCTGCTGGTCCGACGGCATGGTCGGCCAGTTTGGCCTGGTGGACGACCAGGGAAACCGCAAGGGCTCCTACGACTCCTTCCGGAAGTTCGCGTCGCTGGCGGCCTCACCGGAGGCCAGGCGCCGAGGAGGTTCCTGAGAATGCCTCGATCGCGGACATCCTGAAATCACCCAGCGTCGGGCCAGGAACTGCGCGCGGCCCTGTTGGCCGCCGCTTCATCGCAAAGCCTGGTCCAACTGAACGCCAAGGCCGCCCTGCAAAAGCGTATGATCGCCGAGGGCTTCTTTCCCAGCACCAACGAGTTCGACGCCGAGTTCGATGGCGTCATGTACCGCGCCCAACGCGGGGACAACCTCCAGACCGGCCAGGCGCGGGTCTATTTCGCCAAGGTGGGGGACTGGGACAACGTCGACTTCAGAGGACCCAAGGCCGCCCGCCAGCGCAAAGTCAAGGCGCCCCGAGCATCCGAAGTCGACTTCGTGGAACATCGCTCGGCCGACGTGCGCAGCGTGGATCAACGCATGATCAGCGATGCGGCGCGCGATTTCAAGATCACGGTCAAGGGCCTGGCCGAACGCCCGGATGCACCCGAAGGCGACATCGTCTACGTGGTCAAGGACATCTTCACGACTCGCGACGGCTCCTGGGAGCCTATCGCCCAACATCCCGGGCTCTGTGACCGCATGGGCTCGCGAGCGCTATCTGAAGCCGTGGGGCGCGGCGGATTACTTCGACGACGCCGGCGCCGATCACCATCTCTTTGCCCTGGTCCTGGGCCTGGACGGCGAGCCGATGAAGGAAAAGGGGATCATGTACTGGTCCGACGGTTTCGATAAGCTGGGCGACCCCACCTATCGCCAGTACGCGATGCAAACGACCAAGCAGAACTCCGGCTGGGCCAACATTCCAATATCGTCTGGCAGCAACTACGACCCTGCGAAAGGACCAGGGCCGTGGTGCTGGTGCCCGGTCGGACCGTCCGAGGTGGTGGTGGGCGGCGGCATGCCGGGCAAATGGCACGTGTCCTTCTTCGTCGTCTGGCAAGCGGTCAAGCGGGAGGATCTCGCCGGCCCCACTGAGGAGTTGGTCCTGGAGGCGGTGCGACGGGCCGCCTGGGCCAAGCACGGCGTGGCGTACAGCCCGGCTTCGGTGCTGCTGGGCTACGCCCGCGGGCATGACCTGGGCGCACCGGTGACTGACGAGTTCGAGACAAACGGTCTGCGGCTGCAAGGCTTCGCAAGGGGCGTTGTCTTCGTGCGCACTGACAGTCCGAACGATGTCAAGCATGCAGCGTGGTAGCGAAGGCGGCCTGGCGGTCGGGCCGTAGCGCTGCGAGTTGGGGATAACACACCGCCGATCAGCCAGCTGATCGGCGGTGTGTTATCCCGGATTTCCACCAACCTCACCGCGCGCGTCCGGTAAAATGTGGTATAATATGTTAAATGGAAGTGCAGGTCGACAGGCAAAGCGTCTGGCAATCTGAGAGGTAACTGACCATGCCGCTGATCGAAGACGAAGGCAGTTCAGTAGCCAATCTGGAGCAATTGAGCTTTCACGATCGCCTGCGCGCCGGGCTGGTGGTTCCCATCATCAGCGACCGAGGCGATCCTCGACCCAGGTGATAGGCGGATACCAAGTCGTTCCTGGACAGCTTCGCCCGCTATGTCAAGTATCCCGAGTTCGACCAAACAGCCGACAATCTGGTCAGCCTGGTCAAGTACTACAAGCACCGGCCGTGCGGCCCACAGCCGCTGACCGACCAGACCCTCAGGTTCGACTATCTGAACTTCGTCAAGAACCACCTCTATCGCCTGGCCAAGTCCGAAGGCCTGGACCCAAGATACGCTCGACGAGGCTGCGGCCCAGATCGACCGGATCTGCGGCCTCGGAGTTCGCCAATCTCCTGGGTTATCCCCGCTTTCGCCGGCCACGACGACCCTCTGCTGATCCTGGCCGAACTTGCCCTTCAAGACCCTCCTGACCACCAGCCCCTTCACCTTCCTCGAGGACGCTTTACGCCGGGCAGGCAAAGACCCGCGCACCGAGGTCTGCCGCTGGACCAATGACGCTGACCGACACCATCCCTACGACCATCGACGACACGCTATCGGCCCAACGACCACAAGCCGCTCGTCTACCATCTGCTGGGCCTGGACCGCTACCTGGACTCGCTGGTGCTCACCGAGGACGACTTCCTGGACTACCTGGGCAACCTCTGCCAGGGCCAGGGACTACCAGTCGGCCGACTACGTGCCCGCGCTGGTGCGCAAGACCTTCTCCAACGACTTGATCGTGCTGGGCTTCAGCCTCGATAGCTGGGCCTTCCGGGTCATCTACGCCGGGCTGATCAAGCGCAGCGGCAAGGCTAAGGATCGCGGGCGTTTGTGAGATCCAGTTGCCGGACAACCGGACGAGCAGCGGGCCTATTCTGGAGGACTACGTCGAAACGCGAGGCCAAGTTCCAGGTCTTCTGGGGCAGCTTCGAGGAGTACGCACAGCGCGAGCTGCGACAGGCATAGCGAGGTCCTGCCATGAGCCAGCCATCCGCCGATCGCATCGAAAACCCCTACGTCGGGCCGCGCACCTTCGTCGAGGCGCAAGGCCACCTGTTCTTCGGCCGCGAGCGGGAGGCGCGCGACCTGACCGCGCGGATCGTGTCCGCTCGGCTGCTGCTGTTCTACGCCCAGTCGGGCGCGGGCAAAAGCTCGCTGATCAACACCCGCGTGCTCCCGCGGCTGCGCGACGAGGAGGGCTTCCAGGTCCTGCCGGTGGGCCGGGTGTCCGGGGAGCTGCCGGCCGGCGTGGACTTCGTCGCCAACATCTACACCTTCAACCTGATGGCCAGCCTGGACCAGGGCGAGGCAGACGCAGGGCAATTCGCACAGGTCACTTTGAGCGAGTTCCTGGCCCGGCTGGTGCGCGAGACCGTCGTCGACAAGGATGGCCAGCACAGCCTGCGCTGGGTCTACAAGCCGGACCTGGCCGTCGACCGGCCGGTCGTCGCCACGGAACCGGTGGCCGGACCTGGCCCGCGCTTCGTCCTGGTGATCGACCAGTTCGAGGAGATCATCACGGCCCACCCCGACCGCTGGCAGGAGCGGGAGGAGTTCTTCCGCCAGCTCAACCAGGCCCTGCTGGACGACCCCAACCTGTGGGTCGTGCTGACCCTGCGCGAGGACTACGTCGCCAGCCTGGATCCCTACACGCCGCTGCTGTTCAACCGCCTGCGCGCCCGCTTCTACATGGAGCGCATGGGCGTGGACGCCGCCCTGGAGGCGATCCGCCAGCCGGCGCGGAGCTGGGCGGCCGGCCCTTTGCGGACCCGGCGTGGCCGAGACGCTGTGCAAGACGACTGCGTCAGGTGCACTGTCCTCGGGGAAGAGGCCACCGTCGCCGGGCCAGTACGTCGAGCCGGTGCAGCTGCAGGTGGTCTGCTACCAGCTGTGGGAGCAACTCAATAGCAGGCAGCTCGATCGGACGCCATCAGCGCATATCCGACCTGGATGAGGCCGGTAACGTGGAGCTGGCGCTTGCCGACTACTACGATCAGGTGATCAAGGACGTGCTGGCTACTCCTGGCTTGCACGTATCCTGAAGGCCAGCTGCGCAACTGGTTTGCCACCCAGTTAGATCACCGAAGTGGGCACCCGCGGCTTTGTCCTCCAGGTTGGCGATCACACCGGCGAGCTGCCGAACGACAGTCGTAAGCCTCCTGGAGAAGAAGTTCCTGGTTCGCCGCGATCCGCGCTGCCGGCGGAGTGTGGTACGAGCTGACGCACGACACGTTCATCAACCCCATCCTCACGTCCAACCGCAAGTGGCGTCAGAAGCAGACGCCACCGGAGATCATGGACTTCGTGGCATCCACCCCACCGTGGCTTCGCCCGGGGATCAGCGCGACGCTGCGATGGCAGGTGCAGAACGCCGAGTCCGTTCAGCGTGGAGCCGGATCGGCTTCACGTTCTAGCGATCCCAAGGGATGTTCTCGAAGTAGCGCCGTCCTCCACGATCTACCTATACGTTCTGAGCGCCAAACGATCCGGGGTGCCGGCGGTCTGCCAGTTCCGCCCCGCAAGCGTGATCGTAGTCGATCGCGACCTCGCATGGACCAGCATCAAGTATCAGCTCTTCCGCAGTATCCACGAGGGCCGTCTCAGCGTGCTGGTAGGGCCCGAAGTTGACCGCGAGTGTACTTCCGTTTACTTACTTCGGCCGAGGCCGAAGAATGGGCTGCCGAAGCGCTCACCGGATCAAGGCGCGCCTTTGGGCGAGCGATATCTCCGCTTCATGAAGGAGCGGCTCGTAGAGGACGTATCGACGACAGATCCGCCAGGACGAGAGCCGATACCGCTCCAGGGCGATCTCGACCTCGACCTGCAAATCTGTCTCTGAGCTTGCCGTCACATCTCCACTACCTCGAGCGGCATCCTGAACGGCGCACGCTGCTGGACGCGCTGGCTACGCTGCCCGTACGCCGCTCTATCTCACAACCAGCTTATCACACCCTGCTCGAAGATGCACCTTCGGAGGTGTCGGCAAGCAACCTGCAGACAGGATGTCTGTCGCTGGCTTCCTGGTTCCGACACGCTGCCTCACACCATTCGGGTACAAGCCGGGCTATCAACCTTCCGTCGAACGGCCTGCGGTGTACCATCTCTACGGCCTGGATATCTTGGCCAATTCGCTGGCGCTTACCGAGGACGACTACGTGACTTTTCTGATGCAGGTACGCGAAGAACCGCGAGCGGATTCCACTCGCCGTGCGTTACGCCCTCCAGCGGCACTTCACTCTCCTGGTCGGCTTCGATCCGCAAGCTTGGGCCTTCAAGGCGCTCTACCACGGCCTCATCACCTGGAACTACCAGACGGCGAACGGGCAGGCGTGCTGCAGATTGATTCGCCTGTCGAACGCAAAGTGCCCGAGATCAAGTTGCTGGAAGCGAGCCTTTGCCAAGCATCAGCCTCGATGTCTTCTGGGGCGCAGCTATGCAGCTTTCTCCAATGGATCGAGTCAGGCAAGCGCGTGAGCCGCCGACTATTCGCGCTAATATGACACAGCCGATCTTAAACGCCTGCTGCCAGGCATTGCAGAGCGCAATCGAGGAGGACGAATCATGATCAGGGAGCTCAATCCCTACATTGGTCCGCGCACCTTCTCCCGGGAAGAAAGCCCATCTCTTCTTCGGCCGTGAGGCGGAGACTCGAGAGCCTGGCACAGCTTGCGGCCATCGAACCAGTCACCGTTTTGGTTGGCGCTAACGGCGTCGGTAAGTCGTCGCTCCTTCAACACACGTCTGATCCCGACGCTCGAGAGAGAAGAGGGGCTACGTCGTCCTGCCCGTGGGTCGAGTGTCAGGCGAAGTCCCAGCCGGCCTGTAATTATTGGTATCAGGTGCAAGCAACCAATCCGCTTCGTTCTTCGCTCTGCTGCTTGAGCCTCAATCCAGATGCCGACCCGAACGACCTGGCACGGCTAACGCTTGCCGGCTTCTTTCAGCAGGAGCTGACATGATGAGATCGGGGCCAGAACAGCGCCACGAGCACATCGACCCGCGTGTCCTGATCGTTGACCAACTGGAAGAGCTCTTTTTCGCATCTACTACGGATCGCTGGTCGGAACTTGAGGTATTCTTCGGCCAACTGGGCGAGCGTTGCGACGCGACCCGCTCTTGTCGGTCATTCTCAGCCTGCGCGAGGATTCATCGCTCAGCTCGACCAGTACGCCGTACTTATTCCAGGCAGGCTGCGTGCTCCCTACCGATTGCAGGAAATAACAAGGACGCAGCCAAAAAGGCGATCTGCGGGCCGGCAGCGCAAGCTGGCCGGCCGTTTGCGCCAGGTGTGTCGGAAAAGCTGGTCGATGACTTGCGCTCGGTGCGGATCCAGCAACCGGATGGAACCTACCGTGTAACCCGGGTGACTACATCGAGCCCGTACAGCTGCAAGTGGTCTGCTACAGTCTTTGGGAAGAAATGGCGGACCGTCCGTTCGACTTGATCACCGAAGGCGATTTGGCCGAACTCGTCGATACAGATCAAGCACTGACCAACTTCTACGAGGAGAGTTCTGCGTGCAACCCTGGCTGATCCGGGAGCATGTGTTGTCAGCGAGCGCCAGTTGCGGAGATGGTTCGATGAGCAACTCACCACTTCGGCGGGGACACGAAACATGGTACTGAAGGACGAGCAAGAGACGGGCGGCCTGCCCAACGCCGTGGTTAATGCCCTAATAAGAGCGGTTTCTGCTCCGAGTTACGAATTGTGCGGAGGAACCTGGATTGAATTGGTGCACGATCGCTTCGTATACCCGATCCGCGCATCCAACCAGGCCTGGCTTGCCGCACATCAGAACCCGGTGAGCCTGGCGGCGCAAATCTGGGCTGAGGCCGGCGCACCCATCGATGTTGTATGGTGGTTCGCGTTGCAGCCGCGTAGGCGCAGTTGCGGGCATATCCGGCCGACTTGAGTTCAGAAGAACGGGAATTCCTGGAGGTCAGCCAAAAGGCCGAGGCCCGGCGCATGGCGCACTCCCGCCGCCTGCGAGCTATTGCCTGGGGAGCAGTCATGCTGGCCCTGATCTTGGTCACATTAGGGTTTTGGATAGGGTGGATTCTAGGACAAGCGCAATAGCAACCTGATGCTTCGCCGAATGCCCAGACAACGGCCAGCAGAACCAGCTGTAGGCCAGGCCAACGTGCTCGTCCTGGCCGCCACATGCCAGGACAATGCCTGACGATGTGAGACTGCGGCGGTGGCCAGCTAGTGCTCGACCGTAAACTACCTCTACCTGCCACGAACTCTCTAAACGCTCTCGCCCGCTGCACGTAGCGCTCTGCGGAGCCGCGGTTGCCTTCGATCTCATCGGGCGTCAGCTCGCGCACGACTTTCGCTGGCATGCCCAGAATCAGTGAGTTGGGGGGATACTTCTTTCCTTCGGTCAACAGCGCGCACGCGCCGACGAGGCAGTTCTCGCCCACCTCGACGCCGTTGAGCAACACGGCGCGGATGCCAATGAGCGCGTTGTCGCCCACCCGCGCGCCGTGCACCACCGCGCCGTGGCCAACGGTCACCCCTGCCGATCACGCGGGATAGCCGGGGTCGGCGTGCAGGATGCAGCCCTCCTGGATGTTGGTGCGCGGCCCGACGACGACGGCCTCCACGTCGCCGCGCAGGGTGGAATTGAACCAAACGCCCACGTCCTCGCCCAGCGTCACGTCGCCGACGACCACGGCGCCCTGGGCGATGAAAGCGGTGGGGTGGATCTTCTCCGGATGGACTGCTGTGTCCAGGTGCATTGGCTCGTGGTCGTCGAAGTCTTGCATGGCATTGTTTCCTTTCGCAGGATGCAACTGCTCAAAGTGCTTCCAATCTACCGAGACAGCATCATACCGCACGTTGCGCCAGGCTGCAAGGCGTTTGGCTGATATTGCGATTTATGGCACAATGGGGGGCGTTGTTTGGTCTCATCCCGGAACCGGAAGCAACGTGAGTTGGTCGATGCTCGGTCGGAGACCGGCCCGAGCAATTCAGAGCTCTTCGACCAACCGGTTCTGATCATCCCCTGTGATTTGCGGAGACTCCCCATGCAGCTTACTCGCTTTGCCAAGTTCGCCTGGTTCGTGTTGATTTGGAATGTGATCACCGCGCTGTGGGGCGCGTTTGTGCGTGCGACCGGCTCCGGCGCCGGCTGCGGCAGCCATTGGCCCCTATGCAATGGCCAAGTGGTACCCCAAGCGGAACAAGTCGCGACCCTGGTGGAATTCTCCCACCGCATCATGTCAGGCCTTGCCATGATCGGCGTCCTGGTGCTGCTCATTTGGGCCTTTCGGGCCTACCCCAAGGGTCACCCCGTGCGCTTCGGCGCGGTGGCCTCGGCTGTGTTCATCATCCTCGAAGCCCTGGTAGGCGCCGCGCTGGTGCTCTTTGGCTGGGTAGTCGACGATGCGTCCAAGGAACGCGCGCTGGTCGTGTCGATCCACCTGGTCAACACCTTCTTGCTTCTGGCGTCGCTCGCCGTGGTGGCCTGGTGGGCATCCAACAAACGGCCAATCGCACTGCAAGCACACCGGTGGCTGGTGTGGGGCCTGCGTGTCGGGCTGCTGCTGGTGTTGCTGATCGGCGTCAGCGGCGCGATCACCGCGCTGGGCGACACGCTTTTCCCCGTCAACAGCGTCGCAGAGGGCCTGCAGCAGGATTTCGACCAAACCGCAAGTTTCTTGGTTCGTCTGCGTCTCTGGCACCCGGTCTTGTCGATTCTGACCGGCGTGTACCTGCTTTTCCTCACGCGTCTGCTCAACGCCGAGCATGCGGACCCCACGGTGACTCGGCTGAGCCGGCTAGTGGCGATCTTTGTCGTCGCGCAACTGGCGGCCGGCTTCGTCAACGTGATGCTGCTCGCCCCGGTTTGGATGCAGGTCGTACACCTGCTGCTGGCCGACCTGGTTTGGCTGTCGCTGGTGCTGCTGTCGGCATCGGTTGCGGCTGTGCCTGTGCCGAAGTTCGAGATGGCGGCGCAACAGGCGTGACGGGAGCAATGACCGTAGAGTGTCAACTGTCAGAGTGTCAGAGTGTCACCGTACAGACTGCCGAACTTGTTCGGGCTCTGTAGCTACTACTGACACTCCGACACTTGGTCGAGCTCTGACACTCTGACAATCTGGGCAGCGTCTAGGACAACAACACCAGCACCGCCGAAATCGCCAGAAACACCAGGATCACCCGGTCGTACTGCTCCTTGTTCACCCGCAGCACAAACGCCCGTCCAATCCACACGCCGATCGGCGCCAGGGGAAGCAGCCAGACGATGCTCAAGAGCTGCTGCCCATTGAACAGGTCGGCGGCAAAGTAGAAGGGGAGCTTGATGTAATTGAGAATCAAGAAGAACAGCGCGGTCGTAGCGATAAACACGCGCGGCTGGAAATTGTACATCAACAGATAGATCGTCACCGGCGGCCCGCCGTTGTTGGCGACGGCCGACGAAAAGCCGGAAATGCCGCCGGCGACCAGGCTGTGCCAGCCGCGCGGGCGATAGGTGACCCCTCGCAAGAGTCTCGGCTCCAACACCTTATAGCCGGTAAACAGCAAAATCACGACCGCCAATGTCGTCCGCAGAGTCTGGGGAGAGACGCGGGTAATGAAAAGCGTTCCGATGGCCACGCCAACAATCGCGCCGGGGATCAAAAGCCTGACCAACCGGGAATCCCAGCGTTTCCAATGCGCGCCGACGGCAAACACATCGGCGACCATCTGGATCACCAGCACGAGCGGCAGCACCTGGTTCACGGGCAAGACCAGGGCCATCAGCGGCGTGGCCAGGGCAGCAAAAGACACGCCCAGCCCGCCTTTGCCCATGCCGATCATCAGCGTAGAGGCGGCCAGGACGAGGTAAAAGAGCGGAGTAGGATTGGACATGAGGGGAAGTGAACGGTCAACGGCTATCAAGCCGGTGCAGCCCGGCGTCGAGCGCGGCCTGCACGGCCGCCTGGTACTCGTCGCGGCTAATGGGGCGATTTAGCTCCGGGTAGCGGTTTGCCCGGTACGCCGGACGGTACTGGCGCATCACGTTAAGGTAGGTGTTGGGCGAGACCTCGTTTACCAGGAAGCAAGTGATCTCCTCGCTGCCGGCCAGCCCGTTCGGCAGGACCAGATCGCCGCCGCGGCGGTCGACTCCACAGCGCCGCGGGCACAGGTCGCAGGCTGCCAAGCGTGCGTACGCTTGCTCGACGCGATGCTGAAGCGTCCCTTGACGCCGCAGGTCGACGTAGGCTGGGGTGAAGTCGGTCACGAGGCGATTCTCTTATCGCAGGCTGGCATTGTCCGATCCGCTGCATCCATAGCTTACCGCTTATTGGCGTTGGCGTCCAGATTTGGCCAAAGCGTTCGGCGGTCGTGGCGAATTTGAGGCTGATTGGGAGGACGGGTATCGCCTATGTGCATCGAGTTTCCGTTGACCTTTTCTGCCCCTCGTGCTATAATCGCTTCCAGGTGACCTCCTTGGTCGTTGCTCTCCTCGCCACAACGCCTGTTAGCCTCTGGTCCAGATGGCGGGGCTAGTCCGCCGTCACCGGGCTTAGTTCAACTCCAGATTATCCCGTCGTGCCCGCCGGACTTCGTGTGGCGGCTCTCGCCCTGAACAACAGTCAGCCATCACTGCAATAAACTCAGCATTCCCTGTGACGCCAGCGTGACACAAAATCTCTTGTCCGTCAGGTGACAGCGTATGTTCGGAGGTGCATGATGAACGTAACACTGATTTACTTCTCTCAGACAGGTAACACGCGTCAAGTTGCTGAGACAATGGCTGAAGTATTTCGTGAGGCAGGACACGTCACCCGGACTGTCTCGCTTAAGAAAGCAACTTCTCAGGATGCAATCGCAGGTGATTTGCTAGGGATAGGAACACCTTGTTTCTCCAGCCAGGCTCCTACGCCCGTCAAGGCATTCTTACAGACCCTACCACCCCTGGATAAACAGCGGGCCTTCGTCTTTGCGACTTCCGGCGGAGCACCCGGCCGAGTGCTCTACGACCTGACCCGCTTATTGCAAGGCAAAGGGGCAGATGTGATAGGCGGCTTCTTGACCCGTGGCGAGTTGCATCACCCTGCGCCCTGCCTCCTTGGTCGGATGCCCAATCGTCCCAATGCAGAGGATTTGATCCATGCGCGGCGCTTCGCCGCTGCAGTCATCGAGCATGTGTCGGCTGGCCGCCCTGGGCCTGTGACCGAAAGCCGCCCCGACACGTTCAGGCGAAAAGGGGGATTCTACGATCTCGTGGCTTCGCTCAGCACAAACGGCTTTCTGCGCCTGGTATTGCCAGAGCCTAAACTCGACGCGGCTCGATGCGATCAGTGTAAGTGGTGTGTCCATGAATGCCCAATGCACAATATCACCCTACAACCCTATCCGGTCTTGGGCGATCAATGCATTCGGTGTTAT
Organism: uncultured Chloroflexia bacterium; assembly: GCA_963709505.1. Lineage (GTDB taxonomy): Bacteria > Chloroflexota > Anaerolineae > JAAEKA01 > JAAEKA01 > CAVPXC01. The sequence continues at coordinate 200,208 of CAVPXC010000011.1, read as the reverse complement.
CGCTGCCTGACTGGTTGTCCACAGAAGGCCTTTGACGCAGATTGGAGATTAGGCAACCTGGCCGTTCTGTCCTTCTACAACATAGCCTTTGAACGCTGGTTTGGTGATTTGAAACGCGGTGAGCGCATCTACTGAGTTCGTGATCGCTTTGTGCCGTTCATCGAGAAACTGGCTGATTTGCGACGCGGCGCTGGATTGGTCTCAACACATCGATTGGAAAGCCAGTGTGCCCCCTCAGTCGTACTCCTAAGTCACCCGATGGGGAACGGTGAGCGGTCCTTCAGGCATAACACAGAGCCGGGTGGCGGGACCGTAGCGGGCCAGGAGTTTGGCTACGGTATCCTCGATGCTGCGGCTGGGGATGAACAACGCTCGCTCGATCTGGGCGTCGCTCAAGCCATCGCTGTAGACGTGCACCTCGGCCCGCAGTTGGATCTGGGCCTGGATCTGCACCTGCCACTGGTCGTGCGCGGAGAAACCGGGCTGGGAGATCAAGTCCAGCACGGCCTGCGGCGAACCCGGCCTGGGCCAACAGCTCGGCATACTTCCCGTGGCCGGGCAAGCCATCCTCGCAGGCCGCGGCCATGACGATCGCGCCTCCTTCGCGCACCATCTGCGCAGCCGCGCTCATGCCCTTGACCGATTGGTAGAGGTTCTGGTCCAGCGGATAGCCGCTGTTCGTCGTCACCACGATGTCGTACGGCGCCTCTACCGGCGACCATGGCGCTTTTGTCGCACGAACTCGCAGCCGGCCGCGTGCGCGGCCAGCATGTCGCCGGCAAAGACGCCGGTGATCTGCCGGCGAGTGTTGAGCGCCACATTGAGCAGAAACGCCGGCTCGGTGCGCAACGCCACCTCGCGCATCTCCTCCCAGATCGGGTTGCCCGCAGTGATCCCCCAGGTGGCCTTGGGATGGCCGATCATTGCCAGGCCGTGGTTAGTGAACACGCTCTCCGCGCCGGCCAGCGAGGGAAGAATCGCCTTGGGTCCGCCGCTAAAGCCGGCGAAGAAGTGCGGCTCGATGAAGCCAGTCAGGATCTTGACGCTCGCCTCCATGTAGGCTCGGTTGACCCGAACCGGATGCCCGCGGCTGGTGGCGCCCAGGGAAACCAGGTTGGCGTCGTCGAAGCAGTCGTGCTGGAGGCAGCGATAGGTGTCGACGATATCGTGACCCAGCATCGCCCGCAGCTCGGCATCGGTCTGCTTGCGATGGGTGCCCAGGCCGTTGAGCAGGGTGATGTCTGAGGGTCGCACGCCGGCCGTCTCGAGCTCGGCGAGAAGGACCGGCAAGATGCGGTCGTTGGGCGTGGCTCGGGTGATGTCGGTGTGGACGATGACCACGCTGTCGCCGGGCTTGACCAGGTCGGCGAGCGGGGGCGAAGCGATAGGACGACGCAACGCGTGCCGCAGCGCCGCCGCCTCGTCGGGCAGGCCGGGCACGTAGCGCGGCTCGATGCGGTCAAACGGCTCAGGCAGATCGACGATCAGGCCTTTGCGGCCATAAGCCAGGGTGATTGGCGCCATGTTGAGACACCTCAGACCTCGGAGGTCACGTCGAGGTCGCGTGCGAGACTAGTCGTGTAGACCTCGGAGGTCTTCGGTGACCTCCGAGGTCTGCAACTACGCATCATCCCACCGTGACACGAGCCAGGCTCTTGCCTACTCAGCACCCAACGACTTCAGGTAAGCATAGCTCTTGAGCACATTCGCATCGCCGCCCACCTCCAGCGTGGAGTACTCGACCAGCGGCGAGTCCTTGAGCACATCGAACACGCCCTTGATGTCGATCACACCCTCGCCGAGCGCGATGGGTCCAAAGCCGCAGCCGTACATCGTGCCGCGCTTGGCTCCCAGTCGGCCGGCAGGTCCTTCCAGTGGATGTGGAAGATCTTGTCCTTGAAGACCTTGGCCATTTCCACCGGATCCGCGCCGCCCAGCCAGGAGTTGCCGGTATCCATGTTGACCCCCAGGTGATCGGGGTTGCCCAGCTTGTTCATAATGGCTTGCATGCCCTCGATGCTGTCGGTCAACATACCGTGTGGCTCCAGCAAGATGCGCACGCCATAGGCTTTGGCCAGCCGCAGCGGCTCGTGGAGCTTCTCGGCCGTGATAAAGACCTTCTCGCCCCAGCTCAGGTTATGGCCCCACGCCGACTTCGGATCGCCTTCGGTGGTGATGACGTCCTTCACGCCCATGCCGGCCGCCAGCCGCACGGCCTTCATGAGCTCGTTGGTGGCATAGCGGGCGGGCGAGCTGGGATCGAGCAGATTGGCGTGCGCACAGACGCTGGTCGCGGTCAGCCCATGCTTCGTGAACAGGTCGAGCACGTCCAAGGGATTATCGTCCAGGCTGGCGGTGGCCGTGAAGCCAAACTCCCGGCCGAGTATCCCGCCGGGATGGTTATCGGTCACGTCGGCGTACTTGAAGCCGAGCCCGGCAACGCGTTCGAGCTGGTGATCGAGCAAAGAAAACGGGTCAACCAAGGCAAAACATCCAACTTTGATCGTCATTTCCTTACCTCCTTCACGTTTATTGATGATTGTGGGTCGAGTAGGGTCTGGCGGCGTCTTGCAACAATCAACTTGAGCACCCATGTTCCCAGATTGAAATCGCCGCCAGGACCTACTCGACCGACGCTATGGTTCCAAACAAACTGTCAGGCCGCTAGATCACTAATCACTCATCGTTCATCATTCAAAACACCCGATCGACGAACTCGCGATTGTGAACTTCGACCTGCACCTTTTCCAGCTCCAACACACCGCGCGCCACGTGCTCGGACAGGCGGCGGAAAGCCTCTTCGCCCTTTTCCTTGGTCGCGCGCAGCGGGTTGCCGATCACGCCGCTCTCGATGAACTCGTGGTGGTCCATCGGGAAGGTGAAGTATTTGTAGTCCTCGAACTCGACGTCGGGCATGCCGTCCTTTTTCTCGAAGGACTTGGGCAGGAATTCAGGGATGTGCGCCTTTGACAGCGCGGCGCGATCCATGCGGACGTAGCGCTCGTCCCAGGCCAGGTCCTGCGACGTCTCCAGCTCGCTGCTGTGCCACCCGGGCGTCTCCTCCGGGGGATTCTCCATCAGCCCTTTGAGGATTCCGACGTAGTTCTCCATGTACGGCTTGACAAAGCTGATCAGCGCGCCGGTCTCGTAGCGCAGCTTGCGCAGCACGGGATCGACGACCTTGACGTTGCTGCCGTGGCCGTTGACAAAGATGATGCGGTTGAAGCCGTGGTGGATCAGGCTGCGGCCGACGTCGTAGAGCAGGTTGAGCAGCGTCGTGCTGCGCACGGTGATCGTGCCACGGCCCGACCCTGGGGAGTACATGTGCTGCGGAGAGTAGCCCATCCAGATCGCCGGCGCGTGCAGCACGGCGATCATCTCGGCCACTCGCTTCGATATCTCCACCGCAGTGATGGTATCCGTGTACAGCGGCAGATGCGGCCCGTGCTGCTCGAAGCTGGCCATGGGCACCAGGATGGTATCCTTGACCTTCAGGTACTCCTGGACGTCCGTGTAGCTGATGTTGCCCAGGTCCCAGGAAAGAAACTTGCTGCGAAAATCCTCGTCACCCGTGGTCAGGTGAGGCAGGTCTTTGTAGTCGCGACCGTTGTCTGCAATCATGCTTTTTGCTCCTCGAGAAGTGTAACGAACAAATTCCCGACCTCCACGCCAAACGCCGGATCGTTGACGTGACGTTCGAACGTGAGAACCGGAATATCGTCGCGAATCTCCGCCTTGAGTGTGTCCAGGAAGGCCTTGTCCGCCTCTGGGTTCCAGAAGACACCGCCCGGCACGTTGGGGATCGACAGACCTTGGGTCGGCACGGCGATAATGACAGGCCCTTTCGCCAGGTTCAACCGCTCGGCGAAAAGATGCCCCAGCGCGACCATCTCGTCGTGCGTCGCCCGCACCAACGTGTACTCAGGGTTGTGGTCGTAGACCGGCCTGCCCTGCAAGGCCGGCGGGATCGCCCCGGCGTGAAACACGCTGAAGTCGATGCAGCCCGGCACGACCACCTGCGGCAGCCCCAGCAGGCCGATGCGCTTCAAGCGATCCGGGCCGCCGTCGTGGATGCCGCCGGTCATCGGGTCGTAGGTCTCGTTGGTGGTGTAGTCGATCACGCCGACGAACTGGCCGGCCTCGGCCAGCTCCTCCATCGCCGGCCCGCCCACGCCGTTGGAATGAAAAATGACCGCCTCGTAGCCCGCCTCGGCCAGCCGCTCCTTGAGCGCCATCACGGCCTTGGTGGTGTTGCCGAGCATGGTCACCGCGACATAGCGGCTTCCCGGCTCAGGCGGCGACAGCTCGTGGCCGTGCTCGACCAGGCCCTTGAGCGCGGCCGCGACGTTGTCGAAGATGGTCGTGGCGATGGGGTTCAGGCCGAGGATATCGACTACCGAATGCACCACCATGATGTCGCTGGTACCCACCATCGGGTCGAAGTAGTGTTTGCCCGAGGCGATGGGCGAAACCAGCACCTTGGGTACGCCCAGGGGCAGTTGCATCATCGCCGCGGCGCCCATGACCGCGCCCTCGGCGCCGCCCATGCTGACGACGGCGGCCAGCCGGCCCTGCCGATACAGCTCCACCGTGAGTTTCTTCAGCGCCTCGCGCATCCCGGCCACAGCCTTGCCGCGGCTGCCGGCAGCGCGCAGCTGCTCGATGGTGGTGCCGCCGTAGATGGCCGCCTGCGCCCGGCTGATGTCGTGCTCGCCGAGCGTGATGCCAAGCGGCTCGCCCAGGATGCCCGAATCCACGACGGTGGTGTCCAGCCCCAGCGCCTGCAACCGGTCGCGCAGATAGCCGATCTCAGCGCCTTTGGTGTCCAGCGTTCCGATGATGAGAACTGTTTTTCCCATGCAGATACCTCTGGAGTACCCCTCCCCCTCGCAAAGGAGGGGGAGGGGCCAGCGGGGAAGGGCGGCGAGGGAGAGCCGCATAACCTGCAAACAAGGCTGGCTGCCAAGACTGAAGAACGTCTAACTGACGATCCGGAGCTGTCATAGAACGTTGTCGTCCCTCAATCTGGCCGACCAAGCGACTGCCTTGTCTACCCGTTTCCTTGTCTACTTGCCTACTTGCTACTGCCACTTGCCTACTTGATCAACGGCAACAGCACCGCCGAACAGCGCTCGACCAGCCAGTCGTAGAACTTCTCGCTGAGCAGGCTGGAGCCGTGGTCTTCGATGAATTTCAACTGTTCCGGGCTGATGTTGACCGGGTTCTTCTCGATGGCGTCCGGGAAGGGGTTGGCCGGGGTGCGGTCGATCGGGGCGACGAACTCGACGGTCAGGGCGCCGTCGTAGCCGATGTCCTTGAGCGTGCGCACGATGGCGCTCCAGTTGAGCGCGCCCATGCCGCAGGCCAGGCGGTTGTTGTCGGCGACGTGGAAGTCGACCAGCCGGCTGCCCGCCTTGCGGATGGCCGCCAACATGTCGGCCTCTTCGATGTTGAGGTGGAAGGCGTCGAGACACACGCCGCAATCCGGGCCAACGGCCTCGGCCAGCGCCAGCGCCTGCGCGCCGCGGCTGATGAAGTAGGTCTCGAAGCGGTTGAGCGGCTCCAGCGCCAGGCGCACGCCGGCTTGCTGGCCGTAGGCGTAGACTTCCTTCAGCCCGTCCACCGCCCAGGCCCACTCCTTCTCGGGCGTCGAGTCGGCGTTGACCTTGCCCACGGTGCCCGGCACGATGGTCATCACCTCGCCGTCGAGCTCCTTGACCATCGTGATGCAGTCCTTGACGTACTTGACCGTGCGCTCGCGGGTCGCTTCGTCGGCGGATGGGAAGTTGAGGCCGGCGAACATCAGCGTGACCGATCCCCAACAGCGCAGACCGTACGCGTCGAGAAGCTGACGCACTTCTTTGGTGTCGTACTTCTCCGGCTCGCCGCTGATCTCGATGCTCTCGTAGCCATACTTGGCCAGGCGGCGAATGGTGACCTCGATGGGCTCGGCCCTCATCCAGTTGTGCATGGAAAGATGCATGGGGTATCTCCTTGGAAATTGTGAATTGTGAATTGGCAATTGGTCAATTGTCAATGGCCAGAGATGAGGTGATCGGCGAGTAGCTCGTAGAGACCTTGGACTCGGACGCCGAAGCGGGCGGAGTGAGCGGCGAGCGCGTTGAGCGTGCCGGGGTCCTCGGTGATAAGCAGTCGCGCGCCAACCTGGACTGCGTCACCCAGACGCGCATAGGTGAGATGGTCGGCCATTTGCGGGTTGGCGAACTTTAGCGAGGTACTGCCGGCCGGATGCGTGCGGTCGCGCCGCCAGAACAGCTCGATGCCGGGCCCCGGCATCGCAGCCGCCAATAACTGCCGCGGTGCATCGTAGCGCGTGGTGACCCGCACCGAATGCGCCGGTAGACCAACTGCTCGGCTAGCAGCTCGTACAGGCCTCGAACGGACGCCAAAGCGGGCGGAGTGGGCCGAGCGTTGAGCGTGCCGGGGTCTTCGGTGATCAAGAGTGTCGCACCGACCTTTGCGGCATCGCCCAGGCGGGCATAGGTCAGGTGGTTGGCCAACTGCGGATTGGCGAACTTCAGCGACGTGCTGCCGGCCGGGTGGGTGCGGTCTCGACGCCAGAACAGCTCGCTGCCGGGCGACGGCATGACCGCAGCCAGAAGCTGGCGGGGCGCTTCGTAGCGGGTGGTGACCCGCACCGAGTGCGCGGGGTCGACGTAGGCGTAGGGCGGTGCACCTTCGAACCGGCGAAAGGCCAGTTCGCCGGCGGCCAAACGCTCGGCCAGGTAAACCAGCACCTCCGTTAACTCGACCTCTTTGGGCAAGGTCAGGCCCAACCGCTCGTCGTAGAGATCTCGGAACACATAGTAATCGCCAGGGGTCAGCACGAGCAGCCGCCGAGCGCCGCTGGCTCGCAGGTCGTCCAGAACGGCCTGCGCCAGGGCTTTGCCCGTGGCCGGGAAGCCTAAGGACGTTGCCAGGTAGCCATTGTTGCGGCCGGCGCCGATCAGCACGGGCGTGACCCCGGTGGCTGCGAGCAGCTTCAGCACCGCAGGCAGCACCTCTGGCCACAGATACGCCGCCTCGTCTCCGACGAAAAGCGCGACCTCGCCTGTGCCCGTCGCCGGCTGCGGTTTGATTGGCTTGTACGGATTGCCCCACTGCGCCAGCGCTTCGCCGGCTGCAACCACCGTCGCCGGCGCCAGGTTCCGCTCGACGACCTCAGCGCGGGCCGCCGCAATGGCGTTCGGCAGCGGTTGATCGGTGACGCAATGCGCCCGGCACGCGCCACAGTCGGCGCAACTGAACAGCTTTTCGACGCTGCTGGCGTTCCACGCGATCAACCCGCGGCGCTCCGAAGCAATCAACAGCCCCCACCCATGCGGCGTCAGGGTCTCCAGCAGCGTCACATGGCCCACCGGGCAGACATGCCGGCACATCAAACAATAGCGGCAGTTGTCGGTGGTCGCTACCGCAAGCGCAATGTTATCAATAGCCATAGCTCGTTTTCCTCTGTGGTCATTTGCGGCGCACTTTAGCTATGCGAAAAAGCTAGTCCTTTGCTCACTTCGCAGTCTCGGATCATGCACTATGTGCGCCGCACTAAAACCCAAACCCGACTTTACCAGGATTCATGATGCCGTTGGGGTCGATCGTGGACTTCAGGCGCTTCATGAAAGGCCAAGCGGTACCGTACTGTTTACGCATGTACCTGCCCAGCTTGACGCCGACGCCGTGGTGCTCGTTGATCATGCCGCCGTTGGCGATCACCGCCTGCATGGCCGCGTTCCAGACCCGGTTGTGCAGCCGCAGCGCCTCCTCGGCGTCCTGGGGCGGCTCCTCGATGATGAAACGCGAGTAGAGCATGACGCCCCAATGGAACCAGTGCGAGAAATGCCCGATGTATTTGACGTTCCAGTCCTTGAAGCCCTCCTCGACGGCCCGCTTCTCGGCCCAGTAGAGGGTCTCGATCTTGTCGTAGGTGGTGACGGTCTCAGTCGTACCGTACATCCACGGCAGCTTGAGGCTGAGCGGCGGATAGTAGAAGTCGTAGCGGTGCTCCCACCAGCGCTCGCCCGGCTCCCGGCCGACATCGACTGCGCCCAATGCCTGGCAGATACCCAGCGCTTTTTGCTCTTCCAGCGCCGCGATGTCCGGGTCGCCGTCGAAGCCCATCACCATGTACGCGCCGTCGAAGTCCAGCCCCAGCACTTTCTTGACCTGAGTGCGGGTCGACGCGGGGTCGTACAGGCGGATCACGAACGGATGCAGCCGTTGAGTCATGATGCGCCGGCCGGCCTCCAGGGCCTTGCTCAGATCGTCGAACAAGAGCGCCCGCAGCAGGCGGGCCTCTGGGATGTAGTCGACCTGCATCGTGGCCTCGGTGATCACGCCGAAGGTGCCCTCGGCGCCCAGGAACAGCCGCGGCCAGTCGGGGCCGGCCGCGTGCTGCGGCACGGGCGCGGTGCGAATGATCTCGCCGGTGGGCAGGACGATCTGCATGTTGACGACCAGATCCTCGGCCTTGCCGTACTTGGTGCTGATCGTACCGGTGCCGCGCGGGGCCAGGTAGCCGCCCAGCGTCGCGCAGCGCGAGGCCGCGGCATAGTGCGGCAGAAACAGCCCCTTTTCGTTCAACGCCCACTCCAGCTCTTGACCCAACACGCCGGCCTCGGCGGTGACCGTCAGCGAGACCTCGTCGATCTCGATGATCTTGCTCATGCGCTTGGTGTCGAGCAGGATGCCGCCGAAGATCGGCAGCGCGCCGCCCTGGGTGCCCGAGCCGCCGCCCCAGGGAACCACCGGGATGCGGTACTTGTTGGCCACATCCATGATCTCGGAGATCTGCTCGGCCGAGCCGGGATGGACGATGTAGTCGGGCGTTGGCAGCGACTCGCCCCGGTCCAGCCACATCTGCGGCATCCAGGACCAATCGGTCGAGTAGACCAGCTTATCGGTCTCGTCCACCGACACGAAGTGCTGGCCGACGATTTCCTCCAGCTCGCTGCGGATCATCTCAAAGCGAAATGTGGATCGAACTCATGCCGAGTTATCTCCGTAGGAACGTGGGCAACGGTCAAACGTTGCACACCGTTCAGGGTTTGCTCAAGAGGCTGTCAAGAACCAGCCAGTCGAGCGCTTCGTAGTCGCGAGCCTCGATACACGCGGCCATCTGCGCCCGATCCAACGAGCGCACGATCTCCACCAGGCGCAGGAACGTGCGCAGGCTGTTGCTCAGGTGCCTGGTGGCGAGCTCGGCCGGCTGCGTGCGCAAAGCCTTGACGTCGAGGCCCACCATGCCGACCTGGTTGAAGCCATTCTCCTCCAAGACGCGCACCTGGTTGAAGGCCCGGCGCAGGTCGACCGAGCCGAACGAGCGGTCCTGGTCGAACTTGAGGCCGTTCTGGTCGTTGAGGTGCACGCTCCAGAGCTTGCCAAAGGCCATGGCAAAGCTCATCTCGTCGGCCGGGTCGAGGCCGGCCAGGATGGCGTGGGCCGATTCCACCAGCGCGCCGACGCGGGCCGGGTCATTTACTTGCATGCCCAGAGCCAAAGCGTGGCCAATCGTTGGGATGTAGGCCAGGTCCATGGGTTCGTTGGGCTTGGGCTCGATCGCAATGCGCAGCGCGGGGTCGTGCGCCAGCAGCGCGTTCACCGCCTCCAGCAGGTAATGCGTCGCCCGCACGGCGTCCTTGGCCTCGCGCAGGTAGGTGCCCTCGCGCGCCAGCCACAGCACCATCAGATCGGTGCCCAGCTCGCGGCCGATGTCGGCCGCCTTCTTCGAGCGCTCGACGGCATAGGCGCGCGCCTTCGGGTCGTTGGCGGTATACCCGCCGTCGATCGTCATCGGGTGCTCCCACAGCCTCGGGGCCACAAATTCCGCCACCAGGCCGTGATCCTCCAGCATCTGGCGCATGGCCCGCGCCTGCTGGGCGATCTGGCTCGGCGTGAGATCGTCCAGGTTCGGCACGGCGTCGTCGTCGTGGAACTGCATCGCGTCGAAGCCAAGATCCTTGAGGATCTTCATCTTTTCGGCGAAGGGAACGGACGGCCGCACGGCCGGGCCAAAAGGATCAGCGCCCTCGTGGATGTTCCACGGGCCGAATGAGAAACGATAGCCGTATTTTTCCATGTGTCACCTCACACCCTAGAAAGGTCCAGTCTTCGTGACTGACCTTGCGATCAGGTCCGGTCTTCGGTAGACTGGACCTTTCAGATCCTGAGGCTCGTGTAACCGCCAGATAGATTCCAGTCCGCGGGAATGACGGTCGAGCGACTTCGGAGACTCGACCTTTCTTTAGACAACCAGCTCACCAATCGCCTTGAACTCATCCTTCAACGCCGGATACAACGCCTGATAAAGCGGATAGACGTCGGCATAAGCCGCCGCGTTCGGCCCAGGCTCGGTGCGGCCGGTGATGCGGATGGTCGCCGCGCACGCTTCGGGCACGTTCGCAAATATGCCAGCACCCACGGCGGCCAAGAGGGCGGCGCCGTAGCCCGCGCCCTCGGTCGTGTTGACCGTCACCAGCTCCGCGCCGAGCACGTCGGCCATGATCTGGCGCCACAGCGGGCTTTTCGTGCCGCCGCCGGATGCGCGCACCTGCCGGATCTCGCCCAATCCCGCCTGCTGGATCAGCGTGAAGCTGTCCTTGAGGCCAAAGGCCACACCCTCGAGCACCGAGCGGGTCAGATGCCCTCGGCTGTGGCGCACTGTCAGCCCGACCCATGCGCCGCGCGCCAGGGGATCCGGATGCGGTGTGCGTTCGCCGGTGAGATAGGGCAGGAAGAGCAGGCCCTCGCTGCCGGGCGGAACGTCAGCCGCTTCGGCCAGGAGGTCGTCAAAGCTGACACCCGGCGCCAGGGTATCCCGATACCACTGCAGGCTGCCGGCGGCGCTGAGCATCACGCCCATGAAGTGCCAATGGTTGGGCAACGTGTGACAGAACGCATGCAGCCGGCCCTCCGGCTGGATCAGCGGCGCATCGGTGGCGGCGAAGACCACGCCCGAGGTGCCCAGCGTCAGCGCAATGATCCCCGGCTCGACCGCGCCAACGCCGGTGGCCTGCGCGGCCTGGTCACCGCCGCCGCCGACCACGGGACAGCCGGCGGCCAGGCCGGTCTCGGCGGCCGCGGCCGCGCTCACGTACCCGGTGACTTCGGGGCCTTCGTAGGTCGGCGGGAGCCACTCGGCCGGAATGTCGAGCGCCCGGAGCACCTCTGGTGACCAAGTTCGGGCCTTGAGCTCGAACAACTGGGTGCCGGAGCCATCGGCCTTATCCATGGCGTAGTCGCCGGTCAGCTTGAAGCGGATGTAGTCCTTGGGCAGCAGGATGTGCCGAGCCTTTGCATAGACCTCAGGCTCGTTTTGCTGGACCCACAGGATCTTGGGGGCGGTGAAGCCGGGCAACGCATCGTTGCCGGTGATCTGGATGAGGCGTTCTTTGCCCAGGCGACGCCGCATCTCGTCGCATTGCGGCCCTGTGCGCTGGTCGTTCCACAGGATGGCCGGGCGCAGAACGTTGCCGGCCTGATCCAACAGAACCAGGCCGTGCATCTGGCCGGTGAGGCCGATCGCGGCAATCGCCGAGCCGGGCGTTTGATTCTCTGCGAGCACAGTGCGGATGCTGGCGGCCATACCGGCCCACCAGTCCGATGGGTTTTGCTCCGACCACAGCGGCCGCGGAGTCGACAGGGTTAGCGGGGTGGTGGCGCTGCCGATCACCTCGCCTGCCGCGTCGATCAACAGCGCCTTTGCGCCGGTAGTAGAAATGTCAAGACCAAGGAGAAGAGTTTTTTCGCCCATTTCACAGCCTTCGGTTCATGCAGTCCGCTGGATCCTGGAAGCGGACTCCTCGACTTGTCGAGGTCGGACGGCCCGAACAAGTTCGGGAGTCCTCGGTGCGCGCAGTGACAGCGGACTCCTCGACTTGTCGAGGTCGGACGGCCCGAACAAGTTCGGGAGTCCTGGGTGCACCAGCGCGGTGCGTACGCGGTTTTCGCTAGCGCGCACCGAGCAACAACTCGATGGTTAATTGATCCAGCCGCTCGTAGCCCAGGCCCCTTGCACCCAGCGCAACACGGTCGAACGAGGCGGCCTTGAGCCCTTGTGCCTTCGTTCGGCTGTATGCACCCTTGAACGAGTCGGTGCTGCCGTCGTCGGCGTTGATCGACGCCAGCAGCGCCTGGATTTCGGGATCGGCGTTGAACTGCCGGGCCTTGTCCTTGAGAAGCAGGTAGGTTCGCATGCAGCCGCGCGCGAAATCCTTGACGCCTTCGAGGTCTTCGGTGCGATAGGCATGGGCGTCAAAGTGCCGGCTGCCGGCGTAACCGACGTCCTCGAGGAATTTGACCAGGAAAAATGCCGTCTTGAGATTGACCGCGCCGAAGCGGTAATCCTGGTCGTAGCGGCCAAAGGCCTGGTCGTTGAGGTCGATGTGGAACAGCTTGCCGGTTTCCCAGGCCTGGGCCACGCCGTGCAGGAAGTTTAGCCCGGCCATCTGCTCATGAGCCACCTCCGGGTTGACACCCACCATGTCCGGGTGGTCCAGCGTCTCGATAAAGGCCAGCATGTGGCCGGTGGTGGCGTTGTACATATCGCCGCGCGGCTCGTTGGGCTTGGCCTCCAGCGCGAACTTCAGGTCATAGCCTTGATCGATCGCGTACTCGCACAGGAAGTTCATCGCCTCGCGGTTGCGCTTGATCGCCGTCGCCGGGTCCTTGGCCGCATCGGTCTCGACGCCCTCGCGGCCGCCCCAGAACACGTAGATCTTGGCGCCCAACTCAACGCCCAGGTCGATCGAGTGCATGGTCTTCTGCAACGCATAAGCGCGCACTTTCGGGTCGTTGGCCGTAAAGGCCCCGTCCTTGAAAGCCGGATCGGTGAACAGGTTGGTGGTGGCCATCGGCACGACGAGGCCGGTGTCTGCCAGGGCTTGCTTGAAGTCCTTGACGATGCGGTCACGCTCGGCGGGCGTCGCGTCGATCGGCACCAGGTCGTTGTCGTGGAAGTTGACGCCGTACGCGCCGACATCGGCCAGCAGGTGGACGATCTGAACCGGCGACAGGGGTTTGCGCACCGGCTCGCCGAACGGATCGCGGCCGACGTTGCCGACGGTCCAAAGGCCGAAGGTAAACTTGTTATCAGGGTGGGGAGTCATCAAGTCAGACATGTGGTTTTCCTTTGGGTTGTCACAACACAGCTTTGCGGGTTTGCAGTGGTCTTCGAGGACAAGTCCACCAAGCTGTTTGCAAACAGGTTTTGAGGGTTGGGCAGCAGCGGCAAGCACCATTGCCTACCGCTGCTGCAGCTCCTTGCATTCCTTGCGGGGACGGGACGATATAGGCGGGTTGATTGTCAATCTCGCTCCGGAGCCGGCGAGATGTGGCTCACCACGATGTAGGTCAGGGTAGAGATCAACAGCAGCACAAAGCCCCAGGTATAGAAGACCATCGCCCAAGGCTGGAACATGCCCACAATGCCAAGCAGAATCCCGGCAATGATGATCTTCATGAAGATATTGTACGATCTCGCCGAGATGACGCCTTTCAGAGCCGTGGCAAGCGCCCAGATGAGCGAGATGTACAGGATAATGATCGCCGCAAAGATCAAGATAAAGGGAATCGCGCTGAGCAGCACGTTCTTGGACATCTGCTGCGGCGTAGCGACTTGCGGGATCACCCGCATGGCGATCAGGCCAAGAACGATCAACACAACGGCAGTGATCGGCAGGGATCGAGGCACGGTGGGACGGTGCATGGGCGGGCTCCTGGGAGTGTCAGGGGTCAGATGTCAGAGTGTCAGGTGTCAGAGTGTCAGAGTGTCGAAGTGTCAGCTGCAGACTTCGAGCTCTGACACTTGACACTCTGACACCTCTGACACTCTGACACTCTGGCTAGTACTTGATATCCACCCGCCGCCCGCTCTGCGCGGACTCGACGATGCCGTCGCAGACGACTGCACAGCGGTAGCCATCTTCGAACGTGGCGCCGTGCGGGCCGACCGGCTTGTCGTTGACGATGGCGTCCAGCAGGTGGTTGATCTCGTGCACGAAGGTGTGCTCCCAGCCGATGATGTGCCCGTGCGGCCACCAGTTGCCCCACCAGGGATGATAGCCCTCGGACACAAGCACGTTGTGGAAGCCCTGCGTCGCCTTCGGGGTGTCGTCGATCCAGAACACCTCGGCCTCGTTCATGCGCTCCAGATTGAAACGCACCGAGCCCTTTTCGGCGTTGAGTTCGAACACGTTGTGGTTCTTGCGGCCGGCCGCAAAGCGGGTGGACTCCAGCGTGCCGATCGCGCCGTTCTCAAACTCGACGGCGGCCGCGAAGGCATCGTCCACGTCCACCACGCCGGTGCCGCCGTCGCCCTTGTCCCGCTCCTTGATGAAGGTGCTGGTCAGGCCCGACTGACGCTCTTGACGCCGCCCACCAGGTAATGGGCCAGGTCGATGATGTGCGCGCCCAGGTCGCCCAGCGCGCCGCTGCCGGCCACGTCCTTCTCCAGCCGCCAGATGATCGGCGTGCCGTAGTGCGGCATGATCCATTCTTGCAGGTACATCGCCCGGAAGTGGTAGATCCGGCCAAACGCGCCCTGGTCGATCAGGTCACGGATCATGCGGACGGCCGGCACGAAACGGTAGTTGAAGGCCACCATGTGCTTGATCTTGGCCGTCTCCACCGCATCCCACATCGCCTTGGCCTCGGCCGCGGTGCGGGCCAGCGGCTTTTCGCACAGCACGTGCTTGCCGAGCTGCGCGGCCAGAATCGACGGATCGGCGTGCAGATTGTTGGGGCCGCCGTTGTCCACGAGCTGGACGTCCGGGTCCTCGATCATCGCCCGCCAATCGGTGTAGTACTTCTGATAGCCAAAACGCTTGGCTGCCTCCGCCACTTTGGCTTCATCCCGGCCGGAGATGGCCACCAACTTCGGGATCGCCACCGGCGGGTACATCATGTACGGAATCTTCTTCATGGCGTTGCTGTGCGCTTTGCCCATGAAGGCATAGCCCAGCATGCCAACGCCGACCTCAGGCGCCTCGCCAGCGGTCTGGCCTGCGGCCATCGCGGTGAAACCAGTTCCTTCGCTCATGATGATACCTCCTACGCCCGCGTCGACGTACGATCTGACATGTCCTTGGTTGCGGTTCATCTTCGATGCAAACGCGGCGTCGAAGGCCAGCGCCGACGGCGCAAAGTCCAGGCGCTTGACGAACGCGGCAGGCCTCGGCGGCGCCCTGCTCGCGGTCCATCCTGCCGTCCTCCCACTCCACCGAGAGCGGGCCCCAGTAGCCGATGTCGATTCAGCGCCCGGAATGATCGCCTCGAAGTTCACGACGCCGCGGCCGAGCGAGACGAAGTCCCACGCCGCGCCGGTGATCGCCAAAGTTGAGATGGCCGCCGAACATGCCGTTGCGCCCATTCGATAGGATGCCCGGTAGGCGTCCTTCATGTGAACGTGGAAGATCCGATCGGCGAACTTGCGAATGAAGCCGACGTAGTCCACGATTCTGATAAACGAAATGGCTTGGGTCGTAGTTGAAGCCGAAGGCCGGGTGCCGTTGACGGCGTTCAAGCGCGTTCTCGGCGCTCACGATAGTCATAGGCGATCTCGGTGGGATGCACCTCGATCGCGAACTTGACACCATCCTGCCTGGAACACGTCCAGGATGGGCGTCCACAGCTCGGCGAACAGTGCCATGACCCTTTTCAAGATATCCGCCGGAAGTTGGGTGGGAAAGAATAGACCATGTGCCAGATGGGCGAGCCGGTGAAGCCGGGAACCACCTTGACGCCGAACTTGGCCGCGGCGCGGGCCGTGTTCTTCATTTCCTCGGCCGCGCGCTGCGCACACCCTCCTCTTTGCCGTCGCCCAAAGGCGGGATGGGCAGGATCGCGGCATGCCGCTCGTCGATCCGATCGGCCACAGCCTGGCCCACCAGGTGGGTGCTGATGGCAAAGCACTTCAGACCGTGTTTGTTGAGGATGTCCCAACGGCCTTGAACGTAGTGATCGTCCTCCATGGCCTTGTCAACTTCGAAATGATCGCCCCAGCAGGCGATCTCGACGCCGTCGTAGCCAAACGATTTAGCCTTTTCGCAAAGTTGTCAAAGGTCAAATCGGCCCATTGGCCGCTGAAAAGAGTGACTGGTCGTGCCATGATTGGTTTCTCCTTTGAAGAGATGTGGTTGAGTGGATGTGTCAGATTGGGCGTGTAACACGTTCGTACCAGTAACCCGGAATGTCGGAGTGTCAGAGTAGCTTTGACGACTGCTCCGACTTGACACATGACACTGGAACACGCTGACACGATTGTTACTGCAATAGAACTTCTTCAAGAACACAACACCCTCCCGCGCCAAATCATCCTGTGTCGGCGCGAGCGCGCGCCAGATGGCGGCGGCGCGGGCGATGCTCTTGACCTTGGCCGTGAACGACTCGATCACCACCGGGCCGTCGTAGCCGATGTCCTTCAGGCCCTGGCGCACGTCGTCCCACTGGACATTGCCGGAGCCCGGCGCGCCGCGGTCGTTTTCGCAGGCGTGCAGGTGCTTGAGCCGCGGGCCGGCGGCGCGGATCGCGTCGCCCAGCGACTTCTCCTCGATGTTCATGTGGAACGTATCGAGCATGATCTGGCAGTTGGGATGGTTGACACGGTCGATGACCTCGATCGCCTGCGTGGCCAGGTTGATAAAGCTGGTCTCGAAGCGATTGAGCGGCTCGAGGCACAGTAACCACGTCGAACTTCGCGGCGTATTCGGCCAACGCGCTCAAGTTCTCCACCAGCAAGTCAAGGTCGTGCGCCCGCTCCTCCGGCGTCTGCTGCCAGGTGCGGCCCACCGTGGCATACAGCGGGCCCACCAGGTTCGTGGCGCTCAGCGCAGCCGTGGCCTCGATCGCGCCCCGCACATAGGCCATGCCGCTCTCGCGAATGGCCGCGTCCGGATGGATCAGGTCACGATCCGGGCCCATCGCCACACAGCAGCTCACGCCCAGGCCGTTGGCCCGAATGATCTCGTTGGCCCGCTCGTAGTCCAGGTCGTCCAGGCTCTCCAGCGGCGCCTCGATCCAGTCGAAACCCATGCTGGCGACAAGCGGCGCCAGCGTCTCCAACTCCGCCACAGTCAGCGGCGACGTCCAAACCCATGTGTTGACACCGAAACGCATGATTTTCTCTCCTTTGAGAAGCTAGTTCGGAGAATGATGAATGATGAATGATGAGTGATGATATGATCGGAGTTCGGACTCCGAACTCCGAATTCATCATTCATCATTCATCACTCATCACTCAATTCGTTTTCCATCCACATCAAATAGATGCAACCGCTCGCCCAGGATGTTGAACTGCACCGCGTCGTTCAGGCGGAGCGGAGTCATGCCTGGGATGATACTCAACAGGATCTGCTCGCCGGACAGGATATGCACGATCGTCTCCACGCCCAACGGCTCGGTGAGCGTGACCCGTCCGACAAACTGCCCCGCCGGATCGAGCTGGATGTCCTCGGGGCGAATGCCGACTTGAAGCGTGGCCGGCAGCGTGCGACCCGCGGGCACCGGCATGTGCATCCCGGTGTTGCCGATCGTCAGCGTGCCATCCTCGCGGGTGGCGCTCAACAGGTTGATGCGCGGGGTGCCCACCAGGGTGGCGACAAAGGTGTTGGCGGGCCGGTCGTAGATGTCGACCGGCGTCCCAACCTGGACCAGACGTCCTTTGTCGAGCACGCCGATGCGGTCGGCCATGGTCAACGCCTCGATCTGGTCGTGCGTGACGAACAGCGTCGTGTTGCCCTGGGTCTTCTGCATGTGCTGCAGCTCCACCCGCAGCGATTCGCGCAGCTTGGCGTCCAGGTTGGAGAGCGGCTCGTCCATCAGGAAGAGGCGTGGCTCGCGCACGATGGCCCGGCCAATCGAGACGCGCTGCATCTCGCCGCCCGACAGGCGGGCGGTCTTGCGATCCAACAGATGGCTGATGCGCAGGATCTCGGAAACGTGCTGGATCCGCTCCTTGATCTCCGGCTCCGGCGTCTTGCGCATTGGCGAGCGCAGCGGGAAGGCCAGGTTGTCGTACACCGTCATCGTCGGATACAGCGAATACTGCTGAAAGACAAAGGCCACGTCCCGGTCGGCCGGCGTGAGGCCGTCGACCGGCTCGCCGTCGAAGAGCACGCTGCCCTCGTCCTGTTTCAGCAGTGCGGCGATGATGCGCAGCGTCGTCGTCTTGCCGGCGCCGGTTGGCCCCAGCAGCACAAAGAACTCGCGGTCGTGCACCAGGAACGACACGTCGTCCAGCGCCGTGACCGGCGTCGTGACCGAGGGAAAGCGTTTGCTGATGTGTTGAAGCTCGACGCTGCTCACTGGATCACCTCGACGACTTTCGGTTGGGTAGCGGGTGCAATGGCCTTTTCGGTCGCCGGGTCGAAGAAGCGCAGCATCTCAGGCTTTACGTCGAACCGGACCAAACTGCCGATAGGATGCGAAGCCATGCGATCGCTGCGGACGTGGACGATTTGCGGCTCGGCATTCTCTGCACCCGGCCCGGATAAGCCGACATTGATGTGCAGCAGCTTGTACGAGCCGTGCATGTCCGACAGCGTACACCTCGCCGCCCATCCGGCCCGTGTCGCGGACCACGGCTGCCTCCGGGCGGAAACCGACGATCACTGCGCCGGAGGTATCTTTGCCGCCTGGTACGGTCAAAGCATAGGCCGGCGGGATGGGCACGGTGTTGTCGGCGCCGATCAAGCGTAGCGCATCGCCTTCGACTTGTCCTGGGATTAAGTTCATGCCCGGGCTGCCGATAAAGCGGGCGACGAAGAGATTGGCGGGGTCGTAGTAGACTTGCGCCGGCGTGCCCACCTGCTGAACCTCGGCCGCGGACATGACCACGATGCGGTCGCCCATGGCCATCGCCTCGACCTGGTCGTGGGTGACGTAGACCGTGGTGGCGTGCGCCGCGATGTGCAGCCGTTTGATCTCGGCGCGCATGCTCTCGCGCATCTCCGCATCGAGCGCGCCCAGCGGCTCGTCCATCAGGAAGGCCGCCGGTTTGCGCACGAGGGCGCGCGCAAGGGCCACGCGCTGCTGGTCGCCGCCGCTCAGCTTGCCCGGCTTCATCCGCAGCAGGTGGCCGATCTTCAGCAGATCGACGACCTCGGCGACGCGCTTGTCGACCGCATCGGCCTTCTGCCCTTCAGCGCGCAGCGGAAAAGCGATGTTATCGCGCACGGTCATGAGCGGATACAGGGCATAAAACTGAAAGACAAAAGCAATGTCGCGGTCGCTTGGATTGTGCCACGTCACGTTTTTTCCGTTCAGCCAGATCGTGCCGCTGGTGACCGCCTCCAGCCCGGAGATCATGCGCAGCGTCGTGGTCTTGCCGCACCCGGACGGCCCAAGCAGGCACACGAACTCGCCGTGTTCGATGGTCAAATCCATCGGCTTGACCGCCCAACTGGCGCCGAATTTCTTTTCTACTTGGCGAAGATCGATTTCAGCCATAATCTTACCTCCGCACCGCGCCGAAGGTCACGCCGCGCAGCAGGTAGTCGCGCAGCAGGAAGACGACGATGACGACCGGGATCAGAAAGCCGAGGCTGCCGGCGGCGATAGCGGACCACTCGATGCCGCCGCGGCCCAGCATCGTCGCGATGCTTGGCGGCGCGGTGCGGGCTGTGTCGCTGGTCAACATGAGGGCAAAGGCGTACTCGTTCCAGGCGAAGATCAAACAGAACACCACGGTGGCGGCGATGCCGGTCATGGCCTGCGGCAGCACGATCTTGAAAATCGCCTGCATGCGGGTGTAGCCGTCCACCAAGGCGGCTTCCTCGTATTCCTTGGGGATCTCGTCGATGAAGCCCTTGAGCAGCCACACTGCCAGCGACAAGTTGAACACGGTATACAGCAGAATCATGCCGATATGCGTGTCGTGCAGGCCAAACTGGCGGTACATCAGGAACAGGGGAATAGTAACCACCACAGCCGGCAGCATCCGCGTGCTCAGGATAAAGAACATGAGGTCCCCTTTTCCTGGCACGTCGAACCGGCTAAAGGCGTAGGCCGCGAAAAACCCGAGAATCACCGAGAAGAGCGTCGATAGACCGGCAATAATCAACGAGTTGCGCAGGCGAAAAACATAATCGCTGGGGCCGGTGATCTGCTGGCCGCTCTTGAAAGCGATTCGATCGAACAAGCCCATTTCGCCTGACTCGGCCGCCTTTTTGAACTCCTCCATGCGACCCTTGGAAACCACCGCGCGTTCGGTGAACAGAAAGACAAAGCCCTCTAACGATGGCTGGAAGAACAGCTTGGGCGGCACCGCCACGACGTCGGAACGCGTCTTGAAGGCAGTCATGATCATGATCAAGATGGGGATCAACCCCACGATCGCCAGGACCACGACGGCCGAGGCGCGCAGATTGCGCCGCCGTCTGGAGCCCGGGCTGACCTTGTCGACGCGGATCAACTCGGTAACCGGATAGCCAGGCCCTGTTTCGTAGAAATCTGCCATGGTCTCTAACTCCCTTCGTTGCCCTGGTTGATCGACCGGATGAGGAGGTTGCTGATAGCAATGATGATGATCAGGATGATGTAGGCCAAGGCGCTGGCATCGCCTGTGCGCCATTGCCCAAGAAACGCCTGTCGATACAGGTTCACGGCAATCAGCTCAGTTTGATCTCCCGGGCCGCCGCCCGTCATGCCCATCACCAGGTCGAAGGACTTCAGGGAGTCGATCACCCGAAACAGCACGGCGATGAGCAGCAGCGGCATGACCTGGGGCAGGGTGATGCGCCAGAACTGGAACCAGGTGCTGGCCCGGTCGATGGCGGCGGCTTCGTACAGGTAATCGGGGATGGCCTTGAGGCCCGCCAACACCAGCAGCATCACGAACGGCGTCCACATCCAGATGTCTACGAACACCACGGCCCAGAGCGCCAGGTTGGCTACCGGCACGTTGGCGAAACGGCCAGCCAGCATGTCGGGAGCGCGTGTCGGGTCTGTGAAGCCCAGCAAATAGTTGAAGTACCCAAACGATGGGTTGTATATGAGCTTCCAGAACAAGCCGACCACCACCGGTGAAAGCATCATCGGGATCAGGATCAGCGTGGTGAGCAAGCCGCTGCCTCTGAACTTCTCCTTGACTAGCATGGCCAGCCCAAAGCCAAGTAGCGTCTCAATTCCTACCGAAACCAACGCATACCGTCCCGTCGTCGCAAAATACTTCCAAAGCTGCGGATCGGTGAGGATGTCCTTGTAGTTTTCGAATCCCACCCAGACGGGCGCCTTGGGCACGATGGCCGAATAGTTGGTGAAGGACAGATAAAGGCTGTAGACCAGCGGAAAGACGTTCCAGGCAATCAGCAAGATCAGCGTTGGCCAGATGAACAGCTTGACGATGGCCTTGTCGCTAAGTCCTCTTCGCCTGGGCTGTGCTTTGTAGCCTGAAGCGCCGGCTTTGGTGTTGGATGCGGTGTCTGCTGCGGCCATGATCGTGACCTCATGCCAATCAGGGTGGTGCCGTGGAGAGGGAGATCAGCTGATCTCCCTTTCCACTTGGGAAGCATCAGGTTCTTATTTGAATGAACCCTTCAGCCTTCAGGATCTTGTCGAACTCGGCGGCCATGGTGTCCATGGTCTCCTGGGCCGTGCCCTGGCCCTCGACCACGAACTTGCCGAACTCGCGCTGGGAGACCTCCAACAACTGGCCGTAGGGCGGGATGTTGAAGAAGTCCTTGACGAAGGTCATGGTCTCGGCGAAGGCGGGATTGTAGGGGTTGGCGTTGAGGAAGGCATCGGACTGCAGCACCTTGCTGTTGCAGGTGTAGCCGCCCAGCTCGGCCCACTTGGCCTGGACGTCTTCCTGGGCAAACCACTTGATGAAGTCCATCGAAGCCTGCTGGCGCTCAGGGCTGACGAAGGAGATGACGCTCATGCCCTGGCCGCCCGAGCGCCGCGCCCTGACCGCCGGTAGGGCCGTCGGGGTTGGCGAAGAAGCCCATCTTGTCGGCGTAGTCAGGGTTCGTGCCGGGGTTGACCAGCGCCGGGAAGAAGGCGAAGTAGTTCATGCTCATCGCCACCTGGCCGCCGATCATGGCGTCGTTGGTCTCGGTGAAGAAGGCATTGCTCAGGCCGGGCGCCTGGCAGCAGTCGTACAGGTCCTTGTAGAACTGCAATGCCTCGACGTTCTCCGGGGAGTTGACCACGCCCATGACCTGGTAGCCGTCGCCGAACCATTCGCCGCCCCAGGGGAACATGGCGTTCTCCACGCCCATGGTCATGCCGTCGTAGTCCTTCTGGGTGTAGATGGCCACGCCGTACAGGCCCTGATCCGGCCGAGTGAAGAACTTGGCGATGTCCATGAGCTGCTCGTAGGTCTCAGGCACGGCCAGGTCATAACCGTACTTGGCCTTGAAGGCTTCCATCTCCTTGGGATCCTCGAAGAGGTCCTTGCGATAAGACCAGCCGTCGGCGTCGCCCTCAGTCGGATAACCCCAGTACGTGCCGGAGCCGGCCGGATACTCGCCGTAGTAGGTCAGGGTGGCAGGCGTGACCGTGTCCTTGATGCCGGTGCTGGTCAGGAACTCGGTCAAGTCGACGTAGTAGCCGTTGGTAGCGCCCTGGCCCAGCCACTGGCTGTCGCCGATCACCATGTCCCAGGCGTCGCCGCCGGCAGCCATTTCGGTGAAGAACCGGTCGCCGAACGAGCCCCAGGGCTCCTGGATGATGTTGACCTTGATGCCGGTCTCCGCGTCGTAGTCTGCGACCAATTGCTGCAGGTAGTCGGCCGGGTCCCACTGGGCCCAGAGGATATTGAGCTCCTTGACGTCACCGGTAGCGGCCGGAGCGGCCGGAGCGGCTTCAGTTGGAGCCTCAGCCGCTGGAGCAGCTTCGGTCGGGGCTTCAGCCGCCGGAGCAGCTTCGGTGGGGGCTTCAGCCGCCGGAGCAGCCGGAGCAGGCGCAGCCGTTGGCTGCGCGGCGCAGCCGACGAGCATGGCAACAATCACGAGTAGCGACAACGGTAGCAACAGTTTCCGCAACATAGTAAACTCCTCCTTAGAGTAGGGTGCGAATGGATCGAATGATCCTCTGACGAACGAGTTGAGTTGTGTGCCAAGTCCAGTGATGAGGGTTTTGCTGAAATCACCTCCTTATTCCATCTTGCTACCCGCACATCGCCTTCGTTTGAAGCCTTGAGAATAGTGATGTGGAAAGAAGCTCAATCGGGCCTGCGGTCGCGGGGCGACAGATTTCGAGGATGCTCAGTTATGGCTCAGTCTCCGAAAGATGCTCTCGCGGAACTGCTGGATGTGCTCGCGCATGGCCTGCCCGGCGCCGTCCGAGTCGTGTTCGGCAATCATCTGGACGACGCGGCGGTGCTCGACGGTGCAATTCGCCAGCCGCTCCCAGTTTCCTTGGGCATCGACGGAGAGATAAGACACGCGGTTGCGAAAGCGGATGGCCAGCTCGCCCATCAGTTGATTGGGGCAGGCCTTGCTCAGGAGCTCGTGATAGACGTTGTCGGCGCGCGACCAGGCCGCGCGATCCTGCGCCGCCACGGCCGCCTCCAAGCCGC
Organism: uncultured Chloroflexia bacterium; assembly: GCA_963709505.1. Classification (GTDB taxonomy): domain Bacteria; phylum Chloroflexota; class Anaerolineae; order JAAEKA01; family JAAEKA01; genus CAVPXC01. The sequence goes on along the minus strand of CAVPXC010000011.1, from coordinate 176,678 downwards.
TTTGCGCGTCCCAGAGGCTTCGCAGTTGTTCCGGCGAGATATGCTTGGCCGCCAGGCGCGTCACTTCCGGCTCAAGGAGCAGGCGCACGTGGATGGCGTCCATGACTTCCTGAACCGAAGGCGCGGCAACCGTCACTGCGCGGCCGGGGATGACCTGCACCAGGCCCTCCTGGGCCAGCAACTGCAAGGCTTCCCGCACCGGCGTGCGGCTAATGCCGAGTTCACGAGAAAGGCGTGTTTCCGAAAGGGGCTGACCGGGCTGCAAGCGGGAAAGGCGAATCGCGTCCTTGATGCGCTCGTAGGCAATATCGCGCAACAGGACGGAGGAATCAGCAGCCGGGGCGTCTATGAGGGGAGCGAAGGCGGTGTCAGCGTGAACGTCCATCGTTCGGGTTCTCCAAAGCAACGATGCCTTGATATGCAACCTGTATACCGCTCGTATGGTAGGCGATTATACAGACAGTATTCCCGCCTGTCAAATCTCCGATGGACTTATGAAATCGATACCACCGCTTCGATCCTGGATGCCCGCGTTCCCGTTTTGACGGGAAGGCCGGCGGGCATAACGAGTTCAGCGCCGTCACTCACCAAGCATCGCCTTCGTTTCGGCGATCTTGGCAGCAACATCGAGTTGCTCCGCCACCAACGATACCCTGCGATCCGACAACACTTGCTCTCTGTCTGACCATGAAACCCGGGAAGCGCGTTCGAGGTCGACATCGATCGCTGCAATACGCCTCGAGAGTGCTTCGAGCGACTGCTTGAGTTCCTGACTCCTGAGCCTATTGCCCTCAGGATTGTCTGGTATCTCGGAGTTCCCCGTCTGCAGACAGGCTGGCGATGTGGTCTCGGTTGGCCACCATATCTATCCTTCTTTCCTGTAGAGCAAGCTCCTGTTCGCCATCCCCGCACGGCCTCAGCATGTCGGCATCGATTGCGACGATCCGCTTGGCCAGCATGTCCTGCCTGGCTGTCAACTCGGCCAGTTGCGTCTCCAGATGGTGGCGCATGCGAGGATCAAGCTCGATAGTTTTCGCCTGCTCGTGTGGTTCTTGTGAAGGGCACATAGGATCTATCTCCCTTTGCCAGGCTCTGAGCGACCGGCACCTTTGGAGGTCAAATCACCAAGAGAGGTAGCTACCCCGTCAAGGCAGCGCCAGTTCAGGCTCGAGCACGATTACCCAGTCACGCCATTCGGTGCCGTCGGGCTTGTATGCAAAGAGACGCTGTCCGCTGACTGCGTCATACATGCCGACGCCGAGGACATACTGGCCGGGAGGCAGATTCGGGGGCAGATCGATCGCGAGCGTAGACGTCACCGGCTCCGACGGACGCCAGCGTGAAGTGGGCCAGTATCCTTCACGCGGCGGCGCGTCGGCTTGAGCCACCTTGACGCCGCTGCTGTCAAAAAGATGAGCGAATAGCGGTGTAGTCTCCTGGCACGGGACTGGTGGCCTGCCAGGTCAGGTCCATCATCCAGTTGTCCATCTTCGTACGCTGTCCGCGCTTGCAGGAGTTGAATGTCGTGCTGTAAGGTGGCGATAGGCGCAGATGACGCCGGCGATCCAGCAGGCTGCTCGCCCACCAATCCCCCTGCATCAAGAATGAGGCTGTCAACTGGCCTCCCGCCAACAGAGCAAAGCACCCTTTGATTCTGCGACGGGTGAAGCAGGTCGGTGTTCCAATCGATGCCCAGCTTGACGAGCGCCGGCGTGTCGCTGTTGGGCTTGGTAGAAAGCAGGTATCGATCGGGGTAGAGCATACCCGGTTCCCAATAGTTCGTCGGCAACAGCCCACCACCCGGCCAGGTATCCAGCTTGGCGACGTTTTCGAGCTGATAGGCGTAGCCGTTCAGAGAAAGATCGAGGTTGGCGTCCGGCTGGCCGGTCGCTTTCCAATAAAGCGTGACGGCCAGGGGCTGACCGGCCAGGGTTGTTTGCTTGTCCAACCGGTAGCCGGCCAGGAGGATATCATCGCCGCAGCGCACGTCCAGGGCGATGGCGGCGGCAGGCAATTCCTGGATTGGAACAGGGGGCTGATAGGCCGGGCGGATTGCGGCCCAAGGGATTACCAGAGGCAACGCCTGCCAGGCCAACAGCTAGCAGGCGCGTCGCCGCTGTGTGCCAACGCGCTGGCAGCCAGGCCAGCAAGCCCAAGGCCAAGTAGAAGGCAATCGGCGCAATCGCAGCGAACATGAGCCGGCCCTGCGAAGCCGCGGTCATCAGGGCCCAGCGGACCAGTCCGGCAAAAGTGAGGACAATGAAGGCGATCAGGATCAGATGACTCTGCCAATGCGCCGGCAGCCGTCTGCGCTGTGCATGGCGGATCAGCCCTAACACCAGGCCCGCGCCGGCTACCAGCGAGAGGCCACCGGTCAAGACATAGAACCAAGGGGGAGCCAACACGTTGAAGCCGCCAAAAACGCCCCAAAACGAGTATCCGAAGCCTTTCCACTCGGCAAGCAAATCCATCACCCGGAAGCCGGTAGGCCGGGCGCCGGCGACTTCCACCATCCGCAGCAGGCCTGTTGGCTCGTCGTAGAGGATGATATTGCGCGCATACCACCAGCCGGCGATCGCCGCAGCGATGAGCGCGACTGTGACAGCCCGCAGCAGCCACGTTTTCCACGCCCTGGCCGGCCAGGCCGATAGCGCCAAAGCCAGAACAGCCACGGGCAGTAACACCAGTCCCGAGACCTTGGTGATGGCTGCCAGACCAAGGATGGCGCCCAGCAGCAGCGTGCTACCCCAGCGTGCGCCCGGCTCGTCGGACTGCACATCCCGCACCAACAACAGGAGCGTCAGCGTGCTGAGCAGCATCACCAGGTTGTCGTTGTTCACCGAGGCATTGATGAACAAGACCATCGGGTTGAAGGCAACCAGCGCAGCCGTTAGCAGCCCCACAGCCGGCCTGGCAGGATAGATCGTTCGCCCGAGCCGGTAAGCGAGGAAAGCGGTAGCCGTTCCCATCAGCACGGACAGCCAGCGGATGAGGGTCACGGCCAATATTGTGCCGCCCTGAGTGAAGCTCTGACCGGGCGGGTGCACCACCATGTTCTTGTTATCTGTGGCGAGTGGCACTCCGAGTTTGGCGAACGGGTTGCGCACCGCAACGGCGGTGTAGTCCGATGTGTCCACCCAGCTTGTGAGCACTGCGCCAACCGCATAATAGAGCGGCGGTTGGCTGCCCTCTTGGGCCCATGCCATTTCCATAGCGGGGTCCTGTACGGGCAGCCGGCGATTGACCACAATTTCCCGCACCACAGGGTAATGCCATATCTCATCAGAGGCTTCGAAGATCGGCGTGGCTAGGCTATAGACGATGCCGAGGACGATCTGAGCCAAGAGCAGGATGGCCAAGGTGCGTTTCAAGGGACTACCTCAGCATACTTCACCTCCGCCTCAAACCGGTACAGCCTTACCGCCTCGTCCGCGCGGATGTAAGCCTTACGCTTGGTTAGGGCAACCTGCTCCGCCGCCGTCTCGATGCCGGGGATGCCGGGCAGTAGCAGCGCTCGCCGGCCACCGCTGCCTTCGACAATCACGCCGTAGTGCGCCGGGTCAAGCTCCTCCAGCCCGTGCACACGCTCCTGCGGCTTGAACAGGTACACGGTGATGGCGATCTCGTCTACCTCGTCCAACTCCACGCTCGGACAGCGCGGGTCGTCCACGGCCGAGTAGAGTGCCTGGCGCACCACCTCGGCGTAAAGCGTCTTGCTCATGGGCCGGATGCTGCCGCGGCAGCCGCGCAGATCGCCTTCGACCTCGCCAGGCCGCGGTTGATCGTGCAGCGACACAAACAGGCCGCACGCCGGCCCGTCTCCCGGCCGCTGGCTCACGTCCAGGGTTTCGCCGGTTTCCAAGTAATGGCGTATGGCTTCACGGGCTAGGTTGACGAAGGGGTGAGTCATGGGGGTCAGGTGTCAGAGTGTCAGGTGTCAGAGTGTCAGGTGTCAGGTGTCAGAGTGTCAGGTGTCAGAGTGTCAGGTGTCAGGTGTCAAAGTGCCAAGTGCCAGGTGTCAGGTGCTCGATTAAAGGACCTCCGGTACCTGACACTCCGACACCTGACACTTGGCACTTACCCCAACACACTCCGCGCGATCACCATCCGCTGTATCTCGCTCGTGCCCTCGCCGATGGACATCAAGCGATTGTCGCGGTAGATGCGCTCGACGGGGTACTCGCGGCTGTAGCCGTAGCCGCCGTGGATTTGGATGGCGTCGAAGCAGACCTTCTCCGCTATCTCGGTGGCGAAGAGCTTGGCCTGGGCTGCGATCTGTACGAACGGCTGACCCTGGTCGCGGGTCCAGGCTGCTCGGTAGACCAGCCAGCGCGCCGCCTCGATGCCAGTGGCCATGTTGGCGATCTTCTCCTGGATGGCCTGGTGCTCGGCAATCGGCTTGCCGAAGGTCCTGCGCTCTTTGGCATAGGCGACTGCCGCCTCGTAGGCTGCCTGCGCCAGGCCCACACTCAAGGCGCCGATGGCGATGCGGCCGCCGTCCAAGGCCTCCAGCGTCTGATGCAGGCCTTGTCCCTCGCGGCCCAACAAATTCTCCACCGGCACAGTGACGTTTTCGATGCTCACGGCATAGGTGTGGCTGCCGTTGAGACCCATCTTGCGCTCTGGCTTGCCAAAGGTGATGCCGGGCGTGTCGGTAGGCACAATGATCTGGCTCAGGCTGCGGCTGCCGCCGGCTGGATGGGTGCGGCAGAGCAAAATCGCCGTGCGCGCCTCTGCACCGTTGGTCAGCCACATCTTGCTGCCGTTGATCACCCACGAATCGCCCCGCCTCTCGGCAGAGGTCCGCACGCCGCCGGCCAGATCCGACCCGGCGCCCGGCTCGGTCAACGCCAGGCAGCCGATGTGCCTCGCCCCGCGCCAGCGGTACCAGGTACTGCTGCTTCTGCGCCTCGGTGCCGAACTTGTTGAGCGGCCCGCAGGCCAGCCCCAGGTGCGCGGCCACGATCAGGCCGGTCGACCCGCAGCCGCGGCCGATCTCCTCGATCAGGATCGCCGCGCTGACGTTGTCGGCGCCCGCGCCGCCATACTGCTCGGGGATATTCAGCCCCAGCAGCCCCAGCGCACCCATCTTGCGCAGCGGGTCCCAGGGAAACTCGCCCGTCTCGTCGGTGTGCGCGGCCAGCGGCTTGACCTCTTTCTCCACGAGGTCCCGCACTAGCCGGCGGACGCCTGCTTGCTCTTCGGTAAGACGAAAATCCATAGGAGACCTCCTTGTCTCGCTTCAGACGTCGCCCACGCTTTAACCAGTGGTCTCGGCGACGTGTCTGATCTCAGTGATAAATACGGCGTATCTCTTGCGGTGTTTCGGCCAACTTCAATCCTTCCTTGATTGCGTAAAGGATATCGACATCCTCGATCTTCCTTACCTCAGGCAAGAGTCGCAGTCCCTCGCTACCGAAACGCAGCTCGAGGCCAAGCTCAATGCTTGCAAGCAGACCCTGCTGCAGACCCTGCTTGCAGCCCCTGCTGCAGCCCCTGCTCTAGCCCTTGCTCTAGCCCCTGTTGACGTCCTTGTTCGATCCATTTTTCTGCCAGACTGGGCATCGGGGTACCTCCTTCAGAGAAAACCTGCTGAACAACTCGGTCAAGTTCTTGCTCCGTAATCTTATCAGTTCCCTGAGACAAATACCGCAAGAGCGTTTCCAAATACTCCAAACCGGTCCTCTGTGTGATAAGCTCTCGCAGCAAGGGCACAATCTCCAACATAACAGTCGCCAGGTCATCGCGAAAGACATGCTTCAGAACCTGCACAGTCACTCGCTGCATCACCTGACCTCTGATCTCATCGTCGCTAAACTGCGACAGATCAAAGAGCCAGTAGTGATACTCGGGAACAAACCCACCAAGTGCTGTAGGAGCACGCACCAGCCGAGCCAAACTCTTCGCGGCTTTCCACTCAGCCTGACCATGGTAGACCACCACTGGAATGATTGGAGACAACGCCATGGACTGAGTCAGTGATTGCTCCCAAATACGCACCATATAGCGTAGCAACTGAAACGCGGTGGATGGATCCGAGTAGCTCTTGTGCTCGAACAAGACGTAGACGAAAGCCGGTTCGCCTGTTACCAGGGTCACCTTGTAGAGCAGATCGGAAAAATGCTCCTTAAGTGTGTCGTCTACAAACGAGTCCTTGCTCAGTTCAAGCGACGAAAAATCCAGAAGCTCGGCGATTTCGGTGGGTAGATAGTTGCTCAGAAAATCGCTGGTTACTTCCGGGCGAGAGAATACTTGCTTGAAAAACTTATCGTGCGGATTTACTACAGGCTCCGTCATGTGACTCCCTCCTTGGAGCTTCGGATTGTCCTAATTGCTTCCACCACTTCTGGATTGACCAGTGCACTCAAGTCTCCGGCCGGTTCGCCCAGGTAAGCCGCGCGCAGCACGCGGCGCATGACCTTGGCATTGCGCGTTTTGGGCAGGTCGGGCACGAAGTACAGCGCCTTCGGCGCCAGCGGTTTGCCCATCTCCTCGACGATCAGCCCGCGCAGCTCGCGGGCCAACTTGTCCGACGGCTCGGCGCCCGGTGTCAGCACGCAGAAAACCACCAGCGCCTGCCCTTTCAGCTCGTCTGGCACGCCGATCGCGCCGGCCTCGACCACCGCCGGGTGGTGCACCAACACGGTTTCAACCTCGGCCGGTCCCAGCCGCTTGCCGGCGACCTTGATGGTGTCATCGGAACGCCCCAGAATGTACCACAGGCCGTCCGCATCCACCGCGGCCCAGTCGCCGTGCACCCACACATCGGGGAAGCGGCTCCAGTAGCTCTCCAGGTAGCGCTCTGGGTCCTTCCAGAAGCCACGTGTCATGCCGATCCACGGCTCGCGGATCACCAGCTCGCCCACGGCGCCGCGCACGCTGTGCCCGGCGTCGTCCACGACGTCGGCCGCCATGCCCGGCACCGGGCCGGAAAAGGCGCATGGCTTGAGCGGCAGCATGACGTTGCCCATGACGATGCCGCCCGAGATCTCGGTGCCGCCGGAATAGTTGATGATCGGGCAGCGGCCGCGGCCGATGGTGTTGAACAGCCACAGCCAAGGCGCAGGGTTCCACGGCTCGCCGGTGGAGGCCATCAGCCGCAGGGTCGACAGGTCGTGGCGACCGGGCGGCTCGTCGCCGAACTGCATCAGGGTGCGGATCAAGGTCGGCGAGACGCCCAGCGCGGTCACGCCATGGCGCTCCACCAACTGCCACAGCCGGTCGACGCCCGGATAGTCGGGCGCGCCGTCGTAGAACAGGACCGTGGCGCCCAGCAGCAGTGTGCCAAACACCTCCCACGGCCCCATCATCCAGCCCATGTCGGTCATCCAGTAGAGGGTGTCCTCGCGGCGCAGGTCGAGGCCCAGGGCCATGTCCATCGCCGCCTTGATCGGGAAGCCGCAGTGCGTGTGCACCGCGCCCTTGGGTTTGCCGGTGGTGCCTGAGGTATAGATCACCATCACCACATCTTCGGCGTCGGTGCGCTCGGTCTCCGCCTGGGCACTTCTCCGACCGGCCAAGCGACACCAGGTCCTCGCCCCACAGGTCACGACCCGCGGTCCATGGCACCTCTTCGCCGGTGCGTCGATAGACGATGACGTGACGGACGGCAGGCGCATGGATGGAGCGCCTCGTCGGCGATGGTCTTCATCGGAGCGGGCCGGCCGCGGCGAAAAGCGCCGTCAACGGTGAACAGGGCCTTGGCGTCGGCATCGACCAGGCGGGTGGCGACCGCGCCTGCACCGTAGCCGGAGAAGAGCGGTAGAATGATGCCGCCGATCTTGGCGATCGCCAGCATGGCGATGGCGATCTCCGGCGTCATGGGCATGAACAGGCCGATCGCGTCGCCTTTTTCCAGTCCTAACGAACGCAGCCCATTGGCCACCCGGTTGACCTCACGATACAAATCGCCGTAGGTCAACACCTGCACCTGCCCATCCTCGCCCTCGAAGCGCAGCGCGGCCACGTTCTGCTGCGGTGTGCCCATCCATTTGTCCAGGCAGTTGTAGACGATGTTCATCTTGCCGCCAACGCACCACCGGGCCCACGGCTTGCCGGCCGAAAGGTCCAGCACCTGCTGGTACGGCTCGTAGAACTGGATGTCCAGATAGGTGAGCATGGCCTCGGTGAACCAGGCCACGTCTTCCACCGAACGCTCATACAGCTCATGCCACGAGCCAATGCCGTGCTGCTGCATGAAGCGCTGCAAATGGCTGCCGTCAACATATTCAGGCGTAGGCCGCCAAACGATCTCACCACCGAATTCGAACTCTGCCATAGAGTTTTCCTCACAAGTCTAAACGATGGAGGGCCTATCTGTATGTTTATTCATCACGCCCAACGTGAGTTTCGATGACCGCCATCATCTGTCGGGAGTACTGCCATGATTCCTTGAACTCGACCCACGAGATCTCGATAGGTCCACTGCTCATGACAGGGTCGTGCACGGAAATCATCGTCTCGGTGCATCCAACCACTACGACTGTGTGAATGTAGTCCACTCCCCCTAAGCTTGCCCAATGCTTGAGTGCACCTGTCCACAAAAACGCAATGACCGGAAGTCCGCTGGAAATCCGCTGCCTTAGCTCGGCTTCAGTACCCTCGTAGGGCCAGGCATCGAACCCTAGATCGCTGAGCCGTAGAAGATTAACTGGGTGAGTACCCGAATAGGGTTTGGTCTTGAGGATGCGACGTGCCTCAACCTCGGACATCTCCACTCGATAGTGGCTCAAGACCATAACGACGCATGCTGCCAGGCAACTGGCGCTATGGTCTTGCCGATGATGCTGTAAGAGTATCATAGGCGAGCTGGGCATGGCGCTCGATGGCCTCCGCTGATGATGGATACGACACTTCCAACAGGATGGCACCGCTGTCTACGTCAACGGCCAAGTCCCCAATCTTCTCACGTCGACCAAACTCCGGAAAAGCACAGTAGATCGGCACCTTCCAGTACGGATGTTCCCCAAGCGAAAGGATGGGGTCGCCGGCGCTAAGCATGTTTCCCACATTCATCAGCAAGTAGACGTTGGCGTTCTGTTGTGCCACAAACGGAGTAATCGCAACGCGAAATGTAACCTCCATGTGGTAGCGAACCTCTGCTTGTTCCGGCAAGACTGGCGTGCTCATCTCACTTCTCATCGCAACCTCTCCATCGTCACTCAAACACCATACTCATCAAATCCATTATACCTACAACACCCAGTAAGACCAACTGAGATCGATAATCCTTCTTCAACCAGCGCCATCTGCTTTGCGGCTACCTTTTCTACTCTCCGATCAACAAGCGGTGTGCCCCAAACGGCCCAATTCCACCGCGAATCGCCCAGGCCGTCGGTCACGAGCTGGATCGTGGCGTACTCGCCGGCCAGCGTCGGCAGGTCTACCGACACGTCGTCCCAGGTCGTGGTGTTCTTGGTGGTGCTCCACAGCCGGTGCCCATTGACGAAGAAGCGAAAGGCAACGTAGTTGTCGGGCATCTCGGCGATCAACGAACCGTTGCGAATGCCGACTTTAGCGCGGAAACGCAGCCGCTCCACGGTAGCCGGTACGGTGAACTGGTATTGGACAACCGATGCGCCCGCGATGGGCGGATGCTGCCAGATGGCCAGGCGCTGCTCCAGGCCGCATTGTGCCGGCGCCACGCACACCTCCATGCCCTGGCTCGTCTGGGTCGAAGCGATGGTCGCCTGCTCGAACTGCTCAATCAGGTCCAGCACCCAGCGCGGCTGGCGGAGGCCCATTTCCGGCGATGTGCCGTCCGCGGCGTCAAAGCTTAAGTCCTCGTCGCCCCATTCGCGCCACTGCTCCTCCTGCCATTTGAGGAAGGAGATATAGTGCGAGAGCTGCAACAGGCTATCCTCGCTGAGGTCGGCGATGCGACGAACAATAGAGTCGTATAGGTCGGTTTGGTTCATGGTCAGGTCGGTTTGGGCTAGCCGGCAAGGAAACAAATAAGGCTGCACGGTTTAGCTCCATGCAGCCTCATTGTACAATCGATCACGACCACCGTCAACCTCGACCCATGCTCCGGGCGCATTTCGCGTTGGGGACAGACCCCTTGGCTACCTCAGGGCAAGCTCTTCGGGTTTCTCGCCCTTGACCAGATTGCCGGTTCGAGTAGATGTTGCTCTTTGACCAAGTAGCGGGTTTGACCAGCGAAACCCGAAGGGTCCAACACTCGAAAACGGTGCTTTCGACACTGGCGTCAAGCTCTGCCCTGGTGGAGCAGCAGCCGCCACTGCCTCAAGCGCGATCTCCACTTCCTGCTCTGACGTGAAAAACGCCAACGAAAAGCGCAGCGCGTCGAACTCGCGGATGACGTTAGTGATGATGCGGTGCTCCTCCCACAGGCGTTGCTGAAGGACGTCGCAGGGCCAGCCGGCCACACGCACGGTCACCAGACCCGTGCCCAAGCTCGGGTCCACCGGGCTGAGCACGGTGACGCCGGGAATAGAGGACAGATCCGCAATAAACTGGCGTCGCAACGAGTGCACACGCGCCTCGATCGCGGCCAAGCCGATGCCTTCGATGTGCTCCACGGCCTTGCCGAAAGCCAGGTACAGAGGCCAGGCGCGCGTGCTTTGCTCGAAGCGCGCGGCGGTGCTTTGCAGTTGGTAGCTGCGGTTGACCCGATCGAAGGGCTGCGCCACGTCCCAGCCCAGCCACATCGGCCGCAGCCGCTCGATGTGGTCGCCGCGCACGAACAGCATGCCAACGCCCTGCGGGCCGAGCAGCCACTTATGGCCGCACGCCGCGTAGAAATCGCAGCCCAACGCGGCCACGTCGACCGCAAACTGCCCTTCGGCGTGCGCGCCGTCCACCAGGGTCAACACGCCCGCCTGGCGGGCAAGCATGCATAGCCGCTCGATGGGTAAACGCAGGCCCGTCAGGCAGGAGACGTGGCTCAGCTGCGCCAGCCGCGTGCGCGGCCCCAGCAGCCGCTCGAAGCGCGCGACGATCTCGTCGGCGTCGTCGACTAGCTCCAGCCAGCGCAGCTGCACTCCCGCTCGCTCGGCCAGCGCCAGCCACGGCACCGTGCCGCTGGGGTGCTCATGATCGGTGAGGATGACCTCATCCCCTGCCTGCCAGTCCAACCCGTGCAGCACGATGTTGATGCCATCGGTGACGTTGCGCGTCAGCGCGATCTCGGCCGCCTGGGCGTGCAGCAGCGTGGCCACCTGGCCCCGGACCGCCTCGAAGCCCTCCAGTTCCATCTGCCAGAAGATGGCCGGCGAAAACGTGCCTTGTCGCTCGATCTCGCCGTAGACGCGGCGAATCTCGTCAGCTACGGCCGGTGGGCATCGGGCCGAAAGTGCCGGTGTTCAGATAGATGCTGTGGGCCAACGCCGGGATGCCGGCGTGTAAACGGGGCAGATCGATCATTTTTGGACGACATCCGCCTCGGGGCGTGTCGCCGGCAGCTGCATCGGCTCCTGAGGGATGATCAACGCCAGCACCAAGTAGATGAGAATCATCGTACCGAAGGACATCAGCAATAGCAGTGCGGCCACGACGCGGACCACGGTCGGGTCGATCTTCAAGTAGGTGCCGATTCCACTGCATACGCCAGAGATCACGCGGTCGTTGCGGGAACGATAGAGACGCTTTTCCATGAGGTGTTCTCCTGTTTGTGTTTGATTCAAATCGAGTTGCCGGACAGACCTCCGAGGTCTCGGAAGACCTCGGAGGTCGTGTTAACTCTCACCTCTTAATACGCAACAGGGCCTGCGAGGTTTCAGCCGTTGTACCACATCTGTTCCACCTTGCACAAGGAGCCCTGGGTCTTGACAGAATTACCAGACTGTGGATACTGGTACTGAGACTGAGGCGCACGGACCACCGCAACTTGTGGACCGGCGCCGTGTTTTATAGTGAGTACGGCACGCCATCTGTCGATGAGAGGATGGCGTGCCGATGTGTGTTTGGTCCAGGAAGAGAGGCCGGCTAGTTATGACCGTTCGAGTCATCTGCGACTCCAGTATCAACGTCCCAGACTCATACCTGAGCGATCTGAGTATCGTCGAATGCCCGGCGCTCGTCATCTTCGGCGACGATGTCTACCTCAACAAGGTCGATATCGTCGAGTCCGAATTCTACCGCCGGTTGGCCCAGTTGCCAAAGGGCGCACCTCTGCCGACCACGGCCCAGCCGACACCAAGACAGTTCACTGCGGCCATCGAACAGGTCAAGGCCGAAGGCGCCAGCAGCATTGTGATCACGACCGTGTCGGCCAAGCTGAGCGGCACACACAATTCCGCGGTGCAGACTGCCGAGCTGGAGCACGATGTGCCCGTCTTTGTATGGGACACGAATAGCGTCTCCATGGGCGGCGGCTGGCAGACGATCATCGCGGCGGAGATGGCCCAGGCTGGTGCATCGTTCGAAGAGATTGTCGCGACATTGCCCAAACTGCCGCAGCGCATCGTGACGGTGTTTACGGTCGACACGCTCAAGTACTTGGTGGCCGGCGGCCGGCTTTCGCCGGTCCAGGGCATGATGGGCACGCTGCTGAACGTCAAGCCGATGCTGATCATCGACGACGGCCTGCTCAAACCGATAGGTCGAGAGCGCGGCCGCAAAAGCGCCAAGGCTGCGCTGATCGACCTCGTGCGCAAACACGTTGGCGACAGCCCGGTGCGCATCGCCATTGTCAACGCCAACGTGCCCGACGAGGCCAAGGCGTTTGAACCTGCGGTGCGTCAGGCGTTGAACGTGCAGGAGTTGATTGTCGTGGAGCTAGGCCCCGTGCTGGCCGCCCAGGCCGGGCCGGGCGTGATCGCCTTGGGCGCATTGCAGGTCGAGCTATGAAAATCGTCCTAGATGCCATGGGCGGCGACTACGCCCCAGCCGCCACCGTAGAAGGCGCGGTGATGGCCGCGCGCGAGTTCGACGTTCCGGTGGTGCTCGTGGGCCGCGAAAACGTCATCCGCCAGGAGCTGGCCAAACACGACACCAACGGCCTGCCTCTGTCGGTGGTGCACGCCGACGAGGTCATCGAGATGGAGGACAAGCCTAGCGAGGTGGTGCGCGGCAAGCCGAACTCGTGCATGCACGTCGGCATGCGCCTGGTCAAAGCCGGCGAGGCCGACGCTTTCGTCACCGCCGGCAATACCGGCGCCACGCTGGCGATTGCCCTCCTCGTGCTGGGCCGCATCAAGGTCGACGGCCAACGACGCATTCACCGGCCGGCCCTGGCCACAATGCTTCCCACCAAGACCGGCTCTTGCTTCTTCATGGACATCGGCGCCAATACCGATTGGAAACCGGCCTATCTTCAGCAGTTCGCCGTGATGGGCAGCATCTATGCCGAGAGTGTGCTCGGCCTGGCCAACCCGCGTGTTGGGATCGTTTCCATCGGGGAGGAAGAAGGTAAGGGCAATATCCCCGTCCGCCAGGCCTATGAGCTGATCAAGGCGACCCCCGGGTTGAATTTCATCGGCAACGTCGAGGGACGGGACGTGCCTGCCGGCCTGGCTGATGTCGTAGTCACCGATGGCTTCACCGGTAACGTCATGCTCAAGCTGAGCGAGGGTGTGGCCTCCCTGATCCTCGATACCCTACGGTCCGAGATCATGAGCCGGCCACAGGCCAAGATCGGCGCTGCGTTGGCCAAGCCAGCATTCCGCGCTGGCGGCCAAGAAACTTGATTATGCTGAGTATGGTGGGGCCGTGCTACTGGGCCTCAACCACGTATGCATTATTGGACACGGGCGCTCCAACGGGCGCGCCGTCCGCAGCGCAATCAAAGTCGCCCGCGAGGCTGTCCTGGCCGACGTGACGGGCAAAATCCGCACCGGCCTGATGGAGCGTCCTGCGGTGATTTTGGATGCGGAATGAAAAGAGCAGACTTCCGATTTTTCAGAAGAAATCGGAGATCGTGATGAAGACCTCGAGTCTGAGTAACAACACACAAGGATGTAACGAGATACCGCCAATGACAAACCTACGAGAGTCCCTTCAACGAGTCCCTGTCAACCTGCGCTTTGCTCTGCTTACGGAGCTGCAAGAGCTGGATGGCTATCAGAATGCCGACCTGTCGGCCTTAGCAAACGAAAATGAGCTACTGGCCGCACTGGCCTCGGCCGTCAACGGCATCGCCCAGCGTAAGCGCCGCCGCGTCGTCATCACCGGCATCGGCGCGCTCACGCCGGTGGCTAATACAGCCAAAGAATCCTGGGAGGCCTTTGTGGCCGGCCGCTCCGGTGTGACCCGAGTGACGCAGTTCGACATCAGCCCATACGACAGCCAGGTGGGCGGAGAGATCAAAGGCTTCGACCCAGAAGTGCGCATTCCACGCAAAGAGGCTCGCCGCATGGCGCGCTGCTCGCAGATCAGCGTCGTTGCCGGCTATGAGGCAGTCGAGGACTCCGGTCTTGATTTGACCCATGAAGATCCCACGCGCATGGGTGTGGTGCTCGGCACAGGGGTTGGCGGGCAAGATATGTTCGTCGACTTAATGCGCTCAAGCGGAGAGTCAAAGAAGCTTCGCGTCCGGCCGGTCGACACCATCAACGGCCTGCCCAACATGCCGGCCTTCCACCTGAGCAACACCTTCGGTTGCCGCGGTCCGCTTAACACTGTCGTGACGGCCTGTGCGGCCGGTACCCAGGCCATCGGTGTTGCCACCGAGGAGATCCGACGCGGCGCGGCCGACGTCATGTTAGCGGGCGGGTCCGAGGCGATGATATCGGACTTGTTCTTTGCGACCTTCGAGGCCATGCGCGCTGCCACCACACAGAACGAGGTTCCGTCGCACGCAGGCCGGCCCTTTGACGCCACGCGCGATGGTTTCGTCATCGGCGAAGGCACGGCGATCTTCGTGCTGGAAAGCCTCGAGCACGCGCTGGCACGCGGCGCACGCATTTACGCCGAGATCTTGGGCTGGGGCGAGTCGGCCGATGCCTACAACATCGCCGCACCCGATCCCGAGGCTAAGGGCGCAGCCCTGTGCATGCGTTCAGCCCTGGCCGATGCGGGGATGGAACCATCCGATATCGACTACATCAACGCTCATGCCGCAGGCACGCCGCTGGGCGACGCCCACGAGACCAAAGGCATCAAAGATGTCTTCGGACCGCGCGCCTATGAGATCCCGATCAGTTCCACCAAGTCCATGATCGGCCACCTGTTCGGCGGCGCCGGCGCAGTGGAAGCGATGGCATGCGTCTATTCAGTCTACACCGACACCATCCACCCGACGATTAACCTACACACTCCAGACCCGGAGTGCGATTTGGACTACGTGCCCAACGTCGCGCGTAAGACCCGAGTTGATGTTGCCCTGTCGAATTCCTTTGGCCTTGGCGGCCAAAATGCCTGTCTGATCGTAGGAAAGTACCGGCCATAACCTATCATGCGCGTCTACACCAACGAGAAATTCATCAAACGCCGAGCACAGATCGGCAAGTACACCCAATGGGGCGGCATGGCCGTCCTGGCGGTTGGCATGGTCATCAGTTTCCGATCCAATCCAGGCACCTTTACGCGCCTGGTGGACAACAACGAACAGATCGTGTCAAGCGTGGCAAAAGACAGAAATGCGGTCGCCTTCATGGACTATGCCGCCTATCAGCTGATCGTCAACCAGCAGCAGCCCGTCGTACCTGCTTCGGCCGATAGCCCGACCTTGCAGCCCAAAACCAAACAACCCGCCCTGCCACGAGTCCTGCCGATCGACGGTGTCAGCCCTACGGATAAGACGTTGAGTGCGGGTACATACCCGATCGTCGACGGGGCCAACGCGGTTGTCGTGCTTGCATCACCACTGAACACCTGGATAGGCCCTGAAGGCGTCTCGATGGATCAGCTCAGCAAGCTCCTTTCCACGAAAGTGGTTGCCTGGTCCGGGGTCCAACAGGGCTGGCCGAATCAGAAGATCAACCGGTTTGCTCCGCCCGTCGAGTCGGCGGCTTTCCAGACTTTCGACAAGAAAGTCATGGCGCCGGTACATGGTGCGGAACTGAGCGCGCTGCTCATGGTTCAGACGACCAATTCGAACTATCGCTGGGCGCTGATCGCCACAATCGGCTCGCTGGTCCTGGGCTTTATCCTAGCCAGCATCGGCGGCTACAACACGCGGCGCTTTGGCCGTAGCCCACGGCCCGACGAACGGATTGCAAAGGAACTCAAGGGCTTCGACGATCGCTACTCGCTGCACATCTATTCGACGCCTGCCGCCTACGTGTTTATGGGTCCAAGCGGGATCTACACCTTTGCCGTGCGAGAGCATGGTGGAAAGGTTACTAACACCGGCGACAAGTGGCAACAAAAGGGCGGGCGGCTGACCTTCCTCCTGGCCTTCAGCAACGAAGGCATCGGCAACCCGTCGGCGGACGCTGTGGCGGATGCCGAAAAGGTGCAAAAGTTCCTGACACAACAAGCCTCCGATGTGACCGTCGATGTACAACCACTGGTGTTGTTCGCCAATCCCAACGTACAACTCGAGCTCAAGAACCCGGCAGTTCCAGTGATCAAACCCGACGGCCTAAAGGCGCTTTTACGCATGCGCGCCAAGGACAACCGTCTGGACAACCCAACGCTACAGAAACTCGAAAGCCTAATGATCCCGCCTGCCGCGTGATAGCACGATCTGCCAGGTGATTTTACTCGTTCCTTCGAACCCACAGAGCCGTCGCTTACTGGTGTAAGCGGCGGCTTTGCACTTTCCGGAGGAGGCGTCTTGACAAGTCCGCCGGCTTCTGGCATGATATCCCGGCAGCCAGCGTTTGTCTTGGTCTCGCGTCCGCAATCAGGCAGCACGTGCCCCGAGGTGATCCAATGGAGCCAGCCAAGTTGGCGCAACTGGTGAGAGACGCGGCCTTCGGCCTGGGCTTTGACTTCGTCGGGGTCGCGCCAGCCGGACCGAGTCCCGGATATCGACCGGTTTCAAAACTGGCTGGCGGCCGGCTACGATGGCGAGATGGCCTACCTGGCCCGTCGCACTGCGGAGCGCGCCGATCCGCGCATGGCCTGGCCCGAAGCACAGTCGATCATCGTGCTGGGTGCAAGCTATTTCAGCCAGGATCCGCCCCCGCGTCCGCGGGGGCCGCCCTGCAGGACGATCCGTCCCGCGGCAGGATCGCAGCTTACGCCAGGGGTAACGACTACCATGAGGCGCTCAAGCCACTGCTCTTCGAGTTGGATGCGACGATCCGGGCCGCAACTGGACGAACAAACCTCGGTCGCGCTTATGTCGATACCGGTCCTGTGCTCGAACGCAGCTGGGCGGCCGAAGCCGGCCTGGGCTTCATCGGCAAGAACACCTGTCTCATTGCTCCGCGCCTGGGCTCGTGGTTGTTTCTGGGTGTGCTGCTCGTGCCTGAAGAAGTGGAGAGTGGAGGGTGGAGAGTGGAGGGTGGAGGGTGGAGAGTGGAGAGTGCAGAGTGGAAGAAGGGAAGCCAAGAACGCAATGCGGAGAGTACAGACCGCGAAGTTGATAACGCTCTCTTCTCCCTCCACTCTCCACCCTCCACCCTCCACTCTCCACCCTGCCACCTGCGGCGCCTGCACCCGCTGCCTCGACGTCTGCCCGACGCAGGCGTTTCCCGAGCCGCACGTGCTGGACGCGCGGCGCTGCATCAGCTATTTGACCATCGAGCTGAAAGGGCCGATCCCGCACGAGCTGCGTCCTGCGATGGGCAATTGGATCTTCGGCTGCGACCTATGCCAGGTCGTTTGCCCGTGGAACCGGCGTTTCGCCCGGCCGGCGCGCTTGGCGGCCTTCCAGCCGCGGCCAGACATGGCTGCGCCGAAGTTGCTCGATCTGTTAGCACTGGACGAAGACGGCTTTCGACGTCGCTTCCGCAACTCGCCGGTTCAACGCGCCAAGCGCCGCGGCCTGCTGCGCAACGTCTGCGTCGCCCTGGGCAATTGGGGCGACCCTTTGGCTGTGCCCGGCCTGGTCGAAGCCCTGAATGACTCAGAACCGCTGATCCGCGGACATGCCGCCTGGGCGCTGGGCCAAGATCGGTCAGAGGTCAGAGGTCAGCGGTCAGAAGTCAGAGGTCGCAGATCAGATCCGGACGGCCTTGGACATCCGACAGGCTACCGAAACGGACCCATTCGTTCGCAACGAAATCGCCCTTGCGCTCGATCCGGCTCCTGAGAACCGCGGATTGCCGGAGGCGCGGACCAGAACGGAGGCGGAACGGAGTGAAATCAGGCCGGGACTGCTATGAAATGCCCGAACAAGTTCGGGAGTCCGCGATGCACGCCGGACTCCTCGACTTGTCGAGGAATTCTCACCCATCGGGCGCCGGCCGCCTGGCCCGGTGGATGCCCTGCAAATAAATCACAAATCCGCTCCGTCATCTTCCACGTGCAACCTGCGACCTGCGACCTCCCACTCCCATGACCGCCTACACCGAAGACCTCATTCGCGACCTGACCACTCTCAACGAAATCGCGGACACCCTCAACCGGGCCGTGGACGTCCAGAGCGCTCTCAGCACGGTACTGGCCAAGCTGGTAGCGCTGTTGGGCCTGGAAACGGGATGGATCTTTCTCAAGGATCCGTCGGCCAAGACCCAGTGGGCCGGCCGCGGCTACGTCCTGGCCGCGCACCACAACCTGCCGCCGGCGATGGCCCTCCACAAGGCCAACGCGTGGAAGGGAGGGTGCGATTGCCAGGGTTTCTGCAACCGCGGCGTCCTGACCGAGGCCTACAACGAGGTGCGCTGTTCACGGCTCGCCGAGGCGAAGGGCGAGGACCGTCGCGGGCTGGTGGTGCACGCCTCGGCGCCGCTGCGCTCGGGCGACCAGGTGCTGGGCATCGTCAACGTCGCCGCGCCGGATTGGGAGTCCTTTACGCCGGAAGCGCTGGCACTGCTCACCAACGTGGGCAACCAGATCGCGATCGCAATCGAGCGCGCCCGGCTGTACGACATGCTCAGGGAACGGCGTATCGACGAACAGGCCGCGCTGCTGGCGTTTACCACGCAATTGCTCACACGGCGCAAGCTGGATGACCTGATGGATTACCTGGTGAAGGAGATCAAACGCCTGCTACAGGTCGACGCCTGCGCGTTGGTTCTGCCTGGCGACGAATCAGGTGCGCTCGACTTCGTGGCCGCCACCGGCTGGCGCAACAGCCCGGTGACGCAGGTGAAACGCGTGCCAGGGAGCGAGTTTAATATCATCAGCCAGGCGATGCAGCTCCAACAGCCGATTCTGGCCGAGGACCTGGAAGAGCATGTCGTGCCGCTGTTCGAGCTGGAGTGGCTGCAAGAAGAAGGATTTCCGCGGCTACACGGTCAGCCCGATGATCGTCGAAGAGCAGTCGATCGGCGCATTGATGCTCAATACCCGCCGGCCGCGTCTGCTGGACGAAGATGAGATGCGCCTGCTTCAGCTCATGGCCAATGAGGCCGCCATCGCCATCGAGCGTGTGCGATTGCGTCAGGAGGATCTCAAACGCCAACGTCTGGAGGAGGAGCTGTCTTTGGGTCAGGCAGATCCAACTCAGCATGCTGCCAAAGGCCTCCCCCACGATCCCCGGCTGGGAATTCGTCGCCGTCTACGAAGCGGCGCGGGTGGTGGGCGGTGACTTCTACGACTATTTCGAACTGCCGGGCAAACCGCATCGCCTGGGCATGGTTATCGCCGACGTAGCCGACAAAGGCGTGCCCGCGGCGTTGTTCATGGCCTTGAGCCGCACGATCATCCGCACGGTAGCGTTCAGTGGCCGCGGCGCGGCGGCCGCGCTGACACGCGCAAACCAGCTGATCTTGAACGATAGCGAGAGCGACCTCTTCCTCAGCGCCTGCTACGGCATCCTCGAGGTCGACACCGGCCGGCTGCTGCTGGCCAACGCCGGCCACAACCGCCCGCTGTGGTACCACGCCGACAGCCAGAGCGTGCAGGAAATCAAAACCCGCGGCATCATCCTGGGCGTGTTCGAGCCCATCCAGATCGACGAGCGGCGCATTACCCTGCTGCCCGACGACGTGATTCTGTTCTACACGGACGGCGTAACCGAAGCGTTGAGCCCCAGCGACACGATGTTTACCACCCAGCGGTTGGTCGAGGTGCTGCGCAACCATGCCACGAAGTCGGCCCAGGAGATTGCCAACGCCATCGTCAACGCCTACACCAAATTCGCGGCCGGCACCGAGCAATCGGACGATATCACGTTTTTTGTGGTGAAGCGGGTGGCGGAGTAGATTGGTAGATTGGTAGATTGGTAGATCGGAATGGTAATTGGTGCGGAGATTTCGAGGAAAAGGAGACTTTGATGGCAACTACCCATAAACTTGCTTTGATCGGATTTGGAACGGTTGGACAGGGGCTTGCGGAGATTCTGCTGGCAAAAGGAGACGCGCTGACGGCGCGGTATGGGGTGCGGTTTCAGATCGTGGCGGTGAGCGATTTGATGAAGGGCAGCCTGTATAACCCGGCCGGCCTGAATCTCGCTGCGCTGCTCGATACCGTGCGCCGAACCGGCAAGCTGGAGGAGTATCCGCCCAGCCGCGCGCTGTTTACCGGTTGGGACAGCCTGGAAACGATCCGGGAAACAAACGCCGAGACCGTGGTCGAGATCAGTTGGACCGACGTCCAGACCGGCCAGCCGGCCATCAGCCACGTGAAGGCGGCCTTTGAAAGCGGCAAGAACGCCGTACTCACCAACAAAGGCCCGATTGCGCTGGCCTATCGCGAGCTGGCCGACATGGCGCGACAGCACCAGGCCCAGCTTCGCTTCGAAGGCACGGTCATGAGCGGCACGCCGGTGATCCGTTTTGCACGAACGGCCCTGCCGGGGTGCGACATCCTGGAGATCAAGGGCATCCTCAACGGCACCACCAACTTCATCCTAACCCAGATGGAGGCCGGCCAGAGTTACGCCGACGCCCTGGCCGAGGCCCAGCGCCTGGGCTATGCCGAGGCCGACCCGACAGCCGACGTCGAAGGCTGGGACGCGGCCGGCAAGAGCGTGATCCTGGCCAACGTGCTGATGGGCGGCGACCTCAAAGTGGCCGCTGTGGACCGTACAGGCATCAGCGGGCTCACCCTGGCCGACGTCGAGGCCGCCAAGGCCGCCGGCGAGCGCTGGAAGTTGATCGCTCGCATCTGGCAGGAGGGCGGCGCCACGAAGGCCAGCGTCCAACCGACACGCATCCCACTGAGCCATCCCCTGGCCGGCGTCGGCGGCGCAATCAACGCCTGCACCTTCACCACCGACCTCCTCGGCGACGTCACCCTCGTCGGCCCCGGCGCGGGGCGGATGGAGACGGGGTATGCGGTGTTGGGGGATTTGATCGATATTGCAGGACATTAACAATTGTCAATTGTCAATTGTCAATTGACAATTGTTAATGCTCGGAGGCCCTCATATCACGAACCTACCATCTTTCACCCACTACCTGACAACCTGCGACCTGCCACTCCTATGTCCCACACCTTCAAAACCATCATCGAACCGTTCAAAATCAAATCCGTCGAGCCGATCCACTTCACGACCCACGAGCACCGCGCTGAGGTGTTGAAAGAGGCCGGCTACAACCTGTTCCTGCTGCGCGCCGACGACGTGTTGATCGACCTGCTGACCGACAGCGGCACCAGCGCGATGTCGTCGGCGCAGTGGGCCGGCATGATGCGCGGGGATGAGAGCTACGCCGGCGGCAGCTCGTTCTACCGCTTCGAGGAGGCCGTGCAGGAGATCACCGGCTTCAAGCACGTCATCCCCACACACCAGGGCCGCGCCGCCGAGCGCATCCTCTTCGGCGTGCTGTGCCAGCCGGGCGACGTCGTGCCGAACAACAACCACTTCGACACGACCCGTGCGAACGTCGAGGCCCGCGGGGCTGAGGCGCTCGACCTGGTGATCGAGGAAGGCCACCATCCTTCGCTGATCCACCCCTTCAAGGGCAATATCGACCTGGAGGCGCTGGAGCGCTGCATCCTGGACGAGGGGGTCGAAAAGATCCCGCTGGTGATGCTGACCGTAACCAACAACGCGGGCGGCGGCCAGCCGGTCAGCATGGCCAACATCCGTGCCACCAGCGAGCTGTGCCGGCGGTACGGCGTGCTGTTCATCCTCGACGCCTGCCGCTTCGCCGAGAACGCGTGGTTCATCAAGCTGCGCGAGCCGGGCTATGCCGGCAAGACCCCGATGGAGATCGCGTGCGAGATGTTCAGCTACGCCGACGGCTGCACGATGAGCGCCAAGAAAGACGGCCTGGCCAACATCGGCGGCTTCCTGGCGCTGAACGACCCGCCGTACGATCGAGAGCGGTATCACGACCTGCCCCAACGCTGCAAGAACCAGCTGATCCTGACCGAGGGCTTCCCCACCTACGGCGGCCTGGCCGGCTACGACCTGGAGGCCATCGCCGTGGGCCTGCGCGAGGTGCTGCACGAGGATTATCTGAACTACCGCATCCGCTCCACGGCCTACCTGGGCGACAAGCTGACCGCGGCCGGCGTGCCGATCGTCCAACCGCCGGGCGGACACGCCATCTTCGTCGACGCGCGCGCGATGCTGCCGCACATCCCGCCGCACCAGTATCCGGGCCAGGCGCTGGCCGTCGCCCTCTACCTGGAAGCCGGCATTCGCCCGGTGGAGATCGGCCAGGTGGTGTTTGGACGGCCGACCGAAGACGGCAGCCCGGAAGAGCCTGCGCCGATGGACCTGGTGCGGCTGACGATTCCCCGCCGCGTGTATACGCAGAGCCACATCGACTACGTGGCGGAGGCGATCGAAACGCTCAACAGCCACAAGGACACGATCAAGGGCCTGCGCATCACCTGGCAGGCGCCGGTGCTGCGGCATTTTACGGCCAGGTTTGAGCCGATGCCCGCTGATCCAATGCGCGACATGGTTACGGGGCCGCCGAATTTGCCAACCATGGAGATGAGCAATGGCTGAACATC
This sequence comes from uncultured Chloroflexia bacterium, assembly GCA_963709505.1. Taxonomy (GTDB): domain Bacteria; phylum Chloroflexota; class Anaerolineae; order JAAEKA01; family JAAEKA01; genus CAVPXC01. Next base: position 153,809 of record CAVPXC010000011.1, on the reverse strand, counting down.
CTGCGGCCGCAACTGGCGGTATACTGGGAGGAGCGATTTGGTCACGAGGAACAAAAAAACTCCTCCAACTAGCCCTTTCAGGCAAGCCGCCCACATAGGAGCGACGATTCGTTGGAGGAGAGAAACGGCCAGGCCGTTTTGTCGTATCTATTATATCTCAAACCGTTCTCCGAAACTTACACAAATCTACCATCGCTGGACCGTCAGACGAGCCTATCAGGTAGATCGCCGTTCGGTTCCTGCTTCAGCGAGAACTGCCTGGAGACCAGGACTTACACTCTCTCCACAGGCGTAGCTTCCCGCGGAACTCGCGGTAGTCCATGCGGCCAGGTTCAACGCCGCATTCAGATCGCGGCCCATGACCAGGCCGCAACGGTCACAGGTGTACGTGCGCTCGCTCAAGGCCATCTCGGTCTTGACGTGGCCGCACGACGAACACCGCTTGGTCGAGGGGTAGAAACGATTGGCGACGATCACGGCGCAGCCATACCAGGCGCCCTTGTAGGTCAATTGCCGTCGAAACTCGGCCATCCCCACGTCGGCAATAGCCTGGGCCAGATGATGGTTCTGCAACATGCCGCGCACATTCAGGTCCTCCAGCACCACGACTGACTTGGTTTTCGCCAGCCGGCTGGTGGCCTGGTGGACCGCATTCTGACGCATGTTAGCGACGCGGCGGTGGGTCTTCGCCAGCTGCTTGACCGCCTTCGCCCGGTTGGCGCTGCCCTTTTGACGCCGCGAGACGCAGCGCTGTCGCCGCCGGAGCCTAGCCAGGTCGCGGCGCAGCGCCCTGGGGTTCTCGACTACCATCCCGTCGCTCACGGTGGCCAGCGCCACGATCCCCAGATCGACGCCGGCCACAGGCTTGCCGGTGTCGCGGACCGGAGCAGGCAACTCCATCTCGACCTGCAGCGAGACAAACCAACGGTCTGCCTGTTCGCTGATCGTCGCACTCAGGACACGAACGCCACTTGCGGGAAGGTAGCCGCGCTCCTTTAGCCGCAGCCGACCGAGCCGCGGCAGTTGGATCGCATCGTCAAACACCCGGATGACGCCGGTCAGGCGGAAGCTGCCGCGCCCGCGCTTCTTGGACTTGAAGCGCGGATAGCCAGCCTTAACCTGCTTACCCACCTTCTGCTCGCGCACACGCCTGAAGAAATGATCGAACGCCCGGTCGAGGTTGCGCAGCGCCTCCTGCGGCGCGCACTTGGACACCTGGTACATCCACCCGAGCTCGGTCTGCTTGAGCGCGTTCAGCTCCCGATGCAGATCGATCGCCGTCGGCGTCTTCTGGCCGGCTTTGAAGGCCGCAATCTTGCGCGCCAGGCCCCAGTTGTAGGCATAGCGCGCCGCACCAGCATGCTTGGTGCAGGCCGTGCGCTGCACATTGTTCAGGTCGAGCTCGGTCTTGAAAGCGCGCTGTACGATCATTGCTGCTCCACCGCTTGGTGTAAGGCCTCGATCATCTGGCGGTTCCTGCGACTGCGACTGCCAAACAACCGGCCGAGAAGACGTTGATGATCTCCTGAATATCCGTCGTCAGTTCTTCAAGCAGGTGCCCCACAGGATGGTTGGCTTTGCATGATGGCATCCGGCACACTTCCATTTCTGGAGATCGTCGTCGGATCGGAGTCACGTAGCCCGGGCACGACCAGCCAAAACCATTGGCGGCACTTGAAGAGGCGCAATGGTAGGAGTTCCTCAGGGAATTGTTGCCTGCCGTGCCCTTGCCAGTGCTGCAGGCTGGCAAGTTGCTGTTTGGCACAGGGCGGGCAGAGATCGCCGGGTTGTCCTTTGTCTATGACATAGTTGGATGCGGTGGGATCGAGAGCAATGAGATCTGGCATCCTTCCCATATCCGAATACGGACACGGCTTGCCGTCAAGTTCAGGAGGAACAACACCGGAGCAGATCAGCGTATCCGGGTAGACGTTACCATCGGGGGACAAAAAGAAGGCCTTCGCATCACCGCTGTGATATTTCATCCTACACCTCCCTACAACTAAATCGATACGTTATCGTGTCCAATGTCTACACTATACACGGTATCGAAGTAATTGTCAAGAGGTTTCTTGATGGATTTCAGGGTGAATTTAGCGAAGATTCCTCCGCTGTGGCTTCATCGTCGCCATACTGGAAGCTAGCGCGCTCCGCAACAAAGGAAAGCAGCTTGGACATGGCACGCCTGGGGGTGTACGTGCCATTCTCCCACTCGCTGACAGTCTGCTGACGTACGCCCAATGTCTCTGCAAATTGTGATTGGCTGACGTCCATGTGATCACGTAGCGCACGCACCAGATCGGCATCCCAAAGAATCGTGTCGCCGACACGTTTGACCTCGTAGTGCCGGCGCAGCTTGCGAAAGACAACCCGACCGGCGGTCAAGTCCACGTCTTCCACCTGATAACCGGCCTCCATCCACGCAGCCGCCTGCAGCGACCCTCCTCCACGATTGCTCCACCAGCCGCGCGTGGTGCGCGCTGACGCAGGCAAGCCTTCTCCCAGTATCATCTCGATCTCGACCAGGGCGAGGGGCATTTCATCTGAACCACTCTTCGACAAGTAATCATAGAGTGGCCGATACTTGCCTTCGCGCTTCACGAAATGCTCTCCTCGCCGAGAATCATGCGCTCGACGCGAGCTTTGGCCTCGTTGATCACTGTTTCGGCCTCAGATCGAAAAAGTCTTGCATCAACACGACGCTTTTCGATATCGCCCACGATAGCTTGTTGGATTATCAAGGGAGGCGTTGGTATTCGCAAGCCTTTCAAGTCCTCAGCGTACAAGTGGGCACTCTGGCCTCGAGTCATGCGGTTAACTAGCTGTTAAATCGGCTACATCGCAAAGCATGCCAGCAGGAATTCGATGGGAGCATGACCTCCCGATTTGGTCGAGCGATTATTAACTCTCCGACAGTCATACAGCGCTGCATGTACTTCGCTGGCATATCGTTCACCAGCGCAAAACTCCGCCCAATGTAATCCAACTGATGGGACGCTGAAAAATCAACAAGTCTCCATCGCACACAAGTGCCTTCTTCGCTTTCGTGAAGAACTCCTCTGACGTGAAAGCCACTGCATCCCAATTCACACGCCAGTCCCTCGTCAAGCTGCCAACTTTGATGACAGCATAGCCGTCTGCCGTATAGCCAAGTCGAGCAGGTGTCAACCCGTTGGTGAGCTTTGTACAGATCGCGCTTAACGGAGATGCAGGATACCGACCTGACTGGACCAACAACTCGAGACGCTTATAGAGTGGCGAGAAAAAGCGAACATCAAATCGGTGCAGATGGGATTGCCCCATCAGGAAATAAGGCTCGTTTTCCGGGAGTTCTGTGGAGATGCCGAGCTTGTCGAGTACCGAGTTTTCGATACTACCAGCCAATCGATCTGCCTCTGCCAGTTTGGCCCGCCGCGTGGCATAAGCGTCATGCATTACTAGGGCAATCCGATCTTGAATGTCCAGGGGAGGTACAGCAACAAGTATCTCACCAACCTCGCCCAGGTTAAGCTCCGGACGTGTGGTCCGATGGCCCCAGCGGACAAACTGGAATTCTCCAAAGCGCGAGTTCAGGTACAAGGCGAGGTAGTGAGGATTAATATCGTCTTTTGGCTCGATGCCGACGATATGACCGGTAATGTTCCCCTCGAGCAGGTCTGCCGGAAAGACGGCTGCCGTTCCCAATCTGCCGGCAATGGTGAGCAAGACATTTCCGGGAACGACGCGGCACCTGCTCAGGAGTTTGTGCTTCTCCAGGGAAATGTAGGTCAGACCGTCCCACGCGATCATCCCAGGCAATACATCTTTGACACGGATGTATGGGATGCCGCTATCTTGGTACATGTCGATCGTTCTATCGCTACCGAACGGGCCGTCAAACATGCGTTTCGCAATCTCGCGCAGAGGTTTCACTTCATAAGCCCCGTTTCGGAGCGTATTCGTAAGCGCCTGAGACTCGGGTAGGTAGAACTCGACAAATAGCTTGCGTGTTGTGAGATCGCGGCGTCGAATCAGGAAGCGTTTGCCTGTGGATTCCATAATTCGCCCGTCCTACCAGCCCGACCGCTGAGCAAAATCGGCGATAGTCTCCTTGACTTCCGGTGGCTCTGGCGCCTCATCTTCCGGCACGGAGAGGCGGCCCGTCGCGTCGTATCCGATGCTGTCGATGCGGGCCATATAAACGTCATAATCCTCTTCCGCTGTCTCTTGGGCTTCCTCCGCAGCCGCAAGGAGATCGAGTTGTGCTGTGGCCTGTTTGGGAGCCGGCAAGGGTTTCTCCCGCTTCTGCAAGAACACGACGCTGGTCTTCACGCCCGCGCCATACGGGGCGAAGGTTTCCTGTGGCAAACTGATTACGGCTTTCAGCCGCGCCCAACGCAGGATCCAGTCGCGCACAACTGCATGGAGCTGTTCGCCAGCACGCCATCGGGTAGAACGATCCCAAGCCGGCCGCCGGGCGCCAGGAACTCCAGGCATCGGTTGACGAAGGCCACTTCTTGCGGGATACTCTTGACAATCGTGCCATCGCGTCTAGAGATGCCGTCGCGGGAAGCAAAGTCGGCCAGTACGCTTGTGCTGGTCATCTTGGAGCCAAACGGCGGGTTGGTCAGGATCACGGTTAGCCCACCGGGATAGAAACCGGGGCGATTCGGCAGTCCTTCAGTGATCCCGCCGGTCACACTACTCAGCCGTTCCAGGCTGTCCATCACCTTCAAGTCGGCGTATTGTGCGCCGTTCATCAGCGTGTTGACGCGGGCGATGTGCATCACGTTGCGCGAGATCTCGGCCCCGAACAGGCGACCGTCACGGAAGGCCACGAAGTCGGCGTTCGGTTCGTCAGACGTTGATTCCGTTTGGCGCGCCGCCGTTGGCCGCCACCGCCTTTTGATACTCCTGCTTGCGAACGTAATCAAGGGCATGGGTGAGCATCCTACCTGAGCCACATGCTGGGTCTGCCTACGTAGTCCGCCCCTGTTGGCTGAAGGATACCCACGATCAGGTTGATGACCGGTGTCGGGGTGAAGTATTGCCCCAGGTCGTCGCGAAAGGTCTTGCCTAGGAAGTCCTCGAACACGCCGCCTTTGACATCGGCGGTCGACCGCCGTAGGCTCCACGGCTGAAGGCGCCTGACAATCTCACGAGTAGTGTGTGGCTTGAACTGCAAGACATCAGCCTCGCTGAACGCCAGTCGATTGCCCAGATCAGCGCCGAAGCGTTCCGAAAGCGTGTCGTGTTCCCACTGTTTGGCCTGCTCGAAGGTCTCGCGCACCTGGACCAACAACCGCTCAGGATCGGTCTCAGCACTAATGCTGAAAACGTAAGCACGCAACTCCCCTGTCTTCTTCACCAAGTCAACGGTAGCCTGCTCGTCGTACCATTTGGCGAACAGGAATTTGACCATTGCATCCACAGCTTCTTGCGGTTGCAGGCCCTCGTTGTCGCGCAGGAGCGAATGACAGCCGGAGCGCGTGTCGCCTAGCACCTCACGAAACTTGTCGCGTGTGAGCGGTTGCAAACCGGTCTCGATGCCATCCGCTTGATCCGGGTTGAGGATGACTTTGTAGGGACTGTGCTGGGCAGCCTGCCTCGCGCTCTCGTATCTGGGCAAGTCTCCGATCGGTTCCAACTTGCGGGGATATTCGAGATCGCGACGGTAGATGACTGTGTGGTGGCCGCTGGTCAGGATAGCGTAACGAGCTGAAGGCGATGCGCTCATGTAGGCATTTAGTCGGTTCAAATGCTCCACCCAGCCTTCAGGATCGTTGCCTTCGAACTTCTTGCCGGGCTCCATCGCTTCGACCATAATGAACGCGACGTCCAGGTCGCCGACAGCATAGCGATCATCGTAGATCACCACGTCGGCACGGCCCTGGTAACGTCGCCCACCCTGATGCGTGCCCTCAGAGAAGTCAGCATAAAGCTCCAGCACCATCGCATCAAGTGGCACACCGTAGTCGCGAGCCAGCAAGTCAATCGTCCACAACGTCACCGGGTCTTCGGCAGGACGGACGTAGGATCCATCGACCTTGAACAGTTTCTGCAAAGCCGCGTGCTGGCGATACTGAGGCGGCACGGTAGAAGGGTCTTGGAACGGGTTGATGAACTTGGCGTCGAAGGCCATGTGACAGTACAGTGCTCCTTTGGCAACAAGACAGAATGCGCGGTAACAAGATTGTAGCATTTAAGGAAGGTGGTGCCAATTCACACCTGCCCCACGAATCGCATTGATGTCCAGCCGACAGGATGGCGTCATGCGAAAGAGGCGTCAGAGCAAGACGTGCAAGATCGACTGACGGACGAGGTCAGTACGAACCCCAACTCCTTCGCTACGGCGATCTATGCACGCTACAAGTACCCCCAACACCGACCATGGTTATCCAACGGCGACCAACATAGCCTTCAGCGAGCGAGCGATCACTTCCTCTTCGCTGGCTTACAGCTTGGTGCCCAGCAACTGACGCAAGACATCTTGAATGTCGGGACGCAGAAGCACATTGTGCGCAATGCGCTCGGCGCGCTGTTCCAACAGTGCCTCGCCAAGAGCCACCACATCGCTGTCCACATCTCCAGGCGCTAGCAAATCGGCATTCGGTTCCTGGGCCGCACTCTGCTTCATCAAGACGTTACCTTGGTGTCTGTGTCCCGTTTGGACGGCATAACCTGCTGAAGTGTGTTGATGATCGCCGAGAGGATTTCGCCAAACGGTGCATCTCCAAGAATAGCAACGCGCTTGACCATCAGCGTCTCATTGGCAGTGAACAGTTTGGTCGGACGCGCAAAACTGATTAGGGATAGCGTGCCTTTGGCAAGCTCGGCAGGAGTGATCTTGATGGCATCAGGATCGCTATGTGGATTGCTCGTGATCTGACACAGCAACCAGTCACCGCGTCCTGTACCGCACAACACAACGGCAGGGCGCAGTTTTGATCCGGAGAGGTCTGAAAATGGGAACTCGACTACAACGATGGAAGCTGGGCCAGGTGTGACCATGCAGCATCTTCTTCCGGCGTCAGCCAATCAACCGCCAAGGCGGACTCGCTTAACATCGCCGTTTCGCGTGCGCTCAACTCCGGTTCCTCATTGAGAACCGTAATCAAAACGCGACGCATGGGTGGTAGCTTAACGGATTCAAGAAGCCGCAGCCTGCCTTTCCGGTCGATCACACCCTCGAATGTCTGTATCATCTAGCTCACCTCACTCAGGCTACCTTAGGAACTTATCTGTTCCTGTAAGCCGGGCCAAGTCTACCCTTGCTGCTCACCAGTCATCCAAGCTCGCATTCGGCCGTTCAATTCTACCCTAGAAAGTGTTTCTTGGCAACCGCAAATCTCAGGTCCACAGGCATCCGTCATCAGCAAATCCCAACACGCCCGTGCTTTCCAGCTCAATCGAGCAGACCGGTCTCACGTCTCCACGGTAACCTGCACCAGCTCTACCCGGCCAGTGCGATCAAAGATACTTCGGGAGGTTGCCAGATCCAAGCGGTCTCCCAGCACCGTCATGCTTTGTCCACTCTGGAGCTTGACCTCCACCTTGGCGTTGTCGCCGCGCAGATAGATCACCGGGGTTTGGCAAACGGAGAATGCGAGTGAGCCGGGCGGCAGCGACAAGGTTCTCGACTGTTGGGCCACGTCCACATACGCAAAGGTGCCAGGCGAACGCAAGAATTCGTCGCGTCTCAACAACGATGGCGCAAAGCAGAGCGCTCCCTGCTGCACTGACACGCCGAGTTCGCCAAAGCGCGTGAGAATCTCCTCTTTGACCTGGCCGGTCATACCCGGCTGGCGGGCGCCGCTGCCCATGGGGGTATGCGAATACGGGTCAGTGGGAAACGCGCCATAGTCGGCGGGCGACTTGTTGAAGCCCAGCCCTTGCCGGATGTCGTAGTAGGCAGCCGCCAAAGCGGCTGTGACGGCCGGCTGCGCGCCTGTTTCCACTGCCTGCCGGTAGCACTCCTGTGCAGCCAGCAGCAATTTCGACACCATGTGCCAGTAGATGCTGCCCAGCCCTTCGTAGGCGAAGAACGTGCCGGAGCGGCCGGTAAACTCTCGATGGTTGAAAGTCGTTTCAAAGAGGGACAGCATGAAGCCGCGTTCTGCCGGCACCAGCTCTGCGTAGGCCGGCTCCTGAGCAAGCTCCTCCAAGATGCGGGCAACATCGGCTGCATTGCGAAAGCTGCCATTGAAATGGTAAGCCCCGGCGGCGTCACGGATCAGCAGGCGCTTGTCGTTGACTGACGCCAGTGCGGCTACGAGCGGCGAAGCGCCCACCTGCTCGGCCGATACGTGGTTTTTTTCCCGGAAGCCGGGCAACCGGCGGTTCGGATAGAGCATATACGAGTGCTGGTCGGCGCGATAGAGATCGCTGTGGCGCAGGTTCCGCAGCACCGCCAACGATTCCTCCGGCGCCAATAGTCCCGACGACAGCCATGCCACCTGGCCTTCCAGCATCAGAGGGAGGTTGTCGACTGCGACGCCCTGGTCGACCAGGCGGAGCGTGTTATAGCTATGTATCAGACCATCAGGCCGGCGATTGGCAGCCAGCGTGTGCTCGATATAGGTTTGCGCCAACAGCAGGAAATCGCTCAGCGTTTGGTACGGCAAATCAACCCCGGCGGTCGGCAACCCATCTCGATACACGGTGGTTCGATAGGCCGTTGCAGCCATGCCGAGCTCATCCATGACCACGCGCCGTGCCTGGTCGCTTAAACCAGCATTTAGAAGATCCTGGTGGGCCCGCAAGATGCCGTGGACATCACGCAGGAGATCGACCACAGCCGAATTGACCACCCAAGCTTGCGCCTGGCTCTCCGCCAATCGGGCCTGCCAATACGCAATGAAGCGGCGCAGATAGGCTGCTGTGACGACGGACAGCCCCTTGCCCACGAGCGCGTTGTTGGCGTCGTTCCACTCCGGCCGCTGCGTGTTCATCCAGATGCCGCCGTCCGGGACCAGATTGGTCAGTTTGGCCAATAACAGCACCAGCAGTTTTTCGATCAGTGTGACATGAACCACCGCTCCAGTGGCGTCGCGCAGCAGCCGGCCATCGGTGCCCAAAGAAGCCACTGCAGCGGCGATTTTCTCCTCCAGTTCATGGTCGAATTCGATGGTGTTGTGCCAATCCGCCAACATCTCCGGGTATGGACGCAGGCGGTAAGGCACGTTGGCGTAGGTGAACACCGGACGGTTCCACAATGCGGACAGCGTTCCGGGATGAAAACTCTCGGAAACTTCCAGCAGCTTCTGCAGATAAATGATCTGATGATCGCTCCAGTAGCCGATGTTGGACCAGGGGTTGTGAGGCTCGGGTGTCTCCCATTCGACGCCGTCACGGGTCACTCGATAGGGATTATACCCGTCCACAGTGGTAGCGTTAACAAATTTGGCGACCATCCCCTCGGCAAAGGCGGGAAAGCTGACCGCCAAGGGCTCCCAGTTCTGGAAGATATCGCGCCAATTACCCTGGTAGTCGAGACGGGCTGAGCCATCGGGCTTGCTCACGTTGATGGAGAACTTGTTCCAAGGCCGGCTGGGATCGCCATGGCGCCGGCTGAAGGTCAGGGGCAGGTATTCGTAGCACAGCCGGATCAGGTCAGGCACACCGCTGTCGCCTGCCCGCGCATACAGATCCTGTACAAGAATCCGTGGCGGCAATTCTGCAAGCCAGTCCGCGTAGCTGGTCAACACAGCGCGATTGCGCACAGACAAGAATTCGAGTAGATCGTCTCGCTCGACCCAGTAGGTATCCGCAAAGATGCCACCGCGCATGACATTGAACATGACGTTGGCGAAATGATGGGCGGTTGTCGTTTTTTCACCGGTCTCCTGCAAGCCGTCGGCCGCGGCAACGAGACGGACCAGCTTGTCAGCGCTTTGAGCGATATCCGCCTTGATTTGTTGTTCGACGACCGCCGTTTCCTGGAAGAGGAGCTGCCGCAACGCTTCAACTGCTGAGCTGTCCTGGTTCACGTCGGCAACTATGTGCCAGCGGCTGGCTCGATCTGGCGCCAAGTCAAAGACGGTGTAGACAAAGTAAGCGCCTGGCTTGCCGCACACGTCATGCTCCGGCGCAATGGCATAGCCGCGACGAAACGCGTCGAGCTGGTCGGTAGAGAGCAAATGGCCGGCGCCTGCCAGGCCCACCTGCCAAACTACCGTCGCCTTGAGCGACTCGCTCGGCTCAGCGCGGTCGGTCAGTGTGGCGCTCAGTGCAAAGATGCCCAATCCGGTGGACGGCTCCAGCTCGCTGCGCTTGTAGGCGTCGAGCAGGTTGCTCATGGTGTTCTGCAAGACGCTGGTTGCACCGAACGGCAGGATGTTCTGCAGGCCGTCCAGCAGCTCGACCTGGCAGTCGCGATTCCCGTGGTTGTACAGCCAACAACTTCTGACAAAGCCGAAGCGTTCGCCAGTGCGCCATGCAGTGCGCAACGTCAGCTGCAAGTCGTGGTTGATTTCTTCAAAGATCAGCTTGTTGCCGTAGATGTTTTTGTACAAATTGCGTTCGCACCGGTATAGACCTGCGTAGCGCTCGGAGAAGGGCTCCCAGAGCTGGACGCGACCAGTGCGGTTGACCCGCAGGATTGTCTTACCGCCGGTCTGCTCGCCGTGCGCCTCGATCTTGTCCACGGTTTCGTAGGGAAACAGCGCTGAGTTGGCATTGACACGACCGGCTGTGAGCCCCCCTGTGCTGGAGATGAACAGCCAGTGATCGGTGCTGCTTACCAGGCTCATAAAGAAAGGCGGCATCTGATCGACATGCGAGATGCGGTAATACTCCTCGTCGAGCAGATCAACGTATTGCCCTGTGACTGGATTGGTTCCGTTGAACATCGGCGCATTGCCGATCCGTGGTTCGGTCTTTGAAATGGTCATCATGATAGAGCCCTCGTCGTCAACAAGCGCATGGCGCTGGAGAGATCCCACTACCTTCAGGCGTGGCTACTAACATCTGTTAGGAACGTTGCGATGGAATGCGCCGGACACTCGACAACAGCCCGCTCGCCGCCGATGGTCAACGCCATCGATGCCATCTGATCCGAAAGATTGAGCACCACGACGACGATTTGCCCATTCGGATTGAGAAACGCAGCCGCCTCCAGCGCGTCGTGCGACGTCGCGCAGAGGATCCGCCGGGCGCCTGGTTGGACGAAGCGCGCGAAATGGCCGATGTAGAAGTAGGAACTCTGAAAGAGCAGCTCACCTGCCTGCGTATCGGCAAGAATCGGCGCGCTGCAGAGGTTGCCGACGTGGTTCGGGCCGCCGGTGGCATCCAGCAGCAGGTTCCAGTCGATCCAACCGGCCGTCCAACGGTTGAGGTCGTTGATCATCGAGTGGGCGTAGCGCTCGCCGACCTGCCATTCGCCCTCGTGGGGGCCGCCTTCCTGGCAGCCTTCGGTGAAGAGCAGCTTCTTGTCCGGGAAGGCGTCGTGGACCAGTTGGACGTTGTCGAACTTGTCGGTGACATACCAATGGAAGGCAGTGCCCCAGACGTACTTGGCCGCTTCCGGGTCGCTCAACACTGCGCAGGCTCGCTCGACCATCATATCGCGGTTGTGATCCCAGATCAGCAGTCGCACATCACCAAGGCCGTTCTGTGCCAGTGCCGGCCCCAGGTGGTCGCGGACGAAGTCGCGCTCCTCCTCGGCGGTGTAGATGCAGGACTCCCAGGTTTGGACTGCCTCGGGTTCGTTTTGGACAGTGAGGCCCCAGATGGGGATGCCCTCACGCTCGTACTCGCGGATGTACCGGCAGAGATAGGCCGCCCAGGCATCGCGATACTCCGGCTTCAGCTTGCCGCCGTGGCACATGTCGCCATTGGTCTTCATCCATGCAGGCGGGCTCCAGGGGGAAGCGAGAAGTTTGATCGGCCGGCCGGCGGCCTGTTGGGCCGCCTGGATCAGCGGGATCAACGCCTGCCGGTCACGGTCGATGGAGAAGTGGCGCAGCTCGACATCACCGTTCACCTCATCGTAAGCGTAGTTGCCCAGAGAGAAGTCACAACTGTTGATGTGGGTACGGCACAGAGTGTAGCCCAGGCCCTCGACGGGGTCGAAATAAGCCTTTATCACCTCGGCTTGTCGCTCTTCGGGCAGTTTGCGGAATGTAAGCGCAGCCGCTTCGGTGAAAGCGCCGCCGAAGCCCTCGATCTCCTGGTAGCGAACGTCGGAGTTGACAAACACCGAAGCCGGCGCCTCCTCGATGTTGCCCAGGGCGGGCGATGGCAGTTCGGTGAGGCGATATGAAGTGTTTTGGGCAGTGCAATAGTGCCGAAAAAGCATATGTGAGCGACCTCTGAGCAGGTATCAGCCAAGAAACCGATGACCTTCTTGTCAGCCGGGCTTGGGCGGCTGCTTCGCAGACCACCCAAACCCGGCTCATATACCCGGCAGTAACGACTTCAGTCATTCCCCATTCCCGTCCAAGCGGGCGACTGAAGTCGCTACTGCGGGCGTCTGGGTGGGGTTCAGGGCCCGAACGCCACGTCGTCGAAGTAGTAGGTCTTTGCGCCCGCTACGGCCCCGGTCACGCCGAAGTTGAAGAAGATCGAGACCTTGTTGTACGTGTAGGCCAGGTTCAGCGCCGCAGTGCCCGGCGCCTGGTTGGCGAAGTTGAAGGTCAGCGTCTGCCAGCCGGTGGCCGTGGTCACCGTGGCCTCGGTCTCGACCGACTTGGTCGGATCCGCCGCATCCTCCACCTTCAGCCGGACTTGGATGCCGGCATCAGGCGACCAGACCCGCACCGTCATCGTGGTGCTGCTGGCCGTGAAGGGCAGCGCCGGGACCGATAAGTTCGCGCCCGTCGACACCGTAGTTCCGGCCCACAGCTCGGCCGTCGCCGACTTCACGACCTTGGCGATCTTGTTGGCGGCATTCGTTGGATCCACCACGACGGTCGAGTCCTCCGCGCCGCCAAAGCCCGTCAGGGTGTAGGTGACCGCGCTCGAGTCGAAGGTGATGGGGCTCCAGGTGGCCGGCGGGGGCGGCGTGCCGCCGCCGAAGGCCACGTCGTCGAAGTAGTAGGTCTTTGCGCCCGCTACGGCCCCGGTCACGCCAAAGTTGAAGAAGATCGAGACCTTGTTGTACGTGTAGGCCAGGTTCAGCGCCGCAGTGCCCGGCGCCTGGTTGGCGAAGTTGAAGGTCAGCGTCTGCCAGCCGGCGGCCGTGGTCACCGTGGCCTCGGTCTCGACCGACTTGGTCGGATCCGCCGCATCCTCCACCTTCAGCCGGACTTGGATGCCGGCATCAGGCGACCAGACCCGCACCGTCATCGTGGTGCTGCTGGCCGTGAAGGGCAGCGCCGGGACCGATAAGTTCGCGCCCGTTGACACCGTAGTTCCGGCCCACAGCTCGGCCGTCGCCGACTTCACGACCTTGGCGACCTTGTTGGCGGCATTCGTTGGATCCACCACGACGGTCGAGTCCTCCGCGCCGCCAAAGCCCGTCAGGGTGTAGGTGACCGCGCTCGAGTTGAAGGTGATGGGGCTCCAGGTGGCCGGCGGGGGCGGCGTGCCGCCGCCGAAGGCCACGTCGTCGAAGTAGTAGGTCTTTGCGCCCGCTACGGCCCCGGTCACGCCGAAGTTGAAGAAGATCGACGCCTTGTCGTAGGTATTCGCCAGGTTCAGCGCAGCAGTGCCCGGCGCCTGGTTGGCGAAGTCGAAGGTCAGCGTCTCCCAGGCGTTGGCCACCGTGGTCGTCGCCTCGGTCTCGACCGAGATGGCGGGGTTGGTGTGATCCTCCACCTTCAGCCGGACCTGGATGCCGGCGTCGGGCGAATAGACCCGGACCGTCATTCTCGTCGCCGACGCGGTGAAGGGGATCCTGCTGGCGAAGCCCAACGTGCCGTCCGCGGTGAGGGTCGTGCCGGCCCACAACTCGGCCGTCGCCGACTTGACAACCTTGGCCACCTTATTGGTCCCGCCGGTGGGATCGACGACGATGGTCGAGTCCTCCGCGCCGCCGAAGCCTAGGAGGCCGTACGCCACGGTGGGTGAGTCGAAGGTCACCGGCAGGTCCATCTGTGTCAAGGGCGGTGTAATGCCCTCCAGCCGCACCTGGTCGAGCAACACAGGGTTGCGCGTGCCGCCCGGCACGTTGACGCTGATGCTCCTGATCTTCGTCAGATCCGGCGAAGAGCCGCCCTGTCCCTGGAAGGCCGAGAACGGGATCATCACCTTCTGCCAGCCCGCGAAGTTGTCACGGAACGAGGCGCTGAAGGTGGCCGGGCTCGGCTTGGCCTGATAGAGGCGCACGTAGTCGACCAGGGTCTTCTGCGGGAAGATCGTGTCGGGGCCGACCGGGCCGGCGAAGTTGCCGCCGACCGCCACGTTCAGCAGCATGTAGAACGGGTGGTTGAAGACCCACTGTTTGCCCTGCAGGAACGGGTCGTCCGGGGTAGCCGTGAAGTACGGCGCGCCGTCAAGGAACCAGGTGATCTTGTTCGGCTGCCACTCGACCGCGAAGGTGTGGAAGTCGTCGGCGACCGGCCTCCCCAGGTCGAGGCTCTTACCGTAGCTCTGACCGCCTGAGTAGCCGGGGCCGTGCAGGGTGCCGAACACCCCGTTGGGCAGGCGGCCGACGTACTCCATGATGTCGATCTCGCCGGTCGTGGGCCAGCCGACTTGGTCGATATCTGTGCCGAGCATCCAGAACGCCGGCCACAGCCCGGCTCCGACCGGAACCTTGACGCGCGCCTCGACCCGGCCGTATGCGATCTCGAACCGGTTCTTGGTCAGCAGCCGTGCCGAGGTGTACTGGCACGGACCGTAGTAGCACAGCAGCGATCCGTTGGCCCGCTTGGCGGTGATCACCAGGTTGCCCTGGCCGTCGGTGGCGGCGTTGTCCGTGCTGGCGGTGTAGTACTCCAGCTCGTCGTTGCCCCAGCCGGGGATGCCGTTGACGGTGCCGTCGCCGACCTCGTTGCCCCAGACGCTCGGGTTCGGCGCGGCGCCCGACCTGGCGTTGAACTCGTCGCTCCAGACCTTCTTCCACTGCGACGGGACGCCGACGCCGGCCTGGTTGGCGAGTTTTACATCGATGTTCTTGCCATTGTTTTGGCCGTAGTACCAGAAGCTTAGCCCATCCGCATCGCTCCAATCCTGGTCGATCGGGAAGGTGCGGCCAAACGAGTAGTTGCCCTTGCCGTTCCTCTGGTCGGCCTGCAGAATGTGTTCGTAGGCGCCCTGGCCGGGCAGCGCCATGGGGCTGCTGGCCGGGATCTCCGGGTTGCTTAGCGTCGCCTTGCTGTCGACCCACCAGAGATACGGGAAGGTCTCGAAGTCGTCGAGCAGCGCCGGGTCGTAGATCTCGTTGTCCCGGATGTTCACCCGCGCGATCGGCGGGAGGCCCAGCGCCGCACCGCCGGTCGGGTTGGACAGCTCGACAAGCACCGCGCGCTCGCCCTGGTACTTGTTGTCGTCGATTGTCACCACCGGGAACGATTGCTGGGTGACGTTCGGCGGGAAGATCAGTGTGCCCCCGATCGGCGCGTTGTAGTCGCGGTTGGGGATCGCGGAGCCGAGCGTGGTCTGGTATAGCACCGTCACCGGGCCGCTCGACGACTTGCTGAGCTTGGCCGTGACGGTCGCCGTGCCGCCCTCGGTGACCGCGTAGGTGAGCGTGCTAAAGCCGACTGTGAGCGGCCTGGGCGCCGCGACGCCGTAGAGCGAGGCATCGTCGACGTAGTACGTCTGCGGGGCCGGCGTGGTGATCGAGCCCAGAGCCCACCCGTGCACCTCGGTCAGTCCGAAGCCGTCGTTAGGCGCGCCGTTGCCAACCTCCTTACGAGACATGCTCGCGAAGGGGATCTGGATCTGCCGCCACCCGCTGAAGTTGTCCGGCAAGCTGATCGACCAGCGCTCGGCATCGTCTCTGGTTGAGCCGGGGTTGCGGTTGTCGAGCACGTCGACGAATAAGGTGGTCCCGCTGTTGTTGCCGTAGAGCCAGAAGGAGATGCCTGCGTAGGCGCTCCAGTCCTGCGGAACCCACGCGTTGACTGCGGCATTCTCGAAGCTGTGGGTGAAGCCGGCGTACGAGACGACATTCAGGTCCATCTTCAGGACGTGGGCGCCGGCGCCCGGCGCTGGCGCCGGTGGCGTCGTGGTAGTCACAATCGCCACGGTGGTGGGTGGGTTCGGGTCCTCGAACGTGTTGAACCCGATCGCGACGCCGTTAGGGTCTGTCCCGGCCGGCAGCCCGGACTCGAAGTCGTCCACGAGCGGCAGGGCCGCGGTTGTCGCCGGGGCGGCGAATGAGGGAAGCATCGCGAACGGCGACACGATGCTAGCGATCAGCAGGGAAAGTGAGAGCACAAGGATGAATTTACGGACCATGTTGAACAAACCTCCAAACCAAAAAGCGAACTCGAGCGATAGAATGTTTGCGACAAGTCTGCGAGCTGTCGCGGCGGTGAAATTGTCATCCAAACCCATGGTAGCGGTCTCGCCAACTACCCGGGTGTGGTCATTTCCGAACTAGTCGCCTGAAAACCCGCACATAGTCCACCTGCAACTACGCGGGAAAGGCGGTATCCAGGCCGATCCGGCCTACCAGCTGGCCTAGGGGACTTCTTGGTAGACGCGCACGTAATCGACGTAGACATTGGCCGGGAAGACGGTATCCGCGCTGATAAAGCCGCCCAGCGTGCCTCCAAGGGCAAGGTTGAGGATCAGGAAGAAGGGCTGGTCAAACACCCAGCGGTCACTGCCTACATCATCTCGTGTCAAGGTGTGGTATTCGGCATCGTCAAAGAACCAGCTGATCTTGTTCTCGTCCCACTCGATGGCATAGGTGTGGAAGTCATCAGCGATGTCGAAGTCTTGCAAGCTGCGACTGGTCAGCCCAAGGGCGCCGGAATAGCCGGGACCGTGCAGGGTTCCCATGATAAAATTGGGTTCCCGGCCCACGTATTCCATGATGTCGATCTCACCGCAATCAGGCCAGCTAACTTGGTCGATGTTGGAGCCAAGCATCCAGAAGGCTGGCCACGTGCCGGCGCCGGCAGGCACCTTGAGTCGCGCCTCGACGCGCCCATACTGGAAGGTTTTCAGGCCTTGGGTCTTTAGTCGCGCTGACGTGAACTGGAAGCCGCCCTTATCGTTGGGTTCTTTTCTTCCTTCGATCACCAGCAGGCCTTCTTCCAGCCGGGCGTTCTTGGGCAAGTCGGTGTAAACCTGGGCCTCGCCGTTGCCCCAGCCGCCACCGCCGAGATCGAAGGTCCAATCGGACCGGTTGATCGTCTCGCCGTCGAACTCGTCGTTCCAGACCAACTCCCAACCCTCCTTGGCGGCAACGGGAGTCGGGATCGGGGTGGGAATCGCTAAAGTTGATGGCTTCGCCGGTTGCGCTGATTGGCAACCCGCAGCCAAGATGGCAATAACCAACAATAGAGAGCTAAAGCGAGCTTTCATCTTTGACCCAACTTCGCGGACCTTTCGGAAGTAGGCGTCCTTCGTCCCGTGGGCAATCTTCACAACAGCTGTCCGGGTGGACTCAGTTGCGCAGTTATGCCGCCATCAACGTAGATCACCTGGCCGGTGATGTAGCTGGCCTCCGGTGAAGCAAGGAAAGCCACCAAGGAGCTGATTTCGGATATCAGTGCAAGGCGCTGTAGCGGGATACGGCCAGCCATGCCTTCTTTTACGCGAACCTCAGTGGAAGGCGTGTTCCACTTGCTCACTGCGCCAGGTCCGATCGCATTGACCCGAATATTGTACTCAGCCAGATCAATCGCCATAGCCCGCGTCATCGCGTCGATCGCTCCCTTGGTAACATCGTATGGAAGCCCTTTCCAATGAGCGCGCAACGCGCCAACAGATGAGATATGAACGATGTTACCGCCACCGCCCGAGCTCATGGTTTTCGCAGCGTGATAGGAGCAAAGATACGGTCCACGAACGTTGGTTGCCAGTTGGTGGTCTAACAGGTCTTCGTGCGGATCGAGCAGCCGTCTTCGTGAGAGATCGGCAGCATTGTTAACCAGCAAATGAGTGCTACCGAACGCATCGGCTGCTTGGGCAAATAGCCGTCGAATATCGTCGGATTGGCTCATATCGCCATGGAAAGCCAGGACCGTTGCGCCGAGGCTTCGCACCGCGGAAGCGGTCGCCGCCAATGCTTCCTCGTCGATGTCACCGATGACAACACGCATGCCTTCGCGCGCCAATCGCAGGACAATCCCCTGGCCAATTCCCTTCGCTCCTCCGGTAACAACGGCTACCTGTCCTTGCAACTCGGGATAGCGCGGGATCAATGACTGATACTGTTCTTCAATCGCAGAGTCCAAATAGACGCTCATTTCTAGGGGCGCACCGGAGTACCATCGGGAAGTCGGGCCTGCGTCCATTGCTCGACGATATCCTTGCATGGAAACTTCTCCGCCAGTTCCTCGTCGATATCGATGCCCAAACCCGGTTTTTCGTTGGCATACAGGTAGCCGTTGCGTATTTGGGGCAAGCCGGGAAACATCTCGTAATCTAACTCCGATGGACGATACCATTCTTGAACGCCGAAATTGGGCGCCCAGAGGTCGAGGTGCAGGTTAGCCGCATGGCCCACCGGCGATGTATCGCTCGGACCGTGCCAGGCAGTACGAATGCCATACATATTTGCCAAGATGGCCACATTGCGGGCCGGCGTAATCCCGCCTATTTGACTGATGTGCATGCGCACGAAGTCAATCAGGCGTCCTGTGATCAGGCGTTGCCATTCGTGAGGATTGTTAAACAGCTCGCCCATGGCCAAGGGCGTTGCACACTGTTGCCGAATTGTCTGGAACCAATCGATATCTTCCGGAGCCAAGGCATCTTCAAGGAAGAAGAGCCTGAACGGCTCAACATCCTTGGCGAATTGCACTGCATCGATGGGATGGAGACGCTCGTGAATGTCGTGCAGCAGCTCGATCTTTTCGCCGAGCTCATTGCGGACATACTCGATCATGTTGAGCATGTTTCGGCTGTAGGCTCGCGGATCGTAGTAGTTTCCTGGTGGTGGGTGCTCCGGCTGCGCCTGATCCATGCCTGTGCCGCCATAGCCGCCCATCTGTATCCGCACATAGCGGTAGCCTAGATCGATAAGCTCTCGAGCGTTTGCTGTAACCTCAGCAGGATCACGGCCTTCGGCATGGACGTATGCGGCAGCAGCTTCGCGGGTCTTACCACCCAGGAGTTGGTACACGGGCATACCGGCTCGTTTGCCCTTGATGTCCCACAACGCCTGGTCGATACCGGAGACAGCGTTGTTGAGGACCGGGCCATTTCGCCAATAGCCGTGCACCATCGCCATTTGCCAGATTTCCTCAATGCGATCGACATCGCGTCCAAGCAGGAATGGCTTGAGATGTTTCTCGATTGCGGCGTGAACGGCATGAATGCGTTGAGTAAAAGTGGCGCACCCCAGTCCGTACAAGCCAGGCTCTGACGTGATGATCTTAACGATCACCAGGCGCGATTGGCTGGGCTGAGTCAGGATCGTCTTGACATCTGTGATTCTGACCAATGATGACATGTTCCCTTTCGAACGCAGATCGGGCTTCGCGGCCATATTCCAATATGCTATCTGCTGCGCCGAAAGGCAGCAGATAGCATCCCCGAATTGAGTTAGCCCACTGGCTACCTAGCCTTTGACGGCTCCAGCCGTCATGCCCGAGATGATGTAACGTTGTAGGAAAAGGAAAAGGATCAGCATTGGGATAGTCAGCATTAACACCGCCGCCGCGAGCGTTGGCCACTGGCTGCCATAGACACCCTGGAAGACAATGAGACCCCGTGTGATCGGATAGTACTTCTCATTGGTCAGGTAGATGGTCGGCGTGATGATTTCGTTCCACACGCCAATGGCGTGAAGAACAACGACGGTAGCAACCGCCGGCCTAATCAACGGCAAGATGATTGACCACACGAATCGAACATACCCGCAACCATCCATGGCTGCCGCTTCGTCCAATTCCCTGGGAATGGACTTGACAGAGGTCACCAGAATCGCGATTCCCACTGCATTCACAACGAAAAGCAGGATGAAGCCCTGGGGCGTGTTGTAGAGTCCAAGGTTTAGAATGAGCTGAAACTGGGGAATCAGCGCAGGCGGCAGAAACAACGCAATGATATACAAGGTTAACAGCGCACCTGCGCCTTTCACATAACCGCGCGCGATGGGAAAGGCGACAAAGATGCCTGTCACGACAAAAATAATGGTTGACGCTGTGGTGTATATGATCGAATTGAGGAGGTACCTGGGAAAATTAGCCTTCTCCCACGCTTCTGCGAAATTCTTGAAGTTGAGCTCGGTGGCAAGCGCAGTCGCGTCGCGCGAAAACGAAGGCATCGTCTTGAGCGACGTGTTGAGCAGCATGAGCAGAGGCCCCAGGTAGATTATTGCCAGCAGCACCATGATCGCATACGAGCCGACCGTGCCCCAGTTGATCGGCCGCCTCCTTCGAGTTGCGGAAGTGGTCATGACAGTATCCTCTCTTCCCTACGCCGCAGGTACGTTTGAATAGTCAAGCCAATGATGAGCACCAGAATAAACAAGACGATGGATGCCGCCGCGGCATAACCCTGACGGAAGCTCTGAGTTAAGCTTCCTCCGGCGCCAAAGCCTGTTGCATAGATCAGGTACCCCAAGACCTGGGTGCCGGCGCGGTAGCCGATCAAAACAAGGAACAGCTGCCAGGCCTGCAGGCTGCCGATGACAGTCAAGAGAATGTTCACGTTGATGCTTGGTGTCAGCAAAGGCCAAGTGACGTTCTTGAAAGCCTGCCAACCGTTAGCGCCGTCTATGTTGGCGGCTTCATAAAACTCCGACGGAATGGTCTGTAGTCCTGCCAGAAAGATAATCATGGTGATGCCCAAGTTGGCCCAGATCTGAACCACCATCACCCAGAAAAAGGCTTCCGCAGGTGACCCTCCCAGGAATTGTGATTTCAAGCCGACGATTTCAAGGATTCTCGCTGCGGGCCCTCCCAGCGGATAGAGGAAGAGTGACCAAATCAGGCCTTGAATAACGGCGCCCAAAATCACCGGCATGAAGACCAGGGTCCGAACAACATTTCTTCCCCAAAGGGGCCGGTTTAGGACCAGCGCAACGATTAACCCAAGAGTGAACTGGACGGTTGAGACAAAAATCGAGAAGATCAGGGTCCGCCCGAGCACCTTAAGGTTGTCTTTCGCGGCCTGACCTAGGAGGAGAAACTCCTTGTAGTTATCCAGGCCAACCCATTCAATAGGGGCGCCCTTAAGGCCGGTGGCATTGGTGAAGGAGTAGACTGACGTGGCAATGGATGGTCCCAGAGCGATCACAAAGTAGATCAACAGACCTGGCAGGAGCAGCAGGTAGGGAATCCACCGCGAGAACCCGCGACCAAAATAATAGTTCATGGCACTATTCCTCCATTCAAGCAAGCAACAGGGCTTCCCACCTTTTCGGCGGGAAGCCCTGTACCAGTTTGGTGCTTACTTAGAAGCGTCCAGACCAGACTGCAGATCCGCCTGGACTTTTTCGGCAAGTTCCTTCGAATCATCGAAGGTACCGAAAGGCTTGAAGTACGAGGCCCACGGATTGGCGAACTCACCGGCGCCCTTCGGGGCAACCCAGTATTGCTCATAACCGACGCGGAAGTTATCGAGATAAGGAGCCACCTCCTTGCCGATTTGCGTGTCGAGCGTGGCGCCCGGCTGCGTGGGGATGAAGCCCACGGCATTGGCGAAGGCCTGGTAGTTAGCCGGATCCGAGAACTCCGTCAGGTAGGTCGTGGCGGCTTCCTGGTTGGGAGAATTAGCCGCTATAGCCCAACCCTGGTCATACTTCCCGAACAGGTACTTATTATCTTCTGCGTTATTTGAGCCGGGGAAAGGAATGTAGCCCCACTCAAACTCAGGATTGGCGGCCTCGATAGCCGATGCATACCAGCTTCCGCCGGAGAACATCGGCACCGCGCCAGAGGCGAAGCGACCAGGAGCAGCATCGCCGGCGATACCGCTAGCCTCAGGCTCCATCATGTCTTGTGCATAGACCTTCATCTTGTCCCACATCTCCATGGACTTGGCGTCGTTCCACTTGGTGCTGCCTGTCCAAAGGCCTTCCACCAAGCCTGCCTGGTCTGGAAAAAGGGAGCCGATTAGGCCGTAAGCGCCCACGAAGATCGGCCAGCCGTCCTTGCCGCCTGCGGTCATACAGGGGATTTTGGCCGCGTTGAAGGTCTCGCAAGCCGCCACGAGCTCGTCCCAGGTGGTGGGAACTGCAACGTTGTTGGCTTTGAAGAGGTCCTTGTTGTAGTAGATGCCGCTATAGATCACGCGGCCGAGGTTGATCTGATAGACCTTGCCGTCCCAGGTGCCCGCATCCGCGTTGGATGACGGCGCATAGTTGCCCACAAATGGCTTGCCGGTCAAGTCCGTCAGCAGGCCTGCCTCAATCAACTGCTGCCAGTTTGGCTTGTCGACGTTCTTCATGTAGGGTTGGGCAGCGTTGGAAAAGCCAAAGACGTCTATCAGGTCCACATCATTGGCGGTCAGGCGGGTCTGGGTGGAGGTGGCCAGGTCGTTGGCGTTGACAACCGCCATATCTATCTTGATGTTGGGATGGTTGGCCTGGAACTTCTCGTTGAAGGACTGCATGAATTCCACCATCGGGGGATTCTGGTGTACCAACAGTCGCAGGGTTACCGGCTCAGCAGCCGCAGGGGCGGGAGCCGCCGGCGTTTCGCCAGCGGCCGGCTCAGCGGCCGGCGTGGGCGCGGGAGTTGGCTCAGCGCCGCCGCAGGCTGCCAGCAGCATGCTTAGCAGCAGGATCACTGAGATAGCGAGGGTTAGATGTTTCTTGGACATGACAGTCTTCTCCTTCTTAACAGGAATGTTGAAATGTTGAAAACGGATCAGATGAGAGTTCGGGGATTACGGTACTATGCGGATGGGGTTCCTCCTGGTTGCTATGCATCTTGAACGGGCTCAACATCGGCGTCGAAGCGTTTCAAAGCCAAAGAACGAGCGGCAAGGTTGGGTTGATAGCCATGCTCATGAATGAGCTGCCACACCCGCTCTCGCACTTCAGGCCGCACATTAGGCTGCTCGTTGATCACGCGTGAGGCGGTAGAGAGGGATACGCCAGCCAGCCTGGCGATTTGTTCCAGAGTGAGGGCCATGATGCTCCTTTCTGGACTGCACTGGAAGCGCTACCAATTGACACAGCTATTGTACTAGGTTGCACGAATTCGGGCTTGGAGAAAAGCGGGAGATGAGGGGACAGATCATGGAAAACGGCGACGATACGCATCGGGCGACATGCCGGCCTCTCTGCGGAAAACGCGGCTGAAGTAGCCGCTGTCGGAGAAGCCCACATCCAGCGCGATTTGGGTGATGGTCCTGTCGCTCTCCTTGAGCAGGCGCTTGGCCTGCGTGACGCGGTAGCGGTTGAGATAGGCGATGGGCGTCATGCCCAACTCCTGCCGGAAGCAATAGGTCAGGTAGTCGTCGCTCATGCCAACGTGACGCGCCAGGTCCTGGCGCGTCAGGGTTTCCTGGTAATTCTGCTGTACGTAGGCCATAGCCTTGCGCACCAGACGTTGTGCCTCACTGCTGAGCTTGTGTTGCCGCTGCAATGCCGCATCTACCTGCGCCAGGGTTTCATCAAGATCAAACACCCCCTTGTTCAGCACCCGCACGACGCCCTGATTCAGCCGCGCCATCTCCGCTTCGGTCAGCACCTGGCCGGTGACCACGATCACCGGAATGTCGCGCATGGCTTCCCGATCCCGCATGGCCTCCAACACGGCAAACCCATCCATCTCCGGCATCATCAGGTCAAGCAGCACCAGATCGACCGCACCCTGCTCCAGGAGCGCCAGCGCCTCGCGACCGGTGCGCGCCTTAAGCACCCGGCTGCCAGACGCATAGCTCTGCACGATGCGGGCGTGCATCTCCAGGGTGTTAGGGTCGTCATCGACCACCAAATACGTGCGAGTTGCCGGTTCGACGCCGGCGATAAGCCAGTGCTGATCTAACGCCCGCGTAAACTCGGCCATCTCCACGGGCTTGGTGAGATAGTCCAGCTCCAGCACGGCGCCGCTTTTCTGCCCAGCCGCATAGAACAGCACCGGAATGTTGCGGGTCGAGGCGTTGCCTTTGAGCGCCTTCAACGCGTCCCAGCCGTAGTCGGGCGTTACGCTGACATCTAGCACCACCGCGCCTGGGGGAGCAGCCAGCACCTGGGCCAGCCAGGTCTGGGTGTCAGCCGCCTGCTCGACGCGCACATCAAAGTCGCGCTCGAGTCAAATGCTCCCGCAGCCGCTCGCCGCTGCCCGCCGGCGGGATCAGCACCAGAACACGCAGCTTGACGATCTGCGGCGCGGCTGGCTGCACAGACGCAGGAGCCGGCGCAGGCACGGCCGGCAACGTGAAGTAGAACGTCGATCCGGCGCCCTCCTCGCCGCTGGAGAACACCCCCATGGAACCCTCGTGCAGCACAACCAGGCGCTTGCAGATCGCCAAGCCCAGTCCCAGGCCGCGGTAGCTGCGCGTGATGCTGCGCTCCGAGCGGCGAAACTCCTCGAAGATGGCCTCCTGCTCGGCCGGCGGAATGCCCAGACCGGTATCGCGCACAACCACGGTGACGGAATCCCCCTCGGACCTCACAAGCAGGGTGACCTCGCCGCGCTCGGTGAATTTGACGGCATTACTGATCAGGTTCAGGGCCACCTGGCGCAGGCGCATGCGGTCGCCCCACACCCACGGCCCGGAGTTGGGCAGGTCAGCATGCCAGGCCAGCCCCTTGTCGGCCGCCATCTGCTGTCCCGTCTCAACCACCACGCGCAGCGCCTGCCCCAGGTTCACGTACTCCCGCGTCAGGCGCAACTGCCCTGCGTCGCTGCTGGCCAGGTCAAGAACGTCGCTGATCAAGCCTCCCAGATGCTTGGCGCTGGCATGGATGCGCTCGACATCGCGCTGCAGCGCTTCAGCCGCAGGCTCAGTGTCGCGCTGGCCGGGTTGCATGAGCAGCTCGCTCAACCCGACAATCAGGTTGAGGGGCGTGCGCAGCTCGTGGCTGACGGTTGAGAGAAAGCGGCTCTTCATCTGATTTGCTTCCTCGGCAAGCCGACGGCCTTCGGTGGCTTCGCGGTAAAGCTGGGCAGTGTTGAGCGCGGCGACCAATTGTTGAGCAATGGCGCCGATCACCTCGAGGTGCGAGGTATCGAATGCCACAAAGCCCGTTTTTCCAAGCCTACCAACCACAGGCAGCAAGGCCAGGCTGAATGGCCGGTCGTCCGGTATCCATCCCTCAGGCGGGAAATCGCGGCTGCGAATCGTGGTCTGCAGTGGCGTTGTGACGGCGCGCAGCAGGCTCCAAGCGACTAGATCATCGCCCTCCGGCTCGAACAGCGCAATCCACGCCGTATCAATGCCCAGCTCTGGCAAGTGCTGAGCCAGTGCCTCGTATATCTGCGGTTCGTCCAGCGCAGTCTGCAAGCTAGCTGTCAACCGGCCCAGGCGGTCTCCCGTCCAGTGCTGATCGACCAGGTACTGCCGATGCTGCTGGCGCATAGCCGCGCTGATGGTGATGCGCGCTTGATGCAGCACCTCGCGACCCGCCTGTTCTGCCGAAGGCTGCGACCAGGTAGCCGCCAAGGTGGGTAGTTCGCTGCGCAGCACGGAAATCGCCGCTTGCCAGAGGTGTGCGTCGTCCCGGCCGGCAACCGCTTGACGAAGAATCTCGTCCAGGACCTTCTGAACGCGTGCCGGATCGTTCTGGGCCACGCTCACGACAAACGTTTCGACCAGGCGCTCGCACAGAGCGTAGACTTCGGCCGCGCTCAAGCCCTGGGCCTCAGCCAGAACCGATGCGGCCATGGTTTGCACAAGAGACGAATACCGTGCGTCCGGATCGAGCATCCAGGCTTGCGGCGCAGTTGCATCCAGGACATCGGCTAGCACAGCGCTGCGGCCACATCCGCAGGATTCACGGATCACCAGACGCGTAGCAACCTTGATCCGTTGATCGGGCTTGGTCCGCCCTTCCAATTGCTGGAGAAGCACTTCCACGGCGCGATAGCCCATCTTGAACAGCGGAACCTGCACGCTGGTCAAAGCAGGTTCTTGCACGGAACTTTCCAGCCGGTCGTCGAAGCCGATGACGGCGATGTCGTCAGGGACCCGGCGCCCGGCTTCTTTGAGCGCCTGGATCGCGCCCAAGGCAGATTTGTCGTTACTGGCCAGGATGGCCGTGAAGGGCACGCTGGAACTCAAGATCTGCCGCAACGCCGAATACCCCGATGATGAGACATGCCTGCCAAACGCCACCAAGCGCGGATCCTCCGCCAATCCAAAGGTTCCCAGCGCGGATTGGTACGCCCTCAGCCGCTCACCCGTGTCTCCTGTCATGTCCTCCGGACTGCCCGCGACAAAAGCGATACGTTGATGCCCGTGCTCGACCAGATGCCGCATCGCTTGCAGGATGCCGCCCGCGTTGTCGGCCAGGATCGTCGGGCCCCGCTCGCCAGAACCCACGAACACTACCGGATGGCCAGTGACCATGACGTCCTGAAAATAGTCCGACCGTGTTTGCGAGTGCATGGGATTGACCGCGATGAGGCCGTCGGTGTTCCAAGGACCGATCGGGACGAAATCCAAATCGGGCGAAGGGACGGGCCATGCAGGACGCAGCAAGTCGCCGGCGGTTGCCGATGCCCCCATACCGCAACCAAGCAGCACATTACAGCCCAGCTCGGCAGCCGCCAGGCGGATCCCGCGGTAGATTGGGTTGAGATAGCTGAGCGGTGTGGCCGTCCAGTAGAACTGCCAGCCGGCTAAAACGCCGATGGTAGGCCGGCCGTGCCGATAGGTGCGCGCCATGGGTTCGTGCCTCCTGATCGCAGAGACTTTTAGTAGACGACAGACAACGGTATCAACGGCCCGACGGCCAGTCATGCCATGGCCGCAGGACTATCCTCGCTGTCGACCATAGGGATGACGTCAGGTGTGTTTATCATCTTTGTGATCTCCTTTGTACTACTGCAGTGCGGCTGTGATAGTGATCTCTCCGAGATCGAGCCGGTCGCCGGGAAGTGTGGCTGGGGCGCTGCGCACGACCAGGTTGGTCACGTCTTCCGGCCGGTACATACCGACCAACAGCCGATACTTGCCCGGAGGCGTGTCCGCGTCCAAGTGCATCTGCTGTACGTCTACGATGAGCTCACCGGGGCTCCAGCGCGTGGTAGGTCGGAATCCCAGATTCGGCTCGTTGTCAGTCTGGGCAACGCGCGCCGAATCGTCAGGAGTTACCAGGTGCACAAAGACCCGATAATTGCGGTCGGGCGTGCGGCGCGCGAGCCAGTAGAGCCGCAATGTCAGATCCTCACCGGTGCGCCACGTGGTGCGTGGCAGGTGATAGGCCAGTAACTGGATGTCGTCCTCAAGCCTCGCGGCATAAGGCACAGGCCGACGGGGAGGTTGGCCCAGGCCTTGATGATTGATGGAAAGGGCCGCAAGAAGCACTACAGACAGAACTGCACCGACCAGGAAGCGGCGCGAATCCCGGTAGGCGACCATGCCGCCCACGCATATGATCAGCGACAACAACGAGACGATATCGGCGGCCAGGCGAAGAGGGGTCTCGCCGAATCGAGCTACCACGGGATAGTCGCCCGCCGGCAGATCTACACTCAGCAGGCCCCAGGGTCCACTGAGTTTGGACCTCGCCGGTTGCCCGCCAATCCGGATCTGCCAGCCGGGAAAGAAGATCCGTGGCATGCGCAGCGTCACAGGAACTGCGCTGCGCACGTGAAGTTGAATCAGAGCTGGTCCCTCCTCGATCACCCGAACCTCTGGCGCTGCGGCCAGTGGGGGCAAGTCGCCACTGGCCGCAGCGTTCGCTGGCAGGGACATTTCGGCGATGTCGGCCGTCATGGCTGACGGCTGGTAGTCGCTGTGCAGTTGGTAGTTTCCGCGGCCCAGATCATGGAGAACGGCTTCGTTGACCTGAGCGCTGTCGAATGCAAGCCAATACTGCGCACGTGCTCCCAAGCCACCAAGGGCGGCGTAGAGTATGATGCAGGAGATTGCCGCTGCTACGAGCCAGCCCTTGACGCCGACCAAACCCCGCCATGTGAAAATCGAGGCGGCCAGGAAGGCAGCACATAGCGACGCCAGGCCCAAAAGCCGCCATGGATACTGGATGTAACGGATAATAGGTACCGATTCCCAGAGCGGTTGGCTAATGGTCAGCTGCAATGCCAGGGGAATAACCACCAGGATCGCCCAGAAGAGCCCGCCGCGCTGGAGCGATCGGTTCGTTAGTGGCAGCACAAGGATGCCGATCCCAATCAGGAGGGCAGTCACCACGGGCAGCGCTGGGATCCACGACTTCCAATAATCAAAAACGAGGCCAGGCTGGAAGAGTCGTGCTAGAGGAACCAGGTTCTCAGCAGCCGAGGCATCTCCCCCCAGCATCCAGCGGTCGATCTGTGCATAGTCCCGCTCGGCTAGAGCCGGGAACCAGTAAAAGGCGCTGAGGCCAAGTCCCAGGCCGAGCGCTGCCCCTGCGGCCGGCAGCCGATGCCATGCCTGCTCGTTCCATGCTATCAGCACCAGATAGGCAAGCAGCAGCGGGACCGCAAACAGAGCGGTGATGTTATGTGCAAGGATCAATAGGGCCACCAGCGCTGCGGATGGCCAGATCCAACGCCGGCTGTTGGCGCGCAGCAGGTGATGCATGCTCCAGAATGCCCACGGAAGCAACGCAAGAGCAACGGTTTCCGACATCGCTCCCCGTTCGTAGATACAGAAGAGCAGATAGGGCGCCAGGCCGTATGCTAATCCGGCGATCAACGCTGCGCGTCGGTCGGCGAACAGCCACCGAGCATAGACGTAGGCGCCCAGGGCAGCCAACAACAGCGCGATGCTAAACGTGGCCTTGGTCGCCGCCACCCAGTCCAGTCCCAGCCACCGCCACACCAAGGTCATATAACTGCCCAGGGGAGGATAATATTGGAAGAGAGGGCTGCCGTTGCCAAAAATCAAATTCATGCCCAAGCGGGGATAGAACTGGCGTTCCTGCCAGGCCTGGTCCAAACTGAAGGCGCGAAAAACACCGATCACGAAATCGGCTTCTCTGGGAGTGCCTGGCCGCCAAAAGCCCCGTAAGGCAAACGACACCCCAAACAGAACACAGGCAATGGCTAGAACATCGGTCCAGGTCCATCTCAGGTCTGGAGAGCGCCGAGCAGTGGGTGAGGCGAGGATTGGCGGCCCAACCATCTAGGGCACCAGCACCCTTTCCAGTGGAATGGCGGCGTCAGGAACCGGTTGCTGCGCCTCATCTAATGCCGGCAGACGCTGACCAGTTGCCGCGTCATAGAGGCCGGCCAGAAGCTGATACGGTCCGCCACTGGGCACATTGAGCACATGCGTGTCTGTAACGACCTCGCCTGCGAGCCAGGTTTGCGTGGGGGCAGCACCGGCTGCCGGGTCCTCGTCGTTTTGCGCGACAATGTGCCCGGAGTCATCCACGACATGCAGAAAGACCCTGTAGCGCCCGGTCACCCGCTCCATTGCCTGCCAGTACAGGGTCAGGTGCAGCTCGTTGTCCGCGCCAGCGGGCCGATCCAAAGTGTAGCCACGCAACGCGATCTCCTGCCCGAGCTTTACATCCAAAGGGTGCTCGACCGTGGGCAACTCATATGCGTGGGACCGAGAAAGCACCGTGACGACGCCGATCTCGATGGGATGGGCGATTTCTATACCGTCAGGCGCGATGAGCGAGAGCCGCAACCGGTAGTCGCCGGACGCGGCGGACTGATCCAGGGTAAGAGGATAGCGTTCGGAGACGATCTGTCCATCCTGCCAGGTATCCGTCGGTGCGCTGCTGAGCGCCTGGACGGAGCTGGAGACCGCATGACCCTCGTCGTCGAGAAGTTCTATCCGCACTTGATAGGGTTTCGTCGGACGGTTCAAGGCGGTCCACCAAACGCGCAGCATACCATCGGATTCCGGACGTAGCGGGTTCGGCTTAACCTCATACCCCAAAAGCGCGAGCTCATCGGATAGCTGGATATCGAGGCGCATCGGGATGTTGAGGGCACTCGTTTCGGGCGGATTGACGGCAGCCAGCACGTTGATTTCAGCCAGCGGGGCGCTCGACTTATCGCCGGCGGGCAGTGCGATGCCCGTTTCCGGGCTATAAACGGCCAGAACTACCTCATACTTTCCGGGCGGCAGATCAGGCGGCAACCGGATGCCCTGACGATCAACGTGTGTCTCGCCGCGCTGCCAGCTCTCGACGGACTGGCATCCCACCTCCGGCCAGTAATCTACCAGTACCCACTGCCACCCATTCGAATCCTGCAAGCGTTGGCTGAACTTCAGCGGCCTGGAATCCTTCAACACATTCCAGTAGGTCGTCAGGCCGACGATATCGCCGGCACGAAAGCTGGTCTCGCCGTCAGCCACCAAACCCCCCGTAAGAGTGACCCGATTGACGCCCAAAAAGGGCTCGAATGTGACTTCGAGTGGGCGATCCACTCCGAGCAGACCCAAGCATTGAGGAAGTCTTTCCGCTGTCGGCCTGGTTGCTCTACAGGCCTTCAACTCTTCAACGAATCCCCTCAAGGCCTCTTTCTTCGCTTCAAAACCCGGCACATTCAGGTATTCGCAATAGCTGGACTCAACTTCGTCAACGCGCACCGGACTGACATAGGCGATCTGATCTGTTGGCGCTGAATGTGTCGCTATCTGCGCCTCGACGTGACGGGCAAGTCTTACAAACATGGCGTTTGCCGCGACGAACAGGCCGATCACCAGATATATTGCCAGTCTCTCGGCGACGGGCCTGTTGGGCTTATGCTGGCGGCTGACGGTCGCTTGATCTAGGGAACCGGCGCTGGTCTGAAAAGAAGCGGATGTGCTCAGGAAAAGGAGGATCAGCACTACACCGAGCGGGATGATCGCAATGGCCAAATCGACCGAGAGACCCGTGCGGTGCCATAGGGGACCAGAGTGCTTGCTGAGAATGTAAGCTATCAATCCAAACACTCCAATTGGGAAGAGGATCAGCAACGAGATCGAGAGAATCAGCCTCTTCTGTAGCTGAAACGTCAGAACCTCGCGCCAATGCACCAGGGACGCGTTCTTTGCTATCCGAAGCACGAGAAAGATGGCTATCAGGGTGAAGCTAAGGACCAGGAGCGCGGGTAGCAGTGACCCTGTCATTGCCGAAGAGGAGCCAAGCAAACCTGAATAGGTCATAAATTGGGTGTTGGAGTCCAAATTTGCGAGAAGTAGTAGCAACGACCAAAGACATGCTGCCAACACGAGGAAGCCAAAAAGCAGGTTCGGCTTGCCACGACGTTCGCGCTCACGCATGTACCGGACGATGGCAGGAATCAGCACGACGGCGCTGATGCTCAATCCTCGCATCCCGAAGGTCACCGTGCCGAGCCACCAGGCGTACCACGCGGCCTGGAGATACACGTTAGCCACGATGACGAGGATGAATCCGATGTAGAAGAGCCTCTCCGCCACTGATCTGCTCTGAACAACCAGGAGCAACAGCGCGATGAATCCCAGAAGATACAGGGGGTGGTAACTGAGCAGCCCATGCCAGGGGTGGAGCAAGACGGCTGCCAGCTCCGGCCGGGCGAAGTCCACGCTCCTGAATGTCTCATCACCAAAAGAATAGGGCGAACGTAGGAAGTCTCCAGTCATCCAACGATTGGTCAAGCCTACCTGCGCCAGGCCAACAGAAACGAGGATTAACGGGAGAGCTACGAGGAGGACCGTCGCCCACGGGCCTTGCTTTCCTCTGGCTTTCCAGATCCTGTAGTACATCGCCCCAAAGAGAGGGATGGCATACAGCAGAAGCTGCCAGCGGACGATTGCCAAAAAGGCAGCCAGGCATCCGACAACCAGAGCATCGAGGATTCGCCATTGCTTGCGGGTCAGAACCCAGACGGCGAGTACTGCCAGAAAGGTTTGTGCAAGGGACTCCGAACCGAAGCTTCTGGAATAGAAGCCCAGATGCGTCCCGAATATCGCAATCAGAACTCCGTAAACCGCCCACTGCACATCTCCATGGCCCGCCTTCTTGAGCAGCCTGAACATGGCCCACCAGAAGACCACGGTGAAGCCCCAGCCTATCCATAGGACTTGCGGGTCCGTAGGGCTGAGCTGGCAGCAGAATGTCGGCCATAGCGAGAACAACAAGCCGGGACCATGTGACCATTGTGTCAGCGGGACTCCCAGTGGAGAGAGCGTATGTCCGTTGAAGAGAAAGACCTCGGTGTTCAGTTGTCGGAATGCTTGAGCCCACTGCAAATAGAACAGCATATCCGGGCCCAGGACAGCCGAAAGGAGAAACAGGAGCAGGAATACTCCGATGATCAAGTACGGCAGGACGCTCGCCAGTCTTTGCAGCGATGACCGAAGGTGAGGAACGGATGGAGAAGTGGTTTCGGGCAAAGGCTATCTCATTCCAGATACCAAGTCTAAGGCGAAGAGCAGGCGCGAGCGACTGAGGTGGATCTCAAGACCAGCGCGACGGCGATCCCTGTGGCGATGAGCGCGTTATGCTCCAGCAAAGTCATGCTCACTGAAAGAAAAACCAGCTTTGGGAGCTTGGCTAGTAAACGTGTCAAATCATTGAACCGATTGACTGTATCCATGGCGCGCCCAGCCACCCCTCATACACCGCCCGCTGCTCCGCCGTCGCCGACGCCATGGGGGTGATCTCCACTCGATTGTGGGGCCGTTGACCGAGCGTTATATCTACTTCTCGCAGCTCGTCGCGGCGAAAGGTCGTCAGCGTCACTCGCTCGCCGGGCGAACGGCCGATCAATCGCTCGCCGATGCTTTCCCTGCTCACCCGGAAGCCGTCTAGTGCGATGATCTCGTCGCCTGGTGAGATGTCGGCGTGGTAGGCAGGGCCATCGGAGAAGACAGTATCAACTACGGCGCGTCCGCTTTCCGCGCGTACCCGAATGCCCAGCCCAGTCGCTCGATCGCCATACTCGTCGCCTTTGTAGCCGAAACTCATGGCAAGACCAGCTTTAGACAGGTATTCCTCGAACGGCAGCTCAGCCACCCCACGCACATAATCGTCGAAGAACTGCTGGAGGCTGCCGCCTGCGACCTCCTCACAAATGCTCTGGAAGTCGTCGTCGTGAATGCCTTTGCCCTGGAGGGTGTAGTCACGATAAGTGGCCACCATCACGTCATCCAACGAACGCAGGTTGCCGGTACGAGCGCGGATCTCCAGGTCAAGCAGCATCGCGATCAGGCTGCCCTTCAGGTAGTAGGAGACTGTGGAGTTCTGCGTGTTCTCGTCGGGACGATAGAACTTGATCCAGGTATCGAAGCTGGCGGCCTCGGCGCTCTGCAGGTGACGGCCCGGTGTCTGCAAGAGGCGCAGAATCTCGTCACCGAAATGAGCCAGCAGACGCTGCGGCTTGATCAGATCGGCGCGACGCAGCAACAGGTTGCCGTAGTAGGTCGTGAAGCCTTCCATGACCCACAGGAGCCGCGTGTAGGTCTCCCAGCGGTACTCCATCTGAGTGAAGCTGGCCGGCTCGATGCGTTTGACGTTCCACACGTGGAAGAATTCGTGCGCCAGCAGCTCGATGACCTTCTCGTATTCCGACGGGCGGCGGAAGCTCCAGCGGCTCACCAGATTGGTGCTGGAATTGCGATGCTCCAACCCGCCGCGCCGCTGCTCGGTCAGGTGTAGAATGAAAAGGTAAGTGTCGTAGGGCAACTCACCAAACAGATCGCGTGCGGCCTGAACCACAGCCTGGGTATCCTTGCGCAACCGCTCCGCGTCCTCATTGCCGTGACCCCAGAGTGCGATCTGGTGCTTGACCCCATCAACCTCGAACGTCAACAGACGGTGATTGCTGCATTCCACCGGGCAGTCGATGAGATGATCGTAGTCGTCAGCCTGGAATCGATGGTGGGGCAGGCCGGGCAGTTCGGAGTCATGGTGGCCGTTGCCACCGCCGTTGCCGCCAGCGAAGGTCATCGGCAGTCGGGGAAGCCCGGTCGACACCTTCCAATCCGCGTGGGGAACCACCACGGTCAGCGTTGCGGGATGCTTGCGCTGGCCATCCAAATACATAAACAGAGTCGCGCCGTTGAAGTAGCCGTGGCTGGTATCCAGATGGCTCGTGCGAACCGTCAGCTCGTTGGCGTAGACCCGATAGCGCAGCACGATGCCGGCGAGACCGGCCGCGTCGACTCGCCAGGTGTTCTTGTTGACCTTCCGCCAGGGCAGCGATTGCTGGGCGCCAGCGCTAACCGCCTCGAATTCCTGCACGTGCCGGGCGAACTCGCGGATCAGATAGGAGCCCGGCGTCCATGAAGGCATCACGAAGTCGTAGGCCGGCTGGTCAAAGCCAGTCACCTCCAACTCGATGTGGAAAAGGTGTGTTTCGGGATGGGGCATCGAGGCGGAATAGTGGATGGTAGGCATAGGAATGTAAACCTGACCTCTAGGGTGCCAGCGCCAAGATGATGACCAGGCCCGCTAAGCCGACCCCGGTGAATTCGAGAACAACTCGATGGGTAAGGCGATCAAGCAGCGTTTGCCAGGCTAGTCCCACCAGGAGATAGAAGACTAACAGCAACAACAGACTGGTACTGAGGGAGCTGAGCCCCGTCAAGAGCAGAGCCCACGTCACCTGGGCGACAACAACGCCCACCACTAAAGCGTACAACACCACAGAACGTGGTCTACCTTCCGTGCCGCGTAGCAATTCCAACGCAAGCAGGGCCGCTACGCCGCCAAGCGTCAGACTACGACCCACCTCCGGCCACGATGATGGGATCAGCAGGAACAACAGCAGGGCGATGGCGTAACAGGTGAGGTTAAGGACGGCACGTGCACGCCTGTAGCCAGGGGCATCGGCGTCCAATGTGAAATAAAGTGCAGCAAGCACGACGCTCAGCATCCCCGCGAACACTAGCATAGCGAGGGCCCAATACAAAATGGACGGGGCCCTCGGCAGCACGACCGCTGCGATCAGCGTGACGGCAATCGGTAGAGCCCAGAAGCGGATGGTCCAGCGCAGTTCGCCCTGTTGCGCCAGGGGGTGGGCTCGAATGACGGCCTCTGCGCCCGATCCACTCAGAAGGGCTAGAAAGATCGGCACCAGGCTGCTGGCAGCAATCGGCAGCGCCAGGCTGCGGCTGACCAGCGCGATGCTGGCCCCGCGGCCTGGCAGCGTGACCACCGCGCTCGCAACCAGAGTCAGCGCTACGCCCCACACGGCAATGCTAATGCGATCACGGAAGTCAGATGTCATGTTGCGATTGTACCGGCACCAGGAACCCTTGTCAAAGCTGCCTCAAGCTCTTGTTCCACTCTCCACCCTTCACTCTTCACTCTCCACCCTCTGCCCAAGCTGTCGGGAGCCAGAACGGCGCTGGCGCGTCGTCCCGGCCCAGCCGCCTGTCTAGCGCCCAGGCGACGACCTTCTGGTCACGCCAGGGATGCTCGACGGCGCCGAAGCACATCGATTGCTCGTGCCCTTTGCCGCAGACAAGCACGACGTCGCCAGGCTGTGCGCTGTCTACGGCGGCCTGGATGGCTGCCGTGCGGTCCGGAATCCGGTAGAAGGTAGAGCCTTCCACACCACCCGCCCGCGCGGCGCCCTCTGCCATCTCTGCCAGGATCAGTTCGAGCAACTCTGTACGCGGGTCCTCAGCCGTTAGAATCGTGATATCGGCCAGGCGTACGGAGGTCTCCGCCATGAGTGGACGCTTCAATGCATCGCGCAGTCCAGCACTGCCGAACACGGCAATGACTCGACCGCGAGTCATGAGTCGAACTGCTTCCAGCGCACGCTGAAGCGACACAGGTGTGTGTGCGAAGTCGACGATCGCTACGAAATCCTGCCCCCGGTCGATGCGTTCCATGCGGCCGTCCACACCGGGCAGTGTGGCGATTGCAGCGACTGCCTGCTCCAGTGGCAGGCCGACGGCCAGTGCGGCACTGATCGCGGCCAGGCAGTTGGAGATGTTGAACATCCCTGCCAGCGGCAACTCCACGAGAGCCGTTCCGGCGGGCGTGCGCGCCACAAAAGTCGTTCGACCGGGATAGAACGCGATGTCCTCGGCAACCACATCGGCTGCCGCCGAATGCACGGCATAGCTGATCTGCGCGTCGACGGGAATGCTGCGCAAGAGGCCATAAGACACATCGTCGGCGTTGAGCACGGCAACCTTCGGCTGTCGTCGAGTCGCATCCGGCTCGACGACTAATTTAGAAGCCGAGGTCGCCAGGCTGCGAAACAAGATGGCCTTGGCGTCCAGATAGGCCTGCCAGGTCCCGTGATAATCCAGGTGCTCGTGGGTCACATTGGTAACCACGGCCACGTCGAAGTCGCACGCGGCGACGCGCCCCTGATGCAGGCCATGCGAAGTAGTCTCCAGCACGGCGACGTCGCAGCCGGCATCGACCATCTGCGCCAGGTAGCGTTGGACGTCCGGCGCGTCCGGAGTGGTAACGTGCAGACCCGTGTCGAGGTCCTGCTCGCCGACGTGTGCGCTGACAGTGCTCACCATGCCCGGATGCATCCCTGCCTGTCTCAGCATGTGGTAGATCAGATGGGTCGTCGTCGTCTTGCCATCGGTGCCGGTGACCCCGATAAGCCGCAACCGGCGGCTCGGGAAATCGTACAGGGCGGCCGCGAGGGTCGCCAGCGCCAGGCGCGAGTCTTCGACCTGGATGTAGGGGATGCTCCATTCGCTCGCCTCGGCGGCAAGATCAGCGGTGCCGACGACGGCTGCTGCGCCGCGAGCGATGGCGTCGGGTATGTAACGATGACCGTCCGCTGTTGCACCTTCAATGGCAACAAAGAGTGCGCCTGGCCGCACTTGCCGCGAGTCCGCCGTCACCTGGCTGATGGGTCGTTCCAGCGGCGAATGCGTGCAGCGATAGGATGGCAAGTTGTGAAGCAGAGAAAGGAGATCTCGATCCATGGTGTTCGTGGACACCTCTTCGCTGGCTGCAAATAGCTTGAAGTAAAAAGAAGAGCGCCGCCCGGCGCCCTTCTTTGCTCTCTTGACCGCCCTCGCAAGGGCAACTATGTAACTTCTCAATGATCCGAGGTAGGGGCACGGCCTTGCGCCTGCCCGCCAGGGCGACCGCAAGGGCCTGGCCCCTACAAATTGAGAAGATACCTGCAGAAGGCTTGGAGTAAAAAGAAGAGCGCCGACGGCGCCCTTCTTTGCTCTATTCGACCGCCCTCGCAAAGGCAACTATCGCATCAAAAACTGCGCAAACTCGGTTGCCCAGCTAATCAATCCACCGGGCAGAATGCCGAGGAGCAAGACAGCCACCGAACAAACCGCGAGCACGGCGCCAAGGCCGGTCTGATATTGATCTTCTCCTCGTCCTCCGCGGGCATGAGGAACATATGGCGCACGATGTTTAAGTAGTAGCCAGCGGCTATGGCGGCGTTGATCAGGCCAACGATCGCGAGCGCCCAGAACTGAATCTGGATGACAGCGCCAAACACGAAGTACTTGCCCCAAAAACCCAGCGTCGGCGGAATACCGGTCAGCGAGAGCAAGAAGATCAGTAGCAATGAGGCCAGCCAAGGCGACCGATAGATCATCCGCCGTAGTCTTCGATCGTCACCTTACCGGTCCGATTTTCGATGGCAATCACCACCGCAAAAGCGCCGAGGTTGGTGAAGATGTAAGCAAAAAGATAGAGCAACATGCCGTTGATGCCGTTGAACGTAAACCCATCGAGCGGCGCCAACCGAAAGTTAATCTGCGGAACGGCCACGAGGCCCATGAGAATGTAGCCGGCCTGGGCAATCGACGAGTACGCCAACAGGCGTTTGATATTGGTCTGCTTCAAAGCGACCAGATTGCCCAGTGTCATCGTGATCATGCTGACACCGGCCAGCACCGTCAGCCAGTACTGAGAAAAAGACGGCATTGGCAGGGCGACCATGAAGACACGGGTCATCAGTGCAAAGCCCGCTGCTTTTGAGGCCGTGGACAGGAAGCCGGTGATAGGTGTCGGCGCTCCCTTCGTAAACGTCTGGCGCCCACTGATGGAAGGGTACCAGGCTGGCCTTAAAGCCAAAACCAACCACCAACAGGATCACCGAGGTCAGCGCCAGCCAGCGCATGCCGCCTTCCAGACCCTGGCCCGTCAAAGCCATGGCAACCGCGCCCAGGTTTGTAGTGCCCGTTGCACCGTAGATCATCGAGATGCCGTACAGCATCACACCCGACGCCACCGAGCCGTAGAGGAAGTATTTGATGGCCGCTTCACTGGACTTCAGGTCGTCGCGCAGATAGCCGACCAATATGTACGAGGTAATCGAGAGGAACTCCATCGCCAGGTACACCATCAGCAGGTCGTTGGCGCTGACGGCCAGGACTATAGCCAGAGCCACGGCGAGCAAAAAGGCATAGTACTCGCCGCGATTGCGGCTGTGCCCCTTCATGTAATCCATCGAGTACAACACAACCAATGCGATGCCGACAAGCACCGCGACCATCAGGAAGGTCGAGAAACCGTCCACAGCCAACATGTCTAGCACAGGCTGGGGGTTGGATCCCCGCAGAGTGAACGCAGCCACAGCAGCCAGCAACAGGCCCACCACAGCCACCGCGGCCAACAGGCGATCATCAGCGCGGCGTCTGAGCACCAAGTCGATGATGATCACCAGAAAACCCGCGAGGACGAGGATGATCTCTGGAAGTAGCAATCGGA
This sequence comes from uncultured Chloroflexia bacterium, assembly GCA_963709505.1. Classification (GTDB taxonomy): domain Bacteria; phylum Chloroflexota; class Anaerolineae; order JAAEKA01; family JAAEKA01; genus CAVPXC01. The sequence continues at coordinate 115,105 of CAVPXC010000011.1, read as the reverse complement.
GGGTATCGGCAGTCAATCTGGCCTCCTTGTACGGGTTGGGCAATTTGGCAAGTTGCCCAACAGCCTGGCTATAGCGCCTGGACGATGCTCTGCGCCGCAGCGTTGAAGAAGTTCAAGAGCGGCACCGGGAACACGCCCAGGATTATGATCAGGATCACCAGCGGCCACAATGTCAGCTTCTCGAAGCCCAACATGTCCGTCGGTTCGTGCTTGTCCTGCCCATCCTTGAGGTCGGTCCAGTGATCGATCTTGCTGGCGTCGTATTCACCCAGGAAGACCGACTGAATAATCCGATAGAGGATATAGGCGGCAGTAGCGACGATGCCGATCACGCCGATGGCAGCCCAGATGGTAACAATGTCGAAAGCGCCCCGGAAGGTGAAGAACTCGGCCCAGAAACCGGCCAGGCCTGGCAGACCCAAAGACGCAAAGGCCACGAGCATCATGATACCGAAGTAGTACGGGATCTTGGCGCTTAGACCGCCGAACTGGCCTAAGTCACGGGTGTGAGCCCGCTCGTAGATGATGCCGACCAGGAAGAACAGCCCGCCCGTGATGATGCCGTGGTTGAACATCTGCAGGGTGGCGCCGTTGATGGCCATCGTCATGCTGTTGGCGGTGTTTTCATTGCCTACGGCCGCAATGCCGGCGGCCGCTGCGCCGATGCCCAGCATGACATAGCCCATGTGGCTCACCGACGAGTAGGCAATAAGACGCTTCAAGTCCTTTTGAGCAATACAGATGAAAGCGCCATAGACAATGCCGATCACACCCAGGGCAACTATCACCATCGCCCACCTTTCGAAGGCAGTGGGGAAGGTAGGCAACACGATCCGCAGCATGCCGTACGCACCCAGCTTCAGCAGAACGCCAGCCAGGATCACAGAGCCGGCCGTCGGCGCGGCAGTGTGGGCGTCCGGCAGCCAGGTGTGGAAGGGGAAGCTCGGCACCTTGATCATGAAGGCTAGCATAAAGCCCCAGAAGGCCAGGCTGGCCAGGACCATGTTATTGGCAAACGGCTGGAGACGCGCCACTTCGAGAATGTCGAAGGTGCCGGTCTGGAAGTAGAGACCCAGGATCGCCAACATCATCGCCACCGAACCGACCAGTGTGTAGATGAAGAACTTGATCGCGGCATAGCGCGGCCGGTCTTTGGGCTGCCCCCAAATGCCGATCAAGAAATACATGGGCACCAGGCCGATCTCCCAGAACACGTAGAAGAGCACGTAGTCCAGGGCCATGAAGACGCCGAGCATGCCCATTTCCAGCAGCAGGAAGAGGAAGAAGAACTCCTTCACTCGCTTCTTGATGGTTCGGCCGGAGTAGTACAGGCACAAAGTGCTCAACAATGTGGTGAGGAAGATCAGGGGAATACTCAAGCCGTCGACGCCCATGTGATAGTAGGCGTTCAGATCGGGGATCCACTCGACACTGACCTGGTACTCCATGCCGCCGCCGCTGGGCAGATACTGGAAGTAGTAATCTACCGCCAGCCAGATCGACAGCACCAGCGGGATCAGGCTGGCCAGAATTGCCCAGTTCTTGATCGCGCGTTCGTTCTTGCCGGGAATGATCAGCACGACGATCGCAGCGAGCAGCGGGATGAAGGTAATGAGGGTGAGAATGTAAGGACTTAACGAAGCCATGTAACTTCTCCTTGATGGTGGTCAGTCACAGGACTGTTACCCGGCAATGCCGATGCCGATGATTTGGACGGCGAAAAGCGCGAGCAGCAACAGCACTGTCAGGAGAGCAACCAACAGATAGGTTTGCCCCTGGCCTGTTTGAACCAGGCGCAACACACCGCCGGCCTTCATGGCCAGCGAACCAACGCCGTTGACCAGGCCATCGATCACTGATTTATCGAAGCGTGCACTGACGTAGGCCACCCAGCGGCCGAAGCGGCCCACGCCATTGACGACACCGTCGATGATGGTGCGATCGAACCAGGCCGTGGCCTGAGAGAACCACAGGGCGAAACGCACGACCGTTGCCTTGTAGAGCTCATCGAAGTAGAATTTGCGACGCATGGCGTTATACACGCCGCCCAGGCCGATCTTGCGCATGCCCGTCTCGACTGGGTCGAGCTGATCATACGTCTGCCAGCCTTTACCGGAGCGAGTGTAGACTAGCCAGCTTAAGCCGAGGCCGCCCAGTGCAACGATGATGGATATCAAAACAGGAATCGGATTAAAGGGAATTGTCTCTGTGTCAATTTCCAGCGTATGGGCAAACTCGCCCAGGAAATGATGCAGAGGATTGCCCAAGAGGGGACCGATGACAGGGAAGTCTTCATGTACGCCGACAAAGCCAAGCAGGATCGCAAAGACGGCCAGGATCAACAACGGCACAACCATGCTCTTGCTGCTCTCGGAAGCGCTCTCGGCCGACTCGGTACGCGGCTTGCCCAGGAAGGTCATGCTGATTTGACGCCACGTGTAGAAGGCTGTCAGGAAGGCGGCGCACACCAAAGCAAGGAAGGCAAACGCCTCTATGGCACCCTGGCCTGGCACATCGAAGAGCTTGTGCCAGGTTTCAGCTAAGATCTCGTCCTTGCTCCAAAAACCGGCGGTGATGATTGGAAAGCCAGACAAGGCCAAGCCGCCAATGAGGAAAGCGATGTACGTCCAGCGCATTTTCTTGCGCAGGCCGCCCATGTAGCGCATGTCGTTGGCATCAAAACCTTGAACTTCGTGGTGACCGTGCTCGTGGACGTGGTGTTCGCCGTGCTCCATGCCATGGATCACCGAGCCGGAGCCGAGGAAGAGCAGCGCCTTAAAGAAAGCGTGCGTGATCAGGTGGAACACAGCGGCAACGTAGGCACCCACGCCCAAGGCGGCGAACATGTAGCCAAGCTGCGAGATCGTCGAGAAGGCCAGCACACGTTTGATATCGGTCTGCGACACGGCGATGATTGCCGCAAACAACGCTGTAAACGCCCCGATCACGGCGATGAAGCTCAACGAAGCAGTCGAGCCCGCGAGCATCAGCGGATACATGCGGATAATCAGGTACACGCCGGCGGAGACCATGGTCGCGGCATGGATCAAGGCGCTGACGGGGGTGGGACCTTCCATGGCGTCCGGCAACCATACGTGCAGCGGGAACTGGGCCGACTTGCCGATGGAGCCCCAGAAGATCAGGATCGCGGTCAGTGTTGCCACCGAGCCGAAGACCGGCACCGCCATCTCTCGCAAGCCCTCCAACACCTCAGGCGTGAAGAGCTGGCTGAAGGTCAACCCGGCCTCGCCGTTGGTAAGCGCTGCGGCCGCGGCATAGAGGATCATCATGCCGGCAAACATCACGGCGTCGCCGACGCGAGTCGTGAGAAACGCCTTGAGGCCGGCCTGCTTCGGCGTGATACGGTTGGGATCCTCGTACTTACGGGCGAACCAGAAGCCGATCAGCAAGTACGAACACAGACCCATGATCTCCCAAAAGACGAAGAGCAGAACCAGGTCATCTGCCAGCACCATGCCGAGCATGCCGCAGGCAAAGAGCGAGATGTAGGCGAAGAAGCGGCTTGCCAACAAGTCGGACCTTGCCCACTTCTGCCGGCCAACCGCGACCCCCGCCATGGCCGCCATGCTCGTCATGCCCGCCCTCCGCAGCAACTGGTTTGCCGATGCCCATATAGCCCCAAGAGTAGATGAAGATCATGAGACAGACGAACGGCACCATGAACAGCATGATCGCGGTCAGGGTATCCACCGTAAAGCCCAGATGCAGGGTCACGGTACCGGTGGGTATCTGCATGATCGGCAATTCGATGGGGTGATGCGCAAAGTCGTCTGTGGTAATAGCTAAATAAAACACCAACCACGAGATCACCCACGAGATGCCGATCATGACGATCGCCAGCATTGCGCTGAACCGCTTGCTCCGATTAGCGAACAAGACGATCAGTGCAAATGCCAGCAAAGGCAAAATTGGAATCAGGTAAATCAGATTTTGCATTCAACCACCTCAGGCAAAGGTTCGCAGCGTCATGTGACCGATCGGCGCTGCAGAGGTGTTAGTCGCTCGTCGCTGGCGGCTTGCGACGCCGGGCGATGCGTGGATAAAGCACGAGACTGACGAAAAAACCGGCCAACAGGCCTGCGATTGCAGCTCCCAAAAACACCAACTCGTTCTGGGCATTCAAAAGACGGGCGACGATTATTAGAATGATGCCGCCGGTGAAGCTGCCTAACGCCAGGAAACGTTGCTCGCGTCTCGAATAGTCGGCCTGAACCAGGCGGTCAGGTACGTCCCGAAAACCAGGAACGGCGCGTTCGATTTCTTGAAAGTAGCGATAAGCTCCGGAATAGCGTCCTTCCTCCATCGCTTTGAGAGCCATGTCGTAGATCTGGGCTGCTTGTTCTTCGACAGGACCATGCAATAATTGTAACTGTGGCATAGGTGCCGGGTCAGCCAGCTATCCTCTCAACGTGTCGATATCTTCGAAATTGACCGTATTGCGCGTGCGATAGATAGCAATGATCAGCGCCAGGCCGACAGCAGCTTCGGCGGCAGCCACGGCCAACACAAAGATGGCAAAAACCTGGCCAGTGACCTGTTTGGGCGTGACGTAGCGGCCAAAGGCGATCAGGTTGAGATTGACGGCGTTGAGGATGAGCTCCACGCCCATGAGGACGGCCACGGCGTTGCGCCGAGCCAGGGCGCCGTAGAGCCCGAGACAGAACAGGGCGGCGCCTACCACGAGATACCAACTCAAGGGAATGACTGGCATCGATTAACGCTCCCGAGCAATCATTATCGCGCCCACCAGGGCGACCAACAGCAGCACCGAGATGACCTCGAACGGCACCAGGTAGGTGGTCATGAACGCTTTGCCGATGTCTCCGATGGGATCGGCGCTAACCACACCTTGCACAACAGGCCAGTTGATCTGGAGCAGGACGAAGACCAACAGACCGAACAACAGTAAGGTCACCATTGCCGAGATACCGGCCTGGAAGTTGTTCATCCGAGCCTGGCCGATCATCATCCCGCGGCTCAACATGATGGCAAAGACGATCAGCGTTGCAATAGCGCCGATGTAGATCAACACCTGGGCAATCGCCAGAAACTCAGCTTCCAGCATCCAATACAGAAAAGCCACGCCTGCGAACGAGCCGATAAGCCAAATCGCCGAGTGAAACAGATTCCGGCTGGCCACAACGCCTACGCCACACAACAACGTAAACCCTGCGATAAGGAGAAAGACCACGTGGTAGAAAGTAATTGCCATAGCAACTCCTCTGGCTCAACTCAGCCTCGGACTAGCCAGCTAGAGCAAGGGTGATGCCCCGGCTGCAGTGCCAGGTAGAGCGGCCTTGCGGTGTTCCACTTCCCGGCGCAAGGCCCGGCCAACGATGCCGAGGGTAACAATCAGAGCGACGATGTTTGCAGCACTGATCAGCAACGCCTGGAAACTGCGTTGACTTTCCGGACTCGCACCGATTGTCACCTTTGCGCCGACCGCCGCAATAAGTACGACCACGAGCGACACGGGTACCAACACCTTCCAGCAAAAGGTCATCATCTGATCGATGCGTAAGCGAGGATAGGTGGCGCGTACCCACATAAACAGGAAGAGCACAATAAAGCTCTTGACGGTGAAGTAGACGATGCCCAGGAGCGGATACTGGTCGACAAAGGGGCCCTGCCAGCCACCGAGAAACACGGTGACAAAGATGCAGGCGAGCAGCAGGCTGTTGACAAAAAACTGCAGATAGAACCAGGCGAACTTCATGCCGCTGTATTCGATGTTGGGGCCGGCAACGATCTCGCTCTCGGCTTCCAGTAGATCGAACGGAGCGCGCTCGCCTTCAGCCAGGGCGGAGATGAAGAAGATCAAGGCGGCAAAAGGCATCACGAGGATGTTCCAGGCGGGCAGAACGCCGAAGAACGTTCCCCCTTGTGTCCTGGCCAGCGTGTCGGTGCCCATGGTGCCGGCAAAGACCACTACAGCCAGGAGCGAAAAAGCCAATGGAATCTCGTAGCTCATTAGCTGAGCAACAACCCGAAAGCCGCCAAGTAGAGCATACTTGTTGTTCGAGGCCCAGCCAGCCATCAGCGCGCCTATTGAGGCAATGCCGCTCATCGCGACGAAGTAAAGAAGACCCACCGAGAGATTGGCGCCAATGATGCCAGCGCCAATCGGGATGATCGCCGCAACCATGATGATCTGCATCACCATCAACGCTGGCGCCAGGTTAAAGGAGATCCGATCTGCACCGTCGGGCGTCACATCCTCCTTGGTCAACAGCTTGACGATGTCAGCCAACGTCTGGAGAATTCCCCAGGGGCCTGCGCGATTGGGACCAACACGATCCTGCAGGCGTGCGGCGATCTTGCGTTCGAGCCAGATCAAGACGATGGCGGAAGTCAGAACCACCATCACGACGATCAGAACCCCAATCACATCGCCGATCAGGTTGGCCATCCATGCCTGGAGGCCCAGACTGATGAGCCACTGGTGAAACGCGGCGCCAATCAGAGAAGGATCGCGGATCAAGTCAGAAAGAGGGTACTGCATTGACTTCACTCCGGTCGAACGTGGACCGTGAAGCGTGGGGCGCTAGCCGAGAGCTTGCCGGAAAAGCAAGTTGCACGACACCCCCATCCACTCACTGCCACTTCAGAGCGCCCGTTCGCCAGGCGTAGATCAGACCGACGAACAGGATGGCGATAAATAGCACCGCCTCAACCAAGGCAAACAAAGGCAACTGGCGATAGGCCACAGCCCAAGGAAACAAGAACACTGCTTCGATGTCGAAAATGACAAAGATCAGGGCAAAGAGATAGTACTGCGCCTTAAACTGCGTCCAGGAATCGCCGTAGGTCTCGACGCCGCACTCATAGGTAGAGTTTTTCAGACGGTTGGGCTTCTTGGGACGCAGCAACCAGGCCACACCCACGCCGATGAAGGGCAGAGCGATGCCGACAAGCGCAAGGATCAGGACAAACTGAAAGTTGGCTAGGACCATGCGACATCCTCCGAGGGGAAGTTACTGACGTTGCCAATCCAGCCGGGCAGGGACGTTGCCTAACTGGGGGGTGTTACCGAACCGCCACTCAATGTGCGAGCTGTGAAACAATTTTGTGCATTGTAACACAACCGCGCGAAAAGCCAAAAACATAAGGTGTGTTTGAATCTGGTTGGTAAGGGCAAGACCTGCCCCTACCAACCAAATTCAAACACACCCAAACCTTTAGAACAGCGTGTAGATGAACGGTGAGATCGGTGAAGCGACACTCGCTAGCACCAACAGCAGCCCGATCGTCACCAGGAAGACGACCATCGGGATCAGCCACCAGAGCTTGCGCTGCCACAGGAAACTAAACAACTCGTTCACGACGCTGGCGCGCGATCCGACTTTTTTGCTTGCTTTCATAATATCCGTTCTCCTTTCAGAACCGTCTTCGCCCGCCCTATGCCACAGCTGACTTAATCTAATACAGCTTGCCACTCGAATAGGATGTGACACACTGATGGCCCGCTTCATTCTGGCCAAGGCTTGTCGGCACGAACAAACTACTTGTGGACAAGAAAGCGCTCAAGCACGAGCAGATCGATGTCACTCTTGCTAAAGGTGTTGAAGGCGTTGGCCGGAGTCGTCACAATGGGCTCGCCCCGCAGGTTGAACGAGGTATTCATCAGCACCGGCACGCCCGTTTTCGCGCCAAACGCCTCGATGATGTCATAATAGCGAGGATTCCACTCGCGACGCACGGTCTGCAACCGCCCCGTGCCCATGTGCGAAACGGCAGGGATGATCGCCTGTTTGTCCTCCAGCACATCGCTCACCATCAGCATAAAGCGTTGCGGATATTGCCCGGCAGCTCGCTTGAGGTCGAAGAACTCCGCAGCCCGCTCCTCCGGCACCACCGGCGCAAAGGGACGGAATGGCTCGCGGAATTTGATCTTGACGTTCACGATATTCTTCATCTCGGCCGTGCGCGGATCCGCCAGGATCGAGCGGTTGCCCAACGCTCGCGGACCCCACTCGAAGCGCCCCTGAAACAGGCCGACAACTTGCCCACTTACCAGCGCGTCGCTGACTCTATCGACCAGTAAACGCTCATCCTCCACAAATTCGTAGGGGATATTATTGATTTCCAGAAACTGCCGGCAGGTGTCCTCGTCGAAAGCCTCGCCGTAGTAGGCATGCTCCATGATGAAACGCCTTGGCTGCTGCAACAACACATGGTTGGCGTACAGGGCAGCCCCTAGCGCACCGCCGGCATCGCCGGCCGCAGGTTGGATGTAGACCTGGTCGAACGCAGACTCGCGCATGATCCGCCCGTTGGCAACCGAGTTCAGCCCGACGCCCCCAGCCATCACCAGATGGTCGAGGCCGGTCTGCTCGTGCAAGTGGTTGACCATCTTCAGCAGCGTCTCTTCGGTCAGCCGTTGGATGCTGGCAGCCACGTCGGCATAGTACTGGTTGCGCTTGGCGATCGCCTCCCGGCCGGTCAGGTCGTGCCCGGTGGTCTCGCAAAAAAACTCGGCGTCGTGGATGCGCGGATTGCCCCATAGGCCCACGAAGCGGTCGTTAAACGTACGCTCTGGTGAATAATGGTAGCTGAAGTAGTCCATGTTCAGGTGGAAGCTACCATCGTCGTGAATGGTGAGCATCTTCTCCAACCTGTCCAGGTACAGCGGGTGGCCATAGGGCGCCATACCCATGACCTTATATTCACCCTCGTTGACCTCGAAGCCAAGCCATGCGGTAAACGCCGAGTACAAGAGGCCTAGCGAGTGGGGGAAACGCAGCTCGCTGGTCAAGTCGATGCGGTTGCGGGTGCCATCCTCCCAAGAGGCAGTGGCCCGACCGAGCGCGGTGGTCGTCCACTCGCCTACGCCGTCGATGGTCAACACCGCGGCTTCTTCAAACGGCGACGCAAAAAAGGCGCTAGCGGCGTGGCTGAGATGATGCTCGACAAACAACACTTTGTCCGCCGGCAACCCCAACTTTTCCATCATGATGCTCTTGACCCACAGTTTCTCGTCAAACCAGGCGACCATGGCCTCACGAAACACCTTCCAAGAGCGCGGATAGGTGCTAAGCATCGACATCAAAATACGCTCGAATTTGGGCAGCGGCTTCTCGTAGAACACAACGTAGTCGAGATCTTCGAGCGTGATACCAGCTTGTCGCAGGCAGAAGTTAATCGCGAGCTGTGGAAAGCCGTAATCGTTCTTCTTGCGCGTAAAACGCTCTTCCTGCGCCGCAGCGACCAGATCGCCGTCACGCAGCAGCGCTGCCGCCGAATCGTGATAGAAACAAGAGATGCCGAGAATGTACAACGGGAAACTCCGGATGAGTCAAAAAGGTTCGCGGATGAAGAGATTGAACGACCGCATCTTGCAGGTTGCAGGTTGCAGGTTGCAGGTTGCAGGTAGCAAGTGATCAGCTCGCTGCAACCTGCGACCTGCAACTTGTCTGACGCTCAGAACTGCCGATAGCTGGCGCCCAGATCCACGTCGCTTGTCTGGCGTGCGCTCCAGTTCGAATGCTCCTGGGCAGACCGGCGCCGTATCCGCAACGGATCGGCAAATAACCGCACGCCCAGCCCAAAGGGCAAAACAATCACGAAGTAAACCACTGTGAGTAAAATCCGAGACTGAAACTTACCGATTTTCTTCGCCAGCACCAGCCAGCGGTTCCACAGGTCACGCAGCACGATGAGTCTCCTGAAAGACAAGGATAAAATACGCAGGACCAGGACAACCAGACCGCCGGACGGTAATCCGACGGCGCTGCCTGATCTGCTCGATGGGTACATCGGCATCATACTGAAGGGTTCCCAGTCTGTCAACTCCCCGAACTTGCCCGCGCCTTGACTTACAGGCGCGCATCTGGTAGACTGGGCACAGAAGTCAGACGGCGTTGCGACGCTGGCGGCTAGCCAAAAGGCTCTGCTCAGCGCCGGCAGCGCCGATCCATTTGATTTGGGTGCATTTGAAACCACTTGGCAAGGGCAGGCGCAAGACCTGCCCCTACCAAGTGGTTTCAAACAGATCCGGTTGATTTGGAGGCGCATGGCAGTGCGTGTCAGGAATACGTGGGTCGCGGTCGTTGCGTTGATTTGGTTGGCCTTTCTGGCTAGCAGTTGCAGCCTGCGTCCGCTGCTGGATGATGTCAGCGTCGAGCCAGCCCTTATCAGCCCCAACGCCGATGGCAAAGATGATGCTACCAACGTCCAGTACAGGCTAGGACGCAGCGCCGATGTGTCGATCTACTTCGAGGACGAACAGGGCAAGCGCTATTACTTCCGCCAGGATCAGCTGCGCTCCCCGGGCGAGTACGGCGTTGCCTGGGGCGGTGTTATCAACCAGCCGGAGATCGTGGACAACGGCTACGGCCCGCAGCAAATCCAAGGCCAAGTGCTGCCAGATGGCGCCTATCGCTGGACCGTCGAAGCCACCGACAAGCGCGGCAAGACCGACAGTGCTTCAGGCACGATTGTGCTTGAAAACGGCGATACGCTCCTGCCAGAGCTGCGGAACTTCACGGTCGTGCCGCAGGTCTTCCGGCCAAACCAGGACGGCCTGCGCGATGACTGGGTGTCCGCCTCATACTACCTGCCCAAAGACGTGGATCAGGTGCAGGTCTATTTGATCGACCCTAACGAGCCAAACATCAAATACCCCATTGCCGAGCGGGAGCGGGTGATCAAGCCGGGCGAGGCCGGCTACCACGAGTATCGATACGAGGGAGGAGTCGACCTGGGCGCCGAGCCCCCGCCCAACGGCACCTACACAATCATCGGTGAGGCGCGCGACCTGGCCGGCAACAATGTGGTTGTCACGTCGACGCTCACGATCGAGGACGGCGGCAAGCCCCGGGCTGATATCCTTCAAGGCGAGATCGACTGGCAAGGCGACCTGAATCGTGTCGTGAGCGTGCCGATCAGCGGCACCCTGTGCTTCACGACGACAATCCAGAACGAAGGCACCGTCAGCATCCGCACAGCCGGCCCCTGGCCAGGCACGACGTACCAATTCGGCGAAAACAACAACACACTCGCCCTAAAGGAAAACGATCCGAGCTATCGCCAACAGGCCGGTGTTTTCCGCTTTGGCGTCAACTACGACACCACAGGCATCGACTTTCCCTTTCGCTGGGCCATCGGCCGCCAGGGGGACCTGGAGCGCCGTCTGATCGACGGCCAAGAGCAATGGTATCTCTTACCCGGCCAGCGCGGCCTGACCTTCGGCTGTATCCTTCTGGACCAGATTCCACCTACAGGCACCAACTTCTGGTGGGGCGGGCTCATCCACGAGTTCGTCGACGTGCCCAACAACTACGTCGACCGGATTAGCGTGAATGTGGGGACGCCTTGAGGGGGAAGGTGTCAGAGTGTCAGAGTGTCAGAGTGTCAGAGTGTCAGAGTGTCAAGTGTCAGGTGTTAAATCTAGGAGCTATCCCCAATCGCCCGACGTAACCTGACACTTGACACTTGACACTTACACTCTGACACTTGACACTTGACACTCTGACACTCTCCTATGGACCTCTCCATCCTCATCGTCAGCTACCACACCCGCGATCTGCTGCGCGACTGCCTGGAGTCGGTGTTCGACAGCCTGGCCGGCTCGCGCCAACTCCAAGCCGAGGTGTGGGTGGTGGACAATGCTTCGGCTGACGGCAGCGCCGAGATGGTCGCGCACGAGTTTCCGCAGGTGCGGCTGATCGCCAGCCAAGACAACCTGGGCTTTGCCGGCGGCAACAACTTGGCCTTACAGCTCATGGGGTTTCACCCGATCGGCGACGAAGCAGCTGTCACTCGCAATCACCGGCTTCTGACAGGTCCGCCCGATGCGACGCCCCGGCACGTTCTGCTGCTCAACCCGGATACGATTGTTCAGGGCGATGCCCTGGCGCAACTGGTGGCCTTTCTTAGACGACCACCCGCGCGCGGGCGGCTGCGGCGCCCGGCTTGCCTACCCTGACGGGCGCTTTCAACATGGCGCGTTCCGCTTTCCCAGCCTCTTCCAGATTGCGTTTGACTTCTATCCGCCGCCCGGCCGGCTCAACCGGCCAGTTCTGGACTCCCGCCTGAACGGACGCTATAGCCAGGACTTGGTTGGTGCGGGCCAACCCTTTGCTGTGGACTTCGTCCTGGGCGCCGCGCTGATGGTGCGCGGCGAGGCTATTCAACAGGTGGGTCTGCTTGATGAAAGCTACTTCATGTACTGTGAGGAGATGGACTGGCAAAAACGGCTGAGCGCGGCGGGCCGGGGCATCTACTGCGTGCCGACCGCCCGCGTGGTTCACGTAAGCGCCGCGAGCACCAACCAGTTCCGCGGCCCGATGGTTGTGGCGCTCTGGCGCAGCCGCTTCCGCTACTTCAAACGCTACCACACCACCACCTTCAATCGGCTGGCCGCCTGGCTGGTCCGCCGTGGCATGCAAGCTGAGGCGCGCCGGGCCAAACAAGCAGCGCCTCCCGATCTCAGCGAGCGCCTGAACACCTTCGCACAGGTGGCCGAGCTCGCCAGGAAAAACTAACCCCCAATCCCACCTCCGAACACTCTCCTACTATCTCACTATCTCACTATCTCACTATCGCACTTCCCAATGAAACTCCTCGCCGTCATCCTGACAAAGAACGAAGCCCGGCACATCCGCGACTGTATCGCCAGTGTGGCCTGGGCGGACCAGATTCTCGTGTCCGATTCATTCAGCGACGACGGCACGCCGGACCTGGCGCACGCGGCGGGCGCCGTGGTGGTGCAGCGTCCCTTCAACGGGTGGGCCAGTCAGCGCAACGCCGCGCTCGACACGGCCGCTCAGCTTGGCGCGGACTGGGTTCTCTTCGTCGACGCCGACGAGCGTGCGACGCCTGAGCTGGCAGCCGAGATCCGCATCGTAACAGAAACCGGGACTCCTGTGGGCTGGAGCATCCCGCGCATCAACTACATCGTGGGCAAACAACCGCGCCACGGCGGCTTCTACCCGGACACTCAGTTGCGGCTGCTGCGCATCGGCCGGGCTTGGTACGACCTGAGCCGGCCCGTGCACGAGGTGGTGGCGCTAGATGGCGCGGAGGGCCGGCTGCACCATCCCCTGCTGCACTACAACTACGACACCTGGTCGCAATTCCATGCCAAACAGCGGCGTTACGCCGCGATGGAGGCCCGGATACTAAAAGAGCGCGGCATCGCGCCGCGCCCTCATAATTTTATCTTGCAGCCATTGCGCGAGTTCCGACGCCGTTACCTGACCCTGGAGGGCTACAAAGACGGCTGGCTCGGACTGAAGCTCAGCGTGCTGTTAGCTTACTACTACGGATTCTATCCCTACTGGGTGCTCCTGCGGCAGGAACGACCTAACACGTAACTCGTAGCTCGTAACCCGGAAGCGGAAACCCGAAACACGGCTTATTCTCCGGTTCCGAATTCCGGGTCACGAATTAGGAGTTAGAAGTTCTTTCAACCTTAAGCCGCCTCAGAATCGTCGCGTAACCAGTCTCGATCAGTCTCGTCAGCTCGTCGGCGCAGCGCTCGTACTCCTCCTTCGGCCGCCGATAGGGGTCCTTGATATCGCTGTGGCCGCCAGACATTTCGCTTAGCAGAAATATCTTCGGCAGTTGCTCGGGGTAGTTATAGAAAAGCGTTCGGCGCTGCGCCTCCTCCATGACCAGTATCAGATCGGCCTCGGCGAGTTCCTTTCGGCCCACGGTGTGTGCTCGGTGCGCGCTGATATTTATACCTCGTTCCGCCAACACGTCAACACTGGGTTGGCTAGCCGCGCTGCCGTCCAGCCCATAGACGCCGGCTGAGCTGACGCTCACCTGGCTGTCGAGTCCATCCTGCACCAAACGTTGGCGCAGAAGTCCCATCGCCATAGGCGACCGGCAAACATTTCCCGTACAAATTATCAAAACCTGCTTCACGATGGTCGTACTCCTCTCAGGCTCGGTTCGATCCGCGCCATCCTGCCAACACCTGCACTGCGCGCAGGCGCCAGTGTCCGCCGTTCTTCCACTCACGCGTAAGGGCCAGGGGCTCTCGCCCCTGGCCCGGTTCACCTCACCAAAAGCGGCAGCTTACTCCAGCTCAGGCTGCAGCAGACCGTAGTTGCCGTCGGAACGGCGATAGAGCACGTTCACTGCGGCTTCGCGGGCGTTGTAGAACACGAAGAAGTCGTGCGCCAGGAGTTCCATTTGGTCGATCGCTTCATCTTCGTTCATCGGCACCATGGGGAAGCGCTTGGTGCGAACAATCCGGCCCTCGAAGGAAGCGCCTTCTTGCTCGCCCAGAGTCTCGGCGACGACACTAATGGATTCGATCTCCTCGGCTTCGATCTTGGCCGCCTGAGCGCGCTCGATCTTTCGGCGACGCTTGCCCTTGTAGCGAGCGATCTGACCATGCAGCTTGTCAGCCACCGCATCGATGGCCGAGTAGATGTCACTGTTGCGCTCCTCGGCCCGCAGCAGTGTGCCATTGCTGCGCATGGTGACCTGAACGATCTCGCGCTCGCTGCTCTTGCGGCTCTTCTCTTCCGCTAACTCCACCCGAATCTCCTGGATGTCGGGTAGATAGCGGTCCATCTTGCCCAGCTTCTTCTCAACGTACTCCTTCAGCCGGTCGTTGACCTCCATGTTGCGGCCCTTGACGATCAGTTGCATACGGCTAGCTCCTTTCCAATGGGAAGATCAGCGGTGGCGACAGATGAAACTGCCAGGACTCACGGACTTTGCAGGGAGAGGTTAACGCACTGCTACCCCAATTGTAGCCCGTCCCCGCATAAATGTCAACCCATCATTTCTCTATGGGATGGATCCGGTGGGAAGACGATCCCCACCGGTCTTGGCGAGGGCGCGTGCAGCCGTTAGCGCCCACACGTGGCTAGCGCCTGATTGCATCAGAACCTCGGCGCAGGCCTCCAGAGTTGAACCGGTCGTTGCGACGTCATCTATCAGAAGCACCGTCAAGCCTGTTAGAGACGGACCGCTCCACACAAATGCGCCCTCGACGTTGCGACGGCGTTCATCGAGGCCCAGTTGTACCTGATGCTCGGTGTCTTTCTGGCGCGATAATATGCCTGGGGACAGCAGCGGCAGACGCGCGATCCGGCAGAGCTCAATTGCCAACAGCTCGGCCTGGTTGTATCCCCGCTCGCGCAGGCGTTTTTCATGCAACGGCACGGCCGCAACGAGATCGACACTGATGGAGCAGCTTTGCCAATAGCGCGCCATGAGCCCGCCCAAGCTAGCTGCCAGATCAGTCCGACGCCGGTACTTGAACTCGCGAATGGCCAGACTGAGCGGCGGCATGTAGACACCGGCCGAGCGAAGCGAGCTGGCAGGGAAGCTGCCACCCTCACGAAAGATGGATCGCGCCTCCTCTTTCACAGGCTGAACGCGCGCCAGACAAGGAGCACAAAACGAGCTGCCGGTCCGGCGACAGATAACACAACGCGACGGAAAAACCAGATCCAGCAAACCGCGCGTGGCGCGTATTACAACACTCGGCGGCACGGGCACTGCGGCCAAAGGCGCAACCATGGGTGATCTTGTCCCCTCAATCATCGCTCCCTCCCAGTTAAGCCGGCCACGGCGAGTGCTAGCTGGCTGTCACGAACCGGGCTTTATGATGCAGTAGGTACAATCAGGTCCTCTCAACCCAAGACTTCGTCACACGCCAGCGCGACAAGTATACTAGCCAGGAAACCAGGCCTGGAGCAGATCGTTGACAAAAGCGCGTATCTCATCCCCCATGATCAGGAGAATAGCGAGCACGACGATCGCAATCAACAGCAGAATCAGTGCGTATTCGACGAAACTCTGGCCATGTTCGGTGTCGCCCGAAACATTCTTTTTTTTGGTGACAGACTTCATTGTGCTACTCTCTAAGGGACTCATCGGAAAGCTTGCCCGCATCTTGCAGGCGTATCCATCCACGCCGCAAAGCGACGATGGCTGCCTCGGTGCGGTCGCTAACGCCCAACTTGCGAAAAATGCTGGTCATGTGGTTCTTGACCGTCTGCTGGCTAATGCCGAGATTGGCGGCAATCACTTTGTTGCTGGCGCCTTGCACGATATATGCCAGCACCTCCATCTCGCGCGGGAGAGAGGCATCAGCGTCTCCTCGCCGTCACTAGTGTAGGTAGCGTGCTGATTGTACCATGCCAGCAGCCATCCGATCAACTTGGCTTCGTCCAAAATGCGACCGCCCACCACGTATTTGCCCTGACAGACCGTGCGAATGGCGGCGATCAGCTCGTCCGGCGCCACATCTTTGCTGAAATAGGCTGACGCACCGTAGCGCATCGCAAAAAACAACTGCTCCTCGTCGTCGTATGCCGTGAGGATGATCACTCGCGCTTCGTCCCACAGCGCCTTGATCTGCTGGGTGGCCTGCAGCCCGTTGATCTTGGGCATGTTGATGTCCATCAAGATCACATCAGGCCGCAGCTCCAGGGCGCTAGCAACCGCTGTCTCGCCATCCTTGACCTCCGCCACGACCTCCAGATCAGGCTCCAGCGATAGAACGCGGCGCAAGCCCTGTCCAAACAACGCGTGGTCTTCGGCTATGAGCAAACGAATCGGCTGGGACATGCAGAGGTCTCCGAGATACGAAGGAGCGCGGGCGATGGACTGATAGCGACGAGTATGGCACCATTCTATCACAACCCATGGGAACTGCAAGTTACCGTGCTAGCACCGGCAGCGCCGGTCAATTGCCGCTTTTTCGTCACGGCGGTATAATCGTCTCGCTAAAGAAGCCAACTGCAAGGAGGTGTCCGATGAGCACGGTTGCAGACCTTTGGGCGCTGCAGACCACCGATCTGGCTGTCGAGGCAATTCGACAGCGCCTGGCTGGATTGGAGAAGCAGAAGGGAGAAAGCCTGGAGCTGCTGGCTGCTCGGCAGAAGGCGGCAGAGGCGGAGAGCGAGCTCGCAGGCTGGCAAGAGAAGCAGCGTTCCTTCGACGGCCAGATGAGAGAGTTGTCAGAACGCATTCGGACGGCCGAGCGCGAGCTGATGAGCGGCCGCGTGCGCAACCCCAAAGAGTTAGAAGGAATGCAAGCCAACGTGGCCGCTCTCAAGCGCCGCCGCAACGGCCTCGGGGACGAGGACTTGGAGGCCATGTTAGAGATCGAGCGCCTGCAAACGGAAGCCGATGCGCGTCGCGTCGCGCTGGCGACCGAAGTAGCCCACTGGGAGGCCGAACAGACCAGGCTAGCGCACGAACTCAACCGGAGTGTGGCCGAGCTGAAATCGCTCACCGCCCGCCTTAGTCAACAATGGGAGGCCGTCCCACCGCAGGACAGAGAGCTGTACCGCACCCTGCGCCAACGCAAGGGCGGGCGCGCGCTGGCCCTCGAACGCGACGCAACATGCACGGCCTGTGGCGTCACTCTGCCCACAGGCATGGTGCAAGCCGTCCACAGTGGCGAGCAGCGCGTGCTCGTGCCCGAGCTGCGGACGTCTGCTCCATGCAGGCCGGTAACACTTCGCAGGGGCAAACTGCGCGAGGTTATCTGATGAAGCTCTGAGCTGGTCCGGTGGTATCAAGCGAGGCGATACAACAACTTCTGAAGCACCTGCAAAACCAGAATCACGACGATGGGAGAGAGATCCATACCTCCGATGGGCGGAATGAACCGCCGAGCTGGCGCCAAGATCGGATCGGTTGCCTGGTTCAACAGGCGCACCAGGGGATTGCTTGGGTCCAGGTTGGGGATCCAAGTCAGCAACACACAAATCAAGATCGCTGCGGTGAAAGCGGTGAGGAGTAAGTTGAGGAACTGAAAGATAAACGCTGCCATCGTCTTGATCTCCGTTTGACTAGCCCGCGGCTTTCTCGCCCAAGTCACCGAGGTATTTTGATTTGCGGTAGGCCGCCCACACCGCCTTGGATAGAATGGTGCGCAACGCGCCCTTCTCCAACTCATAGAGCGCCTCAGCCGAAGTGCCGCCGGGCGACGTCACCATGTTGCGTAGCTGGGCCGGGTGCAGATCCGACTGCTTGGCGATCTCGACCGAGCCTTCCATAGTCTGTAGGACCAGTTGCTCGGCTACCTTGCGCGAAAAGCCCAAGTGCACACCTGCGTCGATCAGCGCCTCCATGAACAGGAAGACATAGGCGGGACCCGTTCCACTCAATGCTGTCGCCATGTCCAGATAGCTCTCGTCGTCGACGAACAGCTCGTCGCCCAACGCACGAAGCATGATCTTGGTCTGCTCTCGCTGTTTTGGGCTCACCTGAGGTGTAGCCGTCCACACGGTCATGCCCTTGCCCACCTGCGCGGGTGTGTTCGGCATCGAGCGGACGATGGCCGGGTGCCCCGTACCGCGCACGATCGAGCTAATGCGCACGCCGGCCACGATGGATAGGATCATGGCGTTGCGGCTTAGATGCCCGCGCAGATCGGGCATCACGTGCGGCATGACCTGTGGTTTGACACTAAAGACCACGACCTCGCCGAAATCGGCGGCCTCGCGGTTGTCAGACGTGACATGGATTCCGTAGCGCCCCTCCAACTCCTTGCCCCGCTCCGTGTGGGGGTCCGACCCGATGATGCGATCCGGGCTGATAAGCTCCTGGTGAAGTATACCCTTGATCATGGCCTCGGCCATGACTCCGGTGCCGATGAAGGCGAGTTTAGTGTCTTGAAGCATGAAGACCTCGGGAGAATTGTGAATTGGCAATTGTCAATTGTCAATGGCGGAGGCGAATTCGGGATTTGGGCTCGGGCTGGAAAACTACTTAATGCGCTCGGGCCGGTCTGTGCGCAGCCTCCTTGCGGAGCACCCCGGAGTGGGCGGAGGGACCGTCCGTGCCCGCTGGATCAATAGCTTACTCTTCATTCTCGCACTCCGAAAATCGCGGTACCGACACGCACGATCGTGGCGCCCTCTTCGATCGCGACCTCGAAGTCATGGCTCATACCCATGCTCAGGTGACACCAATCGGTCTGCGGCCAACGCGCAGCCAGCCGATCGCGCAACTGACGCAAAGCCGCGAAGACACCACGCGCTGCCTCCGGGTCCATGTCATACGGCGGAATGGTCATCAGTCCGCGCACCTGCAGAGCCGGCAAAGCCAGAATCGCCTCGGCAGCCCGCCACAGGCCTTCGGAGGTAAACCCGAATTTACTGGTCTCGCCCGAAACGTTGACCTCCAGAAGAATGTCCAGCCGCAAGCCCGCCTCGCCGGCCAGACGATCCAGCTTTCCTGCGATCTTAAGCCGGTCCACGGAATGGATGAGCACAGGCCGGCAAGCCACAGCAAGTTCAGCCTTACGGCTTTGGATCGGCCCGATCAGATGCAGATTGACCTGTGGCAAGGCGCGTTCGGCATCGATGAAGATATGATTATGTAGACTTTCGGTTGAGCTGGGATCGACAAACTTCGCCCACGCCTCCTCGACACGGTTTTCGCCGAAATCAATCTGGCCCGCGTCGAGCGCCCGCAGCACCAACTCGACCGGGTGCGTCTTGCTGACCGCCACGAGGGTGATCTCGTCGACATCTCGACCCGCCCGCTGCGCGGCCTCGGCTATCTTCTGTCGAACCGTCGCCAGGTTGGCGGCAATATCGATCATTGCGTCCACACTTTCGCTCCGCGTCCACCGTGATCGGTTATCTTGCCAGCTGACACTTTTGTGAACGCCGGTCGAGTAGGTCCTGGCGGTGTGGCGTCGAAGTGTTCAGTGCTCAACGCAAACTCGCATCATTCGAGACTCGCCGCCAGACCCTACTCGACCCACGCCTTACGAAACACCACAAGAAAACTGTTAGGTAGCTGGATCGGTGAGCACCTTTCACCATTCACCGAGCATGGTTCACCGACTAGGCCTTCAACATCACCACGGCACCAAAACGACCGGTTCGGCCCTGATCGCCGCGGTGAGAGAAGAACAGGTCCCGCCGGCAACTAGTGCAGACGCCAGCCACTTCGATCTGCCTGACGCCGGCCCGGGCCAGCTGCCAGCGGTTGGCCTCCCAAAGATCGAAATGCAGTCGCGAAGCGTGGCCATTCGACCCAGGATTGTGTTTACCAGCCTCGACGCCCGATTGATCTTCAGAACTTGAGTAGCGATACGCTCGCACGACCAGAGCAGTGCTGGGAAAAACGTGCTGCACCGCATCGACCACTTCGTCGCCCACTTCATAACAGCACGGTCCGATCGCCGGACCGAGGACTGCGGCCAGCTCTTCAGGATCGCTGTCGTATTGGGCGACCATGGCCTGCACCAGCGAGCCCGCCATACCGGCCACCGTGCCTCGCCAACCGGCATGGGCCAGGCCAACCGCGTGGTGCGAAGGATCGTAAACAAGAATTGGTGTGCAGTCGCCAAAGCGCTGCGTCAGCGGCACGTCGGGCTGATCGGTGATGATGCCGTCCGCCTGACCGATCAGCGTGCCGCGGTGCTCCATCGTGGCCCACAGCACGCGATGGCTGTGCACCTGCCACGTCGTGGTGAAGTGCTCCCGGCGCACGCCTAAAGCCTCGGCCAATCGGCGGTGGTTAGTCTCCACGTTTTGCGGATCGTCGCCGACGGTCTTGCCGAGGTTGAGACTCGCCAGATAGCCGCTGCTGACGCCGCCGTGGCGCGTGCTGACGGCGTGGATCAAGCCGTCGAAAGCAGATAGGCTGTCAAACCGCACCAGCGGCACTTCATTCATCAACATTTCACTTCTCTTGAGCCAATAGACGAGAGCCTGTGCTAAATCTCAGAGCTTGCTTGAAAAGGGCGTGTTCAAACTGGGTTGCTTGAGTGACTGAAAGCTAGCTTCTAACCGCTTCATCGACCCATTTTTGAACACGCCCTTTTCAAATAGCTTCTCTATCCAACAACGGGATCAAGACCGGCGCCGGCCGCCAATCCTGCGCGCGCCATGGCCCCGGCTTGTGCCCCGTCTCGAAGGTCCCAACGCTCTTTACTGGTAAGCCGCCCGTGTCGCGATAGGCCCACTCGGTATCGCATGAACCGCAGCTCAGACAACCGCTCGCGGTAGGCGGACAGCTGAGACCGGTCTCGGCGCGCTGGGCGTGGCGCTGTTCGAACAGGAAATACCTGCTGCTGACACCGCTTTCGACGATGTCCCACGGCTGGAGAGCGCCGGGCTCGCGCGGATCAAGAAAATCGCCCATGCTCAGCCCGTGCTCGGCCAGCGCACGTGTAAAAGCCGAGATCGACAGCCTGTCCATGCTCAGCAACACCGGCGCTAAGCGCCGATCCCCACGCGCCAGCACACCCTGCACCGCCGCCCACTGCGGCGAATCGGCTCGTACTGAAACATTATGTTTGCTTAACCCGCGTTGGATTGCCTTCTGCCGCCGCTCGAAGGTCGTTTGATCGGTCATGCCCTCCCACTGGAAGGGCGTATGGGCCTTGGGTACAAAGGGTGTGGCATTGATCACCAGCCGGCGGCGGAAGCGCCGGCGGGCCTCCAGAGTCAGGTCGACCAACGCCTGCACATCGGCCTCGGTTTCGCCCGGATGGCCAATCATGAAATACAGCTTGAGCTGCGGGAAGTTGTGCGCCTCGGCCAGATCGACGGCATCCAGGATCTGCTGCTCGGTCTGGGTCTTGTTGATGATATCGCGCAGGCGTTGGCTGCCGGCCTCGGGCGCGATGGTCAATGTCTGGGTGCCGCTCTCGCGCAGCGCCTTGACGAGCGGCACAGAAATGGGGTCGACCCGCATTGAGCTGACGCTGAGCTTAGCGCCCAGCTCGCGCAGGCGAATGGCCATCTCGTCGATCTGGGTGTGATCGGATACCGCCGCAGAGATCAGGCCGATGCGATCGCGGTGCTTGAGCCCTTCCTTAGCCCAC
The DNA here is from genome assembly GCA_963709505.1 of uncultured Chloroflexia bacterium. Lineage (GTDB taxonomy): Bacteria > Chloroflexota > Anaerolineae > JAAEKA01 > JAAEKA01 > CAVPXC01. The sequence goes on along the minus strand of CAVPXC010000011.1, from coordinate 93,315 downwards.
GCCAGCAGCGCGTCAAGCGGCTGCTCCCGCGGCGGCCGGTAGACGTAGCCGGCCAGGCAGAAACGGCAGCCGCGGCCGCAGCCGCGCGCGATCTCCATCAAATGCAGCCCGCCGAACTCGGTGTCAGGCGTGTAGAGCGAGCTCACCGTGGGGTAGTGCTCCAGGTGGCGAACCCACAGGCGCTTGATGCGTCGCGAAGCGGACCGAGTCAGACTGGTCACGACTGGGCCGACCTTTGAGTGGAACATAAATTCCTTCGATCCGATCCAAGGCATCCAGCAGCTCGCTACGATCGTCGTCGCCCACGTCGCGGATGATGTCCACCAACGTGTCAACCACTTCTTCACCCTCGCCGATGACGATCGCGTCGAAGAAGGGCGCCATCGGCTCAGGGTTCATCGTGATCCCCGGCCCGCCGGCGATCAGCAGCGGCCAGCGTTCATCGCGGTCGGCTGCCAGGGGCGGCACGCCGGCCTGTCGCAGCATCTCGACCACGTTGAAGTAATCCATTTCATACGAGATCGTAAACGCCCACACGGCGAATTCTTCGGCCCGCTGCTGCGTTTCAAGCGACCGCAGCGGCCGCCGTGCTTCCCAGCCGCCTTTGTCCCAAAACACACGCTCGCAGACCACGTCGACGTGGTCGTTGAAGCGCCGATACAAGATCTGCAACGCCAGGCTTGACATGCCGACGTAGTAGGTGTTGGGATAAGCCAACGCAATTGGCAGTTTTCCGCCCCAATCCTTGATGATCGTGCCGATTTCTTTGCTTAGGATTTGTTTCGATTCGACTGTATTGTTCCAAGACATAAGAGCTTTGCCATTCCACGGCCACCATACTCGTCATGCTGAGTGCTCTGTTAGGTTGAAAAGTGCGAGTGTCATTTCTTTGTAACTCGTGACCCGTCATTCCTGCGAAAGCAGGAATCCATCCGGCTGGTGGTCAATACGAGCTTACCAGATGGATTCCTGCTTTCGCAGGAATGACGGGTCACAGCTACCAAACTTCAACCCAACAGAGTACTCAGCATGACAGGTGCACACAAGTACGTCAGTAATTCTACGTTCCGTAAACTAATTCATTTAACCAGACCAACAGCCTATCCACAAGTGGCCAATCTTCCATAGCAGTCAAGATCACACCGCCTGCCTCGCGCAGCGTGTACCAGGCACGGGCAGGGAGAAAGATTTTGCCCAGATCGGTGTTCGTCGGGCTGGTGACCGCCTCGATGCCCTGGCGATCGAACAACCAACGCGCCCGGTAGAGATGCAGCGGGTGGCTGACCAGAATGGCCGAACGCAAGCCATGGGCTTGCATTAAATCGGCCACCACCGCCGCTTCGTCGGCTGTGGTCCAGGCATCGGCATCCTGCGCGACCAGGGCGCGGTCCGCGGGCAATCCCAACTCCTGTTGGGCAAAGCGACACGCCACCGCGCCGGCTGCCAACCGGTCGCCGCCCACGCCGCCGGCGCAGATCACCACCGGCGCCATGCCTGCCTGGTACAGGTCCATGGCGTGATAGGTGCGGCTCATCAGGTCAGAGCTGGCCGTACCATCCGGGTCGACGCGCGCGCCCAGGATGACGATCGCATCGGCCGGCTCGGCGTGATCCTGGCTGCCCAGCCGGTTGATCTGCCAAGACAAAACGCCGACGACCGTTACAGCCGTCAGCGTCATTGCGAACAGAATCAAACCCAGGCCGAGCAGTACCCGCTTCACCAACAGATTATAGCATCCATTCCGAGGGAATGCCAAAGGTAGCGTACTGGTCGCTCATGGAGTTCCAGAAACAGCGCAGTTGGTCGACAGGCCGCGGGGTCTACTACAGATTGGACCTTTTTCCGAAGAAAGGTCCAATTTCGTCCGACGAATTTCCGGCGGTCTCCCGACCTCCAGGTGTGCGCCTTCCCAAGTTCAAACGCCCCCACACCCAGCAAGGCCCCGCCGTTACCTAGCAGGGCCTTGCTTCTGTCCCTCTGTCCTTGTTTCCTTGTCTACCTGTCTCCTTCCCCTAGCACTCACTATACCCGCACACGTGACACTTGCGGCAGCCCTCGATGTTCAGGAGCGTGCTGTTGCCGCAGTCGGGGCAAAGGTCGCCGATCTGCTTGGGAATGGGTAAGGCGAGTTGCTCGGCGGGCGGCTCGAGATGGGGCGCCGGTGCTGGAACTTCCTCCAGATGCTCGGCCAGGACCTGGGCGATCGCATCGGGCAGGCTACGCACGCGTTGCGGACCGAAGCCCAGGTGCCGGCCGCCGCCGATGCCGTTGAGCTGGTAGACCACCTGCTGCAAGCGTTCGGTCGGCGACAGCGAGCTCGGCATGCGCAAGGTCAGGCTGATCAGCCGGCCGAGCGCCTCGCTCACCGCAGCCACGTCCGAGCCGGCTTTGCCGACGTTCATGAACACCTCGAACGGCTCACCTTCCTCCGTGTCGTTGACCGTGACATAGGCCGTGCCCAGCGGCGTCAGGCGCCGGTAGGTCGCGCCGTGCAGGCGCTTGGGCCGCGGACGCTTGATGTCATACGAGTGATACTCAGGCGCGTCGCTGGCGTGATGGTTTGTGCCATTGGACTGCGCGAGATCGACGTGATGCGGCACTGCGACCAGTGTCTCCTCGACACCAGCGTGACCGTTGGTAACCTGCACGATCGTCCCGGCCTTCTTCGCATCGGCCGTGGCCTTGGTCTCCAACACCACTTCCTGCCGGCTGCCGGTGACGTAGACGGTCAGGCCCTTGCAGCCGAGCTCCCATCCCAACAGGTAGACCGTCTTTACATCCTCCTGGGTGGCCCCCTCCGGAAGATTCACAGTCTTCGAGATACTGTTATCAACATAACATTGCAGCGCCGCCTGCATCAGCACATGTTGTTCGGCTGTAATGTCCTGACTCACGACAAACGTATGCTGGAGTTCCTGCGGCAGATCGTCAACGCCCTGACAGGTGCCTGAAAGCACGATCTGGTCGACGATGCGCTTGCGGCTCTCACCGGTGATACCGGCTCGGTCCAGGGCCTCGATGAACAGCGGGCTGACGTAAGTCAGCGTCACGTCGCCGCCGGCTTCCTTGACGTAGCGGGTGTAGGCCAGGGCGAAGACCGGCTCGCAGCCGTAGCCTTCACAGCCCGTCACAGTACCAATCGTTCCGGTTGGCGCAACTGTACTTTGAGCGCCGTTACGGATGCCATGTGCCTTGATTCCCTCGACGATGGCATCCCAATCCACCGCCGGCCGGCCGAATTCGTGGGTATAGGGCTGCAGGGGAGCAGGCGGCTGCCACTTCAGGTTGTTCGGATCGTAGATCGAGCCCTCGATCGCCAGGAACGGGCCACGCTCGCGGGCCAGGTCGATCGACGTGCGCATGCAGTGATAGCGCACAAACTCCATCACCTGCCCCGCCAGGTCAAGCAACTCCTGGTCGCCGTAGCGCACACCAACGCGATACATCACATCAGCCAAGCCCATGATGCCCAAGCCGATGCGCCGCACGCGGTGCGCCGCTTCCTGCAGCTGCGGCACGGCCGGCACGTATTTGTTGGCGCTGACGACGTCGTCCAGGAAGCGGGTCGAACTCGACCACCGTCTTTTCAAGCTTGGCCCAATCGATTTTGCCGTCGTCGGTGACGTGCTGCGCCAGGTTGATCGAGCCGAGGCAGCAGTTTTCGTATGGGCCGAGGAACTGCTCACCGCAGCCGCGTGAGACATAACCGGCCGTGATCCACGTATCTGTCGTTGGCTCAAACAAGTCATAGACGGTTTCCACCAAATCCGGCGTGATGGAGATGATGCCAACTGCTCCAGAGCCTTGCTTCAGAATGGCAGGCTGCTTCTCCACGGTTGATCCGTCACCCGCCATCGCCAACACACCAGCAGTCACTTGCAGCGGCATGGGACGAACAACTCGAACCTCACTGCCAATCGTCAGCTGATCTAGTCGCTTGGGTGAGAATTGGCCTGTCTTCCGATCCAGTGTATGGAACTGGTGTGAAGCAGTCGCTCGAATGCTGCCACCATCTGCGAAGGTGACGCGATAGACGAGTACGTTGTGATTGATCTCAACTCGATCCACCCTGCCTACTCCTGCGACTGTATGGATTTCGTCGCCGACCTTGATTTCGTCGGCGCGACGCCAGCCACCGGGGGTTGCCACGGGCGTGTCGCCCGTGGTGCATGGATTGGTAGCTTCCAACTCGTATAGATGCGGTACCGGGTTGGATCGGTTTGCCGCGTCCAGGAACAGCACGCCCGGCTCACCGTTGCGATGGGCGTAGTGGCTGATCTTGTCGAAGATGTCGCGAGCACGCACAGAGCGCGTCACCTTCTTGGTGTGGGGATTGATCAGATCGTACTCGGTGTCGGCCCTGACCGCCTCCATGAACGCGTCGGTCACGCCTACGGAGATGTTGAAATTGGCGATCTGCCCTTCCTTGGCCTTGCAAGCGATGAACTCTTCGATGTCGGGATGGTCCACACGCAGAACGCCCATGTTGGCGCCTCGACGCGTGTTGTGCGTCACCAAGCCGTTGGCAAGATAAGTATGGTTGCCGTCGACCTCGAGATCCAGCGTCAACTGCTCGCCGGCCGGGTGAGTCTCGGCTACATGCACAAACCACAGATTCGCAACGGGCCGGGCGTGCTGCGCAAATTCCGGATATTCGGCGCTGAACTCGCGATAAGCACTCATCGTAAGCTGACGATCACCGCGCAAATAGCGCAATAACTTCTTACGCAGCTGCGGATCCGTTGCGCGCAAGTTGACGCCCTGTCCGCGACTTCGCCGGTCGATCTGAGGCAAGGTAATGTCGTCGAGCACCGGCTGCAGCCAATACTCTGGAGCAGGTAAAGCATAGCTAAACTCGCGTTCGGTATCGGGCCGGAAGGTGTGGCACGTCACGAAGCGGCTTCGCTGGTCGCACCCGACACGCTGGCGCCAGGCCTCCAAGCCAACGTGCGAGGTAATCCGCACGATCCACTGCGGCCTCTTGCCCAAACGGCCTGAATAGTCCGCACTTCGAACGGTCACTGGGCAGCCCAGGCCAATGAGCAGCGTTGCAACCTCCTGGACGAGCCGCTGAGATGTCGTGTTGAGCTGCGGATAGCCATGCGACAATCCACCATCGGCCTCGAATAGACCGCGTAAGTACGCGCCGGCTACATTGGCCGGGCTCTGCCGCACCAGCCTCGGCACGGTCACTTCGTGGCTTTTGGGCTTGGCAAAACCGTTGTCGATCATGAACTGCTTGAGAATCGCGCTGTCGACGACATACGTCACCGAGGCATCGTCCACTTTCTGTTGCCGGTGGACTTTGCAGCCAGGAAAGACCTGCTGCAATAGGGACGGTAGCTCATCCAGTAAATAATTGTCATGGGCGACGCTGAAACCAATGCGATGATCCTGCGGATCGGCAGCCACAAAGCCATCCCCTGCGAGATAGCCCAGCAAAAAGGCCAGCGTCTCATCCAAAATCGACGGCAGACCGATTTCCGCCTGATTGCCGTGCGTCTTGCTGGGGTGACGCAAAGCGCGCAGCCGGCCCTGGTGCTGACCGAGCATCACAAGGATTGCATCGCCGGTCTTCAGCTCATCCAATCGACGCCAAGCCGGGCCTTGGTCGGTCATGACCTTGACCTTGTGGTTCAGCGTCCCCGTCAGGCTCAGGCCCTCACGTGTGTGTACGGACATGACCGGCTCTACGCCGTTGTTGTAGCCGCGCGGCGACGGGCGATCGCCGTCGTCGGTCGGCACGCTGAGGCTGTGTTCTTGCCAACCGCTGCGCGCCTGGTCAACCAACTCGTCCAGGCGCAGCAAGCCGTTGCTTGTGAACACGAGAGAATCGGGCGTCAGGCAGCCACCTTGGGCAATCTCGCCAAACGCGGCGTCGTAGACCTTCAAGAACCCGACAGGACCGCTGGCGACGCCCGCGCTGCTGTTGACCGAGCCACCCCTGGGCCGTAGGCGGCTGAAGCTGAAGCCGTTGCCGCCGCCCGTCTGCTGGATCAGCGCGGCGTTTCGCAGGGTGTTGAAGATGCCCTCGGACGAATCCTTGCCCATGTCGTCGTCAATGGCGAGTACGAAGCAATTATGCACGGCAATATGAGCCGACAGATAAGTGCTCGAGGTGGTCTGGATGTCATAAACCGGCATCTCACCCAGCGATACGACGCGGTCCACCTCGACAGCGCGCAGGGGACTCTGCTGCTTGCCGCCGCGTCGGTTTAACGCCGCAAGCTTCTCGCGCTTCTCACGCGAGATGAAGCCAATCTGCTCCTCGAAGGTTACTCGGCTGGAATAGAGGCCGATGTGGAGCTTGTAACTCGGCAGTCGTCCTCCACGGCGTCGCATGTAGCCATTGATCCGGGAACAGATGCCAAACTGGAGAAGAAGCTGCTGAACGCCTTCCAAAAGCGGCTGCGACACCGAAGCCAGGCTGATGAAACCGCCGCGTTCAACAGTTCCATCACACTGGAACAACGCCCGCAGATAATTTGCGACCACCGGCGATGGCGAACGATACACCTGCTCGGGAACCCGGGCGCTGTCTTTGCGCTGCGTGAGGCAATAGGCGCCCAGGAGGTTATACGGTGCCTGTCCGTAGATGCGAATTCGCCGGTATTGCAGCGTCTCATCCTGCACGACGTGTTCCCGAACGTGCTGATGGACCTCAGCCAGAGGGGAACGGCTGATCTGATTCTGAATCCATTCGTACTCGTCGTCGTTGATCGTTTCGAATTCGATGATAGGGCTGGTAGCGGTTCGAGGCTGACCGACATAGCCATCGGCCTGGAGCCAAGCTACCACGGCAGCCATAGCTTCGTCGAACCCTTCTACGTTCTCGGTCGAGAAAGGCTTGGGGCGGGTATCGACCATCAAAAGCCATCCCTCCCCAACCTCTCCGGCCTGATGCCATGCAAAGCGTCCATGCTTGGCGGGGGGTGAAGCCCAAACCATATGATCGGGGGTTACATCGAGGTGCAATCCGCCAAACACCGTAAGCCGTAGCACCGGTTTGACGCCATTGTGAACTGCCGCCCGGATGCGTCCAAATTCGAGCGGCCCACGATGAGCGGCAGCAACGAGATAGGCAGAAACTGGCTCGTCACTCTCGGGCGGGCCGAAAGCGACCACATTCTCACGCGACTGCGCTTCGACCAGCTCGCCAATAGGGATCAAGCCGCGTTCCGTGACCACCCGTGCGTGGTAGGGTTGGCAAGCAGCAAGCTGACCAAGTGGCGTCCCGGCACCGGTAAATGTTGGCGAGTTAGGGAAAAAGCGCAGGGTGGTCAGCAGATCGTAGAATTCCTCTGCCGCAGCCTGATACGCCTCCTCACCCTCATGGGCCCGTTCCGGCAAGGCGACGTTGCTCGCCACGCGCCAGAACATCTCCGGCACGGTCTCCATGGGCTTACCGTCCGGGCCTTTGCGCAGGTAGCGCCGGCGCAATACTTCCAGACCATTCTCGCTGATCTGAGTGGGCGTTTCTAGTTTGCTAGCGGGTGGGGCCGCCACACGTTCGATTTCGTTTAGGGCTGACACTGCTTTCATCATCGCTCCTCCACCTGAGATAAATCGATCAAACTCGTCGAAACAGATCTGGCCACGAGCCAGAACCGCCAGACTCCAAGAATCGATACTTCGTATTCACTAAGTTATGTGAAACCGATAAGGAAAAAAAAGAGACCCGCCTACCGTACCGGTTCGTAAATGAACCGCCGCCCACCGCCGTCGATGACTTCCTCGCCTACCCGGTAAAGCAGGCCACGGCGCTCCAGTTCTTTCAACCGATTGCTCTTGGTGCTCGGCGAGAGGGTGTCCGGCAGGTCTTGAGCGCTGATCTGCCTCCGAGCCACCGCCAGGTTGTAGGTCTGCAACAACGCCGGGCTCAGGCTACCCAACACCGTGGCCTGGCCGCCGGCGTCTACCTGGACACACGTTAGCCCATGCAACGACACCGCCGCGGCGATGCTTTCGCTGACGCTTTGGTTGGGCTTGCGAACGACGACAAAACGTGGGGTCTTGGCTCGCCGCGAGGCCTTCAGCAAGTTGGCGACGACCTCGTCGGCCCAGGAGTAGTCCATGAACTGCACCTGGCCGAAGTCCAACACCAAGAGGCTGTTGGCCGGCAGGGCTTTGAAGCGGGCAAGCAACGTGTCCTTCGTTTGGCTGTCTCGACCACCGAGTATCGGGCCGGATAGCGCTATGGCTTCCTCGTGCAAGGCATCACTCTCCACCTAGCCTCTTTGACTGAAGCTGATTCCAACCTGTGTGCCAGGAAAGAACGCACCTGGCAAAGTGCGCGGTTGCTGATCTGCGCTGACATACAACCGATCATCGCCTGAGCGGATGGCCAGGCGCCCGGTGTAGCGCCGCACCACGGCGTCGACACTGCGCAGGCCTGCGCCGCCGCCGGACGGACGGCTGCTCAGGCCGCCCAAGGCTCGCTCGATGGCCTCGCCATGACGCCAGATCGCCGCCTCAGGGTAGCGCTTAACCAGGCTGGCGCGGATGCCGATGCCACCATCGGCCACGGCCAATGCGACAAAACGCATCCCATGTCGATCCTGTCCTAGCTGAGCCACGACCACACCTTCCGTGCCGCTGTGGTCAATCACGTTATAGCTCAGCTCCGACACGACCTTGGTGGCATCCAACACATCGCCGGCGTCAAATCCGAGCCGGCTCTGCGCCAGACTCACCAGAAATGACAACACACCCTGAACGTCCGCGCGGGAACGAATTGGACTTAGCGGCAACGAGCTGCTTCTGGCATGCGTGAGAGAGTTGGCCGGCATGTTGCGCAGTTCGGCCAAAGGACGCAACGCCCGTATCAGGCCTGTCTGCACCGCAGAGCGTTGGGCTGGCGGCTGAGCAGGCAGGATACAGGTGAGCTGCTGGCCTCGAGCCACGACCTGACGGGCAATCAAGCTCAAACACGCGGCGCCGTAGGGATCGACATAGCTAGCCGCCTGCAGGTCGATGATAACTTCACTCGCGTTAGATGCGCGATCTTCAGCCAGGCGAGCGATCAAGCGGTCGCATGCCACGACGTTTAGACTTTCACCTGCCGCCAGGACCAGGCGCATGGCCGCCGTCATTAGGGCGTCTGGAGCATGCGACTGATGTGGCCCTGCAGCCCATGCAGATCAGTCAAGTTTAGGTAGACAATGGCAAAACGAATGTAGGCCATTGGATCGAGCTTCTTGAGGTGCTCGAGCGCAAGGCCACCGACCACCGTGCTCTTTACCTCAGCCCTTCCCATTGCAGCTAGCTCTTCTTCGATCGTATCTACCATATCCTCAATCGAGGCCTGGGAGATTGGACGCTTGGCGCAGGCGGTTAGAACACCATGCATGAGCTTCTGGCGGTCGAACGGCTCACGACGACCATCGCTCTTGATAATGAGCAAGGAGGCCGCAACGTGTTCGTAGGTCGTAAAACGCTTGCCGCAGTTCTCGCACTCTCGCCGGCGACGGATGCCATCCCCAGTCGCACGGGTATCAATGACGCGCGAGTTCGCGTCGCTGCAATGAGGGCACTTCATTCAGAACTCCAAATGGCGCAGGGATACCGCGCAATCGAACGACCGGCCGGAAAACCTTCCTCACAGTTGAGTAGGGGGGATGTCTCGCATCTGAAGATCAGTATAGACAATTCGAAGAGCACATCATATAGTGGAAGACACAACAAGAACACACTACATGTTGTACTTTAACCGCAGGGGCAATTGTACCACAGGTCGCACGGTTTGGCAAGAGCCAACTAGGTGTAAAAGTGGTCTCCTTCTGAATTTTAAGGTTGGATACGCTGACCCAATGAAAACCTATGGGTGCTTCCAGTCCGCGCCTCCGCCAGTCCGCGGTTCTCAGTTTGCTCAAACACAACAACCCATACCCGGTCAAGGTTGCCTCGACCGGGTATGGGCATTCCGGAACATCAATTCGGAGCGACGAGCGACTAACCCAGAACTACGCTTGCTGGCGCTTGCGCAGGAAGGCCGGGATGTCCAGGTCGTCCGGGTTATAGGTGCGCACCGGGAAGGGTACGGTTTTGTCGCTTCGCTCGCTGGAGACCGCCGCCGGGAACGGGCGGACGCCCGTGCTAACCGGCTTGCGCGCTTCCGCAGCGATCTCGAAGCCGGTGGCGATCACGGTCACGCGGATCTCGCCGTCCATCGTAGGATCGAGCACCGCTCCGAAGATGATGTTGCTCTCCGGATGCGCGGTCGCTCGGATGATCTCGGCGGCCTCGTTCACCTCGTGCAGGGTCATATCCATGCCGCCGGTGACGTTGAACAGGATGCTCTGAGCTCCATCGATGCTCACGTCCAGCAGCTTGCTGGCAATCGCCTGCTCGGCAGCCGTCTTGGCGCGATCGTCGCCGCTGCCCTTGCCGATGGCCATGAGGGCCGAGCCGCCGTTCTCCATGACTGCTCGCACGTCGGCGAAGTCCAGGTTGATCAGGCCAGGGATGGTGATCAGCTCGCTGATGCCCTGGATGCCCTGGCGCAGGACGTCGTCGGCCAAGGTGAACGCGTCGACGATGCTGACTTTCTTGTCAGCGATCTGCAACAAGCGATCGTTCGGGATCACGATCAGGGTATCTACTTGCTCGCGGAAGCGCTTTAGGCCATCGTCGGCAACGCGCCGGCGCTTGGCGCCCTCGAAAGCAAAGGGCCGGGTGACGACGCCGATTGTCAAGGCGCCAGCCTCCCGTGCCAGCTTGGCCACGACGGGCGCTGCGCCGCTGCCCGTGCCACCGCCCATACCTGCGGTCACAAAGACCATGTCCGCGCCGTTGACCAGCGCGGTCAGGTCTTCGGCCGATTCCAACGCGGCCTTCTCGCCGGACTCAGGGTTGCCGCCCGCGCCCAGGCCGCGGGTCAACTTATCGCCGATGCGCATCCGCTGCGGCGCCTGAGCGTCCAATAGTGCCTGGGCGTCGGTGTTCACCACGATGAACTCGACCCCCTGAATGCCGGCCTGGATCATCCGGTTGACGGCGTTGCTGCCACCGCCGCCCACGCCGATCACGCGGATTTTTGCGAAATTGTCCACGTAGCTCGGCTGCACATCTCGATTCATCTTGCGTGTCATGTCGTCGCTCCTTATGGGTTGTACTGGCCGCCTGAATCGTGCGGCCCCGTGCGCTTGGTTGACTCAATCACGTTTAATCAAACAATTCTCGATCGTCACCAATCCAATGCCGGGATGGATCCCGTTCAGCCCGGCAAGAGATTCTGAAGCCAGCGCATAATGCGCTCCAAGAACGGGCTCCGTTGGCGCCGTTCACCGTGCTCGGCGTTGGTCCATTGGTTATGCAAGGCCCACAGGAGCAGCCCCACACCTGTGGCGTTTTCTGAGCCGCCCAGAGCTTCCGGAAGCCCCGCAACCCCTGTCGGGACGCCGATGCGCACCGGAAGGTGCGTCATCTCCCGTGCCAGGTCGCGTAACCCTGCCAACTGGGCCGTGCCACCCGTCAACACCAGGCCGGCCGGCACCAGCCCGTCATAGCCCGAACGCTTGATCTCCCGCAGCACCAGGTCGATGATCTCCTCGGCGCGGGCCTGAAGAATCTCAGCTACCAGCTGCCGGGGCACCGAGCGTGGCACGCTGTCGCCGAAGACCTCGGTGGTGACCTCCTGGTCGGGCGCCACTCGGCTGGCCATGGCATATCCGTGGCGCACCTTGAGTTGCTCTGCTGCCTCAAAAGGCGCACCCAGGCCGACCGCCAGGTCATGCGTCAGGTGCTGGCCGCCGACATCCAAGCACCACAGTATGCCAGAGGCTGCCTTTCATAAACATGGCCACGTCCGTCGTTCCTCCGCCGATGTCCACCACCACCACTCCCATCTCCTTCTCGGCGTCAGTCAGAACGGCCTCGCCTGAGGCCAGCGGCTCCAGCACCAACTCCTCGATCTCGATACCGTGGGTCTGCAGACAGCCCACCAGGTTGCGAACGGCGCCGCTGGCGCCGGAGATGATCTGGGCATCGACGGCCAGCCGAAAGCCGTGCATGCCGATCGGTTCCTGCAAATCCTCCTGCTCGTCAACGGCAAAGGTCCGCGGAACGATGTGGATGATCTCGCGATTGTGCGGCAGCGCGATCGCTCGGGCAGCCTCTTTGACGCGCGCGACATCCTCTGGCGTCACCACCCTGGTGCGGCCGACAGGCACTGCGCCCTTGCTCGGCTGGGCCTGGACGTGGCTGCCGGCGATGCCCACGTACGCGTGGCCAATGGAGCGCTTGGCGGTCTGCTCCGCCTCCTCCACGGCCTGGCCAATGGCTGCAGTCGCTGCCGCCACGTTGGTCACGACGCCCTTCGTCATGCCATCCGATGGCGACCGGCCCCAGCCGGCGATCTCTATCGTGTTTTCGTCGATGACCTCGGCGATTAGGGCGCACACCTTGGTGGTCCCGACGTCGATGGCACAAATCGTATCTGCCACAGTGATAATCCTCAATGGCGTTGGCCGTCCCCTCGGACCTCCAACGCCCATTCCAAACTACCTCAAATAGAAGCCGTCTTCCACTCGCCAGTTGATCTCTGCTGGCGTGCTGCCTTGGCTCGCCAGGCTCTGTTGTAGCACCAGCAGCTCCTGGACCCGCTTGGCGAGCCCGTCCGGCTTGCCCAGGTAGACGACCGTTCCCGTAGGCATTCGAAACTGCAAGCCGTTGATGCGGTCGTAGCCGAACTCGGACACGTTGGGCTGCTGCTGCTTCAGCGCACCCAAAGCGGAGATCAACTCACGATCTACCTTGCCGCCCACAGCCACCGTGCTTCCATCCAGGTCCCACAGCACCGGCAAAGCGTCCACCTGGCTGGCCACCGGCATGGTGATTCCTTCGATGTCGACCCAGAAATCACGACCGCCCGCCTTCCACACCGCCACAGGGTCACGCTCTTCAATGGCGATGCGCACCCGGTTCGGCAGGGATGTGCTCACCACAGCGCTCTTGACGTAAGGCAGCGCCTCCAAACGCCCAGCCACATCGCGGCCGTTGACCCAGAAAATGCTGTAACTGTCGATACCCGCTTGCCGATAGACTTCCGACGCCGAGCTAAAGCGCAATCCGGTAATATCGGCCTTCGAGACGTAGAATCTGCTATCGACAAACAGCCACGCGAGCAAGGCCATCAACCCAGTGACGGCTGTCAAGGCCGCAAGCCGCCGCCACCGTGCGCCAGTCTTCTCCGACGAGTGGCCTGTGCGGCGTTTCGTGCCGGCGGGTGCAGACGGTCCGGAGCGAAACGTGCGTCGTTTCCGCTGCGACAACGTCACGCTGCGGCCTACGGGTGGCTTGCGTTGGCTGCGCCTGCGAGCAACAACAGCCTTCGAACGATGGTCAGACATCTCAGACAGCTACGCCTCCGGGCGGTAGGACGTCTCCAAGCGACTCTTGTCCTCGTGACGCTCCAAGGCGAGTTCGACAAGCCGGTCGACGAGTCCGGAGAAGGACAGCCCGCTGGCTTCCCACAGCTTGGGATACATGCTGATGGACGTGAAGCCAGGGATTGTGTTGACTTCATTCAAATAGAGTTGGCCGGTCTGCCGATCGAGCAGGAAATCCACACGGGCCATGCCGGCCCCGTCAATGGCCAGGAAGGCCTGGATCGCCAGCTGCCTGACGGCCGCTGTCTGCTCGGTGGTCAACGGCGCTGGGATGAGCAGCTCCGAATCCGGCTCGACGTACTTAGCTGCATAATCGTAGAACTCGCGGCACGGCACAATCTCGCCTGGCACGGAGGCGATGGGATCGTCGTTGCCCAGCACGCTAACTTCGATCTCACGGGCGTCGATCCCTTGCTCGACGATCACCTTGCGGTCGTAGCGAGCTGCCTCGTCCAGCGCCTGGGCCAGCCCGGATCGATCCTTGGCTTTGCTGATGCCCACGCTGGAGCCCATGTTGGCCGGCTTGACAAAGACCGGGTATGCCAGGTGATGCTCGACTTCGTCCAACACGCCCGCTGGATCGATCTGCCACCTTATGCGCTTGAACACCAGATAGGGCGTCTGCGGCAAGGCTGGCAGCGGCAAACACCGCCTTACTCGCAGCTTTGTCCATCGCTACCGCAGAGGCCATCACACCACAGCCCACGTAAGCCAGGTCAGCAAGCTCCAGCAAGCCCTGGACGGTGCCGTCCTCGCCCAGAGGGCCGTGCAGCACCGGGAATACTACGTCGAGATGCCGCAGCGACTCGTCCTGAGGCACCAGCCCCGTTGGGGCGGCCTGCGACATGAGCTCGGTCGTATTGGGCCCATCCGCGGCCTCCAACAGCAGCAACGATTGCTCACCTAACAGCCAACGCCCATGCTTGTCAATGCCGATCAGCGCCACCTCGTAGCGTTCCAAGTCAAACGCAGCCACCACCGAACGGGCCGAGCGCAGGCTGACCTCATGCTCGCCGGAGCGACCACCGAATAGGATGCCGATGCGGAGTTTACGGTGAGACATGGTTCTGTCAATCGCCAGCCAATGGCCGGTAGGGCGGCGCTTGGAGCCAATCGCCGACGAATAGGATCTCGGGAGTCAGCTCGATTTTCAGGCTCTGCCAGGCTGCCTGACGGGCGTTGTCGATCAGGGCCAACACGTCGGCGGCTGTCGCACCGCCGTGGTTGACGATGAAGTTGGCATGTAAGGTCGAAAACGCAGCACCGCCGCTGGAACGGCCTTTGAAGCCCAACGACTCCAGGATGCGGCCGGCATAGTCGCCCGATGGGTTCTGGAATATCGAGCCAGCGCTTGCCTCGACCGGCTGCGTAGCCCGGCGATGAGCCAGGAAGCCTGCTGCACGTGCTTCCATCTCACCTAGATCAGCTTCGTTCAGCTGAAATGCGGCCGACAACACCATGGGATGAGGCCGGTCTGTACGAATCGTTGACTTCAACGCACTGCTGCGGTAGCCGTAGTGAAAGCGTGCAACTGGCCACTCCGCGAGCGCGCCGTCTGGATTGAGCAAGGTGGCCCGCAACAGGTTATCGGCCACTGAACCGCCATGTGCGCCGGCATTGCCC
The DNA here is from genome assembly GCA_963709505.1 of uncultured Chloroflexia bacterium. Classification (GTDB taxonomy): domain Bacteria; phylum Chloroflexota; class Anaerolineae; order JAAEKA01; family JAAEKA01; genus CAVPXC01. The sequence continues at coordinate 78,304 of CAVPXC010000011.1, read as the reverse complement.
ACTACCGCGCCGCCTACCGTGCCCGGGACGCTGACGCACCATTCCAGCCCTGAGAGGCCCCAGCGCATGGCCTGGCGAGCCAGACCTGCCAGGTTGGCACCGGACTCGGCCCATACGACGTTGCCCTCGCGTCGCTCGATGCTACGACACCCGTTGGCGACGACCAAACCACGCACACCGCGGTCGCTGACCAGAACATTGCTGCCGCCACCCAACAGAAGGAACGGCACATCGTGTCGCCGAGCGAGCGCCGCCAGAGTCGCCAAGTCCTCCAATGAGTTAACGACAACAAACAAGTCGGCCGGACCACCGATGCGCATAGTGGTATGGCTGCTCAACGGCTCATCGCGACGCACAGCGAGCCCGGTTGCCTGAGCAATGGCAGTCGCAAGCGCTTCCTGTGAATTCACCGCCGACGGAGCCATCTCACTTGCCTCTCTCGTGCGAAGCGCAGCCAAGACACGTTCTCCTACCTGATAGCCGTCGCCAGCACCCAGTGTAATCAACACATCGCCTGGCTTTAGCTCGACCAGTAGCAACTTGACGGCGGCATCCAGATCACCTGCATAGCGGGCATCGGGGTGGGACGCCAGCACCCGAACCACGTCCTGAGCAGAAACGCCGAGCGTGTCGCGCTCACGAGCTGCGAAGATGTCGGTGACGAGCACGTGCTCAGCGTTTTCAAAGCAATCACAAAAATCGTTTAGCAAGGCCCGAGTGCGGCTGTACGTATGGGGCTGAAACAGGACCCAAATGGCGCGGCGGGGAAAACGTTGCCGCACCGCACTAAGCGTTGCTCGCACTTCAGTGGGATGGTGCGCGTAGTCTACGAAAACAGTTATACCATAACTATCGCCGATACCCTCAAGTCGTTTTTCGGTGCCGCTGAAAATTCGTGAAAATTTAAGGTTTTCACGACGCTCCGTGAAAACGTCGATGCCTGTCGCAGTCACCGCACCGACCGCAGCCAGGGCGTTGAGCACATTGTGCTCGCCGGACAAGCGCAGTGAGAGCCGCCCCAACAGCAGACCGGCATGCCAAACTTCGCAATCGGTGCCGCCCTCAGGACGGGTCTCCAAGGCCGCAGCGCGCCAGTCGCAGCCCTCACTCAGGCCGTAGGACACCCACGTAGCCTGGCTATCAGCCGCACCTGCGCGTAATAAGGCCGCTCCAGGATCATCTCCGCAGAAAACCACAGTTCCACTCGACGGAACCAGACTGGCAAACTGGCCAAAGGCTTGATGGTAACTCTCCAGGTTCGGATAGCAATCAACGTGATCCCATTCAACGTTGGTCACAACGGCTATCTGCGGCTGTAGTCCCAAAAACATGTGGTCGTACTCGTCGGCCTCGATAACAAATGGCCCGCCTGCCCGGCCGGCCCGAGCCGCGGTTCCGAGAGCCAGAATTGAGCTGCCAACAATGAAACTCGGCTCGGCGCCGGCGATGTCGAGCAGAGTGACGATCATGGCTGTCGTGGTCGTTTTGCCATGTGTCCCGGCCACACACAGGGCCGGATGGCCTGCCATCAAGGGCGCCAAAAACTGCTCACGTTTGACCACCGGACAGCCGGCGGCCAGAGCCGCCAGAACCTCGGGGTTATCAGCCGGCACTGCCGACGAGATCAACACCAGCTGCGCACCGGCCACGTTCTCGGCTCGGTGGCCGATCATGACAGTTGCACCCAACTCGGCCAGCTCGGCGACGGCGGCCGATGACCGCTGGTCCGATCCTGACACCCGGAACCCGCGCTCCAGTAACAGCCGCGCGATAGCCGACAGGCCGGCGCCACCGATGCCGACCAAATGGATATGGGTCTGTGCCGGCGAGTCGAGCAGTCCGGCCCAAGTGGGTTGAGTGTCTAGTTGAGTCTCAAAACTCTGTGACATAGCCTCACTTGACCACTCGTATGATGAGCATGGTAACCGCCACCAGAATATAGAATTGCCAGGGAAAGATCGCCGGCGGTAGAAGCTGTACCAGGAACTCATACAGCGGAGTATAAGTGGGGGTCACCTCGCCAAATGGCCACCCTGCTTCCTGCAGGTACCACCAGATACTACCGGCTAAGAAGTATCCGTTAATCAAACCGACCATCAGACTGACGAAATGGTTTTGGCCTGATCCGGGATAGATCAACCCCAGGCCCTGGTATGAAATGAAGGTAATCAAAAGCAACACCCCGCATGCCGTCAAATCCACGATGGTCGCAAGCTGCGTCTGCGAGAGGCCGAGATTCGTCAAAACCGTAATGACCCGATCACCAAGCGCCGTGCTGGTGAAGAACTCGATGACGAACAAAGCAAGCAGCAGCATGGTGGTAACGCCTAGCTCGCGCTGATAGCCTCGCACCAGACCAATGGCACCGAAGAGTCCAATCACTGTCAAAAAGAGCAGTTCGATCGGTCCCATACTGCTATCCCTTCTTCTGCGGAGTTGCTCGGCGCCAGGACTCTTTGCGCCCTTACGCACCGTGAGTATGAGGAACAAGGCAATGAAGACAATAATCAATGCGGTCAAAATCTGAATGTTCTGAGGCGTCGCCAGGGTCTCCCAAAGCTGATCCGCCTTACTCTGTGCTTGTTGTGCAATCTGTTCGCTTTGCCCGGAGGGCTGAATAATCGGCACGGGTATTGAAGACGGGGGGATGTTCGTCACCAGAGGAAGCACCGCCGCCATCAGCACATAGCCATAGACCAAGCCCAAGATCAGAGCAAAGATGGTCGATTTGCTCTTTTTCATGATCAAGTACAGTAACAACCCGACGGCAACGGCACCCAAGATGAACAGAAGCAGCGCATACTCCTCGTTCTCGCCCGTGAACGGCTTGTCGATGGAGGATAGGGTTTCTTTGAGTGCATCCACGTCGCCTGAGGCAATCGCACCCAGACCGCCTTTCAGGGTAACCATGACGCCCACATATAAACCATTGAGCACAGCAACGATCTGATCCTCGGCCACTTTGATGGCAACAAAGGCCGCCAACAGGATCAACAACGAGATGAAGGCCCACTTGGATCCCTTCAGATATCCCAGGGTTCCAAAAATGGCCATCGTCGTCGCGAGTAGCAGGACAGGCAATATCGTCATGGATGGGCCTCACTCACAAACAACATGTCTACAGAACGAACGATCGGCACTGCATGAGGTACTGGTGGCCGCTTGACGGTCTCTCGACTGGCCAGGGCCGGCATCGGTCTCAACCATTCTGTGCCAATGCAATGAGTTCTCCTGCAATAGCGGCGGCGGCAGCAGGATGGGCCAGCGCCTTTGCGGCTTGCGACATGATCTCCAAAGCCGCTGAGTCTTCCAGAAGCCCGAGGATCGCCGGCGCCAGCCGGGCGTTCAGCTCGGCATCTGCCAGCTTGATCGCCGCACCGCGGTCGGCCAAGTAGGCCGCGTTGTTGTCCTGGTGCTGCCCAGAGTATGGATACGGCGCCAGGATGCTCGGGAGGGCCAGAGCCGGAAACTCGCCCAAGGTTGACGCGCCAGCACGGGCGACCACCAAATCGGCTGCGGCCAAGGCCAGCGGCATTTCGTCGTGCAAATACGGGTAGGCGTGATACCGCAGCCGCAGCGGCTGCGGCAGGCTTGCTGCACGCGCTTCTACTTCGGGCCAATCCAGCGTTCCGCTGATGTGCACGACCTGGCAGTGAGGCAACAACGCGGGCAGTGCCTCGGCCAAAGCCTGGTTGATGCTGCGAGCGCCTCGACTGCCGCCGAAGACCAGCAGCACCGGCTCATCGGATGAAAGACCCAGTCGCTGGCGAGCCATGGCCTTTTGGCCAACCAGACCCAGAATCTCTGGTCGCACCGGATAGCCCGTCACCACGGCTTTGCCAGGAAAATACCGGGCGACCTCAGGAAAAGTCACGCCGATCTTGCGAGCAAAGCGACTCATGCGCTGGATCGCCAGGCCCGGCTCGATGTCGGGCAAATAGATGAACACCGGCAGGCCGGCGCGCGACGCCGCCAGGACCACCGGTCCGGCCACGTAGCCGCCGGTCACGAAGACGACTTCGGGCCGAAACTCGGCCATCAAGCGGCGCGCCTGGCGAGAGCCTTTGGCGGCTTTGAGCAGGTTGCGAGCGGCAACCCATGGCGCCATTCCACGCACCTGGCCGCTCTCGATCGCCTGGAACGGAATGCCGGCACGACGAGCCAGTTCTTCCTCAACCGCTCCGGCAACGCCGACGTAGAGAATCTCGTAGGAGCTCTCAACGGCGGCGCGGGACGCGCTTGACTGCTGTGCTACTGGTTTTTCGCTTACTTGCACCGGTGCGACGAGCGATGGTTCGCTTGGCGCGGGTGACCCGCCGGCTGAGGCTATCGAACTCGGTCCGTGCTGATTGTGTTGACTTTGTAGCCGGTGCTGCGGCTAGAATAGCTGGCGCCGCCGGTGTGCTGGCCGGCCCGCTGAGTTGGCTTAACGCGTCGAGCACGGCCAGGATGGGATAGACGTGACCACCCGTTCCGCCACCTGAGACCAAAAGTCGCATAGAATGCTCCGCTGAGCGCCGCCGCGCCGATTTGCTCACTTTCTTGGCCGGCAGGCGCCCTGGCGCCGTAGCGCGAAATGCTTAGCAACACGCCGACCGCCGCCATCGAGGCCAGCAACGACGAGCCGCCATAGCTGATAAACGGCAACGTCAGTCCACCTACCGGGATGGTTGCCGTGTTTACTGCGATGTTTACGAAGGCCTGGATCGCGATCCAGGCGGTAATGCCACAGCCCAGGATCAGGCCAAACGGATCGTGAGAGCGCAGGGCGATCCGCAATCCACGATATGCGAATGACAAGAAGAGCACGACCACGCCCAGGGTGCCCACCAGTCCTAACTCCTCGCCCACCACAGCGAAGATGCTGTCGGTGAAGGGTAGGTACACCACGTTACGGCCATCGCCCAGGCCCTCGCCAAACAGGCCACCGAAAGCCAATGCTCGCAGACCTGCCGTCATCTGGGCGCTGCCGTTGAGTGGATCTCGTAGAAAGCTCATGAATTCGTAGATGCGCTTGGACGCATAGTCGATCTGCATCATGGCGAACAAGAAAGTGACCGTGGCAATCACTGCGAAGATCGCGAGCTGCTTTACGTCAGCCCCGGCTACGAAAAACATGATCAACGCCGTGACCACGATCAGGCCTGTGGTGTCGAAGTCGGGCTGCAGGACTACCAGTAACGCCACCAGGCCGAGCAAAACGGCAAACGGAACCAGCCCGTAGGACACTTCCTTCAGCCGGGAACCCTTTGAGCTGAGCCAATAGGCGATATAGACGATGATCGTCAGCTTGGCGACCTCGCTCGGTTGGACCGAGGTGCCAAACAGGTGACGCCTGGAGCCCAAGTTGTCCTGGCCAAACACGAGCACCGCCAGCAGAAGCAACACGGTCCCGATCATGATTATCAGCGACCAACGTTTCAGGATACGGAAGTCGATGAGCGCAATGATTACCATAGAAACCACACTGACAACCAGCCATTGTAGCTGTCGCAGGAAGTAGTAGGTCGGCCGGCCAAAATACAGATTCGACTGGGCAAAACTGGCGCTGAAAACCATTACCAGGCCCAGGCCCACCAAGGCTGCGACAATTGCCAGCAACAGGAAGTCGTACTGGGCAACAACCGACCGTTGTCCAGCTCGAGGCTGGCGGCTTGGTATCGATGATTGGGTTCGTGTTGTCGCCATGAATCCTCGTCTTACAGTGCCTTCACCAACGAGCGAAAATGTTCGCCGCGGGCGGCAAAGTCCTTGTATGCATCAAAACTCGTTCCGCCGGGCGAGAGCAATACAACATCGCCCGCGCGGGCCGTCCGCGCAGCAGCCATCACGGCATCGGCCAGGTCAGTGCAACGGATCAGCTGCATATCATCGTCGTCCTCAGAATAGCCGGTCACTGCTCGCTCGATCAGTCCAGCCGCCTCGCCGAAGACGACCAGCACTCTCACCCGCTGATGCGCCAAGCGGGCGAACTCATCCCAGGGCAGTTTCTTGTCTCGTCCACCTGCCAGCAAGATGATCGGCTCATCGAAGCTGTGCAGCGCCGCTGTCGCCCGTTCCGGCGCAGTAGCGATGGAATTGTTGTACCAACGCACGCCATGCAACTCTCGCACCAGCTCAAGGCGGTGTTCAACGCCGGTGAAGGTATTTGCGACCTGGGCCATGGCCTCTGGCTCAACCCCAGCTGCGCCCGCGATGGCACAGGCCGCCGCTATGTTTTGAACATTATGTCGACCGCTCAACTGAATCTTGCCAACATCCAGCACGGGTCGATCGACGGCGTCGGCGCGCAGAATGATCCGGTTGCGATCCAGCCAGCACCCGTCACCCACTGGCTCGCCGAGCCCAAAGCCCAGCAGTTGCTTGGTCAATGGAAAAGAGCACGCTTGTTGGCCTTTGCCGGCGTCGATTTCGACCCGACCGGTGCGCAACCATTTACCTGTGACTGCATCGTCGGCGCCGAGTACGGTCACTGGCTCAAGCGCCTGGCCAGTCGTCGTCTGCACCCGAGGCAGGGTTCCTTGCCAACGCAGGATGTTTGCCTTGCAGGCGGCATAGTGCGCCATCGAAGGATGCCGATCCAGGTGATTGGGTGTGATGTTTAAGATGGCCGCCACGTGCGGACTGAGCGAGTAGCCACCCGCCGCGGCGTCGAAAAGCTCAAGCTGAAAACTCGAGAGCTCCAGCACCAGCCAATCGGCGGCCCGGATTTGCTCCAGCCTGTCCACCAGCGGCACGCCGATGTTGCCACCGACCCAGATGCGGGGAGGGTGGAGGGTGGAGAGTGGAGAGTGGAGGGTGAAGGGCAAGCGGTCCTCTTCTACGCCATCACTCTCTACTCTGCTCTCTCCACCCTCCACCCTCCACTCTCCACTCTCCACCGCCGCCTGAAGCATCAAACCCACAAGCGTCGTCGTCGTCGTCTTACCGCTCGAGCCGGTGATCCCGATGGCCGGCGCCGGGCTGCGCTCGATGGTGAGAATCGCGTCGTTGCTGAGAGGAATGCCCTGCCGGCGTGCCGCCTCCACGAGCGGGATCTGGGGCGGCACGCCGCCGCTGAGGCAGAGCAAGTCACAGCCGTCTAACAAGTCGAACGGATGACTGCCGAGAACCAAGCGCACCATCGTACCGTCCAGCTCGGTCAGCGGTCCAGCCAGCTGGTCGGCCGAAGCAACGTCGCTGATTGTCACCTGAGCGCCTGCACCTAGAAAGAAGCGCGCCAAGGCCGTGCCCTGTCGGGCGAGGCCGAGGATGACGACGTGCTTTCCGGCGTAGGTGGTTAGGGTCATGAGTGTCGGAGTGTCAGGTGTCGGTGTGTGCAAGTGTCAGGTGTCAAGTGTCAGAAACTGCGAATTTCACATGACACTTGACACTCCTTGACACCTGACACTCCTATATGAGCGCAAGAGCCACGCCCAGCATCCCAGCCAGGATGCCACACAAAAAGAAGCGCTGCATCACTTGGGTTTCGCTCCAGCCTTTGAGCTCGAAGTGATAGTGCAGCGGGCTCATCTTGAAAATGCGCCGGCCCTGGCCGTAGCGACGCTTGGTGAATTTGAACCAAGAGACTTGTAACATCACCGAGCCGGCCTCGGCGAAGAACATTGCGCCCACGATCGGCAGAAGGAGCCATTGGCCTGTCATTAACGCCACTACGGCCAGGGTTGCCCCGATAGCCAACGAGCCGACGTCGCCCATAAACAGCTCTGCCGGGTGGGCGTTGAACCATAGGAAAGCCAGCAGCGCACCGACCATCGTGAAGCAGAAGGCTGCCAGCCAGACCTGTCCCTGCAAATAGGCGATCACGCCAAAGCAGGCAAAGGCAACCGCGGCCAGCGAGCCGGCCAGCCCATCCAACCCATCGGTGAGATTGACGGCATTCGACGTGAAGACGATGATGAGCGCTGCAACAAGCACCCACAGAAGGCCGATATCGATGCGATCGGTAATGCCCGGGATCGCCACGCTACGCAGCTCAGTTGGACCAAAGTGCAGGATCAAGGCGATGATCAGCGCAAAGATGACCTGCCAGCTCGCTTTTGTACGAGCCATAATGCCCTCACCCTTGGCCCGCTTACCCCGAATGCCTTCCAGGTCGTCGATCAGGCCAAGCAAGCCAAAGGCTACGAGCGTGATCAATGGAATCAGGACCGATTGTCCGATGAAATTGAAGCCCAACAAGTTGGCGATATTCAGTGCACCGGTGATCACCAGAACAGGGATGATGACCATCAGCCCACCCATGGTGGGCGTGCCCATCTTGAGTTGATGCGCGCCAGGTTCTTCAACCCGGATTTTCTTGCCCATCTCGTTGCGGATGAGCCAGTTGATCAAGGGCCGACCCCAGATAACAGCCAGGAAAAAGGTGATGGCGCCCAGGGCCAAAGGGTAGGCCATAGGGTTGCTATGCCTCCTCGCGCTTGGCATCCGGAATCGAGCTGAGCGCCGTAGCGATCTCGTCCATGTGCGACACGCGTGATCCCTTGACCAACACGACGTCGCCTGGGCCAAGCATTGCGCGCAACCTAACAAGAGCGGTTTCGGAATCTTCCACGGCCTGCACTTTGCTCGCCGGTAGGCCGGCCGCCACGGCCTCCTCGGCAATCAGCCGAGCCCGCTGGCCTACCGTAATCAGCGTGTCGACCACATCTGCCACGCGCGCGCCAACGATGCGATGGCCTTCCTCCTCATAGCTGCCTAGCTCCAACATGTCGCCCAGGACCGCGATACGCCGCCCGTTGCCCACCGACAAGTCGGCCAGCAGGTTTAGGGCGGCCAGGGTAGAGGCTGGGCTGGCGTTGTAGGTGTCGTCCAGCAAGGTCGCTCCGTTCACGGCACGTACGACCATCAGACGCAGTTGAGTATCCACGTTTTGCAGCCCGGCAACGATTTCCTCCCAGCTCAGGCCCTCGATCAGACCGACTGCTGTCGCGCGGAGGGCGGTGTGCACACTGTGACGGCCAAGCAGCGGCACCCGCACATGCACCACATCGCCCTGGTAATGAAACCGAAAACGGATGCCCTCCAAGCCCTCGCCCACAATGTCATCAGCCCAGAGTTCGGCGTCGGATGCAAGGCCATATCGGAAGACCCGGGCGTTGGTCTGGCCCGCCATTGCGGACACCAAAGGGTCGTCGGCGTTGAGCACGGCGACGCCATCAGCCGGCAACGCCTGCACCAGCTCGGCCTTCGCCTGGGCAATACGCTCGAGTGTACCCAACCGCTCCAGATGCACCGGTCCGACATTGGTGATCACACCGACCTGAGGGCGGGCAATACGACAGAGTTGGGCGATCTCGCCGACGGCGTACATGCCCATTTCCAGCACGACCCTTTCGTGACGCTCTTCCATCTGCAGCACGGTGAGCGGCAGGCCGATCTCATTGTTGAGATTGCCGGGGCTCTTGAGAGTCACAAAGTGCTGGTCGAGCACAGCGGCGATGATCTCTTTGGTCGTTGTCTTACCTACACTTCCGGTGACCGCGATCACGCGCGGCGAGAAGCGGGTGCGCCAGGCGGCGGCAACCTGCTGTAAAGCGACCTGCGTGTTATCCACCAGGATGCACACGGGTTCACCGGACTGCCAAGACAGCCCTCTGGCCAGGCTTGGCGAGCATCCAGGGTCAGAAAGGGTCCATCTACCGGACGACTGATGAGCGCGGCCAGAGCACCACGGCTAAAAGCGTGCGCCACGAAGTTGTGGCCGTCGGTATGCTCGCCCGGCAAGGCCACAAATAGGCTGCCTGCCCCGGCCTGCCGGCTGTCGACCACGACCGCCGACAGCGGGCGCGTTGCAGCAAGCCCGACCAGGGAAGACTCGCTTGTTTGTGTGGTTAGTGCGTGCCATACGTCGAGCAGCGTCACATTCATGGTTTTTGGACTACCTGCTCAGGCGGTACACGCCAGAGACGTAACAGCTCTGTCGCCAATCTGGAAAACGTCGGTGCAGCGGTGCTGTCAGCCCAGGGATGCGTCTTGGGTACATCGAGCTTCACCAGGGCCACAAGCTTGGGATCGTCGGCAGGAACGAAACCTACGAAAGAATGGATAGTCTCCGTCGGGCTATAACTTCCACCGATGGCTACCTGTGCAGTGCCCGTCTTGCCAGCCACGGAGTACCCTTTAACCGAAGCCGCGAACGAGCCTTCCTCGACAACATCAACCATCATGTCCTTGACTTGCTGGGCCGTCTCCGGTTTAATGACCCGCCGCGCTGGCGCGGTATCAGGTTTGATGATACGTCCGCGGAAGACCATGGAATCGACGACGTGTGGCTTGACCAACATGCCGCCGTTGGCGATAACGGCAGTAGCGCGCACCATCTGTAGCGGGCGTGACGGCCAGGCCCTGGCCAAAGGCATTTGTCGCCAGGTCAACCTGGCTCCACAGGCGATCGCCTGGCACCTTGACCGTGCCTGAGCTTTCGTTGGCCAGATCCACTTCGGTTAGCTGGCCAAAACCGAAGCGCCGGACGTACTGATAAAAACGCGATTCTTCCAACATCAACGCCACTTCGGCCGTCGGGATGTTCAACGAACGCACCAAGGCCTCACGCACAGAGACCTTACCGTACGTTCGGAAGACGGAATTATAGATGGTGCGGCCGCCGACATCAATCGACAGCGAGTCAGTCAGCACCGTGGACGGGGTCACCAGCCCGGCGTCGATTCCCGCCGCCATCGTCACGATCTTGAACACCGAGCCAGGCTCATACGGTTTGGTGATCGCTGGGTTGGACAGGAGTTCGGTCTGGGTGTTGGCATACTGATTGGGATCGTAGGCCGGCAGGCTGGCCATGGCCAGGATAGCGCCTGTCTTTGGGTCCATCACGACGATCGTGCCCAACTCCGCCTTGATACATGCCGATGGCTTCAGCCAAAATCCGTTCAGTGATGGCTTGGACGCGACGATCGATTGTCAGGACCAGGTCCTGTCCGACGGCCGATGGCAGGATCTCCTGCCAGCCAGCAGGAAGTTGGCGATAGACCGATTGGACTTTCGGATCCGAGGGGAACCATGGCGTCTTGACATCGACCAGATAGTTGTCGTAGTACTGCTCAACGCCGTAGAACGCCTGCGGCACGGTGTTGACGAAGCCAAGTATGTGCGATGCGAGCGCGCCTTGTGGGTAGTAGCGGCCTGGGAACGGCTTAGCGACGACACCGGGTGCGTCGTCCCATTCCGTGATCGCCTGGCCGACCGGCTGCGGTGCGGTTCTGGTCAGCGTGATGATCTTCACCTCATGTGCCAGCAGCCCCTGTTGCAGATCCTCGGGCGACACTTGCAGGCTCGGCCCCAAGGTCTGGATCAATCGCGCCGCAAGGGCTGTCTCGTTGCCGTCAGGCACCAGCCAAGGCTCTACCCAGATCTCCCAATGGAAGCTGTCAAAAGCAAACGGAGCGCCGTTGATGTCGACAATCGCGCCTCGCTCTGGTCCGCGTGCAGGAACATTCCTGCCAGTGCTGCTGGCAGGAATGCCAGACTCTGGCAGAAACTCGCCACGCTGAACCACCTGCCACCGTACCAGTTGGACGATCAATAACAGAAAACCCACAAAGATGGCAACAGCCACCGTGAGTATCCGCCAAGTTGGAACCGAGGGCTTTGTAGTCATGACCAGTCATTACTCCAAGGGATCAGATCCGCTAGTCGCCCAGCAGCCGGCTCAGGATGCCGTCGGCCCAATGGGATGCGTCGTTGAGCAGCTTCCTGGCCTGTTGCTCGAAGTCACCTGCCAGCATCAACTTGTTCTGTGCATTGAACTCGGCACCACGGCCGCCGGCTGTGTCTGCCGGCGCGGTTCGGTCGGTGACCTGACGATCGCCCGCTTCCGGCATGTTCAGGTAGATTGCGCTTTGGACAGGCCCCATGCCGATCTGGCGAGCTCGAATCTCCAGAGTCTTCAGGTCAGAATAACGCGCAATTTCCTGCAAAACCTCGGAGTCTCGACGGTGCAGTTCCGACTTTCTCTCCTGCAGTTGGGCAATCTGCGTGCGGGCCTGCGTTGATCTGGCTATTTGGCAGCACGTAGAGGTACATAATGAAGGTAACCAGTGCAATTCCCATCACAACGAGGGCAAATTGGACGAATTGCGGCGACATACCCACGCGCCTCGGCAGGTGGAGGCCAGGGGCGGGTCGCGACGGATTGGGTAGGGCGGGATGCGACGGATTGGGTAGGGCGGTGCGCTCCAGCATGGCGATTTTTCCTTACTCGATGGTGAAGTCAGGCAGCCGTTCGGCTACCCTGAGCTTTGCGCTGCGGCTGCGAGGGTTTCGATTCAACTCGGCCTGCGCTGCCTGGACGGGTTTGCGAGTCACGATCGTCAATTTCGCCTTGTGGCCACACTGGCAAACCATCACCTCGGGCGGACACAGACAATCGGTGGCCTCGCGCTGCATGAACTGTTTGACGATGCGGTCTTCGAGCGAATGAAACGCGATCACGGCCAGCCGTCCACCGGGACGTAGCAGCGCCGCGGCCTGAGGCAGGGCATCGCTCAGAGCGCCAAGCTCGTCGTTGACCGCAATGCGCAGAGCTTGAAACGTTCGGGTGGCCGGGTGAATCTTCTCCCGCCGGCCCACGTCTCTCCTGATCACTTCGGCCAGCTCCGACGTAGAGCTGAGCGGCCTGGCCCTGACAATCGCCCGGGCGATGCGCCGCGAGAGACGGTCTTCGCCATAGCGATATATCAGGTTTGCCAGATCCTCTTCGCTCGTCGAATTGACCAGGTCAGCGGCTGTCAAGGGCTGGCCTGGGTCGAAGCGCATGTCCAATGGGCCCTGGGTCAACATAGCGAAACCCTTGCCGGCGTTTTCCAACTGATCGCTGGACAAGCCCAAATCCATGAGGATTCCATCGACGGCGACAAAACCGTGTTGCCGTGCGATCGTTGCGAGATAGCGAAAGTTGGAGTGCACCACTGTCGATCGTTCGCCGAAGGCTCCGAGCAGATGGCGCACCCGCTCGACTGCGGCCGGATCGGCATCGAGACTCAGCAACCCGTCCACTGCGTGCTCCGCCAGCAGCAGAGAGGGCCGATGGTACAGGCGCCGCGTCACCTGAAGTTGACGCTTGCAGGATAGCAAGCGAATGACCACCGCCGCCGGCGGTGGCATCGATGTACAGACCGTCTGGGTGAGGCGCCAGGAAACGGAGCACCTCCTGCTCCAACACAGGTAAGTGAACCGTGCCTGGTACCGGCGCCGCCGGCTGACGGTCATCAAACGGATCGGAGGCGGTAGGCGGGGCCATGGGAACGGAGATTCCGACATTATATGTGCAAGCTGGCGAAGAAATCCTGGTCTTCCAGCTCGGCTGCCAGGGTACGGTCACGCTCGCGCCATGCGTCGGGCTGCCACAGCTCGACGTAGTTGTCCATACCGGCGATCAAGACCTTGTCTGTGATATTGGCATGGTCGCGCAGCCATTGCGGGATCAGCACTCGGCGCTGGCGATCCGGTTCTAAGGCGTGGGCTTGGGGAAAGAGCCACTGGCGCAACTTGCGAGCCCGAGAATCGGTCAGCGATTCCTCGCGCAGTCGAACGCCGACACGCTCGAACTCGGCCCGTGGAAAGAGGTACATGCAGGCCTCCATGCCACGGGTCAGCACTACGCCGGCCGTCAGTTCCTCGGCGTACTCAGATGGGAGCGTCAGCCGCCCTTTATTGTCCAGCGAGTGCTCATAGTGGCCAATCAACATTGCTGCTAGACCGCCTGTCCCACAGAGAACAATAAATAGAACAAATGTGCGAGTTATTGTCCCACAAAGTGGGAAGAATCCGAGAGAAATCGAACCACTTTCTCCCACTTTCTCCCACTTTCCGTCATCATATCACCCTTCAGGCGTTTTTGCAAGGGTCAATAGCAACAAATTCTGCATGTGCAGTCAAATTTTAAGGTTCCCTCCCTCAATCAACGCTCGAAGGATTTCAGTGTGAGTGAGAAACCTCAGGTCACGCCATGAGCGTAGCCTGGTAGGATCGATCGCCCTATCCGCTGTTTGACGACCTCGGCTTCGAGGCAAAAAAAGCCGTGAAAACTGGGGCTTGACAAGTTACCTTTTCTGTGGTAGCATCTACTTTTGCTGTGCGAACAAAGTTAGATTAGAGAAACGCGCAAAACGGTCTGATAGAGACGATCTAAACCGCCAATCCCTCTCCAGAACTATACTGAAGCCCATGTCCAACGGTCGGGCCTCTGGTCACGATCGTGTCTTGCTTGGGCGATTGGCGCGTGCCGTCAAAAGCCAAAAAAGTTGCTTTCGTGCAGTTAAGTCATCAGGAAGGGACTCTGACATCTCTCCTGCCAGCCAGGACACCGCAGTCTCCTTGACCAGAGATTGGCCTGGCTTTTTTGCTCTGTTTGGATAGAGATTTTTTCTACTATCGCTGGGTTGCCCGGCCCAACCCAAAAACGATCGGAGGTACGACATTGGCTTCCAAGTATCAAATCCAGCGCAAGAACTATGCTCGCATCCCCAATGTGCATCCGCTGCCACGCCTGACCGAGATCCAGTTAAACTCATTTGCCTGGTTCAGAGACGAGGGCTTGCGAGAGCTGCTCGACGAGATCTCCCCCATTGTCAGTTTCAACCGAAACCTGGAGCTCCATTTCGGTAAGTTTTGGTTCGGCGAACCGAAATACTCGGAGCAAGAATGTCGTGAGCGCGACATCACCTTCGCTGCCCCCCTGTGGATTCGGGTGCAGCTACGAAATCATGATACGGGCGAAATCAGCGAGTCCGACGTCTTCACCGGCGACTTCCCGCTCATGACCGACGCCGGCACCTTCATTATTAATGGCGCCGAGCGCGTCGTGGTGAGCCAATTGATCCGCTCGCCAGGCGTCTACTTCACCGTTGACGAAGACCGAGCCACGGGCCGCGAGATGTGCATGGCCAAGCTTATTCCAAGCCGCGGCGCCTGGCTCGAGTTTGAGACCTCCCGACGCGACGTCCTCTCGGTCAAGGTCGACCGCAAGCGTAAGCTGCCCGTCACTGTGCTGCTACGCGCGATCGGATTCAGCAGCGACGACGAGATTTTCGAGCTGTTCCAGAACGTGGACACGATGCCGGAACATCCGTATATCGCCGCATCGATCGACAAAGAACCTTTGCACATGCGCACGCGTGATGAGGCGTTGCTGGAGTTCTACAAGAAGCTGCGCCCTGGCGATCCACCGACCCTGGACAACGCCGAAAAGTTCATGCAGAACCTGCTCTTCGAACCCCGGCGTTATGACCTCGGCAAAGTGGGCCGCTACAAACTCAACCGTCGCCTGGATTTAATGGGCGAAGTGCCCATGACCCACCGCACATTGACAAACACCGATGTGGTCCGGGTCATCGAGTTCATGATCAAGATCAACAACGGCGTCGAGAGCGCAGATGACATCGATCACCTTGGCAATCGCCGCATCAAGACCGTTGGCGAGCTGATCCAGAATCAACTACGCATTGGCCTGTTGCGCATGGAACGCGTCGTGCGCGAGCGCATGTCCATTCGCGACCCCGAACAAATCACGCCACTGTCCCTGATCAACATCCGGCCCGTGGTAGCTGCGACACGCGAGTTCTTTGGCGGCAGCCAGCTGAGCCAGTTCATGGACCAAACCAACCCGCTCGCTGAGTTGACCCATAAGCGCCGACTGAGCGCGTTGGGACCGGGTGGCCTGCGCCGCGAGCGCGCTGGCTTTGACGTGCGCGACGTACATCATAGCCACTACGGCCGCATCTGCCCGATCGAGACGCCAGAAGGGCCGAACATCGGTTTGATCGGCTCGCTGGCGAGCTACGGTCGCGTCAACGAATATGGCTTTATCGAGACGCCCTACCGAAAGGTTATTCACGAAGCTGAGTTGATGTCGCCGGAGATGTTGGATGCGACTCTTGCCGAAGCAATCGTCGATCCCCTCAACCGTGAGGTTATTATCCCCTCGCTCTCCACCATGGATCAAGAGACGATCCAGCTTGTCAACGAGACTTTGCCTGAGGAGGCTCCACGAGCGTTCAAGATACACCCTCGCGCAATTGATACCATCTCCTACTTGACAGCCGACGAAGAAGACCGTCACTCGATCGCTCAGGCCAGCGCAATTCTGGACGCGGCAGGCCGCTTCAAAGAGGCCCGCGTATCGGCCCGGCGTAGCCAGAACTTCCTGTTCGAAACGCCGCAGCATATCGACTACATGGACGTGTCGCCGCAACAGATCGTTAGTGTCTCGGCCTCGCTGATCCCCTTCTTGGAGCATGACGACGCCAACCGCGCCCTGATGGGCTCCAACATGCAACGCCAGGCGGTTCCTCTGGTCAAGCCTGAAGCACCGATCGTCGGCACAGGCATGGAAAGGCCGGCAGCGGTCGACAGTGGCCAGGTGGTACTGGCGGAGCGAGACGGCGAGGTCATCAGCGCCACCAGTGCCGAGGTTGTCATACTCGAACTGGATGGAACCCGTCGCACTTATCCGCTGCGCAAGTTCAATCGTTCCAACCAATCGACTTGCATCGACCAGCGCCCGGCGGTGTTCAAGGGCGACATCGTCAACACCGGCGACGTACTGGCCGACTCAAGCTCAACCGAACACGGCGAATTAGCGCTTGGTCAGAACGTACTGGTCGCCTTTATGAGCTGGGAAGGTGGCAACTACGAGGATGCCATCCTGATCTCGGAGCGGATGGTGCAAGAGGATCGATTCAGCTCGATCCATATCGAGAAGCATGAGACCGAAGCGCGCGATACCAAGCTCGGCCCTGAGGAGATCACACGCGACATCCCCAACGTGGGTGAAGACGCACTCAGAGACCTGGACGAAGAAGGTGTCATCCGTGTCGGCGCCGAGGTTGGCCCAGGCGATATCCTGGTTGGCAAGATCACGCCAAAGGGTGAGACAGAACTTACGCCCGAAGAAAAGCTACTGCGGGCGATCTTCGGTGAGAAAGCACGTGAGGTCAAAGACTCGAGCCTGCGTCTGCCGCACGGCGAGAAGGGCAAGGTGGTAGACATCAAGGTATTCAGCCGGGATGACCATCGTGACCTGCCCTCCGGAGTCGAGAAGATGGTACGCGTTATGGTGGCGCAGCGACGCAAGATCACCGAGGGCGATAAGATGGCTGGTCGCCACGGAAATAAGGGCGTCATCTCCAAGGTCGTCCCAGTGCAGGACATGCCTTTCTTGGAAGATGGCACCTCAGTCGACATGATCCTCAATCCCCTGGGTGTGCCTGGCCGCATGAATATTGGCCAGGTGCTGGAAACACACTTGGGCTTCGCTGCAAAACAACTCGGGTTTTACGTCGAGACCCCAGTGTTCGACGGCGCGCGCGAGGATGAGATCGAGGCCGAGCTGGCTCGAGCCTGGCTCATGGGCCGGGCGTGGGAAAAGGCCAGCAAGCGCGCCTGGACGTGGTCCCTGACTCAGGACATGGAACTGGAGCACCTCGCACACGACGACGAACTGCGCACGCTTTATCTGATCGAGTGGTTGGGTGCGCGAGGTTACGATGCCGAACGCGTGTACCGAGACGAAGGCTATGCGCGACATTCCATGCTGCGTGAATGGTTGCGCGAGGAGCCACAGAACTACGATCCGGATAGCATCATTGCCGGCGACTTCCAAGAGATCCCACTTTCCGAACGTATGCGTATCAACGAAAACGCGCGCAGAGTCTGTCTCCGCGAGTGGCTCAAACAGACCGTTCGCGACGAGATGCGGTTAGCCGTGTACACCTCCGATGACAGCGATGCGGCCTCCACACCTGCGACCTTCCAAGAGATCGACGAAAGCGTTGACGATCGCCGGGCCGTGTACGAGGCCATGGATCGCATTTCGGCGATGTCTAATGAACAGGTGGAGCATGAGGCCGTCCGCATGGCGCTCGCCAAGGATCTGGCCCTACCCACCACCGGCAAGATGACTCTGATCGACGGCTTGACCGGCACGCCCTACGACCGCCCTGTGACGGTGGGCGTAATGAACATGCTTAAGCTGGCGCACTTGGTCGAAGACAAGGTACACGCTCGATCCACTGGGCCGTACTCGCTCGTGACACAGCAGCCGCTCGGCGGCAAGGCCCAATTCGGTGGCCAACGCTTCGGCGAGATGGAGGTGTGGGCGCTAGAGGCGTACGGCGCGGCCTACACCCTGCAGGAAATGCTCACCGTCAAGTCGGATGACGTCACTGGTCGCGTGAAGACTTACGAAGCCATCGTCAAGGGAGAGCCGATCTCCTCGCCCGGCGTGCCGGAATCCTTCCGTGTGCTGGTGAAGGAATTGCAGTCCCTCGGCCTGGCCGTCGAGGTGGTCAACGAAAAGGAAGAGGTCATCCAGTTTGGCAAGGATGACAGCGACGACCAATTGCCCAAGCTCGGCTTTAGCCTGAGCGTCCCTGGCCCGCTGGCGGGAAGATAATTGTGAATGGTCAAGTGCGAATTGTCAATTGTCAATGTCTGGAGGCATTCACAATTGACAATTCACCATTCACAATTGACAATTGACGAGGTGACCCGTGGAAGTAAACGATTTTGATGCCATCCGTATCTCCTTAGCCTCTCCCGAACAAATTCGGGAGTGGAGCTATGGCGAGGTACTGAAGCCGGAAACCATCAACTACCGAACCCTGCGGCCAGAGCGCGATGGGCTTTTTTGCGAACGTATTTTCGGTCCAACCAAAGACTGGGAATGCTACTGCGGCAAGTACAAACGGGTGCGCTTCAAGGGAATCGTCTGCGACAAGTGCGGCGTCGAGGTGGCGCCCAGCCGTGTCCGTCGCGAGCGCATGGGTCATATCGAGCTAGCCAGCCCGGTCAGCCATATTTGGTATGTCAAGGGCGTGCCCAGCCGGCTCGGCCTGCTGCTTGACATCTCACCGCGCAACCTGGAACGTGTGCTCTACTTCGCCCAGTACATCATCACCGAAGTAGACGAAGACGCACGCAATCGCACGCTGCAACGCCACGAGCGCGATTTGACCGGAAAACTCAGCAAGCTGGACCAGGAGATCGACACCAAAACCCTCGATATCGAGGATCGTCGAAACAAGGCCATCCGAGCCCTCGATCAACAAATGGAAGCTGGCTTGGAGGATATGTCCAAGCGCTTAGAACAGCAATCGACCGCCGTCCTCACCGAAGTCGAACACTTGACCCAGCGTCTGGATAACCGGATTGGCAAACCAACCGAGGAGGCAATCCAGCTGTCGTGGATGGTCACGCCGCTCCTCGCCAAGGGCGATGTCGTTCAGCGGCACGATCTGGAACGTCTGAGTGAGGCCGCCCAAGAGCAGTTGAGTGAAATTGACGCGTTGCTGCAGGATGAGCGAGGCCGTCTCAACGACCTGCTCGGCGCCAAGAAAGAACACGAACGCATGGCGATCGAGCAGGAGATCATGGGCATCCATGAGCAGCGCGAGGCGCAGGCGGAGAAGCTCCGCGCCCAGATGGAAGATGAGCTACTGGAGCTCAAGTCCATTCGCGAGCGCCAGCTTCTGTCGGAAAACCACTATCGCGAGCTGTCGGATCGGTGGGGCAATGTTTTCGAAGCCGATATGGGCGCCGAGGCCGTTCGCAAGATCGTGGCACGTCTGGACCTGGACAAGATGGCCAAGGAGATGCGCCACGAGATCAAGACAACTCGCTCAAAGCAACGGCGCAAGAAAGCCGCGAAGCAACTACGCGTGTGCGAGTCCTTCCGCAAATCGGGCAACCGACCCGAGTGGATGATCTTGACCGTACTGCCAGTGATCCCGCCCGACCTACGCCCGATGGTTCAGCTCGATGGCGGCCGTTTTGCCACCTCGGATCTGAACGACCTCTATCGTCGTGTTATCAACCGCAACAACCGCTTGCGCCGGCTGTTAGAGCTGGGCGCACCCGACGTAATCGTGCGCAACGAAAAGCGCATGCTGCAAGAGGCCGTGGACAGCCTGATCGACAACGGTCGCCGCGGCCGCGCTGTGAGCCGCAGCGGCAAGCGCAAGCTCAAGTCGCTGTCGGACATGCTCAAGGGCAAACAGGGGCGCTTCCGCCGCAACCTGCTGGGTAAACGCGTCGACTATTCCGGCCGCTCTGTGATCGTCATCGGCCCTACGCTCAAGCTGAGCCAGTGCGGCCTGCCCAAGAAGATGGCGTTAGAGCTGTTCAAGCCCTTTGTGATGCGCCGGCTGGTCGAACATAACCACGCCCACAACATCAAGAGCGCCAAGCGCATGGTCGATCGCATCGATCCGGCGGTCTGGGACGTGTTGGACGACATCGTCAAGGACCGGCCCGTCCTGTTGAACCGCGCGCCGACCCTGCACCGGCTGGGCATCCAGGCCTTCGAGGTCGTGCTGATCGAGGGCAACGCCATCCAGCTGCACCCGCTGGTCTGCTCTGCCTTCAACGCCGACTTCGACGGCGACCAGATGGCGGTACATGTGCCGTTGAGCGACATGGCAGTCGCCGAAGCGCGCGAGCTGATGCTGTCCACCCGCAACCTGCTCAAGCCGGCTAGCGGCGAGCCGATTGTCGGCCCGTCTAAGGACATGGTGCTGGGCGTCTACTATATGACGACCATCCAGCCGGGCGCCAAAGGCGAGGGCAAGATCTTCACCGACTTCGACGAGACCTTGATGGCCTACAGTCTGCGCGTTGTAGACATTCGTGCGAGGATAAAGACCCGCTTCACCTCTCCCTTAGACGAGGTAGGTGTGGAGACCCTAGGGTTGAGCGATCGCGTCCTCCATGCACTGAAGGCCGGAGGCATTACCACGATCGGGAAGACCTTGGACAACTTGGCCCAGAAGAGTGACCGCAAGTTTATCGATGAGGTCGCCGACTTCGGCGTCAAGGGTCTTGAAGAGCTCAAGCTCCAAATGCGCGTTCACGGCTACTCGGCCGCCCGCTGGCCGGCTAACCGGCTGATCGAAACCACGCCCGGCCGCGTACTCTTCAACCTTGGTCTGCCACCGGCCCTGCACTTCGTCAACGAGGTGATGGACAAGAAGTCCGTCAACATCCTCGTCGGTGAGTGCTATGAACTGCTTGGTCAAGACGAAACAGCCCATACGGTGGACGTCATCAAGGAGATGGGTTTCCGATATGCCACCCAGAGCGGGTTCACCATCGCGGTGAGCGATATCCAGGTGCCGGAGCAAAAAGCGGCCATCCTCGACGCGACCACTCGCGACGTGGAGCAGACCGAGCGCCAGTATCGCCGTGGCTTGATTACCGAAGATGAGCAGTACAACCGAGTAGTCGAGCTGTGGACGCGAGCCACCGACGAGATCACCCAAGCCGTGAAAGTGCGGCTTGACCCGCTGGAGGGCATCGGCGCGATGGCGACCAGTGGCGCGACCAAAGGTGGGGTGACACCTATCCGCCAGCTTGCTGGCATGCGCGGCTTGATGGCTGACCCATCCGGCCGGATCATTGCGCTGCCGATTCGCTCCAACTTCCGAGAAGGCCTGACCTCGCTCGAGTACTTCCTGAGTACCCACGGCGCGCGCAAGGGTCTGGCTGACACCGCACTGCGGACGGCGGACGCGGGCTACCTGACCCGCCGCCTGGTGGATGTGGCGCAGGACGTCATTATCACCGAGGAAGACTGCGGCACGATGGGCGGTGTCTGGATCGACGACGAGGAGAGCCGCTCGGTTGGCGAGAAATTTGGCGAGCGGGTGATCAGCCGGGTGGCTGGGGCGCCGATCAGCGACCCGCGCACGGGCGAGGTGATCGTCGAGCGCAATCAGATGATCGAAGAGTCCGATGTCGAGCGTCTGGCCGCGGCTGGTGTAAAGCGAGCATTTGTCCGCTCGCCTCTGACCTGCGAGATGCGCGTCGGCTTGTGCCAGCGCTGCTATGGCCGTGACCTGGGCCGTGGCTGGATGGTGCGCCCCGGCGAAGCGGTGGGCATTATTGCCGCTCAATCCATTGGCGAACCTGGCACGCAGCTCACCTTGCGCACGTTCCACACCGGAGGTGTGGCCGGCGCCGAGGATATCACTCAGGGTCTCCCGCGCGTCGAGGAGCTTTTCGAGGCTCGCACGCCAAAGGGCGAAGCGGTGATCGCCGAGATCGATGGCACTGTGGATATCTACTGGGAAGGCGAACAGCGCATGATCAAGGTGACAAACACCCACATCGTGCGCCGCAAACACGAAGTCCCGGTTGACGCTACACTCGTGATCAACGACAAGGATCGGGTTCAGGAGGACACCGTGCTGGCCCGCTTGCCGGGTGGTCAGGAGATTCTGGCGGGCACGGACGGTACCGTGTTCGTGGACCGTCAGGACGACGGTTCGGCCCTGGCCATCGTACGGCGCGAGGAGACCGATGAGTGGGCGCAACCCATTCCACCGTCGGCGCGCCTGCGTGCGGACAAAGGCGACAAGGTGCATGCAGGTGATCAACTCACCGAAGGTTCCAAGAACCCGCGCGAGGTCCTGCGCATCCAGGGCCGCGAAGCGTGCCAGTTGTACCTGCTGGATGAAGTCCAGCGGGTATACCGTTCGCAGGGTGTGGGTATCCACGACAAGCACATCGAGGTGATCATCCGCCAGATGCTGCGCAAAGTACAGATCCGCACCACCGGTGACAGCGAGTATCTCCCTGGCGAGCTAGCCGACCGCTTTGAGTTCGATGAGACCAATGACGCCATCGTCCAAGCCGGTGGCCAGCCGAGCCGTGCTGACACTGTGTTGTTGGGCGTGACCAAGGCCTCGCTCAATACAGAGAGCTTCCTGGCCGCGGCCTCCTTCCAGGAGACGACGCGAGTGTTGACTGAAGCCGCAGTGCGTGGCAAGTCTGACCAACTGCGTGGGCTCAAGGAGAACGTCATCATCGGCAAGCTGATCCCGGTCGGCACGGGCTTCTATGCTCGTGCAGCCCATCGCAGAGAACAGATGGAACAGTTGCGCCAGGCGACGGAGCTGGAGGCCGAGCAGCCGCTGGGCAAGCGAGCCAGAGGGCTTGATCTGGAGGCCGAAGAAGAGCCGCTGAGCGACCAAGACCTACAATTTGCCGAGGCGTTTGGCCTGCTGAGTCAGCTGCCCGACTTCGACGAATACTCGGAGGTCGACTACCTCGACGAATAGTGCAACCGCGCGGCCGCGCCAGACGTGGTCACGGCTACATTCCGATTTGACCCGATGAACGATTTGTGTTAGAATTGCCCAACGTAGGCCGAACCAGAGACGTCGGTTCGGCCTACGTTTGCGGTTTTAACACGTTCGGTTCGTATAGGCGAGAAAAACAAAAGACGGCATAGCTCGTTACAGCATGTGGCCGCTGCCTGTACTTGAGACTTTTACGAATCACGGAGACAACCTTGCCAACCATTAATCAGCTTGTTCGCCACGGCCGAAAGCCAAAGCCAAACAAGGAAAAGGCTCCGGCTCTCCGGTCCACGCTCAACACATTGAAGTCGAGGACCCGGAGAACGCCCAAAGGTTCGCCGCAGAAGCGCGGTGTTTGCACTCAGGTGCGCACGACCACCCCGAAGAAGCCGAACTCGGCGCTTCGGAAGATTGCACGCGTGCGCTTGAGCAACGGCGTCGAGGTGACTGCTTACATTCCCGGTGAAGGCCATCGGTTGCAGGAACACTCGGTGGTGTTGGTGCGCGGTGGACGTGTGAAGGACCTGCCCGGCGTGCGCTATCACATTGTGCGCGGTGCGCTAGACAGCACCGGAGTTGATGGTCGCCGTCGCGGCCGTTCAAAGTACGGCGCGAAGCGCCCCAAGGCCGGAGCCCCCGCCAAGGGCGCAACTCCCGCCAAGAAGCGATAACCAGGAGGCATGGCACATGCGACGAAATCGCGCTCCAATCCGCCAAATAGCGTCCGACCCGGTGTACAACAATGCTGGTTTGGCGAAATTCATCAACCGCATCATGTACGATGGCAAGAAGAGCACCGCGCAGAGCATCGTCTATGGCTCGTTGGATATCATCGCCGAGCGCACGGGCAAGCCGGCCATTGAGGTGTTCGAACAGGCCATGCAGAATGCCGCGCCGGTCGTCGAGGTCAAGCCGCGACGCGTTGGCGGCGCCACGTACCAGGTGCCGATGGAGGTTGCTCCGGCCCGGCGCCAGGCGCTGGCTCACCGGTGGCTCATCGCCAATGCGCGCAAGCGCTCAGGCAAGTCAATGGCGCAAAAGTTAGCCTCCGAGTTGATGGATGCGGCCAACAATACCGGCAACACCGTCAAGAAGCGAGAAGACACGCACAAGATGGCCGACGCCAACCGTGCCTTCGCCCATTACCGCTGGGGTGGCACTCGATAAGCCTCCAGTCTTGCTAGTTGGGTTGACACGGTCTTTTGCCTTGAAAATAGTTCGACGGGCGGCTGGCAGCTCAGCCGTCCGTCGTTCCTTGTTGAGAACAGGTTATGTCTGATAACAATCCGCTCCGCTTCATTCGCAACATCGGTATCATCGCCCACATCGACGCGGGCAAAACGACGACGACCGAGCGAATCCTGTACTATACTGGTATGACCTACCGCATCGGCAACGTCGACGAGGGAACGACGGTGATGGACTGGATGGAACAGGAGCGCGAGCGCGGTATCACGATTACAGCGGCTGCAATCACGTCCAGTTGGCGCGATTACCAGATCAATCTCATCGATACGCCTGGGCACATCGACTTCACAGCCGAGGTGCAGCGCAGTCTACGC
This sequence comes from uncultured Chloroflexia bacterium, assembly GCA_963709505.1. Lineage (GTDB taxonomy): Bacteria > Chloroflexota > Anaerolineae > JAAEKA01 > JAAEKA01 > CAVPXC01. Next base: position 53,649 of record CAVPXC010000011.1, on the reverse strand, counting down.
GTGCTCGACGGTGGTGTCGTCGTCTTCGATGCGGTTGCCGGTGTCGAGCCGCAGTCCGAAACGGTTTGGCGTCAAGCTGACCGCTATCACGTCCCGCGCATCTGCTTCGTCAACAAGATGGATCGGTTGGGCGCCAATTTCTGGCGCACGATGGACATGATTCGCGAACGGCTGAACGGCCACCCGGTACCGATCCAGTTGCCCATTGGCATCGAGGACTCGTTTGCGGGCATGGTTGACCTGATCGAACAACAGGCGTGGTACTTCACCGACCAACTCGGGGCCAAGCCTGAGGCCAGAGCGATCCCGGACGAAATGGCGGCCGATGTGGCCGACTACCGTGAGCGCATGATCGAGGCCATTGCGGAGACCAACGACGAGTTGCTCCACAAGTACTTGGAAGGTGAGACAATCACGACGGACGAGATCCGAGCTGCTTTGCGCGAGGCAACGATCAGCTTGAAGCTGGTGCCCGTCCTATGCGGCACAGCCCTGCGTAACAAGGGTGTCCAACTGCTGCTCGATGCAGTGGTCGACCTCCTTCCTTCGCCGTTGGATATTCCGCCGATCGAGGGCACCAACCCCTATACCGGCGAAGTCGAGCCGCGCCCCGCGGATCCAAATGGTCCTCTTGCGGCGCTATGCTTCAAGATTGTAACGGATCCCTACATGGGCCGGCTGGCGTACCTGCGGATCTACTCTGGCACGCTTTCAGACGGTAGCACGTACCTGAACAGCAGCAAGGAAAAGAAAGAGCGTATCGGCCATTTGGTCCGGATGCGCGCCAATCAAAGAGAAGAGATCAAGGGCATTAGCGCCGGCGATATTGCTGCGGTTCTAGGGCTCAAGGTTACGTTCACGGGCGATACCTTGACCGATGCCAGTGCGCCTGTTGTGCTGGAGACCATTGCTTTTCCTGAGCCTGTCATTTCCATTGCCATCGAGCCCCGCACGAAGGCCGACCAGGACAAACTGAGCCAGGCGCTTCAACGGCTTTCAGAGGAAGACCCTACGTTCCGCGTGCGGTTTGACAGTGAAACCGGTCAGACGCTGATTCAGGGCATGGGTGAGTTGCACCTTGAGGTGTTGATCGACCGGATGCTGCGTGAGTTCGGCGTTCGCGCTAACGTTGGCAAGCCGCAAGTCTCCTATCGTGAAACCGTCACACGCACCATCGAACATGAAGCGCGCTTCGTTCGACAAAGCGGCGGCCGGGGTCAATTCGGCGTAGTGACACTGCGGCTGGAGCCGCTGCCGCGCGGCGAGGGCTTCATCTTCGAGGACAAAACTGTGGGCGGGTCTGTGCCCAAGGAATACATCCCCGCAGTAGAGCAGGGCGTGCGCGAGGCGATGGCAGCTGGAGGTCAGACCGGCTATCCATTGGTCGATATCAAGGTCGCACTTACCGACGGCAAGTATCACGAGGTAGACTTGTCGGAGCTGGCGTTCAAGATCGCCGGATCCATGGCATTGCGCGAGGGCGTTCAAAGGGCCAACCCCAAGCTGATGGAACCCGTAATGAAGGTCGAGATCGTCGTGCCCGACAATTTCGCCGGCGACGTTATAGGCGATGCAAGCGCGCGGCGAGGCAAGATCGAGGGCATGGAGATACACTCAGCGGGGATGCAGGCCATTCACACCTTCATCCCCTTGGCGGAGATGTTTGGATATGCAACGAGCCTGCGTTCTTCCACCCAGGGGCGCGGCACGTTCAGCATGGAATTCGATCACTACGAGGAAGTCAACGCAGAGGTCGCCAAACGGATCTTGGGCGAGAAATAGCCTCTGCTTCAGCCCGAAGGACGCGTTGCGCATCGCGCGCTGGCCTGAGTTACTGGGCTTCATTTGAAAAGTTGCATCTGGAATTTGGCACATGATTGATCGTGTGCTATACTCAAACGGTTGCCTCCGGAGTGGATTGCTCTTTCCCGGATGGCATTGGGTGCCCCTTCATGCACGATGCTTCAATGAGGGTGCCCGCGCAGACTGTAGTACTCGGGAACGGCCCGAAGTACCACTTGCGTGTGGCTGCTTCGGGTTCTTCGTTGTCTGAAGGCAGTGACAACTAAGCGCTGAAAAGTGCGCTGATTTGTCTGGCAATACCAGGAAAACTGGAAGTATAAAGAAAGAGGAGTGCGTTCTCATGGCCAAACAGGTCTTTGCTCGAACCAAGCCGCACGTGAACGTAGGCACGATTGGCCACATCGATCACGGCAAGACGACATTGACAGCAGCGATCACGAAGGTGCTGGCGCTGAAGGGCTGGGCCAACTATCGGGCATTCGATTCGATCGACAATGCGCCGGAGGAAAAGGCGCGCGGCATCACGATTGCGATTGCGCACGTGGAGTATGAGACGGAGAATCGTCACTATGCCCACGTGGACTGTCCGGGCCATGCCGACTACATCAAGAACATGATCACCGGTGCGGCGCAGATGGACGGTGCGATCCTGGTGGTGGCAGCGCCGGAAGGGCCGATGCCCCAGACGCGGGAGCACGTGTTGCTGGCGCGGCAGGTGGAAGTGCCGGCGATGGTGGTCTTCCTGAACAAGGTGGACCAGATGGAAGACGAGGAGCTGCTGGAGCTGGTGGAGCTGGAGCTGCGCGAGCTGCTGTCGGCGCAGAAGTTCCCGGGCGACGACGTGCCGGTGGTGCGGGGCAGTGCCTTGCATGCGTTGCAGTGCACGAGCAAGGATCCGGAAGCGCCGGAGTATGCCTGCATCTGGGAGTTGATGCGTGCGGTGGATTCTTACATCCCGACGCCGGTGCGCGAGACAGAGAAGCCGTTCCTGATGCCGGTCGAGGATGTGTTCTCGATCAAGGGGCGTGGGACGGTGGTGACGGGGCGTATCGAGCGCGGGACGGTCAAGACGATGGAGGAAATCGAGATTGTCGGTCTGAAGCCCACACGTAAGGTGGTGGTGACCGGCGTCGAGATGTTCCGCAAGATCCTCGACCGCGGCGAGGCCGGCGACAACGTCGGCTGTCTGCTGCGCGGCGTCCAGCGTGAAGAGATCGAGCGCGGCCAGGTGCTGGCCAAGCCGGGCAGCATCACGCCGCACACGCGCTTCATGGGCGAGGTGTACGTGCTGAAGAAGGAAGAGGGTGGCCGTCATACCCCCTTCTTCCAGGGCTACCGGCCCCAGTTCTACATCCGCACGATGGACGTGACCGGCAATTGCAAGCTGCCGGCGGGTGTTGAGATGGTCATGCCCGGCGACAACGTCAACCTCGAGATCGAGCTGATCGTCCCCGTCGGCCTCGAAGCCGGTTCCCGTTTCGCCATCCGCGAAGGCGGCCGCACCGTCGGCGCAGGCGTCATCACCAAGATCCTTGAATGATCGGCGGGCCAGGGCTTGCTGCCCGGACCACCATTGGACTGTGACCAGGGAGAGGGCAGCTGCCCTCTCCCTCTAGTACGAGGACAGGAACGACCATGGCGAAAAAGCCTCTCCGCATCAAACTGAAGGCGTACGACCACCGGGTTCTCGACAACTCGGTGAAGCAGATCGTGGATGCGGCCGAACGGACAGGCGCCCAAGTCATTGGGCCGGTGCCGTTGCCGACACGAATCGAGAAATTCACCGTGATGCGCAGTACCTTCATCGACAAGGACTCGCGCGAGCAATTCGAGATTCGTACGCACAAGCGCCTGATCGACATCCTCGAACCGAGCGCGAAGACAATCGACAGCCTGATGCGGTTGCATCTGCCGGCTGGCGTTGATATTGAAATCAAGTTGTAGGTTGCAGGCCGCAAGTCGCAAGAAGCAAGTTGCAGAAAACGAAACAACTCGGTAGAGAAAACCTGCCACCTGCCACCTGCCCCATTTTGGGATGATGAGGCTCAGCCCAGAGCCTACAGTCCCATAGAAAGATGAGAGAATCAAACCTATGAAGGGTTTACTGGGCCGAAAGATCGGCATGACACAAGTCTTCGATGAAGGCATCGTCGTGCCCGTCACTGTGATCGAGGTCGGTTCTTGCTACGTCACACAGAAGAAGACCAAGGACGTAGACGGGTACACGGCCATTCAGATTGGCTTTGGCGAAACCAAGCCAAAACGGCTAAGCAAGGGTGAGCTGCAGCACCTCAAACGCAACAGCGTGCCAGCGGTGCGCTATCTGCGGGAGATTGCTCTCAAAGAAGAAGAGCTGGACAGCTACCAGGTCGGACAAAAGCTCAGCGCAGATCTCTTTGCGACGGGCGAGTTGGTCGACGTGACCGGCACCTCCAAGGGACGAGGCTTCGCGGGTGGTATCAAGCGGCATGGCTTTAACCGTCAGCCGAAGACACACGGCGCCTCCGACCGCACACGTGCATCGGGTGCGAGAGGCTCTGGCACCACGCCGGGCCGCACCTACAAGGGCCAGCGCGGCCCGGGTCACATGGGCAACCGTCGCGTCACCGTACAAAGCCTCCGGGTCGTACACGTCGAACGCTGAGCGAGCGATGATCGTCGTGCGCGGTGCAATCCCCGGCCCCAAGGGTAGCCTGGTGATTGTCCGCGAGGCAAGAAAGCAGGGGTGAGCAAGATGTTAGTACCAGTTCATAACATGACCGGAGAGAAGGTCGGCGAGATTGAGCTGCGCGACGATATCTTCGCTGCACCGATCAACAAAGCAGTGATGCACCAGGCGCTTGTCCGCCAACTCGCCAACGCCCGCCGTGGCACACACAAGGTCAAGGAGCGCGGCGAGGTCAGGGGCGGTGGCCGCAAGCCCTGGCGTCAAAAGGGCACGGGCCGCGCCCGCCAAGGCAGCACCCGCGCCCCGCATTGGCGGGGTGGCGGCATCGTCTTCGGGCCTACGCCCCGCTCTTACGAGCAACAGATGCCGCGCAAAATGCGCCGTCTGGCCATGCGCTCTGCGCTCTCGGCCAAGGTGAGCAGTGATCAGCTGATTGTTGTGCAGGATCTCAAGGTTGCCAGCCCCAAGACGAAAGAAATCGTGGCCGTGCTGAACAACCTGAAGATCGCCAAGAGCGCCCTGATCCTGCTGCCCGAGCGCGACGCCTACATTGAACTGTCCGCTCGCAACCTGCCGGACGTCAAGACGCTGCTGGCGGGTTACATGAACATGCGTGACCTGCTTGGCCATCAGACGCTGGTGCTGACGCCAGGCGCGATCGACGAGATCGAGCGCATTCTCGGATAACCGTCGCCAAGGAGAATTGAACCATGCACGTGCGAGAAGTTCTACGCCGTCCCTTGATGACGGAGAAAACCACCATGCAGGCCGATGCGAGCAATCAGTACTCGTTCGAAGTCAGCCGGCGCGCAAACAAACATATGATCAAGGACGCTGTCGAAGCGAGCTTTGACGTAACTGTGGAAGATGTGCGGGTGATCAATGTGGCTGCGCGCATTGGCGTCCGGGGCCGTCGCACGGTTATCAAGAAAGCGGCCTGGAAAAAGGCTGTCGTGACCTTGAAGAAGGGTGACACCATCGCCTGGGTCGAAGGTGTTTAGCCGGCCGAGTGTGAGTGAGAGAGTGAGGAATTAGACCATGGGTATTCGGGTTTATAAGCCCACATCGCCCGGCCGTCGTGGTATGAGCGTGCTGACGTTCGAAGAGATCACCCGAACTCAGCCTGAGCGCTCATTGGTGGAGCCTCTCCACCGCACCTCCGGGCGCAACAACCGCGGCACGATTACTGTACGCCAGCGCGGCGGTGGTCACAAGCGGCTTTACCGCATCATTGACTTCAAACGCGACAAGTTCGGCGTTCCGGCCCGCGTGAGCTCCATCGAGTATGACCCGAACCGTTCCGCGCGCATCGCCCTGCTGGTGTACGCCGACGGCGCCAAACGTTACATCTTGGCTCCATTGGGCCTGACCGTCGGCGATGCCGTGATGTCGGGTGTGGAGGCTGAGATCAGGGTCGGGAATGCGCTGCCACTGCACCGCATTCCGCTCGGCACGATCGTCCATAACGTTGAGCTGCAGCCGGGCCGGGGTGGCCAGATGGCCCGCTCTGCCGGCACCTCTGCCCAGGTCATGGCCAAGGAAGGTGACTACGCAACCTTGCGCCTGCCCAGCGGCGAGATGCGCAAGGTCAACGTGAACTGCCTGGCAACGATCGGCCAGGTCGGCAACACCGACCACAGCAATATCACCCTAGGCAAGGCTGGTCGGAAGCGTTGGCTGGGTAGGCGACCCGAGGTACGTGGTGTCGCCATGGATCCGTCTTCGCACCCGCACGGCGGCGGCGAAGGCCGCTCGCCCATCGGCATGCCCGGGCCCAAACTCCGTGGGGCAAGCCGACGCTGGGATACAAGACTCGGCGCAACAAGAATACAGACAAGTACATTGTGCGCCGCCGAGGCAAGCGCCGCTAACCGGCAGGCCAGAAACCCAGTGTTGGGCAGAGAATGCCAACAATCGGTTTCTTCCATTGCTGAATGAGATGCGAGGTTGACAGATGTCAAGATCGGTCAAGAAGGGCCCGTTCATCGAGCCAAAACTGCTGAAAAAAGTCGAGCAGATGAACCGCAGTGGCGAGAAGCGCATCATGAAGACCTGGTCGCGCGCCTCGACGATCTTCCCCCAGATGGTCGGACACACGATTGCAGTCCATGACGGGCGCCGCCACGTGCCAGTATACGTGTCTGAGAACATGGTCGGGCACAAGCTCGGTGAGTTCGCCCCCACCCGATTCTTCCGTGGTCATGCGGCCAAAGAGAAGAAGGCGAAGAAGCGGTAGACTGGTAAATTGGTATCTTGGTAAGGTGGTACATTATCAACGACCAATGTACCAATCTACCAATGTACCGCTCTACCAAGGACGAAAGAGCTGACCAATGAGCACAGAGAATCGATTGGAAGTTCAAGCACAGCGCAAGCATGTGGGCCATCCAGCTCAGAAGGTGCGTCTGGTCGTCAATCAGGTGCGCGGCATGCGCGCCGAGGAAGCGCTCATCACCCTGGACTTTATGACCCAGGCGGCTGCCAAAGAGGTCTATAAGGTAGTTGCCTCTGCATTGGCAAACGCCGAACAGAACGAAGGGCTGGCGCGCGAGGATATGGTTATCAGCGAGATCTTTGCCGATGAGGGACCGACGCGCAAATGGCGACGTTTTGGCGCTCGCGGCCGCTTCAAGCCGATTTTGAAGCGTTCCTCGCACATCACGGTGGTGCTGCAAGAGCGGCCACTGTAAGAGCTGTGAGTCGCTCTTTTCCTGGACGATTAGGACCTGTCCGATCAACACTTCGTACTTCAGATGCGGAATAGCGAAGCGAATCTACGAAGTTGTTTGCGGACGACCCCTTAGGAGGACACCTTGGGTCGCAAAGTAAATCCTTACGGCTTCCGTCTAGGCGTTATCAAGGACTGGCGCTCGCGCTGGTTTGCGGATAAGGCTCACTATGCCGAGTTGTTGGACGAGGATCGCAAGATCCGTTTGGTGATCCGCAAGGACTTAGACAAGGCCTCGATTTCGGCTATCGATATCGAACGCCAGCGTAACTACGTCCACGTTTGGATTCACACCGCAAAGCCGGGTATCATCATCGGCCGCAAGGGTGCGAACGTCAACCAATTGCGCACCAAGCTGCAAGACATGACCGGCAAGCGCGTCAAGGTCGATGTGACCGAGATTGCCCGGCCTGAGGCCGATGCCTATTTGGTGGCCGAGAGCATAGCGGAGCAAATCGAGCGCCGCGTCTCCCACAAGCGCGCCATGAAGCAGGCCGTCACCCGTGCTATGCGCCAGGGTGCGCAGGGCATCATGATCACCGTGTCGGGTCGCCTGTCCGGTTCAGAAATGGCGCGCCGGGAAACCCAGCGCGAGGGCCAAGTGCCGCGTCACACGCTGCGGGCCGACATCGACTATGCTACGGCGGAAGCACTGACCACCTTTGGACGCATCGGCGTCAAGGTCTGGGTCTACAAGGGCGAAGTACTGCCCGAGCGTCCAGCAGTCGTCGCCAGCCAGGCTTAGGGCCTTTGCCCAGCAAAATCGCTGGTGGGCTGGCAAAAAACGGAGATACTTCTGCTATGTTGATGCCAAAGCGAATGAAGTACCGGAAGCAATATCGCGGCCGGATGACAGGTTATAGTCAGCGCGGTAACACCGTCAATCAGGGTGAGTTCGGTCTACAAGCCCTCGAACCCTGCTGGATGACCTCTCGCCAAATCGAAGCAGCCCGACGCGCCATCGTGCGTTACATACGACGTGGCGGCAAGGTTTGGATCAAGGTGTTCCCAGACAAGCCGGTGACAGCAAAAGCCGCCGAGACCCGCATGGGCAGCGGCAAGGGCGCGGTCGACCATTACGTTGCAGTCGTTCGACCAGGCCGTGTTCTGTTCGAGATTGCGGGCGTAAGCGAAGAGATTGCGCGTGAAGCGATGGAGCGAGCAGCTTTCAAACTGCCCATCCGTACGCAGTTTGTCAAGCGCGAGACGCTGGGAGAAGGTTGATATGCGGCCAGAAGACATTCGCAACCTGACATCGCCCGAAGTGGGCCAGAAGCTGGACGAGACCTACGAAGAGCTGTTCAACCTGCGCTTCCAGAAGCACACGGGGCAGTTAAAGAACTTCGCTCGCATAGGCCAGCTGCGCCGGGAAGTCGCCCGTTTGAAGACCATTCTGCGCGAGCGCGAGCTGGCCGCGTGGCAAGCTAAGGAGAGTTAACGATGCGTGAGCAGCGCAAGCAATTGGTCGGACGGGTGACCAGCAACAAGATGCAAAAATCCGTCGTCGTCGAGGTTGAGCGGGTTACCCGACACCCGATGTACGGCAAAGTGATTCGAAGCCACCGCCGCTTCATGGCTCACGACGAGAAGAACGAGTGCGGCATCGGCGACGTCGTGCGAATCATCGAATCACGCCCCCTGAGCAGCCGCAAACGCTGGGTAGTTGAGGCCATTCTGGAGCACAGCGCCAGGGGCTAGTTGCCTGGCAGCCAGCCCCGCGTACACGGGGCCAGCCCACAGGTGCCGTCGGCTTACGCGTCGCGTCGCACCCCCAGGCACGAGGAGAATGAGCAATGATTCAGAAAGAAAGCCGGCTGAAGGTCGCCGACAACACCGGTGCAAAAGAGTTGCTTTGCATTCAAGTGAGCGGCAGCACGCGCCGACGCTACGGCGCGGTAGGCGACATCATCGTCGCTACCGTGAAGCAGGCGGCTCCGCACAGTGGGGTCAAAAAGGGTGACATCGTCAAAGCGGTGATCGTGCGGACGAAAAAGGAATTCAGCCGGCCTGACGGCAGCACGATTCGCTTCGACGACAATGCCGCGGTCATCATCGACGATCACAAGAATCCCAAGGGCACCCGTATCTTTGGCCCCGTAGCTCGCGAATTGCGCGAGCTGGGGTACATGAAGATCGTGTCACTGGCCCCAGAGGTGCTTTGATGCATATCAAGACAGGCGACACCGTTGAGATTATCAACGGAGAACACAAAGGTGAGCGCGGCCAGGTGCAGCGCGTCATGTTAGGCCGGCGCAGCGGCCGCCAGCAAGGTCAGGCTGACCCCAATGATGTGCGGATCGTTGTAGCAGGCGTCAACCTGATGATCAAGCATCAGCGGCGGACAGGCAACATTCGGACACAAACCGGCCGCATCGAGCGCGAGGCGCCGCTTCACATCAGCAACGTGATGCTGGTCTGTCCACGCTGCGGCAAGCCTACCCGCGTGGGCCACCAGATCCTCGAAGACGGCAACAAGCTGCGGCGCTGCAAGAAGTGCGGCGAAAGCATCGAGTAATCGTCGCAGACAGGTACCAAAACAAACGCTTGTAGAGAAAGCGCTTGTCAGCACGGAGACATTTATGGCAAGGTTGAAAGAACGCTATTCGGACGAAGCTGTGCCGGCGTTACAGTCTGAGTTCCAATACCGGAACCCAATGCAGGTGCCGCGGCTCCAAAAGATTGTGATCAACATCGGCATGGGTGAGGCATTGCAGAACGCCAAAGCCCTTGATGCTGCAATCTCGGACCTGACACAGATCACCGGCCAAAAGCCGGTGACCACGAAGGCCCGTATGTCGATCGCCACCTTCAAGCTGCGCGAGGGTAACACCATCGGCGTAGCCGTAACCCTGCGCGGCGAGCGGATGTGGTCCTTCCTGGATAAGCTGTGCAACATCGCCTTGCCTCGCCAGCGCGATTTCAGTGGCGTGTCGGCGGATGCCTTCGACGGCCGGGGCAATTACAGCTTGGGGCTGCGCGAGCAGCTCATCTTTCCGGAGATTGACTACGACAAAATCGACAAGGTGCGTGGTATGTCTGTGACCATCGTAACCTCGGCAAAGACTGATGAAGAGGCGCGGCGTTTGCTGCACCACCTGGGTATGCCGTTCAAGCGTGCCGATCGGAGCCGCTAGGTATCGGCGGTTCACAGGCCGCTGGACCAATGACAGGGCTGCATTCTCCTGTTGAGGGCCTGCCAGCCTTGGATCTGAAGAAGAGTAGAGGCAAGAACCTTGGCTAAGACAAGCATCATCTATCGTGAGCAGCGACGCAAGTACCCCACGCGGGTGCGCAATCGTTGCACCGTCTGCGGGCGCCCCCGTGGTTACATGCGCAGATTCAAGCTCTGCCGCATTTGCTTCCGCAAAGAAGCCCTGGAAGGACGCCTGCCGGGCGTCGTCAAGTCTAGCTGGTAGGCGCGCGAGTGCGACGACCCGATGTCGGTCAACGACCTGTGCCCAGGTCGTTTTGACCGGCTCGTGCGAGTCTCACCCCATGCTATCACGGCTGATGAACGCGGCAAGAGACATCGTCGCGAGCCCAAACGGGGCGCGTCGTGAACACTCGATGGAGTTTGAAACGCTATGATGACCGATCCCATTGCGGATATGCTGAATCAAATCAGCAACGGGTTGTTGGCTCGCCACAAGCAGGTAACATTACCCAGCTCAAAGATCAAAGTGGCAGTAGCCCGCATCCTGAAAGAAGAAGGATACATCAAGAACTACCAGGTTACCCGGGATGAACCCCAGCCCAGCCTACGCATTGTCTTGAAGTACGACGACGACCGGCAGCCGATCATCAGCAAGATACGGCGTGTGAGCAAGCCAGGTCGGCGAATGTATGTCGGCCGCGATGACATCCCCTGGGTGCTGAATGGGATGGGCGTTGCCATCCTGTCCACCCCACGCGGGATTATCACCGGACAGCAGGCCAGACGCTTGAATGTGGGCGGCGAGGTGCTGTGCTACGTGTGGTAGCTTGAAGCTTGCCAGCCAGGGCCACAGGTGATGCCTTCGATCGCGCGTCAAGCGCGTCGGGCAGCAATCGATTGGCCCAAGGCGAGTTCTGAGCGCCTCGCGCTACTCATGGAGGTGGACTGTGTCACGAGTTGGACGATTGCCCATCACATTACCAAAAGGCGTAACTATCGAGGTTAGCCAGGGTAACGAGGTGGTCGTAAAGGGACCTAAAGGACAGTTGGAACGCGCCGTCAATCCCGACATGTCGCTTGAGATGCGCGAAGGCACCTTGCATGTGGTGCGGCCGACTGACGGCCGGATTCATCGCATGCAACACGGTCTTACGCGCGCGTTGCTCAATAACATGGTTGTCGGCGTAACCTCCGGCTTCACAAGAGCCTTGGAAATCCAGGGTGTTGGCTACCGTGCCGAAGTCAAGAGCGGCAAGCTGGTGTTGTACATGGGCTATTCCCATCCGGTTGAGATGGATGCGCCCCAGGGCATCGCTTACACCGTCGATCCCAAAGCCAACCGCATTACAGTCGAAGGGATCGATCGTGAGTTGGTAGGTTTAACAGCGGCCCGCATTCGAAGCGTACGACCGCCAGAGCCCTACCACGGCAAGGGCATCCGCTACCTCGGCGAGCAAGTTCGCCGTAAGCAGGGCAAGACCGGTAAGTAAGAGGAGACTAGGTTATGGCGACGGAAAGTAAGAGTGTATTGCGCAAAAGACGCCATCAGCGCGTGCGCCGTCGCGTGCATGGCACGACCGCCCGGCCGCGCCTGAACGTTTTCCGCAGCTTGACCCACATCTACGCTCAGGTCGTCGACGACGACCAGGGTCTGACGCTGGTGGCCGCTTCGACGCTGGATAACGAAATCCGGGACGATGCGACCAGCGCCAACAAGACAGAACAGGCCAGGCTAGTCGGCGCTCTCGTAGCCAAGCGGGCACTTGAAAAGGGCATCAAGCAAGTTGTGTTCGACCGCGGCGGCTACCCTTACCATGGCCGCGTGCGTGCCCTGGCCGAGGCTTCCCGCGAGGGCGGACTGGATTTCTAACAGCCGCTGGTTTAATCAGCGAGCACTCAGAGTGTACCCTGCGAACCAGACGGCAGGAGGAATAATGCCAGCACAACAGCAACAACAGCAACGAAAAAGACAGCCACGGGGTCGCGAGACCGAGGAACGCGAGGAACTGGACGAGCGCGTCGTACACCTGGCTCGCACAGCTAAGGTTGTAAAGGGCGGACGTCGCTTCGCCTTCCGCGCGGTCGTCGTAGTTGGCGACAACCAGGGCAGCGTCGGTGTCGGCATCGGCAAAGCGCGTGAGGTTCCTGAGGCCATCCGCAAGGGAAGCGAGCGAGCACGCCGCAACATGCGTAAGATCTCCATGTTGGGCACGACCATCCCGCACGAGATCGTCTCTGACTTCAGCGCTGCGAAGGTGCTGCTCAAGCCGGCCTCCCCCGGCACGGGCGTCATCGCAGGCGGCGGTGTGCGCGCGGTGGTCGAAGCAGCCGGCATCAAGGATATCTTGACCAAATCGATGGGCAGCGCCAACATCCTTAATGTGGTGAAGGCGACCTATCAAGGCTTGACCCAGCTCAAGGACCCAGAAACCGAGGCCCGGCGGCGCGGCAAGCCCGTCGAGAGTGTCATGCCATTCTGGAGTCGAAATGCAAAGTAAGAACATCGATCCCGGCGTCAAGACAGTTCGGGTGACCTATATCAGAAGTTCTATCGGCCTGAATAAGAAACAGAAAGCCACCGTCAAGGCACTGGGGCTGAACAGGCTCGGAGACTCTATCGAACAGTCCAACACCCCAGCTATTCGAGGTATGATCGACCGTGTCGGTCACCTCGTCTCGGTCGAGGTGGTAGAGTAGTGAAGGAGACAGCCATGCGGTTGCATGATCTACAGCCCAATCCCGGGTCCAAGAAGAACCGCAAGCGCGTCGGCCGCGGCATTGCGGCTGGACAGGGCAAGACCGCGGGTCGCGGCGCCAAGGGCCAGAACAAGCGCGCTGGCGGCGGTGTCCGCCCGTACTTCGAAGGCGGTCAGCTGCCGCTGGTCAGGCGCCTGCCCCACCTGCGCGGGTTCACCAACATCTGGCGTGTGGAGTACAAGCCAGTCAATCTGGCGCGCTTGGCCGGCTTTGCCGCCGACAGCGAAGTATCGCCTGATACCTTGGCAGCCGCCGGGATTATCAAGAAGACGACGGAACGAGTGGCCATCCTGGCCCAAGGCGATGTAGATCGCCCGCTCATCGTCAAGGCTCACCGTGTTTCCGAAAGCGCCCGAGCAAAAATCGAGGCTGCAGGCGGCACGGTCGAGATCATCGAGGCCTAGGCCAGCCAGCAACCCTGTGTCTCGGCTGGTAGCAAGCCAGGCATGCCGTTGTCTAAGCCTTAGGGCCTAGATCCAGGAGGTTGATCCAAGATGCTTATTGCTGTGCGCAATGCCCTGCGCCTGCCTGATCTGCGCAAGAAGATCTTTGTCACGCTCGGTATCCTTGCCGTTTATCGGTTGGCTGCCACCGTGCCGGTGCCGGGCGTCAACAGCCAGGTGCTTCAGGGCCTCTTCGAGAACAACGCCCTGCTCGGCTTCATGAACATCATGTCAGGCGGCGCGCTGGAGAACTTCTCGGTGATCGCGATGGGTGTCTACCCATACATCACAGCGCAGATTATCATCCAGCTGCTGATCCCGATCATCCCTGCCCTGACTGCACTGAGCAAAGAAGGCGATCAGGGACGGCAGAAGATCAACCAGTACACCCTCTGGTTGACGATCCCGTTGGCCACTTTGCAGGCCTTTGGCCAGTCAACGTTGCTGAAGAGCCAGGGGGCGCTACCCACCTTCGGCTTCACCGAAGAAAGTGCGTTCACATCGCTTGTGATCATCGTCTCCCTGGTGGCAGGCACGATGTTTGCGATGTGGTTGGGACAGATCATCACCGAACAGGGTATCGGCAACGGTATCTCGATCATCATCTTCGGTGGGATCGTCGCTGGTCTGCCAAGCAATATCGCCCAACTGATCTCGTCACAACAGTATCTGACACTGCTTGTGTTCATTCTGATCACCATTGCGACCGTCGCCGTGATCGTCTTTATTCAGGAAGGCCAGCGACGCATCCCGGTACAATACGGCAAACGAGTTCGAGCCATGCGCGGCAACCGGTTGATGGTGGTCGGTGGGCAAAGTACCTACATCCCACTGCGTGTCAATACCGCCGGCATGATCCCGTTGATCTTCGCTCAAAGCTTGCTGCTATTTCCCGGCACGATCGCTAGCTACTTCCAGAACTCGCCGGGCTTAGTGGGCAATATTGCCACGTTCTTCACGACGACGTTGACGCCATCGAGCAGCGTGTATTGGATCCTGTACTTCCTGCTGGTGGTCGCGTTTACCTACTTCTACACGGACGTGATCTTTCGTGAGCAGAACTTGGCCAACTCGCTGCAACGACAGGGCGGATTCATTCCGGGTATCCGGCCGGGCAAACGCACGGAGGACTACCTGAATGCCGTGATGAGCCGAATTACCATCGCGGGCGCGCTGTTCCTGGCCGGTATCGCGGTTTTGCCCTGGCTGATCAGCTTGGTCAATCCTTCAAACGATGCAACCAACACCCAGCTGCTGGTCTCCAGCTCCGGTCTACTGATCGTCGTGGGTGTGGTGTTGGATACCATGAAGCAGCTCGAAGCCCAGCTACTCATGCGGCACTACGAGGGCTTCATCCGATAGGCGCCGAGGCGTGCGGCTGTTTCACCAGCCGTATCAACAACGGCCTCGATGCGATAGGAAGGGTATGACAATGTCGTCAGAGCATCCTGTCTATCTCATCTTCGTCGGGCCGCCTGGAGCCGGCAAAGGCACTCAGGCGACCATGCTCGAAGAAGAGTTGGGACTGAAACAGGTCTCCTCCGGTGACTTGTTTCGCGAGAACCTGAAAAACCAAACAGAGCTGGGCCTGCTCGCCAGGAGTTATATGGACCGTGGCGAGCTCGTACCAGACAACGTGACGATCAGCATGATCAAAGAGCGGCTGACCCGGCCAGACTGCGCAAAGGGAGTCATCCTTGATGGCTTCCCTCGCACCCTGGAGCAGGCCAGGGCGCTCGACGGTATGCTGGCCAGTCAGGGCAGCAAGATCGATCTCGTGCCGGCCTTGACCGTGCCGGATGAAGAGTTGATGGGCCGGCTGACCGGCCGGCAAGTCTGCCGCAATTGCGGAGCCACTTACCACATGCTGTTCATGCCGCCGAAGGCTGAAGGTGTCTGCGATAAGTGCGGTGGTGAGCTCTATCAACGCTCAGACGACTCGCCGGAAACGGTGCTCAACCGCCTGTACGTCTACTACAAACAGACCTCGCCGCTGATCGGCTACTATTTCGCCAAGGACCTGACCGTCTTTGTGGATGGAAATCGATCGGTCGACGAGGTGAAACAAGCCCTGATGGACGCTATTCAGGCAGCATTGCACGAGAAATGATCTTGCCTTTGACCAGGCGCACCGGTGGCATTCGCATCAAGACAGTTCAAGAGCTGGAGTTGATGCGCAGCGCCGGCCGGATAGTAGCTGAAGTCCATGCTCGTTTGCGCGAGCTCATCCAGCCAGGCGTGACCACGGCTGATCTCAACGCCATCGCAGAGGAGATTATCCGCGGTCATGGGGCTATTCCAGCCTTTGTCGGCTATCCCAACGCCGATCCGAAGGGACCACCGTTCCCTGCCAGTATCTGCGCCTCGATCAACGAAGAGTTGGTCCATGGCATCCCCAGCAAGAAGCGTGTGCTGAAAGCTGGCGATATTGTCAGTATTGATGTCGGAGCGGTGTACAAAGGCTTCGTTGGCGATTCGGGCTGGACGTACCCGGTTGGTGCGGTCAACGGCGCGGCCAAACAGCTGCTGGACGTAACCGAAGGCAGCCTGTGGGCGGGCATCGCCCAGGCCAAGATGAACAATCGCTTCGTCGATGTCTCGAGCGCCGTGCAGGAATACGTGGAACGCTTCGGGTTTTCCGTCGTGCGGGAATACACGAGCCATGGCGTCGGTCGAGAAATGCACGAAGAGCCGCAGATCCTGAACTATGTTCCGGATCGGAAAGAGGCCGCCCGGATGTATCCTGCGATGAATCGCAGGCTTGTATCGGGTATGACCTTTGCCCTGGAGCCGATGGTAAACGCCGGCACGTGGCGTACTCAAGTACAAAGCGACAAGTGGACCGTGTCGACAGCGGATGGCGAGCTGTCGGCGCACTTTGAACACAGCATCGCAATCACCGACGGCGAGCCGGAGATTCTAACCAGGCTGTGAGAGTGTCGGCCCGGAGATCCGGTGGGCTGAAAAGCAGACAGCGGGTTTCTTTGCCTGAAAAGAGGAGTTGGCCATTATGAAAGTTAAGCCTTCCGTCAAGCGACGCTGCGAGAACTGTAAAATCATCAAGCGACACGGTGTCGTGCGCGTGATCTGCACCAATCCTCGGCACAAGCAGCGCCAGGGATAGGGGAAGCGAAACCAAGGAGCGAGAATATGGCACGTATTGCCGGTGTTGACCTGCCACGCGATAAGCGGGTCGTGATTGGACTGACCTATATCTATGGAATCGGACCCTCGACCAGCGCCGATATCTTGCGCAGGCTAAGTATCGACGAGAGTGTCCGTGTGCGCGATCTGACCGACAGCGACATAGCGAAGCTGCGTGAGACGATCGATCGCGAGCACACCGTAGAAGGTGACCTGCGCCGCGAGATCAGCATGAACATCAAGCGGCTGCAGGAAATCAACTGCTACCGCGGAATGCGGCATCGCCTCAACCTGCCTGGGCGCGGCCAGCGCACGCGCACCAATGCGCGCACCAAGCGCGGCTCGCGCAAGACAGTAGCCGGCAAGAAGCGGGCTCGCAAGTAGTAAACAGTGATGAGTGATGAGTGATGAGTGATCAGAGTGATGAGTGATGAGTGATGAGTACAGAGCGGACAACAAAGGTCATAGTTGGACTGCTCATCAGTCATCGCTCATCGCTCATCGCTCAGTGGCACTGGAACAAAAGGAGTAGAGAAAGTCAATGGGAAAGCCAAGACGCACCGTCCGTCGAGGGCAGCGCCGTGAGAAGCGTACCGTACCTCATGGCCAGGCGCACATCCAGGCGAGCTTCAACAACACGATCGTGACGATTACCGACCAACAAGGCAACGCTGTCACCTGGGCAAGCTCTGGCAGCGCCGGCTTCAAGGGCTCGCGCAAGAGCACACCCTACGCCGCCCAGTTGGCAGGCAGCTCTTCCGGCAAGGCAGCCATGGACATGGGTATGCGGGAAATCGATGTGTATGTCAAGGGACCTGGCCCCGGCCGCGAGGCAGCGATCCGCTCGCTGCAAGCAGTTGGAACTCAAGGTGACCAGCATTACCGATGTGACCCCCCTGCCGCACAACGGCTGTCGCCCGCCCAAGAAGAGGCGCGTTTAGCAGGTGTGTCGTGCGGTCGATTGTGAGGCCGTGCGGTGCTTTGACTGGTGTGGGCAGGGTTTCGACCGCTGCTCACTGCGCCATGTGAGAGGGACGAAGGTTGCCAAGCCGTAAACCTCTCGGTAACCCAAGTGAGAGACTGTCAACCTGTGTTGGCAATGGCTCTCACCACACTCTTTATAGGAGGCAGTAACTTGGCACGTTATACTGATGCTGTATGTAGGCTATGCCGACGCGAGGGCCAGAAGCTCTATCTCAAGGGAGATCGATGCATGTCGCCCAAGTGCGCTTTCGAGCGACGCGGCTTCCCGCCTGGTCAGCACGCCAGAAAAGTTCAATTCAAACGCAGTCAGAGCGACTATTCGCTCCAGCTGCGCGAAAAACAAAAGGTAAAGCGCATTTATGGTGTGATGGAACGCCAATTCCGGCGGTATTTCCGTTATGCGGTGCGCTCCAAGGGCCTGACCGGCGCTATTTTGCTGGTTGTGCTCGAGTCGCGCTTGGATAACACCGTGTTCCGACTCGGCTTCGGCCAATCGCGGGCGCAGGCCCGGCAGCTGGTGCGCCACGGGCATATCACGGTCAATGGACGCAAAACAGACGTGCCATCGTACCTGGTCAAGCCAAACGACGTGATTGCGGTCCGGGCCGAAAGCCGCAGCCGTGAGTACTTCCGAATTCTAGGCGAGTACCTCGGCGAGCGTGCAGCACCTCCCTGGCTGAGCCTGGACGCTGCCTCGCTTCAGGGCCGCGTGCTAAGCAGACCATCGCGCCAGGACATCGACATCCCGATCAACGAGCAGTTGGTCGTCGAGTTCTACAGCCGCTAACTCTCGCCAACCCGTGTTTGCTTTCGCCGGTCGTGTACCGGCTGGCGAAAGCAAACACGGATGCCGACACTGGTTGAGCATCCCTGGGCATGGCCGATTTTGCCTGCACGGCGACATCAGCCACCGGTTACGGACGATCTGAGCCAGAGGAGGGTGAGCCTTGCTCAATTTGAATATTGTTCTACCAAAAATCGAGTGCGAGGCCAAGTCACAGCAATACGGTCGCTTTGTGATTGGCCCTTTGGAGAGCGGCTACGGCGTAACGCTGGGTAACGCGTTGCGTCGCGTGTTGCTGTCCTCGTTGTCCGGAGCCGCTGTAGCCTCGGTGCGCATCGAAGGGGTGCATCACGAATTCTCTACGATCCCCCACGTGCGCGAGGATACGACGGCCCTCATCCTAAACGTGAAACTGCTGCGAGTCAAGAGCTTCAGCGATGACCCAGTACGCTGCAGCCTGCAGGTCAATGCCGAAGGCCCCGTCACCGCCGCCGACTTGCTGTGCCCGCCCGAGGTTGAGATCATCAATCCCGACCTGTTGCTTCTGACCGCCGACAGCAATGACGTCGATCTATACGTCGAGTTCACCATTCGCCGCGGTCGCGGCTATTCGCCTGCTGAAGAGCGCGGCAAGTTGCCGTTAGGCGAAATCCCCATCGATGCGATCTTTAGCCCGGTGCGCAAGGCATCCTATCACATCGAGCGGGCGCGCATCGGCCAGCAGACCGACTACGACAAGCTGGTCCTTGAAATCTGGACGGATGGCACGATCTCACCTGAGGAATCGCTTAGTGAGGCGGCAAAGCTGCTCGTGCAACACCTGGCGCTCATCGCGGGCGTTGAGGCAGTCATCGTCCCGCAAACGGAAAAGGTTGATGATAGCGTTCCTGCCCATATCTACGATGCTCAGATCGAAGACTTGGAGCTGTCCGTGCGAGCCTACAACTGCCTAAAACGCGCGGGCATCACAAAGGTTGGCGAGATTATCGACCGCTTGGAAAGGGGACCTGAGGAATTGTTGAGCATCCGCAACTTCGGCCAAAAATCGTTGGACGAACTGATGGAACAGCTCAAAATCAAGGGTTTCCTGGAGCACGTCAAGATACCGCTGCAGGAGCCAGGGCAGGCCGGCATGATCGAAGACGAGCTGGACGAGCAGGATCTGGGCGACGATTCGAGCATCGATATCGACGTCGACGCCCTCCTGGCGGCGATGACGTCTGGCGGCGAGGCTGGATAGGAGCATTTTTCGATGAGACATAGAAGAGCAGGACGCCAACTGAACCGCAGCAGCGGCCAGCGCAAGGCGTTGTTCCGAAGCTTGACTATTGAACTGTTTGATCACGAGGTCATTCACACGACCGATGCGAAGGCCAGAGCTATCCGGCCGCAGGCTGAAAAGCTGATCAGCCTGGCGAAGCGCGGTGTGTTGGGCAACCGTGTCCATGCACAGCGCCTGGCGATGGCTCGCTTGAACGACGCGGTCGTTGTCAAGAAACTGTTCAACGATATCGCGCCGCGTTACGCCAGCCGGCCCGGTGGCTACGTCCGCATCACCCGACTGGGACCCCGCAAAGGCGACGGCGCGGAGATGGTCCAAATCGAGCTGGTGGAGGAGTAGAGCGACGCGGGCAGAGAGTGGAGAGTGGAGAGTGGAGAGTGGAGAGGAAGAAAACCGGGATAAACGACAAATTCGTGCTCTTGTAGAGTACGATGGCACGGATTACTTCGGGTTTCAGATCCAATCCGGCAAGCCCACGATCCAAGGTGAACTGGAGAAGGTCTTGGCACGTCTGGCAGGCCACCCGAGCCGGGTGCGCTATGCGGGGCGGACTGACGCCGGTGTTCACGCCACAGGCCAGGTAATCATGGCGACGCTGACATGGCGTCACTCGATCGTCGACCTCGAGCGTGCCTGGAACGCCCTTCTGCCAGCCGCCATCGCAGTTCGGCAGGTAGAGCCAGTCACCGAGCCAGGCTTTCACCCGCGCTTCAGCGCCCGAAGCCGCATCTACCGCTACAGCGTGTGGACGGCCAAGTGGCGCTCTCCGCTGCATCAGCGCTACGCTCACTACGAGCCAAGAGCGCTGGATGCGGCGCAAATGAACGAAGCCGCGGCCCTGTTGGTAGGCACACACGACTTTGCCAGCTTCGGCCAGCCGACGCAAGGCGAGGTGACCATCCGGGATGTGCATCGAGCGATCTGGCAGCGGACCGAACAGCTGCTGGTGTTCGAGATCGAAGCCAATGCGTTTCTGCGACGCATGGTCCGCACCATCGCCGGCACACTGATCGAGGTGGGCACGGGCCGCCAAAGCGTCACAGGTGTTGCCGATATCCTGGCGGCAACAGATCGATCCGCGGCCGCCCCACCGGCGCCAGCATGTGGCCTGTGCTTGGTCGAGGTCAAGTACTAGATGAACGACGACAGGGCTCGGTCGGCCCCATCCGGGGTGCAAACAAAGACCGGCTCAAGCAAGTTCATCAGTAGCGAAAGCGAAGAATCCGAGGAGCAAGAACGTGAGAACTTACACTACCAAGCCTGACGACATCAACCGGGAATGGTACGTGATCGACGCCACCGGCCTGACCCTTGGGCGCCTGGCTAGCCAGATTGCTTCGGTCCTACGGGGCAAGCACAAGCCCATCTTCTCGCCTCACATGGACTGCGGTGATTTTGTCATCGTGGTCAACGCCGAGAAGGTTCGTGTGACCGGTGACAAGCTCGATCAAAAAATGTACTACCGACACTCGCAGTATCCGGGCGGCCTGAAGACGATCTCGTTGCGCGATCAGCTAAAACAACACCCAGATCGGGTGATTCGACTCGCGGTGCGCGGCATGCTGCCGAAGAACCGCCTGGGTCGCCAGATGATCAAGAAGCTCAAAGTCTACCGAGAGCCCGATCACCCGCATCAGGCGCAGCAGCCTAAGCCGTTGAGTCAGTGAGATAGTGGGATAGTGAGATAGTTGCAATTGCCGCACTATCTTACTTCCGCACTACCGCACCAATACAGAGGAGAGAGAAACATGGCATTGGACTATTACCAGGGCACCGGTAGGCGCAAGCGAGCGTCGGCGCGGGTTCGGATGTATGTTGGCAATGGCAAGATCGTTGTCAACGACCTGCCCATGGAGGAATACTTCACCCGGGTCGGCGACCAGCGCGCGGTGCTGTTGCCTCTGGAGGCCGCTGGCCTGCTCGGCACGGTCAACGTGTCTGTGAAGGTTCAGGGCGGTGGCGTCACCGGCCAATCCACCGCGGTCAGCATGGGCATCGCCCGGGCCGTCAGCCACCGCGATCAGGACGTTCCTCAGCCGGAGCAGCGTCTGCGCCCGCTAATGCGGCACGGCGGCTTCCTGACGCGCGACCCGCGCGAGAAGGAACGCAAGAAGCCCGGTCTGAAGCGCGCTCGCAAAGCGCCTCAGTACACCAAGCGCTAGGCTGCACAGCATTGCATATCGAAAGGGATGGCCGCGGCCATCCCTTCTTCGCGTTCAAACCAAGGCAAGGTAAACCTCATGATTCGTGTGGGTGTCTTGACCATCAGCGATCGCTCTGCGCGTGGGGAGACTGAGGACCGCAGCGGGCCGGCGATTGTAGATATCGTCCTTGCCAGCCTGAGCGCGGAGATCATCCTTCAGGAACTGATTCCCGACGAACGGCCGGTCATCGAAGAAACGCTGCGTCGCTGGTGCGACACATGCCAGGTCGACCTGGCGCTGACCACGGGCGGCACCGGTTTCGCGCCACGCGATGTCACCCCGGAAGCCACATGGGCCGTCATCGAACGCCCGGCGCCCGGCTTCGCCGAGGCAATGCGTGCGGCGAGCCTGCAGGTCACACCGCACGCCATGCTTAGCCGGGCCGTGTCGGGCATCCGAGGCCAAACGCTGATCATTAACCTGCCAGGAAGCCCAAAGGCCGTGCGCGAGCACCTGGCGGTGATCCTACCGGCACTGCCGCATGCCGTCGAGTTATTGCAGCAAGGAAGCCAGCCGGTTAACTATCAGCACGCCCTACCGGGGGAACACGCGACGGCCGAAAACAGTAAACAGTGAACAGTGAACAGTGAACAGTGAACAGTGCAGTCACTGTTCACTGTTCACTGTTCACTGTTCACTATTGGTCTACTTCCCCCATCTGTACCGGCATGCATCGCAAACGAACAGCCGGAGGCTCTCCGCTGAGAGAGCCTCCGGCTGTTCGTTTTTGGGCGTACTCGGCGGTCCGGTGCAGGAACCGCGTCGTCTTATTGCACAAACGGGCTGGGCTGGGCCTGTTCGGCGCCTGGCAGGAATACCGACAGCTCGATGTCAGCCGGCTGGAGGTAGGGGCCGAAGAAGTTCAGCAAAGGACCATTGGGGCTGTCCGGCTGTAGCTTGGCGTACAAGTCCAGCGCACTCTGTAGACGAGCCTGGTCGTAGGCAATGCGCGGCAGCGGTTTGCCGTTCACGTAAAGATACAGTCCCTCAGGCTGGGTCTCAAGCTGAACCAGATGGATGCCGCCGGCAGTCAGACCGGCGACCGTCGTGGGATCGATCCGGACGCTGCTGAGATCGACTGGCAGCCCTGCAGACTCAAATGCACCCTGCATGTCCGACATCGAGGCGCCGGCGAGGGTCGGCGCGCCCTGCTCATCCACGGCAACATCCATGTGGACGATGAGCGAAGGATCGGTGACAGATCCACGCGCCTGGTCCGTGTTGACCAGCGGTACGGGCCCCTTGGCTCGAACCGGGATCTCGGCCTGCCCGGCGGGCACAGGCAGCTTCACGACGAGCGGCACGCCGAGGCGGGAGATGAACTGGTTGTCGAGCAAGTTCTGCACGTTGGTCGCCATTTTGTCATCGACCCCGGCAAGCTTGAGCAATTCACCCACACCTTGGCGGGTCTGTTCGTTCATCACCAGATAGGGCATGGGCTGGCCGTTGACGAAGACATAGAGACCATCACCTGCCACTATGAACTCAAAATGCTGCACGCCGGCATCCATGAGTTGCTTCACGGTGTCCGCCGGCACGCTGAACGCGCTGACGTCCTGACGCAACACCGTCGACAACAACTTGGGCGGGATCCCCAAGACCGTAGGAGCGCCTTCTTCGCTCAACTTCACGGTCAGGCTGGGCAGTAAAACCGGTCCTTCTTTTTTCGGTTGCTGCGCCTCCTCCTGTTTGCCTCCACACCCTGCCAGCAGCAGAGCTACGATAAGCACGACGATGACGGCAGCCATTCCACGGGGCTTGATGCGATTGATCATGCGTAGTTCCTCGCTTCGGTGCACTGGCGGCAGCACCTGCGCTGCCAACGGTCGGTAGATTGAATGAGAGAAGTTACCTCGTCGGTAATTATAGCATAGCATGGCGCTGTGCGCAATGGTCAAACGCCGTGTTTTTTGTGCGACGGTGAAATCCCCGGCCTAGGCGATCACCCCGTCCAGCCAGAGATAGGCCAGGCCGCAGATGACCACCCGATCGCGGATGACGCCGTCCTTGATCCGCGCTTTGACCCAGTCCAGGTCGTACCAGTCCCAGGCGAGGAACTCTGCTGCGTCGTGCTCGGTTGCGCCCTGCTGGCGGAACTCGCGACACAGATAAACGAGACACTCGCCGTTGCTGGTGGCCGGGTTGTTCCAGAAGCGGCCCAGGTAATGCAGCTCGCCGGCCAGCACACCCGTCTCCTCGCGCAGCTCGCGGCGGATGCACTCCGCCGGATCCTCCGCCGCAGCATTCAGCCCACCGGGAAGCTGATAGGCGACCTCGCCTATTGGATGACGATATTCCTGCTCCAACAGAACCTGGTTGGTTTCGTTGAGCACCACCGCAGCCACGCCGACGCTATCGCGGCGGATGGTGGTGTACTCGTAGGAGTGCCCTGTCGGGAGGCGCACCGTGTCCAAGGTGACGTGCAGCCAGCGGTTTTGAAAGGCGTCGTCGGAGTGGAGAAGCTCCCATAAGTAAACCATGTGTAGCCTTCTACTGACATCTGGGCTGGAATCTCACGCGCAACCACTTCTCAGCGGGTTGCGGGTTGCGGGTCGCAGGTTGCGGGTTGCATAAAACTCGCCACTTGCAATCTGCAACCCGTACGAAGGCGCGGATTGAATACCCTGTAAACCACGTTTCTGCAGGGTGACACCACGCAAGGATTAATTATGCAGAGTATTGAATCTCAACCAAGTCATCTGCAATGCTCTATCTTGGGAATACGCGCCGGTCTGTTATCTGGGTCGAGCAGGAGACTGGCGTGCATGATAGTACGCGATGACTAGGAAACACGCAAATGCCAGACGCCGGACTTTGCAATTGGCGAAGCTTGGTGTACGATTCGCAGCGGATCGTGCCGGCGCCAGGTCTGCCAGCCGACCCTCTTGCCAACCCATCTACCCTCGCATTCTCGGAGCACAACCAGATGATGTCGTCAGTGCAGACGCCCGACTGGGTCAAGAGCGCGATTTTCTACCAGATCTTCCCCGACCGCTTCGCGGCGGCGCCGCCGTGCCGAAGCCAAGCAACCTGGAGCGCTGGGACCACCCGCCGACGAACCATGGATTCAAGGGCGGCGATCTGATCGGCGTGGTCGAGCGGCTGGATTACCTGAAGGACCTGGGGATCACCGCAATCTATTTCTGCCCGATTTTTCAATCCACCGCGAATCACCGCTACCACACCTACGACTACTATCAGGTCGATCCGATCCTGGGCGGCAACCCCGCGCTGCGGCGTCTGCTGGATGAAGCCCATCGCCGCGGCATCCGGGTCATTATCGATGGCGTGTTCAACCATGCCAGCCGCGGCTTCTACCAGTTCAACCACCTGCTGGAGAACGGCCCGGAGTTGCCTTACCTGGATTGGTTCCAGGTTCAAGGCTGGCCGTTGCACGCCTACGAAGGACATATGCCCCCAAACTACGCGGCTTGGTGGAACCTGCACGCTCTGCCCAAGCTGAACACCCAGACGCCCGCAGTGCGCGAGTTTTTATTGGACGTGGCGCAGCACTGGATCGAGCAAGGCGTCGATGGCTGGCGGCTGGATGTGCCCAGCGAGATCGACGACGACGCGTTTTGGCGCGAGTTCCGCCAGCGGGTGAAGGACGCCAACCCGGAGGCCTACATCGTCGGCGAGATCTGGACCAACGCCAGCCGCTGGCTGCAGGGCGATCAATTCGACGCAGTGATGAACTACCCGCTGACCAAAGCCTGCATGGGCTTTTTTGCCCGCCGCACTCTCAACACCGAGCTGATCCAAGGCACGGGCTACGGCGACGTTCCCAGCCTCGACGCGGCTGGCTTCGCCGATACCATCGACGAAATCCTCGATCTGTACCCGCTGGAAATCACACAGGCGCAGCTCAACCTGCTCGACAGCCATGACACCCCCCGCTTCCTCACACTCGCCCGTCGCGACGAAAGCGCGTTCCGCCTGGGCCTGTTGTTTCT
Organism: uncultured Chloroflexia bacterium; assembly: GCA_963709505.1. Taxonomy (GTDB): domain Bacteria; phylum Chloroflexota; class Anaerolineae; order JAAEKA01; family JAAEKA01; genus CAVPXC01. The sequence continues at coordinate 27,745 of CAVPXC010000011.1, read as the reverse complement.
GATGACTTTCCCCGGCGCGCCGTGCATCTACTACGGCGATGAGATCGGCATGGAGGGAGGACGGGACCCAGACTGCCGGCGCAGCTTCCCCTGGCCTGACGAGGGTCACGCCGGCGAACTACCGGCCTGGAATCAGGACCTGTTGGATTATGTCAAACGATCCATTGCGCTGCGCAAGGCGCATCGATCCCTGTGCTGCGGCTCGTACCGGCGCCTGGACGCAGCCGAAGATGTGGTAGTCTACGCGCGCCAGGCCGGCGAGGAGACCCTGGTGATCACATTGAATGCATCCAACAGCCCAGCGCGGCTGGCCGCGCCGGTGGCAGGAATCCTATCGGAGGGTTGCATATTGGAAGCAGTCTGGGGCGCCGGCACGGCGCAGGTAGACGCCGGTATCCTCCACGGCGCCACGGTGCCCCCGCGCAGCGGATTGGTGCTCAAAAGCTGTTGACGGCTGCCACCCCCTCACTGCCTACCGTTCACCGTTCACCGTTCACCGTTCACCGTTCATCGTTCACCGTTCACCTTCTCATTCATTCACCGTTCACCGTTCACCGTTCACCGTTCACCGTTCACCGTTCACCGTTCACCGTTCACCGTTCACCGTTCACTCCCACTGTTCACATCTGCTGCTCCCCCGAAGCCATCAAATTGGCCTGCGCCTGCTGACGGAACTGGCTGACGAGCTCGTCGGACAGGCCGGCGACCTCGCAGAAGGCGGCGAAGGGGTCTAGGAGGTCTACCTGCCAGAGCCAGCTTGGCCGCAGCCAAAGACCGGCCAGGACTGCGGAGGTGTAGCGCTCGTCGTCCTCGGTAGCCATCAACGCATACTCGCCGGTCTCGTCCAGCTGTAGGAAATCGGCGCGCTGCTTGCCGGGCCGTGGGTCGATCACCCAATACTCGCGTACACCGGCCCGGCCGTACTCACGCAGTTTATCGAAGCGATCGCGGCGGACGCTATCGTTCGATATGATCTCGATCACCAGATCGGCGGGGCCATCGAGTCGTTGGGCGGTCAATCGATCCAAATGCTTGGCAGAGACAAACAGAATATCCGGTTGGCGGGCAGAGCCGCGCGGGCCGAGCTTCATCTCGAACGGTGCGACTAGAAGCTGGCCTTGCTGCACCATCTCCACAAAAAGGCGCAGCAAGGTGTACACAAACCCAAGCAAAGCCTGATGCAATTTCTGTTGGCGGCATATGAACGATCACCTCCCCATTGACCCATTCCGCGTGTTTGTCCTCAGTGGACCAGAGTAGATACTCCTCGTAGCTCATCTGTCGGGTCCCCACCCGGGCCGGCGGAGCTACAGGCTGACGCATTGCCATTGACACGTTCCTCCTTTGGTGCGACACAAAGTCGCTTTGGATGACGATACGATTATATCCACCTCCAACGCGATCGTCAACCGGCGGGGAAATATCACAACGAATATGGACAACGAATACCAGAAGGCAATACAGCCTTCCGCTATTCGTTGTCCGAATTCGTTGTGATATCCGGACGACTGTGTGCTATACTCCCGGCCATGGTTCAAGCGAACGCCTCCGGCAAGATCATCCTCTTCGGCGAGCACGCAGTGGTGTATGGCCGGCCGGCGATTGCCGTGCCGGTGACACAGGTGCAGGCCACGGCAACGATCGCTGCCGGCCAGGCCGGCAGCGGGCTGCTGCTACGTCTGCCCGACATTGACGAACAGTGGCAGGTGACTGGACACTCCACAACACAGCCGCTGGCGCACGTCGCCGGCCTGGCAGCCGGCCAGCTCGACCTGGCGCCGTTGCCCGATTGGCTGATCACGTTACAGTCCACGATTCCGGTGGCCAGTGGTCTGGGCAGCGGCGCGGCGGCGGCCACGGCGATCGTGCGGGCGATGGCCGCGGCGACCGGCCGGCCGCTGACGCCGGCCCAGGTATCGGCGCTGGTCTACGAGAGCGAGACCCTCTTTCACGGCACGCCTAGCGGCATCGACAACACCGTGATCGCCTACGAGCAGCCGGTGTGGTTCGTGCGCGGCCAGGCGCCGCAGCCCTTTCGCATCGCCCAGGCGTTCACGATCGTGATCGGCGACACTGGCATCACCAGCCCTACTCGCGTGACCGTGGGCGACGTGCGCGCCGGCTGGCAGGCCGAGCCGGCGCGTTTCGAGGCGCTGTTCGACAGAGTTGCTTTGATCGTGCACTCGGCGCGGCGCGCGATCGAAAGCGGCGATGTAGTGACACTCGGCCCGCTGATGGACGAAAACCACCGGCTGCTGCGGCTGATGGGGGTGTCGTCGCCGGAGCTGGACGCGCTCTGCCAGGCCGCGCGCGACGCAGGCGCGGCCGGCGCCAAGTTGAGCGGCGGCGGCCGCGGGGGCAACATGATTGCCTTGGCGCCAGCAGGGCGTGCGGAGACGATCGCCAGCGCGCTGCTGGCGGCCGGCGCGGCGCGAACTATCGTCACCGATATTGCGCCCTGAGAAAACCATCGAGCGCAGAACGGTCCGATCTTCTGCGATTGGACCGTTCTTTTCGTGGTTCATCGCTTACCCAGAACGGTCCGATCGCAGAAGATCGGACCGTTCTTTTCGTGCTTCACTGCTTACCCAGAACAGTCCGATCGCAGAAGATCGGACCGTTCTTTTCGTGCTTCACTGCTTACCCAGAACAGTCCGATCGCAGAAGATCGGACCGTTCTTTTGGGCTTCTTCGTACATTAGACCCTTCGGGTTTCTCTCGTCAAACCCGCTACCTGGAAAAGTGCGACATCTGCTCGAACCGGCAAATGGGTCAAGGACGAGAAACCCGAAGGGTCTGGTGAACGACGCGAAACACGCCCATACAAATCCGTGCTTGACCTCTCAACGGCTTTGCTGTAGAATAGAACCAGCCTTCCCGCCCTGGCTATCAGGGCGCAGACGTTTCCCCCAACGCAGGCCAGCTTCTTGGTTCGACATCTGCGCCCGCCAGGCGTCCATGGCGGCCTTGCCATTGTCAACACGTCAAGCCACACGCTTGACACCCCAGCACCCAACTACGGTCCGGCCGAAGTCGAGCAATGGCGCTTGATCTTCGTTCGGCAGAAAGGAGGCACTGGTCCACAGCAAGAAACCGTTTCCAGGTTCCGTTCCACGGTTTGATCTCTTCGCGCCCCGCACTCTGAACCCAGCCCAGGCTTTTGTTCCAGGGAGGGCAGCCCGGTTCAGAACATCTTTGTAGGAGGAAACTTTCATGCAACGCAAGTCCTTCCGGCTTCTTACGCTGTTCATCTTGCTCGCGCTCCTGAGCAGTCTGGCGCTGCCGGCGTTTGCGCAGGATACCAAGCCCACCGACCCGCCGCCGGCCGCACCGGAGGCAGCCCCGCCATCCGCGCCGCTCGGCCCGATCGGCAGCTACACGTTCACCAATATCGCCCCCGGCGCCTACGCCGACCTGACCGGCGACACGCCTTTTGCCGTAAACGGCGGCGGCGGCAGCCTCGACGACGGTTACTCCCTCGACCAGACCATCCCGTTCCCCTTCAACTTCGGCGGGTCGGTCTTCACGGTTTACCGGGTCAACACCAACGGCTGGCTGGGCTTCGGCTCGCCGACTGCGACCAGCAACTATTCGGCGCTGAACGGTACTGTCAACAACGTCATCGCCTTCGTCAACCGCGACTTCAACAACGTGGGCGCGGTTTATAGCAGCGTCACCGAGGGCGTGACCCCCAACCGGATCCACAAGATCCAGGCCAAGAACTTCTACCGCTACAACACGGCCACGATGACGGGCAACGCCCAGATCTGGCTCTACGAGACGACCAACGCAATCGAGATCCACTTCGGCGCCTTTGCCCAGACCTGGACCTCCGGCACCACCGTGCAGGTCGGCCTGCGCGGGGGCAGCACCGGCACGGCCGACGTGCGCTCGCTCGCAGGCACGGGCGCCACGACCTGGACCAACCCAACAGTTGGCAACTCGTCGACGTCCACGATGGCGCTCGCCCTGACGGTAACTCCCGACAGCGGCCGCGTCTACCGCTTCGATCCGGTGGTAGCTCCCAACCTCGGCGCATCGACCAAGACCGCTGCGCCGGCCGTCGTTCGCACGGGGAACAACATCGCCTACCAACTGGTGATCAAGAACACCGGCGACGCCGCGGCCGCCGGTGCAACGATCAGCGACCCGATCCCGACCGGCGCCAACTACGTGGCCGGCTCGGTCGCCACCGTGGGCGGCCCGGCAGCAATCTACAACCCCGGCTCGAATGCCGTCGAGTGGGGCGCCGCTCCCCTGGCGATCGGTCAGGCCGTCACGGTCACCTTCCAGGTCAACGTCACCGCACTGAGCGGTAGCAGCGTCGTCAACACCGCCACCTACAACGCGACGAACGTGGGCGCGGCGACGCAGAAGGTCACGACGACCCCTGTGGTCGGCTGCGTCAACGACGCCGGCTACGTCTGCGCGGACTCGCTCACGCCCGGCGGCCCGACCTACAACTGGCTCGACGCCACCGGCGGCACGCTGATCCTGGATGCAGGCGCTGCAGTGGGCGACGACCGCGAAGCCAACGTGGTGTTGCCGTTCCCGTTCACGTTCTATGCGACGACGAGCAGCGACATCCGCGTGGGCGACAACGGCGCGATCCTGTTCGGTGCAACCACGGGCGAGATTGATTTTGTCAACCTGGCCATGAGCTCGGCGCCCGCCAACTTCATCGCCCCCTTCTGGGACGACATGGACACCGATACGGGCGGCACCTACGGGCAGGTCTTCGGCGCCGCGCCCAACCGCGTGTACGTGGTCGAATGGTACGACCGGCCGCACTTCAGCAACGTCGGCAGCCGCGCACCTTCGAGGTGCTCTTCTTCGAGGGTACGAACCAGATCGCCTTCCAATACCAGGACGTTGACTTTGGCAACGTGCTCTACAACAACGGCGCCGGCGCCACGGTCGGCATCAAGGGCACCACGATCCAGTACTCGTTCAACGCGCCCGCGCTGTCCAACCTGCTGGCCATCCAGTTTACGCCCAAGGCGCCTGAGATCACGTTCGCCAAGACCGTCGGCGCCGCTCCAGGGGTTTGTGCCGCGACGAACGTCGTCACGGTGGCCGCCCGGCGCCACGGTGTACTACTGCTACAGCGTAACCAACACCGGCGACATCACGCTCAACCTGCACGACCTGGCGGACAGCGAGCTGGGCACGATCTTCACCGGCCTCAGCTACGCGCTGACGCCCGGCAGCAGCGTCAATACGGTCGCAGCCGGCCTGAGCATCCCCGCAGTCATCAACGCCACTACGGTCAATACCGCCACCTGGACGGCCTACAATGCCGGCCCGATCGACCTGGTCTCGGCCATCAACACGGCCACGGTCTTCGTGCCGGTCTTGCCGGAGGTTGAGGCCGCCAAGGACGTCAACGGGCCGGCCGCTGTCACACTGCCCACGGGTATAGGCTCGATCGGCTACACCGTGGCCTACACCAACCCGACCACGCTGGGCGAATGGCTGAGCTTCGAAGACATCGGCACGATCAGCACGGGCGCGGTGGCCTGCTCGACGCCCGTGCCTGGCACGGTCCCGCCTGGCGGGTCGGGCGACCAGCAGGTCAACTGCCAGGTCAACATCGCGCCTGACCTCTGCCTGCCGACGACTGCCGTGCTGACCAACACGGTCACGGTCACCGCAACCGTCTCCGAGCAGTCGGTGAGCGGCGACTCGCTGCCATCGGGCCAGCAGGACATCTACAGCTTTGAAGGAGGCCAGGGCACTTCCGTCTCAGTGCTGGTCGATACGGTGTCGGCCGCCAGCGCGTTCGACATCGAGGCATGCCTGTCGACGACGACCGACCAAGCCGACTGCTTTGCCTTCGGCGACGACAACGTGGCGTGCACCTACCCGCCGCCAGCCTTTGGCTGCCCGGCCTTCAACACCACCCTGCCGGCCGACGGCGACGGCATCTACTATCTCCTCGTCGAGAGCGGATCGGGCACCGGCAGCTATGCGGGCCCGGTCGGCCTGTACGAGGCTACCGTGACGGCCATCCCCGGCATCTCGCCGTTGGCGCTGGTCGGCAACAACCTGCCCGGCAGCTTCCGCGCTGCGGGCCCGAAGCAGGATGCGCCGTCGAGCCTGCCCCGCGTGGCCGGCTGGCTCAAGAGCCCGGCCGGCACGACCGCCGGCGTGATCACGGTCAGCGCACCCCCGGTGACGATCACTGTGCCGCCGAGCGATCCCGGCAACCCGCAGTGTCCTCCGACCGCCGTCACCCTGACCGGCCTGGTCGCAGGCGTGGCGCAGTCCCCGATCCCGGCGGCGATCCCGATGGCCGCCTTGCCGGCCGTCTCCGGCCTGGCCCTCGCTGCAGCCTACCTCCTGCGCCGCAAGCGCTAAGCTCCCAAGAACGGTCCGGTCACGGAAGACCGGACCGTTCTTGGGCATACTACCGGCTAGGAAGAACGGTCCGGTCACGGAAGACCGGACCGTTCTTGAGCATACTACCGGCTAGGAAGAACGGTCCGGTCTTCGGTGACCGGACCGTTCTTGAGCATACTACCGGCTAGGGAGAACGGTCCGGTCTTCGGTGACCGGACCGTTCTTGCGTGACTAGCGTACGCATCGCTTGACATCTCAAGCCCGTCGGGTACAATGTGTCGTGTTCAGCCTGCGTCCCTGCCAATACCGCCATCGGCTGAAACGGCATCCCCGCAAGACAAGCCATGCAGCCAATGCGCCTGGACGCACCGCTCCATTCGTCGTCGTACGGTCTGACTTTCATAGACTTCGCCCTCCCAAAAAGGCAGTGGCACGCCGGCGCCTGGATGGACCAACCGGAGAGGAGGTGATGGTTCGCACAAACCACTCCCTGTGAGGCTAGCCCCTCAACCGAGGACCTGACACGATCAGCCCGCGCGCCCAGCGCGCACCCAGTCCCTACTCGTCCTTGCCCCAGCATTCGATGGAAGTCCGGCGCGCTCGTGCGCCGGCATATGGACTACGTCAATCCACAAGGAGCATTTCAGCATGCAACGCAAGCAGTTCTTCTACCTCTTTGCCATCGTCGCCCTGCTGGTGGCGATGCTCCCCTCGGGCGCGGCAGCCCAGGGAACCGGCCCCGCAGCCAACGGCAGCCGAGGCGGCACGCCCGACTCCACCCCGCCCATCATCTATACCTCGCCGGCCGACTTCAGCGAGGACTTCGCCGACATCACCACGTTGCCAGGCCTAGGCTGGTTCTTCCAGAACAACAGCGTCCCGCTGGGCCTGACGGACTGGTTCCAGGGCAACGACACGGTCTTCCCGGCGCAGGCCGGCGCGACGACGGCCTACATCGGCGCCAACTTCAACAACACCAGCGGCGTCGGTGCGATCAGCAACTGGATGCTGACGCCGCAGATGACGATGAACAACGGCAACACGGTGTCCTTCTGGACCCGCACCGTCGACCGGCAGCATCTATCCTGACGGCCTGGAGGTGCGCCTGAGCACCGCCGGCGCCAGCACCAACGTCGGCGCCACCGCCGCCAGCGTAGGCGACTTCACCACCCTCTTGCTGGACATCAACCCAACCCTGGCCGTAGGTGGCTATCCTGAGGCGTGGACGCAGTACTCCGACCACGCTCAGCGGCCTGCCCGCCGATGCAAGCGGCCGCATCGCCTGGCGCTACTACGTACCGACCAACGCCGGCCCGAGTGGTAATAACTCCAACTACATCGGCATCGACACGGTGGAGTACGTCGGCTCACCCACCGCCGTCACCCTGACCGGCCTGGTCGCGGGCGAGGCGCAGTCGCCACTATCGAGCCCGGCTGCGCTGCCGATGGCAGCCCTGCCGGCCGTCTCCGGCCTGGCCCTCGCTGCGGCCTACCTCCTGCGCCGCAAGCGCTAAGCTCCGCAGAACGGTCCGGTCTTCGGCGACCGGACCGTTCTTGCGCACTCTGCTCGCAGAAGGGTCCGGTCTTCGGCGACCGGACCCTTCTTGGGTACGTGTGTCGCTTGACATCTTAAGTCCATGGGGTACAATATCTTATGGTTCAGCCTGCGTCCCTGGTCAAGCCTGCCTGCGGCTGAGGTGGCATCCCCGCAAGACAAGCCATGCAGCTGATAGGCCCTTGGACGCATCGTTCCGTTCCTCGTCTAAGTATTGTCAAACTCCATAGACTTCGCCATCCCCAAAAGGCTGTTGCACGCCGCGGCCTGGATGCGCCAACCGGAGAGGAGGTGATGGTTCGCACAAGCCACTCCCTGTCAGGCCAGCCCCTCAGCCGAGGCACTGACACGATCAGCCTGCGCGCCCAGCGCGCGCACCCCGTCCCAGCTCGTCTTTGTCCCCGCATTCGAAGGAAGGCCGGCGCGCTCGTGCGCCGGTGTATGGACTACGTCAATCCATAAGGAGCATTTCAGCATGCAACGCAAGCACGTCCTCTACCTCTTTGCCATCCTGGCCCTGCTGGTGGCGATGGTACCGTTCGGTGCAGCCGCCCAGCCGGCCGCGCCCAACGCCGCAACCGACTCGGTCGGCAACGAACAGCTGCCCACGGCGGCGCGACGCCAAGCTCATCCCAAGACGGCCCCGCAGCCCCCGCAGCCCCGCCCGTTAACCCGGCGGCGATCCTCTTCGACAACGGCCCGCTGACCACCAACCCCGGCGCAGGCTTCGGCGGCGCCAACGCCAGCGCTGTGCAGACGGCCTTGCTCGGCCTCAGCACTCTACGGCTTCGGCCACGCCATCTCCTCTGGCTTCCGCGTGGCCGACGACTTCACCGTACCGGCAGGCGGCTGGAACATCAGCACGATCACCTTCTACGCCTACCAGACCGGGTCGACGACCACCACCACGATCAACAACGTCAACCTGCGGATCTGGAACGGCGTGCCCGGCGCAGGTGGCAGCAGCGTCGTCTTCGGCGACACCACCACCAACCGCCTGGCCGGCAGCAGCTTCTCCAACATCTACCGCGTGCTGGACACGACCCTGACTGGCAACACTCGCCCGATCATGGCCGATGTGGTCACCGTCAACACCATCCTGCCGGCCGGCACCTACTGGCTCGACTGGCAAACCGGCGGCACGCTGTCCTCCGGCCCATGGGCGCCGCCCGTCTCGATCCTGGGCCAAACTGCCAAGCCCGGCTCTAATGGCCTGCAGTCGACCCGGCGGCGCCGCCTTGGAACTCCGGCACTGACACCGGCACCATGCGCAGCAAGACTTCCCCTTCGTCATCGAAGGCGCCACCGCGCAGGGCCCATCGATCTCGCTGGCCAAGACCGTCGGCACCGCCGCCGGCGTCTGCGCGGCCACCAGCGCCATCACCGTGCCGGCCGGCACCACGGTCTACTACTGCTACACCGTGACCAACACCGGCGACGTGACGCTCAACCTGCACAACCTGGTCGACGACAAGCTGGGCACGATCTTCAGCGGCCTTGCCTACGCGCTCGCACCCGGCACCAGCGTCAACACGGTGGCAGCCGGCCTGTCGATCCCGGCCGTGATCAACACCACGACCACCAACGTCGCCACCTGGACGGCCTACAACACCGGCGGAGCCTCGGTGCAAGCGACGGCCACGGCCACCGTCACCGCGGTCCAGCCGCGCTGCCCGGCCGGCACCACGGAGGTCACGGTGCTGACCGAGGGCTTCGAGGGATCCTTCCCGCCCGCCGGCTGGGTGGTGGCTAACACGACCACCGGCTGTGCCGCACCCGGCGTGCCCAACTGGACCAACACCGACCCCGGCGCGAACGGCAACCTGACCGGCGGCAGCGGCCTGTTCGCCGTCGCCGACAGCGACGCCTGCGGTTCCGGCAGCGTGATGAACGCCCAAATGTGGTCCGCACCGCTGAACCTGACCGGCCTGACCAACCCGCAGGTCAGCTACTACACCGACTACAACGACCTCACCACGGGTGCAAATACGGACCTCGGCACCCTGGACTTCAGCGTCGACGGCGGAACGACCTGGACGAACCTGATCTCCTGGGACGAGGACCATCGCGGCCCGCTGCAGGTCGTGCAGCCCTTTGCGGCCGGCAACCAGGCCAACACCGTGCTGCGCTGGAACTACACCAACGCCACCTGGGACTGGTGGTGGCAAGTCGACAGCGTGGTGGTGACGGCCTGTGAGACCGCGACCGCGGTGACCTTGAGCGGCGTGAGCGCAGGCAGCAATTTGCCCGCACCGCTGTCGGCGCCGGCGATCCCGCTAGCGGCCCTGCCGATGGCCTCGGGCCTGGCCCTGGCCGCAGCGTATGCGTTGCGGCGGAAGGTGGGGAAGTAGACAAGGAGACAAGGTGACAAGGTGAGAAGGTGAAGACCTGATTGCTTTGTTTGCCGGTCTGCGGATGGCTGTCTAGACGCTTTGCTGCTCGGCTTGTCCAAACGCTTGCGGAGCGGCGATCGATGAAGAGAACTGGACGGGTCGTGTGCCCGTCCAGTTCTTTGTGCCGCGTTGTCTTTGGGGGACAGACGACCGCGGACGGGGGACCGACGACGGCTGACGCCTGATACTTGGGCTACCACAGTTTTTCTTGACTTCTCACAGCCATCGGTTACAATAGAGGCAATGGGCTAACCGGAAAGGAGGTGATGGTTCGCACAAGCCACTCGCTGGCAAGTCAGGCCCTTAGCCGAGGCGCTGACACGATCAGCCCGCGCACTCAGCGTGTCCCAGCTCGTCTTTGTCCCCGCATTCGATGGAAGGCCGGCGCGCTCGTGCGCCGGTGTATGGACTACGTCATTCCATAAGGAGCATTTCAGCATGCAACGCAAGAACGTCCTCTACCTCTTTGCCATCGTAGCTCTACTGGTGGCGATGATACCACTCGGCGCGGCCGCCCAACCCGAAGCCCCGACTTCGACCGCCCCGATCGCCGGCTCCATGGCTCCCTACGAAGGCTCGCTCGTGGTGCTGTATGACCAGACTAACAACCCCGGCGCCAACAGCATCACCTCGCAGGACTTCGAGGCAGCAAGCGACGCTTTTGACAACCAGGCGGCCGACGATTTCATCGTCCCAGCAAGCGTCTACTGGTCCATCGAGCAGGTCGAGGTTGCCGGCGCATACTTCAACGGCACCGGCCCCGCGCCGACGGTCAACGTCTTCTTCTACGACAACGCCACCACCTTGCCCGGCACCCAGGTCTACAGCGCACTCGGCGTGGTACCGACGAACGTCAACGGCAGCTTCACCATCGCCCTGACGTTGCCGGCCGTGTTGCCCAGCGGCACGTACTGGGTCTCGGTCCAGGCCGTGATGTCCTTTTCCGCAGGCGGCCAGTGGGGCTGGACGGATTCGCACGGTCCAGTCCAACAGCGCCTCCGCCTGGCGCAACCCGGGCGGCGGCTTTGGCACTCCATGCACGAACTGGCGGCCGCGCGCGTCGCAACTTGCGCCGTCGGCACACAGCCGGACCTGATCTACCGCCTGAGCGGCACGATCCAGCCTCCAACCGCAGTCACCTTGAGCGGCGTGACCGCGGCCAGCGACCTGCCGGCGCAGGCGATCCCGCTGGCCGCGCTGCCGGCCGTTTCCGGTCTGGCTCTGGCTGCGGCGTATGCGTTGCGGCGGAAGGTGGGGAAGTAGACAAGGAGACAAGGTGACAAGGTGAGAAGGTGAAGACTTGATTACTTTGTTTGCCGGTCTGCTGATGGCTGTCTAGACGCTTTGCTGCTCGGCTGGTTTAAACGCTTGCGGAGCGGCGATCGATGAAAGGAACTGGACGGGTCGTGTGCCCGTCCAGTTTTTTGTGCGCAAGAGACAAAGCCCACAATTCATCCTAATTCTGAGTGCAAGCTCCCACGATGCAGCGAGACATGCCGCTTCATAGGAACCTGGTCACCGAGAATACTCTAAGTCACTGTCCGTAAACAACTTATCGGTCTGGCTCGGTCGGAGACCGGCCAAAGCGCGAAGTTAATGACGGACAGTTACCAAGGTAAACCATAGCCGGTATGGTAGCCGTTCTACGGCGCCGATGTCACAGTGCTTGCCTTGGGGCCGGGCGACGCCGCGCTGATCGAGGTTGTTGACGGGCGCCGCCGCGCAGGTGGCGTCGTTCCCCGCGTCAAGCGCGGCGCTGGCTGGTCCAGGTTCCATTGTCTGGGTCGGCCCGCCGTTAATCTGCAAGGGGCCGAGTAAAGGGTTGCCGTTGATGCCGGGACAGGTGGTATCGGGATAGCTGAGGTTCCCGCCGCCATCGGCGATGGGGTCCGGTCCAATGCTGTAGCAGTTCCCTCCCGCCGGGCTATTGGCGACGATCGTGTTCTTAAGCGTCACCCTGCTGTAGTGATTGGAGATGCCGCCGCCGGCCTGGCCGGCGCTGTTGCCAGAGAAGGTGCTGTCGATCACAGTCAGCCCAACACTGGCTTGGTTGGAGATGCCGCCGCCATAGTAGCCGACGTTCCCATTGGCAACGGTCACCCGATTCAAGTTGAGCGTAACCCCTTCATACACATAGAACACCGGCACCGCATGGTTGCCGCTGATGGTAACGGCCTGCCCACTGCCATCTAGGGTCGTGCTAGCTTCGATCCATATCACGCTTGTCAGGGTGATCGTGCCGCTACAACTGAAGGTCACCGTGCCGCCGCCGGCCAGGGCCGCCAGCAGGTGCGCTTCGTCGCAGACGCTGACGACGCCGCTGGCGTGTGCGGGGGATGCCGGCGCAGCGAGCGCCAGCAAAACGAGGATCGTAACGAGGTATTTGGGTCGCATGGTCTGTACTCCTTCCCTTGAGAACAGGTCAAGACGCCAGAGCCCCAGACGATGGGCGAGGTTACTTTCAGTATACACCTTTTTGGCGGAATTGCGCGACGAATATTGCCCCGAGCCAGCAATTCCAAATAAATGCCAGACCCTTCGGGTTTCTCTTGTCAAACCCGCTACCTGGCGAAGAGCGACATCTTCTCGAACCGGCAACCTGGTCAAGGACGAGAAACCCGAAGGGTCTGCTTAAATCGCGACCATTGACAACGGCCAGAACGACTCGCGCATCGGCTTCAACCACTGCGGCTACGACTGGTCCTTCGACGGCGGCAAAACGTGGGGTGACATGGTCCCGCCCTTCTACCAGTTCCTGACGGCCGGCGGCCACACGGCCGACGCGTGCAGCGATCCAACTGCGACATTCGACTCGGTTGGCAATGCCTACGTGGGCGGAATCCTCTTCGACGTGGCTTCTCCTGCCAGCGCTTTCGTGGTGGCGAAGTCCAATGCCGGCATCGGCGGCGCCTACTACCACACCCCGGCGGCGTTGAGTTTCCAGGAGTATCGCAACACCCCACTTGGCGTCGTAGCCAGTGACAACGATCCCAACATCTTCCACGACAAGGAGTTCATCGTCTCGGATGCCAACGCCGGCAGCCCCAAGGCGAACAACGTCTATGGCACGTGGACCCGGTTTGCAAGCACTGCGTTCGGCGTCGGCGCCAACAGCCCGATCTACTTCAGCCAATCCACCGACGGCGGCGCGACCTGGTCCGCCGGCATCGAGATCAGCGGCGCCAGCCCCCTCTGCACCGACTTTAGCGGGTCGGCCAACCCCAACGCCTGTGACCAGGACCAGGGCTCGCATCCGATCGTCGGGCCGGATGGCACCGTCTACGTGGCCTTTGGCAACGGCAACCTGCCCGGTTTTGGCGTCGAGCAGGTGATGATGGTCAAGTGCCCGGCCACGGCCGACTGCAGCAACCCGGCCAGTTGGACTGCGCCCGCCAAGGTGGGCGACCTGTTGGAGCTGCACCCGGTCGGCCCCAGCGCAGAGGGGTGTCCTGGCGGTCGCCAGTGCTTGCCGCCCAACGGCTATCGTGTGCCGATGATCACCTCGATCTCTGCGTCGATCGACCGCACCGGCAAGCTCTACGTGAGCTGGACGGATGGGCGCAACCTGGCCGCCAACTGCCAGGGCCCGGCTGCCACAGCTACACCACCCTGCGACAGCAACATCTTGTATGCCTATTCGACCAACGGTGGTGCGAGCTGGAGCGCTTCGACCAATCTGACGCCGGCGGGCAGCGCCCAGTGGCAGTCGTGGAGCTCGGTGGCGCCGGACGGCACCCTGTTCGTCGGCTACTACGACCGCTCCTACGGCAACTGCGAGTTCGACGGCTGCAACGACATCACCCTGGCCAAGGTCAGCAATGCGGCCTCGGCCTCGCCGACGGTCAAATACACTCGCATGACCACGTCGTCCATGCCCAACCTGACCCCGGCCAACAACCCGCTTCAGGCCGGCTTCCTGGGTGACTACATGTGGGTCGCCACGGACGCCAGGGGCAAGGCCTACGTAGTCTGGGCTGACACCCGCGGCCTGGGCGGGACGGTCGAGGAGGACATCTACTTCTCGACGAGCAAGTAAGCCCTTGGCGATCCGGTGGAGGGTGGAGGGTGGAGGGTGGAGGGTGGAGGGTCAAGAAGAAGTTGCTTCGCTCGCTCTCCACTCCTTCGCCTCATCACTTTGCCTGATCGCCTTCGGGGCGGCGATCGATGAAAAAACTGGACGGGCGCGTGCCCGTCCAGTTTTTTGTGCCGCAATGGGGGGAGCAGGGGGCGGATTGGGAGGAGGGGCGGATCGGAGTGGACCTCCGGCTACGAACACGTGCGTCCCCATGCCGCCGTGACCAGCATGATGTCGACAATGTCGATTTTGTTGTCGCCGTTCAAGTCATACGCAGCGTCCCAACCAGGGGTGCTGTTCGTCCAGCCCCAGCGCTCTACAATGGCTAGAATGTCTTCGACGCCTACCGAGGCAGGGGGCACAAAGCTCGGGCAGTACTCTTCGACGGCGCCGATGTCACAGTGCGGGCCCCGAGGACGGCCAATGCCGCGCTGGTCGTGGTTGTTGACCGGCGCCGCCGCACAGATGGCGTCGTTCCCCGCGTCCAGCGCGGCGCTGCCTGACCCGAGCGCCATCGTCTGGGTGGGACCGCCGTTGTTCTGCAAGCTGCCGAGCAAAGGGTTGCCGTTGGTGCCGGGACAGGTGGTATCGGGATAGCTGAGGTTCCCGCCCCCGTCAATGATGGTGCCGAAGCAGTTGTTTCCCAACGGGCTGTTGGCGACGATCGTATTCTTCAGCGTGACGGAGCCATCGAAGGTGTGGATGCCACCACCCGCGTTACTGGAACTGGCACTATTGCCGGAGAAGGTGCTGTTGCTCACGGTCACCGGGCCGAAGCTGAGAATGCCGCCGCCAAAGTTGCCGCTATTGCCGGAGAAGGTGCTATTGCTCACGACCACTGGGGCGTCGTAGCCGTTGTAGATGGCGCCGCCGCCTTCAAAGCCGGAGCTATTGCCGGAGAAGGTGCTATTGCTCACGGTCAGCGTGCTATACCAGTTGTAGATCGCGCCACCGTCGGCTGCGGCGCTATTGCCGGCGAAAGTGCTGTTGCTCACGCTCAGCGTGCCGTAATTATTGTAGATCGCGCCACCGGTGCCGGCGCTGGATCCGGCGCTATTGCCGGCGAAAGTGCTGCGGCTCACGTTCAACGTGCCGTGCTGGTTGAAGATTCCGCCGCCGGAGAGGGCGCCGGCGGCATTGCTGGTGAAGGTGCTGTTGCTCACGTTCACCGTGCCGTAGTAGTTGAAGATGCCGCCACCCGAGGCATCAGGACTGTTGCCGACGAAGGTGCTGTTGCTCACAGTTACCGTGCCGCTATCATTGAAAATGCCACCACCACTGCTGGTGGGGCGATAACCATCGGCAATGGTTATCATGTTCAGGTTGAATGTAATCACCGGAATCCTATAGTCCACGTAAAACACTCGCACCGCGTGGTTGCCGCTGATGGTGACGGTCTGCCCGCTGCCGTCAATGGTCGTGTCAGCCGTGATCAGAATCTGGGCTGCCAAGGTGATCGTGCCGCTGCAACTGAAGGTCACCGTGCCGCCGCCGGCCAGGGCCGCCCGCAGGTGCGCTTCGTCGCAGACGCTGACGATGCCGCCGGCGTGTGCGGTGGATGCCGGCGCAGCGAGCGCCAGCAAGACGAGAATCGCAACGAGGTATTTGGATCGCATGGTCTGTACTCCTTCCCGTAAGAACAGGTCAAGACGCCGAAGCCCCGGACGATGGGCGAGGTTACTTTCAGTATACATCTTTTTTGGCGGAATCGCGCGACGAATAGGGCCCCAGCGGATGTATTTCAAGTTGGGGGCAGACCCTTCGGGTTTGCGGAAAACCCGAAGGGTCTGCCCCCAACTTGAAATACACCCGGCCCCAACGTTTCGCTTGACTTCTCACAGCCATCTGTTCCAGCTACACAGTCGAGAACACCGGCAGTGTGACGCTCAACCTGCACGACCTGGTGGACAGCGAGTTGGGCACGTTGTTCACCGGTCTCGACTATTCGCTCGCGCCAGGCGATAGCGTCAACACGGTCGCCGAAGGCCTGACGTTTGGCGCGACCATCAACGCCACGACGGTCAACACGGCCACCTGGATCACTTACAACGCCGGTCCGGTCGACGTGGCGACGGCGACGGACTCGGCGACGGTCAACGTGCAGCCATCCGTGGTGACGTTGAGCAGCGTGACCGCAAGCAGCGACCTGCCGGCGCCGGGGCCTGCGATCCCGCTGGCTGCTCTGCCGGCCGTCTCCGGCCTGGCGCTCGCCGCGGCGTATGCGGTGCGGCGGAAGGTGGGGAAGTAGACAAGGAGACAAGGTGACAAGGTGAGAAGGTGAAGACTTGATTACTTTGTTTGCCGGTCTGCTGATGGCTGTCTAGACGCTTTGCTGCTCGGCTGGTTTAAACGCTTGCGGAGCGGTGATCGATGAGAAGAACTGGACGGGTCGTGTGCCCGTCCAGTTCTTTTTTGGCTGGCGGGAGAGGACCGCGGTCAGTTGCGCCCGCGCGCAGTGCAGGTGTTGGCGGGGGCGCGGATCGGAGGGGGGAGAGCAGGATTTGCGGAATGGAAGGATATCCACTCCGTCCCCGCTAATTTCACTTGTTCGCGCGATCTGTGTACAATAACACCTCACCTACCTGACACTCCGCCACAGGGCGCCTGACACTTCCACCAGCCCGAAAGGAGGTGACGCCTCGAACAAAACGCCGCGCCGATTATCTGGCCCGACCCTGTACTCAGGCGCTCTATCGATCGCCCAGCCCTTTGCGCTCGAGTCCCAGTCCGACTCGCATCCGTACTCTCAACCGTGGGAAACCGGCCTTTACCGTGCCGGCTCATTTGCTTGACAAGGAGACTCTCAGCATGCAACGCAAGCACGTCATCTACCTCTTCGCCGTCCTGGCCCTGCTGCTGGCGATGGTACCCATCGCCGCGGCCGCCCAGCCCGCCACGCCTGCGAGCGATCCCGAAACGGTCGCCCAAGCCGTGCAGCGCTTGACCCAGGACGCCAGCGGTCCGGCCAGCTTCAGCTACAGCTCGGCGACTGGCGTCGTCAGCTTTGCGTCTGTCGCCCCGGGCGGCTCGCTCTTCCCTGCGGGCGCAGGGCAGCCGGCCGAGCAGCAGGCGCTGGCCTTCTTCACCGCCTACGGCGCCGCCTTCGGCCTGACCGACGCCGCCAGCCAACTGGCAGGCAGCCGGGTCGTCGTCGACTCCTACGGCACGACCCATGTCTCCTATGCGCAGACGCACCGTGGCGTGCCGGTCTTCGGCAGCTTCCTGCGGGCCCACTTCGACGCCGCTGGCCGCATGAGCGCAGCCAACGGCGCAACCGTGCCGGGCGTCAAGATCAGCACCACACCCGAGCTATCCGCCGAGCAGGCCGGCGCCATTGCGGTGCAGGAGCTCAACAGCCAACTGGCCAACACCGCAGGCGGCGCTGTGTCGTCCTTTGACACGCGCGTGCTCAGCACGACGTTGATGGTCTACCGCAGCGGGCTGGTGCAGGGCGTTCCCGGCAGCGACAGCCTGGTCTATCAGGTGGAGGCCGGCAATGGCATCACCGTGCGCGAGTTCTTCTACGTCGACGCGTTCGACGGCCAGATCGTCGACCAGATCAGCGGCATCGAGCGCAACGGGGAGGCGCCTGAGGCGCTCAGCCGGCAGCTTTCCGAGACCAGCCTGGCCAACGTGGTCTGGACCAACCCACCCAACCCGGATCCGATCCCGGGCGGCTGGGCCGGCGGCACCGCGCAGCAGATCATCGACTGGAACAACGAGGCGGATGGCGCTAAAGAGAGCTACAACCTGTTCGGCAGCATGGCGGGCTGGGACTCGTACAACAACACCGGCGCCCAGATGCGCACGGTCAACAACGACCCCGGCATCTCCTGCCCCAACGCCAACTGGAACGGCATCAGCACCAACTACTGCACCGGCGTCACCTCCGACGACGTTGTCTCGCACGAGTGGGGCCATGCCTACACCGAATACACAAGCAACCTGATCTACGCCTGGCAGCCCGGCGCGATGAACGAGTCCTACTCCGACATCTGGGGCGAGGTGGCGGACCTGCTCAACGGCCGCGGCTCCGATACACCCGGCGGCCCGCGCGCCTCCGACGGCAGCGCCTGTTCAACCCTCGGCGCCGGCACACCCAGCACCGACGTCACCTATCGCTGGCTGATGGGCGAGGATTTCGACGGCCTTCGGCGGCGCGATCCGTGACATGTGGCGTCCCGAGTGCTACAGCGACCCAGGCAGGGTCACCTCGGCCAGCTACTACTGCGGCACCGGCGACGGCGGCGGCGTGCACAGCAACTCCGGCGTGCCCAACCACACCTTCGCCCTGCTGGCCGACGGCGGCACGTACAACAGCCAGACCGTCACCGCCCTGGGGCTGACCAAGGCGTCGCACATCTTCTGGCGCGCCCAGTCCACCTACCTGGGGCCGGCCTCGGGCTTCCCCGAGCTGTCCAGCGCGCTGGCGCAGTCCTGCACCGACCTGTTGGGCCAGAACCTGAACGCGCTCAGCACCAGCAATGCCACCCCGACGCCCTCCGGCCAGATCATCTCGGCGGCCGACTGCACCGAGGTGGCCGATGCCACTGCGGCGACGCAGCTCACCACGGCGCCCACCCAGTGCAACTTCCAGCCGCTGCTCAACCCCAACGCACCGGCGCTGTGTGCTGGCGGCGCGGTGAACAACATCTGGAACGAGCCCTTCACGAGCGGCATCGGCGCGTGGACGCTGAGCCATAACTTCCTGTACATTGCGCCGATCGACTGGACCGCGGCGACGCTTAACCCGCCCTCGCCGGGCAGCGGCGGACAGTCCGCCTTTGCGATCGACCCCAACGCGGGCAACTGCTCCGGCGCCGCCGGCGACTACTCGGGCGTGATGGAGATGACCAGCCCGGTAATCACGCTCCCGGCCGACATCACCACGGCGCGGCTGGCTTTCTACCACTGGATCAGTTCGGAAGCGGGCTGGGACGGCGGCAACGTCAAGATCAGCATCAACGGCGGCGCCTTTACCCTGATTCCTCAGGCCGCGTACACCTTCAACATCCCCAACCGGAACCTGCAGACCGCGGGCGCCGGCAACACCAACCCGCTGGCCGGCCAGCGCGCGTTCAGCGGAAGCAACGGCGGCAGCGTCAACGGA
This sequence comes from uncultured Chloroflexia bacterium, assembly GCA_963709505.1. Taxonomy (GTDB): domain Bacteria; phylum Chloroflexota; class Anaerolineae; order JAAEKA01; family JAAEKA01; genus CAVPXC01. The sequence goes on along the minus strand of CAVPXC010000011.1, from coordinate 8,270 downwards.
AGCTGGGGCCAGTCGCAGATCGACCTGGCGGCCGCGGGCGCTGCGCCGGGCAACACCGTTCGGCTGCGCTACGACTTTGGCATGGACGGCTGCGGCGGGCTCTTCGGCTGGTACGTGGACGACGTTAACGTCTACGCCTGCGAGGGCGCGACCGCAGTGACCTTGAGCGGCGTGAGCGCAGGCAGCGATCTGCCTGCGCCACTGGCGGCGCCGGCGATCCCGCTGGCGGCCCTGCCGATGGCAGCCGGCCTGGCGATGGCAACCGTCTACGCGCTGCGGCGGAAGGTGGGGAAGTAGGTTGGTAGACTGGTAGACTGGTAGACTGGGAAAGCGTGTTATGCTTGCCTGGTCTACCGGTCGCCTGCCGATCTGCTGGCTGCAATGCTACTCGCCTTGCCACTCCGCTTGCGGAGCGGTGATCGATGAAAGAACTGGACGGGTCGTGGGCCCGTCCAGTTCTTTTGTGACGGGGGAGAACCGTGGACACTCGCACCTGCGCGCAGTGCAGGTGTTGGCGGAGGGGCGGATCGGAGGGGGGAGAGCAGGATTTGCGGAATGGAAGGATCGGAGGCGGCTGCAGATTGATGCGGCCGGGAGGATTTCCATCCATGTCACTCCCTATGTACAATAGTGACACTGACGACGGAAAGGGGTAGTGCGGTAGTGCGGTAGTGCGGAACGCCGCTACTCCGCCACCTGACACCCTGACACTCCGACACTATCTCACTACCGCACTAACTCACCATCTCACCAAGGACTCCCCATGCCAAACCTCCTCCCCTTCCCCCCCACCTTCACCTGGGGTGCGGCGACATCTGCTTACCAGGTCGAGGGCGCGTGGCAGGCTGACGGCAAGGGCGAATTGATCTGGGATCGGTTCAGCCATACGCCGGGCCGGATCGAAAACGGCGACACCGGCGACTTGGCGTGCGACCACTACCACCGTTGGCGCGAGGACATCGCGCTGATGCAGTCGATCGGGTTGAAAGCCTATCGTTTCTCGATCGCGTGGCCGCGGATCCTGCCCCAGGGCAGAGGCGCGGTCAACGCGGCCGGGCTGGACTGGTACGAGCAGCTCGTGGATGCGCTGCTCGCGGCCGGGATCGAGCCGTGGGTCACGCTGTACCACTGGGACCTGCCGCAGGCGTTACAGGACCGGGGCGGCTGGGCCGAAAGGGACGTGGCCTCGTGGTTCGCGGACTACGCCGACCTGGTCTCGCGGCGGCTGGGCGACCGGGTGCAGCACTGGATCACCCACAACGAGCCGTGGGTGGTGGCGTTCATGGGGCACCTGACCGGCGAGCCATGCGCCGGGCGAGCGCGATCTCGGCCGCGCGCTGCGGGTGGGGCATCACCTGCTGTTATCGCACGGCCTGGCGCTGGAGCCGCTGCGGGCCAACGCGGGTAAAGGCGCGAGCCTGGGCATCACCCTGAACCTGTACGCGATCCATCCGGCGAGCGACAAAAGGGTGGACGAAGAGGCCGCGCGGCGGATGGATGGCCAGGTCAACCGCTGGTTCCTGGACCCGCTGTTGCGCGGCCGCTATCCTGAGGACATGCAGGCGTTGTACGGAAGGGTTGCGCCGGAGCCGGCGGCGGGCGACATGGCGATCGTGAGCCGGCCGGTGGATTTTCTGGGCGTGAACTACTACACGCGGCAGGTGGTGCGGGCCGGCCGGCAGGGCGATTTCCTGCAGACGGCGGATGTGCGGATGCCGGGCGAGCATACCGAGATGGGGTGGGAGGTGTATCCGGCGGGGTTGACGGAGCTGTTGGTGCGGCTGCACGAAGAGTACCGGCCGGCCGCGTTGGTGGTGACCGAGAACGGCGCCGCGTTCGAGGACGAGGTGCGGCCGGCGGCGTACGCCGGCGAGGCCGAGGGCGTGGCGGACACCCGTCGTGAGGCCTATCTGCGAGCGCATTTAGCGGCCGCGCACCGTGCCATCCAGTCCGGCGCGCCGCTGGTCGGATACTTCGCCTGGTCGCTGATGGACAACTTCGAGTGGAGCCACGGCCAGGCGAAGCGTTTTGGCCTGGTCCACGTGGACTACGCCACCCAGCGCCGCACCGTCAAGCAGAGCGGGCGCTGGTTTGGACGGGTGATCGGGGAGAATGCGGTGGAGGTATAAAATCATGGATTCTGGTTGACATGTTGGTTTTGCATACACTGAGTTGCCCGAGGTTAAGGTAGAATAACAGTATGAGGGTTGGACAGACTTAGGTCGATTACGTTTCGGTTACGTTTGAGCTTCGAGAAAACGTAATCGACCTAAAGTCTGTTACGTTTGTGAAAAAAGTGGAGCGACGTCAGGTTTCGTTGGTTGTGAGCGTGCCATTAGGCAGTTCCAGCGAGCCGTTCAGCCTTGAGCTGCCGGATTCGCTGCAAAGCACGCAGGTTGATCAGCACGTAGATCAGGGTGTTCAGGTTGGCGATGGCCGCACCGTTGCGCAATTTGGGTCTTTCGATACCCAAAGCAACGGCTTGGCTGTTGATTCGCTCGTCGGCGGTGCGCTGGCGGTAGACTTGCTTGTAAGCTTCGCTGTCCCGATCAAGCTGGTAACGCAGTCGAGCGCCGATGCTGGTAGGCATCGTGACGGTGCAGCCCTCTTTCGCCCAATTCTCGTGGTTGATCGGACAGGTTTCACCGGTCGCTTCCGGATGGCGCAACGGGCAAACATACTTGCCGCGCTCGTGCTCGATGAGCGTCACGGTCCGATCGATGTAGGTGAGCTTGAGTGGCATCGGTTTGCCCGCCGCACACAAGGGCAGCCCGTCCGGGCTGAACTGGCGATCGGTGACCTTGTAGCCGCCTTTTTCAGAGAAAGGCACGGCTGCGAATGCGTCAGGATCGTCTTCCCGGTGGAAGTAGTCGTACACGTACCAGGCGTCAAACGCCGCATCGAGCGCGCCAAAGCGTGGTTTGAAGCCGAGACGTTGCTCGACCTGCTTCATTAATGGAAAGAAGTAGGACGGGTCGCTCTTGTCGAAGGGCTGAGTGAGTTCGGCCAGAACGAACTCGCCCCAGCCATCGGCCTTGGCAGCGACGACGCCCGACGCATAGCCCCAATAGAACTCGCCCACGGAAACCTTGTTGGCGGGTCGAGGCTCGGCCGACGGCGTTGGCGGCGCTTCTTGAGCCAAGGCGAGTTGGTTGTGACGGCGTTTGCAGCCGAGTCGACAATCGGGATCGCCTTTGGGTTGCTTCTCCTTGTCGTAACGGTCAGCGATGTAGGCCTTGGGATTGTTCTCCTTGACCCAGGCCAGGATATGCTTGGTATCCAGGGCGATGGTTTCGCCCAATCGGACATCAACCTCGGCCAACTCGGTCTGCAGCAGCGTGACGGTGCTTGTCAGCAGGCATTGCAGCCGCGAGTTGGGCAGGGTGCGCAACATCCGGGTCAAGTGGCGCTGGGTTGGCAAGCTGGCGTCAGCATCGAAGCCCCAGGCATAGCGACTGGAACTTATCAATGGAAAGCCCAGTAACCACACCAGCGCCGGATGGTCCACCAGATATTGGCGCAAGGCGCCCATCGATGCCAGGCGCTGATCCAGCTTGACCAAGCACCCGGCGGCGAAAGGCTGCATAGGGCACTGGCCGCATATGCCAACCCAGATCCAGGTCCCGTTCCTCGAAACAGGCCCAGTCCAGTGGACCCACCAGGTCCAACGTGCGCATCGCCACCGGACACTGCCGCACGAAACCCGGCACGAGTCCTGGTTCTTCGGCGAAGTCACGGAGGTTGAACCGATCTCTTGGACGCCTTCGCTGTTGCAAAATGTGCGTCCAGGCTATAATGGGATTGCTCGTCATGGTGTTCTCTCCTAAAGGGTTGCAATGGTGTCGCTCCAACTCCATTTTACCCCCGAAAGAACACCTGGCGAGCAAAACGTAACCGACCTCCAATCGGTTACGTTCAAACGTAATCGACCTTAACTCGGTTACGCATCGGTTACGTTTGAACGTAACCGATCAAAGGGTCTGTCGAACCCTCCAGTATCTCAAGCAAACGGGAGATTCAATGGAAGCTATGGAAGAAGAATTTGCCAGGTTCAAACGCTATCTTGAAACAAGATACCATACCCAGAACGAAGTACAGCCAAGCACTACGTGAGCGATTTGACCCTGTTTCATCGGTTCGTCGGTGATAAATCGGTTCAAGCGATCACGACCAGGACGATCGACGATTTTGTGCAATGGCAGAGCGAACAGGGTCTGCGAGCGTCTACGATCAATCGGCGCTTGTCGACGATTTCCAGTCTCTTTAAGTTTCTCATCGGTGAGGCCGGAGATGATATTTGGCGAAATCCGGTGCGCTGGAAACGTCACAGTATTCGGCCAGGGCGTCGCTTGCCACGAGACGTCAGCGATGAAACGGTTGCTCAGCTATTCACGGTGATCGATGATTGTCGGGACCGCGCCATATTCACACTCATGGTCGGCGCCGGACTGCGAGTTGGCGAAGTAGTCAGCTTGCAGCTAGGCGATGTGCAGGACACGGGAGCCTTTACGCTCGACTCCACTGCGGGTGCGTGGCAAGGGCGACAAAGAGCGCACCGTTTGGCTAACCGCAGATGTTATGCATCATTTTCAAGACTGGCTAGAAGAACGCCCACAAGCTAAGAGCGCCCATCTGTTTCTGAATCAGCATGGACAACCCATGAGCGTCGCCGGCGTGCAGTTCCGCTTGAAACAGCATTGCGAACGAGCTGGGGTTACGTTCAGTTGTCACCAGTTACGCCATACTTTCGCCCGTCGTTTGGCAGAACACAGTATGCCGATCGACAGTTTCGCTAAACTGCTGGGCCATAGTAATTTGCAGACTACCCAGGGCTACATCGATGGCGCTGATCCCGTAGTCCGCAGCGAATTTCTGGCAGCGATCGAACGGCTGGACCAGCCGTCTTCAAAGCCAAGAGCGTCTGCCACTGAAAAGCCTGCCGTCACGGCCTTTTCTTCCTCTCAACCCGATAAGCGCCCGGTTGCTGATGACCTGTTGGCGCACCTGGAGCATCTGGCGGCGGATCTGCCTTCTTGGCTCAAAGATGCGGTGGTCTGGCACACCCGACGACGCATACCGCGCTGGCAGTCTCATCGAGCCAAAACACAAACCCAAATGCACTTCGGCACCCTGTGTCGCATCTGTCGTTGGCTGGTGACCCATCGCGGCTGGCAGCAGTTGGATGGTTTGCAACGAGCCGACCTGGCCGCATATGTCAGCGCTCGGCAGGCCGATGGTATCAAGCCACGCAGCATTGCTTCTCAACTCACGATCTTCCGCATGTTCTGGCGTGATCTACTAGGTCAAGATCGGATCACCAACGCCGCCATTCTGCGGGTCGAAGCCCCTGACGGGGGTGATCACTTGCCTCGTTACTTGACCGTAAGTGAGTTTCAACGCCTGGAACAGATCATTCAGGCCGAAACTGCTGGCGATGAACCGCCAGATCGCTTCAATCGCACCTGGTTCTACCTTTTGGCCTACACCGGCGTGCGGCACAGCGAACTGCTCAACCTGCGCTTACCCGACTGTGACCTCAATGGCAAGCGTCTGCGCGTTCAGACCGGTAAGGGAGATCGAGATCGTGTGATCCCGCTCACCGATCACCTGGTGGCATGTCTGCAAGCCTACCTGATGGTCCGAGAATCAGCGCCTACTGACCACTTGCTCGTGTACCGAAGTTCTGCGGTCAAGCCACATCTGATCCCTGACCGACTGCAGTGCTTCGGACAGAAGGCAGGCATCGAGGGACTGTCGCCCCATCGCCTGCGGCATACGTTGGCGACTTTTCTCATCAATCAAGGCATGCCCATCACCTCCTTGCAAAAACTCTTGGGCCATCGAGATATCAATGAGACGCTGATCTACGCCCGGATCCACGATGCAACGGTGCAAGGTCAATTCGCCTCTGCGATGGCCAAGATCGAGGCGGTTGCCGTAGCCGACTGGCCCACTCGACAGGCAGAAATATCCAGCAACATCGCCTTTGTCACTCAGCAGATCTCGCGACTCTGTGTAATGTGCAAAATCAAGATTGACAGAAAGGTACGACACAATGGCAGCAGTCAATTCCGAGTTATTTAGCAAATTTGAGATATCTGTACACAAAGCTCTATCAAATTGGCATAAATCTGACCCAATCGATGTTTCAACAGGTGTTCTAAAGGCAATCCAGCGAGTAGGAAATGTCGATCACGCCGGCAGGCGACAGGTCACCAACCAGGTTCTTCTGGCAGCCCTAAGAATACTGCAATCGAGATATGAAAGCGATGCGATTATTCTGCTAAAGCGTTTCGCCGAAGGGAAGCCATCGTTTGTTATAGCCAACGAACTCAATGTAGCCGAATTGACCCTGTACAAAATGCAGAAACAAGCCATCCACCGACTGGCGGTAATCCTCTTTGAGATGGAGCAGGAAGATCATGCGATGCGCCTGTCTGATTTCGATGCCAGGGTACCAATTCAGACGTATGATCAACTCATTGGTGTGGACAGTCAGCTTGATCGCCTTCGGCAGGTGCTGCTTGCCTCAAAGCCGCCGTGGTGGGTTGTGTTGACAGGGCTAGGCGGAATCGGGAAAACGGCTCTGGCTCATATGATCTATAAGCGGCTCGTCCTTGAGGAAAGGGCATTTTGCGACTTTGCCTGGGTGAGCGCACAACATCAATCCTTCGACCCAGGCGGTTTCATTAGACCAGTCGATCAACCCGCTTTGACAGCGGCTGACCTGACTGAGAGACTTGCGACCCAACTACTTCCAGCTAGTGCCATGCCGATACCCTTTTCTGTGAATGAGGCGCTGCGCGCGCTCCAGACATTGATGCGACAATTTCCATACCTAGTTATTGTCGATAACTTGGAGACGTTAAGTGATCTACAAACGCTGGTACCCCTCCTGAGAACACTAGCTGGACCGTCGAAATTCCTCCTGACGTCTCGAGAAGCGCTACACTCAGACCCGGATATTCATCATGTCGCAGTTCCGGAACTGTCACAATCTGATGCAACAAGACTGGTGCGGCACGAAGCGAGTATCAGAAATCTACCTGACGTCGCAGCTGCCGACGAAGAAGATCTGAACCCGATTTTCGAGACAGTAGGCGGAAATCCATTAGCCTTGAAGCTAGTGGTAGGACAGTTGTGCTACTTGCCCCTAGATCGAGTCTTGCAGAATCTGCGAGAAGCCCAGGGACGGAAAGCCGATGAATTCTATCGTTTCATCTACTGGAACTCTTGGAAACAGCTCTCATCAGAAGCCCAATCGGTGTTGTCATTGATGCCCTTGTTTTCCGCCAGCGGAACCGAATTGGCGAACATTGAGCGGGTCTCTGATGTCAAGGGTGGCGGCCTGCTGGAGGCATTAGAGCAGCTTATTGGTCTTTCACTAATCAACGTAAGTGGCGACTTTAGAACCCGCCGATACGGTATCCACCGACTCACAGAGACGTTCCTCCTTCAGGAAGTTATCAACTGGAACGCAACTAAAGACATGAAATCATGAGCTCGTCAACGCCTCTGATTTCACGAAGCTTTCTCGATCAATTTCGTCAGAAGGTCGCCCAAAACGCGGAGGCTTGGTTAGATTTCGTCATAGCTCATCACCACGACTTTGTCATATTGGATTTGGAGCTAGACAATCTAATGAAGGCCATTTACCATGCAAGTCTTGATCCGACTGCATTGCGTACTGGCTTGAGACTGGTACAGGCTCTGTGGTTTTTCGTTGAATTTCGCGGTCAGTGGCTTACCTGGCAAAGCACTCTGGAAAAAGCGCTTGATCTCAGCCAACTGGCCGGTCTCCGTGACGACGAGGCAACCATTTTGGTTCAACTTGGGGAGCTCTGCCGTGTCCTGGGCAGGACGGAGAGAGCGCTTGAACTCCAGCTGAGAGCCCATGCCCTGTTCAATCAGTTGGACGATCAGCCAGGGTCAGCTCGTGTGTTAGGCACCTTGAGCCAACTGCACTTGACCTTGGGCAACCCAGGAGTGGCCGAGATGTGCTGCAGGGAGTTGGCCGGCATCTTCGAACGCCTGGGAGATCTCAGAGAACTGGCGGTGACTTAAAACAACTGGGGGATTGTCTGCATCGAGCGCGGGGAGCTCGACGCCGCGATCGGCCATCTCAGGGAGGCCGATCGCCTGTTCAAGAAAACCGGCAAGCTGCGAGGCCAGGCCAAGGCCGCTGCCAACTTGGGGCGCGTGTTTCAATTCCAGGCGCGGTGGGAGGATGCGCTATCCGCCTATGACCAATCGGTCGATCTGTACCACCT
>CAVPXC010000010.1:0-138905 GCA_963709505.1 uncultured Chloroflexia bacterium | reverse complement strand
ACCAGGGCGATCCTGGTGATCTCGCCGGGCTTCTTCCGGAACCTGGTAGACAAGGGCGTGCCGCCCGAAAAGATCCGCGTCATCTCGAACTGGGTCGATCCTGACACCTACTATCGGGCGGCGCCGGAACCGCAACTGGCTGAAAAGAAGCTCGACCTGGCTGGGCGGTTCAACGTCATGTTCGCCGGCAACATGGGCGAGGCCCAAGGGCTTGAGACGGTCATCGAGGCGGCTAAGCTGCTTAAGGATGACCCGCAAGTGCAGTTCGTCATGGTCGGCGACGGCATCGCTCTGCCGGGCTTGCAACAGCTTGCACAGGATCAGCACCTGGCCAACGTACGTTTCCTGGGCCGCTATCCTGCACAGGAGATGCCCCGGCTGTATGCCCTGGCCGACGGGCTGTTGGTGCAATTGCCGCGATAACCCACTGTTCCGAATTACGATCCCGCACAAGACGCTGGCCTACCTCGGATCGGGTAAGCGAATTCTGGCAGCCGTAGCCGGCGACGTCGCCGATCTGGTTGTGTCGCTCGGCGCCGGTATCGCGTGCGCCCCGGAGAATCCGAGTGCCTTGGCCGCAGGCGTGCGTTTTCTCCAGTCTTTGCCAGAGAGCGACCGGCAGGCCATGGGCGAGCGAGGAGTTCTGGTGGCGCGCACCCGCTATAGCCGCGATGTCTCTAGTTTATGAGATCGAGGCTGTCCTGGAAGAAGGCAGCAGGGGACGGAGCCTGAACATATCTGATGTATCACCGATTTGGGAAACGCATTCTTGATCTGGTCTGCTTCTGATGCGGTGCTCATTCTGCTCTCGCCGCTCATCGGGACGCTAGCCGTGCTTGTCCGCTTGCGCCTGGTCGCGCCCGTCCTCTCTCGCGAGGAACGGCCGGGGCTACACGGCCAGCCGTTTGCTGTATACAAGTTCCGCACCATGATCGATGCTCGGTGCACGGACGGCAACCCGCTGCCAATGTGGACCGCTTGACCCGTTTCGGCCAATTGCTCCGCAGCACCCAGCTTGGATGAGCTGCCTGAGCTAATCAACGTCGTCAAGGGCGACATTAGCCTGGGAGGTCCCCGCCCCCTGCTTATGCAGTACTTGGACCGCTACACGCCGGAGCAAATGCGCTCGCCATGAGGTGCGACCCGGCATCACAGGGTGGGCGCAGGTAAACGGTCGCAATGCGCTTTCATGGGAAACAAAATTCACGTTGGACGTTTGGTATGTTGACAACGTGTCGTTCAGTCTGGACTTGAAAACCATCACCATGACAATTTGGAAAATCCTCAAGCGTGAGGGAATGAACCAGGCAGGAGAAGCGACAATGCAGGAGTTCATGGGCTAAACCCACTGCACTCTCCACAAAGAACCGGAGGCTACTACCTATGTCTGTGAAACAAATCGTCATTGATGGAGCCGGAGGATTTGCCAGAGAGGTTGCCTTTAGTCTTATCTTGTAACCAAGACCACCCAAAATACCAGGTTGTTTGCTTTATCGATGACAATCCGGCCACCCACGGAAGCCTGTTCAATAACATCCCATCGATGTGAGTTTGGAGGGTGCCTCGCGGCAGTTTCCCAAAGCTTTTGTCGTGGGCGGCATAAGGCAATCTACAGGACGCGGCATGCCATCATAGAAAAGGCCACCGCTGCCGGATTCTGGGGACTGAGACGATCATCCACCCGCGTGCGGAGATGTCCGAATGGATCGAGATTGGCGAGAGGAACGGTGATTTGTGCTGGCAACATTCTCACCACCAACATCAAGCTAGGGAAACAGGTGCAGATAAATCTCGATTGTACCATCGGACATGATGTGATCATGGACGATTACGCAACTCTAGCTCCTGGGGTTCATGTATCAGGGTGCGTCCACTTGGGCAAGCGTGTCTATGCGGGTACTGGGGCCGCAATAATCAACGGAACTGCCGATAATCCTCTCGTGATCGAAGATGATGCCGGGCAAGGGCTGGCGCACTGCGTCACTAAGTCCGTGGCTTCCCGGAGTGACGGTGGTAGGTGTTCCAGCCAAACCCGCTTGCAACGCTAGCTTAGCTGAAATGCCATTAAAAAACCCGCGCATTTACCTTTCCCCTCCGCATATGTCCGGTCGCGAACAGCATTACGTGCAAGACGTCTTCGATTCAACTCGATCGCCCCGCTCGGCCCGCAGGTCCACGCCTTCGAGCCTGAGTTTGCTGCGGTGGTGGGCGCGCCTATGCGCTGGCCCTTTCCTCGGCACCGCCGCGCTGCACCTGGCCTTGCAGTTGGTTGGCGTTGGCGCGGGCGACGAAGTGCTGGTCTCTACGTTGACTTTCGTTGCCACCGCCAACGCAGTCACCTATCTGGGCGCCCGCCCGGCGTTCGTGGACAGCGACCTGGTCTCGTGGAACATGGACCCGCTCTGTTGGCCGAGACGCTGCACCACCGCGCCCGGCAGGGACGCCTACCCAAGGCCGTGGTGCTCGTGCATCTCTACGGCCAATGCGCCGACATCGACCCGATCTTGGCCGCCTGCGAGGAGCACGGCGTGCCGTTGATCGAGGATGCAGCCGAAGCCCTCGGCGCAACCTACAAAGGACGGCCACCGGGAACCTTTGGCAAGGCCGGCATCTTCTCCTTCAACGGCAACAAGATCATCACCACCTCCGGCGGGGGCATGCTGGTATCCGCGGACCGAGAGCTGTCGACCACGCGCGCAAGCTGGCCACCCAGGCGCGCGACCCTGCGCCCCATTACGAACACTCGGAGATCGGCTACAACTACCGGTTGAGCAACGTCCTGGCTGGAATCGGCCGCGGCCAGCTCGACGTCCTCCAACAACGCGTCGATGCCAAACGGCGCATCTTCGAGTATTATCAGCGAACCCTGGGCGACTTACCTGGCATCACCTTCATGCCTGAGGCGCCTTGGGGTTTGGCCACGCGTTGGTTAACGGCCCTGACGATCGATCCCGAGCAATTTGGCGGTGACCGAGAGGACGTTCGCCTGGCGCTGGAAGCTGAGAACATCGAGGCCCGCCCGTTGTGGAAGCCAATGCATCTTCAGCCGGTGTTTGCCGGTTGCGAGATCGTGGGCGGAAGCGTGGCCGCCGACCTCTTCACCTTTGGCCTTTGCCTCCCCTCCGGTACGGCCATGACCGAGGCCGATTTGGCGCGCATCGTGGGTATCATCCGGTCGGTGGCGAGATAGGGACGGAGGGCTGGCCCGGTGCGATTGACCGGCCGGGCCAGGTGGGCTATAATGGGATGAGTGATCATTTACTGTTGGCGCGTGAACTGGAGGCTTGAGATGAGATATACGGTCATGCTACGAGAGCACTCAGTTGGAAGATACATTGCCATTGCACCCGCCGTCCCTGACTGTCGGGTGGAGGGCCGAACGCGACACGAAGCCTTGGAGCGTTTGAAACTAACGCTGGAAGAGTGGCTAAGAGGGACTGAGGTGACCTCGATTGAGGTATCTACACCTCAGGCAAATCCAGGCGCAGAAAGAAACCCTTGGCTGGATACAGCGGGTTTATTTGCCGACAATTCAACGCTGGAGCCAATGTTACAGGAGATCTATGCCGAACGCTCTGCTGAGAGGCCGGTGAAGTGACTGCGCCGTTTGTCCTCGATACCGACACCGTGACGCATCAGCAGGCGGGGCGAGCCTCGGTGTTACGACGACTTTCTGCCGTATCACCTGACGTGGTCTTCACGACGGTTATCACTGTACGCGAACAACTGAGAGGCCGATTGGCTGCTGTCGATCAGGCGACCGAAGGACCCGATTTGCTGTTGGCATATGACCGACTGCTGGCTACGGTGCGCTATTTCGCTCATGTAAATGTGTTGCCCTTAACACCTGCGGCAACGGCGACGTTACAGAAGCTCCGTGATCAGCGGATACGCATCGGCACTCAGGATCTGCGCATTGCCGCCATCGTGCTGGCGGCCGGGGGGACGTTGGTCACAAGCAACCTCAGGGATTTCGAGAAAGTACCAGGGTTACTCATCGAAGACTGGAATCGCTAACGAAAAACTTGAAGCGCAATCAACCGGGTGTACATCGGCACGGGAGCGCAACCGAGCCATTGCCACCCTGCTCACGCAGTTGGGCGCCATGTCCCTCCGGGATGGTTCCCAAAGCGCCTATCGACACAGGAGTGCCGCGGCTGATCGTACAACTGTCGTGCACGCTCGGGCCGCACGCCTAAGTTCGAGATGGTGGGCGAGGAATTGCGCCTGCGTATCTGGGCGCGTCCGTTTCCATAGGTCTCGATTTGAACAAACTCACCTCTTCGCTAAAGCCCCATCTGTTGCTGCGACTGCGCAACCGGCACTTCATGCTGCTGGACGCGATTCTGCTGTGCCTGACCCCGGCCCTGGCGCTGATGCTGCGCGTCGACGGCGTTCAAGCACTCGGCAAGAACGCACCGGCGCTGCTGCTGTATATCGCCGTGGCCACGGCCATCAGTCTGGTCACCTTCTATCTCTGTGGCCTCTACAGCCGCTACTGGCGCTATGCCAGTGTCGGCGAGATGGCGCAGATTGTGGCGGCAGTTCTGATCGCAACGGTTCTGATCGTCGTGGTGTTCTTCGGCGTACGCATCCCGGCCCTTGGAATCTGCGATGCCCTGCAATCTGCCTGCGGCCTGCCGCGTTCCGTTCCCTTCATCAACGCCCTGCTGGTAGTCCTGGCGATTGGCGCCACCCGCTTCAGCGTGCGCACCGCCGACCTGTGGCTGCAGCGCGGCCGCGCCGGCCAATCGACCCAACGCGTGCTGATCATGGGAGCCGGTGAGGCCGGCACGATGATTGCCCGGGAGATGCGCGCCAACCCGCAGCTTGGCCTCGACCCGATCGCCTTCATGGACGACGACGCGCGCAAGCGAGGGATGCGCATCCGCGGCCTGCCGGTACTGGGCGACCGGTCTTGCCTGCCCGACCTGGTTGGAGAATACAAGATCGACCAGGTGATCATCGCCATGCCCACGGCGCCGGGCAAGGCTATCCGTGAGGTGCTCGCCATCTGCGAGCAGGCGGGCATCCCCGCCAAGACCATGCCCGGCCTGTACGAGTTGCTCGGCGGCCAGGTAAGCGTTAGGCAGCTGCGCAACGTCGAAATCGAGGACCTGTTGCGCCGTGAACCGGTTCGCACCGACATCGCCGCGGTCCAGGAACTCCTGCGCGGCCGCTGCGTGCTCGTCACGGGTGGCGGCGGGTCCATCGGCAGTGAGCTGTGCCGCCAGATCATGCGCTGCAAGCCGTCCAAGTTAGTGATAGTCGGCCACGGTGAGAACAGCGTGTTCGAGATAAGCAACGAGCTCAAGCGCCTGACCGCTCGCCAGAAAACCCCGTCTGTCAACCCGTCAGCCTCGTCGTTGCTTGTTCCGCAGTCACCCTTCATCGTCCCCGTGATCGCCGACGTGCGCTTTGCCGAGCGGCTGCAGGCCATCTTCGAGCAGCATCGTCCCCAGGTTGTCTTCCACGCCGCGGCGCACAAGCATCTGCCGCTGATGGAGGAAAACCCCAGCGAAGCGATCACGAACAACGTCTTGGGAACACGCAACGTGCTGGAGGCCGCCCTGGCCGCCGGCGTAGAGCGTTTCGTTCTGATCTCCACCGACAAGGCGGTCAATCCGACCAGCATTATGGGCGCCAGCAAGCGCGTCGCCGAGCTGTTGGTGCAGCAGGCGGCCAGGCGCAGCGAGCGGCCGTACGTGGCGGTGCGCTTCGGCAACGTGCTCGGCAGCCGGGGCAGTGTCGTGCTCACCTTTGAGAAGCAAATTGCAGCCGGCGGTCCGGTGACTGTGACTGACCCGGAGATGAAGCGCTTTTTCATGACCATCCCAGAGGCCGTGCAGCTGGTGCTTCAGGCCGCCGCGCTGGGTAATGGCGGCGAAACTTTCGTCCTCGACATGGGTGAACCGGTCAAGATCGTCGACCTGGCACGTGACCTGATCGACCTCTCCGGTCTTGAGGTGGGGCGTGACATCGACATCGTGTTTACCGGCATTCGCCCTGGGGAGAAGCTGTTCGAGGAGCTCTTTGTACCCGGCGAGGACTACCAAAACACGGCGCACGAAAAGATCTTCATCGCCAGCAACGCCAGCCGCCTGGCGCCGGACGAGCTGGACCAGTCCATTGACGAACTGGCTGCTGTCGCCATGCGTGGGGATGGAGCCGCCATCATACGCGGGCTGCAGGGCCTGGTCCCCGAGTTTCGTCCGGCGGACGCAGGCGATACCGATCTGCAACCGAATCCCGACATGCCTACGAACGGCCTCTCCGGCAGCCCGGCCTTTCAGGCCAGGCTATTTCCCCGCTACAACGCCACAAGCGTCGGCGCATTGAGTGGCAGAGTGGCAGGTGGCAAGTTGCAGATCTGCCACTCTGCCACCTGCCACCTGCACTGCCACTCCGCTGAGACGAAAATGACATGCCAACCTCATCACCTGTAGGTGCGAACAGGCTGCAGGATGCTCGGCGCGGGCTGGTGCGGGCACTGGCGGCCGAAGGACCGGAGCCGCTGGCCGCCTGGCTGGAAACCCATACCGTGCAACAAGAGGACCTGGTCTGGCTGCATCAGCAGGGCCTGGTGATCTTCGGCTTCTACCGCATGCAACAGGCCGAATTGCTGGCCGGGTTGCCCGCAGACGTGGCTGCCCTGTGGCAGGATATCTACTATCAGACGACGGTCACGACCGCGTCTCTGGATTGGGAGATCGAGCGCGTCTTGCTGGCCCTCCGCCAGGCTGGCGTGGACTTCATTTGGATGAAGGGCGCGGCGCTGGCGTTTACCGTCTATCCCAACCCTGTCTGCCGCGGGCGCGGCGACCTGGACTTGTGGATCCAGGTGGAACAGCTGCCACTGGCCACTGCCGTGCTCCAGGACCTGGGATATCGTCTCAGCAGTAACGAAGACCGCCCTGATGCGCTGGCTTTGCTCTATGGCGGCGAGCAGAAGATGGTGGGCCATGGCCTTGGCCTGGAGCTCATCGAACTGCAGTGGCCGGCGATTCGCGGCGAGTGGGTTCGCCACACGACGGCCGTCGACCACGACGGCATCTGGCGGCGCCGTGTGCCCATGACTTTGGAGGGCCAGAGCTTCTGCGTGATGGCACCGGAAGATGCGCTGATCCACCTCTGTCTCCACCAGGCGATCAATCACCAGTTCAGCGCCCCGTGGCTGCGCAACTTGCTGGACGTGCACCTGCTGGTGGCCACCTACCCGCTGGATTGGACACAGGTCACGGCCCGCGCGAGGGATTGGCGTGTGGCCGCCGTGGTGTGGACCGTGCTCAGCCTGGCACAGCGCCTGATGGACTCGGCAGTTCCCGATGAGTCTCTGAAGTCGCTGGCCCCCCGCCGCTGGCGGCGCTGGCTGATCGACCGTCTGCACCTGGATCAGGCCCTGCTCGCGATGCGGCCCGGCAACCATGGCCATCGCCGCTTTTTGATTCAGATGGCGTTGGTCGATCGCGTGCGGGACGGCGTCGGACTTCTGTGGCGGGGCCTAATTCCTGAGGCGACCTGGCTGCAGGCGCGCTATGGCGTCGAGCCAGGCCGGAATTTGTGGCGCCTGCGCGCCCTCCACCTATGGCGCCTGGCCACTTCCGCCCGTGCATGAAACTACCGCCCGATATGTCAGCCAAGACGGCACCTCGCAAGATTGTGCCCACTGTCCCGCTGTGCTATAATCATTATGTGTGTGTTTTGAAGTAAATACCCTGTAAACCAAGTTTCTGCGTAGTGTCACCCTGAGGCTCGGCGAAGGGTCCCTGCTCTGCAAGACGGGGACCCTTCGCCGAGCCTCAGGGTGACACTACGCAAGGATTGATTTTACAGAGTAGTAAATAAAGAGGTAGTGGATTTCTATGGATCTTCGCAATTACTTTGTCCTCGTTCGTAGATGGCTTTGGCTGGTAATCCTCTGCTCTGCAGTTGCCGGCACGGCCGCCTTTTTTATCAGCCGTCAGCAAACGCCTGTTTACGAGGCGAAGGCTACGGTGTTCATCAACCAGGCACGTTCCAGTACCGCACGGGCCGATTACACCGACATCATCACCAGCGAGCGCGTCGCACGGACGTACGCCGCAATGCTCCAGGATTGGCCCACCTTGCAACAGGCCGCCCTCGATCTGGGCTACGCCGGTGGGCTCAATGAACTGCAACGGGCTTTCGATGTTTCGGTTTCCGTGACCCAGGTTAGGGATACGCAGTTGGTACAGCTCAGCGTCCAATCCAACAATCCCAAGGTGGCCGCTAGTCTGGCCAACATCCTGCCCGACGTCTTCATGCGGATGAACCGGGCGCGCCAGCAGCAGCGCTTTGCCGATTCGCGTAAAGAACTACAGGATGAGCTGACAGCAACGGAAGCCGATCTGGAGCAGACAGAGCAGGCCTTCAATAAACTGGCTGCCACCGAGCAGAACAGCAACGAGCGCGATCGACTGGAACGCCTGGTCACCCGCTATCAAACCACCTACAACAACCTGAGCAAGAGCTTAGAGGATCTGCGTCTGGCCGAAGTACAGACGACCGACAATATCGTATTGACGACCCCGGCCGTGCCGCCCCTCAACCCCATTCGGCCCCGCGTTCTCTTTAACACGCTGTTAGCGGCTCTCATAGGCGCGCTCGTGGGCCTGGGAATTGCCTTCCTGATCGAGTATCTCGACGACACCGTCAAGACCCCCGACCACGTGCGCGACCTGACCGGCCTGGCTACCCTGGGCGGCGTAGTCAAGCTGGAAGGTGCGACCCCGTCAGACCGGCTGGTGGCCAACGCCACCAACAGATCGCCGAGCGCCGAGGCCTATCGCGTCCTGCGCACCAATCTGCAGTTCTCGTCGCTTGACAAGCCGCTGACAACCCTCGTGGTGACCAGCTCCACACCAGGCGAGGGCAAGTCCACCACCTCGGCTAACCTGGCCATCGTGTTGGCACAGGCCGACAAGCGCGTGATCCTGGTCGACGCCGACCTGCGGCGTCCCAACCTCCACAAGATCTTCCGAATACCAAACCATACGGGCTTGAGCACCGCCCTGCTCGACAAGCAGCATGATCCGTCCATCTACTTGCAGGACACCGACGTACCCAACCTGCGCATCCTGGTCACCGGACCGATCCCGCCCAACCCGGCCGAGATGCTCGGCTCGGGCCGCATGCAAGAGGTGATCGAGACTTCTAAAGAGCCAATCGGACGTCGTGCTGTTCGACATGCCGCCGGTACTGGCGGTGGCCGACGCATCGATTCTGGCCGGTCGGGTGGATGGCACGGTGCTGGTTGTCGGCGTAGGAGACGTACGCGGCGAGATGCTGATCCAGGCCGTGGAACGGCTTGAGAGTGTGGGCGTCCATCCTCTCGGTGTGGTCTTGAACAAGCTGACCGAGCGCAAAAGCGGTTACCACTATTATTACTATTACCAGTATGCCAGCCAGTACGAAACCGACGCCAGCGGCGACAGCGTCAAGCCCGGTGGTGGTCGTCGTCGCCGTCGCACGCGCAGCCAACCGGACGCCGCCCAGATTTCATAGCCAGCGCTTCGGTTCGCGAGCATGAACCTACTTGTAACCGGCTCAGCCGGCTTTGTCGGGAGCCACGTCGTCGATGCGCTGCTGCGCCGCGGCGATCGGGTCGTTGGCCTGGACAACCTCAACGACTACTACGACCCGGCCCGCAAACGCGTGAACGTGGCGGAGCTACAAACAACCAGCGATCGTAACTCCTTCGAGCGTGAGCGCAGCAGACAAACCACCCAGTTCAAACAGCGCTAGATCACCCCACCCTACACCCTCCACCCTACACCGCTCCACTCTCCTTTTCAGTTTCTCGAGGGCGACGTCCGCGACCGTGAACTGCTGGCCCGGATCTTTGAGAAACACGCTTTCGATGCTGTCATCCACCTGGCGGCGATGGCGGGCGTGCGCAATTCCATCGAGGATCCGCACCTGTATGTAGACGTTAACCAGGTAGGCACATTGAACCTGCTGGAGGCAGCTCGTCGCCACGGCACGGGCAACTTCGTGCTGGCATCCACCTCCTCGGTTTACGGCGCCACCCGAGTGATCCCGTTTGTTGAGACGGACCTCTGCGACCGGCCCCTGGCGCCCTACCCGGCCACCAAGCGGGCAGCCGAGATGATGGCCTTCACCTACCATCACCTTTACGGCCAGAACGTCACCGCCCTGCGCTTTTTCACAGTCTATGGCCCCCGCAACCGGCCCGACATGATGGCCTACAAGGTACTGGACAACATCTTCTTCGGCCGTGAAGTGCCCTTGTACAACCAGGGCCAGATGTATCGCGACTGGACCTACGTCGCCGATATCGCGGCCGGTGTAGTGGCAGCCGCTGACCGGCCGCTGGGGTATGAGATCATTAACCTGGGCCGCGGTGAGCCGATCCTCCTGAGCGATTTCGTGCGCCTGCTGGAGGAGCTGGCGGGCCGGCCCGCCGCTCTGCAGCCCGCCTCCATGCCAGACGCCGACATGCCCACCACCTATGCCGATATCTCCAAAGCCCGGCGGCTGCTCGGCTACGACCCCAAGACCTCGGTGCAGGAGGGTGTGCGGCGCTTGTGGGAGTGGTATCGGCGATCGGTGCTGGTCCAGGTGTAACCCGCTTCTTAACTCAACGCAGTTTTGCGCTATAATTCCTTCTGTAACTGCCCCCGTGGTGGAATTGGCATACACGGCAGGTTGAGGGCCTGTGCCCTTTCGGGCGTGTCCGTTCGAGTCGGACCGGGGGCACCTCAACGATTGAACCGAGAAAGGCGGTCGCCTTTCTCGGTTTGTTTGTTTTTAGGCTGCTTTTCGGAACATATCCTGCGTTGGTCGCAGTGACGGATGAGACTGTAGTGGAAATCCGTGGTGAGCGATGAGACTGTGAATCGGACAAATACCTGCCTGCTATGGCCGGTTTGTGCGAAACCTTCGGAAGGGGTGGACCGGCCCTTGCGCAGTCCTGGCCGGGCGACGTGTGCTTGGCATCGGCGTTGCGGTGATACTCGCCTTTCTCACTGCCGTCCCTGGGCTAGCCCAGGCTTCCCCGCCTGACCCTCGATTCGGCATCGTCGAGAGCTTCGTCAATCCCGCGGCCGCAAGCGAGGCCGGGGTAGGCTACACGCGCGTTATCTTGCGCTGGGACGTGATCCAGCCGGCCGGACCGGCGGACTGGAAACCCGCCAATGTGCCCGATCCGATCGTCGAAGGGGAACTGGCTGCCGGGCGGGAGGTCGTCGGCCTGTTGATCGGCACACCGGACTGGGCGATCGCGCCCGATTGGGCCGGCGACAGGTCGAGCCGCGCCGTTCCCGACATGTTCTACTGGGAAGCCTTCGCGCGACGCATGGCCCAGCAATACCAAGGCCGCATCCGCCATTGGATCATCTGGAACGAACCGGACGTGTGGATGGACGGCCATCCGGGCAAGACCTGGGACGGTACGGTGGAGGACTACGCGCGGCTGCTGAAAGCCGCCTATCTGGCAATCAAGGATGTCGACCCCGCCATGACGGTACATGTGGCGGGCATGACCTACTACTGGGATTGGGAGCACGGCCGGCGGCGCTACCTGGACCGGCTGCTGGAGACGATCGCCGCGGACCCGGAGGCGTCCGCCCGCAGCTACCACTTCGACGGCGTGACCTATCACCTGTATTTCAACCCCAGCCAGACGGTCGACGTGCTGAACGAGACCCGGCAGACGTTATCCCGCTATGGCATGGCCGGCAAGGAAATCTGGATCAACGAGACCAACGCGCCGCCGTCTGAGGACCCGCAGGAAGCGCCGTGGTCCAAGCCGCGCTTCCGAGTGTCGCTGGAGGAGCAGGCCGCGTTTGTGCTGCAGGAATTTGCCCTGGCCTTCTCCAGCGGCGCCAGCCGGGTGGAGGTCTACAAGCTGCGCAACAGCGCCGACCATCCCGAATTGATCGAGCCCTTCGGCCTGCTGCGCGCCGACGAACTCGCCGCGCCCGGCGTTTGCGGCTTACCAGGTCGCTACAACCTACCTGCGCGATTTCGAGTCAGCCCGGCGCGAGCAGCGAGGCGACGTGCTGGCCGTTACCTTTGACCGGGGCGACAAGACAACGACGGTACTGTGGACGAATGGAACCTCGCCGGTGCGGATACGTGTGAAGGCGATTGCGCCAGAGGCGGTGCTGGTGGATGAACAGGGAAACACCCGGCCGATCAAGGCGGTCAACGGAGCGATCACAGTCGATCTGCCCGGCGCCGTCTGCACGCAGCGCATCGGGTGCTTCATCGGCGGCGCGCCGCGGCTGCTGGTGGAGCAAGGCCCTTCGGGCGGACGCAAAGCGTTGGGCGCCGTCCCCACCAGTCTGTCGACACCAAAACCTGACCGTAAACCGCTCCCGGCCTGGAAAAGCCGGCTGCTAGACGACTGAACCTATCGCAAGGTGAAGCTTGCAGCTTCCAAGCACGCAACCACGGTGATTCCATCCTGGATTGTGTCCTGCACTGTCATCCTGAGGTCCGCCGAAGGATCCCCCTCGCTTGCCACACCGGGATTCTTCGGCGCAGACGCCTCAGAATGACAACACGAATGCATTAAAGAAAGGACCTTACTCGGAAGAAAGGTCCTTTCTGTTTTGTACGTCACCTATTAGCCGACGCGTGTCACCTTATCGCTTCAACGCTTGCTGCA
Source organism: uncultured Chloroflexia bacterium (assembly GCA_963709505.1). Lineage (GTDB taxonomy): Bacteria > Chloroflexota > Anaerolineae > JAAEKA01 > JAAEKA01 > CAVPXC01. Next base: position 126,250 of record CAVPXC010000010.1, on the reverse strand, counting down.
AGAAGCGCTTGACCACGTGCACCGGCACGGCCACGCCTACACCGGGGCCGGCCATCATGGTGTTGATGCCTACCAGCCGGCCGTGCGCGTCCACCATCGGGCCACCGGAGTGACCGGGGCGCAGATGCAGGCTGGCGACCAACCACTCGCCGCTCGCGTGGCCGGCGGAAACCAATGATGTTCTGCCACGACCGGGCTGCGGCAGCTCCGGCCAGTCCGCGCCAACCCCGATCACGATGCCGGCTGTGGCCGCGCCTTCCACGCCCCAGGGATGCCCAAGGGCGAGTAGCCACTCGCCAGCGCGCAGCTTGCTGGATTCGCCCAGCTCCACCGTGGGCAGTCCACTCGCCTCCACCTTCAGCACGGCCACGTCGAGGCTCGAATCGTGCGCCAATACCTTAGCCGGCAGCTCGCGGCCGTCGGGCAACGTCACCTTGGGCGATTGGCCATGAACGACGTGCGCGTTGGTCACGATCAGCCCGTCCGAATGCCAGATCGTCCCTGCGCCACGCCCGTGCCGCCCATTGGAGATCTCCACCAGGCTCTGCCGTGCCTTATCCACGACTGCGGAGAGATCCGCGTCGATCTGCTGCAACAATCCACTCGTCTCCATAGTTCATCTCCGATGGAAGAGTGGAAGTGGAGGGTGGAGGGTGGAGAGAGTGGAGTGTAGATATCGAGAGAACTGATCTTCCGATATTTTCATTCCGCACTCTTCACTCTTCACTCTTCACTCTCCACTCTCCACTCTCCACTCTCCACTCTCCACCCTCCACCCTCTACTACTCGCGCTCTCCAATCACCACACTAACTTCCACCACCTGCCCGCCGCGCAGGATGCGGAACGGCACGGTCTGGCCGACGCGGTCACCGCTGAGCTTGCCCAGCAGGTCGTCGTGGTCCTGCACCGGCTCGCCGGCTACGGCAACGATCGTGTCGCCCAGGAACAGGCCACCGTGCTCGGCGGGACTGCCCTCGACCACCTGCCCGATCATCAGGCCGGTGTCCTGCCCCGCCTTCTCGGCCAGGGCGCCGGGCAAGTGAATGCGCTGCGTGCTGACGCCCAGATAGCCGCGGCGGACTTTGCCATGGGCCAGCAGGGTGTCCACGACCCGGCGCAGGGTTGCCACCGGGATCGCAGGGCTGACTCCGCGCAGGAGCGCTGAGCTGTTCAGGCCCACGACGCGGCCTGCCACGTCCACCAGCGGGCCGCCGGAGAAACCGGCGTACATGGTGACGTCGGTCTGCACATAGCGGTCGATGGCGCCGCCTGCGCCTGTGCGCCAGGCATCTCCCAAAGCGCTCACGATACCCAGGGTGGCCTGCATGGTATTTCCGGGCCGGCCCAAAGCCAGCACCAATTGGCCGACGCGCAGATCAGCGTCCTCGACCCACGCCGGGGGCGTGAGGTTGGCGTCGGTGGCACGCAGCAGAGCCAGGTCGGTAGTCGGATCGCGGCCGACGAGCGTGGCCGTGGCCTCGCTGCCATCGGGCAGGCCGATCGAGATTTCATCGTCGCGCTCGACAACGTGATGGGCGGTGACGATCAAGCCGTCGGCCGACCAGACGATGCCGGATGCCGGCATGCGCTGGCGGGCATCGACCCGCACGACGCTCTGGCCGGCGGTCTCGACTGCGGCGGCTAATCCGTCGGAAAGAGTTGATAGTACATCGGACATGGTAAGAAACCTCCAGGGTTGGACCTTGAGTTGTTGGTCAGACAGACCTCCGAGGTCCCGGAAGACCTCGGAGGTCGCTTTCATCCACTTTCATTAAGCTCTGACAGTATAGCTGATTCTGCCGCGGCGTGCATCCCCAATACGATTAGCGCGCGACCTGGAAGAATGGGCAGGTAATGGAAGCAAGAAGGTGAGATAGTCGATCGTGAACTGGCTAGAGAACGATCAGGCCGAGGCGGGTGGCGCGGACGACGGCTTCGGTGCGGCTTTGTGCGCCGAGCTTGCCGAGAATGGCGTTGACGTGGAACTTGATGGTGTGATCGCTGACGCCGAGGCGCTGCGCAATGGCCTTGTTGGCCAGGCCTTCGGCCAAAAGCTGCAATACTTCCAACTCCCGCGGAGTGAGATCCTCGACCGGTCGATCGCCGGATGCCTCGGGTTGGGCCGACAACAGGAGATCGCCGGCAAAGGAACCATCCAGCACGACCAGGCTGCGGCCCAAGGCGTGAAGCGCAGCCAGGATTCTGTCGGAGTCGGCATCGCGCGGCAGAAGGCCCGCGCGCCTGCGCGCCAGGCATGCGCCGCCGTGCTCTCGACTCGCGTGCCGGCAGGCAAGAGCGCCAACACCGGCGGCAAATCCTCGGCCAGCTCGCCGAGCCGCTCCAGGCTGCGCGCCGGGTCCCACCCCAGATCCCAGAGGATCACGTCAGGCCGGCCGGCGACGACGTCAGCCCGCAGATCGGGCTGGCTGGCGGCCTGGCCGGCCAACTCACAGCCCGGCTGCTCGCGCACCAGGGTCGCTAGCCCGCCGCGCGCGAGCGGGTCGTCGGCTACGACGAAGACGCGGAGGTCCAGCAAGGAGGCGAGCCTGCGGGCTGGCTGGGTACGGTGGATGCTCATGGTTTGGGCTGTGGCTGCTCTTTCTTTCTCAGTGACGATCGCAGATTACTTTTCGGCGACATAGACCACCCACTCTTGGGCGTCATACATTTCGAGGCCATCCCAGGCCGGGTACGCTCGGGCCTGCTCAAAGCCGCTCGAACGCAACATCGCCAGCATCTCCTCGGCCTCGTAGCCGTTATCCGACAAGCCGATCTCCTGCAGCTCACCGCTCCGCAGCTCGATGACGTAGAAACGGTCGATGGAGGCGCGCTGTTCGTCGTCCCAAGTGCGCTCGCCCAGGTTCAGGAAGGGCGCGTCGCCCCACAAGCCTGTATCGTCGGTGAACCACCACGTACTGCTGCTCTTGTCGATCCGCTCGAAATCCAGGAGCTCGATTGCCAGCCGGCCACCGGCCCGCAACGCCGCGGCCGCGCTGCTTAGCAGCTGAGCCGCTTCCGCACGGGTAAACACGGCCAACTGGCCGTAGAGAAACAACGCCGCGTCATAAGCCTGGCCGGCCTGCTCGGGCAGCGCCGCACGGACGTCGGCCTGGATGAAGCTGCAGCGATCGTCCACTTGCTGCTCGGCTGCCAGCACGCGGGCGTAGCGAATGCTGGCGGGGCTAAAGTCGATGCCGGTGACCTGCGCGCCACGCCGCGCCAGTTCGACGGCGTACAGGCCGGGTCCGCAGGTTATGTCAAGCACATGACATCCCGGTTGGAGGCCGAGATGCTCCCACAGCCAATCTACCTGACGCAAAAGCTCTGGCTGCTGGCGGCTGGCAGCGCCATGGCTCTGATCCAGATGCTCGCGCAGCATACGCTCGCTGAAGAGGGGATCGTCCCAAGGCAGGTTGGCGCCATCGCGCCAGGGCACGGCCGGCTGCGATCGCCGGTAGATGCGCCAGAGGGCCTGCTCTAGCTTGGTTGCACTCTCATTGTCCATACAACGTTAAACCTTTTGCTGATATCTACTGCCGTCCAGTTGGTATTCTATGCGTAACCACTTCGCGCCAGGTAGGGCTGGTTGCAGGTTGCACAGGACTTGCACCTGCACTTGCAACCTGCAACCTGCGACCCTTGCGTCGGAACTGCCATCCACCCTGCTTCGTCTAAAGAGCGGTCCTTCGCTTGACCTCAACAACTAGTTTGGATACAATCTCGTTACGATGACCTCGTTTAACTCACCATTTCGGGCGCATCCACTGATCCACCGTCTGGCTTCACGCTTGGCGCTGGGGAATACCCATAGCCCTGCTGGCGATCTGTTTCAGCGGCAGCCAACCGGCTGCGGCTCAGACCAACCCACCGGCCTCTACCGCCGGGGACCGGCGTATGTTTCTGCCGTTGGCTATGTTCGACCTGGATGCGGCTCGTCAGGAAAACGACCAAAACCCAGAGATAGCGGGCCAGCCCTACGTTCTGAAACAGGGCGACAACCTGAACACGCTGGCGATCGAGCTGAGTCGAGACGTGGACCTTATGGCCTGTGTCACACCGTCGGGCGTCTTCCCACTCGACCAGTTGCGTCCCGGACAGACCATCCTCGTGCCGGGGCCGCGCTATTTGTGCTACACGGTCAAGGACGGGGACACTTTAGAGCAGATCGCCAAGGCTCACCAGGTAACGGTCAACGTCCTCATCGAGACCGCTTGGAACGATTTGCGAGATCCCGATGAGGCGCTAGTGCCGGGCCGCCGGCTGCTGATCTTCGACGGCGTACGACCCGAGCGCCCGCCCATGCGCAACCCAGACGCCCAGCCGAGTGAACGACCGGCGGAAGCTAAGGTGGAGCCTCCTGCTGAATGGCTCAAGTACGGCGACGGCCATTTCGTCTGGCCGGTCGAGGGCGTCATCAGCCAAGGCTATGGCCGCAGCCATCGCGCCATCGACATCGCAGTTCCTTGGGGCACACCCGTGCTGGCCGCCGACAGCGGTGTGGTGATCAAATCGGGCTACTCGTCGGTCGGCTACGGCGGACGAGTCATTATCGACCACAACATCGACTACGTCACCCTCTACGCCCATCTGTCGCAGGCCTTCGTGCGGGAAGGCGACGTGGTGCGCAAAGGCCAGGTCATCGGGCTGATCGGATCCACCGGCAACTCCACCGGCCCGCATCTGCACTTCGAGCTGCGCGACTTCGGCTACCTCACCGATCCGCGCAAGCTGTTGCCGAACTGACCTAAGAATACCTGAACAAGTTCAGATCCTCGATACGTGCCGACTCCTCGACTTGTCGAGGCATTTTCATCCACGATTCCTCGCCACAAAGATGATCGTCTGGGGGATCAACCTGGCAACCTCGAGGTCATAACTCTCCGACCAGCTCGTTTGCTCTTCGACCGAGAGCACGGGTTCGGGTTCGAGAATGCGCTCGACCTGCAAGCTGGCGCCGTGCAGCAGGTCGACCCAGTCGCCGATGGTGCGGTGGTAGGAGCGCATCCACTCACCGCTCGATCCAAACTGCCAGTCCATCGCGCCGCGCACGAAATAGCTTCGTAAAGGCTGCAGGCTGTCTTCGTCGCGGTCATCATCCCAGAAACAATCGCGGAAGGGATGGTCCAGGCTAAAGACGAATTGACCGCCAGGTATGCCTCTGCCCGGATCAGGAAGGCGAAGCACCCGGCTCACCTCGGCAAGACAGGTCTCGATGTGCGGCACATAATGTAAGGCGTAGGCGGAGAACACCACATCGAAACTCCGGTCGGCGAAAGGCTGAGATCGCTTGCCTCACCTTGCAGGAAGATTGGCGGGACAAAGGCGCTGACCCCGGCGTGGCTAGACTGCTCCACCTGCTCGGCCAGCCGGCGGGCAAAGGAAAGCTGCTCGTCGCTCAAGTCAATGCCCACCGCGATAGCGCCCTGCCGGGCAAAGGCAATGCTGCACTGCCCGCCGCCGCATCCAAGCTCCAGGATGCGCTTATCCCGCACGTCGCCCAGCAGGCGCAACTCACTTTCATCCGGCGCCCACGGGCCATAGTGCGCCGCATCTGTTGGGATCTGATGGAGCCGTTGATAACCCGCACTTGTCCTGTTCCACGCTGCGCGCATGTCAATCTGGCGGCTCATTGTGTCTCCTGGTGGGATGGAAGTGAGAGCGATGAAGGGATGAAGTGATGAATGATGAGTGAAGGATTGAACTCTCCACTCTCACCTCATTCACTCTCATCACTTCACTCCACTCCTCCTGCGCCTCCTCAGCCACATCGTCGCCTCCGCCTCAGAGTCCACCGCCTGGCGCGACCAGAGCATGGCGTGCTGCTCGCCTTCGCGCCACAGCTCGAAATGATCGGCATAGTGCACGCTGGTGGGTTGGCCGGATTGGCCGGTAGAGAGGATGGCGGTCGAGCGATCCCAGTCGCCCACGTCCAGCACCTGGCGATAGGTGGCGGTGGTGGTCACCAGCCCGAAAGGCAATTCCAGATTCTGCGCGGTCATCCAGACGGTTTGTTCGTCGCCGCTGATAGGATACTGGCCGCGGTTGAACATAGTGCGCATGAACCGGCCGCGGCCGAAGAGGTGCGGAAACTCTATCTGGTGTACCTTTCCCCAGGCCCATTTGCGCGGGTCCTTGCCGATTAGCTCGTAGAGCGTGTCGGCAGTGCGTTTGAGCGCCACGCGCAGGAGTTCGTCTCGTGTGCGCGATGTGCCGGTCGCGACATCCCGGAACCACCAGCTCTCGTCCTGCTCCAGGAGGTTGACCAGGCACAGGCTCGCCTTGCCGGCAAAGGTCGAGGCTGAGAAGACAGCATTGAGCGATTTGCCCTTGTACGCGCCTGCGAGGCCGCCGAGCTTGTCGGCAAAGACCAGGTCCAGCAGATGCAGGCGCATTACCTCGTAGGCAGCCGCTGCAAAGCTGTCGACTTCGATGCGAAAGATTCCAGGTTTCCAGCTCCCGCACGATACGCTTTTCGAGTAGGTTTGATCCCTCCGCCAGGCTAAAGCAGCGGCACAAGAGCCTCGGCCTGCACCGAAAAGACGTCCATCTGCATGTTCTGGAAGTCGTGGATGGTGAAGCGCGGCTTGGCTTGCAGCATGCGATCAATACGCGCGGCCCGATAACCAGGGTACCAGTCGGCGCCCAGGAAATGCGGGTAGCTGTCGGGCGCGGGCTTGTTGTTGGCGGAAAGAGCATAGCCCTGGGGCGGGTTGAGGGCCGAAGGCAGCTCCTCAAAAGGTACCCATCCATCCCAGGCGTAGCTGTCATCCCAACCGGGGCTTGGAAGCAGGCCGTGGCCACGGCGGCGATTAGGCACACGAGCGACGTACTGGTAGCCGATGTTGCCGTCGACATCGGCGTACACGATGTTCAGCGAGGGATCGCCCACGTCGGCCAGGGCCGCGCGAAAGCTGGGCCAGTCCTGTGCCTTCAACAGACCCAATAGCCCGCGCATCGAGGCGCTCGGCTCATGGCCGCTCCAGCGCAGTGCCAGATCTGGCAGCGCCTGACGCCCTCCGTCTTCCGGGCTGGGACCCGCAGCCGCCACCAACCCGTTGATCAGAGGCCCGTGACGGGTGAGGATCACTTCTTCCAGATGGGGCTCGGCCTGGCTGCGCACGCGGATTTCCTCGTTCAATACGGTTGCCGGCGTCCATTCGTCGCCGGCGCGGAACCAGGTGGGCCGTTCGGGATGGCGCTGCTCGACGAAAAGGTCCTGCGTGTCGGCCCGGCCGGCAGTGATGCCCCATGCAATGCGCTCGTTGTGACCGACGACGATGCCGGGGATGCCGGGGATCGTGGCGCCGGTGAAACGCAGACTGCCATCTGCCGCCTCGACGTGGTTCTCGTACCACAGCGAGGGCATCGTGACCGACAGGTGAGGATCGTTGGCCAGCAAAGGCCGGCGTGTGGCGGTGCGCAACGGCCCGATGACCCAGTTGTTGCTGCCGGCCATCGTGGCCTGTCCAAACCACTGGCTAGCAGCCTGGTAGGCCGTCCGTAGACGGCCTGCGGCCTCGGCAAGCTGCTCCGGGCTGGTAATACCACCCAGGTTCGGCACAACAATCGGGTTGCCTGCCGGGTAGAACGGCTCGAGCTCGGCTGCCCGCTCCGGCCCAAGCGCCTGCAGCAGTTCCACGCGCAGCAGCTCGCCCTCCCAATTTTGGCTCAGCGCCCAGCCAAGCACTTTGAGCACGCCGAGCGTATCCTGCGTCTGCCAGGGATCTGGTTTAAAGCCCGCGATGGTGAATTCGGCCGGCATCCGCAGGCGACTGGACACAATGTAGGCGTTGACGCCGGCCGCGTAGGCTTCAAGCGCGCCAGTCTCTTCGGGGCCGAGGCCTTGGCAGTCCCTGTGGGTGGAGCGCCAGAAGCCGATCACCCGGCTCCACCGGTCGGCCTCCAAAGCGGCCACGCCAAAAACCTCCGCCAGCGTGCCTCGCGCCAAACGCCGGGCGTACTCCATTTGAAACAGACGATCCTGGGCATGGACATAGCCTTGGGCGAAAAACGCGTCGCGCTCCGTCTCGGCGTAGATGTGGGGCACGCCCCAACGATCGCGCACGATCTCGACGGGCGCGGACAGTTCAGGCAACTCGACATCGCCCTTCACACGAGACAACGGCCGGCGAAAAACGTACCAAACCACGCCGACGAAGGCCAATGCGAGAAGTCCGAAGATGACGAGAGTGATCGTGACAAGAAGCAGTGCAGGAGTCATATGCAAGCGCCTGGGATCGACGTGAGCCTATGTAGATATTCATTGGCCTCAGCAGCCAGCTCGTCCAGTTGCCTGGAGATGCCGTTTGTCATGCTTTGGCCGCTTCAATAATATGTTCGAGGATGCCTATTACTCTGTATAATTAATCCTTGCGTGGTGTCACCCTTCGCCGAGCCTCAGGGTGACACCACGCAGAAACTTGGTTGACAGGATGCTTATGCGGCGAGGAACACGAGGAGATTATAGCACAAGGGTGGAAAACAGGGGCATTTACGGGACGAAAAGACTGGTAGACCAGGAAGAAACTCGGCTGACGGTACCACCTCATGGCCTTGTTTCCTTGTTTCCTTGTCTACCAGTCAAACACAGGTCGAATCAGTTGGATGTTTCACGTTATCCATGCCGCTTCGGACGGTTCGGTTGTTTGACGTAGAACTCTGCAGCGCTTGAGTCCGACTGGGATGGCGATCGCCGCAGCTACAAGCAGAGGCCGGATGTACCTGCACAGTTCGTACAATCTGGCATTTTCGAGTAGCGCCTCACGCATGCCAGCCAGCACATAGGTCGCTGGCAAGAGCTGGGCCTCTTTTTGCATCAATAGGGTTTGTCATCTACTACACCTCACTAGTGCCAATATGTCAGACGCCGGACGTTGGATGTTGCATAGTGGAAGAACAAGAACGCCGCGGGCTGACTTGGATAGGCCCACGGCGTTGCGACTCGATCAATCGCGGGAATCAAAACGGCCGTGGGTTGCAGAAGCGCCCACGGCCGTTGGCTACGTCATGAAGACAAGCTACTAGCTACGGAGCACGCTGCGCGAACAATCGGCGACGGCGGCAAAACCGTCGGTCTGAACGCTATGGGTTACGCTGATCATGGTTGTTTCGCGGCGCATTGAACTAGACCTCCTGTAGGATAACATCATCATAGCAGATGGAATTGGGTTTGTCAACCCCCAAATTTAGGCGGGTGTATTTCAAGTTGGGGCCAGACCCTTTGGGTTTGCGGAAAACCCGAAGGGTCTGGCCCCAACTTGAAATACACCCGTTTAGGCTACGGCGCTTCGGCCTCCAGGTGGTTTCTAATTCCTGTAGGCGCCGACTTCGTGGTGAGCGTATACCTGTCGATCACCTGACCCTTACGTGAAATGAACTTGAAGGTAATACGTTCTCGGCTGGCCTCGATCAGCATCGCACCGGAGTCGGCATTGTAGCGCACCTGGCTGCCTGGTATGGGTACGACGAACCAGGTGCGGCTGGAACCACCCAGGCCGTTGACAAAATAGGGAAACCCATCGAGGACAACACGCTCGTAGGTGTGATCGTGACCCGAAAGCACTGCGCTTGCGCCCCATGCCTGATAAGGCCAGCGCAGCCGCATGCTAGAACCGTGCAGTCCGGACGAGTAAGGTGGCTCGTGCATCAGCACCAGCTTCCAAGGCGCCTTCGACGACGCCAGCCGTTGGCGCAGCCAGGCGGCCTGGATCGAGTTCGCTGGAAGAGCCATCGGGCTCACGATAGTCGCTGTCGACGGCAAAGATGTGCACCGGTCCCCAAGCAACGTCGTAGTAACGCTCGTTACCTGGAAGCTCAAAATAGTCCAGGTACGGTTGTGGCAGGCGGATCGCGCGCGTGCTGGCGTCCCAGTCATGGTTGCCGAGCGTGGGGAAGAAGCGGTTCGTGTCCGCGCCTGGTCCGTAGATCCCGATATACGGCGCAATGAACTCATGGTAGTGGCGGCCGACTGCGCTGTCGATCGTGCCTACGGCGCCGGAAGGGTAATTGTTGTCACCGGTAGTCACCACAAAATCGGGCTTCCAACTCCTCACCAGCGCTGCAACGTCGGCCTCCGCTTGGCTGTCGTCGCCGTAGTCGCCGATTACGGCAAAACGCACCTTGTCAGCCTGTTGCCAACCACCACCCTCGACCGCTGCGTGCGACGCCAACGAGAGCCAACCGGCCATCACCAGCACGACAATTAGGCTGCAGTTCAAGACCTTGCTTCTATGTTTCTTCACAACCATCATTTCGAACGATAACAAATCGCGTAGGGGCAGGTCTCTGGAACCTTCACCGTTCGCGCTCCCCCAGCCATACCCCGGCCACCAGCTCCACCTCCAGCCCCAACGCCCGAGCCAGCAAGTCGATGTTACGGCTAGCGTCCCACAGCTCCATGCTGGCGTCGCCGTCGGCCAGGGCCTCGATTTGCAGCCAGCCGTTGGGTTGGTCGAGATGGCAGCACACGTCCCGCACCACCTGGCTGCGGCCTCGCTCGAGAAACTCGCAAAGACGCAGCATGCCGGATAGCACGACGAGCGCCCGGGGGTCATCCTCGGTCAACAAGGATGCCAACTCGCCGGGCTTGGGATTGCCCTTGCGGTGATACTGGGTCAGCAGCGCGATCAACGCCAGCTCGCGCGGTTTGTATCCGGGCAAGCCGCTGTTGAGGATGATATATGCCGAGTGATGATGATGGTAGTAGTAATCGACGGCGATTCCAATGTCGTGAAGCATGCCTGCGGCCCATAGAAGCTGGCGATAGCCGGAAGCCAGCCCATGAGCCGGCTGAAGTTGATCGAAGAGCCGCAGGCTGAGAGTAGTGACGTGGTGGGCGTGGGGAGTGTCCTGTTCGTAGTTGCGCGCCTGGTTGAGCACGCTAAACTCGCGCAGGTCGGCGAACACCGGACGTTCCTGGCCGGCCAGGAAACGCTCATAGAACAGCCCCTCGCGCAGCCCTTGCTGCGACACTGTCAGCCGGTCGAAACCGCTATGCTGCAACAGCGCCTGGTAGGCGAGCGCGCCGCTTTGGATGATATCGCCGCGATGCTCGTCAAGGCCTGCCAGCCTGCTGCGCTCTTTGGCCGACAGCCGCCACAGGCGATCGGCCATCTGCTGCAAACGCTCGGCGCCCAGCTCGTAGCCGTGGACTCCCTCCAGCGGGTAGTGGACCTCCGCCTGGTCGACCTTGGCCAGGTTGCGGATGGTGCCGCCCAAGGCCACCAGCTTTTTGCCGGGGCTGGCGCGAAACCAATCCACCGGAGCCAGCTGTTCCTGGACGAACTCGCTCAGGCCGGCCACATCCGCCGGGCGGGCGCGGTCGAAGCCCAGAAAAAGATCGCTCAGCCGCAGCGCGCCCAACGGCAGGCTGACGCAGCGCTCAGGAAAGCCTTTACGCACCTCGACGATCTGCGCGCTGCCGCCGCCCAGGTCGATTGCGAAGCCGTCGCGCAGACCGGTGCCATTGATCGCGCCCAGCGCGCCGTAATAGCCCTCGGCTTCGCCGGACAGTAGACGAGGCTCCCAGCCGGTGTCGGCCTTGACACGCGCCAGGAACGAGGCGCCGTTGCGAGCGTCGCGCACCGCGCTGGTGGCGGTCATGACGATGTCGTCGATGCCCTGGGATGCGCAGAAGCTGGCGAACATGCGCATGGCGCGCTGGGCGCGGTCGATGGCCGCTGCGCGCAGCGCCATGCCGTTGCCCATGCCCTCGCGTAGACGGACCACCTCGCGTACCTCGTCGACCAGATGAAAGCGCCGGCCAGGCTCGTAGTCGTAGACCACCAGGCGGGTAGTGTTGGATCCCAGGTCGATGACCGCGATGCGTTGGCTCATGGTGAAAGTAAGATAGTGAGATGTGCGGCAGTTAGAAGTCAGTGCCTTGCAGGGGGTAGAAGAGCGAACCATTCAAACAGGTTCCAAGATGAGTTCCCGTAGCTTGGGAACTTTCTCGGGCCACCCCCGGCGTCCTTCAGCGTGTGGATGGCTCGACGCACGGCGTTGCGCTCGTCCATGATCTGGTCGTCCTCTGTCCCCTGAGGCTGGGAGTGCAGATAACTGTCCATGAAGTCCAGACTAACGACGAAAAGCATGGACGGGTCGATGCCGGCAAGCCGCAGATCGAATTCGGCGTCCGAGCCGGTCCACTCTGCCCGCAGCCGGGCCAACTCAGCCTCAATTTCCGGCTCCAAAAGCATGATGAACCCGCCCGGGTTCTCCATGTCAAAAATGGGCGCCGGCGAGGTCAGATGGCAGCTCGTATGGGTGCCGTGGTCGACAATCCCCAGGTCGCCACCGAAGGAGCAGCCTTCCACCAACTCGCCGTCGTGGGCAATGACATAGAAACGCCCGAAGACAACCCGCAGCCGTTGTGGAGATTGAGGCCACGGATGCATGATTCTCACATGCCGGATGGCATCATCGCCGGCGACGGTGAAGGTCGCCGCCTGGGTATCGAAATACCAGTCAGTGCGCGAGGCCGAGACATAGGCGTCAAACGCAGCATGACCGAGCGGCGGCCGGTAGGTGGAGGGAAAGAAAAAGTAGCCGAAATGAACGAGGTCTACCATTGGTCACGAGCCTGCTTCGGGACAGGAACGGGGCGGCCGGTGGCGAGCTCGACGAAGCAGCCCGTCTGCTCAGCGGTAGCCATGAGCTGGTCATTGACGATGAACTCGGCCCGTAGGGTATACCGCGCCCGGCCGAGTGCGGCCATCCACATGTGACCCACCAGGGGATCGAACAGACGCACGGGACGTTTGTACTCGATGCAGGTCTTGATCAGCAGCGGGCTGATGCCGGCCTCCACCAGCGGCTGGAGCGGCAGATACTCCGCCAGAACCTGCATGCGCAAGTCTTCCAGCCAGCGGATGTACACTCGATTGTGGACGATGCCCAGCATATCGATGTCATACGTACGCACAGGCAGGCTCAGTCTCACTTCAAAAGGACGCGTGGGTGACTCTTGCATCTACTTTCCTTAGTAGCTTACCGCTCTACTCAACCAGATACTTGCGGAACCACGCCACGGCCCGCTGCCAGGCGTCGGCGGCGGCTTGCGGGTGGTAGCTGGGACGGGTGTCGTTGAAAAAGGCGTGCTGTGCGCCGGGATAGATCACGAACTCGTTGGCAATGCCAGCCGCGTCCAGCCCCTGTTGCATTTCGCGCACCGAAGCTGCCGGGATGCCGCCATCCTGCTCGCCGTACAATCCCAGAATCGGCGCTTTGACCTGGCCGGCCTGCTCGGCCGTCAGCGGCGGGCCATACCAGGGCACGGCCGCGGCCAAGCGCCCGTCGACCAGAGCGGTCATCAGCACCAGCCGGCCGCCCATGCAAAACCCGGTCAGACCGACTTTGGGCCCGGCGACCGTCTGCTGTTTGAGGAGAAAGTTGATAGCGGCCTGGATCTCGCCTACCGCCGCATCCATGTCAAGCGCCATGACCAGCTTGCGCGCCTCGTTAGGCTCGCTGACCACCTGGCCGTGGTAGAGGTCGGGTGCAAGGGCTACAAAGCCTTCGGCGGCGAAACGGCGGGCGATATCCTTGATGTTGTCGTTGAGACCCCACCATTCCTGGATGACGATGACCGCCGGTGCTTTACCCTCGCCGGCCGGGCGGGCCAGATACCCGCTTAGGGTTCCACCCTTGCCATCCGGGTAGCTGACGGTGGCGGCCATCACCCCGGGCGTGGACTGTGGCTGCGCGGCCGCAGCCGGCTGTGTCGCAAGAAGCACCGGCTCGGTGGGGCCGGTCACCGGGGTGCAGGCGGACAGCAGCATGCTGGCGGCGGCTATACTGCCCAGGGCAGTGCTAGCCTGCGCCAGAAAATCGCGCCGGCTAAGCTCGCCGACCTGATAGGAACGAACCAATTCCATGGTGTGAATGCGATCCATCGGTGTCTCCTGGAGTATTTCAACGACTGACTATGCAGGTTTCATTTGAAGTGTACCACAGCCGATCAAGATATACCACCTGGATGCTCGCTTCCGCGGGCCTGACGTGAGAAAGGCGGGCCTGACGAGATCGGTCACAGGCACGATAGATTGACAAGAAGACAGCGACTTGGCCGGCCTGTCGTCACCCCGTTGGATGAGAATTCCTCGACAAGTCGAGGAGTCCGGTGTGCACCGCGGACTCCCGAACTTGTTCGGGCATTTTCAAGGAGTCCGGTGTGCATCGCGAACTCCCGAACTTGTTCGGGCATTTTCAAGGCAGTTCAAGAATCGATGTGCACGACATGCCTGGCCTCTGACGGCAACTCCCGCAGCGCCTGAGGCAAAAACGACGGCAAGATGCGTATTTGATCGAGATCGTCCAGCGGAAACCACTGAAACGTCAGCACGTGATGCCCTTCGTGGCCCTCGAATGCTCCTTGGCTGGTGCGCTGAGACCAGTTAGCCGGCACCTGCATCAGAAAATAGAGGCCGAGCTCGTGGAAACGCAGTCCAGTGTATTCGAAGAAGTTCTCCACAACCCATAAAAGCCTGATCACGTCGACGTCGATGGCCAGCTCCTCGCGCATCTCGCGCCGCAGAAGTCTCGGTGGCCGGCTCCAGCAGCTCGGCCCGGCCACCGGGCAACGCCCAGAAGTCCTCTCCCTCGAACTGGTGCAGAAGGACACGCCCGTCATCAATCGCAACGCCGGCGACGCGATGGGTGAAACGAACGCCCTCACGGGTAAACGTTATCATCCGGTGTGTTTCCATGATGCCAAGAGCCTCCTTGCGCTCAGAGCAGATGTCTGCATAAGCACGCAACTTAGACCAAGACTGGACCTTTCTCGGAAGAAAGGTCCAGTCTTTTTCAACAATCCAAGGCAGAAAAGCGGACCTTTCTTCGGAGAAAGGTCCGCTCTATTGGTACCGGTGTAGGGGCATGGCCTTGCGCCTGCCCTCGGGCGACCGCAAGGGTCGCCCCTACAGGTTGAAAAGATCAGTATCCTTTGGCCATCATCTCGTCCAGGCTGACGATGGCATCGCGCACAACCTGCGCGCTGGCCTTGAGCTTAGCCTGTTCGTCGTCGCTGAGCGGCAGCGGGAAAGTCGCCAAAATGCCTTCCTTGCTGACCAGCTGTGGCATCGATACGGTCACATCCGGCACGCCTGCAACGTCCGGTATGGGCGAACAGACGGTGAGCACGGACTGCAGGTCGCTGATTACTGTGCCGACGATGTTCGCCAACGCGCTGCCGATGCCGTAGAAGGTCGCGCCTTTACCGGCGATGATGTCGCGGCCGGCGAAGCGCACCTCCTCGTCGATCTTTTGCCGCATTTCGTCGTTGAGATCGATGTGGCGAAGCGCGCAGAAGTCCTCCAGCGGGATGCCGCCGATAAAGGCGCGCGACCAAGTGAGCACCTCAAAGTCGCCATGCTCGCCGATCACGTAGGCATGGACGTTGCGTGCGCTGATGCCGAGTGTGCGCGCCAGGATCGCGCGATAGCGCGCCGTGTCGAGTGTCGTGCCCGAGCCCACGACATGGGTTGCCGGCACGCCTGCCTCGACGGCGTAGCGCGCCGCCAGGTGAGTCATGATGTCTACCGGGTTGGTGGCGATCACCAGGATCGCGTCAGGGGCGTACTTCAGGATCTCCGGCACGACCTGCTGGAAGACCTGCGCGTTGCGGGTCAGAAGCTGGAGGCGGGTTTCGCCGGCGCTGCGGCCCACGCCGGCGGCGATGATGACAGCCACCGCGCCTTCGAGATCCTCATAGCCGCCCGCGGTCACCCGCATGGGGTTGGCGAAGGGAACTGCGTGAAGCAGGTCGGCGGCCTCGGCCTGGGCCCGCTTCATGTCCATATCTGTCATCACGATCTGGCCGCCGATGCCACGGTTGATCAGAGCATAAGCTGCGGTCGAGCCAACGCGGCCGCTGCCGACAATACCGATTTTCATGGGTGTCTCCTATCAGTGTTTGGTGATTCTGGAAGGTGTCCGAATGATGCTGTATTCGTCGCTTAGCTGTACTACTTTAGCACAAGCTGCTGTATTTGACAATTTTTTCACAAGCAGACACACTCTTGAGCCAGCGCCCTGCGAAGGTGCCACAGCAATTCAACTTGCCAGGAAACGGCTTTCGGAGTATAAAGAATGGAGCATCACAAACAGTCGTCGTGGCCTGCCTCCACATTGAGTGAGACGCCAAAACGGCAGCAGTCGCTATTGGTGGTGGGTCAGGAACGCACGATGGCTGCGTCCGTGCCCACCATTCTTGTGTAATGAAAAGATAAGCGTGTTGTTCTATGATGATCGACGAAGAAAGCCGAACTACCGTCCTGCGGCGGCCAGGCACGTACAAACCCCCGCGTTCCTTGGCGAACCTGGCTGTTGGGCCGGCCGCTGCCCACAGCCGATGCTCCGCATCAGACGATCAGCAAAAAAGTTGGCCTGGCGGTCTTTGCTTCGGATGCACTCTCCTCGACCGCCTACGCCACCCAGGAGATGCTTGTGGTGCTGGCCAGCGTCGGCGCAACAGCGTTCGTCTTTGCCTTTCCGATCTCGATCGCCATCGTGATCTTGTTAACTATCGTCACGATCTCCTACGAGCAAACAATCCACGCCTACCCCAACGGCGGCGGCTCCTACATCGTCTCCTATGACAATCTTGGCCAGAAGCCAGCCATGGTTGCAGGCGCGGCCTTGCTTACCGATTACATCCTGACTGTCGCGGTGTCGGTGTCATCCGGTGTAGCTCAGATTACCTCTGCCTTTGAGGGTCTCTATCCTTGGCGCGTACCGATTGCCGTCGGCTTGGTGCTGTTTGTTATGCTGGTCAACCTGCGCGGCGTCAAGGAATCGGGCGCGGCTTTTGCCATACCTACCTATTTCTTCGTGGTCATGATGTTTGGCACGGTTGCGTTTGGATTGTTTCGCTTCTTTACCGGAACGTTGGGCACGGTGGTCGATCCGCCGGAAATGGAGGTCGTGCACGCTGCCCAGGCGGTGACTTTCTTTCTGCTCTTGAAAGCCTTCTCCAGCGGTACCAGCGCCCTGACCGGTGTCGAGGCTATTTCAAACGGAATTCCTGCGTTTAGCGAGCCGAAGAGCCGGAACGCAGGCATCACCTTGATCTGGATGTCCTCCATCCTCGGAGTCCTGCTCCTGGCCATCACCTTCTTGAGCCAGCAGATCGGCGCCGTTCCTTCCGAATCCGAAACGGTGATCTCGCAGATGGCGCGCACCATCTACAACGGAGAGAATGTCCTGTATTATCTGATGATGGCTGCGACTACCGTCATCTTGATCATGGCTACAAATACCTCTTTTGCCGACTTTCCTCGCCTCAGCGCACTGTTGGCCGCCGATGGCTTTTTGCCGCGTTACCTGGCCTTTCGGGGCAGCCGGCTGGTCTTCTCGCGCGGCATCATCTTCCTTGCGCTGGTCGCGTGTCTGCTGATCATCATCTTCCAAGCCAGCGTCACGGCCTTGATCCCGCTGTACGCCATCGGCGTCTTCCTGTCCTTTACCCTTTCCCAAGCCGGCATGGCACGCCGTTGGTCGAGGACCGGCAAGCTCACCAAAGGGGAGGAGGCGTACGTGGTGCACCAGCATGCGACTCCGCTACACCCTGACCCACGCTGGCAGCTCAAGATGACCATCAATGCCGTTGGCGCAATACTGACTGCAGTCGTAGCAGTGGTATTTGCGGTAACCAAATTCGCAGACGGTGCGTGGATTGTGCTCATCCTCATGCCTGCGATCGTCGGCGTCTTCTACGCCATTCACCGGCACTATCAGGCCTTGGCCAAGCGCCTCTCATTGGAGACGTACGCCGCGCCGCCCGGCATCATGCGAAAACGCGTCATTTTGCCCGTCAGCGGTGTGCACCAAGGGACCTTGCACGCGCTGCGCTTTGCTCGCTCGCTCTCCAACGACGTCACGGCCGTGCACGTCTCGATCGATCCGGAGCAAGCCGAAAAAATCAGGCAGAAGTGGGACATTTGGGGCGAAGGCGTGCGCCTGGTCATCCTGGACTCACCCTATCGCCTGTTGCACGAACCCTTGATGGACTACATCGCGGCCGTAGCCGCGCACCGCCAGCCGAACGAAACCATCAATGTGGTCGTGCCGGAGTTCGTGCCGGAGCACTGGTGGCAGAACCTGCTGCACACCCAGGCAGCGCTGACGCTGCGTTTTGCCTTCCGCTCCATGCCGGACGTGGTGATCATGGACGTCCCCTACCAGCTCAGCGATAACAACAAACAGGAAGTAGAGAGCTAATCATGAATGTCATCGTCGTCGGCTGCGGCCGCGTGGGCGCGGAGTTGGCCTACCGGCTGTTCACAAACGGCCACCGCGTGTGTGTGATCGACCGCTCGCAGGACGCTTTCAAGGATCTGCCGCCCGATTTCCGCGGGCGTACCCTGGAGGGCGACGTGCTCTCCGAGGCCGTGCTGCACCGCGCCGGCATCGACAGCGCCGATGCCCTGGCGGCTGTCACCAATTCCGATGCGCTCAACGGCGTCATCGGACGCATCGCCAGCACGGTGTACAAGGTGCCGCGCGTGGCAGTGCGCAACTACGATCCCCGCTGGCGTACGCTGATCGAGACCTTCGGTCTACAGGTGGTCAGCTCCAGCAGTTGGGGCGCACAACGCATGGAGGAGTTGCTGGAAGGCGGCTCGGTGCACCCGCAGCTCTCAGCCGGCAACGGCGAAGTTGAGATCTGCGACCTGATGGTGCCGGCGACCTGGGATGGCAAAACCGTCCAGGACCTGGCCGCAGTCGGGCCGTGTATCGTGGCTGCGGTGACCCGCGCCGGCCGCGGCATGCTGCCCACCCCTGACATGCGCCTGCAGAGCGGTGACGTGGTACACGTCAGCGCCACGGTCGATGGCATGGCGGCCCTGCGCCAGAAAGTCTGCTGAGAGGATCAACGCTATGTTTGTCATCGTCGCTGGCGGCGGCAGGACCGGCACCCAACTCGCGTCCTTGCTGCTCGCCCAAGAGCATGTTGTCCACCTGATCGAAAATCGACCTGAGATCCTGGCCCGCGTCCACTACGAGATGCCCACGGAGGCGATCTACGAAGGCAGCCCGACCGATCCGCGCATTCTGGAGCAAGCCGGCATTCGCAAGGCTGACGTCGTTGCGGCCACCACCGACAACGACGCCGAGAACCTGGCCATCTGCTTCCTGGCCCGGGAGCGCTACAACATCAATCGGACGATTGCCCGCGTCAACAACCCGCGTGCGGCCTGGCTGTTCGACGAGAAATTTCACGTCGACGTGTCATTCAACAACGCCGAAGTCATGGCCAGCCTGATCATGGAAGAGATGTCCATGGGCGACATGATGACCCTGCTCAAGCTGCGTCGCGGCAAGTACTCGCTCGTCGAGGAGAAGATCCCGGCGAATGCCAAAGTACTGGGCCAGGCCATCAAGGACATCCGTTTCCCCGAACAGTGCGTCGTCGCCGCCATCATTCGCCATGGCGAAATCGTCGTGCCGCGCGGCGTCACCACGTTCGAGGTAGGCGATGAAGTGCTGGCGGTCACCGACCGCAAAGGTGCTGACCAGCTTGCCGAGCTGTTTGCACCGCCGGGCAACGGAAAATAACCCCGCTCCACAACCGGGTTTTCTCACGACAGAGGAAGCCCGGTTTTTGCTTTTTTCGGTTCAGGACTCCTCGACTTGTCGAGGCGGTCCGACCGGTCGGAGCCTGAACAAGTTCAGGAGTCCGCTGGGTAGGTCGGAGCCTGAACAAGTTCAGGAGTCTCGGAGATGATGCTATGACCTGGCTTCTCCGCTTAACGAGCGTTGCCACCGCCCTTCTGGGCGCGCTGACCGTGGCAGACCTGAAGTATAGAACTTCCGGCATCGTGCTCTGGCCGCTGAAGTTGCTGGCTTGCGCGGTCGCTCCGCTTGTGGCGCTGATCGGCGCCGCGCTGGCGCTGGCCGGCCTGAAACGTCGCGACCCGCTGGCTGCCAGCTTCGGGCTGCTTGGCGCCTTGATCTCCGTGCGTTACGTCGCACAGACGGTCGCGCCGCATAAAGGCTTCGAGCAGGCCTTTGGGCCGGACTGGCAAAAGCGCCTCCCGGAAACGGGTCGTGAACACTTTCTTGCCCGCCGTTGGACGCCAGTGGCGCCGTTGCCCCCGCGTGGTCTGTGCAATCAAAACGTGATCTACGGTGTCAACCCGGCAACAGGCAAGGACCTGATTGCCGATCTGTGGCAGCCGCCCACGGACCAGGCCCGCAGCGGCCTGGGGGTGCTCTACGTCCACGGCGGCGCGTGGCGGCTGGGCACGAAGGACATGGGCACGCGGCCCTTTTTCCGCCGTCTGGCCGGCCAGGGGCACGTCGTGATGGACATCGACTACACCCTGGCGCCGGCGACCGACGTGCCCGGCATGGTGGGCGACGTCAAGCGCAGCCTGATCTGGCTGAAGCAAAACGCCGCAGCCTACGGCGTGAACCCGGAGCGCATCGTTTTGATCGGTGGCTCGGCCGGCGGGCACCTGGCGCTTCTGGCGGCGTACACGCCCAACGATGCGGCCTTGCAGCCGGACGGCAGCACTGTGGACACCTCTGCACGGGCCGTGGTCTCGTTTTACGGCCCGACCGATTTCCTCGATGTGTATCAGGATGTGGAGCGGAACCGCGAACGCCTGATACGGCGCAAGCGCATCCGTCCGTATGGTGCTCTGGTGGAAACCCTGCTGCAGATAGGTGGCCTGGTGCCGCCCGGCACGCCGGTCGAGGACGCCGGCAACTATGTCGTGCATCTGCTCGGAGCGGAGCCGTCCGAGCGGCCCGACCTCTACGAGCAGCTCTCGCCCAGTGGTCGGGTGGGTCCGCACTGCCCGCCGACGCTTTTGCTGCAAGGCACCGCCGACATCTTCGGCATGAGCCGCTCGGTGCGCCGGCTGCACCAGCTCCTGCAGACGGCCGGCGTGCCCTCCGTGTTGGTCGAGTTTCCCAACAGCGACCATGCCTTCGACCTGGTGCTGCCGCGCATCTCTCCTGCGGCACAAGCCGCGACGTACGACGTCGAGCGATTCCTGGCGTTGATGGTCTGACCGGGTGTATTTCAAGTTGGGGGCAGACCCTTCGGGTTTGCGCAAAACCCAAAGGGTCTGCCCCCAACTTGAAATACACCCGTCTGAACAACCCTATTGAAAAGTGCACCTAGCGGGTGTATAATGGTAGATGAGGTGGATATAACTGTGGGATTGCCTCGCCTGGTAGCTCAATTGGGGGCAGCGTAACCCTTAACCCACCCGGGGCTACCGGCCTGCATGTTTGCTGTAGAGCAGGCAAGCGCAAGCAAAAGGAGCCAGATTATGACGGTCATTACGATTTCTCGGCAGTACGCAAGTGGAGGCGACGAGATCGCCCGGCTACTTTGCGATCGGTTAGGCTATCGATACTTTGACAAGGACCTGATGGCAAGCCTGGGCGCCCAGGCGGGATCGGTGGCGCTGGTCCAAAATTTCATCCGTAGCACCCATGGGCAAGGTGGGGCGGTCATACTTGGCCGCGGCGGGCAGCTCGCGCTCCGTGATATGCCTGACGTGTTGCACGTGCGTGTGGTGGCTCCGGTGGAGATGCGGATCCGGCGCGCACAAGACAGCAAAGGATTGACTGCCGACGAGGCGCGTGAACAAGTGAGCGTGAGCGACCAAGCCTCGGCCGGCTACGTCAAGCACTACTACAACGCCGACCCAGCCGATCCCTCGCTCTACGACCTGGTCATCAACACCAGCAAGATAACACCGGCGGTCGCGGCCGACCTGGTCATCCAGGCGGTGGCGTGTCTGACTGTTCCGGCCTAGCCGGAGCCAAACATAGATTGGTACAGGTTGGCGCAAGCCAAAGAAAGGCGCTCACTATGACCTATCAGTGCCTCAGTTGCGGCCGCGATGAAACCATCATCCCGCTCGTTTCGCTTCGCTACGCAGGCGAACAAGCCTGGATCTGCTCGCAATGCCTGCCGACGCTGATCCATCAACCACAACGCCTGGTCGGCCGGCTGGCCGGGGCGGAGCATATCGAGCCGGCGGAACATGAGGACTGAGATCCAGGGGTAGCCCATTGAAAGGACCTTTCTCGGAAGAAAGGCCCTTTTTTTTGCGACAGCCCGTGATTCTAGAACTGGGCACCTGCACTTTTCTTGGAAGTAGCCGGCGCCGGTCGAGTAGGTCCTGGCGGCGGTTGTCGATAGCTGGAAGCAGAACGAGGGATTCATCTAGGGTTCTCGCTTTGAGTGGTAATCAGATGGATTCCTGCTTTCGCAGGAATGACGGTCGAAGAGAGCCACGGGTGCGATGCAACCATCCCGGTAACCACGGCCACCGTCATTCCTGCGAAAGCAGGAATTCATCTGGCGGTTTGCACCACGAGTTCTGCTCAAGAATCCGGGATGACCTCATGTTTCTGTGCCTAGAAGGGCACGTAAACAAAAACTTGTGCTGCGCGTCCAATGCAAGTATACTGTCATGCAATTCAGACTTCCGCCCCGCGCTTGCGGGACAGGGACACGACGAACACGAGGAGGTGATCGCCCAACAGTAGTCGCCATCAGCCCATCGGTATCGTTGCAGCAACCTCTCCCATAACCTCACCCTTCGAAGGAGATCATGATGCGCGCAAGAAATGTACTACACCTGTTCATAGTGCTAGCGGTTCTGTTCAGCCTGACCGCCGCCGCCGTGAGCGCCGCCCCTGCACAGACCCCTTTGCAGCCGCCGGCCAACCCGTCCGGTATCCTCGGGCCCTTCACCAGCGAACCCATCTACCCATACGTCTGGAACGGCGACCTGCGCGATCTGCCGCAGCTCGGCGAGCCCGGCGCCTTGGGAGGCGATGCACCGGACATTGTACCGGCCCGCCTGACCCCCATGGAGATGAAGGCCATTGAGGCCAGCTCCGCCCAGCAAGCGGCAGCGATGCAAAGCCAGTTGGAGGGCGAGGATCCTGCCCCGCCGCCCATCGCCAATTTCGCCGGCATGGGCTTCAACAGCAGCTGCCCGCCCGGCTCCTGTGGCGCCGGCTGGCCCCCTGATACCGTCGGCGACGTCGGCCCCACCCATTACATCCAAATGGTCAACACGTCGATCGCAATCTTCGACAAGGCCACGGGCACCCGTCTGGTCGGCACCACCTTGAATAACTTCTTCACCGGCCCGGCTGGCACGCCGTGCGACACCAGCAACGACGGCGACGTGGTAGTGCTCTATGATGCAGCGGTTGACCGTTGGATCGTCACCGATTTCGCCTGGTTCAACTTCAACACCGGCCCCTACTACCAGTGTATCGCAGTCTCACAGACCGGCGACCCGGTGGCCGGCGGCTGGTACTTCTATGCCTTGCAGGCCAACACCGGCACCTTCGCCGGCAACTACTTCAACGACTATCCCAAGCTGGGGGTGTGGCCCGATGGCTACTACATGTCGGCCAACATGTTCCAGGCCGTAGGCGATGGCTTTGGCGTGCGCCTGTGGGGCATCAACAAGACCCCGCTGCTGACTGGCGGTCCGCTGGAAGAGGTGCATTTCGACCTATGCCTCGACGGCGCCTGCGGCAGCTTTTTACCCAGCAACTTGCGCGGCACGGCGCCGCCAGCCGGCGCGCCCAACTACTTCGCCCAGATCGCCGCACCGGATAGCTTGGATATCTATGAATTAGACGCCGATTTCGCCACTCCGGCCAACTCCACGCTCAGCGGCCCCGTCAGCGTGCCGATCACTCCATTCAACCTGTACAACGGCGGGATCGCCCAGCCAGGCACGGCCCAGGGCCTGGACTCGCTCAGCTTCCGCCTGATGATGCAGCTGCAGTACCGCAACATGGGCACCCACCAATCGCTGTGGGCCACCCACACCGTGGACGAGGGTGGGCTGGCGGTGGCACGCTGGTATGAGGTGCGCGATCCTGGCGGCACGCCGACCTTGTTCCAGCAAGGCAGCCTCAACCCTGGCGACGGCATCAATCGCTGGATGGCCTCCATCGCCGCCGACCGCGACGGCAACGCAGCCATCGGATACAGCGTTTCCAACAGCAGCGTCTATCCCGGCATCCGCTATGCCGGCCGCCTGAATGGCGAGATCCCCGGCCAGATGCCGCAGACCGAGCGCGTGTTGGTCAACGGCACTGGCTCGCAGACCAACACCAACCGTTGGGGTGATTACAGCGCGATGAGCGTTGACCCGAACGACGACTGCACCTTCTGGTACACCCAGGAGTACTACCTCGTCAACGGCAGCAACTGGCAGACCCGCATCGGCTCCTTCAAGTTCCCCTCCTGCGGCCAGCCCAAGGGCACGATCACTGGCAAGGTGGTCAACTCGTTGACCAACGCAGGGGTTCCCAATGCGCCGGTGACGATCGCCAGCGCGCTCCCAGCGGCGATCACCGTCCAAACCGATGCCACCGGCAACTACACGGCTCAAATCCTGCCTGGTACCTACACCGTAACCGCCGGACCGCTGCTGCCTGGCTATCCCACGTCGAATTCCGTCTCAGGCCAGGTCGTGACCGCAAGCAGCACGACGACGGTTACCGACATCCCGCTCGTCGGCGTGCCCAACCTGATCTACAGTTCGGTAGCGATCGACGACACGGGCGGCAATGGCAACGGCAACGGATATCCCGATCCCGGCGAGTTCGGCGTGAAGCTCTTCGTCAACCTCACCAACAACGGCGCGGCGACCAGCACCGGAATCAGCGCTGTTCTCAGTACCACGACGCCTGGTGTGACGGTCACGCAAAACACGTCGGCCTACCCGAACATCGCGGCGGCCGGGTCGGCGCCCAACACTACGGCGTACAGGATCTCGCTGACGGACACCCTTGCGTGCGGCACGATCATGCAGTTCAATCTGGCGGTAACAACGGCTCAGGGATCGTACAACTTCCCGTTCACGATCCAGGCCAGCATCCCGCAGCCACCGGCGAGCGCCTTCTTCGACAACTTCGAGAGCGGCACCAACGGCTGGACCACGGGCGGCACCGGAAATGCTTGGGCGCAGACCACGTCACAATCCTATAGCCCAACCCACTCCTGGACCGACAGTCCGGCCGGCAACTACGCCAACGACGTCAACTCCTGGCTGCAGACGCCGGTACTCAACCTGTCGGGCAAGACTGGGATCAGCGTCTCGTCCTACTCGATCTACGGCCTCGAACCTGGCTTCGACTTCGTCTTCCTCGAGTGGTCGATCGACGGCGGCACGACGTGGAATGCGACACCGTTGGTCACCTTCAACGGGACGGAGAACACCTGGACTCAGTCAACCTCGGCGGCTTCGCCGCTGGACAACCAGTCCAACGTTCGGCTGCGCTACCGCTTCACCTCTGACGGTGGCGTGGTGGATGACGGCTTCTACGTCGACAACTTCGACGTGAGCTATCAGCCGATCGTCTGCGCGCTGCCGAGTCCTACGGCGGTCACGCTCAGCGATCTGGGCGCCAGCGCTGGCCAGTCGACGGCGCCCTATGGCGCACTGCTCGCCATCCTAGTGGCGAGCCTGGCGGCTGGAGCGGCGATCGTCATGCGCAAGCGTGCGATTGCAGAGCAATAAGCACGTAAACAACCTCTGAAACGCAAATAGCGGCGGCCTTTAGGCCGCCGCTATTTGCTTCCTGGGTCATGCCCACCGTCATTCCTGCGAAAGCAGGAATCCATCCGGCGCGCGTGCGCCTTGCCACCGTCGCGCTCCCCGTCATTCCTGCGAAAGCAGGAATCCATCCGGTTCGTTTGTATTGACCGCTACCCAGATGGGTTCCTGCTTTCGCAGGAACGACAGTCAGAATGGCGATAGGAGTTATCCACTTAGCGAACCAGCACCGCGCGCGTGGGCGTGCCGTCGGCGCCGGCGATCTTAAGCGGCAGGCAGCAGAGCTGATACTCACCCGGCTCGATCTCGCTCAGGTTCAACCCCTCCACCGCAATCACGCCTGCGGCCAGCAGGATCTGGTGCGTCGGCGCAGACTCGGCAAAGGGCGCTACCGACAGGTAATCCACCCCCACCAGCCGCACCCCGTGCTCGACCAGCCACGACGCGCCGTCAGCTGTGATCGCGACGAAGTCCTCATCGAAAACGGTGTGCGGCCCGCGCCACAACTCCGAATTGCGCGTCCGAAACAAGACGCGCTGAGTTCCTGCCGGCATTGCCAGCGACTCCAGAACTGAAGCCGATAGCTCACGGGCTGCACGCGCGTCGACTACAAGCGCGGGCCCGATCAGCGTATTTAGGTCCAGACTATCTACGCCCGCACCGCCGGCCACAAAGTGCGCCGGCGCGTCGACGTGGGTGCCGGTGTGTGCGCTGATGTCCATGCGGGTCAGGGTGAACATGTCACCGCGCTCCATGGACACCGGCTGGGTGAGATTCACCGGCGGATCGCCGGGCCAGACGACGAGCGAGGGGGAGAGGGTTAGAGAGATGTCATAGATAGGCATTACGATGTTCCTCTAGTTATAGGAATCTATGGTCTCGAACGTGCGTCATTGTAACATCGTAGATCAAGAAGACAAAGCCAGAAGCGGTGCTGCCCGATCACGGCGCTGGATAAGAGTCCTGATAACTGCTCACCCGTCATTCCTGCGAAAGCAGGAATCCATCGGGTAAGCTCGCATTGACCGCAATCCCGATGGATTCCTGCTTTCGCAGGAATGACGGGTGGCTGTTACGAATTTTGTAAGAAATCGGTAAGAGTATAGCAAGAGATGCGATCTATGCTTTACTTGGCTGACCAATTCCTTTGACATTTCGCCTTGCATGCAGTACAAAGCTTGCTGGCTGTTGGATGACCGGATAAACCCCTGGAACGAAAGCTTTTAATGGTATCCCAACCCATTTCACTAATGGTTGTAACGCCGGCTGATCCGGCGCTACAAACGCTCATTCCCCAGCCGACCTTTCTGCCCGATGCCTACCGGCTGCCCGAGGGCATGGTGCGCCGCTCGATTGCGGCCATTGACCCGCGCGTTGTCTTTATCGAGGTCACCAATCGCTGCAACCTGCTGTGCGAAACGTGTCCCCGGACCTACTTCACTCGCGAGCCGTTGCGCAGCCTCACCTACGACGAGTTTGTCTTTATCGCCGAGCAGTTTCCTGAGATGCGACGGGCGGTGCTGCACGGCATCGGCGAGCCGCTGCTGAACAAAGAGCTACCACAGATTATCGCCTATCTCAAGCGTCGCGAGATTGAGGTGCTATTTAACTCAAACGGCACACTGCTCACCCTGGCCTGGCAGGAGGCGCTGGTGCGCAGTGGGCTGGACGAATATCGTTGCTCGATCGACGGCGCTGAGCCCGAGACCTACGCCCGCATTCGCGGCGCCGACTTGCTCCACAAGATCGAGCAGGGACTGGCCGGGCTGGTGCAGACCCGGGCGCGCCTTCAAGCAGAGAGCCCGCGCATCTCAATTTGGTGCGTCGTCACCAAGGAAAACCTGCAGGAACTGCCTGATTTGGTGCGGCTGGCCGCACGCCTGGGTGTGCCGGAAGTTTACGTTCAGCGCATGACCTTTTTCGGCCATGAGCCGGAAGCGCAGTACGGCATGGCCCGCCGTGAGCTGGCCATCTTCGGCGCAGATGCGGTCAAGCAAGACGAGATCATCGCGCAGTGCGAAGCGCTGAGCACGACCTTGGGTGTCGATTTTCGCGCCGCCGGCGCGCGCGATCCGCGCAACAGCCTGGCCGCCGCCCGTCTGGCAGACGATCACCCCTGGCAAGCGTGTCTGCGGCCCTGGACGACCGCTTACGTGACAGCCAATGGAAACTGTTTGCCCTGCTGCATCTCGCCTTTTGCCACTCACGATTATGAGAGCCTGATCTTGGGTAATCTGTTCGAAAAGCCCTTTAGCGAGCTCTGGAACGACACGCTCTACCGCCAGTTCCGCACCGATTTCTTCACCGACAGGCCGCACAAAGCCTGCGCTAACTGCGGCGTGTTTTGGAGTTTGTAAAATGAACACAAACAAGGTCAATGGCTCGGCTCAATCCAGTATCTGCCAGCCGGCTTTCCAGTGGAAGCTGTGGATCTATACCAACTACGATTGCAATCTACGCTGCAGCTACTGCGTTGCCAAGTCCAGCCCAAACGTCCCGCGCCGCGCCATCGGGCTGCACAACGCCCAGCGGCTGGTCGACGAGGCGGTAGCACTAGGTTTCAGCGAGATCTTCTTCACGGGCGGTGAGCCGTTTATCCTCAAAGAGATCTACGACATGCTGGCCTACTCGTCGGTCCGGGTCAAAACCAGCGTGCTAACCAATGGTATGCTGTTCAACACCAGCCGGCTGGAACAGCTCAAGGCGATCGACAACCCCAACTTGACCCTGCAGGTCAGCTTGGACGGTGGTTTGGCCGAGCATCACGACGCCTATCGCGGGCGAGGAACGTGGCAAAAAACCGTGGACAGCATCGAGATCCTGCAGGCCAATGGCGTACACGTGCGCATCAGCACGACTGAAACGCCGGCCAACACCGGCCACATCGACCAGATCTGTGCGCTGCATCGGTCGCTGGGCATCCCTGAGCAGGACCACTTCATCCGCCCGCTGGCCAAGCGCGGTTATTCCAAAGAGGGGATCGAGCTGGAAAAGGGCAACTTGATGCCCGAAGTAACCGTCAACCTCGACGGCGTGTTCTGGCACCCCCTCTCCACCGACGCCGATATGCAGATCAGCAAGCAGATGTTCCCGCTCAGTGTCGCCGTCG
This sequence comes from uncultured Chloroflexia bacterium, assembly GCA_963709505.1. Taxonomy (GTDB): domain Bacteria; phylum Chloroflexota; class Anaerolineae; order JAAEKA01; family JAAEKA01; genus CAVPXC01. The sequence goes on along the minus strand of CAVPXC010000010.1, from coordinate 97,584 downwards.
ATCGGATCCAGCAGCAACTGGACGAAATCTCCAGCACCGGGCGCGCCTCGCTGATGACCTTCACCTGAGGGTAAACGCGAACCCGCCGGCGGCGGGCAAACAGTAGTACGGTGATCGGTATTCGGTGATCGGTGATCGGTGGTCTGTAAATGCTTTTGCTGGCCAACCGCCAATCACTGATCGCTCATCTGAGTCCGAATACCGATCACCGATCACCGATCACCGATCACCGATCACCGATCACCGATCACCGATCACCGATCACCGAATACCGAATACCGATAACGGAGAACCACCATGATCCAAGCCTTCGTCTTCATCGAAGCCGAGCCAACTCGTGTGCAAGAGCTGGTCACCGAACTGGCCGGCATGAAACTTGCCGCCTCGGTGATCAAGGAAGTCCACGCCGTCACCGGACGCTATGACTTGATCGCCCTGATTGAGAGCCCGGACCTGCAATCGCTCGGCGATTGAGTGACCACGGGCATAGCGAACGCCGTGGGCGTTCGACGAACTGAAAGTGCACTGGTCATCTGGTCGGAAGGTAGAGCGGCTGGAGAGGGCGCTGCGGCCGCGCTAATCGCGCAGCCTCCGCCATCCAAAGCTGCCGCAGAGCCCGCAGCGGCGCTGTTCGGCGCTGACGCCTTTTTCGACGCCGGCAGCCAGGGCTGCGGCGAGGGACCGCTGGACAAGATCGCGGCAACTCTGCGCAAAATGGATTCGGGTCAAACGCTGGAGGTGCGAGCTACCGACCCCAGCGTCGCCGTCGATCTGCCGGCCTGGTGCCGGATGGTTGGGCACACGCTGGTCGAGCAGCAGGACGATCGGTATGTGATTAGGCGGAAGTAGGGTGGTAGATTGGTAGATTGGTAGATTGGTAGGTTGGTAGGTTGGTAGGTTGGTAGATTGGTAGGTTGGTAGGCAAGTAGACAAGCTGTAAGGTGAAAGGAGAACACTATGGGAAGCGTATTGATTCATCTGTCGCGTGGTCAGGAGGATGTAGAGCGGGCTACGCTGGCGTTTGTGGTGGCTAATGCCGGGCTGACGGCCGGGCAGGAGTTGACGGCGCTGCTGACTCTCGACGCCGTTTGGCTGGCCACACGAGGCTTTACGGAGGGTATGCAGGCCAGCGGCTTTGCGCCGCTTGGCGATGTGATGAAGGGCTTTGTCGAGAACGGCGGCAAGCTCTGGGTCTGCGGCGCCTGCGCCAAGCCGCGCGGGATCACTGCGGATCAACTCGTGGATGGCGCCACGGTCGTCGGCGCGGTGGCGGCTGTCGAAGCCCTGGTCGGCGGGGCGCAGAGCCTGAGCTTTTAGTGCCCCCAACACCCTGGAAAACCCTCAGCACCCGTGAAGTCTATCGCAACCGGTGGACACGGGTCCGCGAGGACATCGCCGAGATGCCCAACGGCAAGACGACGATCTACGGCGTCGTCGAGTGTGGGCAGTGCGTCGGCGTGCTGCCGTTCATCGACGACGAGCACGTCGTTCTGGTGCGCCAAGACCGGTACGTCTTTGATGAGAATCAGCGCTGGGAGATGCCAACGGGCGGCGTCAAGCCGGGCGAAAGCCTGGAGGACGCCGCCCGTATGCGGATGGGCAGGTAAGGTTTGCGACACTGGCACTTTCAACCCACCGAACTGGAACCGCGCTGCCGACATTCCCCAAAAAGGGCTTAGCAATCATAACTTTCCGGAGGCTGCTGTGAGTACAGATTCTGTTGTCTACGATCAAAACGCCTTGCCGCGCTGGGAAGCAGTCCTGCGCAAAGTAGTTCTCGTCCTCGCCCGCTTGGGTCTGGCGTATCTCTTTTTTACCCAACTGTGGTGGAAGGCGCCGCCCACTTTCGGCTGCCCGTCCGATTTCGCGTTCACCACTGCAACCATCGAGAACAACCGCCCGAAGCTCCAGCGCACCAGCGGCCTGTGCGACTGGATGGGCATCGAGCAGGTGTACTCCAAACAACCCCGGCCCTTGCTGGTTGCGAACATCGACAACAAGGGTGAACCTGAGATTTCGATCAACATCGCACCGATCGCCCGTCTCAATGGCATCTTCCTCGAAAGCGTCATCATGCCCATGATCCGTTTCTCCGGCTGGCTGCTGTGGCTGGCCGAGGCGGCGATCGTCGTCACGTTGCTGTTGGGCTTGTTTAGCCGGCTGGGAGGGCTGATCGCTGTGGCGGTTTCTGCGCAGCTGATGATCGGGTTGTCCGGCATTCCCAATCCCTACGAATGGGAATGGGCGTATAACACGATCTTCCTGCTTTCACTTTTCATGTTTGCGTTTGCGCCTGGCAGGGTCTTTGGTATCGACGCGTTGCTGAGGCCCAGGCTTTTGGCGGCCAAGGCGCGCGGCAGTCGCTTTGCCGGCTTGTTATCGCATCTTACGTAGCATCTTAATTCTGTGGAAGTAACTGCCGCCCCGTCATTCCTGTCCCCTGCGGGAGCAGGAATCCATCCGGCTGGTGGTCGATACAAGCTTACCCGATGGATTCTGCCTTCGCAGGAATGACGGGTCAGCAGTTACCTGTGGAGCAACAATTCATGTCACAACCAGCAATTACCGTTTATGGCGCCTACTGGTGCCCCGATTGCCGCCGGGCCAAGAAGTTCCTGGGCGAGCAGTTTGTCCAGTACAACTGGGTGGATATCGAGCAAGATAAGACGGGCGAGGACTACGTTCTGACGCTCAACAATGGAAAACGCATCATCCCGACTGTCGTCTTCGAGGACGGTTCCTTTCTTGTCGAGCCATCCAATGCCGAGCTGGCGCAAAAGCTCGGCCTGGAAACTGAAGCCAGGATGACCTACTACGATCTGGTGATTATCGGCGGCGGCCCGGCCGGCCTGACCGCTGCGATCTATGCGGCCCGCGAGGGCGTAGAGACTCTGCTGATCGAACGCTCCGGCTTGGGCGGTCAGGCTGGTATCACCGGCGCGATTGATAATTTCCCCGGATTTCCGGAGGGAATTGGCGGCCAGGAGCTGGCCGATCGCATGGTGCAGCAGGCCCGTCGCTTTGACGTTGAAATCCTGCAAGCGCAGGATATCGTCATGCTTGCCTGGCACGACGGGTATCAATGCGCTCAGAATAGCGACGGCAAGCACATCCACGGCAAAGCCGTGCTGATCGCCACTGGCGCTAGCTATCGTCGCCTGGGCGTGCCGGGTGAAGATGACTACATCGGCGCAGGCATTCACTTCTGCGCGACCTGCGATGGTCCGTTTTACAAAGGGGCCAAGGAAATCGTGGTGGTAGGCGCCGGCAACTCCGCCTGTGAGGAGGGCCTGCACCTGACCAAGTTCGCCGACAAGGTTACTTTGCTGGTGCGCGGCAACGAACTGACCGCCAGCCAGATCGTTATCGACAAAGTAGCCGAGCCCGGCTCGCGGATAGACGTGAAATTCCGTACGGCGGTGGACGCTTTCGAAGGCGCCAACTCCAAGCTCAAGACGGTCAAGACTCGCAACCTGGACACCGGCGCGAAGGACGTCCTGCATCCTGCGGCGGCCTTCGTGTTCATCGGCCAGCAACCCAACAGCGCCTTTGCCAAAGGCTACGTGGAAATGGACAGATATGGCTTTGTCCTCGCTGGTCACGACCTGGTGCATGGCCGCGAGATCATGGGCCGTGAGCCGTTTGCCTTCGAAACCAGCGCGCCCGGTGTCTTCGCAGCCGGGGATGTGCGCCACGGCAGCACCAAACAGGTCGCTTCGGCAGTCGGCGAAGGCGCCGCCGCGGCGATTTCAATCCGTGAGTTTCTCAAGACCAAGTAACATTCCGACTACTCTTCGGTTCCCCCCACCCACCGCCAACAGGAGCCTCCAATGGAAACAACCGTCTGCCCATTCTGCCAGCACCCCACTCCGCCCGAGAAGCTGGCCGAGGTCAATTGGCTGAGCGCCGAAACGCTGACCGATCTGGCAGAGCACCATCCGGGATGGCGGTCTGCCGACGGCTCGCGCTGGTTGGACGATCCGGCCAACCCGAACAAACGGTGGGATGGGGGCGCCGGCTTCAAAAGCGTGCTCTTTGTGCCACTGCTGCGGCGCTAGATCAGCCCAGTTTGAGCAGCCAGCCGTTAAGCCACACGATGACACTCCTACCAACCGCACAACACAAACGTCCGGCCGTCTGGCTGTTTGCCTTGGGCACGCTCTCGCTTGTGGCCTATGCCTACGCGCTGAGCTTGCAGAATCTGCGCCAGCACACGGTGGCGTTCCTGGTCGCCTATTTTGCAGCGTTTGCCGTTTACGGCGTAGCGACCGTGTTGGCGCTGCGCTTGCACAGGCTCTCCAGGCCAGCGGTGGCAGGCGTGTTTGTGCTGGCCGCAGCCATGATGGTTTTGCTCTTATTCACACGCCCCACGCTCTCCGACGACATGTACCGCTACGTGTGGGATGGGCGGATACAGGCGCAGGGCATCAGCCCCTATCGCTATCCTCCTGCCGCGCCCGAGCTTCGAGAATATCGAGATGCCAGTGTGTGGCGCTATATCAACCGCAAGCCGGCCGTGACGGTCTATCCACCAACCGCCGAGCTGGCTTTTGCCGCGTTGTGGCGCATCGTCCCCAACAGTGTGCGCTGGTTTCAGATCGTTGCGGCGGCCTGTGCGCTGTTGGCCGGCGCATTGCTGCTTGGCCTCCTGCGCGCGCTCGGGCGCTCGCCGGCCCGGCTTGTGCTCTATCTTTGGGCGCCGCTCCTGATCTTCGAGACCGCGCACAGCGCCCACCTGGATGCGCTGATTCTGCCCCTGCTGGTGGGCGCCTGGTGGGCGCGCGTCCGGCAGCGGGATATCCTCGTCGGCGTGCTGTTGGGGTTGGCCACGGCCATGAAGCTCTACCCCGCCATGCTGCTGCCGGCACTGTGGCGTCCCGACGACCGGCGCGGCCGCTGGAGCATGCCGGTCGCCTTTGGCTTGACCCTGCTGGCCGGCTATCTGCCTTCTGTGCTGCGTGATGGTATTGGGGTGATCGGCTTTTTGCCTCAGTACTTCGGCGAGCGCTTCAATATGGGGCTCGCCGCGCTGCTGATCCCCGGATTTAAGGCCTTGGGTCTGAACCCGGACAAAGGCATCTTGCTCCTAATTGTGATTACCTTGAGCGCTCTGGGTCTGTGGATGGTAGTGCGCCCGGCGCGGGACGGCGAGACCGCGCTGCGCCGCAGCCTGTGGATGATCGGCGCGTTTACGTTGTTGACACAGAACCTGTTCTCGTGGTACTTGTTGTGGCTGCTGCCGCTGGTAGCCGTCTTCGTTCAGCCGGGGAAAGTCTTTGGCCTGCGAGCCGATGCGTGGACGGGCTGGTGGCTGTTTTGCGGGTTGATTGGCTTATCGTATACGATCTTCATTACCGGCTATCCGATGCAGTGGGCCATTTGGGCGCAGTATTTGCCTTTATATGCCTTGATGCTGGCCGGCGCAGCGCGCGAGCTACGCACGCGCTCAGATACCCGGCGTTCGCATCTGTTGCTTGAAAAGGTGCGTAGATGACGGCCGTTGCGACCCGTCGTCCTAACGCGCTGACGGTATTGGCCGGCTCGGCCGTTTTCAGCGTTCTCTGTTATTACCTGTTCTTTGTCCGGCCCTTTGGACTAATGGAACTGGCCGGCCGGTCGCTGCTGGACCTGTTCAAGCTGTCAAAGACCGACCCACACGCGCGCGAGCGGCTGATTGCCGGTTACCTGATCCTGGGCGTATTGTATTGGCTCGGTTTACGCGCGGCGCAGCAGGCGCATGGCCGCGCGGCCTGGGGCATCGTGCTGGGCGGCGCGTTGGCATCGGCGACGATTCTGCTGTTCCTCTATCCCTTCGGTGCGGCCGACATCTTCGATAACATCATGCATGGCCGCATCCTGGGCGTTTACGGCGGCAATCCGTTTCAAGACGTGATCAGCCAGTTCAGCCAGGATCGTCTCGTCGCCTACACCGCCTGGCGCTTGGCGCCATCGGCCTATGGACCGGCCTGGGAACTGCTGGCCGGCGGAACGGCCTGGTTAGCTGATTGGTGCGTCAGGCTGGTTCGACCAAGTCTCAACTCGTCGGCCTTCGGAACCCTACGCAGCGCCGTACTCACCAACGTCATCGCCTTCAAGCTCCTCGGCGCAGTCTCCCTTTCTGCCAGCTGTGGCCTTGTGGCGGTGATTCTGAGACGCTTTGCGCCGGAACGGGCGCTGGCGGGCATGCTTCTGCTGGCGTGGAACCCCGTCGTCTTGGTAGAGACCATCGGCCACGGCCACAATGACCTGGCGATGATGGTCTGGGTCCTCGCTGCGACTTGGGCGCTGGCAAGCCGGCGGTTCACACTGGCCATTCTGGCGTTGGTGATAGGCGGGCTGGTCAAGTACCTGCCCGTGCTCATGCTGCCGGCTGCCGGCCTGATCGCGCTGCGGGCCCTGCCGGACAATCGGATGCGGCTACGCTTTGTAATCGTGACCGGGATCGCGGCGGTGGTGCTGGTCGTTGTGGCCTACGCACCCTTTTGGGTCGGTCCTGAAACGTTGAGCATCGAACGCCGCCAGGAGCTATTGACCAGTTCGTTGCCGGGTGTGGCGTGGGCCATCCTGCAAAAGCCGTGGGGCGCCGAGGTGGCCGGGGCGCGCGTCAGCCTGGCGGCGGCCGGGCTGACGGCTATCTTTGCCGTGTGGCAGGCGCTTCGGACGGCGCGCGATGCAAGCTGGCTGAGCTTTCCCCGTTCGGCCTTTGCCATCGTCGTGTTCTACCTGCTGCTGACCTGTCTGTGGTTCCAAAACTGGTATACCGTGTGGCCGTTGGCCCTGGCGGCGCTCTTCCCGCCGGGATACGAAGTGCGGCTGGCGGTGCTGCTCGGCTACGCCGGCCTGGCCAAGCCGCTGATCTTCGAGCCGCTCTGGCTGTGGCAGCGCCCCCTGCCGCCTAAGGTGTGGCGCGAGCTGCGTCTGGGGCCGGCGGTATTGGCCCTTCCCTGGGTTTACGCTCTGTATGCATGGATGAAAACCAAACGGTCAGACCAGTCCAATTAACAATTGACAATTGACAATTGACAATTGTTAATTCCGAGGTTGCCATGCTCCATTCCCAAGCCCTTCTCGTCGTCGCCAAACACCCCGCGCCCGGTCGTACGAAGACTCGGCTGACTCCGCCGCTCTCGCCGGAGCAAGCGGCCGCGCTGTATGAGTGCTTTCTGCGCGATACGCTCAACCTGGTGCGTCAACTGCCTGGCGTAACGCCGGCGATTGCCTACTTGCCGGCCGAGGAGCGAGCGTATTTCGAAGCCCTGGCGCCTGATTTCGAGTTGGTGCTGCAAGAGGGCGCGGATCTGGGCGAACGGCTGGATAGCGCCTTGACTCGCCTGCTGGTGGCAGGCTACCAACACGTGGCCATTATGAACAGCGACGGGCCGACCTTGCCGCTGGCCTGCCTGACCGGCGCCTTCGATGCGTTAGCCGGCGACGCGGACGTCGTGCTCGGTCCCTGCGACGACGGCGGCTATTACTTGATCGGGCTGAAGCAACGCGCGCCGCGGCTCCTGCGCGAGGTGCGCATGAGTACCCCCAACGTGCTAGCGGATACGTTAGCGATCGCGGCCGAAGACGGACTGACCGTCGAACTTCTCCCCACCTGGTATGATGTGGACGACGCCGAAAGCCTGGAGCGGCTCATGAAGGAACTTGCCACTGCACCGCCGGAGATGGCTCGGCATACGCGCGCGCTTCTGAGGGTCGGATAGCCGGCGAAACCATCGATCAGCGCAGGCCTGCGGCGCGCAGCATCTCATCCGCCCAGGCGGCATCGTCGGGCTTGAGCGACGGCTGCGGCTCGGCTGAATAGTCGACCAAGCGCAGATAGGGACCATCCTGGTAGGCACGAATAGCCGCGACCCTTAGATCGAGCAAGACGTCCGGATCGCCGTTTGCCAGTGGGACGGGAATGCACGGTAGCATCTCGCGCAAGTTCACCGGATAAAGTGTGAAGTCCATCCAATATCCTTCGCGCAGGATGTTGCGATTGAGGACTACCAGATAGTCAGGATGCAGCTCGTCCACAACCGCAACCAATTCCGGATACGGCAACAGCCTGCGCCCCGCTCGCAGCAGGTCAAGCTCGATCAAATTGGCGTCGCTGCTGAGCACTTCTTGTTGCTTTGTTTCGTACGAACGACGATCGGGCCCAGGCTGCTTGTTGGATGGGCTGACGATTTCGATGACAGTAACAACCTTGTGCGCCATCTGCGCATCTCGGATTTCGACAAAGTGATGCTGGATCGGGTCAGTCCGTATCCGGAACTCAATGCCAGGTGTTGCTTCAGAGCGAGGTTTGGTTGGTGTGGGTGCTATGGGTGCCTGGGAAATGACATAGAGAGACCGAGCCTCTCGTAGCGTTCGGCGGAGCACGGTCACGTCAGGTACGATACGGCGTAAGATACCGCCTTCCAACACGGCGCCTAGCTCGGGGCGTTTTTGGATCCGAGCGTAATACCGCTGAGGCAGCAACTCGTTCAGCATCGCACTCAAGACCCCAGCCAGCCGATCGTGAAAATCCGGCCAGATGTCAGGTGCTTCCAGAGTACGGATCCATACCCGGAAAGGGCGGTCCAATCAATTCCAACTTCTCAGTCATCTGTGGCCTCCTCCTCTTACTCAAAGGGTGCTCGGGCCGGTCTTTGCGAAGCACCCCGGATGGGGCCGACCGAGCCCGTTCGTTTTTAGGATTATAGCGCAAACCATGCAATCTGACAACCCCCTTTTCATCGCCGTAGTCATCCCTGCTCTCAACGAGGCCGGCAACATCCGCAGCCTGGTGCAGGACGTGCGCCAAGTCGTGCCGGCGCACATTATCGTGGCGGACAACGGCTCGACCGACGATACGGCCGGCGAAGCCCGGGCTGCCGGCGCCATTGTCGTATCGGAACTTCGGCGCGGCTATGGCTATGCGTGCGCAGCCGGGGTGACGAAGGCCGCCGAGCTAAACGCAGACGTCGTCGTGTTCCTGGACGCCGACCATAGCTTTCTGCCCGCCGAGCTTCCTCGGCTCCTGCTCCCTATTTTACGAGACCGGGCCGACCTGGTGTTGGGGAGCCGCTGGCTGGGCCACATTGCATCGGGTGCGATGCCGCCTCAGCAGCGCTTTGGCAACTGGCTGGCGGCGCGGCTTGATGTCCACCTTGTACCAAATCCACGTCAGCGACTTAGGGCCGTACCGCGCGATCCGTTTGCCGCTGCTGATGAGCCTGGACATGCAGGAGATGACCTACGGCTACCCCACCGAGATGATGGTCAAGGCCGCCAAGCGCGGTGAGCGCATCGTCGAAGTGCCGGTCAGCTTTCACCCGCGTCGCGCCGGCCGGTCGAAGATCAGCGGCACGCTGCGCGGCACACTCCTGGCTGCGCGCTACATCCTGGGCGCAACCATGCGCTATGCTTTCACATAACTTGGGATATGACACCCTGTGAGTGAGCGCACCAAGACCCTCTGGACGGTAGCGATGGCAAGCGTCCTGCTCTGCGTACTGGCTTGGCGCGCCATGGCACCCCTCACTTTTTTCAGCAGCGACGTTGGCCTACGCCCCATATACCGATTGTGACGCAGCGGCGAGTTGGGCACAGCAAGATCAATCCGTGGGTCGATGGTGTGCGATTTCTGACAATCCTGTTTCGCATTGCAGTGTTCTTCTCCCCGCTGAAGGTGTTTGCACCGATCAGCGCTCTGTTCTTTCTGACCGGTTTTGGCTGGTACGTCTACCGTGTGTTCTTCGCCGGCCAGGGCTTCCCACCGGTTTCGAGTTTGCTCATCACCAACTCAGTGATAATCTTCTTGATGGGCATGGTGTCAGAGCAGATAACGTACTTGAGGTACAGTCGCAAGTGATGTGCAACAATCAGACACAGTGGTTGGAAAACCTGCGTGGAGACACGGAGACGCACGACGTCGGGATGGTATCCTATGCGTAAAGAATTCCTGGTCTTCGGCGCGCCTGCAGTGGGCGCGGAAGAGATCGCTGAGGTGATAGACAGCCTGCATTCTGGCTGGCTGGGGACGGGGCCCAAAGTCGCCCGCTTTGAGCACGAATTTGCGACCTACAAGGACGTGCCGGAGAAATCCGCCTCGGCGGTGAACTCGTGCACTGCCGCCCTGCATCTGAGCCTGATTGCCGCCGGCCTGCAGCCTGGTGATGAGGTGATTGCCCCGACCCTAACCTTTTGTGCGACGATCAACGCCATCATCCATGCCGGCGCAACACCAGTGCTTGTCGACGTGGACCCTGTGACGATGAACATGGACCCCCGGCAGGTTGCGGCCCGCATCACCCACCGCACTCGAGCCATCCTGCCCGTGCAACGACCGGCCCAACCGGAGCCAGACACTCGCCACGCTCTGCATCTCTACACGCTATTGATCGACGAAGCGCAAGCCGGGCTGAGCCGAGACGCCTTCCTGGATGCCATGACCGCCCGCAACATCGGCGTCGGGGTACACTATCTCAGTATTCCTGAACACCCTTTCTACCAAGAGCGTTTTGGCTGGCGACCGGAGGATTATCCATGCGCGATGCGCATCGGCCGGCAGACCGTCAGCCTGCCGTTTTCGGCCAGGCTGACGGTTGAGGATGTGACGGATGTCATCGAAGCCGTGAGGATGCTATTGGTGCCTTATGGCTGATGATCCTCGATTGCAAGCGCGATGGGAGACACGCGCCCTGCGACATGGCAACTCCCCTCAAGGCGTGTTATTCCAGGGCCTGCCGCCTGTGCTGAATGCTGCGCTGCATAACTGGCACGCGGCGATAGTGACCCAGAAGTTTGCTCCATACCTGCCCCATGGAGCCTGGGTCGCCGACATTGCCTGCGGCTACGGCCGGCTGAGCGCTGTGCTGCGCGACTTGCGCCCAGACCTGCGCCTTGTAGGAATTGATTTTAGCCTCGCCTATTGTCGACAATACGGCGAGCAAGATCTCGGCGCTGTGCTCTGCGCCGATTTGGGCGAATTGCCTTTGAAGCCAGGATCTCTCGATGCGACCGTTATCGTCACTGGCCTCATGTATGTGCCGGCTGACCAACAAGCGATTGTCGTGACAGCCATCTTGAATGGCGTTCGAAAGGGCGGTGTGGTACTGTTGCTCGACCCAGGGGCAGAGATCTCAGATCTTCTCGGACGGCTCCGGCCCAACTTGCGCCGGCGTTCGACCGGCGGAAGTGCCTTCACCCTGGACGCCTACAATCTTCTGGCGAGGCGCCCCGGCTGGCGGCTCGTGTCATCGGGCGGCAACCCCTTCTTCACCCTGTGCCTGCCGTTGCTTCTGCCATTGGCCGGCCAGCCGTATCTGGCCCGCCGGCTGGCGCGCTGGGCCGTAAGATGGGATATCAGTCGATCTTCTTCGGATGGCCTGCTCCGCTTCGCATTGCACCGCTGGATGATAGTCAAACGAGATGATGATGAAACACCCGGCTGAAGGCGCAGGCGCCGTGCCGGACGCTGCTCTAGAGCCAGCGCGGCGAGGGTGGTGGCGCTATCTATCCTGGCTCTTAGTTGCAGGCGGACTGGCCTGGATGGGTTGGGCGCTGGTGCGAGAATGGCCGCAGATGGCTGTTCAGGTTAATCGCCAGGACCTGGTTTGGATCGGTTTGTCCCTCTTGTTGGGTTCGATTGCAATTGGCCACGAAGCCTTGGCCTTTTTTGTGCTGCTGCGCGCGTTTTCGCCGGGAGCTTTCGGCCTGGCAACGTCTTTTCGCCTGTTCGTTACCGGGCAGATGATCCGCCACGTTCCCGGCCGCTTCTGGGGTGTCGCCTATCAAATGGGAGAGGTAGCGGGTATCATAACGCCGATGGCTGCCCTGCGCGTCAACATCGACTTGACTTTGCTGGTGCTGGCCTACAGCGTGCTCATACCGCTGGCCATTCTGGCCGGGTCCAAGATCGGGATGCTGTGGGCGTTGCTTCTGTTGGGGGTCGGGCTCTTGGTGTTAGCCCTGGCGATACGCCACGATCGGCTTAGCGCCGTACTAAACTGGCTGTCCCGTCGTTTGGGCGGTCGATTTGCTCGCCTGGCTGAGAATGCCAAGGCACCCTCCGGCTACTCCTGGTCGGTCATAGCTGCACTTACGGGGATCTTTCTCTCCCATTGGTTCTTTTACCTGCTCGCCTGGCAGTGTCTGGGCTTAGCGTTCCCGGGCCTGGGAATCAAGGCTGTCGCGCTCACCTGTGCCATCTATACGCTATCCTGGGTGGTTGGCTTCGTGAGCATGATTACCCCTTCGGGACTGGGTGTGCGCGAAGCAACCTTTGCCGTCCTGGCCAGGCCACTCGTAGACGCAGGTAATCTGGCCTCGCCGGCCGCTTTGGCAGTCTACGTGCGCATCTGGCTGCTGGTGATCGACCTGCTCTTGTTCTTGGTTGGCATGGTGTTGCGATCGATCAAGCAAGTCCCGCCGCCTGTAAGAAGCGATCTGCCGTCTGTGCCACGTCAAACGCCCCTGCCGCTGCTTGCAGACCAGCCTGAAAGTCCGGCAGCGCCCGACGAAGCATCTGGCTCAACGCCAAGCCAAACGCACCTGCATCCACAGAATCAGCCAGCACGCCCACGCCGTAGTGGGTGACTAGCCGCGGCAAGTCACCCACTGGCGTAGCCACAATGGGGCACAAGGCCTGCATGGCATCGGAAAAAACAACCGGGATGCTCTCAATGCGCGACGGCAAGAGCAAAACGTCAGCCCAGGCGAGCAGCGCCGCGGCTTCATCCCGCCCCAGAAAGCCAAGCTTTGAGACGGGGCGACCTGCAGCCTGTAGCCTTGCACAGCCTGTCTGCACCGTCGACTCCAACGGTCCCCCGCCGGCAATGCGCACCTCCTCGATTCGCGTCCAGTCCTCCGTCGACAAGGAATGCAATCCATCCAACAGAAGATCGACGCCTTTGTTGGCGTGCCAACGGCCTAGAAAGGCCAGGCGGTAAGGTGCGGCAACGCGCAGGGTCTTGGGAACGATGAGCGGCAGGGCGCGACTGCTGGGCAGAAACTCGCATGGTCTGCCCGCAATCGCATTCACGTCGTCGCAGAGTTGATATCCATCGGCAAATCGTAGTGCGGCATCGGATAGCACAGTCCGCAGCCGTCTGCGCACCAGGGGCAGCCGGCCCAGGCTCCAGATATCGCTGCCCAGCGCCCAGATACTGTACGGCGCACCGATATGCTTGCTCGCCGACCTGGCCCACTGGCCCGCTGGCAGCGCCCATAAGGCCAGGAGGTGATCGACGGCGCCCTCTGCGCAAACGTTGTCAACCGCGGCCTGTCCGGCTCGCAACGCGGCGAAGATTGCCGGCCACTCGGCAGGATTGCCCGGCCTTAGCAGCGAGAGCGGCAGGCGCGGCACGGAGAAACGATGAACAATCAGGCCGGTCTCGCGCACGATTGCGGCCTGTAAGCTCGGCGCCACTACCGTCACCTGGCAGCGCTCGGCCAGGGCCAGTGCAAAGTCATACACGAAAGCACCGGCTGACTCTTGCCCGGGCCGAAACGCTGGGTCAGGATACGAGGTAGTGATTAGTACAATATGGGGACTTTTCGGTGAACGAGCACCGGCATCACCAGCCCCTGAGCTTCTCGATGGACTCACGGGCTGGCGCGATTTAGCTGCGGCCATACACCGGAATCGCCGCGCCCGTGATGTCCCGTGCCGCGTCCGACGCTAGGAATACGAACACATCGGCAAGGGCTTCAGGCGTCACCCAGCGACTGGTGTCGGCGGTGGGCATCGCCACGCGGTTTTGCGGGGTGTCGATCGTGCCGGGCAGCAGGCAATTGACGGTGAGGCCCTGCTGACGTGTCTCAGCTGCAAGGCTCTCCACTAGCCGCACCACGGCACTTTTCGAGACTGCGTAGGCCGCCTGGTTGGCAGTGCCTTGCAGAGCCGCCCGCGCGGCGGTGTGGATGATCCGGCCCGAACCCTGAGCGAGCATCTCAGGTACCACGGCCCGGCTTAGCAGAAAAACCGACCGTGCGTTTAGCGTAAGCATGGCATCCCAGAGCTCCAGCGGCGTCTCATGCACGGGCATACCCGCTCGATAGCCACCGACTGTGTTCGCCAATACATCGATCCGGCCAAAGCGCCTGTGCACCGCGTCCACCCATCGCTGGATCGAGTCCGGGTCTGTGACATCGACGCTGCCGCTTAAGAGGTGCTCAGAAGAGCTAATCAGATCGGGAAACAGCTCGGCAAGCCGGTCACCGGCGCGTTCGGCCAGCGCCAGGCGCGCGCCGGCGGACAGAAACGCTCGTGCAACCGCTTGGCCCAGGTTACCCGAGGCGCCCGCTACCATGACGACACGGTCAGAAAAATCAGTCACGGTAAGTCATTCCTTCGAACATCCAAAGGTTTTCAAGGCGGCGACAACTCCAGCCCGAAACACGCCACCCCCAGCAGCGCCGCGTTGCGGTTGAGGATCACGTGCACCGGGAAGCGGATCAGCACACTTGAGAAGCGTCCTTTGTTGAGAAAACTCTGCATGAAGGCTTTATGTCCCAGCCAGGGCAGGATGTGCTTCGGAATACCGCCGCCCAGGTAGACACCGCCGGTGGACATCAGCTTCAATCCCAGGTTGCCGGCCTCGGCGCCCAGGATCGAGACGAATAAGCGCAGGGCTGCAACGGCCAATTCGCACGGTTGGGTCTCGTGCTCCAGCGCCGCGTTGACGATCACGGGCGTCGAATTGCTCGCCTCGACCAGCTTCTGCGCCAGCCACGGCGGCTCCGGTGCATAGCCGATGTCCTTGAGATAAGAGTAGAGATTGCGAATGCCCAGCCCCGAGCAGACCTTCTCGTAGCTGACGTGATCGTAGAGCCGAAGCGTGTAGCGCAGCAGGCCCATCTCCAGCGCGTCGGTAGGGGCGAAGTCGGTATGCCCGCCTTCGGAGGCATGCGCCAGGTAGCGGCTGCCGTTCCAGGTCAAATAGGCCTCGCCCAGGCCGGTGCCGGGGGCGATGACTGCGATCGAGCCGTGGTGTACTACGTCGCCGTCGTTGAGTGTGTGAACATCCTCCTCCTGCAGATAAGGCACCGAGTAGGCAATTGCCTGCAGATCGTTCATGAGTGCCACACAGTCTACGCCAAGCACCTCCCGCAGCCGGCTCTCGCGAATGATCCACGGCAGGTTGGTGATCGTGGCCTGCCCCTCGACTACGGGTCCGGCCACGCCGAACACCGCCCGCTCGATGGGCAGCTTGACCTCAGCCATGAACTCCTGGGCGATAAACTCCAGGTTGGGATAGCCTGCGCTGGGATAGACCTTCTCGACCACCGCCTGGCGCGGGCTTTTATCGGGCGAAAAGATCGCCAGATGTGTCTTGGTGCCACCAATGTCACCTGCTAATAACAGCATCATCACCTCCTGAACTATACGACCAGGACCTACGCAAAACGCTGGTCGAGTAGGCCCGGTGGGTTTCAACGCGCTCAGATTCCGGTTCATCAAACGCGTTGTTACTACCGCTACTCAACCTACTGGGCCGTATCGAGACCCGTTTTGCGTAAGTCCTGACGATGTGTGCGAGCTGTTTGGGACACAGTATAGCACTAACCGGTCTTAGAGCAAATCTCGCCCCCCCAAACTGGAAACAGGGCTATTTTCGTTTCTTCTCGGTGCAGGAATCGACAGATGAACCGCACCGACGGGAGCGGTCACACGCTTTGCAGGCGTACGAAGAGCAGCTTTGCGCACAAATGCTTCGACAGCCATCGCAAATAGCCAAGGGCCCGCTAAAAGCTAGCACTTGTGAGTTGGTCGCCACTGGCTCGACCGAAGGGGGTTGGGTGCACGACTGGCCAGGAGGAGACTGCCAGGCGGAATCCCCACGATTCCCAGGGGCGCCGCCCACCTGGGAGACGATCCACTGCACATCGAACGATGGCAACACCAGTTTGGCCAGCAAGCCGGCGCTGCTCACCGTCGCCTGGATATCGGGCTTATGCCCGACGGCACTGCCGGCGGCGTTACTGGCTGCCGCCCCTGTCCATTGAAGAGCCAAGACGCAGGCAACGAGCAGAAACAGCAAACCGGATGTCAATCGGGCACGTGGTCGAGTTCGTAAGCGCTGTGGTGTGTGGTACATCATTTGCCATCCCGTAAATGCTGTTAGGTATAGGCTTCAAGCCCAACCACCCGATCGTGGGCATGACGCACTCATTAGATGTTGCAGCCATCTTGCACTGCATGGCATAGCTGACCCCTGTTCTTGGAAAGACACGGCTTCTTGACTTTTGTCAGTCAATCAGGGTATTTGGTACAGGTCCCAATACTAACCAACAATACAATCAACGGTTATCAAGTCAACAATATCTTACACCATACTCGGTGATAGAAGCAATAGTACTTACTTCCTATTTTCCACTGCTGAACAAGCTATTCTTCTAAAGACAGTATAGCTAAACCCATCGATCACAAGTTAAGCGAAATCGGGAGCCGTCAACTTTGTCATAAGCTCGAACTCTGAACCAGAGTTCGAGGCATGGCTGACGCAAAGACAACTGCGTAATCATTCAAGAACCCAAGTACAGTCCGGCACACCCAATCGATACAACGCGATCATAGCAAGCGGCCGGCGATAGCGCCACCTAAATGAGAAGATCGTCGAGCGTCTGACGGAAGTCGTGCGCCCAGCGACCCTGGCTCAATCGAATTCTACAGGGCTTACGCACGGGCGACATGAAACTGGCCACAGCGGAAAACTATCCCCACGAGAGTTCTTACCGGCGACGGGCAGCAAAGCCGCCGTTCTCTACTTCGCTCGCGACGTCCCGGGTGTAGACCAGCAAGCCGTCAGTGTGCCCCAACAACAAAGTCGGGCTGGAGGCTGGGCCGCCGGTGACGGCCAACAGGTCAAAAGCGTGATCCCAGGGCCATCCCGGTCGCCTGCCCAGCGAGCGCTTCACGCCATCCTGCGTTACGGCGACGACGTCCCCGGTGTTGAGCAACGCGTAGGCGGCTATGCCCTTGGTTTGATCCGGATCCGCGGTCAATGCGTCGATCTTATGGTCGAATGTGACCAACGATCTCGGGCGCTGGTCAGGCTGCCAGTGATAGACCATGCTCTGGCGCCGGTTTTCGTCATAGGTTGCAAGGTACATGCTATCCTCATCGCCTGCTACCGGAGCGATGAGTGTCACCGATGGCAGATCGACCACACGAGTCCATTGCCACGAGGGGCCGTAGATCCCGCGATACAGGCCGTTATCAGTGCCAACGTAGGCCCGCCGGCTGCCCGGCGTAATCTCCACCTGGTGGGCCCTGCCCCAGAAGGGGGCGCTATCCTCTCCGGTCACTACCCACTGCCGGCCGCCGTCTGTGCTACTATAGAGGCGATCCTTCAGAACGACTAGCGTCAGGTCTCCATCATTGGCAATGGATTCAGCGCGGTCTCCGTCTGTGGGCAGTCCCGTGCTAGCCTCCTGCCAGCGCAGCCCGCCGGTTTCACTCTTATACATGTAGCCATCCCACAGGAAAGCAAACATACGATTGGGATTGAACGCGTCGATGGATAGGGCTTGCACCCCGCGTATCGTGCCCGAGAAATCATTACCACTGGCGTAGGCAGGTTCGCCCGTTGGCAAGTCCTGCTGGTAGATATTCCAAGTTCGGCCGCCCTGGCTGCAGCCAATGCCGATGTTGGTCGTGCCTACGCAGTAGGTCGCAGCGGCTTCATTGCCCGTCTCCGAGACCGCCAGGGTCACAACCGGATCGCGAGGAAAACTCTCCAAGGGCTGCCATACCGACTCGCGCTGCCGGATCTCAACGAGCACGAACACCAATGGCAACATCAGCAACAAGGCCAGGCCGGCAGCAATCAGCCGCATCCTGCGTGCCTTTCTTGCCTGGGTTTCGGCCTGGTACTGTGCCTGTTTCAACTCGATTTGCCGGACGACTTCCCGCTCGCGTTCGGCGTCAATGGCTGCCTGGCTGGTCCGTATGTATTCGGCCTCCAGATCGCTCAGATCGCCTTCGCTCAGGCCGGCGATGCGCTGCGCCTCGTTTAGCAGTGTGACTGGCAGTAGCGCGCCCTGGTCACGTCCTAGCGCCACCCAGTGCGCAGCCGCATCGACCAGGCGTTGGCGTCGCCGGATACTGCCACGCTCTTCCTCGACCCACTCGACCAACCTCGGCCAGTTGCGCACCAGGGCCTCATGGGCGATCTCCACCTGAGCGTCGACGGCAATGTCACCTTCCGTCAGGCGCACCAGACGGGCCTCAATCAACTTGTCGAGCACCCGATCGATGCGATCCCGCGCTTCGCCGGTCTGATACAATGTCTCCCGGCGTACACGGTTGCCGGTTACCTCCAGCCCCTCACCAGGCCGCACAAGGCGCAGCAAGATGCGGCGCGCAGTCAACTGTTCCTCGGAGATCAGCCCATCGTAAAAATCATCAGCAGAGGTGGATAGGGCCAGGCGGCCGCCTTCCAGGCGGCGATAGGCCTGCCAGGTGATGTAGTTTCTCTCGCGCTGCTGCCAAAGCTTGAGCAGCGTGAACTGCAGCAAGGGCAGCGCGGCTGGCTCACCCAGGATATCCTGCAACAGGATATCCACCAGGCCCGCTTCGAACTTCAGCCCGATCATCTCTGCTGGCCCCTCGATGGCCTCGCGCAGCTCGGCCGCATTCAGCGGCGTCACGCGCACCAGAGCCTGCTCGAAGAGCGGCTCGAGATCTGGCAAACGGGCGATGAAGCTCTCAAAGTCAGTGCGCATGGTAAGAATGACCGTGTGCCGGGGGCCTGGAGCTTGTGCCAGCCCTGCCACATTAGCAACAAACGCCTCGCGCACTGCGTCATCGCTGCAAAGAGTGAACACTTCTTCGAACTGATCGACCACAAGGACCAGAGGCGCGTCGCCGGTCTCCGAAGCCAATCTGGCGAGATAGCTGGTATCGCGGTACAAGAGTCCGACTTCTTCCTGGGTCCGTTCGGCCGAGGAATCCGCGTCGTCACCCCGCAGCGCCTGGATCAAGCGCACCAGGTTGGCAAGCGGGTTGGAGCCTGGCACCAGGCGCGGCGCATAGCGCCAGGCTTGGCTGCCAGGAAGCGCGCCCTCTTTGAGATCCGGAATCAGCCCGGCCAGCACCAGCGACGACTTGCCGCTACCCGACGGGCCTACGACGGACAGCAGGCGATTTTCCTTCAGTGCGTCGAGCACCGTCTCGACCAGTCGCTGCCGCCCGCGGAACATAGCTTGCTCAGCCTCCGAGAAGGCGTCCAGCCCCACGTAAGGGACCAGCTCATCCGGCAGCTCAGGCGCCAGCTGTGGGTCGAAATCGGCCAACGTGGCATCAGGCGGTTCAGTGCCAGCCCGGTAAAGAATCGCCGACCAGTAGTCAAGTAGACCTTGGGCGGCCCAGCGATCTTCCTCGACGTCCAAAACAGCGCCTGTGGCACGGCCTTGTTCGATGAAAGCACTGGCCCGCACGCTGACGTTTTGGGTATCGCCTTCCTGTCGATGAAGAGCGAGCAGATCGTTGTGGGCGGCACGCAACGAGGCTAAGGATGGGTAAGAAACGGTTATGGCGGGTGGAGATGAAAGGTTCGTCGTCATACAAGCATCCTGAACGTGGCAGAAAGTGGCTCGCCCAGCGAACGTAATTCGTGGCACAGCGCCTTGAGATCAGTGTCAACCTGAAAAAAGCGATTGCCTGCATGCCTGCGGTAGCGTTGGAAGGATTGTCTGATCTTGATCGGATTATGGGCGGCCAAGGCTCTGTCGAGACTGTCGCCGTCCTTGTGCAGGGCTTCGACCCACGGCGCCCCACCATCGCGGCAGAGCGGCTCGACCTTAGCCTTCAAATCCGGCCAGGAGAGCTGCAGCTCCTCCAGGTCGTGACCCATCACAGCCTCGATACGGCGCAGCTCCAGGTCGATGGCTTGCCAACTGTCGTGATCGTCGACCAACGCCGCCAAGTGACGGCTAAGATCGCCCAACGCCCGCACGCCCACCTCGAACTGTTGCACCTGCTCCGGGCTAAGCTGGAGACGCCTGAGTTCGGCGCGGATCGATGCCATGGCTTGCTGGATTGTGGCCAGGCGGAGGGCTCGTGCGGCAGCGTTGAGTCGCTCGTTAATCCGTGTGGGATGACGATCCAGCACTCGTTTGACAAGCCACATAGCCCGCTTCAGCGGCTCATCGTCCAGAGCCTCGATGGCTGTTTGCATGTGGGCACGGGCCAGGACGAGTTCTTGGATCCAGGCCATCTCACTCGCCGGCATAGATGGACGCGCCGCTACCTCCTGCAAGCGAGTGACAAAGTCATGAAACGTCAGCTCATGGTCCATCAGGATGCCCAACGCCGTCTCATCTTCGGGAAAACGCCTGGCCTCCTGCACAATGCCGTTGTAGCAAAGGAACTGCAGGTTATGCAACAGGTCGTGCAGGTCCTTGTAGTTGCTCAGAAGATCGATCTGCTCGCTGGCCGCCTCGAAATCCGTGCGGAGCGCAACGACTCTTTTGCGCATGTCCGGCCTGCGCATCACGCTGACCAAGATTGTCAAGCTGGTATCGACTGCCTGGGCCACCAGCGCTTCCTGCGTCGTAGCCGGCGCGTTCATCTCCCACAAGATGCCATCACTTGCGTGCATCAACAACCGCGGTATACCCCACTCGCCGTTCTTATGGCGAGTGGAA
The DNA here is from genome assembly GCA_963709505.1 of uncultured Chloroflexia bacterium. GTDB lineage: Bacteria > Chloroflexota > Anaerolineae > JAAEKA01 > JAAEKA01 > CAVPXC01. The sequence goes on along the minus strand of CAVPXC010000010.1, from coordinate 76,956 downwards.
ATCGCCTTGCGCGCTTCGGTGAGCGCAGCATCGACCGGATAGCCATCGGCCAACGCCGCGTAGAACTCACGAGATAGCGTTATCGCGGCCGCGTCGGAGATCTGAGACTGCATGGCAATCGCCGCAGGGATTCCCTGCTGCACCAGGACTTGCGCAGTTCCGGCAAATGCATTGGCTTCCGAGGTGAGCGATCCCTCGCAAGCGTTGAGCACTACCAACCTCAGCGAGGGCGCGTCGCCAAGAATCACCCCCAGCTCACGACCAGTGACCAGATCCGCCTGGCCACTGGCATCGCAAAACATGAGCGCCCCATCCTGCCCGTCGGCACTAAATGCACCGTGCCCTGCAAAGTGCAGCACGTGGTAGGTCTGTCGCCGCAGGGTGCTCTGCAATGCACTGAGGCTAGCCTCTTTGATGCTTTCCAGGTGTACCAGGCCGTACTGCTCCAGCTCACCCAACGAGGCCTGTAGGTTTGCCCACTCCCTGGCAGTATCCAGCGGCTGCAGATCGTGCGGGCTGGCCATGACGGCCAACACACGCAGCGGCAGCGTTACAGACAGGGGCGGCGCGTTCCGGGGTAGATCGAGATAGTGAACCAGGGTGGTGTCGATGGAAAGCGCCAGAAAGCGATTGAGGGCTGAATAGTAGAGGTATTCCCAAGGCAGATTGGCCAGCTCGGGTACCTCCCCCAAATGCAGCTTAATGCGCAGACCGGCTTCCCGGTTACGCGCTAGGGCCAGGCTTTGCGTGAAGCAAACTAGCACATCATCGTGGAAAAGCGCATCGAACAAGGCGGTTCCCATGGCCTTGATCGGTGACTTCGTCGATGACCCGCCAGACCGTTGTCCATGCTGCCACAGATCTGACTGCCACGATGTAGGATCGTCCGGCAGAAGGGGCCGCTGGAATTCGGCTGATGACTGACCGGCTGGCGAGTTGAGTACCCTCGTCCGATAGCCATCGACTGCGCGCACGATCTGAATATGAAAGGGTAGATAGATACGGCGTTTCATCTGCGATGCGGTCTGGAATGTGCCGTTAGGCTGCCTGTCCTACGTGAAGTGATTGACACAGGACCTACGCAAAATGAGTCTAGATACAGCGGCCCACTCGACCAGCATTTTGCATAAGTCCTATGTCAAAGCGAAGGCTTGACATAGTCACATAACATAATTGTACCACAACTCTCCAATAATGCAAGTACCAATTTATGTGAACTTCAGCTGATTCTTGACTTTCGCTCAACGCAGGTCGAGTAGGAAGCTATATCGACACCCGTTGAGCGAAAGTCCTAAGATTCAACAGCGCCTGTTGCCCACTCCCCGCTAGTGTGGTACACTAGCGGCGCCTGTTCCCATCGCGCCGGATGGCACTTGCCAGGAAGGAGCGTATATGAAGCACAAGCTGCGAGGCATCAAACGCAGCGATATCCAGCTCGACTTCGACCTTTACCGGGTGGGCGTGCCGATCCCGGGCGTGGTAAGTGACGAGCTAAGCGTGATCGACATCCGGCCTGAGGGCGTGGAGCGAACGATTGTGTTCGTTCACGGCTACGCCGGCTGTGCCGAAACTTGGGAATTCCAGATCAACCACTTCTCCAAAGAGTATCGGGTAGTGGCGCCCGATTTGCGCGGCCACGGCCAGAGCGACGCACCCTATACCCGTTACACCATGCCCGAGCTCGTGGCCGATCTCTACGCCATCACCCAGGCGCTGGCGCTACCGCCCCGGTTCGTGCTCGTCGGCCACTCCTTCGGCGGCGCGATCTGCGTCGAGTACGCCAGCGCTCATCCGGAGCAGATCGAGGAGTTGGTGCTCGTCGCCACGGCCGGCGAGTTTCCTTTGCCCAAACCCGTATTGTTGGCCTATCACGTGCCGACGGCAATGTTGCGTCCGGTATGGGACTACCGGCCTCTCTGGAACGCCGAAGTGCACGTGATGAAGCGCATGGCGCTCAACAACATGGTCCAATGGCAGGGCTGGGCGCTGATGCGCGCGATCCAGGCGCCGACTCTGGTCATTACCGGCGAGCGTGACACCTACTTTCCCCGCGCCGCCTTTGAGGACGTCGGCAAGATCATCCCCGGCTCGCAGGTGGTGGACGTGGGCGCGTCCAAACACAAGGTGCAGATAGAACGCCACCAGGCCGTCAACCGGGCCATCGAGCGCTTTATCGAGCAGGACGAGCGGCGCACCTCATGGCGCGGCCAGGAGGAGACAGACGGATCAGCCAGCCGGCCGTGGTTCAAGGCTTACAGCAAGGGCACCCCTCGAAGCGTGCCCATCCCGCCCCGTCCGCTTCAGGACTTCCTGGAGAGCGCAGCCGAATGGCTGCCCAAACGAACGGCCACGATCTTCGCGGGCCAGCGGTTGACCTACCGCCGTCTCAACGAGCGGGCCAACCAATTTGCTCACGTCCTGCATGGACTGGGCATCCAGCCGGGCGACCGGGTCATGCTCCTGCTGCCCAATATGCCCGAGCTGATCGTAGCCTACTATGGCACCTTGAAGGTGGGGGCTGTTGTTGTCCTCCCCAGCCTCGACGCCGATGTCGCCTTGGTTACCGACCAGGCCAAACAGACTGGCGCCGAAGTGTTGGTGACCTTGAAAGACTTCGAACCCCTGGCGCGTGCGGTGCGCAAGGCCACCGCCATTCGCGACGTGATCATGGCCGACCTGCCGGCGTCAAGTATCACCGACGCGCACCGCGAGATGATCCACCGACTGGAAGTGGAAGGGACTGAGGCGGGCCCTGATGCTGAGGAGGCCACCAGCGTCGGCCGGCCCATGGCCGAGCTGCTGCGAGACGCTCCGGTTCATCCGGTGCGCTCCGACGTATGCTGCGACGACCTGGCGGCGATCGTCTTCACCAGCGGTGCGACCGAGACACCTAAGGGAGTTTGCCTGAGCCACGCCAACCTGGTAGCGAATACCCTACAAACCCGTCATTGGTTGCCCGATCTGCAATACGGCCAGGAGGTATTCTTGTCAGTCCTCCCATTGTTGCACAGTTACGGCATGACCGTGGCGATGAACTTGCCGATCGCCTTGGGCGCCACGATGTTGTTGTTGCCCGCTTTTGAGCTGGAGCAGGTGCTTCAGCAGATCTGGGCGCAGAAGCCGAGCTTCTTTCCAGGGGTGCCCTCGATGTTCGCAGCCCTCACCCGCGCGGCCAACGTTCGCAGCTACGGCCTACCAACCATCCGTGCCTGCATCAGCGGCGCCGCGCCGTTGCCGGTCGAGGTACAGGAGTTGTTCGAGAAGCTGACAAAGGCGCGCTTGATCGAGGGCTACGGACTGACCGAGGCCGCGCCGGTGACGCATGCCGACCCCATGGGCGGGCATCGCGCCGGCTCGGTCGGCGTGCCCCTACCCAACACCGACGCACGAATCGTCGATCTCGCCACCGGTAAAGACTTGCCCCAAGGCCAGGTTGGCGAGCTCCTGGTAAAAGGACCGCAGGTCATGCAGGGCTATTGGGGCCAAGATGGCACCCGGGCGCTGCAAGATGGCTGGCTGCACACCGGCGACCTGGCCGTGATGGACGCAGACGGTTTTTTCCAGATCATCGGCCGCACTTCGGAGATCATCGTCGTGGACGGACAGAGCATTTACCCGCGCGATGTAGAGGAAGTGCTGTACGAGAACAACAAGGTGCAGGAGGTCGCGGTGATCGGCATGCCAGGACCCGATGGCCGTCCGAGCGTCAAAGCCTTCGTCGTTCCCCGGCCTGGAGTCGAGTTAACACAGTCGGAACTGTTGGAGCTGTGCCGCCGCCGATTGGACGAGCCGGCGGTGCCGGCCATGATCGAGCTGCGTCCGGAGCTGCCTAAATCATCGGTAGGCAAGGTGATCCGCCGCGCGCTGATGGACAACTGATCACGCGGGGCACGTAGGGGCGGGCCTTGCGCCCGCCCGGCCTTGCATATGCCACGTAGGGGCGGGTGCAAGACCGGGCGGGTGCAAGACCCGCCCCTACCCACCGGATTCAAATACACCCGAAAGAAAAAGACGGGCACGGCCTTCTGGCCGTGCCCGTCTTTTTCGGCTCCGAGAATCCCAGTATGCGGGTGACCGCCTATTTCTCGCCCATGCGCGCCAGCTCTTCTTCGACCACACTTTCGTCGAGCTTGACAAACAGCGCCTGCGGCTTCTGCAACGCCTGGCCGGACTGCAGCCGGCTCGGCGCCCAGCGGCCGGCGGCCCCGGTGTGATCGTAGCGCAGCGCGGTGTGTTGGCCGCGGGCGTCCTCGATGACTTCGGTGTACTGGCGGCCGAATAGCTCGGTATCGTAGCCGAGATAGGCATGTACTTGCTGCGAGCTGAAAGGTAGCACCGGCGCGAAAAGCAACTTGAGCCAGTCGATAGCCTGGAGACAAACGTAGACCGACGTCGCCGCGGCTAAACGGTCGGTCTTGACCGCTTGCCAGGGGGCCTTGTCGTTGACGTAGCGGTTGACCTCCTGGCTCAGCCGCAGCGCGGCGTCCAGCGCTTGCTTGAATTTACGCGCGGCATAGAGCGCGCCCACGCTCTCGAACCCACCTTCGACCGTGCCCAGCAATGCCCAGTCAGCCTCGTCCAGTTCGCCCGGCTCCGGGATGCGCCCGTCAAACTGCTTGAAGGCGAAGCCCAGCATGCGATTGACCAGGTTGCCCCAGTTGGCGACCAGCTCGGTGTTGACCCGGCGCACGAACTCCTGCCAGGTGAACTCGCTGTCCTGCGTCTCGGGCGCCATCGCGGTCAGGGCATAGCGCCAGGCATCGACCTGGTAGCGCTCAGTTGCCTCGTTGATGCTGATGACGTTGCCGAAGCTGGTGCTGAACTTGAAGTCGCCCAGCGTCAGGTACTCGTTGGCCGGCACGTCGGTCGGTAGCTTTAGCCACCAGCTTTCCCCGACGACCGGACCATATCCGTGGAGCATGGCAGGCCAGATAATGGCATGGAAGGGAATGTTGTCCTTGCCGATGAAGTAGAAGGACTCCACGTCGCCCCCTTCCTGCCACCACGCTTTCCAGGCCTCAGGCTCACCCATGATCAACGCCCATTCCTTCGTAGCCGAGAGGTAGCCGATCACTGCGTCGTACCAGACGTAGATGCGCTTGTCGCCATAGCCCGGCACCGGGATCGTGATGCCCCAGTCCAGGTCGCGGGTAATCGGCCGGCCGCGCAGCTCGCGGCTTTCGGCCTGCGAGCGGGCCGCGTTGATCACGTTTGGGCGCCATTCGGCCTTGTCGGAGCGGTTCAGCCACTCGATCAGAAAGTCGGTGGACTTGCCCAGGTCGAAGAAGAAGTGCTCGGTCGTCCTGGGCTCGATGACGGTGCTTCCGGTTAACTTGCTGCGAGGATTCAGAAGCTCGACGGCGTCGTAGGTACGGCCGCAGTTGTCGCACTGATCACCGCGCGCGCTCTCGAAGCCGCAGAACGGGCAAGTCCCTTCCACGTAGCGATCGGGCAGCCAGCGGTTGTCGTCCAAGGCGTAGAGCTGGAGCTGGTAGTCGCGATAGATGTACTGTCGTTCCAGATGGCGCAAGAACAGATCGTGGGTGACATCCCAATGGTTCTGCGTATCGGTATGCGTGTATAGGTCGAAGGTCAGGCCGAAGCGCAGGAAACCCTCGACAAAGCGGCCATGGTAATGCTCGACCACCTCGGCCGGGCTGATACCTTCCTGCTCCGCGCGCACAGTGATGGGGGTGCCGTGCGTATCCGAGCCGGAGACCATCAGCACCTCGTTTCCAACAAGGCGGTGATAGCGAGCGAAGATATCGGGCGGCAAATACGCGCCCGCCAGGTGGCCGATGTGGCGGTCGCCGGCGGCATAGGGCCAGGCGACGCAGACGTGGATTTTTTGGGTCATGAGACTCGCTCCTTATACGAGCGGGGTGTTGCAGGTTGCATGTGGCAAGTTGCAGGTTGCAGAGGTTGCCATCGTTTGTGTTCTTACCAATCGAGATCTTCGTAGGTTTCGGGGCCGGTTTTCAGGCGAATTCCAATCATGAAGACGATTCCGGCATCCTCATTGAACGTATAGATGATGCGCCAACGGTCGAGCTTGATTTTGAACAGGCCCACCAACTCCCGTTCCAACTCGATGGCTTCTGATGGAAGGGTTCAGTTGCTAGTCCTCGATCGTCCGTCGAATTCGCTGACGGTAGTTGCCAGGAATATTGGCGATGGTTCGTTTGGCTTCGTCGGAGTACCTAATCCGGTAAGGCATCCTGTGCCTCAGAGCTTCGATTTCTGCCCAGACGTCTTCATGGAATAGGTGGGCGCGCCCGCTGCGATCCTGGCCAGGACATCGTGGGCATAGCGCACGTCGTCGGCGTTTTCCTCGGCTTCGCTCACATATTGCTGGAGCCGCGCGTAGGACTTCGGACAACGTTTCACCGCGCAGGGCAGCCACCGCCTTGGCCCGATTGCGCAGGTCTTCCGGAATGCGGATCATAAAGTTCACTGTGGCAGTCATCGGGTCACCTCATTGACGCATAGCTATCTAGAGTATATGAATGGAACAAGATGTAGAAATGTATATGCGTTAGGTATTGCAAGATATACTGCTCGGATTATGGTCTGAGGGAGGAGCATGCAATCGTCGCATCGAGGGCTTTATTTGGCCGGATTGGGTACTGCGACAAGATCAGCAGTCAAGCACGGTGTAGAGCCAGACGGAGTGCAGAAGCAGTCTTCTTCAATGTGCCGGCCAATCGTGCGCAAAGCTTCGACAGGCAAGTATCTGTTGTACGGCCAATCGGATAATGGACGCTATCTGCTCGTGTCTTCGTTTGGGTTGGCCAGCAAGTCAAGATCATCACCGCTCGCGACATGACGAAGCGTGAGCGGAGATACTTGCGCAGACAAGTGAGAGTATACTATGGCAGAAACTACCCCAGTTTGCAAATGAAAAAGAGGAAGCCGAATTCTGGGCTACGCATGACTCAACCGAGTACTTGGATGATACCGAGCCGGTTGAGGTCACTTTTGTGGACGCTCGGGTTCCCAAGAAGCTCATCTCCGTGCGTTTTGACAACGAGACGATCGAATCGCTCAAGACAGTGGCCCGCACGAAAGGTATTGGCTACCAGACACTGATCCGGATCTGGGTCAACGAGCGTCTGGCCCAGGAACAGAGTGGTCACGCCGTTTGAACTGTCGTCGCGGGGAGCCACCGAATCAACAGCACCACGGCGACGAGCGACATCGCCGCGCCGAAGAGAAACGGCGCCGACGGCCCAAACCCTGCCCATCGGCCCACCCCCTCCCACAGCAGCCCCGCGATCAGGCTGGCCGGAAAGGCCGCCAGCCCGATCGCGGCGTTGTAGATGCCGTAGGCCGTGCCGCGCTGTGCGGGCTGCACCAGGTCGGCCACCAGCGCCTTGCCCGCGCCCTCTGCCATCCCGTAGTAGATGCCGTACAGCGCAAACAGCGCCCAGATCTGCCAGGCCGCGCCGGCCAGACCAAAGCCCAGGTAGATCGCGGCATAGGCCAGCCACCCGCCGACGATCACCTTGCGCCGGCCGATGCGATCCGACAGCGCGCCGGCCGGCGTCGAGATCAGCGCATAGACCAGGTTGAAGACCACCAGCACGCCCATCACGCCTGCCACGCTCAGCCCCAGGTTTTGCGCCCGCAGCACCAGGAACGCATCGGACGAGTTGCCCAGGGTGAACAGGACGATCACCAACAGAAAGCGCTTGAAGCGGATGTCAAAACGCGGCCAGCGAAAGCCGAGGCCGCTCGCGCTGCGAGTTGACAGGCACGTTCTTGGCGCCGATCGCCAACACCAGCACCGCCAGCACCGCCGGCGGGATGCTGATCAAGACGATGGTTTGAAACGTCGGCCGCGACAGTTCGAGATCGCTGCCCTGCAGCGCGAAGACCACGGCCAGGGCAATGATCAGGCCGATCATCGCGCCGGCCGTGTCGCCGGCGCGGTGCAGGCCAAACGCCAGCCCGCGGCGCTTCTCGTCGATGCTGTCGGCCACCAGCGCGTCGCGCGGCGCGGTGCGGATGCCTTTGCCGACCCGGTCGGTAAAGCGCACGGCCAGCACCGCGCCCCAGGTGGTGGCAAAGTAGAGGAACGGCTTGGCCAGCGTGGACAGGCTGTAGCCCGCCACGGTCAGCCACTTGCGGTCGCCCAGCCGGTCGCTCAGCCAACCGGAGAAGACCTTGAGCAGGCTGGCCGTGGTCTCGGCCACGCCTTCGATCAGGCCGACGACGCTGAATCGCACGCCGAGGATATTGGCCAGGAAGAGCGGCAGCAGGTGCACCAGCATCTCGCTGGAGATGTCGGTCAGAAAGCTGGTGGCTGTGACAACCCAGACATTTCGGGGAAGGCCTCGGAGGCCGGTGGTAGAAGTGTTGGTGATTGGAGGCATGGTTGGTTAAAGCGGAGAATTGTGAATTGTGAATTGTGAATTGTCAATTGTTAATGCCGGAGGTCGGAAGGACGATTGTCTGGAATTAGCAATTGACAATTCACAATTCACAATTGACAATTCCTCTGCTATAGCCGCGGCAGCGTAATCCCAATCTGGTCCTGGTACTTGCCCTTTCTTGTCGGCGTAGGACTGTTCTGGCGGGTCGCCCTCAAAGAAAAGAACCTGTGCAATGCCCTCATTGGCGTAGATCCGGGCAGGGAGCGGCGTCGTGTTGGATATTTCCAAGGTAGCAAATCCTCGCCACTCCGGCTCAAACGGGGTCACGTTGACGATGATGCCGCATCTCGCTAGCGACGATTTTCCCAGACAAATCGTCAAGACGTTACGCGGTATTCGGAAGTATTCAACCGTCCGCGCCAGGGCGAACGAGTTGGGGGGAATCACGCATGTGTCGCCGTGGTAATCAACCATGGACCGGGCGTCGAAGTGCTTGGGATCGACCACAGTCAAGTCGCCCAAGCCCGAGGTGAAGATGCGAAACTCGTTGGCAACCCGAATGTCGTAGCCATAGCTGCTCAGGCCATACGAGATCACGCCCTCGCGCACCTGGTGATCGATAAACGGCTCGATCATGCCGTGCTCCAAAGCCATTTTGCGGATCCAGTGGTCGGGTTTGATGGACATGGGTACTCCTGGTAGATTGTGAATGCTAAATGTGGTAGATTGGTGCGGAGGGTGGGGTTGAGTTCAGCCTCGATGGCCATAGGCTGGCGAGGTGCGCAGGCGGGTGTCCTCGACGGGGCCGCCGACGGTGAAATGGTACAGCGTTTGGTAACGGATGCTCGGGCCATCCGCCGAACGCGTCCGGTAGCCGGGCAGCCCCAGCAGTTGGTGCATCGAGTCGTCGAAGAAGCAGCCGATGCCGGTGCCGCGCACGCCGGCGGCCTCGGCCTCCAGGTAGAGCATCTGCCCGATGACGCCGGCCTCCCAGTGCAGCCGGCGGTAGAACCAGGGGCCGTGCTGCTCCAGCGGCGCGGCGTATTCGGCGATCATGCCGACCGCAAACGCGCCGTCGGACGCGATCTCCTGGCCGCAGGAGACGCCCTGGGCAGCCTGGCGATGGTCGCCTGCCTGAAGCAGATAAAGCGGCAGCGTCTCGGGACAGGCCTCCGGCTGTTGCCAGACAAAATCAGGGTTCATCTCCGCCTGCAATGCGGCGCGCTCCGCCGGGTCGCGAACCAGAAGATACAAGCCCGGCGTCAAGTCACGCACGCGGTGGACAAAGATCGCCAGGTGGATCGACGGCTTCCAAGGCAGGGCCGTGAAGGGCAATTGCCCTGGCAGCAACCGCTCGGCGATGCGATAAAATGCCTCCCGGCTGATGCTGGTCACACCGTCCATATCCACCGCGCTGCGGCGTTGGCGGATGATCTGGCGGGCGGAGGGAAATGATGGATGGAGGAGTGAGGAATGAGGAATGCGGAGGCGGAACGGTGTGCCAGTAGGTGTCGGGTGGGGGGTCGTGACGTGCGGTGGCTTCGGAGACGGCGTCGATGATTGGCCAGTCGTGGTGTTCGGCGCTGAGGGTGTTGGGCTGGCCGGCCGGCGGGATGGACGCCAACGCGTCTAAGAGTGCCGGCGTCAGGCGAAACTCCGCTACGTTCGTAGTCGCGGCTTCAGCCGCTTCCGATTCGGAGCGGCTGAAGCCGCGACTACGAGCGGGCGGACAGAGGGCAAGTAAGCAGTCGGGATGCTCGGCCTCGCTGCCCGCCTGGTCATGGACGCCCAGCAAAATAGCCAGCTCCCGGTCGGTGACGCTTTCCAGCAGCCGGGCTTCCCAGCCCAAAACCGCCGCGGCGATGGCGACTGCGGCGATGGCGTGGCCCACATCGTGCATGCAATAGCGAAAGGCCCGTTCGCCGTATTTCCACGATTCTCGCCAATAGATCGATGTCAGGCCGACCAGCAGCGCGCCCGGCGGCAACTGGCCGGCCACTTCTTGCCAAAGCTCGACCGGTAGGTCTCTTCTGACCTCCAGACCGTGCTCGAACGGCGCATAGTGACACAAGGCCGGCCCTGCCAGCAGCCCGGGGATCGGCCCGGCCAGGAGGTAGCCCTCCGTTGGGTGCAGGTTGCCGCTGGAGGGGTTGACCCGCAGCGACCAGCGGCTGTCGCCGTATTCCTTCCAGGCCGACAGCGCCAGCGAGTTGTAGAAAAGCTGCGAGATGAACAGCGCGGTCCAGCGGCCGTGGCGGCACCGCCCCTGGCTGGAAGATCGCGTCGTAGCTTGGCTCCGGTGTGGGCGGAACCTCGTCCAGCGGCAGCAACTGCGCGCCGGCGTAGCGCCGGAAGGGATCGGGCTGGGTGTCCCAGTCCATGTAGCCCAACGACCGCGCGGAGCGGTAGGGGTGATGCTTGGTGGTGGCGTGGTAGGCCAGGACAGTCTCTAATGGAGTCGCGGACGGCGCACCGTGCTGAGCCTGATCCCCTGTTGGCTCGGTGTGTCGACGCTTTTGCAGAAGTCGGAGTGGCATGGTCACCAGTGATTAACCTGCGCGGCGAATGCGAATACCCCGTGGTGTGGCAACAGTTAACACGCCTATCAGCGAGCCGATCTCATAGCTGGCCAAAACCTTATCCAGCAGATCTAACACGGGCCGTATGCCGTCCTCATCCGGTCGCAGCAACAAAACACCCCCATGAGTGCCAGGAGGATAAGTTCGCACATCGCCAAAGCCCTTGTCTGCCGTAACCAGAAACTGTCGATGTGCCTGGACGGCTTCCCAGAGGCCTGCGTCTTTCCAGCCGCCCATATCCTGATCGAGAACACCGCTGGCTTCGTAACCACTGCTCTGTAGCTTAGCAGCGACTGCCGCGGGCAAATCTTCATCGACTTTGATATGCATGGCATGTTCTACGCGGCCAATGGCAGCAGGGCTTCGTGGTGCAGGACGTCCGCCGCATACGCCAGCGCGGCAAAGATATCTTCGTCGACGAGCTGAGGATACGCCTCGCGAACCTCCTCGGTAGTCATGCCATCGGCCAGGCTACCAACGATCATAACCACCGGGACGCGGGTGCCTTTGATGCACGGATCGCCATGGTGCAGATCGGGCGATACTTTGATGCGCTCTTGCCACTGTACGCGGCTCATCATTACCTCCGGGACGCTGATGTCTGTTGATCACAAGCTCCGAGAGAGTATAGCACGATGAGGTGCCATAAGCAAGCAGTGGCGGCCCTTTGTCTCTGCTGCCCAGCACCATTGCTCCTCAGCGCATCTCCCACACGAATGTGCCGTTTGCTCGATTACCAGCAGTGTCCTATAATCCACATAAGATGACGAAACTCCGGGCCAGCAACGCTCCCATGGATAAACCAGTTCAACTCTTCCTCAGCTACACACGCAAAGACGAGGCCGCCGTCGCCCAGCTCTATGAGCGACTGGCGGCCGTGGGCCTCAAGCCGTGGATGGACCAAGAGGACATCCTGCCAGGTGAGCTGTGGCAGGAAAGCATCCTACACGCCATTCGCGACTCGCATTTCTTCCTGGCATGCATCTCGCCCAACTCCGTCGAGAAACGCGGTGTTCTCCAGCGGGAACTGCGCGAGGCCTTGGATGCCTGGCAGGAGAAGCTGCCCGGCGACCTCTACCTGATCCCGGTGCGGCTCGAAGAGTGCACCGTGCCCGAGCAGTTGAGCCAATTTCAGTGGGTAGACCTCTTCCACAAAGGAAAGATCCCAGCCGGCAAAGAGAACCATCCGGTGGTCTGGGTCACGTGGGACGAGGCGGTGACCTTCTGCCAGTGGCTGAGCCAGGCCAGTGGCCAAGAAGTTCGACTGCCCAGCCAAGCTGAGTGGGAAAAGGCCGCCCGCGGCGTCGATGGTCGCACCTACCCGTGGGGTAATGAGCCGCCTAACCCCGGATTGTGCAACTACGAAGATAACGGCATTGGAGATACTACGTCGATGGACTCTATCCCCAAGGTGTCAGCCCTTGTGGCGCCCAGGACGTAGCCGGCAATGTCTGGGAATGGATCGTGGAAAAGGAAGAGAGTTCGTGCGCTGCGCCGTGGCGCAGCATATCGAACCGATTTTCCTGGCGGTGTTGCTCAAGCCTCCATGGATTGGAAATCCCTGGCTGAAACAGAGAAGCGGCCTCAGCCGCCGCAGAGCGGATCAATTCCCAGACCCTGAGGGGTCTTCTCAGTTTTAGCCGGCGAATTCCATTCACCGGGCTGTCTACCAAGCGCGCCGGCGTCTGCCCATCTCATGACACACCAACCCGAACTCCCCTTCGTCTACCCACCGCAACCACTACCTCTTCTCCGACTACTACCTGAACCACCGCGTCGCCGAGCGGCGGGAGTGGCGGGATTTCGATGCGCAGCCGCGGCTTGCCGCGCTGACCCAGCTCTGGCAGGCGCGCAAGGCCGCGCTGCACAACGCCAACGAGTCGCAGACCGAGGCCGACTGGATCCGCCCGGTGCTGGACGCGCTGGGCCACCGCTACACGGCGCAGGTGCCGCTGGTCACACCCCAGGGCAGCAAAGTCCCCGACTACATCCTCTGCTCGGACGAGGCGACGCGCACCGCCATCCAGACGCTGCACCGCCCGGCCGCGGAGGCTGATCTGGCCGCCGCCCTGGCCGTGGCCGACGCCAAGGCGTGGAACCGGCCCCTGGACCGCAGCGGCCCGGCCGATAGCAGCAAGACCCTCCACGCCAACCCGGCCTTGCAGATCGACTTCTACATCCGCCATTCGGGGCTGGCCTGGGGCGTGCTGACCAACGGCCGGCTGTGGCAGCTTTACCACAAGGACTCCTCCAAGAAGCTGGACGTCTACTACGAGGTCGATCTGCCCGCGCTGATCGAGGCCGGCGACGCCGAGGCGTTCAAGTATTTCTGGCTCTTCTTCCGCCGCGAGGCCTTCCTCCCCGACAGCGCAGCCCATGGCGCGCCAGCCTGGCTGGATTTGGTGCTGGCCGAGAGCCTGGCCTACCAGCAAGGCATCAGCGCCGGGCTGAAAGACCAGGTCTACGAGGCGTTGGCTGCCCTGGCCCAGGGCTTCCTCGACTTCCCCGGCAACGGCCTGACGCCGGACGAGACCACGCTGCGGGCCATCCACGACAACAGCCTGATCGTGCTCTACCGGCTGCTGTTCATCCTCTACGCCGAGGACCGCGACCTGTTGCCGGTGCTGGAGAACTCGACCTACCGCGAGAGCTACAGCTTGCAGGCGCTCAAGCGGCGCATCGCCCAGGAGATCGACAGCGGCCAACCGGCCGCGCCCAGCATGTCCAGCCTGTGGCAGCGCCTGGCCGAGCTGTGGCGCGTGATCGACGGCGGCGATCCCTACCTGGGCGTGCCGGCCTACGACGGCGGGCTGTTCAAGCCGGCCAACCATCCCTTCCTGGAGCAGCACCGCGTCGGCGACCTGCACCTGCGCAAGGCGATCGACCTGCTGGCGCGCACGCGCGATCCCAAAACCGGCACGCGCGAGGTTGTGGACTACCGCGACCTGGAAATCCGCCACCTGGGCAGCATCTACGAGGGGCTGCTGGAATACCAGGTGCGCGTGGCGGGCGAGCCGCTGGTGGTGCGCAAGGTTAAGGGGAAGGAAGTGATTGAGCCGCTTCCCCAACCCCCTCCCCAACCCTCCCCCTCGGAGGGGGAGGAGTCGAGAGCGGAGCGGGAGGGAGTCAGAGTGGAGCGGACATTCTTCCTGGCCAGGTTTATCTGGTGACGGACAAAGGCGAGCGCAAGGCTACCGGCAGCTACTACACCCCCGACTACATCGTGCAGTACATCGTCGAGCACACGGTGGGGCCGGTGCTGGCCGAGGCGGCTGCGCCGTTCCTCGACGCAGGCGGCGCTGTGAGCGACCCGGAGAAGCTGGCGCGGGCGGTTCTGAACGTCAATATCCTGGATCCGGCGATGGGTTCGGGCCATTTCCTGGTGGCGGCCGCGGAGTTCGTCGCCCGCTTCCTGGTGGAGCAAGGCGTACCCAGCGTGGAGCCGGCCTCGGGTCCACCCTCCACTCTCCACGCTCCACCCTCCACCGCAGGGCCGACCGCAGGCGACGAGAGCCAGCTCGCCTATTGGCGCCGGCGGGTGGCGCAGGCCTGCATCTACGGCGTCGACCTCAACCCGCTGGCGGTGGAGCTGGCCAAGCTGAGCCTGTGGCTGGCGACGGTCAGCAAGAACAAGCCGCTGAGCTTCCTGGACCATCACCTGCGCTGCGGCAACTCGCTGATCGGCGCGCGCGTCGCCGACCTGCCGTTGGACGCTGCCGGGCCGAGCGCGGGGCCAAGCGCCGCCCAGAAGCGCAAGACGCGCAAGGCGCAGGCCGACGAGGCCGCGCTGCGCGAGGCCGGCCAGCTTTCCATGCTGGACGACAGCGCCTTCGCCGGGTCGATGCGCACCGCCAGCCGTTTCATGGACGACATCGAGCGCCTGGGCAGCGAGACCCTGGCCGACGTCCACGAATCCGAGCGCATCTACGTCGAGACCGTGCGCAAGACCACCGAAAAGGCGCGCCTGCTGGCCGACCTGTGGACCGCACGCCACTTTGGGCTGGCGATTGCCGACGACGTGTGGCAGCCGCTTGCCAAATACCTGCTGCACGGCGGCTTTGCCCTGCAGGGCTGGGACGAGCTGATCGCCCAAGGCAAACAGATCGCGGCCGAGCGGCGCTTTTTCCACTGGGAGTTGGAGTTCCCCGAGGTCTTCTTCGATCCGCACGGCCGGCTGCAAGGGGATGCGGCGGGGTTCGATGCGGTGATTGGGAATCCGCCGTATGATGTTCTTGATCAAAATGAGCGTGAAAGGTTCTCGTCCATGGTATGAGATACCTTGAAGGCAGGTTATGCCAACCCGATCTGGTGTAGTCGACTCTTTATTAGTCTGTTCAGTGGTTCTCGCTTTCAGCTGTGGCTCGGTCAGGATAGTTACGTCGGTCACAGTTGTTGCCGATTCGATCCTGCGCGGATATTCAGAGAATACCTCCGCTGAGAAAGTCAGCATCATGCGACATATCACGCATTACACGGATCAAGTGTTTGAAGAATAAACGACGATCCATCGATCGCGTGTCATTATGCTGAAGCAAAACTACCTACTTGCATACTTGTATTACGGGTTTCTGCCAATTATTTCGAAAACGCCTCACCTTTGTCGCATCCTGGAGGTCTGCTAAGTGAGGTTTCAGGTCAGTATGCGGCTAGTTCGCTCGATATTCTTCGGTTCAGCCCACACAACTTGGTTGTCCCAGTGTTAAGCTCGAATGAGTCCTTTGCTCTAGCACTACGGCTCACTTCAGATGAGATGTTCGTGCCGTTAGGGCAGCAACTTCAGACCTTTCAAGGTGAAATCAACGAAACAACTATAAGTTCATCTCTTGTCTGAGATTTCTAGTGCAGGTCCACTGGTGTTGCGCGGTGGAAACGTGCAGCGCTATGAGTTTCAACCCGTGGCACGTCAAGGTGTGGAGAAACATCCGGATCTTGCCGGCTTTAAGTGACAGTTGGAGGCGAGCGGGCCAAACACACAAAGCTGTACCGAATCGGATACCAACGAAATGCCGCGCTGATACAATTGGCGAAGGTTGATTTTCTCTCCACCTACCGCACTCCCAGCTATTGCTTCGATAGCATTTCGTACTTCGTGGTCGGGACAGATATAATGGCCGGGCATTTTCTACTTGCGCTTTTGAATAGCCAACTTCTCGAATGGCGATTTAGTCTTACTAGCACGAATAATCACGTGAGTGTAAACGAATTGCGGACTTGCCGTTGAGACGCATCGTCTTCACCACCCCCACCGACGAGCGCGAACGTCTGGCCGAGAAGGGCCGGCGGCTATACGGCCAGTTCTGCGACAAGTGGGACTACGCCTGCGTCCTGGGCTTCGTCGAGCACCAGCTCGGCCAGGAACCGGAGCACGCCGACGTAATCCACGACCTGCTGGCCTTCCTGGCCGAGCAGATGATCGACCTGAACAAACAGCGCCAGAAGCTGGAGAAAGCGCTCGACCCCTTCAAGTTCCTGGATCGGGGCGCGGCCTGCCAGCCTTTGCCCAAGGTCTTCGCCAACGCGATCAAGTACGGGGAGTTGGTGCATTCGGCAGACCCTTCCGGTCTTGACGTCGTCCGCCACGACGTCGAGGGATTGCGGTTGGTCAGGCTGGACGGCCAGCGGGTCGAGCTGCAAGCCCATCTCAAGCACCGCAACCCGGCCGACGGCTGGGCTTCCTGGCTCTACGAGGAGGACGGCAAGACCATCCTGCGCACCTGGACGCCGGTCTATCGCTTCGAGCTCGACCCGTCCGTGGCCCGTTTCTACACCCATGCGCTGCCCGTGCTGGACCAGTTCACCCATGCCGGCGCCTTCCCCGGCGGCAAGACCAAATCCACCTTGCAGAAGATCCAAGCCGTCAAGCTCCCCGTCTTCGACCCCGCGGCCGATCTCGCGCCGCTGGAGGAGCTGCAAGGCGAGCTGGCCGCCGTCCGCACCCAGATCGAGCGCACCGACCGGCTGATCGACCAAGTCGTCTACCGGCTCTACGGGCTGACGGAGGAGGAGATCGCGGTGGTGGAAGGAACAAACAGCCAACCGGATGGCTCATCTCACCTCGACTATGCTATAATGCAGCCATGATCCAACACGCATCATCCTACGCCGGCCTTGACGATCTCACGAACCACCTCGTCGCCTGGGCGGTCGATCAACAGGAAATCGACGCGCTGTATCTCTTCGGCTCTCAGGTCGAAGGACGCACTCACGCGGCAAGCGACGTGGACATCGCGGTCCTCGCCCGTCAAGATATCGTCTCACAAACGCTGTGGCGGTTCGAGGATCGTTGGTCAGCGTCGTGGCCTGATTGGCTTGACCTTCACGTGCTCAATCTAGCCCCTGTTGCTGCCCAGTTCGAGGTCATCACCAGCGGCCGGCGACTGTGGCAGCGCTCCCTGGATCGGGTGGCCGAATATAAATCCTGGATCCGCCGCCGCTATTGGGACCTGGAGCCTGTGTTGGAGCGCGATTGGCAGGCCTTCGTGCAACGCCTGTGGGAGCAACGCGATGACGCTAAACGAGAAGAGTATCAGGCTGCGCTTGCGCAAATTAGAACAGTACATCGGCGAGTTAGAGAAACAGCAGCATCTCACGCTCGATGAGTTCACCGATGATTACACGGCGCAACTAGCCACCGAAAGGGCTCTGCAGGCAGCGATTGAAACCTGCACCGATATCTCCAGCCACCTGGTGTCGACCTACGGCCTTGGCCAGCCGCAATCCCAGCGCGATTTGTTCCAGTCATTGGCGAACGCGGGCTACCTTGACGCCGATTACGCCAACACCATGAGCGACATGGTCTCGCTGCGCAATCGCCTGGTCCACCTGTACTGGGATGTGGATGTGGAGCAAATCTACTCCTATCTGCAAGCGGATCTAGTCTTCCTGGAGCGTTTCCGTGATTTCTGCCTTGAACTGCTGGCTGCAGAACAAGAAGAGCGGGCGGACGCGGGTGATGCTAGCGTGCCTGGGGACTGACGGAGGAGGAGACCGCGGTGGTGGAGGATCGCTAATACAAATCGGTCCGGTTGATCTTCAGCGTAACCTGCTGTATACTGTGTCCAACAGAGGCTGGCTCTGACCCTTGCAAGGAGTTTGTCATGGAACTGAAAGAACTTCTGCGTGAAATCCATTGGATCGAGTGGCAACTGCGCAAATTCGAAGATCGATATGGGGTTCGATCGGAGGACTTCTTCAAGGCGATGGAGGCCGGGGAGTTGGCTGATTTCGATGACATCGACGATCCGCACTTCCATGACTTCATGGAGTGGCATGGTCTCTGCAAGGCGTGGCATTGGCGCCAAGAGACCTACCAGGATTTATTGAGACGCCACTCCCTGATCGAACAACTGCGAGCAGCGCCAATGGCAGCCTGAGGGGGGTGCGATGCTGAGACGCTCCGACTACGAAGAGTTGGTTTACACACTGCCCTCTCGCTATTCCGCCATTCAACTAAGCACACTGGTCATAGCGCCACCCGGCCTCTCCCTGGCGCAGTTGACAGGCCTGTTGGCTTTGGGCGGAGAGATCGTACTCTGTGTCTATGAGCTTCTGGACTTCCGACAAGGATGCATCTTGTCGTATCGCTACGAAGTGACGCGATCAATCCCTCCATACACCCAAAAAGCACTTCCATCAGCCGATGTCTACTGTGCAGTCCATTACGGCGGAAAGGAGAAGCTCTACTGGTACGATTTCACAGCCGCATCCCAACGATCCCACACTCGCATCTACCCTTCCCCACCACAAGCATGTCCCCCCCGATATCAAGCATCACCGCATCCCCGCTCCCGGCCTGAGCTTCACCAAGCCAAACCTGCCTTTTCTGATCGAAGAGATCCAGGCGATGCTAGACCGCGTTAACAGTGACACTGAAGCCACCTAACAAATCAGGTCGCGCCACCAAACGGGTTGGGTCACTATGCCCATGAGCTTTCCACCCCAATTGACAGAAAAGCAAATCCGTTCCTGGATCGACGCGCAGTCGCTTAGCCGTGGCCAACGGTACGCCCAATCCGGCGCGGTCGTGCACCCGCGGCTGGAAGGGGCGACTCTGAAAGCCGAGTGCTGGGGATCAGCCGATCAGCCCTACCACGTCGAGATCACCTTCGACGACGAAGGTATCGTGTTCGGCGATTGCTCGTGCCCTGTCGGCGCTGGCGGCCGGTGCAAACACGTCGCAGCCGTGCTGTTGACCTGGCTCTCCAGCCCAGACAGTTTCCAGAAGATGAAGGATCTGGAGGAATCGCTGTCTCGGCTTAGCAAGGAGGAACTGGCCCGGATCATCGTGAAGATCGTCGATACCTATCCTGAAGCCGAGTTGATCGTCTTGATGCCGCTGCCTGGCAGCTCCGCAGCAATTTCTCCCCTGGATGCAGACATCATCCGACGACAGGTGCGACATGTGACAGATCACTTCCCTCGCGAATGGGGCGCGTCGTACGCTGCGGCTGCAAAAGTTGCGGCACTCATCAGTCCTGGCGATGAGTATGCCGCGGCCGGCGATTGGCAGAACGCCGCCGTGGTCTATGCCACCATCGCCGATGTGATCCTGGAAGACTACCATAATCTGTACGAGGAAGAAGGCGAATTCGTCGCCATCGTGGCAGAGTGTGCGGACGGGCTGGTCGACTGCCTGGACCACGCCGCCGATCCAATCCTGCGGCGCGCCTTGCTGGAGACGCTCTTCCGTATCTGGCAGTGGGACATCACCATGGGCGGCGTGGGTACCGGCGACAGCAGTCAGGCGGCTATGGTCGAGGAGACAACCGAAACCGAAAAAGCCCTGGTCGCCGAATGGGTGCGTCGCGCGCTGCCGGAGTCCGATACCGACAGTTACAGCAGCGGCTGGAAACGAGGCGTCATCGGTGGCTTCCTACTGGAGCTTGAGGGGGACCGTCTGGACGACGAGTCTTATCTGCGGATATGCCGCGAGACGGGGCGCTTGAACGATCTGGTGCGGCGGCTGTTGCAGCTAAAACGGATTGAGGAGGCAACTAAGGCAGCTCGCCAGGCTGGCGACTATGCTTTGCTTGGCCTGGTCGACGTGTTTCAGGCCGCCGGCCACGAGCAGGTTGTTGCGGGCTTGATCCGCGAGCGTTTGCCCCAGAGTCGCGATACCCGGTTGTTCGAGTGGTTGATCAGTTACGACATGGTCGGCCAACGCTATGAAGCGGCCCTAGGGCTGTCTCGCCAGCTCTTTGCCTTACGGCCCGATGTGCAGACTTACGTCCGAGTTAGCGAGGCGGCACAGCGGCTCGGCAACTGGGACACGGTTCGCCCAGCGTTGCTGGACGAACTGCGACAGGCCAAGCACTATGAAGTGTGTGTACAGATCTTCCTCCACGAGGGCCAGATCGATTCTGCATTGGACGCGCTGGCAACACTGCGGCGAGCGTACCCCTATGCCTCGGATCATATGGTGCTAGCCGTTGCCCACGCGGCCGAGGCGGAACGTCCCCAAGCCGCCATCGATCTCTATGTCCAAGCCGCCACCCAACTCATCGATCGCCGCGGACGTACCAGTTACGCCGAGGCGGCTCAAGTCTTGGCACGGGCTCGAGCGCTGTTGCTGCAGACGAACCAGGCGGAACGTTGGACCGCGCTGATTACACAAATCCGTCAAGAGAACCGCCGGCTGCCCGCGTTGCAGGACGAGCTAAATCGCGCAGAACTGTAAGTCCCCCGGCGCCTCACATGGAAGCAACCTATGCCTGACCCCGGTGTTTACTCAGTCTCAGCCAGCGACCCAGCATCCTACGCCACGCGCCAGCCCGTTCCCATCGTCTACGCCGAGGGCAGCCCCCTGGCCATGGGCAGGCAGATCGGCCAGCATCGCCGCGAGGTCATCCACCAGATGCTGGCCACCTACCGGCGCCTCCTGGAGGAGGAGAGCGAGCGCCTCAAGCTGCGCGACTGGAACGAAGCGATCCTGCATTCGCGCAAATATCTCCCCTTCGCCGAGCAGAGCGTGCCGCAATACGTCGAGGAGCTGCACGGCATTGCCGACGGCGCCGAGATGGACTTCAACGACCTGCTGGTGCTCAACTGCATGGAGGCGCTGACCGAGGACGCGCTCCACGCGGGCTGCACCAGCCTCGCGGCTGCGCCCGAGGTCACCGCCGACCAATCGCTGCTGGTCGGGCACAACGAGGACTGGCTGCCCGACGACTTCGACACGGTCTACGTAGTCCACGCCCGGCCCGCGGCCGAGCCGGCCTTCCTGGCGATCACCTACGGCGGCCTGCTGCCCAATATCGGCTTCAACGAACACGGCATCGCCCAATGCTGCGACTCGGTCTATCCCAACGACGTGCGCATCGGCGTGCCGCGCATCTTCGTCTCGCGGGCGGTGCTGGCCGCACGCACGCCATCCGAGGCCATCCGCGCTGCACTCAACCGCCGCCGCGCCGCCGGCTACAACCACCTGATCGCCCACGTCAGCGGGGAGATGGTCAATGTCGAGGTCTCGGCCGAGGACTTCGAGGTCATCTACGGCGCCGACGGCGTGCTGGCTCATACCAACAACTATGTTTCACCGCATATGCGGGGCGTCGAGCGCGATAGCGAAGAGCTGATTTCCTCCCGCGTGCGCTACAACCGCGCCTTTCGCCTGCTGCGCAGCCAGGCCGGCAAGCTGAGCCTCAAGTCCCTCCAGACCATCCTGTCCGACCACGTCAACTACCCCCAGTCCATCTGCAGCCACGTCGAGATCGCCGACGCTCCCATGGAGCGCCAGCAGACCATCGCCTCGCTGGTGATGGACCTGACCAGCCAGACGATGCACGTGGCTTGGGGCACGCCGTGCCGGGCGCAGTACCACTCTTATGCACTGGAAGCCTCCGGCATTAACAATTGTCAATTGACAATTGACAATTGACAATTGTTAATGCCGGAGGAGGTGTTGAGAAACGCATGAAGGCAACAATCCTGAAAGAGGAACGCAACGGCTGGCCGGCGCAGGCGCGGCCGGATCGAAAGATGCCCGCGCCGTGGAGCCTCGACCTGCTGACAGGCGTTCCTTTGATTATCCATCACGCGTTGTCGCCGGATGGCCGGCTAGTGGCCTTCGTCTGGCAACGGGACGGCAACAACGATCTGTACGTTTTGCCTGTCGACGGCTGCGCGCCGGCTGCTTGGCCGCAACGGCTGACCTTCGACCGCCCCGCGCAGACCTTCTGGTCGGACGAAGCCCCGCGCTGGAGCCCGGATAGCCGATCGCTCGTCTATGCGGCGCAAGAAGACATTTGGAAAGTGGACGTCGAGACCGGCCGCGCCCGCCGGCTGACCGACTTCAAGCACGGCGATTCCAACCCGATCTTCAGCCCGGACGGACGCCGCGTCTACTTCCTCAGCGGCCGGGGGACGTTCGAAAACCTGTGCGCCACGTCGCCAGAGGGCGCCTGGCCCGCAGCACTGACCCATTTCCAAGCCGACGTCTCCGACCCGCAGCCGTCGCCCGACGGCAGCCTCATCGCCTTTGTCTACCAGCCGCAGGAGGATCTCAACCGATCTGAGATTTGCATCGTGCCGGCAGCCGGTGGCCAGGTCACGCATCTCACCGGCGCCGCCACAGTCTGGGACAAAAACCCCCGCTGGTCGCCCGACGGCAAAGCCATCGCCTTCACCTCCAACCGCACCGGCTGGCGCGAGCTGTACATTCTGTCTCTATCTCCCTCCCTTGAGGAAAAGGCCGGCGAGGTCCAAGATGCTCGTGCCCCCCTTGACAGCATGCACAACAGCCCCCCTCCCCTTCCTAGGGGGAGGGCCGGGGAGGGGGTTCAGGGGCTCACCCAAACCCACGCCGACATCCAAGACTTCGCCTGGCGCCCCGACGGCCTAACAATCGCCTTGGTCGTCAACCGCCAAGGCACGAGCGACCTCTGTCTGCTCGACGTAGCTTCGGGCCAAGAGACCGTATTGAGGGACGGACCCGGCTGGCACAGCCGGCCGCAGTGGAGCCCGGACGGGCGCTGGCTGACCGTGGAGTTCGAGAGCCCTACTGAACCGCCCGACATCTACCAGGTCGATGCGACGACGGGCGCGGCGCGGCCGTTGACGGCGTCCATGCCGCCGGCCTTAGCCGGCGCCGGCCTGGTTCAGCCCGAATTCGTGACCTATCCCAGCACGCACGGTGCCAGCATCCCGGCCCTGCTGTTCCGTCCGCCCACCGCCTCAAGCGAAAAACCCTGCCCGGCCATCGTCTATCCGCACGGTGGGCCGACCGACGAATACGCTCGCACATGGGACATCCTGGTGCAGTGGCTGGTCGCCAAGGGCTATGCCGTGTTGACGCCCAACTTCCGCGGCAGCACGGGCTATGGCTTAGCGCATCAACACGCACTGCACGGCGCCTGGGGCATCGTGGACACCGACGACATGCTGGCCGCGGCCGATCACCTGACCGGTTTAGATTGGGTGGACGGCCAACGGCTGGGCATCTACGGCGCGAGCTATGGAAGCTACCTGGCGCTGCTAGCGCTGGCGCGCGATCCACAGCACCGCTTCGCCTGCGGCGTGGCCAAGTTCGGGGATTGCGACATCCTGGCCTCGTGGGCGCAGGGTGACCGAATCGGCCGCGAGGACCTGGAACGGCAGATGGGGCACCCCGCCGCCAACCACGCCGGCTACCGCGCCGGCTCGCCGATCCACGACGTGGCCGCCATCCAGGCGCCGCTCCTGATTTTGCACGGCGCCGACGACGAGCGCGTCCACCCCAAGCAGAGCGAGCAGTTGGTTGAAGCGCTGAAGCGCGAGGGCAAGACCTTCGAGTTTTTCGTCTACGAAGGCGAAGGCCACGGCTTCCTGCAGATCGGCAATCTCCAGCACTTCTATGCGACGATGGAGCGCTTCTTGGACTGGTATCTGCTCTGATCTCCCTGCTCAGGCCGGTCCTGTACTGCTCGGGCCGGTCTCCGACCGTGCCCCTGGTGACTCACATGCTGCTCGGGCCGGTCTCCGACCGTGCCCCTGGTGACTCACATGCTGCTCGGGCCGGTCTCCGACCGTGCCCCTGGTGACTTCACATGCTGCTCGGGCCGGTCTCCGACCGTGCCCCTGGTGACCTGATGCTACAGATCACTTCCTACGCTAATCTAACCTGGCCCGAAGTAACTGCGCTACCTCGGGATTTACCCATGCTCATCCCGCTGGGCTTAGGCGACTACGATCTGGCGTCCGTTGCGCAGCACCTCAACGTCAGCCAAGTGGTCCTGCTGCCGGCGCTTCCATACGGCTTCCATCGGTCCAATGGAGACCCGCTGGATCACCTCGCGCTGCACTCCGGATTATGGCGACGAGTGCTGCTTGGTGTAAGCAAGGAACTGCGGGCGCAAGGCTTTCGGCGCGTGTTTTTCCTCACCGACCAATGCGATCGGAAGCGGAGGCTCGGTCGGAGACCGGCCCAAGCAATGTAGTCCTCATCGAGACACCATGCCAACCTCGACTGTCTCCACGGTGGCCCGCTGATCTCGCCCAGCGCGTTGTAGTCATTAGCACCGGCCACACCGAGCAACACGGCTACCACCTGCCACTCAGCACCGATACCCTGATCGTCCAGGCCATCGCCGATGGGTTGGCGGCGCGCGCGCCGGACGAGGTGTGGTGCCTGCCAGCCTGGCCGTACGGCGTCAGCACTCACACGCGCGAGTTTCCGGGCACCCTCAACTTGGGTGGTCGGGTGTTCGAGGACTTCTTCCTCGCCATCGTCGACCGGCTGGCCGCGCTGGGCGCCCAAACGATCCTCTTCTCCAACGGCCACGGCGGCAACCACTCTTTCCTGGTCAACGTCGTCAAACTGGCCGGCGAGCGGCATCCGCGCCGGTTCATCGCCACCGAATGGCTGCACACCACCGGCCCGGCTTTGCAGCGCTATCGGCAGACTGCGCTCGGCGGCATGGGGCACGGCGGCGAGCTGGAGACCAGTTACGTGCTGCACCTGCGGCCCGATCTAGTGCACATGGACCGCGCCACGACTGAGATTGATTTCGTCACGACGGCCAACTACGCCATGGACTGGGTCGAAAGCGGCCGCCTGATCGCCAACCCGCCGTGGAGCGACGACACGGTGACCGGCATCTACGGCGATGGGCGTCAAGGAACCGCAGAAAAGGGCCGGCTGTGGCTGGAGGCAGCAGTTGACGAAAAACTAGAGACCGTGCGGGAGATCCGCGAGCAGCACACTCTCCGCCAGAGCAAGCGAGCTTGGCGTGAAGCCACCGCTGGGCTGGGCGCATAGCCAATGCGTGTCCTCACCTACAACATCCTGGACGGCGGCGTGGGTCGCGAGCCACTCATCGCCGACGTGCTCGAGACAGTCCGGCCCGACATAGCCGTGCTGCAAGAGGTGTATCAGAACGGCTTGGCGGAGCGGCTGGCAGCCAGGCTGTCGCTGCAGGCCGCAGTCGTCGAAGGCAACTCAACCCGCCACATAGCGCTGCTCAGCCGCTGGCCAATCGTGGAGGCCTGCAGCCATCATCCGTATCCGCCGGTGCACCATGTGATCCTCGAAGCCACGCTCCGCCATCCGACCGTGGGCCCGCTGCACGTCTTCGGCATCCACACGATCCCGCTCTACAGTATCGGCCGCGAGCTCTGGCGGGCCTGGGAGGTGTGGACCATGCTCCGCCAGACGCGGCCAGTCTCAGGCCAACCATGTTTAGTCATGGGCGATTTCAACGCCGTGGCCCCGCACGATCCGATGCGCCTCGAAAGGCTGTACAGGGCAGCGGCCCTGCGTTTCTGGCTACACGGCAACGGCAAGCTGCGGCTGGCAGTGCGCCAGATGCAATCCGCCGGCTTCGTCAGACTGCTACCGGACGTTGCACCCGAATGACACCGGCTATACACTCCCTCCACCCGACCCAGGCGTCCGTCTGGACTACATCTTCGCAGACGCTTCCCTGATCGGCCATCTGCGGCGGTGCGACGTCGTCACCGAGCCGGCAGCCGTGCACCATGCGTCAGACCACTACCCAGTGCTGGCCGAATTCGACCTGGGCCGGCAGTGACAGGTGGCAGGTTGCAGGTGGCAGGTTGCAAGTCGCAGGTACGGAATATGAGAGAATTTGCGACTTGCAATTTGCCACCTGCAACTTCCCACCTGTCACCCTCGATTGACACGAGTACCAAGCTGGGTTATAAAGATAGCATCGTCCATCAACTGGAGTTCATAAGGAGGACACCATGACTGCCCGCACACCGTTTTGGGTTGGCGTTTTGCTGATCGTGGCGCTGCTGGCGACGGCCTGCGGAGGCGCCGCGCCCGCACCCGCGCCCCAGGCGACTGGGGTCGAAGCCCCGGCTACGAGCGAGCCCCCAGCCGCTCCGCCGCAAGACAAAGCCGTCGTGCGTATCGGCTGGGGCGGTAGCCCGGATACTCTCAACCCCGGCTCAGCCACCCTCGCCGAGGCCTACTCTACGTTCGAGCTGGCCTACAGCTCGATGTTCGATCTCAACCTCGACAACACCTTCTCGCCCGACCTGGCCAAAAGCTGGGAGGTCTCCCCGGACGGCAAGATCTGGACCTTCACCCTGCGCGACGATTTCAAATGGCACGACGGTCAGGCCGTAACGGCCAAGGATGTCGTCTTCAGCTACAATTTCTACGGGAAGCACGAAGACTTTCCCTACATGCCGGTGTACACCAAGTACTTCGAGAGCGTCGAAGCGCCGGACGACCAAACGGTGGTGATCACCCTTGACCGAGCCGATCCCCAACATGGAGAGCCAGCTCTACTTCATGTACATCCTGCCCGAGCACATCTGGGCCGAGCACGACACGCCAGAGGGCGCGGCCGCTTTCGAAAACAAAGAGATGATCGGCAGTGGTCCCTTCAAGCTGCTGGAGTACAAGCAGGGCGAGTTCATCCACCTGGCCGCCATCAAGGACCATCCCGCAACCCCACCCAAGGTGGACGAAGTGGTACTCCAAACGTTCCAGAACCAGGACGCCTTGGTGCAGGCGCTGGTGACCGGGCAAGTAGACATGATCACCGAGATGCCCACGACGGCTGTGCCCACCCTGCGCAACGCCAAGGACATCCAAATGGTGATCGGCGCGCCGCTGTCGCCGGATGTCACCGACATCATCCTCAACCAGGTTCCACCGGACAAATGCCCACCCGATGGTCAATGTACTGGTCACCCAGCCCTAGGTGACCGCGCGGTGCGCCAGGCTCTAGCTCATGCCACCGACAAACAGAAAATCATCGACGTGGTGCTGCTAGGGCTGGGCACGCCCGGCCTCACCCTCATCCCCGACGGCCTGGGCGTGTGGTACAACAACACGATCCAGGACTACGCCTTCGACATCGCCGAGGCCAACCGCATGCTGGATGATGCCGGCTACAAGGACACGGATGGCGACGGTGTCCGCCAGATGCCGGACGGATCCAATCCACTGATCTTTCGCCTTTTCTGGCCCAGCGACAACGTACGCGGGCCGCGCATCGCCGAGCTGTTGGCCGAAACCTGGACCCAAATCGGCGTGAAGCTGGAGCCCCAGGCGCTCGACCCCGACACGCTGACCTCTGTGTGCTGCCCCACTTTCGACTACGACGTCCTGATCTGGGGCTGGGGTTCGGATCCCGACCCCGGCTTCCTGCTGAGCGTGCATCTCACCGATGAGATTCCTACCGGCAACAACGAAACCGGCTACTCCAACCCCGAATTCGACGACCTTTACAAGCAACAGGCCACCGCACTTGACCCGGCGAAGCGCAAGGAACTCGTCTGGAAGATGCAGGAAATCCTGCATCGCGATGTGGCCTACATCATCCCGTTCTACGCGCAGGCAACCCAGGCTTACCGCACCGATCGCTTCACTGGGTGGATCACCGACCAGCCGAAGGTGGCGCTGGAGGATCCGACCTCGTTGCTGGTGATCGAGCCGGCAAAGTAAGCGTCCATCGAGTCATGTCTGGCTCAAGATATCTCCTGACCAAAATCGGCTGGGCGATCCTGACGGTCCTATTCGTCGTCGTCCTAAACTTCTTCCTATTCAGGGTGCTGCCAGGCGACCCGGCGCGGGCCGGGATACGCGACCCGCGCATGACCCTGCAGGCGCAGCAGGCGATCCGGGAGCGCTTCGGCTTAGACAAACCGGTCGTCAACTGCTTCGAATCCCTCAACCCGATCAAGCTGGGCGATTGCCGGGTCAACCCTTTTCAGACCCAGTTCTTCATCTACGCCAGGAACCTGTCGCGCGGCGAGCTAGGCATCAGCTACCACAGCAACCGGCCAGTGATCGACCTGCTGTTGGAGCGGCTGTGGAACACCCTGTTGCTCGTCGGCGTTGGCCAGATCCTGGCGATCGTCATCGGCATCAGCCTGGGCGTGATCGCGGCCTGGAAGGTGCGTCGCCCGGTCGACTACGGTGCCTTGGTCGGCAGCCTCGTCGCATGGAGCCTGCCCACCTTCTGGCTGGGCATCATCTTGCTGTTCCTGGGCAGCCGGCGGCTGGGCCTGCCCATCGGCGGCATGACGACGCCGGGCGCCTCCTTCGCCTCGCCATGGGATCAGCTCGTCGATCTGCTCCGGCACATGATCCTGCCTACCTTAACCTTCACGATCGTCTTCGTGGGCGAATATATGCTGATCATGCGCAGCACGATGGTGGATGTGCTCTCTGAGGACTACATCCTCACGGCCAAGGCCAAAGGGCTGAGCACCTTTCAGGTGCTCAAGGACCACGCGCTGCGCAACTCGATGCTTCCAATGGTCACCATCATCGCCCTGAACCTGGGCTTCACCGTGGCCGGCGCGATCCAGATCGAGACCGTGTTCTCGTGGCCCGGCCTCGGGCTGACCATCTACGAGGCCGTAGGCCGGCGCGATTACCCGGTGTTGCAGGGCGCGTTCTTGATCATCGCGGTCAGCGTGATCTTCGCCAACCTCGTCGCCGACCTGCTGTACTCGTATCTCGACCCTCGCGTGAGGGCTGGATAGAGTACGACCTTAGACTTCGCTCGGGCCGGTCTGTGCGCAGCCTCCTTGCGGAGCACCCCGGAGCGGGCAGAGGGACCGACCGTGCCCATCGACCACTATGACACCTCAGCTTGAAGTAACCAACTTCCGTGGCTTTTGGCGCAGCTTCCGGCGCAGCCGCATGGGCGTGATCGGGCTGGCCATGCTACTACTGGCGATCGGCATGGCCGTCTTTGCGCCGGAGCTGGCGCCGTATAACCCGAAGGCCCCCGTCAAAGTCACAATCGACGACATCTACGCCCCACCGAGCCGCGAGCATCTCCTGGGCACCGACGACGCGGGCAAAGACGTGTTATCAAACTTCATCTACGGCTCGCGGGTGTCTCTGACCGTCGGCTTCTTCGCTGCGTTCATCTCAGTAGCCATCGGCGGGCTGATCGGCATTACGGCCGGCTTCCGAGGCGGCAAGACGGAAACCGGCCTGATGCGCTTCACCGACGTCATGTTGGTGATCCCCGACCTGCCGTTGGCTGTGGTGCTGGTAGCCTTGACCCGGCCGAGCCTGCTCAACATCATTTTCGTCATCGGAATTCTCGGCTGGACCGGCACGGCTCGCCTGGTGCGCTCTCAGACGCTCTCGGTCAAGGAGCGCAAGTTCGTGCTGCGGGCTCGAGCCATCGGCGCAAGCAACGGCGCCATCGTCCGCCGCCACATCTTGCCCCTGGTGCTGCCGCTGATGGTGGCAAACACGGTGTTAGTGATCTCTCTGGCAATCCTCAACGAGAGCACGCTGAGTTTTCTGGGGCTGGGCGATCCCACCACCCTGAGCTGGGGGCAGATGCTCAACTTTGCCTTCACACGCGGGGCCATGAGCGCAGGCGCCTGGTGGGCGCTGGTCCCGCCGGGCTTCGGCATCGTCTGGGTGGTTCTTGGTTGTACCTTGCTGGGACATGGCCTGGAGCGTGTTCTGAATCCACGGCTGGAGAGCCATCACCTGGTCGTGGGTAAGAAGGTGGTGACCCATCCGGGAGTCCGCGGCACCGCCGTGGCCGACTCTGAACGCGAGGAATGGCAGGTGTTCTAACCTGCATGCGTAGGGGCGGGTCTTGCACCCGCCCGAAGGATCCCGTTTCACACGCAACCAACCCGTAGGGGCGGGTCTTGCACCCGCCCTGGAGGAAAGGTGATCGATCAACAGTTAGACAATCCCCTGTCCGCTACACCCGTGTTGTTGGAGGTCAAGGGCGTGACGGTGGAATTTATGAGCAAAGGCCAGCCGCCAGCCCGGGCTGTGGACGCAGTCAGCTTCGTGCTGCGCAAAGGCGAGATGCTCGGGCTGGTAGGTGAGAGCGGCTGCGGCAAAACCACGTTGATGCTCAGCCTGATGCGCCTGCTGCCTGAAGCCGGCCGGGTTGTTGCCGGCCAGATACTCTTCCAGGGCCGTGATCTGCTGTCACTGACAGAAAAGGAGATGACGGCCGTGCGCTGGAAGGACCTGTCGATCGTCTTCCAGGGCGCCATGAATGCTCTCAATCCCGTGCGTACGGTGGGCGACCAGATAGCAGAGGCGCTGGTGCGGCACAACATTGCCGGCAACAAGAAGGCGGCCGCACCCAGAGTCGGCGAGTTGCTGGAGTTGGTGGGCATCGGCGTAAACCGCAGGGACCAGTATCCGCACCAATATTCCGGCGGCATGCGCCAACGGGCGATGATCGCCATGGCCCTCGCCTGCAACCCACAGGTAGTCATCGCCGATGAGCCGACCACCGCGCTCGACGTGATGATCCAGGCGCAAATCCTGGTGCTGCTCGATGATCTGCGCCATCAACTCGGACTGTCGGTGATCCTGGTGACCCACGATCTGGGCGTGGTAGCCGAGGTATGCGACACGGTGTTGGTGATGTACGGCGGCGTAACGGCCGAGTACGCCTCCGTGGACACCATCTTCAACGACGCGAAACATCCCTACACCCAGCGGCTGCTGAACGCCTTTCCCGACCTGACTAAGCCCGATGACAAACTGACGGCGATCCCTGGGTATCCACCTCGCCTGGACGCGCTGCCGCCCGGCTGTCGATTCGCCCCTCGCTGTTCGGTTGCTTTGGAGCGTTGTTTTGTCCAGGCGCCGGCACTTCTCCAGCTTGATGCCTTACACTGGGCGAGTTGCCACTTGCTCCAGCCCATCACCGGCCCATGAGCGACACTCCCATCCTGCAAGTCCAAGCTCTCCGCAAGCTGTTCCCGGTCAAGCGATCGGGGATCGGTCGATCCCCACAGCGCTTCGTGCACGCCGTGGATGACGTCAGCTTCGACCTGGGCCGCGGCGAGGTGCTGGCGCTGGTGGGCGAGAGCGGCTGCGGCAAGTCTACCCTTGCGTTAACGCTGATGGGGCTGGAGTCGCCCACTTCCGGACATGTCGTCTTCGAAGGCCGCGATGTGACGAACCTGACGGGGAAGAATCTGAAGCAGCTGCGGCGGCGCATTCAGATGGTGTTTCAAGACCCCTACGAGTTGTTGAACCCGCTGATGAGCATCGGGGAGACCATCGCCGAGCCGCTGCAGGTGCACGGGTTGGCAACCGACAAACAGGAGCGAGCCGGCCGCGTGCGGCGCGCTCTGGAGGATGCCGGCCTCAAGCCGGCCGATATCTATCTCAACCGGTACCCACACGAGCTATCGGGCGGGCAACGCCAGCGAGTGGTGATTGCCGGCGCGCTGGTGCTCGAGCCAGTCCTTCTATTGGCTGATGAGCCGGTGTCCATGCTCGACGTCAGCATCCGGGCGGAGATCCTCAGCCTCTTGGCCGAGTTGCGTGCAAACCGCAGTATCTCAATTGTCTTCATCACCCACGACCTGGCCACAGCCGCGCACTTCACCGACCGGGTGGCCGTGATGTACTTGGGCCGCATCGTGGAGATCGGTCCGACGCGGCAGGTGCTGACGCATCCCACCCATCCCTACACCAAGGCGCTGCTTTCGGTTATCCCCGTGCCAAACCCCCGCCTGCGCCACGAGCGCATCATCCTGCAGGGCGATCCACCTAACCCCGTCGACCTGCCGCCAGGTTGCCGTTTTCATCCTCGCTGTCCAGTGGCGCAGGCCATTTGCCGCCAGCAAGACCCGGCACTTCACCTAGTCGGCGATAGGCAGCAGACGGCTTGCCTGCTCGTATAACGCTAGCTCGCTCTTAACGCAGGCGCCAGGACGCAATCGCAGTCAGCTCGACGTATCGTCAAGGGCAATGCCTAGACTAAAGAGGCGAGCGCGTAAGCGAACCACTTCGGCCTCGGCTACATTGGCGCGCTGAGTTTCTTCTTGGGCACGTCGCGCGGCCGCGTTAGCACGCTCGGCTTCCGCATTGGCACGTTGCGCTTCCGCGTCGGCACGCTGCGCTTCCAGTTCGACTTGGCGTGCTTCCGCCTCGGCGCGCTGTGCTTCCGCCTCGGCGCGCTGTGCTTCCGCCTCGGCGCGCTGTGCTTCGGCCTCAGCCGATATTAGCACCGGGTGTCCCTCAGCAGTGTAGAAGCGCAGCCAAACTGCATCGGTGCGCTGGAACTCACCCTGCCAAACACCCAGCCACAGATCCATCTCTTCGCTCCAGAGCCATCCCTGTTCATTTGGATTAATCGGCTCGTAATGGCCCGAAGTGAATCGCCAGCCAATCAGCTCCTCTGCTGTTGGGTCGAAGCAGAAGTACTCAGGTGTGCGGAATGTCCGCTCATACAAGTCCTTCTTCGTGCCAAGATCGACGTCGATCGTGGAGGGTGAGGAGAGTTCGACGATCACATTCGGATACTTGCCGTATTCCTCCCACACGATCCATGCCGCCCGGTCGTGACTACTGTCCACACCCTTGACAACGAAAAAGTCCGGCCCGCGATAGTCGCGGTTGCGTACCTGTTCAACGCTAAAGTAAATGAACATATTGCCGCCGGTAAAGTAATCCTCGCGCTCCCGCCAGTGATAGTGAACGGACTCAATGAGCAGGTTCATCTGCATGCGGTGCCAGTTAGTTTCCAAGGGAATACCGTCCTCCGTCGGTAATTCGATGAGCGGAAGCTCCACCCCAGGTAAGAGGAACTCCGGCGAAATGAGTTTCAACATCGTAAAGCCTTCTCCTTAGTGCGAACTACTTGCGATCATACGACAACTATCTCGGCCAATCTCCTCCACCGCTACCGTGACTCCATTATACGCTTGTGCCGTCTATCTGCAAGCGGTCTTGGCAGGAAAGCGCCCTACTCGGCATACACCCATTTGCTAAACAACGAAGCCAAATCACAGCCGCAGTGCTGCTCGGCCAGCGCGCGCAAACCCTCGGTCGTGGCGATGCCCCATCGGTTAGCTTCGACGTAGTCGCGCAGGAACGCTTCGAAGGACTGTTTGCCCATCTTCTCCTCCAGTGCCTCGAAGAACAGCGGCCCGCGACCGTAGACGATGGCGCCGTAGCTCCCGTCAGTGTATTTGGCGACAGGCATGCCGATTGGGATTTCTACCCGGTCGGCCCGGTTCCACCGGTCCTCTAGCGCCTGGCGATAGCCGTCCGCACCGGCCAGGCCGTACTCGTCCTGGAAGTAGAGCAGGGTCGCATATTGAGCAAGCGCTTCGTCCAGCCACGGCTCGTCGATCTGGTCGTTGCCTACTTCGTTGTAGAACCATTGATGGGCCACCTCATGTGCTACCGTCGACTCCAAGAAGCGTCCGTATTCGCCTTTGTAAGCTCTATCCGTGATCGCGATGATCCCCGGATATTCCACCCCCAGCGCATTGGTGCCCGTGCTGACGAAATCCAATTCAGTGTACGGATAAGGCCCAAAACGAGCCTCGAAATCCTGTAATGCCTTCCCGGCGGTCTCGAGCACCTTGCGGGCGCCGCTTCGCAGGGTCGCCGGCGCGTAACTATGGATCGTCGTCTCGCCCACCTTCTGGCTGGCAACCTCATACCCGTCGCTGGCCGCAAGGTAGAAATCGCGGGCCGGACCTGCAGCGGCTGTCAACACCTGCCGGCCGTTCTGCTCTTGCCGGTCTAAAGTCACCCCAGAGCTGACGATCGCTAGCTTCTCCGGAGCGTTCACCCGCACCAGATAGAGGCTCGCATCGTTGTAGATTATGTCGCCCTCCTGTGGGGCAATCTCGTCGTTCCAGCCTTGATAATCGTAAACCGCAATCATTGGGTAGAAGTGGGCCAGGGCCAGCACGTCGCGCAGATAGGAGAAGGTGCCGTAGTTGCTGCTCTCGTCGGTCGGCACAGTGACGTCGAAGTCCATCGCGAAGACGGCCTGCTGGCCGGGCGCCAGCGGCTCCGGCAGCGACACGATCATCGCGCTGTCTCTCTGCTCATAGCGCGCTTCCGCTGGTTGTCCGTTAACCGTCAAATCAGAGACGGCCATCGAGCCACCGGTCAGGTTGGGGAACAATCGGAAAACGACCTCGGCAAGCGGCGCGGCCTCACGGTTGGTATAAAGCACTTCCTGTTTGCCCTGAACACTGGTCTGGTCGTCGGCGATACGCAAATCGATGTGATAGACGCTTTCACCAGATGGGGCGTCGAGCACCGTTTGCTCGCCTGAGATCAACCCACTGCGAAATAGCGACCGATCCTCCCAAGCCACGTCGAACAGGGTGGGAGCCGGCAAGCCCTGAACAGCATCCTCGACCGTGGGAGCAGTTGTGGGCGACTCGGTGGGAGTCGCCACGGTGGCCGTGGAGAGGGGCAAAGTCAGCGTCTCCGCGACAGCAGTTGACGGTACTACCGTCGGCGCGATTGTCGGCGTGACCGTCGGCGCAGCCGGCTGCGCCGACGGCGGCTGACAGGCTGCCAACATGGCGATTGACACAACGAACAGCAGTCGCACCACTATTTTCATCGCAAACGCTCCTTCAGAATACATGTGTGGAATCCCATCTCATCAACCATCACCGCCGGCAGACCCGACCGGTTCAGGGGGTGTATTTCAAGTTGGGGGCAGACCCTTCGGGTTTGCGGAAAACCCGAAGGGTCTGCCCCCAACTTGAAATACACCCCGGTTCACTTCGCAGCTTGCCCGCGAGTGTTCTCGTACGCTATAATCCTGATCTCATGACCGCTACTCGCCGCCAAATCGCCCGTGCGGCCGGGCTCGTTTCCGTACTTTTCGCCGTCAGCCGGCTGCTCGGCCTGGTGCGCGAGATGGTGATCGGCGCGCAGTTCGGCACCAGCGGCACTCTTGATGCTTACCTTGCCGCCTTCCGCCTGCCCGATATGATCTTCTATCTGGTGGCGGGTGGTGCGCTCGGCTCGGCGTTTATCCCCACCTTCTCGGCCACGCTCATCCGCGAGGACGATCCGCGGCACCTCGCCGCCTGGCGGTTGGCCAGCAGCGTCGGCAACCTCCTGCTGATCGTCACGACCGTGTTGGCGATTGTCGCCGCGTTGTTGGCTTTGCCGCTGGTTAAGACGCTGATCGCGCCCGGTTTCGCGCCCGAACAGCAGGTGCTGACCGCCCAATTGATGCGCATCATGCTGTTCGCGCCGATCATCTTCGGCCTCAGCGGCATCGTGATGGGTGTCCTCAACAGCTTTCAGCACTTCCTCTCGCCGGCGTTGGCGCCGGTGCTCTACAACCTGGCCATTATCCTGGCGGCCTGGTTCCTGGTGCCGGCTCTGGGCGTGCGCGGGCTGGCTATCGGCGTCGTCACGGGCGCGTTGGCCCATCTGCTGGTGCAAGTACCGGCCCTGTTGCGCCGCAAGCCACTGTACTTCCCGACCTTGGGCTTGTCAAATCCCGACGTGCGCGAGGTCACACGACTGATGGGGCCGCGCGTGCTCGGCCTGGCCGCCGTGCAAATCAATTTCCTGATCAGTGCCAATCTGGCCTCACGGCTGGCCCCGGGCAGCCTGTCGGCGCTGAACTACGGATGGCTGATGATGCTTCTGCCGCAAGGCATCGTGGCGCAGGGCATCGCCACGGCCATTTTCCCCACCCTTTCTGCGCTGTCGGCCCGCGGGCAAATCGACCAATTGCGTGCAACACTCAACGGCGCCCTGCGTGCGCTGCTCTGGCTAACTTTGCCGGCCGCCGCCGGTCTGCTGCTCCTGCGCGTGCCGTTGATCCAGCTCTTGCTCCAGCGCGGCCAATTCACCGCCCAATCCACCGCGATGACCGCCTACGCGCTCGCCTTCTTCGCCTTCGGCCTGATGGCTCACAGCCTGCTGGAGGTAGTTACGCGCGGCTTCTACGCGTTGCACGATACGAAGACGCCGGTCGCCATCGGTATCGGCGCGATGGTGCTCAACCTGGCGTTCAGCTTGCTGCTCATACGACCGCTGAGCTATGGCGGCCTCGCTCTTGCCAACACCCTGGCGACAACGATCGAGACCTTGACTCTGCTCTGGCTGATCCGTCCTCGACTTGGCGGCCTGGGTGGCCGCCGGCTGCTAGGAACTTTGGTTCGCAGCCTGGGAGCCACGCTGGCAATGGCGGCTGCGTTGGTGATGTATCTGAATCTCGTCGGCGATGCCTCGCCCTGGCTGCTTGCCGGCGGCGGCATCGTGGTGGGCGGGCTGGTCTACGCCCTCTTCGCCTTTGCGTTCGGCCGCCAGGAGTTGCGCACTCTGCTGCGCGCACACTGAGCGATGCCCTGCGAGACAACCATGCCTGAGCCAATCATCGCCTCCAAACAAAGCATCGAGCAACTCTTCGACGGTGCGGCCGCGGCCTACGACCGCACCGGACCGAGTCTCTTTGCTCGTTGGGGTGCCCGCCTGGTCGAGCTGATGGCCCCGGAGCCGGGCGCGCACGTGCTCGACGTAGCCACCGGCCGCGGCGCCGTGCTGCTGCCCACAGCGCATCGCGTGGGGCCAGGTGGGCATGTGGTTGGAATTGACCTGTCGGCTGCCATGGTCGAGGAGGCCGCGGCAGATGCAGCGACACGAAAACTGAGCCAAGTGACGGTGCGCAAGATGGATGCCGAACACCTGGATTTCCCCAACGCCAGCTTCCACGCGGTGGCCTGCGCGTTCGCTATTTTCTTGTTCCCGGCGCAGAACGCAGCCCTGAGCGAGATGGCGCGCGTCTGCAAACCTGGCGGCTTGATCGGTCTGTCCATCTTCGGCCGCACACCGCCTCCCTTCGACCCCGGCTGGTCGATCTTTGGAAACCTGGCCATGAAGTATGGTTTCTCAGTCCGGCTGCCGCAGCGCGCCGCGCTTTCGCCGGACAATCTTGAGGCACTCCTCGACCAAAATGGCTTTCATGACGTCCAAATCACCAGCGAGATAACTGATGCGGTCTACACCAACGAGGAAGACTGGTGGGCATTTCAACTCACCCTCGGAACCCGCGCCACGGTCCTGGCTATGGATAAAGAAACCCATACGCGGTTCAAGGAAGACTACCTGGTCAAAATGCGCCCGCTCTTCCGCGCCGACGGCCTCCACCTTCCCGTCAACGTTCTCTACGCCGTGGCACGTCCCTAGCTAATCTCAAGGCCCCATCCATCCTTTCACCCACTTCTTTCCATTACCTCAGAACTCCGACACCTGACACCTTGACACTCCGACACCTGCAACTCTGCCACTTGCCACCTGCCACTTCCCATGCCCCTCCTCATCGACGGCCACAACCTCATCGGCGCAATGCCTGACATCGACTTGGCTCAGGCTGACGACGAACATCAGCTGGTGTTGCGGCTGCGCATGTATTGCGCTGACGGCCGACGACAGGTAACGGTGGTCTTTGACAGCGGTCCTGGCCCCGCGCCTTTGTGGAATCTCTCGGGCGGCGGCGTGACCGTGCGCTTCGCACCACCCGGCGTCCAGGCGGATCAGGTGATCGTCCGGATGGTGGAGAAGAGCGAGACCCCCACGCAGATCACGGTCGTCACCAATGACCGCGGGCTGGCCGGATTGGTGCGGGCCGCCGGTGGCCAAGTGCGCTCGGCAACACAGTTTGCACTCACGCTGACGCGGCCTGCGGCCCATCCTCGTTCGGCTCTGGCAGAGCATCCCGAAGGCACTGACCGGGGCCAATCTGAACAGAAAACCCCTGGCGATCCGGCCTTCGCCGACATCTACGCCGGTTTTGCGGAGGTCGACAAGGACGCCGTGCGTTTCGGAGCCGACATCGATCTCGACGTCAGCGCATGGATCGAGCGGCTCTACGGCAATGACCCTGCAGATGCCGCCCGCGCGGCCCATTGGTTGGGACGTTTTGGTGGGCCTGCCGGCCTAGCGCCCCTGCTAGATGCACTTACCCATCGGCAGGGACAGGCACGTAGCGCAGCGTTGCTGGCCCTGGCGGAGCTGGGAGATCGACGGGCGGTTCCGGAGATCGCCAAGCGAACTCGCGAGCGACGATTCTGCCATGGTGCGCGAGGCGGCCGCGCAGGCGCTGGGACGCCTGGGCGGGGCCGACGCCATGAAAGCCCTCGAGGCTGCCCTGTCCGACCCCAAGGCGAAGGTTCGAAAATCGGCCAGCGCCAGCCTGGATCAACTCCGCGCCCAACGACTTCGTCGCTGAGTCAGCTGCTACTGGCTGAGCCGGGCACTGGCCAGGCGATTGAGGCTCATCCAATTCATTCGTAGCCGAACTGCCACAACACGTTGTCCATCGGTAAATCATCGAGGTGGGCCTGCCGCAACGTTTCGAACCGGGGACGCATCTCGTCCAGACTATCGCCGCCCAACTTCTCCAGCAAGGCATCGGCCAGGACAAACGCCACCATCGCCTCGGCCACCACGCCCGCGCGGCACCGCATTGAAGTCGCTGCGCTCGTAACGCGTCGGCTCGGCCTCGCCGGTCGCCAAGTTGACGCTGCGCAGGGGATTGAGCGTTGTCGAAATCGGCTTCATCGCCGCACGGATGATCAACGGCTCGCCCGTGGTGATTCCGCCCTCTAGCCCACCGGACCGGTTAGTCTTGCGCACCAGACGGCCATCCTCGTCTGCGAAGATCTCGTCGTGCACGTCAGTGCCGTACTTCGCGGCGTTCTCAAACGCGTGGCCGATTTCGACACCCTTGATCGCATGGATCGATCCCATTGCGCCCAGCAGGCGGCCGCCCAGTCGCCTATCGAAGTGAACGTGGCTGCCAAGACCGGGCGGAAGCCCAAGCACCGCCACCTCAAACACGCCACCCACGGTGTCCTTGGCTTGCATACAGTCCCATACCCGCTTGCGTAAAGCCTCGAGCACCTCCAAATCGGGACAGCGCAGGTCGTTTCCCTCGGCGAGAGCAAAGCGATCCGCGAATGACAGCGCGTCAAGGTGCGCCTGATCCGCCTCTACACCGCCGATCGCCGTCACATAGCTGCCGATCCGAACGCCAAACTGCGCCAGCAGCGCCCGGCAGACCGAGCCCACCGCCACGCGCGCCGCCGTCTCGCGTGCGCTGGCCCGTTCCAAAGCTAACCTGAGGTCGCGATAGCCGTACTTGACCGCGCCGGTCAGATCGGCATGGCCCGGACGCGGCGTGGTCAACGGCTCGATCTCCTTGTCGCGCCACTTGGCGTAGTCCTTGTTCTCGATCAGCAAGGCGATGGGCGCGCCCGTGGTCTGGCCGGCCATCACGCCGGCCAGGATGCGCGCCCCGTCCTGTTCGATCTTCATCCGCCCGCCCGCGCCGTAGGAGGTCTGGCGTCGAGCGAGGTCGTTGGCGAGGTCGCCCGCCGATAGCGGCAGCCCGGCCGGCATCCCTTCGAGGATGGCCGTCAGCGCGGGGCCGTGGGATTCACCTGCGGTTAGGAAGCGAAGCATCATGCGCTCCTTGTCAAGAGGTTATCTAGTCCAGCAGACCAGACATGGCAAGTACCTGATCCGACCATTCTTTCGCCTGATCAGCCACTAAAGCTCGCGCCGCCGGGTCTGGCCAAATCTTTGACCAATTCAATTGCCAGAGAGCCAGTTGAACCTGCATTGCGACCAACTCCGCTTGACGATCTACTTCTGCATCGGGAGCCGCCCACTCGACAAAGTATTTGCTTTCATCGATAAGACCTTCGACTATCGCGCTATGCTTTGGGTGGTTGGAAATAGACTTAACTCGGGCCAGATTCGCAGCCAATCCACCAAGACGCACCGGCAGAGGATCGCGAAGGTAGCGTTCTCGAATAGCGGCCTGGTTTTTCATACACCCTCCAGGATGGAACGAACAAGCTGCTCCACGCGCTGCCTGATGGCAGCGTCTTGAATGGTTCTTGCAGCACGACCTCGATCCCGACATGCTCGGCCTTGTACCTGATGTACTGGCGCAGCCGCCCATGCGACCAGCCAGACACCTTCTGGTTCGTTCGGTGTCCCAGGTTGACGCCATCGGCCACGTCCCGCACGTCGCCGATGACGATTTTGCCTGCACGCCGGGCCACTGCATGATCGACCACGGCGCGCGAGACTTTGTGCAAGATGTCCCTTTCGCGGCGTTCCTGTTGGGCCTTGAAGCGGTTCATGCGTTTCTGGATGCGCTTCCGGTTGGCCGACCCGCGCTTCTTCCGATCCCGCAAAGAAGCGAGTTCCGACCGGCGCTTGTTCCCGTACTGCTTACAAGCCCTCAGCGCTCGGCAGGAGAGCACCAGGGCTTGCTCGGTGTCCGCTATGACCGACGGATGGATCTCGCCCATGTCCACCGCCAGCACCCGGTCTCCCGGTGCGACTGGCGGGACCAGACCGTCTTCGAGCACCATGTGCCAGGTGTACTTGTAGGACTTCTTGTCGAACACAAGCCGGGCTTCCAAGACCCGACAGGTCTCCCAAGCGGCAGGGAAGGCCACCGTGATCGGAGCCAGGCCCCGCGCGAGCCAGCAGCAGGGTGCTGCCGCTCTTACGGATGCCGGTATTCTTCCAGATCGTGGTTCTAAAGCCCCGGCGATACTTGGGATAGCGCGCTGCCGTGTTCCCGTTCCGTTTGAGGGTTCTCGCCGTCTTGCACGACCGATAGAACGCCTGCTGGGCCGCATCCCGACTGTGCGCGTGTAGGATCGTGCCATCCGACTGGTAGTCCTCCCAGCGGTAGGCCGACTTTTCGGAGAGCCACACGCCCTTCTTGCGGAAGGTGCGCCAATGGTTGGAAAGCGTTGCGTTGTAGTGCCTGGCGCTTTCCTTATTCAGTTCATCGGCCAGGGCTTTACTGCCCCGGTAGGGAAGCGTCTGCGTGGTGATCATAGTTTGGATTGGGCAGCGATGTACTTCTGGATGGTCTCGCTGTTTCTCTTCATTGAGCGGTTGTTCTGGCGTTTGGTAGCGCGGGAATGCAATAAGTAGATTATGAATCATCCTCCTCTGTACCTGCCACTACGTAGCGGGCTGTCGTCATCATCACGCCCAACGACGGATAATGTCCCGTCCAAAGCCTGAACGCGGCCGCTCCCTGCACGACCAACATCTCCATCCCTCCCTGCACCGAGCAACCGGCGGCCTCAGCCTGACGTAAGAACTGCGTCTGCTCCGGCCGGTACACCAGGTCGTAGACCAGCGCGCGGGATGGAAAGGACAAATCGGCCGGCCACGGCGACTCGTTGATGTGCGGCCACATGCCGATAGGGGTGGAATTGACGATCAGGTCGGAATTGACAATTGACAATTCACAATTGTCAATTGTCAATAAAGAGTCCAGAGTCGCAGCGTGCCTAGCAAGCGCTTCCGCGCGGTCCAGACTACGGTTCCAGATGGTGAGACGCGCGATATTGCGCTGCAGCAGCGCATAGACCACAGCACGAGCCGCGCCGCCGGCGCCGAGCAGCAGAACGGACTTATCGGCCAGGTCAAAGCCGCGTTCGTCCAGGGGATGAAGAAATCCCAACCAGTCCGTGTTGTCGCCGCGCAGGCGGCCATCCGGCTCGACGACAATCGTGTTGACCGCGCCGATGCGCTGCGCGGCCTCGCTCAGCTCGTCCATTAGCGGCATGACGGCTTGTTTGTACGGAATCGTGACATTGACGCCGCGAAAACCGCGGGCATGTAGGCTACGAACAAGGTCGCCCACCTGCTCCGGCGGCACAGGGAGCGCCTCATAGCGGCCGTCCAGCCCCAGCGTCTGGAATGCGGCATTGTGCATCGCGGGGCTGACGCTGTGTCCGAGCGGCCAACCGATGAGACCGACGAGAATCGTCACTGAAGCATTACTCCTGGATGACGCGTTCCGTGGATCAGATTGGACCTTTCTCGGATGAAAGGTCCAATCAATATCGAGCGCGATTAAACCTTTCTCGGAAGAAAGGTCCAATCTAGGCCTCTACCATTTCCACACCTAACCGGTTCAGCGCCGCCTCGAAGCCGGGGTAGCTGTCGCCGATGCACTCAACGTCCTCGACCAGCACCGGGCCAGCGGCAATCAGCGCCGCGACCGATAGCGCCATCGCTAATCGATGATCGCCATGGCTCCAGACCGGCGCACTCT
This sequence comes from uncultured Chloroflexia bacterium, assembly GCA_963709505.1. Taxonomy (GTDB): domain Bacteria; phylum Chloroflexota; class Anaerolineae; order JAAEKA01; family JAAEKA01; genus CAVPXC01. The sequence continues at coordinate 34,710 of CAVPXC010000010.1, read as the reverse complement.
GCAATTGCGTCGGACCCTCCACGACAAAGCCGTCCGGGCGCTCCTCGATGTGCGCGCCCATCTTGCGCAGCTCGGTCGCTATCGTCGCAATCCGGTCGGTCTCCTTGACGCGCAGCTCGGCGGCATCACGCACGATCGTCCTCCCGTGCGCCTGAGTCGCTACGACCGCCAGCACAGGCAGCTCGTCGATGATGCGCGGGATCAAAGCGCCTCCTAGCTCAACTCCACGTAGATCGCTATGCTGCACGACGATGTCGGCCACCGGTTCGCCTGCCTCCTTGCGCTCGTTTTCCAGGCGCAGGTCTGCGCCCATCTGGCAAAACACGTCGAGCAAGCCGGTGCGCGTGGGATTGACCCCCACGCCGGCGATGGTGAGCAAGCTTTGCGGCGCCAGCAGCCCGGCCGCCAGCAAAAAGGCCGACGACGACATGTCGCCCGGCACGGTCAGGTCCATCGGGCGCAGCGGACGGTTGGGCCGTTCGCTGATCACCACCGAACCCAACACCCGGATCGGGGCGCCCATCGCAGCCAGCATGCGCTCGGTGTGATCGCGCGCCGGGCCTGGCTCGCGCACGATAGCCAGCCCGTTGCAGTACAGCCCAGCCAGCAGCACGGCCGACTTGACCTGCGCACTGGCCACGGGCAGTGTGTAGTCGACCCCCTGCAACAGCGTGCCCTGGATCGCCAGCGGCGCCAGCCGGCCGCCCTGCCGGCCGTGGATCGACGCACCCATCCGGCGCAACGGCTCGACGATGCGGCCCATGGGTCGCTTAGTCAGCTGTTCGCTGCCGTTCAGCACACTAAAGAAATCCTGGCCCGCCAACAAGCCCGCGATCAACCGCATCGTCGTGCCGGAGTTGACGCAATCCAACGGCCTGGCCGGCTCTTGTAGGCCGGCCAGGCCCAGGCCGTCGATCTGCAAGGTGGTTGAGTCGACTTCCGTGATCGGCACACCCAGCGCTCGCATGACTCCAAGCGTGGCGCGGCAATCGCCGCCAGGCAGGAAATTACGCACTTGGCTCTGCCCCTCAGCCAAGGACGCAAACATGACGGCTCGATGCGAGATTGATTTGTCGCCGGGAACGGTCAGAGTGCCGTAGAGCTCTTGGATAGGATGGATTAGGAGGTTCATGGGATACTCTACTCGGATGTCGAGGGTGGAGGGTGCAGAGTGGAGAGTGGAGAGTGCAGAGTGCAGAGAATCTTCGCCTCTCCACCCTCCACTTTCCACCCTCCACCCTTCATCACCCATACTGCTCCAAAAACAGGGCTCGTTGCTGACGCACAGTTCCGGCGAGATCGCGCAGCCGCGCCTCGTCGCTGGTGCTGATTAGCGCCGCTAGCTGCCCCAGCTCTGCCTGCAACCGGTCTAGCTGTGCCAATACCGCATCGCGATTGGTTAGCAGGATGTCGGCCATCATTTTGTCGTCGCTGCCGGCCAGACGAGTGGTGGACCGAAAACCGCCGGCCGCCAGCTGCCAGGCCATCGCGTCCTCTTGGGCCAGGTCGTTGGCCGCAGCAAACACCGCCAGTGCAACGAGATACGGCACGTGACTGATCCCCGCCGCCAGGCGATCGTGACGGACGGGGTCGAGCTCGAAAGGACAGGCGCCTACGGCTAAAGCAAGATGCGTGGCAAGCGTCATCGTCTGCCGCGCCGTCCGTGGCAGCGGGCTAAGCACGAACGGAGCGCCGCAATACAGCCCGGCCTCCGCCACGTCCAGCCCCGACGTCTCTTTGCCGCACATCGGATGGCTGCCCACGGGCTGGATCGCCGCCGGTAAGCCGTCGAGCGCGTTGCAGATGCGCTCCTTGGTGCTGCCCAGATCGATCAGTACGACGCCGTCCCGCACACCGCCATCTCGCGCAAGCCGGCCGATCTCCTCGATCTGCGCCAGGATCACGCTCACAGGTGTCGCCAGCACGATGATATCGGCCTCCGACAATGCCCTCGGCCAGTGTCGAGCAGCCTTTATCGATCGCACCTGCAACCAACGCCTGATCTATCGTCTCGGCCCGCCGCGCGATGCCGATCACCCGTGCAACGCGGCCTCGCAGCGCCAGACCCAGCGACCCACCCATCAGGCCCAGGCCGGCGATGGCGATTGTGCAGTCGACCAGTTCTTTCTCGTAGGAAGATTGTGTCATGATTCGTAGTGGAAAGTGGAGAGTGGAGAGTGGAGGGAACTCCAGACTCTCTCCACTCTTCACCCTCCACTCTCCACTCTCCACCTTCCACTACACAGACCGCCCCACCGCCTCAGCAATCATCCGGATCTCCCGGATCAGCGCGGCAAAACGCTCCGGCTTGAGGCTCTGTGCGCCGTCGGACAGGGCGTGTTCGGGGTCGTGGTGCACCTCGATCATCAAGCCGTCGACGCCGGCTGCCACCAGCGCCCTGGCGACCGGCGCCACCAGCGCCCATTTGCCGGTGCCATGGCTGGGATCGCCGATCACTGGTAAATGGCTGAGATGCTTGAGCGCCGGGATGGCATTGATATCGGTGGTGTTGCGGGTGTACGTCTCGAAGGTTCGGATGCCACGCTCGCACAACATGACGTTGTAGTTGCCTGCGGCCAGGATGTATTCGGCGGACATGAGCAGCTCTTCGATCGTGCTCATCATACCGCGCTTGAGCAACACCGGTCGTTGAACCCGGCCCGCGGCCTGCAGCAGCGGGTAGTTCTGCATGTTCCGCGCGCCGATCTGCAGCACGTCGGCGTATTCCGCCACCAGCTCCACCTTGTCCGGCGCCATCACTTCGGTTACGATGGGGAGACCGGTCGCTTCTCTCGCCTCGACGAGCAGCTCCAGGCCTGGCACCCCCATGCCTTGGAACGCGTACGGCGATGTGCGCGGCTTGTACGCGCCACCGCGCAGCATCGTAGCGCCGGCCTCTTTCACGGCATGGGCGATTTCCAGCAATTGGCCGCGGCTCTCGACGCTGCACGGACCGGCGATCACGGCCAGCCGCTCGCCACCGACACTCGTGCCGCCAACAGGAATCACTGTATTCTCCCGCCGAAATTCGCGGCTAGCCAGCTTGTAGGGCGGCAAAATAGAAACCGTCTTCTCGACGCCCTCCATTACCTCGAACATCGCAGGGTCCAACGGCCGCTCATCGCCAATGACGCCGATGATGGTGCGCTCGGTGCCTTTACTCAAATGCACCTGGAAGCCCATCTCGTCGATACGACTGGTGACATGCCCGATTTCCCTGGCACTTGCGCCTGCTTTCATGACTATGATCATAACATAACCTCAGAGAGAAATATGTGAAAAATCGTTCGAATTGTCAATTGGGAATTGAGAATTGTCAATGGCGAATTTCCGGAATCCGGATCCGCCATTAACCATTGACAATTCCCAATTCCCAATTGACAATTCTCTCCGTCTAAACTTCTCGCCCCACCGCCTCCGCCAATGGTTTCAAATCTCGCATCAACCTGGCGAATTTCTCCGGCTTGAGGCTTTGCGCGCCGTCGGAGACCGCGTCCTCGGGATGCGGGTGCACCTCGATGATAAGACCATCCGCGCCGCAGGCGATAGCGGCCTTTGCCATCGGAGCCACCAGGTCGTAGCGCCCAGTGCCATGGCTCGGGTCCGCGACAACGGGCAAATGGCTCAGCTGCTTGAGCACCGGCACCGCGTTCAGGTCAAACGTGTTGCGGGTCATCGGCTCAAAGGTACGGATACCGCGCTCGCATAAGATCACCCGATAGTTGCCGTTGGACATAATGTACTCGGCCGACATCAGCAGCTCCTCGATTGTGCTCATCATACCGCGTTTGAGCAACACGGGACGCTGAGTCCGGCCGACGGCGTTGAGCAGGCCATAGTTCTGCATGTTACGCGCCCCGATCTGCAGGATATCGGCGTACTGGCTGACCATGGACACCGCATCGGGCGTCATCACCTCGGTGACGATATACAGCCCTGTCTCTTGGCGCGCTTCGGCTAGAAGCTCCAGCCCCTTCAACCCCATGCCCTGAAAGGAATAGGGCGACGTGCGCGGCTTGAACGCGCCGCCGCGCAGGATCGTCGCACCGGCCTCCTTGACGGCCCATGCCGTTTCCAAGATCTGGCTGCGGCTCTCGACACTGCACGGCCCGGCCATCACCACCAGCTTCTTGCCGCCAATCGAGACGCCGTTGAGACTGACGATCGTGTCTTCCGGCTTGGAGATTCGGCTGGCCAGCTTGAACGGCTTGGCAATGCGGTTGACAACCTCGAACTCCTGGCAACACCTGGAAAGAATCCGGATGGACGGTAATCGCCTCGCCGACGATGGCGATCACCGTGCTGGATTCGCCATAGATCGGATGGGCAGTCAGTCCCAGCTGTTGGACCTTGGCGATTACAGCGCCGATCTCGGAGGCGGTGGCGCCTTGTTTCATGACGACGATCATTTTTGCACCTCTTTGTTGAAAGTGGAGAGTGGAAAATGATGAGTGATGAATGCGGAGTGATGAGTGCGGAGGGCGGAGCGGGCAGCAAGGCGGATGGGGCAGCCCAGATTTTCTTCATTCAGCATTCAGCATTCAGCGCTATATTTGCAACAACTCGCTCTGCCCGCCTTCGCCGTTCATCGCCGGTATCTCCGCCGCCGGATAGGAACCCAGTAGCTTGACAAATGCGGCTCGGGCGAGCAGGCCAACCAGCGCTTGTTGGCACGTAGGATCCTGCCAGTGACCAGCAAAGTCGAGGTAGAACACATAGTGCCACGGCCGGTTGCGACGGGGCCGGCTTTCGATCTTTGTCAGGTTGATGCCGCGGGTGGCGAACTCGCCCAAACAGTGATAGAGCGAGCCAGGGTCGTGGCTAACCGCAAAGACCAGCGAGGTCTTTGCCTTGGCGCTAACCGGTGCATCACCGCGACCGATGACAAAGAAACGGGTGTAGTTCCACGACAAGTCCTCGATGCCCGCGGCCACAATCTCCAAGCCGTAGGTCTCGGCTGCCAGGCTGCTGGCGATGGCGGCCACACCGGGCTCCGGCGCGGCCGCCAGTTCCTTGGCGCTGCCGGCCGTGTCGTACCAAGTCACCGCCTTCAAGTTGCGCTGGCTCAACCAACGCTCGCACTGCGCCAACGCCTGCGGGTGGGAGCGGACGCTGTGGATCTGATCCAATGTCGTGCCCGGCAGCGCCAGCAAATTGTGCCGGACTCGCAACAGAATCTCACCCCACACGCGCAAATCATGGTCTAACAGCAAATCGAACGCCCGGTTGATGGAGCCGGCGGAGGAATTCTCAACCGGCAGCACGCCGTAGTCGGCCTCGCCAGAACTCGATTGCGGCGAAGATGCCCTCGAAGGCATGACACGGCAGCGTGCCGACCTCCTGGCCGAAGTGTTGGCGCAAAGCTTGCTCCGAGTAGGCGCCATGTTCGCCTTGGAATGCGACAATCTTCATGCGCTTCTCCTTCCGGGCGGACTTCTGGTCCTGCCAATGATCGACTTGTTGCTGAATCCAGCCTTCCAAATCGTCCACCGGGGCGAGCGGCAGGTCAGCCTTATCGGGCCGAAGGTTGCGCGCGCCGCGCAGATAGACGTGGACAATGTCGTGGGGCTTCGTGTCGGTGTTCCAATTGATCAGCACGCGAATGCAACGCGGCAGCCCACCCGGCACATCCATCTCGTGGCCGCAGAGCAAGGCCGTATCCAGCCAGCCCAGCTGGCGCGCAGCCAAGGCCGGATACTCGGCCGTCAGGTCGCGAGTGGTACTAAAAATCAGGCTGGCAACATCCTCTGGTTGGATGCCATTGAAATGAATCAACAGCGCCAACAGACGCCGGGTCTCCTTGAGAATGGCTTCGGACGTATTCTCGTCGACAGTCGTCGCGCCGCGCACGCCTCGAGTGGGCATAGAATCTCCGGGAATTGTGATCGGTGATCGGTGATCGGTGATCGGTGATTTCGAATTTGACGAGTAGTAAACAGCAACTGCCAACCCTGATTACCGATCACCGAATACTGATTACCGATCACCTTTCAGCAACAAAAAAGCGTGGGCTATGCGCTCCACGCTTTATCGGACACGGTTGGGTGGTCTAGGTCGTCAAAGTGCCACCTCAGCCCAGGCGTGGAGCGCGACGTGTTGGCCCGCAAAAGAGTAATAAAAATAGAAACCGCGCCAGGACTCAGTCAGGCGCGGATGCAAGCCAAAGCGAACGCTCTCGGCGGGGGCCGATGCAAGTGTTGAAAGTGAGTAATGATTCATAGGGTCGGTGCTCATTGCCACCACTTCCTTTGACAGCGTGTGAATGGTAACACAGAAGCATCTACCTGTCAAATGCAACCAAACTTTCAGATGGCGAGGTTGGTATCAATTACTCGCCTTCGCAGGGGTATTAGTGGCAGGTGGCAGGTGGCAGGTGACAAGTGGCAAGTGGCAAGTGGCAGGTTGCAGAAGACTTGCAGCCTGTAACTTGCAACCTGCCACCTGCCACTTGCCACTTACTTCTGAGCTGCGACATCGGAGCCCTGCGCGGACTGATTCGCCGCGCTCGCTCGATCTCTACTGGGACGCCTTGTAGTCCCCAAAGTCTATACCGCTCGCCGTGGCGGTGCTGCGGAGCACCACGGTCAAGATGTTGGGCGAGGTGGACACGTAGCCGGCCGGATCAGTCTCTACTACCACGTAAATCCCCGGCGGCAGGTCGCCAAAGCTGAAGTTTCCGCGCGCATCGGTCACAGTCCGCGCCAACTCTACCCGGTTCCGATCGTACAGCGTCAGACGCACGTTGGCCAGGCCCGCTTCCGTCACGGGATTTCGCCGCCCATCGCGGTTGCCGTCAAGATAGGCCGAACCTTGGATGCTACCCGTGCCGGAGGGCGTTGGAGGTGCGGTGGGAACGGTAACGGGTACTGTCGCCGTCACCGTGGGCGTGCTAGTTACGGTAGCCGTGCTCGTGACCACGGAAGTGCCTGTGATCGCCTCCGCGGCGGTGACTGTAGGCGTAGCCGTGATCGCTGCGGTCGGCGTAACGGCGAAGGTGGCCGTCGGCGTAGCGGTGGCTGTAACAAACGTCGTCACCGTCAGCGGTGGCGTGCCGGTGATCGCAGCGGTCTGAGAGATCGCATCCGTGTATACCAGGGCCATCAGGTCACGCATGCCCAGCAGGAAACGATCGGAACGCTGCGCACTGAGCGCTAGATCGTCCACGCGCACGGTCAGTGTGCTCACCTCGCTGGCAACGACTCCCAGGACTTCTTGAACTGAGCCAACGGTCGTCTCCAGGCCGGCTACCTGGTCCTGCGTTTCCTGTACTTGGTCCTTAAGTCCCGCCAATGCTTGAGTCTCGGCTTGCAGCTCCGTGATCTGCGCGCCCATCGCGCTCGCGGCGCCAGACAACTGATCCAGCGCTGCTCCCTGGGCCAACTGCGCCTGGCCTTGCTTGGACACTTCATCCTGCAACGCTGCGGCGCTGTCTTGCAGCTGCCCTGCGCTATCGTTGAGGGTGGACAGATCGCCTTGCAGACCGGTCACGTTGGTCTTCAACGCGTCCGCGTCAGTGCCCAGGGCTATGATCGTGCGCTGCGCATCCTCCACGGTGGTGCGTGGTGCAAAGCGAAGGTCCTGGTTGAGCGCAAACAGAATCGCAAGCGTCAACCCCACGCCGATCAATGCGCCCAGCAGCATGGCGGCCAAGCTTTGCAGACATCCCCCGTTGTTGCTCGACGGCTTGGCGACCGGAGCCGGCGGCGGGGGAGGAGGAGGCGCCGTGGTCTTGAGTGGCTGGCTTTCCGCCTCGACGACGGGAAGTGCGTCCACCGTCGTCACTGGAGTCTCCGGCGAAGGTTGCGGCTCTTCGATCAGCGCAGTAACCTCGGTGGTGGTCTCGCCGGCAGTTGTCGCCTCCTCGACGACTGCCGTGCCACCGCCGGCATTGGCATTTTCCATCGTCGCTTCAGGGGCTGGCACAGCGTCGTCAGCCGCCGTACTGGCTGCATCGACGTCCATAACTTCCGGTTCATCGCCAAAGAACAGGTCTCGCCCCCGTCCCGGCGGCTTGATTGGTGGGGTGCTAGATTGGTCTAGTGTCATCGAGGATCTCCTTCGCTAATGAGCGGTAGGCTTGGGCGCCCGGATGCGTCGGGGCATACTCCAGAATCGGTTGCCGGGCCAGGGTCGACTCGGCAAAACGGATACTGCTATGGATGTTCGTTTCGAAAACGCGCTCGCCGAACATGCGCTGCACCTCCGCCAGGACTTCCTTGCCGTGGCGCGTGCGGCTGTTGTACAAAGTCGGCAGGATACCAAGGATGTCCAATTGCGGGTTGAGCCGCCGCTTGACCTTGTGCAAGGTGTCCAACAACATGCTCAGGCCCCGCATGGCAAAGTATTCGCACTGTAGGGGAATGATGACGCCGTGGCAGGCCACGAGCGCGTTAACCGTCAACAGCCCCAGGTTGGGAGGACAATCGACCAGCACGTAGTCATAGCCGTCCTGTACTTTGGTCAACAGCTCCTTCAGGATCCGCTCTCGCCCCAGTGCGCTGAAGAGCTCGATCTCGGCCGCAGCCAGGTCGATATCGGCCGGAATTACGTCGATCCGTGGGCGTACGCGACGAATAGCGTCCGTCGCCGGCTGCAAGTCGTTTAAGAGCAACTGGTAGATCGTCACCTGCGGGCTTTCCGCCTCCAAGCCCCAATAGGCTGTGAGGGCCGCCTGTGGATCCAGGTCGACCATCAGCACGCGTTGTTCCTGCTCGGCCAGAGCCGCGCCCAGGTTGACTGCGGTCGTGGTCTTGCCCACGCCCCCTTTTTGGTTGCACAATGTGATCAGTGTCGACATAGACGTCCCTTGTCGAAGCAGCGATGATAACCTCTGTGTCACGACAGATTGCAATCGAATGACGGCCCTATTATATCATAATCTCGCAGCGTCTACCTACTCAGCAGGCAGGCCAATCGACATCGTTTCATCGACGGCCATTTGTACGTCACGATTGGCACTCCCACCGGCCCGTGGTACAATGCCAATCATGGAGACGACAAGGACCGACCGATTTGCCCTGAACGGTGCTGGCGCAGGCTTTCGCGGATTTCCCGTCTGCATCATAGGCCCGTTCCCTCCTCGCACTGGCGATCTGAGCCGTCAGACGGAACAGTTGTGCCAACTTTTGCAGCAGGAGGGCGCCTGGGTGCAGAGGGTCAACACGGACGTGCCCTCCGTCCGTCGTCTGCCGGTGATCGGCCTCCACCTGCTACCGCTGGTGCAGATCCCCGTAATCATCTGGCGCCTCCTTGCGACCCTGCCGCGCGTTGACGTCGTCCACGTTCAGGCCGCTAGCTTCTGGGGGTTCTATCTGCCGGTGACCCTGGCGCTGTTCTTGGGAAGGATCTTCCACCGCCGGGTGGTGATTACCTACTCGAGCGGCGTGGCGAGAACCTTCATGGCGCGGCGCTGGCGGCTGGTTCGGCCATTGGTCAAACGGGCGCACGGCTTTGCCGTGACGTCAGACTACCTCAAAGAAATCTTTCAGCGCGAGGGGCTGGAGCCGGCCGTCTTGCCCAACATATTGGTTCCCGAACACACCCCCTTCCTGGCCCGCAGCGCCTGGCCGCCCTTGTTGTTGTGGGCAAGCGTACTTGAGCCAGAGGCCAATCCCTCCATGGCGCTCGTCGCGCTGTCCAAGGTGTTGCAAACGCTGCCGCAGGCGCGGCTCATGATGATAGGCCGCGGCTCCCTCGCCCAGGCCATCGGGGCGCAGGCCCATACGCTTGGCATTGCGAGGTCGATCGCCTACCGCCCAGAGCTCGCAGGCGAGCGTTGGCTCGCCACATTGCGCGAGGCCAGCGTGTTCTGGCATACTGCCAGCCTGGATAACCTGCCTCAGCGTGTGCTGGAGGCCGCTGCTAGCGGCACCGTGGTAGTAGGAACCAACGTTGGGTCTATGCCCGAGCTATTGCACGATGGCGTAGATGCCCTCCTGGTGCAGGAGGGGGACGCCGTGGCGTTAGCTGAAGCCACGCTGCGTGTGTTAGGTCGCCCGTTCCTGGCGGAAAGCCTGGCCAACAACGCGCGCTTGTCTGCTGAGCGCTATGCGTGGACAGAGGTCCGATCCGACTTGGCCAAGCTATACGGTATCAAGACGGACGCTGCCGCTCGTGACGAAGACGCGTCGCCCGACGATCTCCAAGCCCGCACCGAATTTCTCATGTCAGATCCACTCACCCGCCCGCCGGTCGAGGACGAGTCGCCTGATCCGCCTCACCGGCGCCGGGCGCGCCGCTAACGGGCTGTTGTTTGCCTGCTCTTCGATTCCAGGACTTACGCAAAACGCTGGTCGAGTAGGCTGCCGTATCGAGACCCGTTTGGCGTAAGTCCTGGATTCCCCAAAGGAGAAGAATCTGACTAAGCACCCGCGTTTCTGTTCTTTCCTGGCAGCCCTGATTGTCGTTGCCGTGGTTGTGTCCGGTTGCGGCAGCAAAGCAATGCCGGCTGTGGCGCCGCCTGTTCCGCAGGAACAACCGACGACGCTTTCTATCGAGCATCCTACAGTCACCCCGACTGAGCCTAGCGCCGCCCCGGTTGAGCAGCCCACCGCGAGCGCAGTCAAAGGCAGTGAGGCCATGCCTCTGATCCAGGTCCTCGTTCCCTCGGCCGAGACCGAGAAAATCCTCGCCGGCGCAGGTGAGCTGGACGAGATGATGGAGGCAAAGGGCATCTATCTGGACACCTCGGTCGCCAGTAGTTACGCCACTGCAATCGAAGCCTTGTGCGCCGGCAAGGCGGATATCGTCTGGCTGGCCACCCTAAGCTACGTCATTGCCAAGGACAAATGCCCGGACGCCAAGCTATTGCTGACGTCGATCCGCTTTGGCAGCCAGTTCTACAACGGCCAGATCCTTGTAGGCGCTGACTCGGGGATCGAAACCGTGGCCGACCTGAACGGCAAGACCTTCGCCTTCACCGATCCGGCCAGCGCCTCGGGCTATCTCTACCCGGTCGCCTTATTGGAGCAAAACGGTGTCAAGCTGGGCAGAAGTTACTTCGCTGGCTCGCATTTTGCCGCAGCGCTTGCGGTATACCGCGGTGAAGCGGATGCGGCTGCGACCGCCGCCGACATCCGTGCCGATCTCGAGAAGGATCTAGCTGATATCAGCCAGAGGACGGCGGTTCTTGCCAAAACAGAGGATATCCCTAACGACACCATCGTCGCCGGGCCTAACGTGCCGCCTGAGGTCGCCGACGCCTACAAGAAGGCACTGAAGGACGTGGCATCCCGCGCAAAGGGCAAGCAGGCGCTCTCTACGATGTACGGGTGGGAAGGCGTTGCCGAGGCTGATGACACTCTGTTCGACCCGGTGCGCCAGGCCGCTCTAACATTGAACATCGATCTACAGAACTGGAGAGGCGTGAGCAGCCCCTATCGGATTGGCTTGGTGACCGATGGTGGCACCGTGGAAGACGGCACGTTGAACCAGTCAGCCTATGAAGGCATGATGCGCGCCGCCGGCGATTTCAACGTCGAGACGGCTATCCTCGAGACGATCCGACAAAGTGACTACGAAAGAAACATCGAACTGTTTGCCGGCCAAGGGTTTGATCTTGTCATTGCTGTGGGCCCCGGGATGAGCGAGGCCTCCCTGGCGGCTGCAGAGAAACACCCAGCCACCCGGTTCGTCATCGTTGACCACGTCTACGAGACCTATCCAGCCAATCTGAAGGGACTGGCCTTTCGTGAGGATCAGGCGGGCTTTCTCGCCGGAGTGCTGGCCGGTTCGATGAGTCAAGAGCAGGATCGTCGGACTCGTCTCCACCAAGGGAGATCCTGCTTTCAGACCGTTTCGTTCTGGCTACAAAACTGGAGTGACCTGTATTTGCCCAAAGTGCAACGTCGTTTTCTTTTATGTCAATTCTATGGCTAGCGAAATGGAAGGCAGGGCATCCGCACTAGGCCTAACAGAAAGGGGCGCGGACGTGGTGACCGGCATCGGCGGCCCGTCCAGTGTGAGCGCGATCCAAGGCGCAGCTCAAGAGGGTGTTTGGGCCATTGGTGCAGATCTGGATCAATATGTAACGGCTTTCGACCGGGGTCGAACAGAGGGCGCCAAGAACCTGCTCAGCAGCGCGGTGAAACGCGCCGACGAGGCCGTGTATGACGCGATCAAAAGCCTGGTAGGCGGCTCGTTCACGAATGGCACGGCAATGTATGAGGTCGCAAACAACGGCATTGGCTTGGCCCCATTTCACGATACCGAGGCTCAGGTCCCGGACGATGTCAAGGCCACACTGGAGGAAATCGAAGCCAGGCTGGCACAAGGCACATTGGTGACCGGAGTTGACCCGGTGACAGGTGAAATGACGGCTGAGGAGGCGCCTCTGCCTGGCGACTGTCTCTTGACAAACCTGCCACTTACCGAACCTATGGCGCCATGACGACTATTATAACATCACACCGAGTGTTTTTTTGAAGGCAAAGCTGTCGTTCGCTTGCCTACCCGTAACACATGCGCTATAATGGCTTCTGTCACTAATCAACTACCTCGTGCAGGATAAAACCCTATCCTGCATCTTTGAACTCCTCACCCGGCATAAGGAGGTGATCGCAACGAAGCGAGCTAGCTCTCTGTCTGTCACTTAGATCGGACGGACACGCTGCCTATGACCGGCTCCTGAACCAATCTCTCCCATCTCGGACAAACATCCCTTTCCCCTGGTTTCCCTGGGCCGGTCTGCGTTGGCGTGCAGTCCCACATCTTTGACCATCTAACCATCTGTTTTTTGGATTCCCAATAGGAGGAGAATCACCTATGCAAAAGCGCCTGTACTTACTACTGGCCGTTCTCGTCGTCGCTGCTATGGTCCTGGCGGCTTGTCCGTCACAAGAAGCGACACCCACCGAGGTCCCTGCGGCCGCGGTAGAACCAACAAAGGCTCCCGAGCCGACTAAAGCCCCTGAGCCGACCAAGGCTCCCGAACCGACCAAGGCTCCTGAGCCGACCAAAGCCACTGAACCGACCAAAGCGGCCAAGTTGGCAATCGGGCAGGTGACGGACACGGGCGGCATCGACGACAAGTCCTTCAACGCGACGGCGTGGAAGGGTGTCGAGGACGCCATGAAAGACCTGGGCGTCAACGGGGTCTATCTGGAGAGCCAACAGCAGACCGACTACGAGAAGAACATCAACGAATTTCTCTCGCAGAAGAAGGACCTGATCGTCACGGTCGGCTTCCTGTTGGCGGATGCGACCCAGGCGGCGGCTGAGGCCAACCCGGACGCCAAGTTTGCGATCATCGACTCGGCCAGTAGCGCTCCGAACGTCAAGGGCTTGCAGTTCGACACCAGCCAGCCTTCGTTCCTGGCCGGCTATTTGGCAGCGGGCATGAGCGAGACCGGCACGGTCTGCACCTTTGGCGGCATCAACATCCCGCCGGTGACCGTCTTCATGGTCGGCTTCCAGAACGGCGTCGACTACTACAACACCCAGAAGAGCGCTGAGGTCAAGGTGCTCGGCTGGGACAACGCCACCAACGACGGCATGTTCACCGGCAACTTCGAGTCGACGGACGATGGTCGCCGCTTCGCCGAGAACTTGTTCGACGAGGGCTGCGACGTGATCATGCCGGTGGCCGGCCCGGTCGGCCTGGGCAGCGCAGCAGCTGCCAAGGAGCGCGGCCTGATGATGATCGGCGTGGACGGCGACCAGTTCGTCTTAGCGCCTGATTTCGCCGATACCTGGCTAACCTCCATCTTGAAGAACATGGACAAGGCTGTCTACGACACCATCCAGGCGCTGCAGGACGGCACCCTGACTCTGGGCGACGACTACATGGGCACCTTCGCCAATGGCGGCGTCGGCCTGGCGCCGTTCCACACCTTCGACAGCAAGGTGCCAGCCGAGCTCAAGACCGAGCTCGATCAGATCGCCAAGGATATCGCCGCCGGTAAGGTTAACACGATGACGGGTGAAGTCAAAGCCGCCGGACCGCAGTTGATGATCGGGCAGGTGACGGACACGGGCGGCATCGACGACAAGTCCTTCAACGCGACGGCGTGGAAGGGTGTCGAGGACGCCATGAAAGACCTGGGCGTCGACGGGGTCTATCTGGAGAGCCAACAGCAGACCGACTACGAGAAGAACATCAACGAATTCCTCTCGCAGAAGAAGGACCTGATCGTCACGGTCGGCTTCCTGTTGGCGGATGCGACCAAGGCGGCGGCTGAGGCCAACCCGGACGCCAAGTTTGCGATCATCGACTCGGCCAGTAGCGCTCCGAACGTCAAGGGCTTGCAGTTCGACACCAGCCAGCCTTCGTTCCTGGCCGGCTATTTGGCAGCGGGCATGAGCGAGACCGGCACGGTCTGCACCTTTGGCGGCATCAACATCCCGCCGGTGACCGTCTTCATGGTCGGCTTCCAGAACGGCGTCGACTACTACAACACCCAGAAGAGCGCTGAGGTCAAGGTGCTCGGCTGGGACAACGCCACCAACGACGGCATGTTCACCGGCAACTTCGAGTCGACGGACGATGGTCGCCGCTTCGCCGAGAACTTGTTCGACGAGGGCTGCGACGTGATCATGCCGGTGGCCGGCCCGGTCGGCCTGGGCAGCGCAGCAGCTGCCAAGGAGCGCGGCCTGATGATGATCGGCGTGGACGGCGACCAGTTCGTCTTAGCGCCTGATTTCGCCGATACCTGGCTAACCTCCATCTTGAAGAACATGGACAAGGCTGTCTACGACACCATCCAGGCGCTGCAGGACGGCACCCTGACTCTGGGCGACGACTACATGGGCACCTTCGCCAATGGCGGCGTCGGCCTGGCGCCGTTCCACACCTTCGACAGCAAGGTGCCAGCCGAGCTCAAGACCGAGCTCGATCAGATCGCCAAGGATATCGCCGCCGGTAAGATCGATACCCTGGCGACTGGCTCCTAAGGCCAATCTCTTCTATACCTAAAGCTGAAGCGCAAATCCCGTCCGGGTTCCATGTCGCGGATGTGCGTTCCGGAGATCCGGCGGGCAAATTGGCAACGTGAGTCCCGGATGGGATTTGCCTACCATGACCCCATCTACGTTGGTGCGGGACCGCCCCCGTTCCGCACCAACGTAGGTTTTTCAGACAAGAGCCGTGAAGACATCTCGCATGAGGCTGGTTTCGCGGTTTGCGTTACCCCTTGAAAAGCCAAGCTCCTCACACCCCGGCTGGAGATGCCCATGACCCCAGTTCTCGAGCTACGCAACATCACCAAGCAGTTTCCCGGCGTGCTGGCAAATGATCACATCAATCTAACCTTGGAAGAAGGGGAGATCCACGCCCTGTTGGGAGAAAACGGCGCCGGCAAAAGCACGCTGATGAACATCCTCTACGGGCTGTATCGTCCCGACGAGGGCGAGATCTTCATCCGCGGCCAGCGCACAGACATCAACGGACCGACCGATGCCATCCGCCAGGGTATCGGCATGGTTCACCAGCATTTTATGCTCATCCCCGTGCTCACCGTGACCGAAAATGTCATGCTGGGAGACGAGCCCACCAAAGGGCTGGTGCTCAACCGCAAGGCCGTGGCCGATCGCATCCGCGAGTTGTCGCAAAAACATGGCCTGCACGTCGATCCTGAGGTCAAAGTCGAGAACATCTCGGTTGGCGTGCGCCAGCGCGTCGAGATCATCAAAGTGCTCTACCGGCACGCTACCATCCTGATTTTGGATGAGCCAACGGCTGTGCTAACGCCTCAAGAAGCCGACGACCTCTTCGGAATTCTGCGCTCCCTGCGGGATCAGGGCGTGAGCATCATCTTCATCAGCCATAAGCTGCGCGAGGTGCTGGATCTTGCCGATCGGGTGACGGTCATCCGCCGCGGCCAGGTGGTGGGCGAGACCAAAACCCAGGGCGCCAGCCAGGCCACGTTGGCTGAGTTGATGGTCGGCCGGCAGGTGGACTTGACGGTCGATAAGACACCGTCACACCCTGACGAGCAAGTGCTTGCGGTCGAGAACCTGAAAGTGCTGGATAACCGCCTGCAGCTGACCGTCAACGGCGCCAGCCTCGACGTGCACGCGGGCGAGATCCTGGGCGTGGCCGGCGTGCAGGGCAACGGGCAGACGGAGCTGGTGGAGGCGCTGACCGGCCTGCGCACCGTGCAGGAAGGCACCGTGCACATCGACGGCCAGGACGTCACCAATGCCAGCCCGCGCAAGATCACCGAATGCGGCGTGTCGCACATCCCCGAGGACCGCCAGGAGGACGGGCTGGTATTGTCGTTTCCGGTGCACGACAACCTCGTCATCAACACCTACTACCGCGAGCCTTTCTCCAAAGGCATGGTCGTCAACGAGAAAGCGATCCAAGGCCAGGCCGACGGCCTGATCAAGGAGTTCGACATCCGCACTCCCAGCGCAGACGTGCCGGTTTCCAACCTCTCGGGCGGCAACCAGCAAAAGGTCATCGTGGCGCGCGAGCTCAACCGCCCGATCCGGCTCTTGATCGCCAACCAACCTACGCGCGGATTGGATGTCGGTTCCATTGAATTCATCCACCGCCGGCTGGTCGAGAAGCGCGACAGCGGCGCCGCCGTGCTGCTGGTGTCCGCCGAGTTGGACGAGATCATGGGGCTATCTGACCGCATCGCCGTGATTTTCAAGGGCAAGTTTACTGCGGTCGTCGACGCCGATGACGTGTCAAAAGAGCAGGTGGGTCTGATGATGGCGGGCAACAGTCTGGAAGAGGCCTTGGCCCATGCACCCAGGCCTGACACGAAGGAAAGACAAATCGTCACCTGACAGACAAGTCGCGGACTCCCGAACTTGTTCGGGATCACCGGACCCCGACAAGTCGGGGAGTCCGGTACTTGCTCAGGTTTTTATCAACCAGGAGGACTAGGATGTCCGAATCGACCGTACCTGTTGCCACTCCTCAAGCCGCCAGCGGCCAGTCGAAACCCAAGCGTTCACGGGTGCTCGATGCGATCCTCTATCCAGTCTTGGCCGTCTTCACCGCCTTGGTCATCGGCGCCATTCTGATTCTGGTGACCGATAAAGACGTCGTCAACGCCTGGCTGCACTTCTTCGACGACCCTATGGGTGCGTTGAAGATCACGGTACAGACGGTGGCCACGGCCTATGGCGCCATGCTCAACGGATCGCTGAACATCGGCGGCATCATTCGAGGCATCGGCGCTATGCTGAGCGGTGAAGGCACCCAGCAGTTGGCCATTGCCTTGGTCCCCTTATCCGAAAGCTTGACCCAGTCCGTACCCTATATTTTTGCCGGCCTGGCGGTCGCGTTCGCATTCCAAGGGGGGCTGTTTAATATCGGCGGCGAGGGCCAGATGCTGGTCGGGGCGCTCTGCGCGGTCTACGTGGGCTTCAAGGTCACCGGCTTGCCGTGGATCATCCATCTGCCGCTGGCGATGCTGGCGGGGATCGCTGGCGGCGCTATTTGGGCAGGGATCGTGGGCGCGCTAAAAGCCTACACGGGTGCGCACGAGGTCATCAACTCCATCATGATGAACTGGATCGCCATCAGCCTGAGTGCCTGGCTGCTCAAAGTGGGCGGTCCCATGGCTCGGCCCGATGTGCCAGTCACCCCGCCTGTCCTGGCTACAGCCTGGATTCCAAGGTTCTTCACCACGCCAGGCAACCGTTTCCATGCCGGCTTCTTTCTGGCGCTTTTCACGGTATGGCTGATCTGGTGGATCTTGTATCGATCCACGCTGGGTTTTCAAATCCGCATGGTCGGCGCCAATCCCAAGGCCGCCAGGTATAGCGGTATAAATGTAAAGCGACTGTGGATTGTCATCATGCTCATCAGCGGTGGGCTGGCGGGCACGGCCGGGATGGTGCAGACGCTCGCGGTGGACCGCTGGGTAGGCGTGGGCTTTTCCGCCGGCATGGGCTTCGACGCCATTGCCCTGGCGCTGCTGGGTAAGAACCATCCCGTGGGCGTGCTGTTCGCCGCCCTGCTGTTTGGCACGTTGAAAAACGGCGCCACCCGCATGCAATCGGTCGCGCGGATCCCGGTGGACATCGTCACGATCGTGATCGCCTTGGTGATCGTCTTCATCGCCGCGCCGGAGATCATCCGCTGGATTTATCGGCTGCGCAAGCCTGCCGCCCAAGAGGGGCCGGTGTTTACCAAAGGATGGGGATCGTAACAATTGTCAATTGTCAATTGTCAATTGCGAATGAGGTGACTCGATATGACTGCAACAACCGCCCCCACAATATCCGTTGGCTCCTATGCTGCTCGTCGCGAGCGGCGTAAGGCCATTGCCTATGGCGTCTTCTTCCTGGTCGTGGCTGCTGCCATCCTGGCTTTTTTCGTGATGAACAGCACGCCGGCCATGGAGAGCACCTTCAAGCTCAACCCCGTGACCAAAGAGAAGATCATCAAAGTGCCTGATCTGGTGCTGCCGACGCGCGCCCTATTGATCGCACTGGCAGCCATCGTAGGCGCGCTGGGTCTGTACCAGATCCTCCGGGGCTTCAAGCACGTGGTGTTGGTGTTGGGCGTCGTGTCGCTGGCCTTCGTCTTCGCCTTCCTGGTGTGGTCCGTGCGCGACAAGTCGATCAACTTGCTGGGCATCTTCACCTTTGCCGTGGCCGCAGCGACGCCTATTGCTTTCGCCGCCATGAGCGGTATCATGTGCGAGCGCTCAGGAGTGATCAACATCGCCATCGAGGGCATGATGTTGACTGCGTCTATGATTGCGGTCATTTTCTCGAGCATCACGGGTAGCCTTTGGCTCGGTCTGCTGGCCGCAATCATCGCCAGCGGCATTCTCGGCCTCTTCCTCGCCATCCTGGCGATTCGATTTCGCGTGGACCAAATCATCGCTGGCACGGCCATCAAC
Organism: uncultured Chloroflexia bacterium; assembly: GCA_963709505.1. Lineage (GTDB taxonomy): Bacteria > Chloroflexota > Anaerolineae > JAAEKA01 > JAAEKA01 > CAVPXC01. The sequence continues at coordinate 15,904 of CAVPXC010000010.1, read as the reverse complement.
ATCTTTGCCCTGGGCATCACGAGCTTTATCAGCCAGCGTTTTCTGCAAACCAATTCCGCTCTGAACTCGGGGGGCGTCTTCCAAAAGATTGCGATACCTGGCCTGTCGCAAATCCCCATCCTTGGGCCGATTTTCTTCAACCAAACACCTCTTGTCTACTTGCTTTTCATCACGATCTTTGCGATTCACTTTATGCTGTTCTACACTCGCTGGGGCCTGCGAACCCGCGCTGTCGGCGAGCACCCACGCGCGGCGGATACGCTGGGCGTCAACGTCTTCAAGATTCGCTATATCAACGTGATCATCGGCGGCATGGTTGCCGGCCTTGGCGGCGCCTACTTCACGATCGGCTCGGTCGGGCGCTTCGACGAGTCCATCACGGCCGGCAAGGGCTTCATCGGCCTGGCCGCTATGATCTTCGGACGGTGGACACCGTTTGGCGCCTACGGCGCATCGCTGATTTTCGGCTTCTCGGATGCGCTGCAAGCCAAGCTGCAGGTGCTGGGCAAGACCCAGGTGCCCATCCCCACCGAGTGGCTACTGATCCTGCCCTACGTGGTGACGATGATCGTGCTGGCGGGTGTCGTCGGCAAGACGGTGGCGCCTGCCGCCGACGGCAAGCCGTATACGAAGGATTAAATGTAGGGCAAATCCCGGACGGGATTTGCCCTACATTTGGGAGAACCGCAATGAAGTCACGCGATCGAGTTCCTGGCAGCCATCAACCACGAGGAGCCCGACCGGGTTCCTCTCTGCATCGGCGTCAGCAACGCCACCGGCATGAAGATGAAACCCTATCGCGAGCTGAAACAACTGCTCGGTATCGATGCGCCGGATCAGTACATCTACGATTGGCCGGAGCTGGGCACGGCCGCGGTCGACGAGCAGACGATGCGGCGACTGCACAGTGATGTGCGGGCAGTGCTGGACCTGGAGCCGGCCGACGTGCTGGTACGCAATCACCAGCGCCCCCCGCACACCCCCTGGATCGAACTCGTGGGGCAGCGGGCAGGTCGAACTCGCCGACGACGTCTGGTTCCCTGGCGTACACCCGATGGCCGACGCTACGACCCTTGAGGAGATCGAGCACTACCCCTGGCCGGACATGAACGATCCCTCGCGCGTGGCGCACGTGCGCGACCAGGCGCAACGGCTGCGCGATGCCGGCGAATATGCTATCGTCGCCACTCCCTGGCTGCTGTTCCCCTTCGAGCGAGCGCATGCCATGCAGGGCATGGACAAGTTCCTGATCAACTTGATCATGGCGCCGGACTTTGCCCTGGCGTTGTTGCGCAAGATCACCGACCTGTGCAAGACGCTGATGGGCCATTTTCTGGACGAGTGCGGCGATCTGATCGACATCATCAAGATCGGCGACGACCTGGGCACCCAAAACAGCTTGATGATCTCGCCGAAGATGTACCGGCAGTTTCTCAAGCCGCTGCACGCGGAGTTCATCGCCTTTATCAAAGCACGCACGCAGGCCAAGGTTTTCTTCCACACCGACGGCGACGTCTTCGACCTCATCCCCGACTTCATCGAGATGGGCATCGACATCCTGAACCCCATCCAGACCTCGGCGGGCCGGATGTCGAACCTGGCGGAACTGAAGCGGCGTTTTGGCCAGAACATGGCCTTTTGCGGCGCCGTCGACACGCACCGGGTTCTGCCCTACGGCACGCCCGACGACGTGCGCCAGGAACTGCGCCGCGTGATGAACGCCCTCGGGCCAGGCGGCGGGTACATGGTGGCGTCGGTGCACACGATCATGAACGATGTGCCGGCAGCAAATATCCTGGCCATGGCCGATGCCGTGGAAGAGTTCGGACGGTATCCCCTATCCTAAGAGTTGCTCGGGCCGGTCTCCGCCGAGCCCGGCGGTTGCGTCCCAGTTGCTCGGGCCGGTCTCCGACCGAGCCCCGCTGTTTTCACCCCTGGTGTGTGCCCCGCACCTGAGTGTCTGTTGTAAAAAACGACCACGTAGAGTAGACGGGACCTCTTTCAGAAGAGAGGTCCAATCTACGACGGTTCAAGAACGTGATCACCGTCCGTCATTTTCTCATCGTAAGTCTTATATTCCTGGCGCTGCTCACTGCCTGTTCCCCTCTTCCCCCACCACTCATCCCGAAACCTCCCAACTCCATGGCCTTCGTACCCGCAGGCTGGTTTCTCATGGGCCAAGACGACGGGCGCGCGTCGAACCGGCCGCAACGCCGCGTCTACCTGGACGCGTTCGCCATCGACCGCACGGAGGTGACCAACGCAGCCTTTGCTAGGTTCGTGGAGAACACTGGCCATCAGCCGGCGGGATGGAACGCCAACGTGCTGGCAGAGCACGCCGCTGAGCCGGTGGTTGGGATCCTCTGGCGCGAGGCCGCTGCATACTGCCGCTGGGCTGGCCTCCGTCTTCCCACCGAGGCCGAATGGGAGAAGGCCGCGCGCGGCACAGATGGACGTCTCTACCCCTGGGGCAACGACTGGGATGACCAGCGCGCTAACACCTCCGAAAGCGGACAGGGAGGGCCGATGCCTGTAGGCAGTTTCCCGACCGGCGCCAGCCCATACGGCGCGCTTGATATGGCCGGCAACGTCGCCGAATGGGTGGCCGATTACTTCGACTTTGGCTACTACCGCCAGGCGCCCGACCACAACCCTCTCGGCACTGACAAGGTCCTAGACCATGGGCTACGAGGCGGCTCGTGGGCTGCAACGTTCGAATACGCGCAGACCTTTGTGCGCGATTCTTCTCACTCGGCCCGGCCCAACTCGCGCGTTGGATTCCGCTGCGCCCGGACGTGGCCGGCACAATGAAGCGGGTCTGGCGTTCGATCCGCTTTGACAATCCGGGCCACGTCAGCTATCCTAAGCACCCATGGACGAAGCCACCATTCGAAAACTACTCGAAGCGGTTGCCAGTGGCCACACACCAGTGGACCAGGCGCTGCAAGCCCTGCGCGCCTTGCCCTACGAGGAGCTCGGCTTCGCCATGCTGGACAACCATCGCGCACTGCGTTGGGGATTCCCCGAAGTGGTGTACTGCCCCGGCAAGACCAGCGAGCAGGTGGCGCAGATCATGGCACGACTAGCCACGCGCAGCTCTCAGGTCTTGGGCACACGTGCCAGCAAGGAACAGTCTGTCCTCGCGCGTTCCCCAGGGCACACCCATCACGCCCGACTTGCTGCGCCAGATCGAGGCCGCCGAGGATGTGCTCGTGGCGCTCGGCTTTCAACAGTTCCGTGTGCGCCATCACGGCGACGTCGCTCGCATCGAGCTGTCCGCCGAAGACTTGCTCCAGGTCATTGAACAGCGTTTGTCTATCGTCGAAGGCGTCACCGGCGCCGGCTATCGCTTCGTTGCTTTGGACTTGGCCGGGTTTCGTAGCGGTTCCCTCAGCGTCACCGGCCAGGCCAACGGCCACGCTGTCTCCCCGATAGCTCTGCGGGATCTCCCAGCGTCAAACTGGTTTGAAGATGCCTGAACAAGTTCAGGAGTCCGGTAGCTATGCCGAACTCCTCGACCACGCGCCTGGCCCAGGTCGAGGCCAAGGTACACGGGGTGCCGGTGGAGCAAATCCACTTCCACGAGGTGGGGGCGCTGGATGCCATCGTAGATGTTGTAGGCGTGGCCGCCGGACTGCACGCACTTGGAATTACCGAGCTTTATGCTTCATCCGTGCCACTCGGCTCCGGCTGGACCCAATCAGCCCACGGCGCGCTGCCTTTGCCCGCGCCGGCTACGCTGGAGCTGTTGGCCAGCGTCCAGGCGCCCATTTATCCGGCGCCCGGCCCCGGCGAGCTGATCACTCCAACCGGCGCGGCGCTGCTGGCTCAGTACGCAACCTTCCGCCAGCCTGCTATGCGCCTGCAACGTATTGGCTACGGCGCCGGGCAGCGCGAGTTTACCTGGCCGAACCTGGCCCGCCTGTGGCTCGGCGAGGCCGGCGACAGCCGCACGACGACAAGTGCACCACGCCGCGAGCATGGTCCAGATCGACACCAACATCGACGACATGAACCCGGAGCTATATCTGTCAGTCAGCCAGCGCCTTTTTGCCGCAGGCGCCCGTGTCGTGTGGCTCACACCCGATCCAGATGAAAAAGGGGCGGCCTGCGATCATTCTCAGCGCCCTGGCGCCTCTCGATTTGGAAGCCAGCCTAGCCGACCTTATCCTGCGCGAGACCACGACGCTGGGCGTGCTGGTCTACGAAGCGGCCCAAGCCCAGGCACACGTGCAATGGGTTCAAGACGATCACGGTCAAATAGGGTAGACGCCGGGTAGGGGCAGGTCTTGCACCTGCCCTGGGTGGATGGACGCTAAGCAATCCCTATTTTGCAAAGTCAACCTGAATAAAGCGCCGCGCGGCGAGCCGGTGCTCCGGGTCGACCAGGGCGGCTCGTTGAAAGCAGTGGGGGCCATAGCGTTTGGCCAGGCGCGCCAGGTGGGCTTCGGCTGCATCCTCCCGTGAGTTATGCCAGATGCTGAGTTGATGCACTGAAGGCACGCTCAACCCGCTGAGCGTCAGCGTGAGATCGCTCACCCGATCGGGATAGCTTAGGGGACGTAACAAGGCCTCGGCCAGTCTTGCCAGCCGGCTCGCATCGGCGGTAGGTTCCGCCAGGATGCGATGGGCGTCGAGCGGCGTGCCGTCGGCACAGATCATTTGCACGTCGAACTGGCCTCCGCGCAACAGCGCTGGCGCTAGCCGGCCGGCCAAATCCGTCACCAGCCGGCTAGCTGCGGCGATCAGGTGCTCCAGGTCGTCCAGCGGCGGCTCGAATTCACGATGCCCCGTCTCAAAGCGTTCGCTATACCCCGCGATCAGCGGACGGTCATCCTGCCCGCGCGCCAGCCGGTGTGCGCGCTGTCCCTCCCAACCGAACTGGGCCAGCACGGCAGACGGCGGCAGGCGAGCAAACTGGTCCAGCCGGCGCAGCCCGAAGAGCTGCAAGCGCCGCCGGGTCTCCTCCTCCACAGGGAGCAGGGTGACCGGGAAGTCGCCCAGAAACTCTCGCTCCGTACCAGCCGATAGAACCAGCACCCGGTTGAGGCCGATGCAAAGCGAGGCCACCTCAGCAGTGAACTTATTGACGGCGACGCCCGCGGTGGTTGCCAGCCGCAGCTCGCGCTGGATCATCTCGCTCTGCTGGCAACACAAGATAAGCGCGTCTTCGTCCCGCTGTTCCAGCCCGGCCAACCCGAGATAAAGCCCGCCCGGCTGCGCCTGTTCCACCGCCGGCGCCTGGCTGCGCAGCAGGTCGAACAGACCGGCCGCCGCGGCGCGATAGAGATCGAGCCGCGGGGAGAGAAACGCCCCCTCCGGGCAAAGGCGCTCGGCCTGGCCGATAGACATGCCAGGATACACACCTTCGGCCAGGGCCTCGGCCGAACAGTCCAACACCTGAGTAGCGCCGGCCAGGTGGTGCGCGGCGGCGATCACTACCGGCTGCCCTGCCAACCGCGGCCGCTCACGGCGCTCGACGGCGACAGGCAGGTGGGGGATGACGAGATAAGCGATTCTAGCGGGCATGAGAGTCGTCAATCAAACCATCGAGCATAATGCGCACGGTCGCTTGACCACCTGGCTCGCTCCAACGGCTGCGCATCACTGTGACCCGCGCTTCGTAGCCACGCATCGTGCCACGCTGCCGCAGCCAGCGCTGCCGGCTCACCTCCAGCCGCAGCGCGGCCGCCTGAGCCAGGTCAAAACCGGGCGGATACGGGTTGGACAACTCTGATGCCTCGGGCCGGGGGGTGGTCAAAAAGAGCAGCGCACAGCCTTTGCCGTTTAGGGCCTGCCGCAGCCGCCGCAGCGCGGCTGCGGCAGGTGCGGCAGGTGCGGCAGGCAATGCTCCACCTCGCAGTTCCGCAGTCGAGTCGAAGACGATCAGGCCAAAATGGCCGCCGCTTGCCAGGTCGCAGACCAGATCGAGCGCCTCGGCCGGGCTGGCAGGCGCGGCAATCACTAACCGCGAGAGGTCGACGTGACAAGCAGCGGCGTAAGCAGGGTCGAAGGTCTGGGCCAGGTCAAGGTAAAGACATGGATAGCAATGCTGCGACTGGGCCAGGATATGCAGGGCCAGCGTGCGCTTGCCGGAGGTCGGTTGTCCGATCAGCTCTGAGATGTGGCCAAGAGGCAGCCCGCCGATGCGCAGAACGCGGTCGAGCGTCGGGAGGCCGGTAGACAGGCAAGGGGGTGACGAAGTGGCGGTGGAGAGCGTTCCCTTGTGGAGGGCCTGTTGGCCCCACTTCTGCTGGACAGCCTGGACGGCTGCCTCCAGGCGTCTCTTCTTGTGCGAGTGGCTCAAGAGGAGTTCCTGAAAGAAAGGAATAGAACGTAAGTTCCATACGATTATATCCACCGATCCGAAAAACGCAAAGGAACTGTTCCGCCCATCACCCCGCGCATACCATCATTCCCGCGAAAGCCTCACCTCGTCGTTCCCACGCAAGCGGGAACCCATCGGGCGGTTTGCGCAAGGATGACGCGCCCCAAAAAGCAGACCTTCGAGGTCTCAGAAGACCTCGAAGGTCGAAGTGGTACCTGCGAGCCGGCAAGGTTAGCCTAGCTTTTCTGAGCTTCGCCGTCGGTGTCGCCGATGCCGGGAAGCTGGCGCAGCGCGTTGATCAGATCGATTCCGGTCAGCGCCTCGACGGTGGCCGGCACCTGAGCGACGATGTTGGCGATGTCGGCTGTGATTTTTGAGGCGCCTGCACCCGTTTGACCGTCGCCACCGCTGCTGATGACGACGATCCGATCGGTTTGAGACAGCGGCATGGCGATGGCGGTAGCGACCTGCGGCAGGGCCTCGATGAGCTGCTGGATGATGGCCGCCTGGTTGTAGTTCTTCCAGGCGGCGGCCTTCTTCTCCATGGCCTGCGCTTCGGCAAAACCGGTCGCCTGAACCACCTCGGCCCCGGCCAGTCCCTTGGCCTGGGTGATCTGCGCCTCAGCCAGGCCCTTGACCTTGATGGCCGCAGCGTCGCCCTCGCCGATGGCCTGCGTGGCCGCCGACAGACCCTGCGCCTCGGCCAGTCGCTTGAACTTCTCTGCGTCGGCCAAGGTTTCGATGCGGTAGCGCTCGGAATTGGCCGGCTTGCGCACCGTGGCCTCCAGCTCCTTCTCCTTACGCAAGGCCTCCTGCTGCTGTACCTCGATCTGCTTCTGCTTGGCTACCACCTCGATTTGGATCTCCTGCTCCTTCACAAGCTGGTTGGTCTTGGTCTCCTGAAGCTTGTAGGAAAGGTCGGCTTCCGCGCGCCGCATGTTGGTTTCCAGATCGTACGCCGCCTTCTGCACGGCGTAGTTCTTCTGCGACTCGGCGATACGTGTTTCGGCCAGGAATTTGGCTGTCTCGCCCTCCTGGCGAGCCTGCGCGCTCTTGATGGTAGCATCGCGCGCGGCCTCGGCCTGGCCAATGGCCGCGTCGCGCTTGACCTCGGCGGTACGCTTCTGGCCCAAAGCATCCAGGTAGCCTTGATCGTCCTGGATATCCTTGATGGTGAAAGAGATGATGCGCAGCCCCATCGCGGCCATGTCGCCCGACGATACCTGCTGCACCTGCTGGGCAAAGGCGTCGCGGTCGCGATAGATATCCTCGACGGTCATGGTGCCAAGAATGGCGCGCAGGTGGCCTTCCAAAGTCTGCAAGGCCACGTTGCGGATTTCATCTTCGGCCTTAGAGAGGAAGAGCTGGGCTGCGGTGCGAATAGCCGTGTCGCTCGGGTCGATCGAAACCTGCGCCACGCCATCCACAGTGACCGGCACACCCTCGCTTGTATACACGCGGTGCGTCACGACGTCGATGGTCATGACCTCCATCAACAGCGAGTCGATGCGCTCGATGGCCGGCCAAACAAACGTGCCGCCGCCGCGCACGATGCGGTAGGCCTGGCCATCCTTTTTTCTCCGGCCACCCGAGATCACCAACACCTCGTTCGGGCCGACCTTGCGATATCGGTTGGAAAAGACGACCCCGAACGCCAGAAATACGACGACCAAGGCGATGGGGATGCAGGCAAGCAAAATGTAGTTGTTCATCAATAGATCTCCTTGCCAGGATAGCCGGGCTTACCTCAGGGATCCGAGCGATCAGAATTCAGGGTTGGTGCGGCCGGACGATGAGCACGTTGCCTCCGGATGCTTGTTGGATCACAACGGTTGTACCGCCCGCGATCGCGGTGTTGTCGACTGAACGGGCCGGCCGGCTCATACGCTCTTGGCTCATCTCGAAAAGCACCGTGCCGAGACCATCGACCGGGATTGGCGTGGTCACCATGGCTTCGATGCCCACCATGTCCGCCTCGCGGATGTTGGTGCTGCCGTGCAAGGCCACCAGCAGGCGGCCATAAAGAACAGCTACCGCCAGGCTGACGGCCGCTGCCACCAGGCCGGCGATCAACAGGCTCAGACGTGCGTCCAGTTCCAGTCCCACGGTACAAATCAGGCCCAGGGCGCCGAAGACAGCCATGAACGTAGCCAAGGTGACGGGGCTGAAAATCTTGAGATCACCGCCACTCCCGTCGCCGTCGCCACCTCCGTCTCCTCCATTCCCGCCATCGCCGCCCGCGTCAGCGCCATCCCCACCACCATCACCACCGTCGCTCAGGCCGCTAAGCAGTAACGTTCCCAACGCAAAAACAAGACCACCCGCCAGCATGCCAAAATAGAAGCAATTAAGAGCGCTTACGTTGAGGTTATCGAGCAAGCCAGACACTATCGCCTCCTGTTTTCAGGCTGAACGAATCGGATCTCCAAAAGGAGTGGTCTGATGCGACAGTCATCTGTCTTGATTATACCTGGCAACCGTGTTCAGGTCAACACAGGACGCAGCCGCGGCGCATTTCGCACCCGTGCAGCCGCCGATGTTGCCGGCCTCTTACGCTATATGGTATAATCTTGGCCGACTAGTTTGGAAATGGAGGCTTGAATTCCGATGGCAAGGTCATCACAACGGCGAAATCGGCGCGACTGGCGCAGAACAGTTTTCCTTATCATTAGCATTATCATCGTGCTGAGCATGGCGATCAGCCTGGCGGTGGCGTTTGCGCCGCCCCCTGCGGCTCCATAAGCCTTGAGCGGCGATGGCTTAAGCAATACAGCTGACAGCGAGAGCACCCCTGCGGTCGAAGCACCGGGCGGATCGAGGCACGAGCAGCAGCGCGGGACGTGGCTAGCCGCGCTGGCAGTGCTATTCTTTGCCACCAGCCCGGTATTGGTGCGCTGGGCCGATCCGCTTAGCCCTTACGAGAAGACGGCCGGCCGGCTGGCGGTGGCAGCACTCTTTATCTTCGCGCTGATGCGGCTGCGCAAGGAACCGTTCAAGCTCTCCCGCCAGAGCGGTCCCCTCTTCCTGGTTTTTGGCCTGATCGCCGCGCTGCATTTTCTGACCTATATCGCGTCGCTCAGCTACACGACCATTGCCCACTCGCTGGCTATCGTCTACACCGCGCCCATCTTCGTCACCCTGTTCTCGGCCTGGTTTCTGAAAGAGCCGATCCCCCGGCGCAAATGGGGCGGCGTGCTAGTCGCTGTGCTGGGCGTTGCCATCCTGGCCGGCTTCGAGCCGCGTTGGAACAGTGCGATGGCCTTGGGCGACCTCCTGGCATTGGTCTCGGCGATCACCTTCGGCCTGTACTCGGTGGCCGGACGCGGGCAGCGATCCCGCTATCCGCTCTTTACCTACGCCGTGGCGGTCTATGCTCTGGCTGCGCTGTGGGCCCTGCCCACAGCGGTCGCCAACTTTACGCCTGAGGGCTACACGCTCGTGCCGATCCTGGCGGTCATCGCCCTCGGCGTCATCCCTTTGGGCATCGGTCACACGCTCTACAACGCCGCTCTGCGCCATACTCATGCCACCACGGCGAACCTGATCGCAACGCAGGAGGTCACGCTGGGCATCCTGCTGGGTGTGGTATTTCTCGGCGAGATCCCGCAGTCCAACGAAATCGCCGGCGCACTGGTGACGTTGCTAGGGATCGCTCTGGTCTTACGTTGAGTGGGCAGTAGACAGTAGGCAGTTAACAGTAAACACAGTCCGTCGTTTTCTCTCCACTCTTCACTCTCCACTCTCCACCCTTCACCCTCCACCAAACCCAACCATGCCTGAAAAACCCCGCCCCAACTGTCGATTCTACTACGAGGACTATCACCGCGGCCGCGAGACACTGGAATGCCGGCTGCCGAAGAGCCGTGACTCGCTGCGGTGGCAGCGCGGTATCTGCGACAGTTGCCCGGTACCGGACATCCTGCGCGAGACCAATTGCGCCCACTTGGCGTTAGAGGGCACGATCCGTAAGAAGCTCTTCTCGGAACGCATGGAGATTTTCGCCGTGTGCACGAAGCACATGATCGAGCTCAAGGACGGACAGACCTGCCCTCAATGCGCTGAGGAACAAAACGAGCTAATCTCAGCGTCCTGATCCCGTAGGAGCAACCCTTGCGGTTGCCCGGCGGGTGAGGTGTCACGGAGGTTACCGTGCGGGCAGGTGCAAGACCTGCCCCTACGTCTCGTAAAGGAGGGGATGTTCTATGTCGCGTATGCGCCGGGCGAAGTTCTGGCAGCGCAACTATTACGAGCACATCGTTCGAGATGTCCGTGAGCTGAACGCTATCCGCCGCTACATTCGCGCCAACCCCGAGAACTGGCTTCTTGATCGAGACAACCCGACCAACATCGTCCACCTACCACTCCCCACACAGAATCGAGGATTACCTCGAAGATGTTTCACATCTCTTGTAGGGGCGGGCCTTGCGTCCGCCCGTGCGACGCGCGTAACACACGCGGGCGGACGCAAGGCCCGCCCCTACGACGCCCAGCACAGTTGGATAGAGTTATTCCTTGGGGGTGAAATCGACCAGGTAGTCACTGAGGCCCGATTGCTTGAGCCAATCTACAATCTGGCGCACGCCTTCGGCCCGGTCCCTTGGGCAGACCAGCAATGCGTCCTCGGTGTCGACGATGATCAAATCCTCGACGCCGATGGTGGTGATCAGGCGCTTGGATGTGTAGATCAGGGAGTTCGTGGTGTCCAGCGTGACCGCTTCCATCGGCCCGCGCACCACGTTGCCGGCCTTATCGGCCTCGAGCACCTCCAGCAACGTCGCCCAGCTGCCGATATCGGTCCAGCCGATGTCCACCGGCAGCACGGCAATGTCTTTGGCCATCTCCATGATGCCGTAATCAATCGTCTGGTGCGGAAGGGTAGGGAACACCCGGGTTAAAGTTTCTTCCTGAGCGGACGTACCCAGCGCAGCCGCAATCTGCTCGAGGCCAGCGTACAACTCCGGCATGTGTAAGCCAAATTCTTCTATGATGCGGTCCACTCGCCAGGCAAACAGGCCGGAATTCCAGCTGTGTTTACCTCCGGCGACGAAACGCTCGGCCGTTGGGAAGTCAGGCTTCTCGGTGAAGCGAACGACCCGGTAGACCTGGTGTCCATTCACCGAGGGCAGCGCTTCGCCTTGCTCCACATAGCCCAGCCCGGTGTGGGCAAAAGATGGGTTAATGCCCAGGGTGACAAGCGAGCCGCGCTCGGCCACTTCGGCGGCAGCGGTCAAAGCATCGCGAAAGCGGTCCGGTTTGAGAATCAGGTGGTCGGCGTGAACGGAGGCCATGATGGCGCCAGGCTGCACGTGTCTGGCCAGAATCGCGCCCAGGCCGACGGCCGCCGCCGTGCCGCGCGGCATCGGCTCGCCGACGATATGGCCGGCCGGCAGCTCGGGCAACTGCTCGCACGCCAGATCGACGTAGTGCGCGTTGGTGATAACCAGGATGCGCTCAGGCGGGACAAGCGGCGTCAACCGACGGAAGGTTTCCTGCAGCATGGTCCCCTGACCGGTCAGGTCGAGGAACTGCTTGGGGAGGGACTGCCGGCTGCGCGGCCACAGACGGGTACCGCTGCCACCGGCTAGGATGACAATGACGAGGCGATCGTTCGTGCTCATGTAGGCTAGTATAACGCAACAGGAACATGCGAGCAAGAATAGGGTGTTTTGCAGACCCTTCGGGTTTCTCGTCCTTAACCCAGTTGCCGGTTCGAGCAGATGTCGCACTTTATCAAGTAGCGGGTTCGACCAGGGAAACCCGAAGGGTCCGATATTCGAAGGGTTTGCTGCCACCGAAATTGAATGTACCCTGTTTTTGGACCTGGATTGTTACCAAGTAACTCCATCTGAGCACGCGCGATTCTTCTTTCCCACCGTGCCTTGGGTATAATACGGTGCAAGAAAAAGTTCACGAAGCTTACGCAAAGCCACAAGAAGTCCAGCGCACACCAGCGGCAGCCCCGAAGTCCGGAACTGCGGGACCTGGTGCGTGAGATGGATGCAACCTTTTCAAGCAGTTTCCAGACCGCTTACCCCATACAGGCGACACACAGAAAGGCACTCCCATGATTCAAACCACCGAACAAGCTATTGCCGTTATTCAGAACACCCGGCTTTCGGAGGCCGAGCGCGAGGAAGGCATTCACTTCGTGCGCGAGGCGCCGTCAGCCCAAGGGATCGATGTGCTGGTAGAGGCTTTGCGGGATAATGACCACGGCGTGCGCTTCGCGGCTGCCCATACGCTGGCCCACGTTGGCGATGTAGCGATGCCGGCCCTGTTGCAGGCTCTTGCCCAGGCGGACAACGACATTGTGCTGCGCAAAGGCGCTACCATCGTCATCAGCGAGAGCACCAGCCCGAAGGTCAGACAACAGGGTCAGCCGTTGCTCAATGCGCTGAAGGGCTCGCAAGCCGGCATCGCTACGATGGAAGCCGCCATCAAGCTCATGCCCAGCTTCGAATAACCCCGGGAAGCCATGCCGAGTTTCGGCAGAAATGCCAAGAAAGTTTGTTTTGCCTTGCACAATATGATTTAAATCATGTCCAGACGGCGCACTTCAGAGTATAATGCAATGGTGTGCGTACCTGAGAACGATAACACGCACTGCTCTGAGCGAGCAACGCCACGGTGCTAAACAAGCAAACAAGCCAATCAATTTGCGCCATAATTGCGCAGTGATTGTATTTGCAAGTTTGTGAACTTTGTGGTAAAGTTCTATAATCGCAGCGGGCTTCATTCAAAGTTGAATGGTACATGCCGCTCGCCTGGGTGGCAACCAGGCGCTCCCCTTCCCAGCGACAGCTCTTCAACTTCGAATAGTACTGCTTCTTCATTCTCGCTCTTCGGGCATCTCGTCGGCGAACGTAACTCGTTGCCGTTGGCATTTGCGGCTAATGAAAGGAGGTGTCTCGCCCAACCGCTTTCGTCCCATTCATCTAACGTCCGACCGCATCATTGTCGTATTTCAACACCTCTTGCTTGCAAGACGATCTATTCAAGGAGGAATAGAACATGCAGATTCTCATCGCCGAGACTATCGGCACGATGTTGCTGATCCTGTTGGGCGACGGCGTCGTCGCCAACGTGTTGCTCGGCAAGACCAAGGGCAACAACTCCGGCTGGATCGTTATCACCACGGCATGGGCTTTTGCGGTGTTCGTGGGTGCATACTCAGCTGTCGCAATGGGCAGCGGCGCACACCTGAACCCCGCCGTCACGATTGGTCTCCTCGTCGCCGGCAAGACGCCTTTGGCGGAAGTTCCCTATTACCTGGTCGGCGAGTTCGTCGGCGCGTTCCTCGGCGCTGTCCTGGTTTGGCTGCACTATCAGCCTCACTGGGCGGCAACCTCAGACCCCGGCCTCAAGCTGGCTGTCTTCTCCACCGGCCCGGCCATCCGCAACACGCTCATGAACCTGATCTCTGAAATCATCGGCACCTTTGTGCTGATGTTCGCCATCCTGGCGATCCCCGCCGTTTGGTCCCTGCCCGGCCCTTACACCGTAGCGCTGGCCGTGTTGGTGATCGGCTTGGCCCTAGGCGGTACCACGGGCTATGCCATCAACCCGGCCCGTGACCTCAGCCCCCGCATCGCGCATGCCATCCTGCCCATCCCGGGTAAAGGCAGCAGCGACTGGGGTTACTCCTGGATCCCGGTAGTCGGCCCCATCATCGGCGCCGTAATCGCCGCACTGTTGGCCGGAGCCGTAATTCCCGCTGCGTAATAGCACTAGTCTTGAGCAGCCCCAGCGTTTTGGCTGGGGCTGCTATCTGTCTTTAACAGGTCGTAATGTTAAGTCTGGAGAGAATGTCATGAAAAAACTGATCAACAATCCTGCCGATGTCGTCAAAGAAGAGCTGATGGGCATCGCCCTGGCTCACGGGGACCTGGTTCGCGTCCATTTCGACCCCGCCTACGTCGTGCGCGCAGATGCGCCGGTGCAGGGCAAGGTGGCCGTGATCTCCGGCGGCGGCAGCGGCCATGAGCCGATGCACGGCGGCTTTGTCGGTATGGGCATGCTCGACGGCGCCTGCCCCGGCGCCGTCTTCACGTCGCCGACGCCTGACCAGATGCTGGAGGCCACCAAGGCCGTCAACGGCGGCGCGGGCGTGCTGCATATCGTCAAGAACTACACCGGCGACGTGATGAACTTCGAGATGGCGGCCGATATGGCCATGGCCGAGGGCATCGACGTGGTCGCGGTCGTGATCGACGACGACGTTGCCGTGCAGAACAGCACCTGGACGGCCGGACGCCGCGGTGTAGGCACCACGGTGTTGGCCGAAAAGATCTGCGGAGCGGCCGCCGAGCAAGGCCGCAACCTGCAGGAAGTGGCCGATCTGTGCCGCAAGGTCAACGGCTGGGGCCGCAGCATGGGCATGGCGCTCACCTCCTGCACCGTGCCACACGCCGGCCAACCGACGTTCGACCTGCCCGAAGACCAGATGGAGATTGGCGTTGGCATCCACGGCGAGCCTGGCCGCACCCGCATGGAGCTGAAGAGCGCGGACGAGATCACCGAAATGTTGACCCTGCCCATCCTGGCGGACTTGCCCTTCGAAAAGGGCGACCGGGTCATTGCCATGGTCAACGGCATGGGCGGCACGCCGCAGATCGAGCTCTACATCGTCTACCGCAAGCTGGCCGAGATCTGCATGGCCCACGGCGTCAGCATCGTGCGCTGCCTGGTCGGCAACTACATCACCTCCCTCGAAATGGCTGGCTGCTCCATCACCCTGCTCAAGGCCGACGACGACCTGCTCAGCCTGTGGGATGCGCCGGTGAAGACGCCTGGCTTGCGCTGGGGCATCTGAGTAATTGACAATTGTCAATTGACAATTGTCAATTGACAATTAAAGAGGCAACCAGTGATCACACGAGACGCAATCCTGTCCTGGCTACGCTGCTATCGCCAGGTGCTTGCAGAGAACAAAGACTACCTGACCAGGCTGGACTCGGCCATTGGCGACGCCGACCACGGCGCTAACATGGACCGCGGGTTTGCCGCTGTCGTCGAGAAGCTGCCGACGGTCGCCGACAAGGACATTGGCACGATCCTCAAGACGGCAGGGATGACCCTCGTCTCGACAGTGGGCGGGGCCGGCGGGCCGCTCTACGGTACGTTTTTCATGCGCGCCGGCATGACGGTCGACGGCAAAAGCGAGTTGGCTGACGCTGATCTGGTGGCGGCCTTCGAGGCCGGCCTGGCCGGCGTTCAGCAACGCGGCAAGGCGACCACCGGTGAAAAGACGATGGTTGATGCCTTGACCCCCGCATGCCAGGCCATGCGCAGCAAGGTAGACGGCGGCGCCAGCCTGCACGAGATCCTGGAAGCCGGAGCCGCCGCCGCCGAACAGGGCATGAAGGCGACGATTCCCATGCTGGCGACAAAAGGCCGCGCCAGCTACCTGGGCGAACGCAGCATCGGCCATCAAGATCCCGGCGCAACATCATCAACACTGATGATACGCTGCGCTGCCGATACGCTCGATCATTAACAATTGTCAATTGACAATTGACAATTGACAATTGTTAATGTCTGACAGCCAGAATGACTCTGGCACACTTTGAACAAAGG
>CAVPXC010000009.1:0-122799 GCA_963709505.1 uncultured Chloroflexia bacterium | reverse complement strand
CGTTCATATGGTGTGTCGCCAGAGGTTACGGCCAGCTACGGATCGAGCCCAAAGCTGACATTCTTAGTCTGAGAGCGGGGATGATCCACAATTACTCTATATGCGCCTCGATCCGTCCCTCACGCACCGCGGCTACCAGGGCCGCGTAGTCCCGTTCATTTTGATCGGCATAGGCGACGCTGAAATCGGCTAACGCATCTTCGAAAGCGGTGCTCTTGCCCATGTAGCCGGTCAATACCGCTGCATCGCCCGAACGGGCGTGCGCGCGAGCCAGCGCCATGCCGCACAAGCGGGCATAGCCCTTCAGGTTGGCCGCTTTCATGATCTCCACGACGGGCTTGATCTTGGCGTCGCTGAGCTGCCGGAGGAAGAAATGGCGTTTGAGGGCGCCTGCACCGGTAGCCCAACCGAGGAAGATATCGCTCGCGGCCTGCATGGCGCGCTGGCCCATCACCACACGCTGGCCGGCGTGGCCAAAGGGACTGGCGCCGCAGTAGGCTCCAACACCAATTGGCGCGCCTCCTTGAACTGCAGGAAAAGTGGGTCGCCATTGCCCGACATCAGCAGCAGGATCCCGCAGAACGTGCCCACACTGCCCACGCCCACCACCTTAATGGCGTAATCGACCACCTCAAAGCGGTCGAGCAGCAAGCGCCGGGATGGGATCAGCGTTTCCCTGTAGTCCACCAGCGTTCTTTTTGCGACCTCTAACATTTCCTGATCGCGTTGATCCCCGAAGTGATAGATCAGTGGGGGTTGGTTGACGATGCGCGGCAGAGCGCCAGCGCTGAAAGTCAGCTTGGCAAACTCTTTTTCGTGGGCGCTCTGTTCAACTGCGCTGGTCAGCTTTTTGGTATAGAACCGCTTCGTTTCTTTGTCGGCCGAGTTCTCGAGGGTGGTCTTAAAGTCGAATGCATCGTTCCAAACCTGCAATACCGGCATCCCGGCATAGTCTGCCATGCGCTGGCGGTAGCTCTGTGCGGCCAGCCAGGCGGCTTCCCGGCAGTCGGCTGGCGCGAAGCCATTCGAGCGCCCGGCCACCACGAAGCTGGCAGTCAGCCGTTTGACATCCCACTCCCAGGGGGCGAATGTGGCTTCGTCAAAGTCGTTGAGGTCGAAGATCACCTGCCGTTCGGCGGTAGCAAAGCCGCCAAAATTCATCAGGTGGCAGTCGCCATCTGCCAGCACGGTCAGGCCGGTGGAAGGGGTTTGAGCCAGATCGTACGCCATGATCGCGGCGGCGCCGCGGTAGAAGGCAAATGGGCTGGCCATCATCCTGCCGTAGCGGATTGGAAGCAGCTCCTCCACACGACCTTTGCTGCTTTCGACCAACAGATCGACCGGATCAGCGCGGTTGGCGGGTGGTTTCCATTCCTTCTGGGCTTTGCGAGAGGCGACATCTCGTAATGCTTTGCCTTGAGCAACGCGCTCTTCCAATCTTAGGATATGGGTTTGCACCGGGATGGGGGCTTTGGTCAATTCAGGCAGGCTTTCGTCGGGCATAATGACTCCTATCGGATTTATTTCCATTCAGCATGCACAACTACTCAGCCGCCATGCCCGCGGGCATGGCGGCTGAGTAGTCACCAAAATGCAAGGTTTAGCGATTATATCACTTCGCGGCAGCGCCGCCATTATTGAAAAGCATGCGCTGCTCGCCGCCGGCCGTCTCCAGCGCCAGGTTGCCGGCGCCGTCGGGTCCGCCCGCCGCGATCGCGCCCAACAACTGAAGGTATTGTTGGTCCAGCGAGGCATCGCCGCAGGCCGCCATCGTCATTGCGCCAAGCGTGATGGAGAAGCCGGCCTCCTGGGAGTACGTGCCGGTAAAGTTGTTGCAGTCGGCCTGGCCGCTCAGCGTGCCATCGTCGCGGAAGGTGATGGTGTAGTCCTGCGGATTGGGGATCAAGGTCGTTTCCCGGGTCGTTTGATTGGTGACGCTCGTCCACTGCCAGACGATGTTCGTGATCGGATTGGCCGGCGTGGTGGGCGGCACCGCTGTGGCGGGTGGATAGCACCCCACAGTGACGATGAGCACGAGGCTGAGGCAGGCCAGCAGCCGGATCGAAGGGGAAAGCTTCTTCATGGTATCTCCTTGTTACGGGTTATGGTTGTGCGCTGTTGCGTTTGCCCAACACGCGCGCAGTTGGGATCAGGATCAAAGGCAGCACGATGGAAGCCACCAGCACATACGGCAGCGTCATGGTGCCGGAAAAATTCAAGCTGGTGACCAGGATGGCGGCGGCCACGTTGCGCTGCGCCGTGGCCAGCCCCAACACGCTGCGCACGGCCGGGTCGCGGCCACCCAGGACCATGCCGATCAACAGGGACCCGACCACGAAGAGGATCAGTGCCAGGAAGCCGCGCGAGCCGATCAGGTCAATGATGTTGGCGACGTTCAACCCCAGCCCGGTTACCAGCATGATCAGCAGCGCGATGCCAGACACCTGGTTCATCAGCGGCGCCCACTGCTGGGCATCCTCTGGGGAGTGCGATCTGAACATGAGGCCAAGCACGATAGGGATTAGCATAGTCACAATAAGTGATTTGGCAATATCCCACGCATTCACCTCGACGCCCGATAATAACAGCGGCAGGACGAGGGGAACGTAGAAGATGGTGACGACCATGAGCAGAAACATCAGCCCGACGCCCAGGGAGAGATTCCCTTTGGCCGCCTGCACCTCCTTGACCAGGAAGGGCGCGCCCGCCGTCGTCGCCAGCACGATCAAGCCGACCTGCAGCGCCTGGTCCATCGGGACCACCTTGGTGATCCCAAAGGCAAGCAGCGGCACGAGCACGAAGTTCGCCAGCAGCGCAAGAATGACCAGGCGTGCGTTTTTCAGGGGTTGAACGATCTGCGCCACGGTCAGGCTCAACCCCGTCCCCAACATACTGGCGACGACAAATGTCAAGCCGGTCAGGGCAGCAATAGTGGATAAGAACTGATCGAGTGTCATGGCCGGCCTCCTTGCCGAAGATTTCGAAGTCGCAGTCAGAACCTGCGACTTCCGAAATCTGAGATCGCGATTACAGGTCTAAGGTCGTGCTGAGTATGTCCAGCTCTGCTCCAGAAGGAAGCCAGACCAGCGTGGGGTCAAGCTTGTAAGTCCATGGAGCGGAGTTCTTCCAGCCATTCCGCATGCGCTGTCCGTGGTAGATGCTTTCGGGGTCATCCACCTTATCCCCTTCAAAGCCATCGATGATGTTGTGCACCTTTGCAAAGCCAGCCTTGGCGAGTGCATTGACCGCCATGGCGCTGCGGCCGCCGGACCGGCACATAACCAGGATCGTATCATCCGGTGTGAAACGCTCTTGCACATGAGCGACGAAGTCGGTATTGACCACAATAGAATAGTTTCCCTTGTTGGCATCCCATTTGTAGGTGGGGAAGGCAAGGGGAACGTTCGCCGCCATCTCCGCGTGGCCGATCAAGACGTACTCTTCGAAAGTGCGGAACGTCAAGGACCTTGATCCGCTCAGGGTCGGCCTGCCACATGTCGTACGCTTCCCGGGCGGTCACATAAAGCCCCAGGCTGGTCAGTTTTTCTTCTAGCACCTGGTGGCGTGAATGGGGGGTGGATACTTCAACAGTGTTCATTGGTTCAACTCCGTGCTGCGCCTCAAAAGTCAGGATCCGGATAAACGGGGTCGCGGCCTTCGGTGAAGGCAAGGATGCCCTCGACGCGGTCGGGATGGACGACCGAGCGCCAGTGCTCATCCATCATGATCGCGATCGCCTGCTCAACGGGCTCGCCTTGCCCATTTTGAACGGCACGCTTGACCGACTGGACTGCTGTCGGCGAGTTGTCCGCGATCTTTTCCGCGATGCTGAGCGCCGCGTTCATGAGTTCGGCCTTGGGATAGATCTCATTGACCATGCCAAGCCGGTACGCCTCTTGGGCAGTGATCGGTTCCCCGGTCATCAGCATCTGCATGGCCTTCCCCGGAGGGAGCACCCGGGGAAGGAAGACCGGCGAGCCGCCGCCGGCGGACAAACCGACCATCGCTTCGGGCTGGCCGAAGCGGGCGTCCTCGGATGCGATGATGAAGTCCGTGCTGATGGCCATCTCGCAGCCGCCGCCGTAAGCCATCCCGTGGACGGCGGTGAAAATCGGCCGGCGTAACTGGCGCAAGTTGTAGAGAACGCGGTCGAAGACCTGTCGCTGGCGCAGCCATTCCTCTTTTGTCATCTGTTTGCGTTGGTACAGGTCACCGCCAACGGAGAAGGCTCTGTCACCGGCTCCGGTCAGGATGGCGACGCGCACCGACGGACGGGCTGCAATGGTCTCGAGTACCTCGATCAGTTGGGCCGCCAGTTCCGTTGTGACCGCGTTGTCGGCATGCGGCCGGTTGAGAGTGATGACGGCCACGCGCCCGCCGGAGACGTACTCGACGAGCACGAGCTGATCAGGCTCCGCGACAGTTTCGGGTGGGCGGTAACCGATCTTCCTCATCTTCGTGTTTGTGTTCTCTGTCATGTTATTCTCCCATTGGTGATTGCTCACCCGTCATTCCCGCCCCTTCGGGAGCAGGGATCCACTTCGGGCAACCTGGATTCGCGTTGTTGCAGGTGTGATGGGCCACTGGCAGCTATGTTAATTGGGAGCACCCAAACCGAGCCCAGGCGCCAAACGCCAGCCCATAGACGTTTGAAGACCCTAAGGGTTTCGGAAACCCTTAGGGTCTGTGGGGACTACCCGAGCCGCGTGCCTTCCACCTCGAGCCCGCCTCCCGTCGGAAGCTTGCTCCAGCTCCGGCGCTGCCACTCTTCCTTGAGCACTTCAACCGCCGCCTGCTCCAGGAATTCCGGCGCGGCCCATGCGTCCACGTCGAAGTCGTTCTTGATGTAGCCGTGGCTGAACATGAAATCCTTGCCGATCTTGATGCATTGCAGGTTCTGCGCGCTCAGGCTCGGCACCATGTCGACGTGCTTGATGCCCTCGTAGGTGTCCTCGGCATCCAGATAGAACGTCTGCCGGTTGAGGATCGCTCCTGCCGCGTGCTTGTTCTCGTTGGCCCAGCGCCCAACCTTGATCATGGCCTTCATGTAGGCGACGACGAGCTCGGGGTGCTCGTCGGCCATCACGTCGGTGCAGGTGATGACGGCAGGGGTGTTGGCAACCTGCACCCGCCAGTCCGGATAGCGGCTCAGGTCCTCGATCATCGCGATTTGGCCTGTCGCCTCCTGCAAGTGCTGGAAAACCTTGCTTTGGGTATAGATGGCGTCGACGACGCCACCCAACAGCGCCTTCTCCAACGGGCGGAAGGCCAGGTCGTGCTTGTGGTCACGGCGCATCCACAACTCAGACGGGTTGTTCATCGGCGGGGTCAGCATCTCGGGCTTGTCATACCAGTCATCGGGGTACGGAAACTCCACGAGCTCGATATCGTCCATGGTCATGTCGTTCAGCATCAGCATGTTTTCGATGCCCATGTGTTCCTGGATGCGCCACCAGTCGTTCTTGATCGTGTTCAGGCTCTTCGAAAGGCCGATTTTTTTGCCCTTCAGATCCTTCATCCGGAAGATTTTGTCACCGGCGCGCACGGCCATGCAGCCGCCCTCGTTGACCCATGTCGCCCCCAGGAGCCTGGTGCGGCGGATGTCGGCGTTGACGTGGATCGGCGGGTAAAGTCCGCCGAAGCGGATGAGGTTGTCGAGGTTGTGGACATAGTGCGGGTACCAGTTGTTCTCGGGTGCATGGCGGAAGTAGGCATACTCGACGCCGATCTTCTTGAACTCCTCACGGCACCAGCCCAGCTCCTGGTCGACATTGTTGGCGGATACCATGGGGCAGTTGGTGAACCACACCTCATTCCAGTTCAATGGTACCTTTGTGGAGACTCTTTCTGTAGACATGGCTTGTTCCTTTCTTAAAATCACTGGCTTTGAGATCTTTGAGAGATCTCCGGGGAAACAGACGGTTGCCTGGCCGCTCTTCGATTTGTAAGTCAACGCTGCGTTGCTATCTTCACTCGTCTGCACATCATCGGACCGGCGGTGATGGCAAGTTGATCGTCACCAGGCCCGGCCGTCTGGATGATCTGGGGATTGCTCTCGTGTCATGCCTCTTAACTGTCCGGAGCTGCAATGGCGAGGTCACGGTTGCGCTGCAGTCGAGCCTGTGCCTTTTCGATGGCGCTTCCTCCTTTCTTCTTGGGATTATCGTTGTGCGCGCGTCCGTGTCAGTGAGATCGGGCGTGCGCCTTCTCAGAGTGTCGCGTCTCGCCGGTTCGAGTCCTCAGCCGTGGGCAAGGCGCCAAGTCGTTCGACTTTGAGCAGGGGGCATCCCATATCATAGAGCGCGTTCAACACACCCATTAATGCGGCTTGATCTATCAGCTCGCCGGTCAACGTGGTGACCGGTTGCTGGTTTACCGGATGCTTCACCGTGATCACCATGTCGCTCAACCGGCTCGACCAAGTCGCGCTCAACTGACCCTGGACGCGTATGCGATATCGGCCGGGCAGATCAAAGAGGAAGCGTTTGCCACCTTGGTTCATTTTGGCATCCTTCGAACCGTCGATTTTCTTCGTCCGCCCCCAAGCATACCGCGGTCTGGAGAGGAATGCTAGCCCCAAAAGGTCGTATTAAGGATGTAAAAAGGAACCAGCCAGCCCGTCACTCCCACGTGTGCGGTCACTCCCGTGAAAGCGGGAGCCCATCCGGGGGCGCTCCCAGCGTTCGCTCCACGAATGCAGCGATCTCAGCCAGGGAGAAACGCAGATCGTGGCCCCGAATCTCGGCGACCTGATGACGCTCTCGAAGCATGTCGAGGGACACCTGGGGTTCCAGCCGGCTGGCGATCACCAGGCGCATACCCTGCGGCGGGTGTTGCAACAGCGCGTGGGAGAGGTCGCAGGTCTCCAGCCAGGCGCTCAGCAGGGTGATCTTGCCAAAGCCGGCCGGCGCGGCAACCAGGATCAGCGAATGATCCAAGCCATTCAAAAGCATAGCGCTAGACGCCCCACAACAACACAATCGATCCAGGCAATCGGTGGATTTCGGCAAACCGGAAAGGGCTGGTAGAATCACCAGGCTGACCAGCGTGCTTCAGTCCTCAGGACGCGGCTCTGTGGCGGAAATGGTGTCCGACCATCTGCCTATGGCTGGTGACGGGCGTTGAAACGGACCCGTGCGGATGCATAACGTAAAACCTTATGGTCACCTTTGATCTACAGCCGGTTCTCTTTGCCTTGATCGCCCTGCTGGCGCTTGTCGCCGGCGGGGCGATTTGGCTTGACCGGCGGCGGCGGCATGGACAGGTCCGAGTAGGGTCTGACCTGTCAATATCCGCCCTGAACGATGCCCCCTTCGGCGTGCTGCAGCTTAGCCACACGGACAAGCTGCGTTTCGCCAACCCAGCCGCGCGGCGTCTGCTTGGGCTGGAGGCTGCGACAGGGGCATTGCCAGAGGCGGAATGGGCCGACCGGGTGCTGGCCGACGCAGACGCAGCCCGCCACGACGGCGCCGCAGCCGGCCGCTATCGCATCGCGCCGTTGCCACCGGATCGCTTTGTGCGCTGGTGGGCCATGGCCGGCGGCGAGCTGGTTTTCCTGTTCGACGCCACCGAGCAGCAGCGGGCCGACCAGGCCGCGCGCCGGCTGCTAAACGACCTGTCCCATGAGCTGCGCACACCGCTCGCCACCATCCTCACCCACGCCGAAGTGCAAAGCCTGCCGAATTTGCCCGACGCCACGCGTGCCGAATCGTTGCGGCTGCTCAAAGAGGAGACGCAGCGGGCCGTGCGGTTGGTCAATGCCATGCTGGAGTTGGGCCGGCTGGAGACCAGCGGCGAGCTGGCGCAACGTCCGGTCGACCTGTTGGCCGTGGCCGAGGCCGCCGTGCAGCAGATCATGCCCCAGGCCGAAGCCCGCGTGATCCACCTGTCGATGGAGGCAGACACGCCCTTGCCGACCGTTGCGGGCGAGGCCGATTTACTTCTGCGGGTCTTTCTCAACCTGCTAGACAATGCTGTGAAATTCAGCCGCAGCGGCGACCGGGTCATCCTTGCGCTGCGCCGCGATCCGCAGGGTGTGCGGAGTTCGGTTTGCGACACCGGCCCTGGGATACCGGCCCAACACTTACCTTACGTGACCAGGCGTTTCTACCGCGCCTGCGCCGCCGGAACAGGCGGGCAGCGGGTTGGGACTGGCGATGGTCGAGGAGATCCTGCGCCGCCACGGCAGCGTGTTGCAGATCGAGAGCCGCGCGGTGGGACAGGCGACCGGCACGTGCATGAGTTTCGCGCTACTTGCCACACCGGCTGAGGACGGGCAACGATGAACGAGCAGCGACGCAAGCGGCTCTTGCGCCTGGGACTGGCGCTTGGCGTTCTGGCTTTGATGGCCGGCTACTGGCTTCTGCCAATCCGCGGACAAATCACCGTTTCGTCGAGGGGCAGTTCCTGGGAGGAACCTTGGCCGCGCTGGCGCGTAAGCCCGGCGGCGCCGGAGACAGGCGAGGCCCTAACCGTTCAAGTGACAGATACGGAGCCCTGGCCCAACGTGCTCGCGACCGTTGACGGACGCCCGGTTCCGGTACAGCCATGGGGCGATGGACGCTTGGGGCCGTACACCTGGGCCTTCGTCTTCCCCGCGCCAGCGGCGGGCCGGGCGGCCGAGATCATCTTCTACACCCACTGCGACACCGGCTGCCAGGAACGCAGCAGGCTCAGCCTCGGTGATCGCTCAGACGCGGCCACGCCTCCGCCGCCAAGCCAGCCAACCAAACTGTGCGCGGTCGACGCCAGCCCGACGCGCGACTGGCATGGCCGCAGCGGCTGGGACGTGGAGCTGACCTATGCCCTCCGCGCCGAAGAACGCCATTGGGGCATCGACGATCTGGCCTGGCGGGTGCAGCAGGCGACGGCCAACGGGCTGCGCGTGCTGGTGCGCGTGGACTATCAGCAAGGGCAGAGCCTGCCGCCGGCCGGCGATCAAGTGGCCTTGGCCAGTTATCTGGACTACCTGCAACGCCTGGCAAACGACGAGCGGCTGGCTGGGGTCTATGGCTACGTGCTGGGCAGCGGCTTCAACGAGCTCAGCAGCAACTCGCTGGTCAACGCGCGGCCCGTGACGCCTGAATGGTACGCCCGTATCTTCAACGGTTACGGCGAGGATCCGGCGCACACGGATAACGCGGTCCAGGTCATGCGTGCGGAGAACCCGGGTGTGCGGGTGTTCGTTGGACCGGTGCGCCCCTGGAGCACCGATCAAGACAGCGACCGCCGCGCTCGCATCGATGCACCCTGGTTGAACACGATGAACGCCCTCGTCGCGGCTTTGGATGAAAGTGCGCAAGCCAAGCTGGCCGCCGGCTATCCCTTGGCCGCGCCGGATGGCTTTGCTTTGCACGCGCCGGGTCGTGTCGGCGAGTTGGGCGCGGCCGAGCCACAGACCGACCAGCGTCACGCCGAGTGGAACGGCGCCCAGGCCGGTTTTCGCGTGTACCGTGATTGGCTGGACGTTATCAACGCCTACGAGACAACGCGTGGGCTGCCGGTAGTCATCAGCTCCACCAACACGTTTGTGGCAGACGATGGCCAGGCGCCCGCCCAGAACTATCCAGCCGGCTGGCTAACAGCCGCGCTGGAGGAGATCGGCGAGGAGTTGCAAGTGCAAGCGCTGTGTTGGTTCCTGGACGAGGACCGCTCCGGCGACAAGCGCTGGGACCTGTTTAGCCTGACTCAGAAGCCGGGCCGGCTGGTCGATGCGGCTGACGAGTTCAACGCCTTGTTGCAGGACGGAGCCGATTAGTGGACGAGGGATGTAGCGCAAATTGCTAATTTGCGCATGCCGCCCCGCGGAAATTAGCAATTTGCGCTACATTTCCAGGGCAGATCATTCTGACGAGGTGAACTATGTCACCAAAACCTCATTCGTTGACGCCCCCCTACCTCGCGCTTCCACCCGGCGGAAGCGGCCCCGGTGTGTTGTTGATCCACGCTTGGTGGGGATTGAACCGCTTCTTCAAGCAGACCTGTGACCGCCTGGCCGAGGAGGGCCTGGTCGTGATTGCTCCCGACCTATATAGCGGCGAGGTGGCTGTTTCCGTCGACGAGGCCCAGCGCCTGCGCGACAAGCCGCTGGCGCGAGCCGGTCTACAAGACGCTGCTGGCCGCGATCGAACAGCTCAGAGCCCATCCAGCCGTGCGCGGTTCCTCGATCGGCGTAGTGGGGTTCTCGATGGGTGCGCACTGGGCGCTGTGGCTGGCAGCGCAGCGACCTGCCTTGCCGGTCGGCGCAGTGGTAGCCTTTTACGGCGCTCGTGCAGGCGATTTTTCCGACAGCCAGGCTGCTTTCTTGGGACACTTCGCCCAGGACGACCCATGGGTGTCCGGCGCGTCGCTCAAAAAGCTGAAGATGACCCTGGAAGGGGCGGGACGCCCGGCGGAACTATTCGTCTACCCCGATACCGGGCATTGGTTCTTCGAGTTCGACCGGACCGATGCTTACAATCCGGAAGCCGCTCACCTGGCTTGGAGTTGAACGATCGGCTTTTTGTGGACACATCTCTCATGACAGCAGACGCCATCAGGGTAGTCCTGGTCGACGATCACCCTGCCCTGCGCATGGGCCTGCGTATCATGCTGGAGCAAGCGCCGGACATCAGGGTGGTCGCGGAGGCCGGGACGGGCGAGGAAGCCCTGGCTCAGATCCGGGCCCTGCGGCCCGACGTGGCCGTGCTGGACTGCCAGTTGCCCGGCGTGAGCGGCACGGACGTCGCTGCGGAGGTCCGCCGGCTGGGCCTACCGGTGCGCGTCCTGGCGCTGAGCGCCTACACCGACGACCAGGTGATCCAGAGTATGATCCAGGCCGGCGCGGTCGGTTATCTGCTCAAGGAGGAGGCGCCGGCAGCGATCGTCGACGCGGTGCGCGCGGCCGCCAGGGGTGAAGGGCGCTGGAGCGCAGCGGTGGCGTCGAAGCTTGCGGCCTGGTCCGCCCGCCCGCCGCAGATCGAGCCAGGCAGAGACCTGACCGAGCGCGAGATCGACGTCTTGCATCTGTTGGCCAAGGGCTGGGACAATCAGCGGATCGGTAAAGAGCTTCATATCAGCGAGCGCACGGTGCGCTTTCACCTGCGCAATATCTACGACAAGATCGGCGCGCAGACGCGGGCTGAGGCAGCGGTGTGGGCCGTGCGGCAAGAGCTCGACTGAACCTGCTAGTCCCGCAGGAGGAAGAGGACTCGGCTGCGGTGGACGAGGACGATGGCTGATTCCTCCATCTACGTGCGGCGCTAGCCGCGCCGGGGATACCTGTCAGATGTGGCAGGTCCTGACCTGTCGTTTGGGCCGTTGTGGGGTGAGCATGACTGTGATAGACTGGGGATATCATGAACTCGCCACTCCTTTTGCTGATCTGTCTGGCGCCGGCCGGCTATCTGGCCCTGTTCTATTCCTTCGTGCTGCGGGCGCGGCTGGCTCTCGGAACCTGGCCCCTGCCCTACCAGCCCGACCCAAAGGCGCTGGGCTTTGACATTCATCACGCGGCGGTTCTACTGACATTGCCGCTGTGGATGGTCAGTCCGCTGGCGGTGCTGCTCCTGGTAGCGCTGCAGCCACGCTTTGGACGAAAAAAGATCGTTTTGCCGGTCCTGGTTTTTGGATTGTTGTACATAGTGGTTTGGCTGGTGTTGCGGTTGGATCCGGGATCGTTCGGGTATTGGTTTGCGGACTAACCCGCCCACGCGTTGGGCGCTCCGATAGCTTTCTCACGCAGAGGTCAGAGGAGCAGAGGTCAGAAGGTTTCTCCATGATTCGTACGACCATGATGGAACGGTGGCGCATCGGGCAGGTGAACTGGCTCCAGTTAGGCGCCAACCTTGCTTTGGTTGGCGTCTGGCTGGTTCTGTACCGGCCGGTTTTCGATTACCTGGCCACGGTCTTCACCCGCGAGGATTTCCGCACCAACCAACTGGTGTTGATTGGGATCCTCGTGCTGATCGCGCTCCAGATGCGCGGCAGCGCGGTGCG
This sequence comes from uncultured Chloroflexia bacterium, assembly GCA_963709505.1. Taxonomy (GTDB): domain Bacteria; phylum Chloroflexota; class Anaerolineae; order JAAEKA01; family JAAEKA01; genus CAVPXC01. The sequence goes on along the minus strand of CAVPXC010000009.1, from coordinate 110,823 downwards.
TCCACGGCTCGACGCCGCGCCCCAACTGCGCTTGCCGGCGTTCCTGCTGGCCGTCTGCGCCTCGGCCGGTTTTCTGGCGGCCGAGCGCTTCCTCGACGTCAACAGCCTCTCGGCGACCCTCTTTGGCCTGGCGACCTACGGCCTGTTTGGGCTTTGGATGCAGCCGGCACGCTGGCGCAGCGGCCTGCCTGCGGCTCTTCTGCTGATCGGCGTGCTGCCCTTTGGTGACCACCTGCAGACTTTCGTCGGCTATCCGATGCGCATCGCCACGGCGGGCATCGTGCGCGACGGACTGGCCGCGGCCGGCGTGCACTCGGTCGGCATCGACACGATCCTGGTCTTTGAGAACGGCATCTCCCAGGTCGACGTTCCGTGCAGTGGCGTCAAGAGCCTGTGGACGGGCATGCTCTTCGTGTTGGCGGCTACCTGGATTCAGCGCAAGCCGATCAACGCGCGCTGGCTGCTTGTGGCGGCGATCTTCGCCGGGCTGCTGTTTGTCGTCAACCTGGCGCGCGTGGCCGTGCTGGTGACGGTCGGGCAGGTTGCCGGCTTACAACTGGCGGCCGAGATGCTGCACGTGCCGCTCGGCGTGCTGGGCTTTGGCGCCGCCTGCGCCGCAGTTGTCTTTCTGCTCAACCACCTGGTCGGCGATGCGAACCGCGCTCGATGCCCACCTCGATGAGCATCAGCAAACGGTAAGAACTGGCTGGTTGACGCCAGCACTCGTTGCGACCATCGGCCTGATGGCGCTAATCTACACGCCGCGGCCGCTTGCTGCTGCCAGCCCATCGCCGGCAGCCTGGCACTTCCCCGCCGCGTTGTTGACCCAGCCGCTGCCGTTGACACCCCAAGAGCGCGACTGGCTCATGAGCGACGGCGCGGAAGCGGCCGAGCGCTGGCGGTTCCAGTGGCGCGGGCTGAGCGGGTCGATGATCGTGGTCACCAGCAGCAGCTGGCGCGCCCATCACCGGCCGGAGCGCTGTTTTGAGGTCTACGGCCTGTCTTTGGACGATTCACGCACGCATCTTGTCAATCCGGAGTTTCCATTGCGTTTTGTGTCTTTGGGCGACGGAAAAGATGGCAGTGTGTTGAACGCCAGCTATTGGTTCCAGTCCGCCGAACGCACCACCGACGACTACGGCACCCGCATCTGGTCCGACCTGTCTCCGCAGCGCGAGCGCTGGGTGCTAATGTCGATCCTCTTTGACGGTGTGGTCGATCCGAATTCCGAGGATGTGGCGTCACTTTACGCGGCACTGCACGGCAGCGTAGCGTTGAGTTTGGCAGAGCCCGGGATATCACAACGAATGGGGAACAACGAATGAGGAACGGAGAGTGAGGAATGGACAGTGAGGAAAGGAGTTAACCAATGACTACGCAATCACCATCACGACTTCGCAAGCTGTTTGATGTGCGCGTGTGGGGCTACGGCCTGTTCTGGTCGTGGAACCTGATCTTTTTGGCCTTCATGGCGCTAGGATTTGCTCCGCAGGTCTTGCCGAGCCTGATCGACAGCGTCCGCGTCTCCCAATCTCCGCCGGAGTTTCTGCTGTACGCGGTGGTCTTGACGCTGATCCCACTGGCGGCCGTAGCGCTGGCGTTGACCATGTTGCGCCGTGAGCCGGGCAAGCTGCTGGTGCTTGGCTATGGCGTCGAAGGTCCGCTGATGCTGATCCTGGCCCTCCGCTTCTTTGTCGTCCGCCAGGCCACAACCGCAGTGACACTGATGCTTGTGCTGGCCGGCCTGGGCATGGCGACCCTGCTCTGGCAGCTGCTGGATCGCAAGATCGACGAGCGCGGGTCACTGGCCGCGACGCTGCGCCTGGCCGGCCTGACCTTGATGCTGACCTTGGGCGTGTATGCAGCCCTGTGGCTGGCATTCTACATCATTCCCCTCACTGCCTTGACGTTGGAGGGCGCCTGTGCGTATGGTGGGCGATCTACCCCGGCTCCTGCGCGATCTGTTCGACGCGTTGAGCAGTCCGGGGTGGTGGCGCAACTTACTGGAAGGCTGGCGGATGATACCGCTGATCGTCTTGGGCACGATCCTGGGGCTCTATACCGCTACATTGCTGGTGGCTTTACCCATCGCAGTGACCGTGATCTACGCGCGGGCCTGGCTGCGCGCCCTGCGTGCGACGGCGCGCGGCACAATCGGCCGGCCGCTGGCCGTCGCCGTGCCGGCTGTGATCCTGGTGCTGGGCGTCAGCCTGGTGTTGATCACCAACCGCCAGCCGCAGCGGCAGGCGTTCGATCTGCTGGCGCAGCCACCCGCTTCGCCCGTCGAGGCGGAGGCCCTGGTGGATCAGCAGCAGACGATCCGCAAGGGTTTGCTCAACGCCTACCTGGCGCCGCAGCGCTATATCAGCTCGGTCGGTGAGGTGCGGCATATCCGCGATATGTACAAGGACGCCCTGAACATGCCGGCCGACCAGGCCGTGCGCGTCCAAAACCTGTATGAGGGGCTTGCGCGGCCGCTGCTGTACCAGCCGGTCGAGCCGGTGCTGGCCGAATGCCGACTGGGACAACCAGGCGCTGCAACGGGAGCCGCGCCAAGCGGCTGAGCTGTACGAGTTTTCTTCGATGAGTTCGATCGTCGACGGCGAGCACGACGCCGTAGTTCGTGCGGTGCGTTCCACCTGGAACGTAGAGCAGGCCACTACGGCCTGGCAGGCCATCGACGACCGCGAGGTGCGCCTGGTACAGCAAGACGTCAATGTAGCCGAGCACGGCGACTGGGCCGAGGTCGAGCTGCACGAGGAATATCAAAACGTCACCGGCTTACGCCAGGAGGTCGTGTACTACTTCAGCCTGCCGGAGTTGGCGGTGGTCACGGGACTGTGGCTGGGCAACAGCGACGATCGCGAAGCGGCCTCCGCCTATCGCGTCTCCCCGCGCGGTGCGGCTCAGGCGGCCTATCGCAATGAAGTGCGCCGCCAAATCGATCCTGCGCTGGTGGAGCAGATCGGGCCGCGGCAGTACCGGCTGCGCATCTTTCCAGTGGAACCGCAGACGATGACCTGGGAACCGAACGCGGCCCGCGGCAAGATCGAAGAAGGGCGGCCGCTGCATATGTGGCTAACCTACCGCACGCTGGTGGCCGGTACCACCTGGCCGCTGCCGCAGATGAGCGAGAAGCTGAACGTCTTTTGGGACGACCGGACCGTGCGTCAGATCAACGGTCAGCCCATGGACTTGGCGGACCAAGCCAACGACCTCTGGCTACCCACCAATGTGGACCCCACCAATTTACCAATCTACCAATCTACCCACCGCGTCGACTTCCCCGGCGGCCAGACGGTCATTGCCAGACCGGTGGATACGACTGGGGTACCCGGCCTGGCCGGCAACGTTCGGCTGGCCGTGGTGTTGGACCGATCGCGCAGCATGGCCGATCAGCAGGATGCGGTCGAGGCGTCGTTCGAACGGCTGCGAGATTTGGCCAACACGGGGGCACAGATCGATGTTTTTCTGACTGCGTCGCCCTTCCGCGGGGAGGCGCCTTCGTTGGCACGGCTCGAAGACTTCGACGCCAGCTCGATCCTAACCTTCGGTGGGCAAAACGCAGCCGAGCTGCTGGCGCAATTCGCTGAGCTGCGCGGCGAGCGAACCTACGATGCGGTGCTGGTGTTGACCGACGGCAGTGGCTACGCGTTAGGCGAAGGCGATGTGGCCGTGGCGGCGCCCGATGCGCCGGTGTGGATGGTGCACCTCGGCGGCTTCCCGCTTGGCTACGACGACCCAACCCTGGATGCGATTCAAGCCAGTGGCGGCGGCGCCGTGGCTAGTATGGACGAGGCATTGACCCGGCTGGCGGTTGGATTGACCGGTCAGGTGGATGAAGTCACTGCCGATGTGGTCGATGGCTACCAGTGGTTGACCCTGCCCACGGAGATGGCTGACACCTTGAGCTCGGTGGAGCCAAGTGCGCTCAGCGACGCCGAGGCGTTTGCGCCCTTTGCCGCGCGGTGGTTGATCCTGGCCGAAATGCGGCGCGAGCGCAGCCAGATCGCCGCGCTCGACGTGCTGGATCGGCTGCATGCGCTGGCCTCCAACTACGGCATCGTCACGCCGTTGTCGTCGATGATCGTGCTAGTCAATGAGCAGCAACAGCGACTGCTCGACAAGCTGGAAAGCCAGGACGATCGTTTCCAGCGCGAACATGAGGACGTTGGCGAGACGGTGGCCGCACCGGCCGTGACCGCCGTGCCGGAGCCGGAGGAGTGGCTGCTGATCGGTATTGCGGTTGGCTTGTTGGTCTATTACGCTCAGGCCAGGCGGCGGAACAAGCCCGGCCCAGTTTAGACCAACAAAACGCAGACCGGACCTTTTGCGGAAAAAAGGTCCGGTCGATGTAAAGTAAGCAACATAACGCAGACCGGACCTTTTGCGGAAAAAAGGTCCGGTCGATATGTAGTAACCAACAAACCAGACCGGACCTTTTGCGGAAAAAAGGTCCGGTCCTCATTCATTCAAACTCGTTGGGAAAAGCGTTCTCGCGTCCAAGCTTGGGCTGTCCCTGCACCTGGCGCGGTCCATAGAGCTCGCCCTCGGTGGTGATGGTGTAGGTTGTCACGCCGCTGGCGCCTGGTCCGATGCCCTGGACGGTGCGCCACTGAACCATCAGCTTGTTGCCCTGCACTCTCCCTTCGCCCTCCTGAATGCTGCCGGTGATGATCCACTGCAACTTGTATTGCTGCGCGCCTTCGGCCGGCGCGACGGTTAGATTACCGCCATACTCGGTGCCCAGCGGATCGAACCCATTGACCGAGTAGGAGCCCACAATCGTAGGCAACGCATCCGGCGACGCATCCTCGCCCTTGATCTGCGCCCGCTCGCGCGTGGTGCAGGCTGAAACTGCTACTATGAGCAAACACATAACAACAACCAGAATGCCTCGTTTCACTCGATGCTCTCCTGTTTGGGTTGTCTGCCAATCATGACATCGACCCAGGGCAGGTGCAAGACCTGCCCCTACGTCGGTTTCAAATGCACTCTTTTCAAAAATGGGCCGCTTGTAGGGCACGCAGTGTTTGCTCCAGCGACACAGGCCACGTATCGGTCAACGGCAGCCAGACGGCGCGCCGGCTGACTCGGGCAATGCTGCCCAAGCGCTCCTGCAGGCGCTGCCGATCGATCCGCTCCAGGTCGTCCGACTTGAGCACGAGCTGGTTCTCGTCGCGGCCAATCGCACTCACGCCCGCACTCAAGGCCAGCACCTTGATACGCACCTGGTACAGCAGGTTTTTGACCTCCTCAGGCACAGGCCCAAAGCGATCGACCAGCTCATCGCCGAAGGTATCCACATCGGCTGTGCTCGTCAGGCCGGCGATGCGGCGATACAGCCGCAGCCGCAGCGACGAGTTGGGTACATACTCCTCCGGGATCATCGCGCGCAGCGGCAGATCCAGCGTCACTGCCGGCGCCATCGGGTCATCGTAGCTCACCGCGTCCTGCCCGGCACGCTCCGTCGGCACCCGCCGCACCCGGCTCGGTGCCACTGCTTGTTCCATCTCCTCCAGATCTGCGCCGCCTCTTGCGCCTTGTCCCTTATCTACTTGTTGCCTTAGTTCCTCTACCGACTTCGCCAGCAGCCGGCAGTACAGATCAAAACCCACCGAGGCAATGTGGCCATGTTGCTTGCGGCCCAACAACTCGCCTGCGCCGCGAATTTCCAGATCGCGCATGGCAATGCGGAAGCCCGCGCCAAGTTCACTGGCCTCTTGCAGCGCAGTCAAACGCTCGCGCGCGATCACCGGCAGGCTCTGGTTGCGGTCATAGAGCATGTAGGCATAGGCCCGCACAGCTGCGCGGCCGACACGGCCGCGCAGCTGATAGAGCTGCGCCAGGCCGAACTTGTCAGCGCGGTTGATGACGATGGTGTTGGCGGTAGGAATGTCGAGGCCGCTCTCGATGATCGTCGTGCAGACCAGAACCTGAAACTCGCCGTTGGCAAAGGCCAGCATGACCTGCTCCAGCTCGCGCTCCGGCATCTGGCCGTGGCCGACGCCGAAGGACGCCTCGGGCACCAGCCGCTCCAGCCGACGGGCGATCTGGGTGATGCCCTGCACGCGGTTGTGCACGAAGAAGACCTGACCGCCGCGGTCGATCTCGCGCAGAATGGCCTGGCGGATCAGGGTCTCGTCGTACTCGGCGATGGTGGTGGCGATCGGCAGGCGCTCCTCGGGCGGCGTCTCGATCGTGCTCAGGTCGCGTACGCCGGTCATGCTCATGTGCAGGGTACGCGGGATCGGCGTTGCTGTCAGCGTCAGCACGTCGACCATACTGCGCATGTGCTTGATGCGCTCTTTGTGCGTCACACCAAACCGCTGCTCCTCATCCACAATCAATAGCCCCAAGTCCTTGACCACCACATCTTTGGACAACAGGCGATGCGTGCCGACGACGATGTCCACCGACCCATCCAACAGGCCTTTGAGCACTTGGACCTGTTGAGACGGGGTGCGAAAGCGGCTGAGCATCTCGACCGAGACGGGGAAAGCAGCCAGGCGCTTGGCAAAGGTCTGGTAGTGCTGCTGAGCGAGGACGGTAGTGGGCACCAGGATCGCGACTTGCTTGCCGTCCATCACAGCCTTGAAGGCCGCACGCAAGGCCACTTCGGTCTTGCCATAGCCGACATCGCCGCAGATCAGGCGATCCATCGGCTTGCTCGATTCCATGTCATACTTGACCGCCTCGATGGCCACGAGCTGGTCGACGGTTTCCTCGTAGGGAAAAGCACCCTCCAGTTCCATTTGCCAGGCGCCATCGGCCGAGAAGGCGTGTCCTTTGGCCAGTTCACGCGCCGCATAGAGCTGCAGCAAGTCCTCCGCGATGTCGTCCACCGCCTTTTTGGTCTGCTTCTTGACACGCTCCCAGTCGGCCGTGCCCAGGCGGTGCAAGATCGGCGCAACGTGCTCGCCCGCGCCCACATACCGGCTCAAGCGATCGGCCTGGTGCACGGGCACAAACAGCCGGTCGCCCATGGCATAGTCGACCTGCAAATACTCGCGCTCGGCGCCATCATCGAGCTTGACCTTCACCAGGCCGACGAACTGGCCGATGCCGTGCTCCATATGCACCACGAAATCGCCGGGCTTGACGTTGGCGAAAAAGGCTTCGGGCGCCATCGCACGCGGCCGCTGTGAACGCCGCTGGCTTGGCTTGGTCCAGCCGAAGAGCTCGGCGTCGGTGAGGAGCAGGGCGGAAGTGGTGAGTGAGGAGTGCGGAGTGATGAGTGCAGAGGTCGGAGCGGAGGGGGGAGATGTGTTGAGGTCGGGCGTGGTTTCGAGGCCGCGGAGGACCCAGCCTTCGTTGAGGACACCTTTGACCAAGTGCACGGAACGGGCGACGGGCGGATTGAGCAGGGTCTCCTCGACGGTCAGCGCGCGGCCGGCCTCTTCTTGGAAGACGTCGGATAGACGCGGGGCCTGGCGGCTAATCATCACCACTCGGTTGCCCTGGTCCTGCTGTTTCTCCACCTCGGCGACGATCGGCTTGACCTGGCCGCCAAAGCGAGGCCCGGGCACAAAGTGACGGGCGAGCGCGGAGGTGGCCGGCGCGGGCCGGCCCTCCAAATCGCCGTGGCCTAGCACCAACGGCTTGCGAGCCTCCAGCGGCGCCTTCAGCTCGGGCCAGGAGAAGTGCGGCTGCAGCGGATTGGCGGCCAAGTCGCCGCCGGTGATTAAGTCACGCTGGGTCTGTGCGGCCTGGTGTTCCAACTCGGTCACCAGGGTCATGAACTCAGCGCCGTCGTCGAGCAGTATCAAGGCATCGTTGGGTAGATAGTCGAACAGGCTGGCCGGCTGTGAATAAAGATACGGGATGAACCATTCCTGGCCTTTGAAACCGGTGCCCTGGCGCAGTTGCTCGCGCTGTCCGTCGAGCTCGTGGCGGGCAGTCGGGTGGAGGGGGCGTTTATCCAGCGCGTCAAGCCGATCCTGCGCGCCCGCGCCGTAGCGTGGAAGCGCTTCGCTGGCCGGGCCGATCAACACCTCGCGCACGTTACGTGCCTCGACCAGCGTGCGTTGGGTGGCAGGATCGAACAAGCGCAGGCTATCAATCTCCTCGCCGAAAAGCTCGATGCGCACTGGCCAGAGCATGTTGGGTGGCCAGATGTCGACGATGCCGCCGCGACGGCTGAGCTGGCCCACCTCCTCCACCACTGCATCGGTGCGGTAGCCCAACCCCAGCCAGCGCAACAAACTCTCGCTCATGTCAAACATCTGGCCGACGCGCAAGGGCTTGAGAGCCAGGCGCAGCTCGCGGGGGGAAGCGTCTTCTGCATCAATCCGCGCGTTGAGGTGACGATCAGCAGCGACTCGTTTGTCGCGCTTGCTCCCGCCAGGCCGGCAATGGCACCCTGGCGGCGCAGCAGCGCGGTCAGCGTGCTCAAGCGCGCCTGCCGGGTCTCGCGCGACCAGAGAATGCGCTCGTAGGGCAACGCATCTGGGTCGGCTAGCAGGTGGACGCGGGCCAAGCCGTTGGCAGGCGGCAGCCACACCTGCAGTTCATCGTAAGCATGCCGTGCCTGCTCGCTGCGAGCCACCAGCAGCACGACGACACGGTTGACGGCCTGGGCCAAAGCAGCCACCAGAAACGGTCGTGCCGCGCCATAGATGCCCAGAGGCGCTCGGTCCGGTTCACCCGCCTGAAAATCGTCGAGAAAGGAGCGGTAGGCAGGAAGTGATGTGAGAAGTGACAGAAGTCCGGAGAGGTTCATGTGCTCAAAGCTCTGGTTGCGCTTGCATTCCGTCACCACCTGTGCCCCGGGCGTTAAAGGCGTTCATAGCCGAGGTGATCCCGAAGGCCAGCCAATGCTCGCAGGCGGCGACAGCTTGATCCCGAACCTGGACCATAACTTCCTCCTGTTGGCGTGAAAAATCCTGCAGCACGTACGCTGCCGGATCCATACGGCCCGGCGGCCGGTCGATGCCTATACGAAGTCGAGGGAACTCATCACTGCCGAGTGCTGCGATGATCGAACGCATGCCGTTATGACCGCCCGAGCCACCCGAGGCGCGCAATCGCAGCACACCTAACGACAAATCGAGGTCGTCTAAAACCACCAGGATGTCGGTAGGCGTCACCTTGTAGAACCTGGCCAGTTCTCCTACCCCTTGCCCGGACTTGTTCATGAAAGTTCGAGGTTTGGCGATGGCTACGCGAATAGTCCGAACCGCGGGCTGGACAGGCGCTTCTGCCTCAGACAAAGGTGAAGTCGGCACGCTGACAACATGGATCGTGCCGAGCGCGACTTTTGCTTTGCCCTGCTTGACGTCGAAACGCAAGCCATGCCGGGCAACCAGAAGGTCAGCCACATGGAAACCCACATTGTGGCGGTTCTTTTCGTAGGGTTTGCCCGGGTTGCCGAGGCCGATAATGAGTTTCATGGGGGGAGGCGAGTTGCAGGTGGCAGGTGGCAAGGTGGCAGGCTACAAGTGGGAAGTGACGAGGCCGCGTTCAGGCGCACCTTTCACATGCGTCCTTCTACTGCCTGCCACCTGCAACTTGCCACCTGCCACCTGCCGCTTGCTACGGCGCAATCAAATACCAAAGCCACATCAACAAGCCGTCGCACGCCGAAGAACGCGCCGACCGCCAGGAAAATCGAACCGGCGATCACGAGGCCACGGGTGAAAGCGCTGCGCAGGCTGGTAGCATCGAAGACGTCGGTCAACCCACCGCCGGAGCTGTCATTGGACGAATCATCGCCCGCCGTTGCGGCGGCCTGTTGGTTGTTCTCCGGCGTGGCCGACGGCGAGGGCCGGGGCGTCGGGGTAGGGATTTCCGGCTGGTCGACGCTGACAGGCGTAGCCGTCGCTTCGACGACGGGCGTGGGTGTAAACACACCCTCGATCACCGCCGGCAGCGTCGGCAACTCGGCCGGCGTTTCGGTGGGCGTGGGCGTTGGCGGGGTTCTGTTGGCCACGGCGATGTTGCGTGCGAAGCCCTCGTCGTAATTCCCGTCCTGCCGGACAACACGCAACCGCAGGCTGTAGTTGCCATCGGGCAGGCCGGCCGTTTCCCAAGCGCCCAACAGCCCGTTGTTCACGGGGGTTGTCTTGGCATCGCCGATAAAGACCCAGTTCTCGCCGGGCTCCGGCGTGAAATACAGCTCATAACGCTGGAATTGCGGATGCAAAGCCGAGCCGGTGATCGACACCGTCCCACGCACGCTGGACAGGCTCTGTGGCGAGCTGATCACCGCCGCCGTGTCCTGCGCCAGCGGCCGCTGCGGGCCGGCCGCCCATGCGGTACCAGAATAGATAACGAGCCCTACCAAAAGAATGATGCTGACCAGGCGACCTGACGCCAGCCAGGCGATGCGTTGCCGGGTCCGGTCAGGATACTTGCCGCTCCACATGAAAGAGCCTCCGGAGATCAGGAATGAATGACAATAGCAAGAAATGGGCAGGCCGCCCTTGAGACCGCCTGCCCGCGCCGCCATGATAGTTTAACACAGGTGAAAGAGTGTGACAAGAAAAAAGGGAGGAAGCTCGGCACGTCCACGCGGTGTCAAATCTCGTCATCCCGCTCTTTCGGGAGGCCATCCGAGATGCAGTCAATACGAGTAGACCAGATGGATGCCCGCGTCCGCGGGCATGACGGTTGATGAGGCCCGGTCAAGAATCGCCAGCAAACGGTGATAGCTCTCGCAAGCGTGCGACCAAAGGCGGCAAGACCTGCAACAGCCGCACGACATCTGCTTCCTCATTGCTGTGGCCCAGGCTCAAGCGCAGGTGGCCGGCGGCCTCTTGACGCGGGATGCCCATAGCGGTCAGCACGTGGCTGGGCTCCTGCGCGCCGCTGGTGCAGGCCGAGCCGCTGCTAGCGTAGATGCCGGCCATATCCAGCCCAATCAGCAGGCCCTCGGCTTCGATGCCGCGTACAATAAAACTGGCGTGGTTGGCCAACCGCTCGGTGCGATGACCGGTCAAGCGGGAGTCAGGCACGGCCGCCAACACGCCGTCGATCAGCCGGTCGCGCAGTGCCATCAGACGGCCGGCCTCGACGGTCCGCTCTACCTGGGATAGCTCCAGCGCCCTGGCCAGACCGACGACAAAGGGCACGTTTTCAGTGCCGGCGCGGCGTGAACCCTCCTGGCTTCCGCCGGTGACCTGGGGCAAAACCGGCACGCCGCGGCGCACATAGAGCAAACCGATTCCCTTGGGCCCGTAGAATTTGTGCGCGCCGAGCGACAGTAAGTCCACGCCAAGCGCATCCACCTTGAGCGACAGCGTGCCCGAGGCTTGCACCGCGTCGCTGTGCAATGGCACGCCCCGCTCCCGACAGATCGCAGACAACTCCGCCAGTGGCTGCACGGTGCCCACCTCGTTGTTGGCCGCCATGATGCTCACAATCAACGTGTCGGAACGGATCGCCGCGGCCAGGCCGGCCGAGACTCACGCGGCCGGCTGAGTCCACCGGTAGCTCGGTGAGTTCGAAGCCAAAAACATCGCGCAGCTGGTGGGCGGTCTCCAAAACACCCTTGTGCTCCACCGCGCTGACGATCAGATGATTGCCCAGTCCCCGCTGACGCCGAGAAAACGCCACCCCGCGTAGGGCCAGATTATCGGCCTCGGTGCCGCTGGCGGTGATGACGATCTCGTTGGGTGAGCAGCTCAGCACATCAGCGATCAGCTCGTGTGCCTTACGCAGGGCCTTGCCCGTCTCCCTGCCAAGGCGGTGTAAGCTACTGGGATTGCCGTAGTGCTGACTGAAGTAGGGCACCATCGCGTCCAGCACCTCCGGACGAACGGGGGTGGTGGCGGCGTGGTCGAGGTAGATGGTTTGGGGCATGGTCTTGCCGAGCTTCTTCTAAGAATCCTTCAGCCAAGCGAAGTCGATAGGTGACCTCCTCAGTGACTTGCATCGCTCACCGTTGCCATGCTAGACGCCAGTCTATGGTTGGCTCCGTCTGCCATCGCCAGATATCCCCGGCAGAAGTTCTCTCGCGGTAAAGCCCTACTTAACTCATGAGTTGCTTTAATGCCGCCAACTCCCGAGCCACATATCCAGTCGGATCGTAATAGACACGGCCGTCAAGCGCGATGTCGAGGTAGAGAGCGGGTAAATTAGCCTTGAATTCACTCGGAGTTTCGCGCGAGGATCGAAACCGCCCCACGACAAGACAAAGGTAGCAGCTGTTTGAGGTAGAGGCGCCGGGCAAATAGCTTCTCCGGCAGATCTTCAGCAATGACCAGCACGTCCCAGTCACTAGTCTTGCGGGCGTCTTCGCGCGTGCGGGAGCCAAAAAGAACCACCGCGAGTAAGCGGTCCCCCAACTCTTGGCACAATGCCTCTACCACAAGGGCAGCGATGTCTGGCGCGGATTGATCAGTTGCTCCAATTGCTGTCATGGTACTCGAATTCTAGCAGATAATGTGCAAAAGGTCAATCTGACCAGTTCTCCCCTCGCTTCTCCCAAGACTGGAGTTGTGGGAACATGCGAATTTCAATCTGCTTTTCATCTTTTTCGACCAATCAGCCCCTAGCGCCCCTCGCGACTTCGCTGTTCGAGTTCCGGCGGTCCGGAGGCTCATCGTAAAAGGTGCTAGTACAGGTCGGCTTAAATAAATCGCCAGTATGTTGTGGCAGGGCAAGCCGTTAGAAGCATAAACTGACGATTTATCTAAGCCGACCTGTACTAGTGCTTCTTTGGGCTGAACTCAGACCCTACGGAGCTTGCGGGTGACGACAACCACAGTGGCCTGACTTTGCCTTGCGGCCGCTTTTGCGGTATCATTCGACGCGACCTTTACCTCGTCGATCCGTTCGACCCAGCGCTAAGCCAGGCGGGCTCGGCGCGCAGACACAGGGATTGTGTGAGCGCACGCATGTCACTTACCGATGGCTCCCTCAACCTAAACCCATTCTCCGACCCGCGCGCAGTCGCCGTCGTAGGCGCCAGCGCGGACCCCGCTAAGCTGGGCCACGCCGTACTCTTCAACGTCGTCGAGCATGGCTTTACCGGCGAGGTCTACCCGATCAACCCCAAAGCCGACGAGATTCTGGGCAAAAAAGCCTATGCCAGTGTGCTGGAGGTCCCCGGCCCAATCGATCTGGCCGTGATTGTGGTTCCCTCCAAATTCGTTGCCGGCGTATTGGAGGAGTGCGGCCAGAAGGGCGTCAAGGGCGTGGTCACGATCACAGCCGGCTTCCGTGAGGTCGGGCCGCAAGGCCTGGCCATGGAGAAAGAACTGATCTCCATCGTCCGGCGTTACGGTTTACGCATGATCGGCCCGAACTGCCTGGGTATCATCGATACCTATGCACCGCTGCAGGCCAGTTTCGCCCTCGGCATGCCGATGCAGGGCGGGATCGCCTTTATGTCGCAGTCTGGCGCGCTGTGCACAAGCATCCTCGACATGGCCCTGGCCGACGACATCGGCTTCAGCCGCTTCATCAGCCTGGGCAACAAGGCCGACCTGAACGAGATCGACTTTTTGCAGGCGTGGGGAGCCGACCCCAACAGCAAGGTGATCACCGCCTACCTCGAGGGCATCACCGACGGTGGCCGCTTTATCGAGATCGCCCGCCAGGTGAGCAAGCACACGCCGATCATCGCGATCAAGTCGGGCACGACCCAAGCCGGCAGCAGGGCGGTCTCCAGCCACACTGGCACTCTGGCCGGCTCAGAGCGGGCCTACGAAGCCGCATTCCAGCAGGCCGGCGTGCTGCGCGCAGGATCGGTGCAAGACCTCTTCGACATGGCCGTGGCCTTTGCCCGCCAGCCCCTGCCGCTTACCGATGCGGTTGCGGTGGTTACCAACGCCGGCGGGCCGGGCATCATGGCCACCGACGCAATCGAACGCGCCGGCCTTCAACTGGCCTCGCTAGCGGTGGAAACTCAGAACAAGCTGCGCGCCGGCCTGCCTTCGGCCGCCAGCGTCGCCAATCCGGTCGACGTGCTGGGCGACGCCATGGCCGATCGCTACGCCCTCGCGGTCAACGCTGTGGCCGACGATCCCAACGTAGGCGCAATCATCGTGGTGCTGACTCCGCAGATCATGACGCAGATCACGGAAACCGCCCGGGCCGTCACCGAGGTCTACCAGCGCACCGGCAAGCCGATCTTGACGGCCTTCATGGGCAAACAGACCATCGGTGAAGGCGAGAAAATCCTGCGGGCGCACGGGCTAGCCAACTACCCGGTGCCAGAGCGCGCGATCAACGCGCTGGCGGCGATGGTGCGCCAAAAGCAGTGGCAGGAACGACCGATGCCCCAAATCGAGCGATTCGACGTCGGTCGCGATGCGGCGGCGCAGGTGTTCCAGCAGGTCAAGGCCGACGGCCGATTGGCGATCGGCGACGCCGAGGCGCGCACCATCCAAGCCGCCTACGGTATTCCCTTCCCAAAGTCGTTCCTGGCCAAGACCGCCGATGAGGCCGCCAAGGCTGCCGAAGAGATCGGTTTCCCGGTGGTGATGAAGATCACCTCACCTGACATTTTGCATAAAACCGACATCGGCGGCGTCAAGCTGAACCTGCAGAGCGCTGACGAGGTGCGTGACACCTTTGACCTGATGATGTACAGAGCGCAGCGCTACCAGCCCACAGCCGAGATTTGGGGCTGTCTGGTGCAGCAACAGGTCAAGGGCGGCAAGGAAATCCTGCTGGGCATGAACCGCGACCCGCAGTTCGGCCCGCTGTTGGTCTTCGGCCTCGGCGGCATCTACGTCGAAGTGCTCAAGGACGTAACCTTCCGCGTGGCGCCGATTGACCGCCGCCAGGCCCGCGAGATGCTGAGCGAAATCCGCGGTTTTCCACTGCTACGCGGCGTGCGCGGCGAGCCGCCGAGCGACCAGGACGCGATCGTCGACGTGCTCCTGCGCCTCAGCCAGCTCGTCACCGACTTCCCCGAGATCGTCGAGATCGACATCAACCCGCTGATGGTCTTCGAGCAAGGCAAGGGCGCGCTGGGAATTGATATGCGGCTGATTTTGAAGTGACCGGGTGACCGGGTGACAGGGTGACCGGGTGATTGCGAAACTTGAGGTGCTCTTGTCACCCAGTCACCCAGTCACCCGGTCACCCGGTCACCCAGTTTACCGTCCAAGCGGAGCAACCAAATGGCAACACTTTACATCCTATCCACCGAAACCTACTCCGGCAAGACCGCCGTGGTGATCGGCCTGGGTCTGCGGATGCGCGACGATGGCTTCAGCGTCGGCTACATGAAACCAGTCAACACCAACGCTGTGCTGCAGGCCGGCCAGCCGTACGACGAAGACGTGGTTTTCATCAAGCAGATCTTCGACCTGCCGGAGCCGCTCGACGTGTTGGCGCCCGTCCAGTTGACACCCCAGCGCATCCAATCCCTGCTGGCCGGCAGCGACCCGGCGGAGTTTGCCGAGCGGCTGCGCGTGGCCTATCGGCAGGTGCGCGCCGGGCACGACCTGGTGCTCATGGAGGGCGCCAGCAGCCTGCGCGAGGGCTATGTGGTCGATTTGGCCCCGCCCGACCTGGCGCGCATCGCCGGCGAAGAGGGTAGCGATGCGAAGGCCCTGGCCGTCATCCGCTACGACGACGCCCGTTCCGTCGATCACTTCCTGGCCGCCCAAAAACGCCTGGGACCGGTCCTGATGGGCGTGGTGATCAACGCCGTGCCGACTGTCCACATGGAGTTCGCCGAGACCGTGCTGCGCGATTATCTCGAACGCAAGGGCATACCGGTCTACGCCGTGCTGCCGCGGCAGCGCATCCTGCAAGCGACCACGGTGGGTGAGCTGGCCGAAGGGCTGGGCGCCGAGATCCTGGTACGCCCCGATCTGCGCAACGAATTGGTCGAAAACCTGATGGTGGGCGCGATGGGTGTCGACCAGGCGCTGCGCTACTTCCGCCGCCGCGCCAACAAGGCCGTCATCACCGGCGGCGACCGCTCCGATATCCAGTCGGCGGCGTTGGAGACATCGACCCGCTGCCTGATCCTGACCGGGAACCTGCATCCCAGCCAAGCGATCCTGTCACGCGCCGAGGAGGTTGGCGTTGCGGTGATGCTGGCGCCGCAAGACACCCTGGCCGCGATCGAGATCGCCGAAAGCTACTTCGGCCGCAGTCGCTTCCAACAGACGGCCAAAATCGAGGCGTTCCGCAAGTTGATGGACGAGCGCTTTGATTTTGCGCGATTGGTTAAGGAGTTAGGGCTGATATGAGGGTGTCAGGTGTCGGAGTGTCAGAGTGTCAGGATGGGTCGGCATCCATTGCGGCGAATTGTGGTTAGAACGCTGGTACCACCAACCTGGTTGGCTGGATAATCATGAAGATCGAAACCTGCCGAGAGGCAACACACTTTTCCATTTAGGAGGAAAGCAAGACCATGACAATCATCGAAAACGTGTTTGCACGAGAGGTTCTTGACTTCCGTGGCAACCCCACGGTCGAAGCGGACGTCGAACTGGTGAGCGGCGGCAAAGGGCGAGCGATCGTCCCCTCGGGCGCGAGCACCGGCGTGCACGAGGCGGTCGAGCTGCGCGATGGCGACAAGAAGCGCTATGGCGGCAAGGGCGTGCTCAACGCTGTCGACAACGTCAACACCATCATCGCCGATGAGCTGATCGGCTGGGATGCGCTGGACCAGGTCGGCATCGACAAGATGATGATCGAGCTGGACGGCACGCCCAACAAGGGCAAGCTGGGCGCAAATGCAATCCTGGCCGTGTCGATGGCTACGGCCAAGGCCGCCGCCGATGCCCTCGAGATCCCGCTGTTCCGCTACCTGGGCGGCGTGTCGGCTCGCGTCCTGCCCGTGCCGATGATGAACATCCTCAACGGCGGCAAGCACGCCGTGGGCAGCACCGACTTCCAGGAATTCATGGTGATGCCGGTCGGCGCACCTACCTTTACCGAGGGCCTGCGCTGGGGCTCCGAGATCTACCAAAGCCTGAAGAAGGTCCTGCACGATGGCGGCTACAGCACCAACGTCGGCGACGAGGGCGGCTTCGCTCCCTCCCTCGGCGGCAACGTCAAGGCCGTCGAAGTGATCCTCAAAGCTATCGAAAAGGCTGGCTACAAGGCCGGCGAGGACGTTTGGATTGCGCTCGACCCCGCGGCCAGCGAACTATACGACGCCGAGACTGGCCGGTACAAGCTGGAGATCGAAGGCCGCGAGCTGACCAGCGAGGAGCTGGCCGAGCTGTAGGCGGATTGGGTCAACAAGTATCCGATCATCAGCCTCGAAGACGGCATGGCCGAGGACGATTGGGCCGGCTGGAAGGTGCTGTACGACAAGATCGGCTCGCGTGTGCAGATCGTGGGCGACGACCTCCTGGTGACCAACGTCGAGCGTATCGAGCGCGCGATCTCGGAACAGGTCTGCAACTCGTTGCTGTGTAAGCTCAACCAGATTGGCACCCTGACCGAGTTCGATTGCCGCCGTGGACATGAGCCAACGTGCCGGCTGGACCGTGATCACGTCGCATCGCTCCGGCGAGAGCGAGGACTCCACGATCGCCGACTTCGTCGTGGCCTTCAACACCGGCCAAATCAAGACCGGCGCGCCGGCCCGTTCCGATCGCATCGCAAAATACAACCAGTTGATGCGCATCGAGGAGATGCTCGAAGATGACGCGGTGTACGCCGGGATGAAAGCATTCCGCATTCGCCGGTAGCGAAACCCTGATCTTGACACGGCCGGTTGCAGGATGCATGAGAAACTACTTGACCACCGGCCCACTTTATCAACGGTCGTCATCGATGCGGGAGCTGCCTGTGCAGCTCCCGCATTGATTGTTCGGGCTGGCGGCTGGCCCTGCAGGCGCTCTACGCATCCATCGACATCCCCGCTACGAGCGATCCATGACATCACCTCAATACGACCTGCTTGATACGGTGGACTTGGCGTACAGCGAGGCGGGCGATGGCCCGCCGTTATTGCTGCTGCACGGGCTCGGCAGCAGCCGTTTCGACTGGGCGCTGCAGCTGCCGGCCTTTGTGCCGCAGTTTCGAACCATCGCCGTGGACCTGCGCGGGCATGGCCAGTCGCCCAAGCCGCCTGGCCCCTATCGCATAGCGCAGTTCGCAGCGGACGTCGCGTTGCTGCTCATGCGTCTCGGCGCGCGGCCGGCGCACGTGGTCGCCCTGTCGCTAGGCGGCGCGGTGGCACAGCAGCTGGCGTTGGATTACCCTGAGTTAGTGCGCAGCCTGGTCTTGGTCAACACGGCATCGCGTTTTGTCACGGCAGAGTGGCGCCAGCGGATGCTTGGCCTGAAGCGCTTTGTCGGTGTCTATCTGCAGGGCATGGACAAGGTCGCGGTGGATGTGGCCGATCGCTTATTCCCGCTGCTGGAACAAACTCCTTTGCGCACGGAGGCGGTTGTGCGCATCGCGTCGAACGACCCCAAGGCCTACCGGGCCAGCTTGTGGGCCATCGCGCGCTTCAACACCACGTTCTTACTGGAGTTGATCTCCTGCCCAACGCTGATTATTGCCGGCGAGCAAGACACAACCGTACCGCTGGCGTCCAAGCAGATTCTGGCGGAGCGCATCCCGCGCAGCCGGCTGCTAATCATCCCAAATTCCGGCCATGCCACGCCTATCGACCAGCCCGAGGCATTTAATCGCGCCGTGCTGGAGTTCCTGAAGGAGATCCCCTAAGCACGCTCCCGGCGCATGCACCATTGTTACCGGTTAAAACCGAAGCCCCGGCAATGCCGGGGCTTCTTTAAAATGTCGTGCAAAAAGAATAGCCAATCGATTCAGTGGATGATTTCGTCATCCAGCAGCAACATCAACTGATCGAGGGTAAACATCGGGAAGAACTCCAGCAGCTCCTCCAGCGGATAGCCCTGTGCCAACAGATTCAGCACCAACTCTCGCGGGAGCTCGTTGTTGCCTCTTCTGAACTGCGGCTGGGCTGATTCCCGAGGCGTTCGGGCAAGGCGTCGTTCCAAAGCAGATCCTCCGTGGTTCAAGTTGGGGCAAGTATAGCACACCCACCGTCGTGGGGCAAACTCCGAGCGGCGGAAGCGTTGGAAAGCTGTGCCAGTTGCACAAGTCGGGGGTCCGCAGTACAATCGCGTTGGCGTACGACAATGCGCCTATCACACTGCCTTACGAGGAACAATGAACCGCCTAACCGCTGCCATGGTGCTGACCGTGCTTATGCTTGGAACCGCGTTGCCCGCATCGGCAAGTCCTGTGCCTCAGGCCAGCCCACCTCAGCCAACGCCCAATCGCTTCTACGTCAATCTGCAAATCGATAACACCGAAGATGCTCAAACGCTGGCGCGCCTCCTCCCCCAATGGGATGAGGCGATCGAGGCCGGAGCAAACCGTGTGATTCTGACCCAGGCCGAGATCGACAAGCTGCGCAGCCAGGGTTACAGCGTGACCGTCATCGGACGCGCGCCCGATGCGCCCGACGTATGGCCGTCGTGCTATAACCGGCTCGACACGCTGTACAGCTGGATGCAGAGTTACGCCGCCGCTCACCCGAACCTGATCGAGTTGATCGACTACGGCGACAGTTGGTGCAAGCAACAAGGGGGCTGCACCACCCCCGGCGGCCAGAACATCGCAGGCTATGACCTGTGGGTGGCACGCGTGACTAACGAACTGGCCGCCGGCCCCAAAACCGGCCGCTTCTTTACCGACGGCGGCATCCACGCGCGCGAAATCCCGACACCGGAACTGGCGAAGACCTACATCGAGACCCTGGTGAACAACTACGGCGTCGACCCCAACGTGACCATGCTGCTTGACCAGCGGGAGATCTACGTCGTCCTAAGCAGCAACCCGGACGGCCGCCGGCTGGTGGAGATGGGCACCGAGCCGCCGTACAACGGCGATCCCTGGTATTGGCGCAAGAACGGCAACAATGGTGTGGCCGGATCGAGCTCATGCAGCTGGCCGCCATACTCTGGCAACAGCACGTATGGCATTGACCTAAACCGCAACCACATCTTCAAATGGGACGAACCGGGCCACAGCACATACATCTGCGACCAAACATACCGCGGCGTCAGCCCTGGCTCTGAGCCCGAGATCCAGGCCTACGAGAATTTCGTGCGCTCGATCATCCCTGACCAGCGCGGTCCCGGCGACAACGACCCAGCGCCCAGCACCACCACCGGCCTGCTAATCAATCTGCACAACGTGACCGATGGAGTAATTCTTGTGCCATGGGGATGGACCACTGCCCCGGCGCCCAACAATGCCCAGTTGGTAGCCATCGCCCAAAAAATGACCACGCTCACTACTTCGCCGGTCTACACTTGGGACTACTCGCTTTACCCGGTTAGCGGCAACACACGCGATTGGGGCTATGGCGAGCTTGGCATCCCCTCGTACGTCATCGAGCTCTATGGCGATGACTTCTTCTCGTCGTGCAGCTTGCTGCCTGGCATCGTCAGCAACATGCTGCCGGTCTTGAAATACGCCGCGCTGGTCTCCGACCTGCCCTACCAGCGGGTTTACGGCCCGGATGCCCGTAACGTGGCCGCCAGCCCCGCCTCGGTCGCCTCTGGCAACCCCGTCAACCTGACTGCCCAGATCAACGACACCCAGAACGGCAACCAGGCGATCAACGCCGCCGAATACTTCGTGGTGCGCTACGGGGGCGCGACACCAGGCGATCCCGGCACGGGCACGGCCATGGCGGCCTCGGATGGCACCTTCAACTCGACGATCGAAAACGTGCAGGCCACTGCCAGCACGGCCGGCCTGGGCCGCGGCCGCTACCTGGCGCAGGTGCGCGGCAGGGACGCCGGCAACAACTGGGGGCCCTTCTCCGCCCAAACGTTCGAGGTGACCTGCTTCTACGCCGACCTGAACTGCAGCGGCCAGGTGGACGTAACCGACATCACGATGGCCGCCGACGCGCTGCAGCGCGCCTGGTCCACCGGCTGGTACGACTACGTCTATGACGTCGACAACAACGGTGTCGGCGATGGCGGCCTGGACATCGCCGACGTCCAGATCATCGCCTCGAGTTTTGGCTGGACTGCACGCTAACAGCCCATGAGCTGTGCAAGCCACAGACTTCCGAGGTCACAGAAGACCTCGGAAGTCGAGCCTATCCCGCAACCTCAATCCCGCGTGACCTCCGAGGTCTTCTGTGACCTCGGAGGTCTTCTGGTTGGAGACTCTAGCGGCCCTAGACGAATAGACCCTCAAGTCGCTGTCGATCATATCCCGCCCCTAACCCCGCCATCAATAGCACCCGCGCCTTCTGGGGATTCAAATCCTTGGCGAAGACCGCCCCCGCCTTGAGCAGCGCCATGCCCCCGCCCGCATACGCATAGATCGGCTGCACACCGCCGTAGGGCACCCGGCTTGAGATCACCACCGGGATGCCGGCATGCAGCGCGTCGAGAATGCCCTGGAACAAGGCCTCGTTGACGTTGCCCGCGCCAACGCCGGCCACCACCAGCCCCTTTGCGCCTCGCTCCATCGCCGCACGCAGCGCGAAATCGTCCACCCCCGCATACATCGGGATGATATCCACTCGCGGCAGGGTGTCCGGCAGCGGCACGTGTACCCGATGTGACCACGCGGCGCTGAACTCCACCATACCGCTGCGCACTTTGCCCAGGTCGGGTGGTAACACCGAATCGAACGCGTTGACCGCCGAGGTGTCTATCTTGGTTACGCGCCGCGCCGAGTGGATCTCGCCGTTCATGACGATCAGCACGCCACGACCGTGCGCCTCAGGGGTAGCAGCCACAGTGGCCGCATCCAAGATGTTTGCCGGTCCATCAGGCCTGGGATCGGTTGCCGCGCGCATCGCACCGGTGAACACGACAGGAAGCTCGGTAGGAACCGTGATGTCGAGAAAAAAGGCGGTCTCCTCCATGGTGTCGGTGCCGTGTAGGACAACCAGGCCATCGGCAGAGCGATCGGCGCTGATGGCCTGGACGCGCCGAGCCAGCCCTAGCCAGACCTCCGGCCGCATGTGCTCGCTGGGGATATTGGCGAATTCCTCGACTTCAATCTGACCGAGAAACTGCAATCCAGGCAGCGCCGCGACCAGCTCGGCGCCGCTCAACGCGGGAATTGGCCCGCCGCTGACGGTGTCGATACGCATGGCGATGGTGCCGCCCGTGGCGATGACACGAAGACGCGGCCTGGCGAGAGAGCGAGAGGACGAAATAGCAGAATCAGTAGTCATTGAGTATCCATCACCCGAACGCAGTCTAGGAATGATCCTTCCATGACCGGATCATGGCCGACCTGACTTTGAACCCAGCCTTATCATATCACAACAGAACCGTACAAAGAAGCGACCGCGCTGGTCTCGATGCTCTGTAAAGCAGGCGCCGGTCCGACCCATGCCGCGGACTCCCGAACTTGTTCGGGTATTTTCAAGTCGGATCGCCTGTTTGCCGCACAGGGGAGTAACAGAAACAGGTTGAATGTCCAGTGGCACTTTCTCGGGACTCCCGGTATAATGTACCCCGGCCTGATCAAGAACCGAACTATGGAACAAGCTCCTTTGCCCGACAACCCACCTCCACCAGCGCGCATGCGTTGGGTCGACCGCATCCTTCTTATCGGCGGGATATCGATCGTGGCGACCTTGTTCTTGCTCACGCCCGGCGGGCTGCTAGGCAAGGCCGACCATATCGGCTACGCCGTCTGCCACCAAATCCCGATCCGCTCCTATTTCTTCGGCAACCACCAATTGCCGCTCTGTGCGCGTTGCAGCGGCCAATATCTCGGCGCACTGGGCGGCCTGTTGTTGTTGATAGCCATGGGCCGAGGCCGGTCCGGCCGGCTGCCACCGACAGGCATTGTAGTCGTGCTGTTGGGTTTCCTTGCACTTTGGGCCTTCGACGGGTTCAACTCCTATCTCACCCTTATCCCCGGTGCGCCGCATCTGTACGAGCCGCAGAACATCCTGCGTGTGACCACGGGTGCGATGCAAGGTGTAGCCCTGATCGCCCTGGTGCTGCCGTTCTTCAACTCAAGCTTCTGGGCAATAACTACCGACCGGCCTACCATCGAACGCTGGCGCGAGCTCGTCCTGTTGCTCGTGCTCGTCGCGGCGATTGCGGTCGCGGTCAGCAGCGAAATCAACGCCCTGCTCTACCCGTTGGCGTTGCTGAGCGTCGGCGGCACCCTGATGATGCTCACCATCGTCAACACGATGCTGATGACGCTTCTCCTGCGCCGGGAGGCCCAGGCTCGCTCGTGGCGCGACGCTCTCCCCCTCCTCGCTGCCGGCCTGGCGCTCGGCATGCTTGAGGTGCTCGCCATCAACCTGTTCCGCACCTGGCTCACGGCTAAGCTCGGTCTGCCGTTCTGAGGTTGCATGTGGCAGGTTGCAGGTTGCAGAAGACTTGCCACTTGCAACCTGCCACGTGCAAGCTACGCCTCGTCACTTGCCGTGTCAAGCGACCGTTCGAAGCCATAGGCATCCAGCTCCAGTACCTGCTGCTCATCCCCTTCGCCAAGCGTTAGGCGCGATCTGGTTTGGTCAAACCGAAACGGCCGTTGCGTGCCATCCGGCCCGATCAGCTGCCCCCAGATCTCGCCGGCGCTGCGGCCGGCAATACGGATCTTCTGTTGGCGATGGATGGCCCAATGCGCAAAGGGTTTCACGGCTCCACCTGCCGTTCGAAGCGCACGTGCAGCACTCGCTGGGTGGCCGCCGTCACCTTGACTCGCTCGTCGACGCGCAGGCCACAGACCCAAGCGATCGCGTCGTCCGCGGTCACAAGCAAGGGCCAGCGGTCTCGGCTGGGCGCCGGCACTTTCGCATTGGTGAAGAACTCCGCCAGCGGCTTGCTGTGCCCGCCCAGGCCCATAGGCTGAAAGCGCTCTCCTTGAGCGCGAGGGCGCAGACGTATCTCCGCGCCAAGCACGTCCGCATCCAACCACGCTTGCCAAGGGTCGTCATTCGATTCCCAAACCGGCGGCAGGGCCGCAGGCGACAAGATCGTCGCCTCGATCGTCCAGCCTCCCAACCGGGCGACACCAGGTACGACCAGCAACAGCCACGGCTGGGACAGCTGCGGCACGTCGCCGGCCGGCAGTTCCAAGCCTGCGTCGCCTATGGCGAGCTGGGCGTAGCCCAAGACTACCTCGAGGCCGGCTGGTAGGGTCATTCGATCGCCTGCGTGCCCCTCATGCAATAGCTGGAGCGCGTTCTCGACGTGCACGAAGCCGACGTCACGCAAGCTGCGGCGCAGCCGGTTGACCGCCTCGCGCAGCACGCCGCGCTGCAGGCTGGCCGGCAGAACGCGAAAACGCGCCAAGTCCACCACCAGCAGCTTGCTCGACTCGCTCAGCACTACTTCGGACCAGGCAGCCAGAAGCTGTCCACGCAACTGCTCGTAATCGCCGGCCAGGATGACTGCGCTGTTGAGCAGGATGCGGCGGATCTGCGGGTTGTAGGTCTCAAGCAGCGGCAGCAGCTCGTGGCGCAGCCGATTTCGAAAGAAGGTCGTATCCTCGTTGGATCGGTCAAAGCGCGGCGTTAGGCCCTGCTCGACGCAGTAATCCAACACGTCGACTCGAGTCACGGACAGGAGGGGTCGAACCAAAACAACCGTTCGAGTGGTCGCGCCGAGCTCGACTTCCGGTGTCCAAAATCCATGGTCAGAGGCTGGCTGCATGCCGCGCAGACCTGCCAGGCCACTGCCGCGTAGAAAATGCATCAGCACGGTCTCGGCTTGGTCATCGGCGGTGTGGCCCACGGCAATGATCCGTGCGCCGACGCGCCGGGCCTCCTCGGCCAGAAAGCGATAGCGGGCATGACGCGCGGCTTCTTCCAGCGACATGCCCGCCTGCTGAGCCAGCGCGGCTACGTCCGCTCGCTCGACCCTCACCGGCAGCCCCCACGCGGCAGCGGTCTCCTTTACAAAGGCGGCGTCTGCGTCCGCCTCGGCGCCGCGCAGCCCGTGGTTGAGGTGCGCAACGTGCAGGCGCAGCCGCAGGTCCGGTGCGAGTTGATGCAGCACGTGCAGCAGGCACAGCGAGTCCGGACCGCCGGAAACGCCCACGACGACGGTGTCTTCGGGATCGATCAACTTGGCACTTTGGATGGCGTGTTGCACTTCGGATACCAAGGTCATTAAGAGATTATACCACAGTCGCAGACGAAGCCGAGGGAAGAGCCGCGGACTGGCGGAGACGCGGACCGGAGAACCGCGCCTCCGCCAGTCCGCGGTTCTTCAGTATACCTTCTCTTCACCCTCCCGCCAACTCAAACGAATTCGTCAGTTTCATCACGAAGCAGTATAATGCGTTGCGTCACAATCCTCCAGAAAAGGCCACACATGTCTGGTGAAAACGCATCATCCTACCGCATCCTCGCTCTATTTGCCCATCCCGACGATGAATTGAGCGTCGGCAGCACACTCGCGCGCTATGCGGAATCGGGAGTCCGGGTGACGCTGATCTGCGCCACGCGCGGTGAGGCCGCCAAGATCTTTTCGCCGCCAGAGTACGGCGCAACGCGTGACAATCTTGCCGAAGTGCGCACGGGCGAGCTCGAGTGCTGCTGTCAGGTTCTTGGCATTGAAGATCTGCGCTGGCTGGACTGGCCCGACGGCGGCGTGACGGCCTTGGATCGGGAGCAGGCTGTAGCCCAAGTCGTTGCGATCATCCGCCAGGTCCGGCCGCAGGTCATGATCACACACCCGGACCATGGCGGCTATCCCCATCCCGACCATCTGGCCGTCCACGACATCGCTCTGGCGGCCTGGCAAGCTGCAGCCGATAGCGAATACCGGCCCGACCTGGGGCCTGCGCACGCGGTGACCAAGCTCTACGGCCGGGTCATCCCGATGAGCTTCTTTCTGCAAGCTCCGCAGTTCGCCGAGTATCGCGTTCAACTCAATGGCGACCAACTCCCGTTCGTCGCCACCCCGGATGAGGAGGTTAGCACGGTGCTCGATGTGGCGGCATGGGCCGATCGGCGCGTGGCCGGCTGGGAGTGTCATCAGAGCCAACACAACCCCAACGGCGCGTTCAGCCAGGTGCCCGATGAGGTCCAGCAGGACTTTCGAAGCCGGGAATACCTACAGCTGATCGCCCACCGCCTGGCTGACAATCCGGCGCCCGAAACCGATCTTTTTGCCGGCATGGAGACCGGCATCGAGATCGAGGAGGGCGAGCCCGAGGCCGATCTACTTACCGTCGTGGAGTCTGGCATCGAAGTCGAGGAAGTTGAGCCCGAGATGCTAGCTATTCGTGGAAAAGCAGCCGATGCCTTGGCCTCGCGCTTGTTGGACGCGTTGCGCTCCAACCGCACCCATTTGCTGCTTTATCAGGAGTATCGCAAGCGCTCGCGCAAAGAGGACATGATTGCACTTCTAGATGACCTGATCGATGGATCACAGGAAGCCATCGCCATGATCAGCCCGATTCTGCGGCGCTTGGATCGCAGTCCCATGCGTGCAGGCATCAACGAGAACACACTAGCTCAGGGCACCTCGCGTAAGGGCACACCAAGCAGGCTCAACTTTATGCTGGTCGGCCAGGCGAGAATGATGGACTGGACCGCCGAGCAGCTGCGTCGCGCCGACCCGCCGCAAATCAACATCCTTTGGCAGCAATTGGCCGAGATGACAGATCGTCACCAGCGGGCAACAAAGGCGCTGCTGGCGCTTATGGAAGAAAGTGCTCAGGAGACCGAAGGTGACGAGTAGGTCGGCAGCTCCCTGCCTACCGCCATCACCTATCTACCAACCAAAATGCAAGGAGGCATGAAAACGATGGAAATCAAGACCATTGGAATCGTCGGTTGTGGCCAGATGGGATCCGGCATCGCCGAGATCTGCGCCAAGGCGGGCTTCGAGGTGATGGTCGTCGAGATCAACGACAAAGCCCTCAGCCAGGGCTTGGGCAAGATCCAGAAGTCGTTGGCCAAAGCCGTTGAAAAGGGCAAGATGGCCGCCGAAGACATGGACGCTGTGCTCAAGCGCATCAGCGGCAGCATCAAGAATGAGGATTTGGCCGACTGCGACATCGTCATCGAGGCCGTGTTTGAGGACGTAGAGCTCAAGCGCAAGCTTTTCGCCGAGCTCGACCAGTTGGTAAAGCCCGAGGCGATCCTGGCCACCAATACCTCGTCGATCTCGATCGCAGCCATCGCAATGGCCACGAAGCGCGGCGACAAGGTCATCGGCATGCATTTCTTCAACCCGGTGCCGGTGATGCAGCTCGTAGAGTACATCCCCAGTGTGCTCACCGCTCAGGCGACCGTCGATGCGGTGCGCTGGTTAGGCGAGAAGGTCGGCAAGACCGGCGTGTTGGCTAAGGACACGCCCGGCTTCATCGTCAACCGCCTGCTCATCGCCTATCTCTTGGACGCAATTCGCGTATACGAAAACGGCCTGGCCAGCCGCGAGGACATCGACAACGCCATGAAGCTAGGCGCCGCCCATCCGATGGGCCCGCTAACCCTTTCCGACTTCGTTGGGCTGGACGTGATCAAGAACGTAGCCGACGTCTTCTTCGAGGAATACGGCGAGGCGCGCTTCAAGGCGCCGCCGCTGTTGGCCCGCATGGTCACGGCCGGGCAGCTTGGCCGCAAGAGTGGCAAGGGCTTCTACGACTATACGAGTCGGTAGCCAAGCGCCTGTCCCGTGCGGGTTAATCCCCGCGTACGCGGAGATTGGCAGCACCATCAGTCCGCGGCAACCACGTTTAGACTGAAATGAGGGCTTGCCGGGTCGGGCAAGCCCTCATTTGTTGCAGGCAGGCGGTGACATATGCCATTTGTCAGCGAATTGTTGGGCAAGGTAGTGGCCGATGTGGACGGCGAGCGCATCGGTCGGCTCGAAGACTTGATCGGCGCCTTTCGGCCAGACGTCCCCAATCCGACGATAGCCGCGATCGCTGTGAAGCGGTCTGGCGGCATCTTGCTGGTGCCCTACGCCGATGTTGCGGTGTTGATTGCGCCCGCGATTCCGCTGAACAAGAAGTTGGCTGCGATCACTACCCTACGAGCCGGAAGAAAACGACCTCTACCTGGCTCGAGACGTGCTCGACAAGCAGATTATCGACACCAACGGCGTGCGGGTTGTGCGCGTCAACGACCTCGAGCTCGTGCGCGTGAATGGCTATTTCTTTGTGGCCAACGTCGATATCGGCATGCGCGGGCTAATGCGCCGCATGGGTGTCGACCGGATGACCCGACGCTTGAACCAGCGACTGCCACCTGGGTTCATCTCGTGGGACGACATCGAACTGCTGCCCGGCAACCAGCCCATGCGCCTGCGCGTGCCCAGCAACCGTATCGCCGAGTTGCACCCGGCCGACCTGGCCGAGATCTTCAGCGACTTGACACGCGCCGAAACTAACCGCATTCTTGATTCCCTCGATGCCGAGACGGTAGCCGAAGCCCTGGAAGAGGTCGAGCCGGAGTTTCAGGCCAGCCTGGTTGAGACCATGTCCACGGAGCGTGTGGTCGACGTCCTGGAATGGATGTCGCCCGACGAGGCGGCCGACCTTTTGGCTGAGCTGCCAGAGGATCGCAGCGCTGAACTGCTCAACTTGATGGACGCCGACGACGCAAAGGACGTCCGCAAGCTGCTCACCTACCCGGACGACGCGGCGGGTGGCATTATGAGCACGGAGTTCGTTTCGGTCCGGCCAGAGACCACCGCCGAGCAGGTCATTGCCTTCCTGCGCGAGACAGCTGAGGAAACCGAGACGATCTACTACGTATACGTCACCGATGCCCAGGACGTCCTGTTGGGCGTCTTCTCGCTGCGAGACCTGGTCATTGCCTCGCCGCATACGCCGGTGTCGGACTTCATGGCGCGCCGTGTGGTCAGCGTCAAGCTACTGGATAGCCAGGACCTGGTTGCCCAAGTGGTGTCAAAGTACAATCTGGTAGCCGTGCCAGTAGTCGACGAAGCCCATCGGCTGCACGGCGTCGTGACCGCAGACGATGCGCTGGACAAGATCATTCCTACCGCCTGGAAGAAGCGGCTCCCCCGCTTTTATCGATAGATCGCAACTAGTCAGCCGGCGGTGCGAGCACGTTGATTGAGTAGGCTGCCGTATCGAAATCAACGTGCTCGCATCGCTGGCTGAATTTCTGCGGCAGATCCGAATGAGCACCTGCCATGACACTCCGGCAAAGAATCAAGCCCCTGCGCCTACGACTGATGCTTTTGCTAGCGGTGATTGGCCCGGGCATCATCACGGCCAATGTAGACAACGACGCCGGCGGCATTACAACCTACTCAGTGGCCGGTGCGCACTACGGGTACGCTTTTCTCTGGATGATGCCCTTTGTAGCCGTGGCGTTGATTCTGGTCCAAGAGATGAGTGCCCGGCTTGGCGTGGTCACCGGCGAGGGCCTGGCCGATCTAATACGCTCCAGCCTTGGAGTGCGTTTGACGGCGATCATCATCGGCCTGATGCTGATCGCCAACCTGGCCAACACGGTGAGCGAGTTCGCCGGTGTAGCGGCGAGCATGGAGATTTTTCATGTCAGCAAGTACATCTCCGTGCCTATCGCCGCCGTCCTGGTGTGGTTTTTGATCGTCAAGGCCAATTATCAGTGGGTCGAGCGCATCTTTCTGGTGGCCAGTGCGGTCTATCTGACCTATGTAGCCTCCTGCATCCTTGCTAACCCGGACTGGGGAGAAGTAGCTCGCGCATTCGTTACCCCGCAATTCCAGTTCAACTCAAGCTACGTCGTGCTCGCCGTCACGATTATCGGCACGACCATTGCGCCGTGGATGCAGTTCTACCAGCAGGCGTCAATCGTCGACAAGGGGCTAAAAGTCACCGACTATGCCTACGAGCGAATCGACGTCGTGCTGGGATCCTTGTTTGCGGTCTTCGTAGCGTCGGCGATTATGATCGCCTGTGCAGCCACCCTCTATCGCAATGGCGTTCGGATCGAGTCCGCCAAGGATGCGGCCCTGGCGCTTGAACCCTTGGCCGGCAAGTATGCATCGGTGTTCTTTGGGCTAGGGCTGCTCAACGCCTCGATCTTTTCAGCGGCGATCTTACCGCTTTCGACCGCTTACGTGGTGTGTGAGGCCTTCGGCTGGGAGCTCGGCGTCGACAACAGTTTTCGCGAGGCGCCGGTCTTTTTCGGCATCTACACCGCCCTGATCGTTCTTGGAGCCGGTATCATCTTACTGCCCATCCAATCGCTGATCCGCGCCATGCTGGCCAGTCAAACGCTTAACGGGGTGCTGTTGCCTGTCATCTTGATCGTCATGCTTCGCCTGATCAACGACAAACGACGCATGGGTGACTTCGTGAACGGCCGGGTCTTCAACCTGCTTGTGCAGATCAGTGTGGCGGTCCTGATTCTATTGACCGTGGTACTCGTGTTGACTAGCGTATTTCCCAACCTTTTGAGTTAAAGCAGCCGCTCTGGCCGGTCTGTGCGCAGCCTCCTTGCGCAGCAGGACCGACCGAGCCGTGTCATTAGTGCAAATGTCTACACTCATGCCGAACACCAAGCCGCTTATCATCGGCCATCGCGGCGCAAAGGGCCTGGCGCCGGAAAACACGCTGCCGGCCTTTCGCGCAGGCATGGCTGCCGGCGCGGATGGCGTCGAGTTTGACGTGCAGCGCACCGCCGACGGCCATCTCGTGGTCTTTCACGACGACGACATGAAACGCATCGCTGGTGTGGAAGGCCGCATCGTCAAGAGCACGCTAGCGATGCTGCGTGAGTTGGACGTCGGCCGATATGCAGGACCACAGTATGCAGGAGAAGTGATCCCGACGCTGGACGAGGTGCTGGATACTCTGCCGGATCACAGTTTCTTGAACATCGAAGCCAAGCGTTTCAGGATGCGCAGCGATGGCCTGGAGGCGGGCCTGGTCGAGGCCATCCAACACCGCAACCTCTTCGACCGCTGCCTGGTCTCTTGTTTCAACCCGTTGATCCTATGGCGCATCGGTCATCTAGACCGGCGCATTCGGCTCGGACTGCTCTATGATCCCGACCTGCCGTGGCTGATGGGTGTAGGTTGGCCGCGCCGCGTGATGCGCGTGGATGCCTTGCACCCATGGACCGGCCAGGTAACGCAGAAGCTCGTAAATCAAGCACACCGGGAAGGCTACCCGGTAAACACTTGGACCGTCAACGCACCCGTGGAGATGCGGCGAGTGATCAACCTCGGCGTCGACGGCATCATCACCGACCGGCCCGACGTGCTGGCAGCCGTGCTGCGAGGCGAGGAAGTCGCCGGCGACAACCCGCCGCCTCAAACGTGATTGACTTTCCCGCTTAGTGGGGATACAATAGCACCTGCCCGTGCCAGCCGGCACAAAGTAGTTTATGTCGATTTGCGGCCACAGGCCGCATTTGCTTCTTTGACGGAGGCATCCATGGCCAATTCGAAAAAACGCAGCACGTTGGATCACGACTGGGACCCGCAAGGCTTCGTTTTCATCCGCAACAAGACCAGCCAGAACATTCTGCTCGACCTGCCGACGGGTGCTTTCCGTCTCGATGCCGGCCGCAGCTTTCGCATGACGCCGGACATCGTGGACGTGCCCCAGGTCAAGGACCTCGTCGCAGGTGGACATATAGAGATCGGTAAGCAGTAAACTAGCTACCTGATAGTTTTAGTGTGCTGTCTCATGAGCGTGGGTCGAGTAGGGTCTGGCGGCGCTTTTCCGATGATCAGCCTGAGCACCGGATGTTCCTAATTACCGAGAACTCGCCGCCAGACCCGTATCGAGACCCTTGGATCTCAATACGATGAGTTACTTGAACCAGGGGTCTCGATACGATCCTGGCGGCGAGTCTCGACTGATGTGAGACTTCTGTGAACAGACAGGGCTTCAGTACTACGCCGCCAGGACCTACTCGACCGACGCTGGTTTCTTCTTATGAAACTGTCGGGTAGCTAGAACAGTTAACAGTGAGATGCGAGGAGTGTTCAGTTGTGATATCGCACCTTCTGGACTGCTAACTGCCCACTGTTCACTGCCCACTGCCCTTTAATCACAGGTCACGGAGATGTCCCCAAAACTCGTCCTGATAGACGGCCATTCACTCGCCTTCCGGGCGTACCACGCGCTACCTCCGGACATGGCGACGCGCGCCGGAGAGCCGACAAACGCAACTTTCGGCTTTTTCTCCATGCTGCTCAACGTTCTACGCGACGTAAAGCCGGAGTACGTCGCAGTGGCCTTCGACGTAGGCGAAACCTTTCGCCACCGGGACTACGCCGAATACAAAGGGCACCGCGAGCGCATGCCCGACGATCTTCGCCGGCAGATCGAGCGAATCCAGGACGTGGTGCGTGTTTTCAACATCCCGATCTTCACGGCCGAGGGCTTTGAGGCTGACGACGTGCTCGGCACCCTGGCCCGACAGGGCGATGAACAGGGCGTTGACACGATCATCGTCACCGGCGATCGCGACATCGTGCAGTGTGTCACCGAGAAGACGACCGTCCTCACGAGCGGACGCAAGTTCAGCGACACCATCTTCTACACCCCGCAATCGGTCCAGGAGAAGTACGGCCTGGCGCCCAAGCAGCTGATTGACTTGAAGTCGCTGATCGGCGACAAGTCGGACAACGTGCCAGGCGTCAAGGGTGTGGGCGAAAAGGGCGCGACGGATCTGCTCCAGCGCTACGGCAGCGTCGATGCCGTCTATGAGCACCTGGACGAGATCACAGCTAAGCGCACGCGGGAGGCGCTTGAGGCCGGCCGTGCCGACGCATTCCTCAGCAAGCACCTGGTAACCATTGTCACCGACGTGCCGGGGATCGGGTTGGATCTGCAGGCGTGTCGCGTTCGAGACTACGACAAAGCCCAGGTGGCAGAGCTGTTCCGCGAGCTGGAGTTCCGAAGCCTGGTGGAGAGGCTGCCGGAGTCGGAAGCCAAAGCCGCGGTCGATGTCAAAATAGAGGGCAAAGGCGCGCAGCTGGCGTTGTTTGCCGGGGCGGAAGCGGAAGCCAGCATTGAGGCCGAGCCGTCGCTCTACGAGGCGATCGTGACCGAAGAGCAATTGTCGGCGCTCGTCGACAAGCTGCGCGGCGCGGCGCTGATCTCCTTTGACACCGAGACGACCGCCACCGATGCGCTGGCGGCGGAGCTGGTCGGCATCTCCCTGGCGTGGGACGAAGGACAGTCGGTGTACATACCCGTTGGGCACAAAGGCGAGTCCGTGGGCGACCAACTATCACGGGACCTCGTCATCTCGACCCTGAAACCTGTGCTGGAGAACCCGCAGATCGAGAAAGCAGCCCACAACGCCGAGTACGACCTGACGATGCTGACCCGTGCCGGGATCCAGGTGGGCGGGCCGTTGTTCGACACGATGATTGCCGAATGGCTGATCGACCCGGCCAGCCGCAGTCTGGGGCTGAAAGCCCTGGCCTGGCAGCGCCTGGGTAAAGAAATGACGCCCATCACCGCGCTGATCGGCACCGGCAAGAACCAAACGACGATGGACACCGTCCCCATCGCCGCGGCGACCCGCTATGCCGCAGCGGACACCGACATGACCTGGCGGCTGGTGTCGATCCTAAGAAGAGAGTTGGAAGATCTGGCGCTGATTTCGCTGTTTCGCGAGGTCGAGATGCCGTTGGTGCCCGTTCTGGTAGACATGCAGATGGCCGGCATTGCGCTGGATGCGCCCTTCCTCCAGCAGATGTCGAAGGAACTCCGCCAGCGGCTGTTCGAGTTAGAGCAAGAAATCTACGCCGTGGTGGGCTATAAATTCAACATCAACAGCACGCAGCAGCTCTCCGACGTGCTGTTCGGCAAGCTAGCCCTGTCGACCCAGGGGTTGAAGAAGACGCAGGCGGGTTTCTACTCGACCAGCGCCGACGTGCTCGAGGGCTTCAAAGGCCAGCACCCGGTGATCGACCTGATCCTCGAACAGCGCCAGTTGAGCAAGCTGCTCAGCACCTACATCGACGCGCTGCCGCAGATGGTCAACCCCCAGACGGGCCGGGTACACACCAGCTTCAACCAGGGCGGCTCCGAGACGGGACGCATCAGCAGCAACAGCCCCAACCTGCAGAACATCCCGATCCGCACCGACCTGGGCCGTGAGATTCGCCGGGCATTCGTGGCCGCGCCCGGCTGCAAGCTGCTTTCCGCCGACTACTCGCAGGTCGAGCTGCGCATTCTGGCGCATATCTCGCAGGATGAGGCCATGCTGGCTGCCTTCCGGGCGGGCGAGGATATCCATCGCAGCACCGCGGCCAAGATCTACAACGTGCCATTGGACCAAGTCACGTCCAGCCAACGCTCGATCGCCAAGATGGTCAACTTCGCCACCAGCTACGGCGTCAGCGCCTTTGGCCTTGCGAGCCGCACCGAGCTGAGCCGCACCGAGGCGGCAGCCTTCCTGGACGCCTATTTCCAGACCTATCCCGGCATCCGGCGCTACGTGGACGAAACCATCCAGACCGCGCGGCGGCAGGGCTACGTCGAGACGCTTCTCGGCCGGCGGCGCTATTTCCCGGTCTTGAAGGACGGCGGTCGCGGCGGCCGGCTGGAGCAGCAAGGCGCCGAGCGCGCCGCGATCAACCATCCCATCCAGGGCACCGCGGCCGACATCATCAAAATCGCCATGGTGCGGCTGCACCGGGCGTTGAAGGAGCAAGGCCTGCAGAGCCGGATGCTCTTGCAGGTGCATGACGAGCTGGTGCTCGAAGTGCCGGAAGCCGTGGTGGCCGCCGTCGTGCCACTGGTGCGGGAGATCATGGAAGGCGCCTATGCCCTGGATGCTGCGCTGAAGGTCGATGTCGAGGTGGGACCGAATTGGTATGAGATGGAGAAGGCGTGAGGTCCGAAACGGCGCATGCCAACAATCTTGCACATTCACGGCTGGCGGCTGTTTTTCTACGCCAACGAACGCAACGAACCGCCGCATATCCATGCTCGTAAAGGCGGAGCGGACTGCAAGTTCTGGCTCCATCCCGAAAGCTATGACATCGAGGAGAGTTACGCTTATCGTCTGAGTACTGCTGATCGTCGCGCGATCCGGCGGATTATTTTCGAACATTTCGATTACATCTTGGCGGAGTATGAAGCATTTCACAAAGGGGCCAAGTAATGGACACGAGAATGTATGATGTCAATGCTGTTTGGACGGACAGCACGTATCTCTACTTGACTGTTAATGGACGTTCGTATCGCATTCGATGGGCTGACTGTTCGCCGCAGCTACTTGAAGCAAGTGACTGGCAGCGGCAGAGATTGGAGATTGCGCCGTCAGGTTACGGAATCCACTGGCCGGAAATTGACGAAGACTTGGCAGTTGCTCCGTTGCTCCTTCAAGCAGAAACCCTGGATGCGTTCGATGAGATAAGAAACAGGGCGCCAGTGGTCGCCGAACCGCGTGAAACCTATCGTGTTGTGGAAAGCGTGTCAGTTGAAGATGATTTGCAGCGCATCGTCTCCGATCCCAAGGTCATGCTGGGCAAGCCGGTCATCAGAGGCACCCGGTTGACTGTGGAGTACATCCTTAATTTACTGGCCAGCGGAGTGACGCCCGGTGAAATCGTCGCAGAATACGATGGGTTGAGCGAGCAGGATGTTCGAGCGTGCCTGCGGTTGGCTTCCCAGGTGTTGCGCGGCGCGGCTGGGCAGTAGCATTCCAACTTGCTCGATCGAGCTTCAACGGAATAAGGCGAAGGAGATGGAAATCGTCATTGGTGTCATTGCGCTATTGATAGCCGTCTTGCTTTGGCTCTTTCCCCCTGAGCCGCTGCGAAGGTTGCTTGGTGTGAAAGAGCCAGGCCCGATCGATGGCGGCCAAGATTACACGGCACGTGATCTGACGAATGCATTGAAGACATCGATCGAAGCACTTGAAATCGTAGAAGATAACTCGTATTTCGGACTTCGAGCACCTGCGTTGATGAAATTGAGTGTCCCACCAAGAATCATCGAACGATCCCAAAGGGAACCACTACTTCGCTGGATAGATACCTTGGATGATGAACTGCTACTTGTCACGTTGGAGATCAGAGACTATTGGCGTGGCAAGGATTGGCGTGCAGGGGTGCCGCGATCTTTTTTGGTTAGCGTTGCCCAGCCGTTGGGAAGTGGTCGAAGTACACCGGATTTGGAGAAGGCGTTGATTGAAACGGGTGTCTTGGCGCCGAGTGAGACTCCGGGGCACTTCAACTACGGCCCGAACCTCCAGCAAGCCTTGGATTACATTGACTTGATCGATTGGAACAAACTGAAGAATTCTGTAGTCGAGAACCATCTCGAAGAGCGAGCGAAACGAGGCCGCAAAGAG
The DNA here is from genome assembly GCA_963709505.1 of uncultured Chloroflexia bacterium. Taxonomy (GTDB): domain Bacteria; phylum Chloroflexota; class Anaerolineae; order JAAEKA01; family JAAEKA01; genus CAVPXC01. Next base: position 74,672 of record CAVPXC010000009.1, on the reverse strand, counting down.
CGATTTGATGCCTCGATGCGGAAAGTTGCCGACATTGATCCACCGGAGGAGCGTGATCACTTTTAGTCGTGACCTGAACCAAGTCAGGAGATTCGCATCCGAACTGCACGCCCAGGGCCAACTTTGGTCAGGCGAAGCCTTCGGTTGGCCGGCCGAATACAACCCGGAGGGATCAGAGCCGCCGCTGGACTCCAAGATGACCTTCACCCCGGCCGATTTTTGCATCGGTGAAAGCGGCATCTGGTTCTTCTCGCTGATGTGGGAACATGGCAGTGATGCAGAGCCGGTGGAGTTCTTGGACGTTGAAATATCGTGAGAGTCGTAGCAGTGCCGAGAGTTTCCTACGGGATCTAATAGCTACCCGACTGGTGTGATAGGAGGTAAGTGTGATGATGCATGCAGTTGAGTTTCAAGCGATTGTCAAAAACGGAATGATTGAGATTCCTCGGGAGTACCGGAAAAGTTTGAGCCGGCAAGTCCGGGTGATCGTCTTAGCTGAAGAAAACCAGGAGCAGCACACTAACCTGATTGATGATTTACTAGAGCATCCTCTGAAGATCCAGGGGTTCCAACCGCTGACTCGGGATGAGACTCATGTCAGAGGCTAGCACTTCGCCCACCTTTGTGGACACGAACGTTTGGCTCTACGCCTTTGTAGAAGACGGAGATCAGGGCAAGTCCGCGCTTGCGAGTACGCTGATTCGGCGCGGCGACATCGTCTTGAGCACTCAAGTGGTGAATGAAGTGTGCGTTAACCTGCTCAAGAAGGCGCATTTTCCGGAGGACAGGCTTAGGCAGCTAATCAACTCGTTCTACGAAAAATACCATGTAGCCGATCTCCAGCGCTCTACATTCTTGTCTGCATCCGACCTTAGGGTCAGATACTCGCTATCCTACTGGGACAGCGTGATCGTCGCTAGCGCGCTTGAGACTGGTGCAGCCACGCTATGCTCCGAAGATATGCAGAACGGGTTGCTGGTCAACGGCGAGCTGCGAATCGTGAATCCATTTGCTGAGAGTCACACCTAACCTTCACCGTGGAGTCAGATATCTTGATTCAAAACGACCTCAACGCCCTCATAGCGACCGCTGTAAAGAAGGCCCAGAAATCCGGCGACCTGCCGCCCTTCGACCTGCCTGCCTTCGCAGTCGATCATCCCAAGAACCCGGAGCACGGCGACTACTCGACCAACATCGCCATGCAGTCGGCGCGGCTGGCCAAGATGGCGCCGATCAAGATCGCCGAGCAGATCGTCGCGCGCTTACCCGCGGCCGATTTCATCGGCCGGGTCGACGTCATGCCGCCGGGCTTCATCAACTTCACCCTGTCTGACGCCTGGCTGGCGCAGCAGGTAGCGCTTATCGAGGCAACGCCCGATACATTCGGCAACTCCGATGTGGGCAAAGGCCGCAAGGCACAGGTCGAGTTCGTCAGTGCCAATCCCACCGGCCCGCTGACCATCGGCCACGCCTGGGGCGCCGTGCTGGGCGACACCATCGCCAACCTGCTCAGCGCCACGGGCTGGGACGTGACGCGCGAGTATTACTTCAACAACGGCGGCCGCCAGATGCGCTTGCTGGGCGAAAGCCTGCGCGTGCGCTACCTGGAGCTGCTGGGCCAATACCTGCCGATCCCGCAGGACGGCTACCAGGGCGAGTATCTGCGCTGGGTCGCGGCCACGCTGCATGCCGAGCACGGCGACAGCCTGGTCGACCAGGACGTCGACTACTTCCGCCTAAGAGCCGTCCAGACAATCTTCGCCCATATCCGGTCCACCCTGTTGCGGCTGGGCATTCACTTCGACGTCTACTATAACGAGCTGGATTTGTACGAGACCGGCAAGGTCAACGCCGCAGTTCAAGCCCTGGCTAACAGCGGCTACGCCTACCAGAAGGACGGCGCCACCTGGCTGCGTGCTACCGACCTGGGCCTCAAGCAGGACCGCGTGATCATCAAGTCGAGCGGCGAGCCGACCTACCGCATGCCCGACATCGCCTATCACGCGGATAAGATCCAACGCGGTTTCGATTACATCGTGGACATCTTCGGCGCCGATCATCACGCCACCTGGCCCGACGTGCTGGCCGGCGTGCGCGCCCTGGGCTACGACACCGCCGGTATCAAGGTGATCATCCATCAGTTCATTACGCTCCTGCGCGACGGCCAGGAAGTTAAGATGTCCACCCGCCGCGGCGAGTTTATCACCATCGACGACCTGCTGGACGACGTGACGACCGAGTCGATCCCGGGCAAGGACGTGCTGCGCTTCACGCTGCTCACCCGCTCACCCGATAGCTCGATGACCTTCGACCTGGACCTCGCAGTCAAGGAAAGCAGCGAGAACCCGGTGTATTATGTCCAGTACGGCTACGCACGCATCCAGTCGATCCTGCGCAAGGCTGCCGAGGAGGGCTTTGCGCCTGAGGTCTACGCTGGCGCCGACCTGAGCTTGCTCATGCATCCTTCCGAGCTGGCGCTACTTCGCCAGATGATCGCCCTGCCTGAGGTCATCGTCAACGCAACCGAGCAACTTGCGCCGCACCAGCTCAGCCATTACGCGCAGGAGTTGGCGACCTGCTTCCACGGCTTTTACCGCGACTGCCGGGTTGTCTCCAACGACCCGGCCGATCACGAGATCAGCAAGGCGAGACTGCGGCTTTGCGAGGCGGCTCGCATCGTCCTGGCACGGGTCTTAGGCTTGATGGGAGTTACTGCTCCGGATCGAATGTAACGTTTAGACTGACGCGTACATCGACCGCGGGGCCGCAAATGACTAAGAAACTGATTGAAAAGGTCGGAATCTGAGTCTTTCTCTCCACTCCGGGACTTCGTGCGGCTTTGCGGCTCTGCGTGAGCTTCTTAGTTAGTTTCAAAAAACACGGCGCTCTGCTGCGCAGATTGGGTATGGGCAATGATTGCCCCAACTCCTCGACAACGGAGAGTTGACTTGCCCTGGCAGCACGGCGCCGTTCTTTTTTGCCAAAATTCGTACCTACTCACCCGTCATTCCTGCGAAAGCAGGAATCCATCGGGTAAGCTTGCATTGACGGCAATCCGGATGGATTCCTGCTTTCGCAGGAATGACGGGTGAGCAGGTACCAAAATTCTTTACAAGGAAAAACAATCCCATGACTCACAGAATCCTGATAGCCGACCAGCTAGACGACGAAGGCCTCGATCTGCTCCGCCCGCACGCCGAGCTCGTCAGCCTGCCTACCATCAGCCAGGAAGACCTGGTCAAGACAATCGGCGAATTCGACGCGCTGATCGTCCGCAGCCGGGCCAAGGTAACGGCCGACGTGATCAAAGCCGGGGCAGCAACCGGACGGCTGCGCGTCGTCGGCCGCGCCGGTGTCGGCGTAGACAACATCGACGTCAACGCAGCCACTGCCGCCGGTGTGATCGTCGTCAACGCGCCCACCGGCAATGTCGTGGCCGCCGCCGAGCATGCCATCGCCATGTTGCTGGCCATCGCGCGCCGCATTCCCCAGGCCGACCGATCGGTGCACGCCGGCGAGTGGAAGCGCAACAAGTTCGTTGGCACCGAGGTGCGCAACAAGAGGCTTGGCCTGATCGGCCTGGGCCGGATCGCCTCACTCGTGGCCGATCGCGCCCATGGGCTAGGCATGGAAGTGGTGGCCGTTGACCCGTACGTGGGACGCGAGTATGCCGAGAACCTTGGCGTGGAGCTGACGGACCTCGATACCCTGCTCGCGACCTCCGATTTCATCTCGCTCCACGTACCTGCGACTGAGCAAACCAAGGGAATGTTGGGCCGAGACGAGCTTCAGCGCTGTAAACCCGGCGTGCGCATCGTCAACTGTGCACGCGGGGGCGTCGTAAGCGAGGCCGCGCTCGCCGAGGCGCTGGCTCGCGGGCACGTGGCCGGTGCAGCGTTGGATGTTTTCGAGAACGAGCCCCCCACCGGAAGCCCGTTGCTTGGACAAGCCAACGTCGTATTGACCCCTCACATTGCCGGTCAAACCCTGGAGTCCCAGCGACAGGTCGCCGTCGACGCGTCCGAGCAGGTGTTGGCCGTGCTGCAGGGCCAACTGGCGCGCTATGCCATCAACACGCCGATCATCCCCCCAAAGGACCTGGAATTTCTGACGCCGTACATCGATCTTGCCGAACGGTTGGGACATTTCCTGACGCAGTTCGAGCCCGGCCTGCTGGATCACATGGAACTGACCGCGCATGGCCCTATCGCCGATTATGACCTCAGCTACCTGGAGGCGGCTGCACTCAAGGGGCTGCTGGACGGAATCGTGGCGGAGCGCGTCAACTTGGTGAACGCCAAGCTGATCGCTCGCCAGCGCGGCCTCGCCCTGTCACAGCGGCGGCTACGCCATCACACCGAGCGCTACGAGAACATGCTGACGCTGACGGTGGGAAATGGAGGGCGACAGCGCATGGTTCGCGGCTCGGTCGTGCAGGACGAGCCCCACATCGTCTGCATCGACGACTTGTGGGTGGACTTTGTCGCCAGAGGTCATCTGCTACTGACCTGGCATTACGACCGGCCTGGCATCGTGGGCCGCATTGGCACGCTGCTCGGCCAGAACGACGTCAACATCGCGTTCATGCATCTTGGCCGCCGCTCGCCGCGTGGCGAAGCCATCATGGTGCTCGGATTAGACGAGGCGATCCCAGAACGCCTGTTTCCAGATATCTTAGGCATGCCGCACAACTATTGGGTCAAAGCTGTGGTCCTGTAGCGAGGGATACATTTCGGGGGACTTGCCCATCGACCCATTCGGATAGTACAGAAGTACTAGTGCAAGTGCCCTGCTCCTATGATATGATGACTTAGGACCGCCCATGACAGCACGTCACAGGTGGCGGGACTCGAGTAGGGCTTCTCAAAAGTTGCGGCTTCGTTGCCAAGTGTCACCCCTTCGGCGGCCTCAGGACAAGCTCTGAACGGGTCAAATCAAGAGCCTGCATCACTCAAAACCCTAGTGAAGGGTCCCGGTGAGGAGAAGCGAGATGCTTCGGCGGCCCTCACTGGCGCTGCACCGCGACACCAAGTGGACTTTTGAGAAGTCCAGGGACTCGAGACACGCAGCTTGATTTCTCTCTACCTTCGTGGTAGAATCTTGCAGCTTGTGTCCTGTTGTCCCACCGCTGCTGCCAAACATCGTGAACAGGCCGTTCCAAGTAAGCTTTTTGCTAGTTTGTGAACCAAGCCCGAATTGGTGTGCCTGGACAGCCCCCTTCAACGGTGTCCTTTGTTTTTGCAATACGGTGCGTTCGGAGCGGAGACTCGCTAAGACATGGAAACCCAGTTTCAGATTGACAGTTCCAAATCCGACAACGGCAGGGATGTTGCCGGTGTTCAGCGGCGCATCCTGATCGTCGAGGACAACGGGGATATGCGAGATTTCTTGCGGCGAGTTCTGGCGCGCCATGGATATGCACATCTCGAGGCCGCCGACGGAATTGAGGGAATGGAGATCGCCCAGCGGGACCATCCTGACTTGATTTTGATGGATATGTCCTTACCAGAGCTGGACGGCTTCGAAGCGACGCGCCGGCTCAAGGCAAATCCAAACGTGCGACACATCCCGATCGTTGCGGTGACAGCCCATGCGCGTCCCGCCGACGAGAAAAGGGCGATTGAGGCCGGTTGCGACGCCTACCTCAGCAAGCCGTATAGCCTGCGTGAGTTTCTTGATGCCGTCCAGCGGTTTCTGCCTTCCTCCGAAGAAACGGGGTAGAGCAATCAGTAGAACGCCCGTTATGCACGATTCCGACCGAAGAATGGGCTCGCGCTCCAAACACACGGTCTGTACGCAGACACAGTGCGAACCGTTTTACGTGTAAGATTGTGCGAACAACACGTCGGCGTCTAAAGCTTCTGGGGCCAAAGTTCTCTTCAAATACACTGGTATTGGTGGGGGTGTCAGGTTGTCACCGCTCGGTGATAGTGGTATACTCTGTTGAGCGCGCCCGTGGCAGCGGCAGCGGTGGATAGTCTGTCGCAACTATGCCTTGCTGCACGGCCCCCGCTCGGCCAGTCGTATGTCACAACAAACGCCTTTCCAACATCATCAGCCAAGACCTAGACACCCAGGACAGCGATCGGCAAGCTGGCGTCTCGCCAGCCTGCCTTTGCTCGTGCTTGCCCTGGTCACTCTGGCCTGCGGCAGTTTTGTGCCCCGCCCAACGCCCATTCCCCGGTCCACAATCACACCAATCGTGGAACCAGCTGTCGCGGGACCGCTGGCCACTGACACGCCGTCCTTGCCAACCTCCGTGCCCACTCGGGTGGTACCCACGCCAACTTTCACCCCCACTCCCGTTCCCGGTACTGTCATCGCGGTTGGCCAATCCGCCCGCGTCGTGGCAGGCCAGGGCCTCAACGTACGCAAGTCAGCCAGCGTAACGGGCGACAAGGCCGGCCGCTATGCACCAAACGCCATCCTCAGCGTGCTTGAAGGCCCCGTGGACGTGGACGGCTATCGCTGGTGGCGCGTCGGCAACAACGAACTCTCCGGTTGGGTGGCCGAAGGCGATGGTACTGAGCTCTGGCTCAGCCCAGATCTTGGTGGAACCCAGCCTGTCGAGCGAACGATCCAGGTCGGCGACAACGTCCTCGTGGCAGTGGGCGCCGACGGCCTGCTTAAGGTTCGCAGCGTAGCTGGATTGAGCGGCAAGGTGCAGCACCAGGTGAAGGATGGTGTCCAGCTCAAAGTCGACGAGGGCCCAGTGGACGCCGATGGCTATCGCTGGTGGAAGGTCTCCGGCAGCAACGATGTTATCGGTTGGGCCGCAGAGGGCAGCGGGGAGGAGAAATGGCTCAAGCCGCTGGAGTAGGGGCGGGTCTTGCACCCGCCCCTACAACCTGACCGTTCGACCAACAGGTTCACAACCGGGTTGACAACCTCTCGACGCGCTCCAGATAACCCGCATCGTCCATGGGATCATAAACAGGACGCAAACACCGGTTGATGTAGAACGACAGCGCTTCCGGTTTGTCGCTTTCAAAGTCCTGCGTCAGCTCCCAGTCAGCCTCAGCAAGCAGACAAGTCGCCTGGATCACCACAGCCAGTTCGTCGATGACTCGACGGGCATGGGTTTGTTGGAAAGCCGGATCGCCTACCAACAACCGCTCCAGTCGCGCCCGCATCTGCTCCATCGCCGTCAAAAGCAGATCCTGTTGACCGATGAGCTCCGATCGTGTCACCCAATCCACCATCGCGCCCAGATAGCCGAACAAGGCCTCGTGCAGGCCGTAGCGCTGCATGTCGCGCAACACCTGCAAACACAGCACGTTGTGGCTGCCCTCCCAGCTCTCGAACACCACCGCATCACGATACAACCGGGGGACAATCGAAAAATCCTCGATCGCGCCGTTGCCGCCTAAGATCTCCTGCGCCCGGCGGATGCCCAGGCTGGCTTGGACAGAGGTCCGGTACTTGTTGATGTTAACCAGCAGCCGGTGCACCGCCCGTTCCTGCTCGGTGGCTACCCCCAGGTCCATTCGCTCGATCAGAGTGCTCAACCGTAACGTCGACGCCAGCATAGCATACAGGTCAACCTTTGTCTCAGCCAGCGCTTCCATAACCAAGGGATAGCGGCCGATGGCGCCGCCAAAAGCACGGCGGTTCTGGGCGAAGGTCCAGGCTTCGACGTAGGCCCGGCGCAACAGTCCAGCCGAGCCAAGTGCGTTAGCCCAGCGCGACGTATTCAGCACCAGCTCGACGACAATCTTGAACCCCGCGTCCAAGTCGCCGATCGGGAACGCCAGCGCATCTTCGAAGTCGATCTCGCCCGAGGCCATGGTGCGGGTGCCGAACTTGGTCTTCAGGCGACGGATATGGAACCGGTTCAGAGTGCCGCCTGCGCCGAGCGAAGCGAATCCTTCCGGTACCCAGCGTGGCACGAGAAACGTTCCAAGGCCCTTGGTTCCGCCTGTCGCGCCCACCGGTCGAGCCGTGACGAGCATCTGGTCGGCGTTGGCTACGGAGCAGAACCATTTTTCGCCGCGCAAGAGCCAGGCGCCGGGCTGCTCCTCGCTGGGACGCGCCTCCACTGCGTTGGCTCCGACGTCTGACCCGCTTTGTACTTCGGTGAGAAACTGCGAGGCGGTCTGCTTGCGGTCGTAGTCACGGTCCAGCAGCGGTGGCAGATAGGTGGCGCGTACCTGCTCACTGCCTTTTATCTGTAACGCGCGAATCAACCCGAGCGTGCAGACGATCGGACAGGCGTGCCCCATCTCGCCGCACTGTGTCAGAAGGTAGAAGAGCGCGCTCTGATGAAGCACGTATCCCGGCTCGGCCGAAAGCGCCAGGAGACCCGCCTCGTAGGCCGGCCGGCCCGCCTGGTGATAACTGGGATGGAACTCAATCGCCTCGGTGCGTTGGCCAATGCCATCCCATGCGTCCAATCTTGGGTGGTTGTGCGGACGGTCGTTGATGCTGGCGGCCGGGTCGATGATGGCAGCAACGGCCTCGCCAAAAGCGACCAGCTCGGATTCGAATGTGTCATACTTGGGGCTGTGCATGCGCAGTACGCGCTGCAGGTTGGTATCGCAGGCAAAGAAATTGCCAGGAATCGCGGCTCGCCAGCGGACAAGGTCGGCGCGGCCGGATGAAGTAGCAGACATAGGTGCCTCCAAAGCAAGTTGCGACTGGTGCTTGCCGGCGAAATCCAACACGATGCACAGTCGTCTTAACTCAGAATCGTGTGAGCATCATAGCAAAAAATGACCGGATCGTCAATGATGCGGATCAATCTGGCCAGACCCTTCGGGTGTTAGACCCTTAGCACGCCTACCAGCACGGTTTGTTTGCAACACCCGCCTGTGTTAAGATTGCCACTGGGCAAAGACGGTCGCCAGAAGGTCTATCGAATTTGCCAAAGACGACCGACGTAAGCGCGAATGAGCTTAGCATCCTGCTGAGCTTCGAACGAGGATCAATGAGCGATCAGCCACAACCCAAATCATTGACTGTCAATCGCCAGGAAGAAACCTTGGCAATCCTGTGGATAGACAACCACAGCAGCGTCTATCCACTATCAGGCCTGCGCGCCGTCTGTCCCTGCGCCGAGTGTCGCGGCGGGCACGAAGCCATGAGTGTGCCGGTGGATCGCCACGCGCTGCACGAGAGTCCCGACAAGCCCTGGCAGATCACCAACGCCGAGCTGGTTGGCAATTACGCCATGAGCTTCACCTGGATCGACGGCCACGATGCCGGCATCTACACGTGGACCTTCCTGCGCGACCTCTGCCCCTGCGACCAGTGCGAGGCCGAAGCGCTGGCGGCCGACGATGCCGGCGTCTACTCGGCATCCTAGCGAGGCCTGCCATGGCCGACGACCGCAAAGTGGTCTACACCTCCAGCGACGACTATTCCGGCGCGCCGCAGAAGCCGGCTGAGCCGCCGGCGGTTGCCGGTAACGCGCCGGCCAACCCGGCGGCTGTCCGGCCAGTCCTGCAGAAGGACACCCCCGTGCGCGTGTCGCGCGAGCGCAAGGGCCGCGGAGGCAAGACCGTCTCGATCATCACCGGCGTCAAAAGCCCGGAGAGCGGCCGGCAGGGTCTGCTCAAGCTGCTCAAGAACAAGCTCGGCACCGGCGGTACCCTGGAGGAGGAGACGATCGTCATCCAGGGCGACCACCGCGAGCGCATTGTGGAGATCCTCAACGAACTGGGGTACAAGGCGAAGGTGGCAGGAGGATAATCTCCTTACCTCGCTTCTCTCTGGCCAGTTTCAGGAGGCAGCCTGCTTGCCTGCTAGCTTGGCCTGCGCCTCGGCGCCCTTGAAGGGACAGCTGAGGACGACGCCGATCACGCGGCTTGGGCAGCACCCTGCTCTGCCCGGCGCAGCGCGGCCACACTGATGACACCCGTCTCCCAGGCGGCTGCAACCAGCGACACGCCCAACAGCACGTAGGCCGCAGCATGCAGCGGGCCACGCAGGCTGGCCAGCTCGCACAGGACGGCAGCATCGAGCCCGGCAAAGTAGGGCACACGTTGCAGATGTTCGCACAGGCGGTCGCGCTGGGAATGCATCATGGTGCGCCGATCAGATCACAGAATGGTTGGACGAATGGTGGGGATCGCCATGGCGCTTGCCAGTCGACCTAACAACGATCATACTCCGCACGCCGGGATAGTCAAGCAGTTGCGTCACCACAAACCAGACGTGGAAGGAGAGGCCGCCGCGCACACAGAGTACTCCACCACGCAACTTGCTGCCACGCGACTTTTGTGGCATATTTCACCATAAGCGATAGTTCATTGATTCAACAAAGGAGACTTGATGAGTACGGAGGACAAGAACGCTCAGTCAGGCCAGCCCAGTGTAGGACAAAAGCTCTATCAGATCGTGAAGGCGATCTTCCGGATCCTGTTGGGCGCCTTCCTGCTCTTCTCGGGAATAAGCCACCTGACAGTAGCCCGAACGGAGTTTCTGGCCCAGGTGCCGACCTGGCTGCCAGTGAATGCCGATCTGGTGGTCGTTATGTCCGGCATCGCAGAAATCATGCTGGGGTTGGCCTTGATCTTCCTGGTCAAGCAGCGCGCGTGGGTCGGCCTGGCGGCCGCCGCGTTCTTCATTCTGATCTTCCCAGGCAACATCTCGCAGTATGTCAACCAAATCGATGCCTTCGGGCTGAACACCGATCAGGCCCGCTTCAGCCGCCTGTTCTTCCAGCCGGTGCTGGTGCTTTGGGCGTTGTGGTCTACCGACGGCTGGCGTGTGTTTTTTCCGAGAAAAGCTAAGTCGTAAGAATCAACTAACCACAGGAGAATCAAGATGCCACGTGTATCCCTGAACCAAACCGCTCCAGATTTCAGCCTGGCCGACTACCGCGGCAACACGGTCAGCCTGGCGGACTTCCGCAACAAGAAGAACGTCTTGTTGGTCTTCAACCGCACCTTTACCTGACCGTTCTGCCGTGCACATATGGCGCAGTTGCGCCAAGACTACTCCCAGTTCGCTGCCCGCGACATCGAGGTCGTCGTGGTTGGCCCCGAAGATGCTAAGGCGTTTGCCACCTATTTCACCAAGGAGTCGCTGCCTTTCATTGGCCTGCCTGACCCCAAGACCAGCGTGTTGAAGCTCTACGGGCAAGAAGTGAACCTGTTCAAGCTGGGGCGGATGCCGGCGCAGGTACTGATTGACAAGGCCGGGGTGGCGCGCTACGTCCACTACGGGCATAGCATGAGCGACATCCCCGAAAACGAGGAGTTGCTGGCCCTGGGAGATGAGATCAACCGGAGCCAGGCAGTGCCATCCTGATGTGCCATTTGATGCTGACTGGCACCAGGGCCGGGCGATGAGCTTGGATGCGGTGGTGGCGCTGGCGCTGGGCTGCGGAGCGCGGCGCGTTCAAGCGCTTTAGGTGCAACGATGCTGCCAATGCGCTGCGACCAAAACGGCAAGCTTCTCGACGAGTCAATTCGAGGAAAAGAGCATGGAGGACGGCCTATCCCAACTGTGGTAGGATGTACGCCGAGAGGGCGTAGAGATCGAGCAGGGGAAGCGCGACAAAGGGAAGTCCAAAGGCAAGAGCCACGAGACGCGCACGCCAGGGACCCGAGACCGTGGGGATGCCGAGCGACCACCCGGCGAGCGCCAAACCCGCGCCGCCTAAAATCGCTACCGACCATTTATTGCCCCCTAGGCGTAGCAAGCCAATCAACCCGGCCAGGCCAGCGGTCACCAGCAAGACAATACTAGCCCAGCGTGCCGCCGCTGGCCGGATCACAACCTCCTGCCAGCCCAACGCCACTGCCAGTGCAATGGCCGGCAGGGCCGGGAACAGGTAACGCCCCTGTGGCTGGACAAAGATCACGTTGTAGGAAACGTAGATCCCCAGCGTCAGAAGCGCCGACAGGCCTAGTAGGGCCAGAGACCAGCGGTGGAAGCGGGTGGAGGGTGGAGGGTGGCCCACTCCGCTGTCGCTACGGGGTGCTTCGCAAAGGGTGGAGGGTATGGTGACCCCAATTTCATGAGAAGCTCCGGCGCCCAGCTCCCACCGCTTGATGCTCCGCCACTCTCCACTCTCCACCCTTTGCGAAGCACCCCGTAGCGACAGCAGAGTGGGCCACCCTCCACTTTCCGCATAAACAGCGCCACACATCCCACCCCCGTCGCCAAGCTGAACGCAAGCAGAACCGTGTACACCCGTCCATCCATCCACACGCCCATCCAGCCAAATACGCCCCAGAAGCTGTCGAAGCTCCACACACCCATGCGCTCCAGCAGACCACCCAGGCCGGCCTGCGCCAGAAAGTCGCCTGTACGCAGCTGACCTACTACCACCGTGTCGTGCCATCGGCGACCCAGAATATCCAGGTGCCCGTAGAGCTGCGCGTTGCGCGCGTACCACGGCAGCGCGATGATCAGTGCTGGGAGGAAGATGAGGACGGTATGGGTAAAGAGGGCGGAGGCTGAAAAGTGGAGAGTGGCCCCAGGGTTCGCAGGAAGCGGGTTTCGCTCTTCGGGGTGCTTTGCAAAGCGGCGAGTCTCGTACCAAACAATCATTAGCGCTGCCAGCACCACCGGGATCGCTACGTACGCGCTCACTTTGGTCACCAGGGCCATGCCCAACAGCAAGCCGAGAGCAAGCGCCTGTAACCAGCCCGGTTGATCGGGTCCAAGAAGCCAGCCTTTGACGTAGCGGATCGAAAGTAGCAGAATGCCGGCTAGCACCACCTCGGCCAGGGCATCGTTGTTCACCGAGGCGGCCATGGCGACGTGCATCGGCAGGAAAGCTACGAAGGCCGCTGCCGCCAGCCGCACCGCAGCGCGTCTCGGATAGATCTGCCGCACGATCTCGTAGGTCAAGACAACAAAGATCGCGCCCAGCGCAACCGAGAACAGGCGCAGAAACGGCAACTGCCCCTCGGTCACGCGAAACACCGCACTGGCCAGAAGGTAATACAACGGTGGCTGATGCGCCTCGTAGCGCACGGGGTAGATCGGCAATGACGGCGGAAATCCCTCACTCTTGAGCTGTTCCAGGTACGCCTCGTCGTAGTCTCCTTTGCGCAGCACCGGAAACTGGCCGGTGCTCGCCAGCTCGTGGATGTAGTTGTAGTGCGCCGGTTCGTCGGGCGCCTGCCAGGCCGGCACACGGACTGCGTAGAACGAGCCGATGATCAGATAAGCGACGACAATCAGCACCAGCCAGGGCCAGACGAGACGTTGGGAGCGTAACCGCTCAGGGGCTTGAGACATGACCGCCATTGTACCGCAAATCTCAAAGAGGCGGCAAAACAGCCTGCCAGCGCAATATGATCCGAGTTTTGCGCCCAGGCAACTCGTGGCGCGAGTTTGTCCGGATTGGCTGTTTCGGTTACACTGGCCTCTGAAGTTGAAGGCGATAGTTTTTGAATTGACATCTTATGGAACTCACCAGGATTTTGACAGAAACACGTTGGAAATGGCTTGGCCTGTTAGCCCTTGCAGCGCTCGGCGGGCTGCTAGTCCCTCTTTGTCGTTGGCTCCCTGCGCTATGACGGACCCGAAGGACTGATGCTACGTGTCCGTGCGGAGTTTGCCCCTCGCCGCGACCACCCGCAGTACGTCTCAACACCGCTCGCGGTGTCGGGCGGTGATCCCGCTAAGGCATTGGCCCTCGTCCTTCCAGCCAGTCCCACCCCAACCCGCCAGCCTCCGACACCGTCACCCAAGCGGCCGACGGTGACGCCGACGATCACCCGGCGTCCTGTGGAGACTGAAGCAGAGGACGTGTCACGACGCGCCGATCTGCCTACCGCCACGCCTACGGCTACACCCACGGCCACGCCGACCGACACACCACCCCCATCTCCGCCACCCCCTCCGCCGGCACTGGACGGACCGGCATTGCCGGCGGTATTGCTTAGTGGTGTTAAGCACTATTGGCAGACCTGGAACAACTGCGGGCCGGCGACCCTTACTATGAATCTGAGCTACTATGGGCTGCCGGTAACCCAAGCCGAAGCCGCCAAGGTGCTCAAACCCAACAAAGACGACAAAAACGTGAGCCCGGAGCAGTTGGCCACCTATGCCCGCTCGCAGGGCCTCAACGCGACGGTGCGGGTCAACGGCGACTTCGATCGGCTGCGCCGCTTGATCAGCGCCGGCGTGCCCGTGCTGGTGGAAACCTGGCTTGAACACGACGGTGGTATGGGGCACTACCGGCTGGTCACGGGCTACGACGACGCGCGCGGCGAGTGGACCGTATACGACTCCTACGTGAGCGACGGCATCGATCCCAAGGGACCCTACCCAGGCATCCGCATTCCTTACGACCAAATGGACCGCATGTGGCACGTATTCAACCGCACCTACATCGTGGCGTACGACCAGACGCGCGCGCAGGCCGTGCAAGACATCGTCGGTGGGGATCAGGATGATGCTGCCATGTGGCAGCGCGCCTTAGAGCGAGCTCAGACCGACGCACAGCAGACGCCTGGCGATGCCTACGCCTGGTTCAACCTGGGCAGTAGCCTGACCGCTCAGGGACGCTTTGCGGACGCCGCCACCGCATATGACCGAGCCCGCATCATCGGCCTCCCCTGGCGCATGCTCTGGTACCAGTTCGGCCCTTTCCGGGCCTATTACGAGGCCGGTCGCACGGATGAGCTCATCGCGCTGGCCGACGCGACGATTGCCACCGTGGGCAACATCGAGGAAACCTACTACTGGAAGGGCAAGGGCTTGCAGGCCCGGGGCGACATGGAAGGGGCCCGTCAGAACTACCAACGCGCGGTCGAACTCAACAGCAACTACTCTGATGCAGCCACTGCGTTGGCGGAATTGAGTAGATCGTAAAGATGCAGGCTCGGAGGTTTCAGATAAGCCGGTGTGCGCAGTGCGCTGGCAGGATAGGTTGCTGCAATGAGTGAAGCGATGATCCCGGAGTCACGCAGTGAAGACGCCGAAATCCTTGTTGCGCCCTCGGCGTTAGGTCCTCCGCTCCCCACTCCATACTCAACACTCAGTACTCAGCCATCAGCACTCCCCATTTCCCGCCTCCCCCATATCGTTCGTAACGTCCTCGTTGTCGCCATCTCTTTTGGCTTAGCGGCAGCAGCGGGGCTGTTGAGAAACATCATCATCGGCGCCGAGTTTGGCATCGGCGCCGATCTCGACGCGTACTACGCAGCCTTCAAGCTGCCCGATCTTCTGTTCACGATCGTGGCGGGCGGAGCGCTGGCTACAGCATTCATCCCCGTTTTCGCCGATTTCCTCGTCCAGGACGATCGCACCGACGCTTGGCGCCTGGCCAGCGCTATCACCAATCTCGTGTTCTTGGTGGTAACGACAACAGCCGTTGTGGTTGGTGTGCTCGCCCCGTGGCTCGTGCGCACGCTGATCGCGCCCGGCTTTTCACCCGCCGAGCAGGCCGAGACAGTCCAGGTCATGCGCATCGTGCTGGTCTCGACCGTCATCTTTGGCATCAGCGCGGTGCAGGGCAGCGTGTTGCACGGTTTTAAGCATTTCCTGCTGCCTGCCCTGGGCGCAGCGCTCTATCCGCTGGGCATTGCCGCCGGTGCGATCTTCCTGGCGCCGACCATGGGTGTGACCGGCCTAGCTATCGGCGCGGTTGTCGGCTCACTATTGCATCTTCTGATCAAGGTACCCGCCCTGATCTACTACGGTTTTCGCTGGTGGCCCGTGTTGGATTTGCGCAACTCAGCCGTGCATCAGAGTCCTGGTGCTTATGGTCCCACGCATTCTCGACCTGGCCGTGTTCCAACTTACTCTGGTGGCTATGACCAACCTGGCCTCGCGGCTGGGCCCAGGCGGCGTCAGCTCAGCTGGAGTGGGGCTGGGACGCCATGCAGCTGCCGGAGACCATCATCGGCACGGCATTTGGGTTAGTGGCCTTCCCAACCCTTGCCGAGCTCGCAGCGCGCGGCGCGCAGAGCCAGTTGCGCAGCACGCTGGGCGAGACCCTTCGCTCGGTTATCGCGCTGACGGTTCCCGCCGCGGTCGGGCTGATCCTGCTAGGCCAGCCGCTGCTCACGCTCCTCTACCAGCGGGGCGCCTTCGATGCTGCGTCAACCGACGCGGTCTATGCGACGTTGCGCTTCTTTGCCCTCGGTCTGGTGGCGCATTCCTGTCTGGAGCTGGCAGCGCGCGCGTTCTTTGCACAACAAGATACTGTGACCCCGCTCTTCATCGCGATCGGCTCGGCCGTGCTGAACATTGCCCTGGCCATCTTGCTGATGAAACCGCTAGGAGCCGGCGGGCTGGCCCTGGCCAATTCCTTGGCCATCACGGCTGAAGTGTTGGTATTGATGGCCGTTCTTCGGCGTCGCTGGCACGGCGTCGAAGGGCGTCAGATCCTGAGAACTCTGATCCGGGTCGGGCTGTCGAGCCTGGTGATGGGTGCTGCCGTGGTGGCCGTCCTGGCGGTCACACAACAAGCCGGCCTGCCGCCTCTCATCGTGTTGATCGCCGGAGGCCTCGTTGGCGTCGTCACCTACATTGTCGCGGGTCTCCTATTCGGCGTTCGTGAGATCCGCCGCCTCCCGGCCGCCCTACTTGGAAGATAGCCTTCACTCTATGCTGCCCTCTACCTTCCGCGCTGCCTGGAAACTCCGGAGTTTCTTGCTCGGCGCATCCCGGCGTTGGGCTTGAAACGCTCCGATTATAGGCAATTCAAGCCGCAAAACAACGCTCCCGCTGGGCACAGATCCAGCAGGAGCGTTTGTCATGGTCGTTTTCGTGTTTCTAATCGGCCCTGGCACGGAGCTCGCACGGCGCGCTCATCCTTCACGCAAATGGGCCTCCCGCTCACCCACTCGCCCTAACCACACGCTGTCTCCAAGTCGTTGTTCACCCTACTTTGGGCAGCCGGGACAGAGCGTCCTGGACCGCCTCGACCGGATACTCGTAGTCGATGAGCTTGCCCTGCAAGTACGCGTCATACGAGGCCAGGTCGAAATGGCCGTGACCGCAGAGGTTGAAGACAATGGTCTTGCTCTCGCCGCTCTCCCGGCAGGCCAACGCCTCGCGCATTGCCACCAGAATTGCATGGGATGGCTCGGGCGCGGGCAGGATGCCCTCGGAAGCGGTGAAGCTCAGCGCGGCTTCGAAGATTGCGTTTTGCTGGACATTGACCGCCTCGATCAGACCGGCCTCTTTTCAGCGCGCTGACCTGGGCACTCATGCCGTGATAACGCAGCCCGCCGGCGTGGATCGGAGCAGGTAGGAAATCGTGGCCTAGCGTGTGCATCTTCATCAGCGGTGTCATCTTCGCAGTGTCGCCAAAGTCGTAGGCGTAGACGCCGCGGGTTAGGCTGGGCGCGGCGGCCGGCTCGACTGCGATGATGCGGGCCTCTTTACCGTTGACGATGTTCTCACGCACAAACGGGAAGGCGAAGCCGCCAAAATTGCTGCCGCCGCCGGTGCAAGCGACCACGACGTCGGGCCAGTCGGCGTCGATCATTTCGAGCTGTTTCAGCACCTCCTGGCCGATCACCGTCTGGTGCAGCAGGACGTGGTTGAGCACGCTGCCCAGGGCGTACTTGGTATCGTCGCGTGTGACTGCGTCCTCCACAGCCTCTGAGATGGCGATGCCCAGGCTACCACTGCTGCCAGGATCAACCGCCAGGATCTGCCGGCCGGCGTTGGTGTCAGGGCTGGGGCTAGCAACAACCGACGCGCCCCAGGTTTGCATGAGCATCTTTCGATAGGGCTTTTGCTCGTAGCTAACCCTCACCATATAGACCTTGCATTCGATGCCGAACATCTGGCAGGCAAAGGCCAATGCGCTGCCCCATTGGCCGGCTCCTGTCTCGGTAGCGATGCGTTTGACGCCTTCCTGCTTGTTGTAGTAGGCTTGGGGCACGGCGGTATTGGGCTTGTGACTGCCGGCCGGGCTGGTGCCCTCGTACTTGTAGTAGATCTTGGCGGGCGTGTCCAGGGCTTTTTCCCAACGATGCGCACGGTAGAGTGGAGTCGGCCGCCACAATGTGTAAATATCGCGCACTTCGTCGGGGATCTCGATGTAGCGCTCGGTGCTCACCTCCTGGGCAATCAACGCCATCGGGAAGAGTGGCGCCAGATCGGCCGGGCCGATGGGCTGGCCGGTGCCTGGATGCAACACGGGCGGCAACTCAACACCCGCCGCCGGCAGGTCGGCATTGATGTTGTACCAGTGGGTGGGCATGTCACGTTCTGATAGGATTACTTTGGTGAGATTCATGGGGATGAGGCTCCTTTTGGAAGGGTGTTAGGTGTCCAAGTGGCAGGTGGCAGGTGGCAGGTGCAGGTGCAGGTACTTTAGGTCCTGACATCGGGGACTCGACACCAAGCACCTGCCACCTACCACTTGCCTACGCCAAATGCGCACTAAGTTGCTTCAACAGCCGGTCCTTCGGCATGTAGCCGACGATGCGTTCCACCGGCTTGCCGTCCTTGAACAGGATCAGCGTCGGGATGCTCATGACGCCGTAAGCCATCGCCGTGGACGGGTTCTCGTCGACGTCCAATTTGGTGATCTTCAGCTTGCCCTCGTACTCCTGCGCGAGGTCGATGAGAATCGGGGCGATCATTTTGCAGGGTCCACACCAGGTCGCCCAGAAATCGTTGAGAGTCGGTAAGGACGAACTCAACACCTCTTGCTCAAACGTGCTATCGCTAACTACAACAGGCTTTGCCATTGGGTCTCTCCGTAAAAGGTCTGATACTGATGGAAACCGTCGCGACTTTGCGCCGCGCCATCTCGATGGCGGTCATAATAGCGTTCTACAGGTACTTTGTCAAGGCTCGTTCTCTGCCTGGGACGATCTCCCTTGGCGCGTTAGCTCAGGTGTGGTACAATAGGCCTGCAAATGAACAAAGACCCAAGCCCAGGTAAATGGCCCATAGTTGGACACGAATGGGCAATCGAGCTGCTGCAAAACAGCCTGGCAGCCGGCCGGCTGCCGCATGCTTTGTTGTTCGCCGGACCTGCTCAAATCGGCAAGCGTACGCTTGCCCTGGCCCTGGCCGCTGCGATCAACTGCACGGCAGAAGGAGCCAGGCCATGCGGCCAATGCCGCTCTTGCCGTTTGATAGAACACGGCACTCATCCCGACGTACGGGTCGTGCAGGCCGAAGATGGCGAAAGCAGCCGGGAGGGCGTGCTCAAGATCGACCAAATCCGCCAACTTCAGCGGGCAGCCTTGTTGGGTCCACTGGAGTCGCCCAACAAGGTTTTTATTCTGCCGCGAGGCTGAGCGGGCCAACCTACCGGCCGCTAACGCCTTACTCAAGACCCTTGAGGAACCACCCTCCCATGTCGTGCTGTTGCTCACCAGCGCCCGTCCTCATGCGCTGTTGCCGACCATTATCTCACGCTGCCAGGTACTTGCCCTGCGGCCGTTGCCGCTTGGGCAGATCGCCAGCGCGCTAGTCGAACGCTGGGGCGCCAGTCAAGAAGAGGCCGATCTGTTGTCTCGGTTATCGGAAGGTCGCATTGGTTGGTCAGTGCAGCGGCTCAAGGATGATTTGGCCCGGAACGAGCGAGCGCGCCGCCTGGTGGATGCCCAGCAGTTGCCGCAGCAAGGACGGCTGCAGCGACTGAGTTATGCTGAGGCGCTTGCGCGCACACCCGCAGCGATCCATCCGACCCTCGTGTTGTGGGCAGGCTGGTGGCGTGACCTGCTCTTAATCCAGCAGGGCTGCGGCAAGCACGTCAGCAACGTCGATCGGCTGTCCGAGCTGGAGCAGCAGGCCCGATCTTTCGATCCGATGCAGGTACGCCGGTTCCTGGCTCGGCTGCAAGAAGCTCCCACACAGCTCAATCAAAACGCCAATGCCCGCCTGTTGTTGGAGGCGTTGGTGCTTCATATGCCGGAGGAGTTATGCGCACCGTTGTAGGTGTGAACTTTCGACCTGTAACTAAGATCTACTACTTCGATCCCGGCGTCCTGTTGGACCTGGCGGCCGGTGAGTATGTAGTCGTCGAGACGTCGCAAGGACAGGAAGTGGGCCAGGTGGCCTGGATGCCCAAAGCTATTGCCGACAGCGAGGTCGCCGGCGATCTGAAGCCGGTTCTGCGGCGGGCGACCCCGGTCGACCTGGTTGAGCGCGATCAGGCCCGGCACCAGGAAGCTGAGGTGCTCGAGATCAGCCGTGCGAAGGCTCGGGAGCGTGATCTACCGATGAAGGTAGTCAGCGCCGAATATGGTTTCGACGGCAGCCGGCTGATGGTGTCGTTCACCGCCGAGAGTCGTATCGACTTTCGCGATCTGGTGCGCGAACTGGCGAAGACCTTCAACACACGCATCGAGATGAAGCAGATCGGCGTGCGCGACCAAGCCAAAGTGCTCGACGGCTTGGGTAAATGCGGGCGCCAGCTTTGTTGCTCGTCATGGCTACGAGAGTTCAATCCTGTGACGATCAAGATGGCCAAGCAACAAAACCTACCGCTCAATCCCCCCGAGATTTCTGGCGTGTGTGGTCGCCTGCTGTGTTGCCTGGCCTACGAGGTGGACGTCTACGAAGAGGCGCGCAAGGAGCTGCCCAAGGTCGGCAGTACCGTGATGACCGCCGATGGTGAAGGGCGCGTGCGTCAAGTCCATCCGCTACGCGAGGTCGTCTCAGTCAAGCTCGAGGATGGTATGATGCGGGAGTATCCGGTCGCTGAATTGGGTGAACAGAGCGGGGCCGTTGCTGCGCGGAGCGGATGCAGCGGGTGTGCAATGCGTCGCGCCACGAAACCCAACACTACAGAAGCACAGCCTCCGACAGAATCCGGCCCGCCTTCCGAGTTTGGGAGAGGAATCGAGTCGTCCGAACAGGCGCGCCTGCCCAGACGGCGGAACCGCAAATCGGATGATTCGTTCTCGTGATGTGGCGGCTCAGGCGTAGACGCTCTTGACCCACGCGGGATGAAAAGGGAAGGGGCAGGCTGTGCACAGCCTGCCCCTTCCCTTTTCATCCCACCCGAAACGTGTCAACTCATCACCCGAAACCTATCACGTCATGCCCGCGGACACGGGCATCCAGATCGCGGTGGATCCTAGCGCTTCTCGACTGATATCCGAACGGCAGTGCGTTCCTGGCCGTCGATCAAGACCTCGGTAAACGAGGGGACACAGACGATATCGATATTATCCAACACCAGATAACCGTGGGCAATAGCGATGGCTTTGATCGCCTGATTGACCGCGCTGGCGCCAATCGCCTGAACTTCGGCATATCCATGGTCGCGAACAACACCCGCTACCGCACCGGCGACCGAGGTTGACCGAGATGTGGCCGATACTTTGATGACTTCCATCGGTCGCATATCTCCGTTCTTCGAAGGATGAAGCAAGGCGGTTTGTGAGATATTGGCTGGCGACTCAAAGGCCTGGGTCGTAATGGTAGCATTCATGTGGCATTCTCCAGTCTTTCCAAAAAAGTACGTGACGTTCCTGGTAACAAAGACGAGAGGGCGTACCAGGAAGATACGGCTGACTGGAAAAATCCGCGTCCTGCGAATAAACTCCGCTATTTGGCGAATTCCACTGAGCGAGTCTCGCGGATTACCGTTACCTTGATCTGGCCGGGATATTCGAGGGTGTCTTCCACCTTCTTGGCGATATCGCGTGACAGCACGATGGCGCCAAGATCGTCCACGACATTGGGCCTGACCACGATCCGGATCTCGCGGCCGGCCTGGATTGCGAAGGACTGCTCGACACCTTCAAACGAGTTGGCAAGGTCCTCGAGCGCCGTGACTCGCTTGAGGTAGGTCTCCAGCGCCTCGCGGCGAGCGCCAGGCCGGGCGCCTGAGACCGCGTCAGCGGACTCGACGATGATGGCCTCGAGAGACTCCTGCTCGACCTCGTGGTGATGGCCGGCGATGATATTCACCACCTTGGGCGGTATGCCAAAGCGTCGAGCGATGTCTGCGCCCACTATGGCATGCGGCCCTTCGACCTCGTGCGTCACTGCTTTGCCCAGGTCATGCAATAAACCGCCCATCTTGGCCAGGCGCACGTCGGCGCCCAACTCGGCAGCGAGGATGCCGGACAGATGACACGTTTCCACCGCATGGTAGAGCTGGTTCTGACCGTAGCTGGTGCGGAACTTCAGCCGGCCCAACAGCTTGATGATCTCCGGGTGCAACCCTTGTAGACCCGTGTCATACAGCGCCTGCTCGCCGGCCTCCCACATCGACTGCTCTACTTCCTCTTGGGCCTTTTGGACTTCCTTCTCGATGCGCGCCGGGTGAATGCGGCCGTCGACGACCAGCTTCGACAGCGCCAGGCGAGCCACCTCTCGGCGCACAGGGTCGAAGCTGGAGATGATCACCGCCTCCGGCGTGTCATCTACGATCAGGTCGACGCCGGTGGCCTGCTCGATGGCCCGAATATTGCGTCCTTGCCGTCCGATGATGCGGCCCTTCATCTCATCGCTGGGCAACTCCACCGAGGAGATCGTTGTCTCGGCGACTTGTTCGGAGGCGACCCGTTGGATCGCCATCACGATCAGCTTGCGAGCTCGCCGGTCGGCCTCGATGTTGGCCTCGGCTTCGACCTCACGAATGACCCGCGCCATGTCCTGACGGGTCTCGCCGCGCACCAATTCGAGTAGCAGTTCCTTAGCTTCCTCGGGCGACAGCCCGGAGACGCGCTCCAGCTCTTTCTGATGCTGGGCTTCCAGCTTGTCCAAGTCGGCCGTTCGCTTCTCCAAGCTCTTTTGCCGCTTCTGCATGTTGCGATCGCGGCTTTCAAGATCCTCCATTTTGCGATCCAGGGCTTCCTGGCGCCGCTGCAGGCGCTCCTCCTGGCGTCGCAGATCTCTTCGTCTGCTCTCCGTTTCGTTCTCTATCTCCTCGCGCAGTCGGACGTTCTCTTCCTTTGTTTGCAGTTCCGCCTGCACACGAAACTGATTGGCGGTACGCTCGGCGTTCTGAATGATCTCCTCTGCCTGTAGTTTGGCTGATTTGACCTTCGTCTCGCTTAGGTACCGATACAGGTAGTAGCCGATGATGGCTCCGGCGAACCCGCCGACGACCAATCCGAGTATCAGTAGAATAATGGATGTGAGTCCCATAGGTGCTCCCTGTGGGTGCATCCTGGACGGGATGCGCCCTGATGATTATCTTTAGATGTCGTCATCTGGTAACTCCCCACCTTCTTCGGCGCTCTGTTCTCGCCAGAGCCTTTCGACCACCGGCCACACTACATCGTGAGGAAAGCCGCGGCGGAGAAGGTGGTTGCCCAGTTTTTGGCGAAACGTGTGCTGATCCAGATTGGATAGACGCCGGACATAGGCTGCCCCGGCGCGATAGGCGCTGCTCTCGCTGTCCAACAAACCCAGCGCCTGGGTGATGATGTCTTCCGGTACGCCTTTCAAACGTAGTTCCTGACGTAGTGCCACAGGCGCTCGCGGTTTGAAGCGCTCGCGGTCGGCCACCCAGAACTGAGCGAATGCCTGATCGTCGAGATACCCGGCAGCCAGCAGGCGTTGGATCACCGAATCGGTTACGTCAATCGGTACCTGGCGCATGTCCAGGTTATGTCGGACTTCAGCAACGCTGCGAGGACGATAGGACAGAAAACGCAGCGCCTGGTCATGCGCTTTTTCTTCCTCGTTTTCGGCCTTCAACGCCGCAATCTGGTCGTCGTCCAACACCTGGTCGACTTTCAATGCGGCTGCCAAGAGCTCAGGCAAGGCAAAAGCATACTCACCGTCGAGGTACACGTTCACCCGCTGGTCGTCATGCTTCTGAAAACGAAGTGCAGTGATTCTGCCAGCCATACCCAGGTACCGATGCCACAAACAAAATGCTGTGGCCCTTTGGTGGACCACAGCATTTCAGTCAGGAGGAGAGACATGGTGCAAGCCAGGCGCGTACGCCAACCACGGCAAGCCTAGCTTGGCGGTGGATAGCGTCAAATGACCACCATGCGGTCTGAACAAGCGAGACTCGCCTACTCAGACCGCTGACACATCATCCGGATTGCGCGAGGCGCGTTAGCACCCGGCGGGATGACGGACTGTGGTCAATTGGATGCCTGGTCTGAACGGACTGTCAGAGAAGGCAAGAGAAGCCGCAAACGCTCAAATCATACCGTGGCTTATTGCTGCGTAAAAGCTAAACAGGCCTTAACGGTTAAGCCGCTACCGGTTAGTCCGATAATGCGACACGGATGGGACGACTTTTCAGCCTTGCTGGCTTCGCTTGCCAATCTACTGGGCATTTCCTGAATCTGAGTTGGGCGCTGTGGCCCATGTAAGTCGGCCGAGCACTGAGGCTCAACCTGTGTCGTGCTGTCGCATTGGATAAAGATGACACGCTGCAACAGCTGTATGAATAATCCTGGCGGCGCATGAAACACCGCGTCGCAGGAGTTGCCTAAAGGGAGCACCACGCTCTCTGCGCCTTGACCGTCTCGATCAAGACGCACACATCGTGCGCGTCCGGTTCAGGTGTCCCGGTTGGGTCAAGCAGTTAGCCCGGGACGGCCGGGTAGGCCAGCGGCCTCCCGGATTCGTCTGTCTATGGTGTCTAAGATTCCTGTGTTCTCCTGCAGGAAGGCCTTGGCATTCTCGCGACCCTGGCCGAGCCGGGTGTCGCCGAAGGTGTAGAAGGCGCCGCGCTTCTGCACGATCTCGCCCTCCACGGCGACGTCCAGCAGATCGCCGGCCTTGGAGATCCCTTCGTTGTACATGATGTCGAACTCGGCGACGCGGAAGGGCGGCGCGACCTTGTTCTTCTTCACCGTCACCTTCGTTCGGCTGCCGATCACGTTGCCCTGGTGCTTGATGCTCTCGATCCGCCGCACGTCCAACCGCACGCTGGCGTAGAACTTCAACGCCATGCCACCGGTCGTCGTCTCCGGGTTGCCGAACATCACGCCGATCTTCTGACGCAGCTGGTTGGTAAAGATCATCACCGTGTTCGATTGGGCGATCGCACCCGATAGCTTGCGCAGCGCCTGGCTCATCAGCCGCGCCTGCAAGCCCATGTGCGAATCGCCCATCTCGCCTTCGATCTCCGCGCGCGGCACCAAGGCCGCTACCGAGTCCACCACTACCACGTCTATCGCCCCTGAGCGCACCAGCGCCTCGGCGATCTCCAACGCCTGCTCACCCGTGTCCGGCTGCGACACGTACAGATCATCGATCACTACCCCGATCCGCCCGGCATAGTCCGGGTCGAGCGCATGCTCCACGTCCACGAACGCGCACGTGCCGCCCAAGCGCTGCGCCTCGGCGATCACGTGCAGGCAGATCGTCGTCTTGCCGGAAGACTCCGGACCGTAGATCTCGGTCACCCGGCCGCGCGGTAAACCGCCCACGCCCAGCGCCAGATCCAGCGAGAGCGCGCCGGTAGGAATCGCCTCCACTCGCATGTCGGCGGCCTCGCCCAGTTTCATGATCGCGCCATCGCCATAGCGCTTTTTTAGGTTGCTGATCGTCGTGTCAAGCGCTCTGTCGCGGCCATCGGGCTTCGCGGTCTGGGCCATGCTTTTTCAGAGACCTCCGCAGGATACACTAAGAATATGAATAGTGTACATCATGAAGCAGGAAAAATCAAGTCGAATTTGTTATGTTTCGAAAAATCGCCTGTCGCCCCTCCTGCGCGCGCGAAAAAGCCAGACCCTTCGGGTTTCTCGTCCTTGACCAAGTTGCCGATTCGAGAAGACGTCGCTCTTTAACCGGTAACGGGTTCGACGAGGGAAACCCGAAGGGTCTTAGCATTTTGCAGTGCATTAGCTGCACCGTGTGCAAACGTTGCAATCTAATGCATCAAATCTATCAAAACATGATCTAGATCATGTTTCGGAATGCAAAACTCTGCTATACTATGCACAAGCGTGTGAATTGCGGTACACAGTACCGAGGCAACCGATGACCGATCTGCTCACAACCAAGGAACTCCAAGCAATCTTGAACATCGATCGCACCACGATCTACCGAATGGCCGAGAGCGGCAGGGTGCCCGCGGTGAAAGTGGGCAATCAGTGGCGCTTCCCCAAACAGCAGATCGAGACGTGGTTGCAGCGGCAGTCGGTGGCTCCTTTGCCCACCGGTGAGTCGCCAGCCGCTGGCAACGGCGATGGTTTACAGCTGTTTCCTCTCGAATGCGTCCAACTGATTCAGGACAGCTTTGCAGACGCCCTGGGCGTCATGATCCTGGTGACCGATCTCAACGGCGTTCCGGTCACGAAGCCTAGCAATCCGTGTGGTTTGTATACGGTCGCCGAGAGCTCGCCGGTAGCCCGCCAGCGCTGCCTGGACCTTTGGGTGCGCCTGGCAAACGAGCCGGCGCTCGCCCCGCGCTTTCAGTCCAGCCACCTGGGACTGCTCTGTGCCCGCGGGCTGATCCGGGTCGGCAGCGAGATCAAGGCTATGCTTGTCCTAGGCGGTATTGCACCGCCTATGTGGCCGCCAGCCGACGAGCAGATCGAACAGGTCGCGCAGGATCTGGCGTTGAGCTCCGACCAGGTGCGGCAACACATTCACGCCGTGCATCACCTCGATTCTGATGGGCAGGCGCGTGTCTTGCCGTTTGTGCAACGCATCGCCGACATCTTCTCGCACATCGCCAGCGAGCGCCAGCAGTTGGCCGGCCGCCTGCAGCGAATTGCCGAGATCAGCCGATTGTAACGTTCTTCACATTAGCAGCATCACACGCTGGAACGCACGTCCGTTTCGGAGATCTACTCTAGACAAGAGGCAAAAACCATGAAACGCATTGTTATTCTAGGCGCCGGCACCGCCGGCACCATTGTCGCCAACAAGCTCTCGCACGAGCTCGACCTCAACGAATGGAAGATCACGATCGTGGATCAATCGGAGCTGCACTACTACCAGCCCGGCTTCCTGTTTATCCCGTTCGGGATCTACGCCAAGAACGACGTGATGCGGCCCCGCCGCGACACCATGCCGCGCGGCGTGGAGCTGGTCATCTCCGAAATCGACGTGATCGAGCCCCACAACAACCGCGTGCTGCTCAAGAAGGAAGGGAGGGTTCTGGCTTATGACTTCCTGATCGTCACTACCGGCACGCGCGTCGTTCCGGATGAGACGCCCGGCCTGTCTGAGCACGAATGGCGCAAGTCGATCTTCGACTTCTACACCATCGACGGCGCCGACGCGCTCCACAAGTACCTGCGCACCTGGCAAGGCGGCCGCGTCGTACTCAACGTCGTCGAGATGCCCATCAAGTGCCCGGTTGCACCGCTGGAGTTCCTCTTTCTGGCCGACTGGTTTTTCCACGAGCAGGGCCTGCGCGACAAGGTCGAGATCACCTATGCGACACCTCTGCCTGGCGCGTTTACCAAGCCGCGCGCCGCGGGGCTGCTTGGCAACCTCCTCGAAGAGAAGAATATCAAGGTGGTGCCCGAATTCAACATCATGGAGGTCGATCCCGACGGCAAGAAGATCGTGTCCTATGACGGCACCGAGGTCGAGTACGATCTGCTGGTGACCGTGCCCCTGAACATGGGTGACCCGGTGATCGCGCGTTCGGGCATGGGCGATGAGCTCAACTTCATCCCCACCGAGAAGCACACCCTCAAGGCCAGCAACTACGACAACATCTTCGTGCTCGGCGACGCCACCAATCTGCCCAGTTCCAAGGCCGGCTCGGTGGCGCACTTCCAGGGTGACGTCTTCACCGAGAACTTCATGCGCTACGTCGACGGCCTGCCGCTGCGCGACACCTTTGACGGCCACGCCAATTGCTACATCGAATCGGGCTTTGGCAAGGGCTTTCTGATCGACTTCAACTACGACGTCGAGCCTCTACCCGGCAAATTCCCGCTCCCTGGCATCGGCCCGTTCTCGTTGCTGCAGGAATCGCGCATGAACCATTGGGGCAAGATGCTGTTCCGCTGGATGTACTGGAATCTCCTGCTCAAGGGCAAACCGCTGCCGATCACGTCCGAGCTGCAGATGGCCGGTAAGTGGATGTGAGGATAGAGGACAGAGGACAGAAGTCAGAGGTCAGAGGTTAGAAGATGGACCAATCGCAGACTTTGCTCGAATTGAATGAGAAGATCGACGCGTTGACGGCCCAGTTCGGCGTGCTGACGGAATATGTCGAAGATCAGCGCCGCCGGCAGCGCGAGTTGGACGACTTGAAGGCCGACCTGACGCCCATTGCAATGGACGCGTACCAGGTGGCGGTCGAGCAGTTCTCGGAGCTCGAGCCCTACGTGCAGTTCGAGGACTTGCTCTACCTGGTCAAGCGTGTCGCCCGAAACACACGCAACATCGAGATGGTGCTGGATCAGGTTGAGAGTCTCTCCGACCTGGTGAAAGACGCCTCGCCGATCGTCAACGACGCGGTGCTGATGGCCGTGGAACAGATGGATACCATGGAGCGCCGGGGTTACTTCCGGCTCGCCAAGGAGGGTCAGGTCGTCCTCGACAACATCGTCGACGCCTTTGGCCCGGAGGACGTGCGCCAGCTTGGCAACAACGTCGTCACCATCCTCACCACCGTCAAGCAGATGACGCAGCCGGAGATCATGGGCATGATGCAGAACCTGGCCGGCAGCATGCGATCCGCAGAGGCCCAGCCGCAAGAAGTCTCCACGTCGATGTGGAGCCTGCTCAAGCAGTTCCGCGACCCTCAGACGCGCCGTGGGCTGGCGATCACCCTAGGCATGCTGCGCGCCGTCGGCGCAGAAACCCCTCCACCCGTCAACGGTGCTGCCAAAAACTAACAACTTTCCCAGCAACCCAATCTACCAATTTACCATTCCACCGATTTACCAATCCACCTTAGGAGCAACATCCATGGCAACTCGTGATATTGCAGGCAAGACAGTTCAGGTAAACGACGAAGGCTTCTTAACCAACCCCGCCGAATGGACACCGGACATTGCGACGGCAATCGCCAAGGAAGAGGGGGTGCCGGAACTAACTCCCGCCCACTGGAAAGTGATCGATTTCAGTCGCGATGCGGCCAAGGGCAGCGGCAAGTCGCCGACTCTGCGACAGATCACCACCGGTTCAGGTGTCTCGACCAAAGAGCTCTTCGCCCTGTTCCCCAAGGGGCCGGCCAAGAAGGTCGCCCGGATTTCGGGCTTGGGCAAGCCTGAAGGCTGCGTCTAGTCTTACAAATCTCAGGCCCTTCGGATTTGCGGCAAACCCGAAGGGTCTCAACTGATTAACATCAAGGAGACATCAACTATGTCTGACGATAACCGGCACGTTGCATTTATCTGCTCGAAGGGAACCCTGGACATGGCCTACCCGGCCCTGATCATGGGTTGGGCCGCGCTGGGCGACGGCATCGACGTCACGATCTTCTTCACCTTCTGGGGTATGGACCTGATCAACAAAGAGCGCGTGGATCACCTGGAGATTGCTCCAGTGGCCAATACAAGCATGAAAATGACTATGATGGGCCTGAAGACGGGCAACCTGGGCATTCCCAACATCTTGGGCGTGTTGCCCGGTATGACCGCCTTCGCCACCAAGTTGATGACGGACAAGATGACCGAACTGGAAGTACCGCCTGTGCGGGAATACCTTCAGATGCTGGCAGATGCAGGCGCCAAGCTCTACGCCTGCAAGATGTCCGTGGATATGATGGGTCTGGGCATGGACGACTTTGTCGACGGCGTAGAGGCCATTGTCACAGCCAGTGATTTCATGGGCATGACCGAAGGCGCGCAGATCATCTTTATCTAGATCAAATCTGGCGATCGGACCGGTTTTCCGCAACCGGTCCGATCTGATGATATCATCCTGAGACGAGCTCAGTAACCCGCTCCTCGTATAGCCTGGCCTCATGAGCTTAGCTCTTGGGGCCAGGCGCGTTTCCCGCAGAGATCGCGTTGTGGTTCAGTCCCCGTCTAACCGTTACCCTTTGATCGATCCGGACGTGTGCCAGTTGTGCTGCCCGCTGCGACGTCGCGCACACATGTCGCCGCATGGCCGTTGTCCGCTTCGATCGCGACGAACCGCCGGTGATCGACTCTAGCCGGTGCACGTTGTGTTTGACGTGTCTGGATAAATGCTCGTTTGGGGCTGTTCTATATGAACGCAACGTTCCATAGCCCTGTTGCATCCGTCAGCAGCCAGGCCATGCCGAGCGCGGTGACGGTAATCGTTATGTTATCCATATCCGGCCCCGATACCGCCTCTACGACGGTTGCCGCCAACGCGATGAGAAGGATCGGGAGGATCGCGCCGGCCAGGCTGAGGGTAAACACTCCCAACGACGTGAACAGCGCCACGTAGCCATAGGCCAATAGAAAGCCAAAAATGAGCATGGCCGCGCTGCCGGCCCAGGATTTGCGGGGGTTAAGCGGCAACTTGGCCGCACCAAAGCGCCGGCCGGCGAGGTCGGCCAGACCATCGCCCGCGCACAGGATCATCAGCGCAATGATGCCTACCGGCGTGTCCAGCCAGAAAACCAGGGTGATCACTACGAAAATGATGCCGTACTGCAGCGGTCCGTACAGCAGCTCGCGGCGATTGCCTGAACGCGACATAGCCTTCACCGCCGCTTCGTCATGCAGGACGCCTATGCCAATCAAAGCGAACTGAAGAGTGATCATCAACGGCACCAGCGCTGCCAGCCAACGACTTTGCGCCTGACCGCTATACAACAGCCAGCACAACACGTAGATAGGCCCCGTCCCGATGTGGATGAGCTTACGCGAGATGTCCTGCGAGACAACGCGGCGAGCTGCGAGAACATCGGTGATCCGCAGCCACAGCAGCGCCAGGCCAAAAGTGACGATCATAGCGAGGACGTCTTGCAGCCAGGGGTAGGGGGAGATGGTGATGAGGGGCATGGCGACAACTCGTGGGTCGGATAAGAGACAGAAGCCGAGACCCAGTTGGGCCTCGGCTTCGATTTCAGCATGAGGAGCGGTTGCCTGATCCCTGGGCACTGCGTTGTTCGTCGGACCAGCGCCAGGATCAGGCGGGAGAAGGCGCTGGGTTGGACGGCGGCGCCGACTGGGCGCCGCTACCCCGGCTGTCCTCCCAGTGCGGCTGGGGCACACGCGGCACGGTAGGCGCCGGGCTGGGTGGCACCGGCGCAGACAAAGCCTCGCCGCCGGTCGTCCACAGCATCTCCAATTCTTCAGCAGTCAGCGTCTCAACTTCGATCAGCTTCTCCGCAACTAAGCGAAGCTTGTCGATGTGGGTCTGCATGGCCTCGCGCGCTCTGGCGTAGGACTGATCTACGATGGCCTTGACCTCACGGTCAATCTCTTTTGCAACAGCCTCGCTGTAGTCCCGCTGCTCAGATAGCTCGCGCCCCAGAAATACTAGCTCCTCTTTGCGTCCATAAACCATCGGACCCAATGCGTCGCTCATGCCGTAGCGCGTGACCATCTGCCGAGCGATCTGGGTTGTCTTGTCCAGGTCATCGCGAGCGCCACTGGTAATCTCGTCGAAGATCAGCTCTTCGGCTACACGCCCCCCAAGGGCGATGACG
This sequence comes from uncultured Chloroflexia bacterium, assembly GCA_963709505.1. Taxonomy (GTDB): domain Bacteria; phylum Chloroflexota; class Anaerolineae; order JAAEKA01; family JAAEKA01; genus CAVPXC01. The sequence continues at coordinate 43,318 of CAVPXC010000009.1, read as the reverse complement.
ATGAAGTCCATGAACCATTCTCTGGACACTAACCCACGGTCTTCCTCAGGAAATGACAGAGACGTAGCCAGCAGCCTGGCCGCGCGGGATAATGCTGATCTTATAGACAGGATCGGCATGAGGCATGGTTTTGCGCAACACCGCATGGCCCGATTCGTGGTAGGCCACAATGCGTTTTTCCGCCGGCGAGATCACTCGGCTGCGCCGCTCCGGTCCGCCTAATGACACGCGCTCGATGGACTCGGTCAGCTCGGCCTGGCTGATGTTGCGACGACTTCGCCGGGCGGCCAAAATCGCCGCCTCGTTGACCATGTTTTCGATATCGGCGCCCACGAAGCCGGGCGTGCCGCGAGCGATCGCATCCAAGTCGACGTCCTCACCAATGGGCTTCCCGCGCACGTGGATATCCAGGATCGCCCGGCGACCCTTGACATCCGGCTGATCCATCACCACCCGACGATCGAAGCGGCCCGGCCGCAACAACGCTGGGTCGAGAATGTCGGGCCGGTTAGTGGCAGCGATGATGATGACATTCGTATCGGTATCAAAACCGTCCATCTCCACCAAGATCTGATTTAGGGTCTGCTCACGCTCGTCGTGGCTACCACCCAAGCCTGCGCCGCGCTGCCGGCCGACCGCGTCGATCTCGTCGACAAAAACGATACACGGCGAATTACGCTTGGCCTGGTCGAAGAGGTCGCGCACACGGCTGGCGCCGACGCCGACGAACATCTCCACGAACTCGGAGCCGGAGATGGAGAAGAATGGCACGCCCGCCTCGCCCGAGACGGCTTTGGCCATCAGTGTCTTGCCGGTGCCAGGGGAACCGATAAGCAGCACCCCCTTCGGGATGCGCGCGCCCAAGGCGGCGAATTTCTGCGGTTCCTTGAGAAACTCGACAACCTCCTTGAGCTCTTCCTTCGCCTCGTCGCAGCCAGCGACGTCCTGGAATGTCACGGTTGGCTTGTCGCCGGTGAACATCCGCGCTTTGCTCTTACCAAAGGACATAGCCTGGCTGTTTGACCCCTGCGCCTGGCGCATGAGGAAAAAGAAAAGGCCGCCAATGAAGAGCAAAGGCAACACACCGCCCAGGAAAGCAAGCCAGTTGCCCATCTCGGCAGGTGGCTTCACCACGACTACCAAAGCTGGCTCGGTGAGCTGCTCGGGAGGAACTCCCAAGCCGGTCATCAGTTCATCGAACGGTGTATCGACATTTTTGTTTGCAATGTAGGTTTGGCTATCATCTTTCAGAACAACGGTTACAGTCTCCCCTTGTACTCCGACGCTTTTTGCCTTGTCTTCCTTGATCCACAACGCAACCTGACTGATGTCCACGATATTGGACTCTTGTCGTTGCGGGAAAAGGCTAAAGAACAGCGCCGCGGCTGCAACCAGGATCAGCAGATAGACAAATCCGTTTCTAGTCCAACCGGATCCCACGATATTCCTCCAGGGTTAACGCTGGGGCCAGGATCGGCGATGCCGACACTGAGCCAACCAGGGATTCTAGATCGACCATGGGTCTTGTATGCCCAGGTCTTGTGTCAGTACTTTCGGATTATACCATTTATTCAACAATCGTGCCAGCGTGTTCGCTTACGATTCGGCGCCGAAGTCAGTTCGATTGGCCAACGTATCGAACGATCACCCAGATGGCTCCCGCTCCCAAAGGGGCGGGAGTGACGAGATGCTCGCCGTCATGCACGATTGCCTTTGTCATATCCTAACAAGGAAGAAACCGGGTTTCACCTGAAAAACCCGGTTTCTGATAAAGCGTGGGGCACAAGGCGAGCCCAAGGCCCGAAAGACAAAGACTTCGCAGGGCTAGGCCAAGGCCATCTCAATCAACTCTGCCGCTTCATCGTCGACAACATCGGTGGCCGGCTTGCGGTCCGTCACTGTTAGCTTGAGCGCCTGTTTTCCGCTTTCCTCGGTGAAGACCTCAGCTGTGACCGTGTCGCCCGGCTTGAACTCGCCAGCCAGCAGGCCTTCGCTAAGCTTGTCCTCGACGTGGTTCATCACGACGCGCCGCAGCGGCCGCGCGCCGTAGTCCGGGTCGTACCCTTCCTCAGCCAGGAAGAGCTTGGCCTCCGGCGACAACACCATGGTTATGTCATGCTCAGTGAGCTGCAGGTAGACCCGCTTCAGCTCCAAGTCGACGATGCTGGTCAACTCCTCTCGGGTCAAGTGGCGGAAGACCATGATCCCGTCCAGCCGATTGATGAACTCTGGCCGGAAGGCCTGCTTGAGGGCATCGGTCACCCGCTCGCGCATGGCCTCGTAGTCCTGCTCGCGCTTGCCGTCGTCGTCAGCACTGAAGGCAAAACCGAGCTTGCTGGCGCGCTTGATCAGATTCGCGCCGACGTTGGAGGTCATGATCACGATTGCGTTGCGGAAATCTACGCGCCGGCCCTTGGCATCACTCAGATGGCCATCCTCCATGATCTGCAACAGCATGTTCTGTACCTCGGGATGGGCCTTTTCGACCTCGTCCAGCAAGATCACACTGTAAGGACGCCGGCGCACAGCTTCGGTCAACTGCCCGCCTTCGTCGTAGCCAACGTATCCGGGAGGCGCGCCAACCAAGCGGCTAACATTGTGGCGTTCCATGAACTCACTCATGTCCAACTTGATAAGCGCTTCGTCGCTGCCGAACAGGAACTCCGCCAGGGTCTTTGCCAACAGGGTCTTGCCGACGCCCGTCGGGCCGAGCAACATGAACGTGCCGATGGGACGCTTGGGATCCTTCAAACCTGCGCGCGCCCGCCGGACGGCTTTGGAGATGGCTATGATGGCCTGGTTCTGACCGACCACTCGCTCGTGGAGCGCGACTTCCATCGCTAGCAGGCGCTCGCTCTCCTCGCCCGCGATGCGTCTGACCGGAACGCCGGTCCACATCGCCACCACTTCGGCGACGTCTTCGGCCGTGACCATCGGCTTGCCCGACGCCGCGTCCCAGGTGGTACGCATCTGGTCAAGCTGATGGCGTAACTGCACCTCGCGGTAGCGCAGATCGATTGCGTCATCGAAGCGCTCAGAGGTAATGGCCTCGTTCTTTTCTTTCTGCAACGACTTGAGGCTTACGTACGCCTCTCGTAGGCTCGAGGCCTCGGGCGACTTATACATGCGCACCCGGCTGGCGGCCTCATCGATCAAGTCAATCGCTTTGTCCGGCAGATAGCGGTCCGGCACGTAACGAGCCGAGAGATTGGCAGCGGCTACCAGGGCTTCCTCCGTGATCTCCAGCTTGTGGTGCTCCTCGTAGACTGCACGAATGCCTTTGAGAATGGTGACCGTATCCTCGATCGTCGGTTCCTCGACCAAGACGGGCTGAAAGCGGCGTTCCAGAGAGGCGTCGCCTTCGATGTACTTGCGGTACTCATCGAGGGTTGTGGCGCCGATGCACTGAACCTCGCCGCGGGCCAGGGCCGGCTTGAGGATGTTGGCGGCGTCGACCGAGCTACCTGCCGACCCGGCGCCCACCAACATGTGCACCTCGTCGATGAAGAGGATGGCGCCGCTTTCCTTGACTTCGTCGATGACCTTCTTGAGGCGTTCCTCAAACTGGCCTCGGTACATCGTGCCGGCCACCAGGGATCCGACATCCAACATCAGCAGCCGCTTGTCCAACAACGTCTCCGGGGCGTCGCCGTCCACGATGCGCTGCGCAAGCCCCTCGACGATTGCGGTCTTACCAACGCCCGGCTCGCCAATGAGCGCCGGGTTATTCTTAGTGCGGCGGGAGAGAATCTGAATCACCCGCTCGATCTCTTTCTCGCGCCCGATGACGGGGTCGAGTTTGCCTTCTATGGCTTGCTGAGTCAGGTCGAGACCGAGTTGGTCGATGAGCGGGGTCTTGCTTTCCTTCTTTTTCTGCTCCTGGGTCTGTTCGGTCTCGAGGAGGCTGCGCGCCGTCGCCGTGCGTACTTTGTCCAGGCTAACGCCGAGGCTGCGCAGAACGTTGACGGCAATGCCTTCACCTTCACGCACCAGGCCGAGCAGCAGATGCTCGGTGCCAATGTATTGATGGCCCATAAGACGCGCTTCTTCGACCGAGAGCTCGATCACGCGTTTGGTGCGAGGTGCGAGGGTCGGTTTGCCATAGGGAGGACGATCGCCCCGCCCCACAGCCTTCTCGATAGCCCGAATCACCTGAGCAGACTCAACACCTAGCTCGCGCAGCACCTTCACTGCAACGCCCTGTTCCTCCTTGACCAGGCCCAGCAACAGGTGCTCGGTGCCAATGTAGTTGTGATTCAGCCGTTGGGCTTCCTCCTGAGCCATGGTTAGCACCTTACGGGCTCGTTTGGAGAAGCGATCCAACTTATCAGACATACGAGAGCCTCCTTACGAGAGCTGGAATGGGTGGGGTCAGATACCGGGGCACCGAATGACAGGCGATGTTCCGGTACGACACGATACCGAGGGAATTATAGCACAAATGGCGACAAGTTGCGTAGTAGGCACTGTTCCAATGAAGGCACAGAAACCAGCTTTGCTCATCGCAGCAGGACAACACAACGCGCGGGGCGGCGAAACCGCACCTCCACGGCATACGAAATACAAAAGGAGGCTGACACGTCCAGGCGTATCAGCCTCCTTGCCATTCCTGCGATTCACAGACATGAGCTGGTCGTGCTGCGCCCAACCAGCCCTAGGCTTACTCCTCGTCCACAGGACCTTCGACCCAGTCCTCTTCTACCTGATCGTCCATCGTCTCTCGCCAGTCGTATTCCGCATAGGCTTCCTCAGCGACTCGCTTCAGGCTGAGGCCCATACGGCGTCGGGCGGGATCGATGCGTATCACGCGAAGTTGCAGGACGTCGCCTTCTTTGACGACTTCTTTGGGATGGGTCACCCGATGATTGGCCAACTCCGAGATATGGATCAACCCTTCGAGCGTGCCGTCCACACGTGCAAAGGCGCCAAAGCTGGCGAGCTTGGTGATCACGCCCTCGACGATCTGGCCCACGGCATAACGATCGTGGACGACGCTCCACGGCTCCGGCTCGAGGCGGCGCAGGCTCAGCCCGATGCGCTTGCGGTCCCGGTCGACGTTCAAGACGAAGACATCCACTTCGTCGCCGACCTTGATCACCTCGCTGGGATGGTTGACGCGCGACCACGACAGCTCAGAAAGATGGATCAGACCGTCCGCTCCGCCAAGGTCGACAAAGGCGCCGAACTTGGCCAGGCTGCTGACGCGGCCCCTGCGGGTGTCACCCTTCTTGAGCTCGCCAAGTAACTCGTCCTTGCGCACCTTGCGCCGATCACGGCTGGCCAACCGCTCCGAGAGAATCAGGCGATTGCGCTTGCGATCCAGCTCGACGACCTTCACCCACAGGTTCTTGCCCACGAGGCTCGCGTAGCGGTTTTCCTCGGTGACATCGCCCTTGGCCTCGGGCTTGGTGACAAGCTGCGAGGCCGGGACAAAGCCGCGCACCTTGCCAACCCGACAGATCACGCCGCCGCGGTTGTAACCGATCACAGGCGCATCGAAGGCGTCAGTCAACTCTTGCAGCCGTTCGGCCTCACGCCAGTCGCGCTCCTGCTGCGCGCGTGCCAGCGACAACACGACGTTGCCTTCACGGTCCTCCGGACGAACCACGTAGACAACCACGGAGTCGCCAACGCTAAGGGATGAAATGTACTCCTTGCCCAGGCGTTCCATCTCGCGCTGGTGCACAAAGCCTTCCGACTTGGCGCCAACGTCGACCAGGATCTCGTTGGGCGAGATGCTGACGATGATTCCGTCGCGCGTCTCGCCAGCCTTGAGCGGCTTGAACTGGAAATCGTCCACCAGATCGGCCATGCTCGATGAGCCAGCCATTGCGGCTGCAAAGTCATCGTCATCGTCATAGTCATCTGATGCTCCGACCGATGGCTCAACAGAAGAAGCCGGAACGGCGTCTGCTGAGTTCACCAGAGTGCTGGCCTCAGAGCCAGAGGCCACTGCCTCGGCAGCAGCTTCTTCGACCACATCGACGGTCTCGATCATCTCGACGGCCTTTGCGGTCTCGATCACTTCGACGACCTCTGCGGTCTCGATCACTTCGACCACATCGACGGTCTCGATCACCTCGACCACATCGACGGTCTCGATCATCTCGACGGCCTCTGCGGTCTCGATCACCTCGACCACATCGACGGTCTCGATCACTTCGACGGCCTCTGCGGTCTCGATCACCTCGACCACGTCGACGGTCTCGATCACTTCGACGGCCTCTGCGGTCTCGATCACCTCGACCACATCGACGGTCTCGATCACTTCGACGGCCTCTGCGGTCTCGATCACTTCAACGGCCTCGACGGTGTCAACCACCTCACCGGTTTCGATCACCTCGATGGCCTCGGGCTCTTCGACCTTCGTCACGCTTTCAATGCTATTCATGAGGGTTTAATGCTTCTCCTCCAAAAGTGTCTGGGCTATTATAGCGGAAGTGCACCCAAATGGCAAGCAGGAAAAGCGGGTGCGCCAAATCTGGCCTCAAAAGGCATAAAAAAGGACTCCCGAGGCCGCTGGGCAGTCCGGAACCTACGACCAGACGCCAGCGGCCTGCGGAAGTCGTTGTGCTGTTTGCCTGACGTAACTGCTCACCCAACATTCCCGCGAAAGCGGGAATCCATGATACTGTTGGTCTATTTATCGTCAAGCAAAGCTTCCCACCCGTCATTCCTGCGAAAGCAGTAATCCATCCGGCTGGCGATCAATGCAAGCTTACCAGATGGATTCCTGCTTTCGCAGGAATGACGGGTGAGCAGTTACTGCCTGATAAGCGGGGAGATTCAGACGTCCACTCATTCCGAGCAAAGAGCAATGGCCTCGATTTCGACCAAAGCGCCCAGCGGAAGCGCGGCCACCTGAACGGTAGAACGCGCCGGCGGCCTGTCCGTGAACGCCTGGCCGTAGATAGCATTGACACGGGCAAAGTCCGCTATGTCCTGCAGAAAGATCGTGGTCTTGACCACCTGATCGAGGCTGCTGCCGGCCGTTGTTAGAATCGCCTGCAGGTTAGACAGAACCTGGCGGGTCTGGCCTTCGATGCCCTCCACGAGCTTGCCGGTGCTTGGGTCGATGCCGACCTGGCCGGCGGTAAAGACAAATGCGCCCGCCTTGATCCCTTGTGAGTAGGGTCCAAGCGCTGCCGGCGCGCTGCTGGTTGAAATAATCTCTCGATCCATGGGGAATTACTCGTAATTTCCTCGAATGCATTAGTACCCTGTGGGAAAAAGGAATTACAGAGTAATTATCAGGGATGATCACGTTCGGGGCTGCGTAGCTGATCTGGCTGATGCGCATCAGTTTATCCCAGCGATGCTGCGATTCGATGGTGCGAATCGTGCCGGACTTGGAACGCATGACGACCGACGATGTGACCGCTCCGCCGCGCACGAAGCGCACGCCGTCCAACAACTCGCCATCGGTGATGCCGGTGGCGGCGAAAAAGACGTTTTCGCTGTTGACCAGGTCATTGGCCGTAAAAACCCTGGTCAGGTCGTGCCCGTGCTCCTGCGCATAGCGCCGCTCCTGGTCGTTGCGCGGCCAGAGCTTACACTGAATAGCGCCGCCCAGACACTTGAGGGCCGCCGCGGCAATCACCGCCTCCGGGGATCCGCCAACTCCCAACAGCATGTCGATGCCAGTGCCAGGACGGGCGGCGGCGATCGCGCCGGCCACGTCGCCGTCGCGGATCAAGCGAATCCGTGAGCCCACCCGCCGCACCTCGGAGATGAGTTTCTCGTGGCGCGGCCGATCCAGGATCATAACGGTCAGGTCATCGACTTGCTTGCCGACCGCGTGGGCCACCGCATGGAGGTTGTAGGAGACGGATTGGTTGATGTCGATCACGTCGCGCCCTTCGGCGCCGACGGCGATCTTGTCCATATACACCAGGCTCCCTGGCGCGTACATGCTGCCTCGCTCCGCCAGGGCAACGACCGAGAGCGCGCCTGGGCCGCCGATGGCTGTCAGGGTGGTACCGTCGATAGGGTCGACGGCGATATCAAGCGACAGGCCAATTCCGGTGCCCAACTTCTCGCCGTTGAAGAGCATCGGCGCCTCGTCTTTCTCGCCCTCGCCGATGACAATGATGCCATCCATGTCCACCGTGTTCAGGATGAGCCGCATGGCGTCCACCGCGGCCTGATCAGCTTCGATCTTGTCACCGCGCCCCATCCAGCGGGCGGCTGCCAGCGCAGCTGCCTCAGTGACGCGCACCAGTTCCAGCGCAAGGTTCCGTTCGGGTTGTTCTGCCATAAAAAGAGCCTCCTCTTTGAGCATAGAGAATCGTCACCAATGACGGTTTGTCTATTATAGCACAAGAACAGCCCGAGGTGAAAGGAAGTGCAAATGCCAAGCGTAGGTGAATCTACAGGCCAGCGGACTGTGGCCTCTGGCAGCCGTTTCAGACAGCCGCAGCCACGTTCAGCACGCGCTTCAGTACGACGCGCTTCCGCAATCGCCTTGGGCACATTGACAAAGATCAAGAGCACCAAGCCGACGACGAAAAACAGAATAACCGACAGGATGGCAAGGCGCAGGCTGCCGAACAGCTGGTTCACCAGGCCAAAGAGCAGCGGCCCCAGCCAACTGGTGCCTCGCTCGCTCACCTCGTAGAGCGAGAAGAACTCCGCCTCCCGGCCTTGCGGGATCATCTGCGAGTAGAGGCTGCGACTTAGCGCCTGGCTGCCTCCCAAGACGAGACCTACGGATGCGCCGAGGATCCAGAAACCACGCGCGTCGTAGAGAAAACCGTACGCGTAGATGACCACGATGCTCCAAATAACCAGGCTAAGCACCAAAGCGCGCTTGGCGCCGATCTTGCCGGCGAGCCAGCCGAAAAACAACGCGCCGAAAAACGCCACGAACTGCACTACAAGGATCACCATGCTCAACGTGCCGACGTCGAGCCCTAGCTCTTCGGCGCCAAAGATGGCAGATACGGCAATGACAGTTTGCACGCCGTCGTTGTAGATCAGATAGGCCAGCAGGAAGTGGATGGTGTTGGGGTAGTGTTTGAGCTCGCCAAAGGTCTGCCGAAGCTGTTTGAAGCCGATGCTGAGGTAATTCTCGTTGGCCGGCAGCTCGCGCCGCGCATGGCGAGAGCGGAGATTGCGCCAGGTGATCAACGAGAAGCCCAACCACCACAGACCGGCAGAGGCCAGGTTGATCCGAACGGCCAATCCTGAGGAGATGCCAAGCGCGTCGCGAAACTGAAACACGAGCAGATTGAGCAGGAGTAGCAATCCACCGCCCAGGTAACCCATCGCCCACCCGAAGGAGGAGACGCGGTCGCGCTGATCCTGGCTCGAAATGTCCGGCAGGTACGCGTTGTAGAAGACCATGGACGCGCCAAAGCATAGATTTGCGAGGATGAACAGCACACCGCCCAACCACCACAGGCCGCCGGTAATAAAAAACATCGAGAGCGTGGCCAACGCGCCCAGCGTAGCAAACAGCATCAGCATCTGTTTGCGGAGGTGCGAATAGTCGGCGATCGCCCCCAGGATTGGCAGGAAAATGACCTGCAGGATCACGGAAAGCGAGATCGCGTAGGGCAGGTAGGAGGCAGGGGCGATCGGGATGCCAAACAAGTAGACCAGGCCGCTGACATCGGCGGCCGATTTGGCCAGCTCGGTGATATACGGGCCCAAAAACACTGTGCCGACTGTCGTACTGAAGGCTGAGTTGGCCCAGTCGTACATGGCCCAGCCGAAGATCTCGCGCCGGTCATTGACCATCGGACGTGCAGCCGTTGCACTCATGACAACCTCCTGTAGAGCGCGGGGGTTTAGATCGCTGGACGAACAACGCCGCCTGGCGTGGCCAGGCGGCGTTGTTCGATTAAGTCGCTGGCCAGCGCGGCATCAGCGCTGCCCAGTAGTACACGAGAGGAATGGTGATGAGCAAGCTGTCGATGCGATCCAACAACCCGCCATGGCCCGGGATCAGATGGCTGGAATCCTTAGCGCCGACCTGACGCTTGATCATCGACTCGGCCAAGTCGCCAAGTGGAGCAACAAGGCCGATGAGCAGCCCCAGTGCAGCGCCCTCCAACGGGCTCAGACCGAGCAGGAAAGCGCCGATCAGGCCTGCGACCAGTGCGGCAGCGACGACTCCCGACAGGTAACCTTCCCAGGTCTTCTTCGGGCTATGCCGTGGCCACCAGGGGTGCCGCCCAAAGGCGCGGCCGGCGAAATAGGCGGTCACATCGGCCGCCCAAATGCTGAGGGCGCCGAGCAACAGCCAATACAGGCCGTCGGTCTCGGCCCGCAGGAGGACGAAATGGTTGAGTAGCCAGCCGAGGTACAGCGCACCGGCCAGGGTCAAGGCCCAATCGGTCGCAGGCTGGGGCGATTTGTGCCAGAGGACGGCGATCAACGAGCCGATGACCGCCAGCGTCAGCAAGGCGGAAAACGGCAACAGGTGAGACCACTGGGCTTGGACGATAAACAGGACGGTCAGGAGAATGCACAGCCAGGGCAACGGCAAGGCGCCACCCTGGCGAAAGAGCGAGGTATATTCCCACGCCCCCAGCGCACCGGCTGCGACGATCAGCAGCAGAAACGGCCACCCACCGAGAAGGAACGGCACGGCGACGATCGCCAGCAGGACGGCAGCGCTGATGACGCGTGTGCGTAGCATGGGCTAGGGGACTTTGACTTTTCCAAACCGGCGATCGCGTTCGGTGTAGGCCACGAGCGCGTTGTGCAGCTCGACCTCGTCGAAGTCGGGCCAGTAGGTGGGGGTCGCATAATACTCAGCGTATGCGGCCTGCCAGATGAGGAAGTTGCTTAACCGATACTCCCCGCCGGTGCGGACAATAAGGTCGGGGTCAGGCAGACCATGCGTGTACAGGTAGTCACTGAAGAGGTCCTCGGTGATGGCCTCCGACGGCACACGATCGGCGATCATCCGTTGGACGGCGTCGAGGATCTCAGACCGGCCACCGTAGTTAAAAGCCACGTTCAGGACGATTGTCGAGTTATTGCGAGTCATCTCGAGCGCTTCAAGAATCTGGCGCCGGAGAGTGTCGGAGATGCCAACGAGGCTGCCGCTGTGCCGAATCTGGACGCCGTTCTCGTTGAGCTCCTGAAGCTGGTCGCGGATGGTGCGGCTCAACAGCTGCATCAAGCCGCGCACTTCCGCCGGGGGACGTCCCCAGTTCTCCGTGGAGAAGGCATAGATTGTCAGAACCTTGATGCCGTGCTCTGTCGCGGCTTGAAGCACGCGACGGATGTTGTTGGTGCCGGCGCGGTGTCCCATCACGCGCGGCAACCCGCGTTGCTGCGCCCAGCGGCCGTTGCCATCCATGATGATGGCGACATGGTACGGGATACGCAGCCCGCTGACCCCATTGAATGTGCTGTCAGGCGTCATGCGCGCAGTGCCTTGGGAGGCTCAGACCTCCATGATCTCGGCCTCTTTGGTCACGCCGATCTCGTCGGTGCGCTTGATGGTGTCGTCGAGCAGCTTCTGCACCTCTTCGCGCGCCTGGTAATGGTCATCCTCGGAGATCAGTTTGTCCTTTTCGGCGGCTTTGAGTAGCTCGTTAGCGTCGCGGCGAATGTTACGCGCCGAGACATGGGCCTCTTCGACCCGTTTGTGCACCTGCTTGACCAGATCGCGACGGCGTTCCTCGGTCAACATGGGCATCACCAGGCGAATGATCTTGCCGTCATTGCCAGGGGTAATTCCCAAGTTCGAACTCAGGATGGCCTTTTCAATCGCGCCGATGTCTCCGGAGCTAAACGGCTTGATTGTGATCAGCCGTGGCTCTGGCACGCCAATAACGGCAAGCTGCTGAAGAGGCGTCGGCGTCCCGTAGTAGGTTACCGGGATGTGCTCGACCAGCGCCGGGGAGGCTCGGCCCGTACGAATGGTTAACAGGTCGTGCTTCAAGGCATCGACCGTCTTGTCCATGCGATCTTCCGCGTCCAAGAGTATGTCGTCTACCATAAGGAAAGCTCCAAAAGAGAGTACGACCTCTCCACTCACCTGACAGGCTGCCGCGTCCTGTCCTGCCAAAACTTGGGGTCGCCGATCACCGTGCCCACACGCTCGCCCGTGATCACCGCTTCCAGCACCCCAGGTTGCCACAGGTCCACCACGAAGATGGGCATGGAATTTTCCATGCACAAGGTGATAGCCGTGCTGTCCATCACGCCGATTCGCATGTTCAGTGCGTCGATGTAGGAGAGGAACTCGAAGCGGCGCGCCTCAGAGTGAGTCATCGGGTCTACGTCATAGACGGCGTCAACCTTCGTTGCCTTGATCAAGACATCGGCGCCAATTTCCATGGCGCGCAGCGCGGCTGCCGTATCGGTCGTGAAGTATGGATTGCCGGTGCCAGCGCCCACGATCACCACGCGTCCCTTTTCCAAGTGACGAATTGCCCGCAGCCGAATGTAGGGTTCCGCCAACGAACGCATTTCGATGGAGGTCTGGACACGCGTAGTAACGCCTGCCCGCTCCAGTGCGTCCTGCAGAGCCAAGGCGTTCATCACTGTGGCCACCATACCCATATGATCGGCCGTGGCGCGCGCCATGCCTGAACTCCAGGCCAATCTTGCCGCGCCAGATGTTGCCAGCGCCGAGCACGACAGCAACTTCAATGCCCAGGTCTTTCACCTGGCGCACCTTGTTGGCCAATTCGGCTGCACGCTCCGGGTCGATGCCGAAGCCGCTCTTGCCAGCCAACGCCTCGCCGCCGATTTTCAGGAGGATCCGCTTGTATATTGGCTCAGTCATGATTGTTTTGCCGCAAGTGCTTGGCACTTGCATGCGAGAGGTCTACGCGCCGATCTCGTAACGTACGAAGCGCCGTACAACAACATTCTCGCCAAGTCGGGCGATCGACTGCTTGATCAGGTCGCCAACGGTGACATTGCCGTCCTTGATAAAAGGCTGATCGACTAGCACGGCTTCCTGATAGAATTTCTCCATCTTGCCGTCGAGAATGCGCTCGATCACCTCAGCGGGCTTACCGGAGTCTTTCAACTCGGCGGTGAAGGTGTTACGCTCAGAAGCGATGACGTCAGCGGGAATTTCCTCTCGACTTACGTAAACCGGCCGTGCCGCAACGACCTGCATTGCCAGGTCCTTGGCCAAGGTCTGAAAGTCGTCTGTGCGGGCCACGAAGTCGGTCTCACAGTTAACTTCTACCAAGGCTGCTACCTTGGCGCCCATATGGATGTACGAGCCGACGATGCCTTCGTTGGCCTCTCGGCTGGCCTTTTTGGCGGCAGCCGCCAGGCCCTTCTGCCGCAGGGACTCCGCAGCCTTTTCAAAATCACCGTTGAACTCATCGAGCGCTTTTTTGCAGTCCAATACACCGGCGCCTGTGATTGCACGTAGTTCTTTTACCATTTCAGCTGAAGTAGCCAAGGTCGTTCTCCTTTTCGGGTCGTCCACAAACAACTTCGTACATCCCTACAGTCTGCAGGACAAGACATGCGAAGGCTTGATCGGACAGATCCTTTGCTTCGAGTTTTGGGCACAATCCAGGGCACCGAAGCTGGCTTCGGTGCCCTGGATGAGTAGCAACGTAGTGCGAAGAGAGAAACCTAGTTCTCTTCCTCTGTTTCGTCCCCGGCTGCGAATTCCTCAATGTCCAAATCCGCAAGCCCTTCAATGGCATCGATGGCGTAGATAGTGTCGCTGGCGTCAATCTCGATGTCCGCAAACTCCACATCAACCTCTTCGAACTCCTCGCCGCCTACGGTGAAACCGCGGGCAAGCTTGGCGAGAGTCGACGGGCCAAGATAGCTTTCTGGCTCTTTCGGCTCATAGGAGATACCACCCTTGTAGTCCTCTTCCTCTTCAGCCGCAATCACATCGCGCATCTGCTGGCCCTCGGTGGCGGCTTGAGCGATGACACCTGCAATTAGCTTGATGGCCCGAATGGCATCGTCGTTGGACGGAATCACCAGCGTAATCGGGTCCGGGTCGCAATTGGTATCCACCATGGCGATGATCGGGATACCCAACTTGTTGCATTCCTGGACGGCGATAACCTCTCGGCCGACATCGGTGATAAAGACCACATCGGGCAGGCGGCGCATATCGCGCAAGCCTCCCAAGCGGTCCTGCAGCTTGGCGATCAGACGTTCCCTCTCGAGAGCCTCTTTTTTGGTCAACCGCTCGAAGTCCCCGCGCTCCTTCTGTTGCTCCAGCTTGATCATGTAGTCGACCCGCTGGCGGATGGTGCGGAAGTTGGTCAGCGTGCCGCCCAGCCAACGAGTGTTGACGTAAGGCATGCCACCGTTTGTAGCAGCTTCCTGAATGCTTTGTTGAGCCTGCTTCTTGGTGCCAACGAAGAGGACGGTACCGCCGGCCGCAACCGTTGTGCGAGTGCGGTTATAAGCGTTCTCGATCTGCGACATGGTCTGCTGCAGGTCGATGATGTGAATGCCGTTGCGCTCTGTGAACAGATACGGCTTCATCTTGGGGTGCCACCGGCGCGTGCGGTGCCCAAAGTGGACTCCTGCCTCCAGAAGATCCTTCATTTTGACAACTGCCACGATGTTCGAGCCTCCTTAACGTGCGTTTTTTCGTCCGCCCTCGCCGATGGACCGGCTCACCCGGCGCGTTAAGGCGCCGGGCACGCAGTCGGCCTGGATCAGATCAGAACGACCTGGCCGCGAGTGGCGTGCGTAATAAGAGCGCGCTACGCGCGCTCAGCGAGAGTATACCATAGGGGCAGCACACTGAGCAAATTGGACGGCTACATTCAGATCGTTGGCCATCACAGTTCGGACCCAAGGACACGACGCGCAACGTCACGATCACGACTGGCCTGGCCGTTCCTGCCGTTGTCCCCGCCGTGGACGCAACTCGTCGATAAGCAACTCGGCCGGCTCCTGCTTGACGATGCGAAAGCGGTCGAAATCGTTTGCAGCGTGCGTATTCTCGAAAATCGGCCGGGCCTCGGCCAGCACCTGCCGCACCGGGTAGCGTCTCGATAGATGGTTCAAGATCAGAGTGCCTACGCCGGCGTCGCGAGCCAGTCGCGCCGCGCGCGCTGCGGTCAAATGGCCGAACTTGCGCGCCATATCCGTCTCCTCCTCCAGATAGGTCGCCTCGATCACGAGCGCGGTGGCGCCGGCTGCCACCGCCACGAGGTCCTCCGTGCGACCCACGTCGCCCACGAACACCAGCTTGGCGCCAGGCGCCGTCGGACCCAACACCTCGTCCGGATGCACCAACCGGCCGTCGGCCAGCGTCACCGGCCGGCCCTGCACCAGCTCGCGCCGGATCGGCCCGGACGGCACGCCCAACGCCTCGGCCTTCTCGGCCAAAAACGGACGCTTCTCCTTTTCCAAGAAAGCGAAACCGTAACAGCCCGCCCCCCGGTGGCTGACCGGAAACGCGCTCAATTCGAACTCGTCGTCGGCAAACAAGAGGCCAGGGTTGATCTCCTGCAGGTTAACCTTCATCGGCAACGCATCGACCGTGCCAAAGACAACGGCCATCAGATCGGCCACGCGCTGCAAAGCCCAGCGGCCGGCATAGATATCGATGTCGGGGATCATCTCCCAGCGGCCGAAGGTCGAGATCAGCCCGCCGAGCCCCAGGATATGGTCCAGGTGGCCATGGGTCAGCAAGATGCGATCCATCCGCTTGAAGCCCAATCCTGACCTGAGGAGTTGCCGTTGAGTGCCCTCACCGCAGTCGATCATAAAGCGATATTCGCGGTGAAGCACGACGGCGGAGGATAGCCCGCGCTCGATCGTGGGTGCTGAAGCTGAGGTACCGAGGAAGATGAGTTCGAACATGGTGAGATAGTGAGATTGGTGAGATTGAGTGAGATTGGTGAGATTGGTAGAGTTGGTGAGATTGGTAGAATTAGTCAGACTTATGCGAGCGTGCGGTCGCACGTACGGTCTGGCGGCAGTTGCCGATAGCTGGGAGCAGTGGGTGTTCAAGTTGATCGTTGGTAAGACGCCGCCAGACCCTACTCGACCCACGCTCACGAGACACTGCACCAAAACTGTCAGATAGCTAGAGTTGATGCAATTCCTCGCATCCGTCATGCCCGCGAACGCGGGCATCCAACTTGAACATGCCGTCTGCGATCTGCCGTCAGCCGTCAGCTCGGCCCAAGTACCGCACTGCACCTGGCTGCCCCAGCTCGCCATCTACCTCGAAGCATTTACCCAGAAATTGCGCGACAACCCAGATGTTTGTCAACAAGTGCTGGGTAATCTCGCTGGTGCGGTAGGCGATGGGTTGGCCAGTCAGGCAAAGCGGCAGCACGAGCTGGTCGGCCAGGTGCGGATCGATTGGAGCGTCGCTTGCGTGAAACGCCAGAAAGGCATTGACTGCGTCGTCGGCGACGCGCTCGGCTGGATAACCCTGCCGGCCGTAGCCGGTAAAGCCGGCACGCAGCCCGCCATCATACTCGGCCAGAATCCAGACGCACGTGCCGGGTCCGGCCGACGGTGGGTTGAGCAGATGCGTGGTCGCATGCAGACCCGCCGCAGCCAGCCGGTTGTAGGCTTGGCTGGCCTGGCGGGCCGTGACTTGGTTGCCGACGTTCGCCGCGGCCGAGTGCACGCTCAGCGCACGCAGTTCGCCGCGCGATTGGGACCAGGCCGGCTGCCGTTGCGGGCCCACCTCAGCCTGGCCGGACGCGCTTCCAATCGCTGGACGGAGCGCGCCGTCGATCTCGGCGGTCAGTTTGCCGCCACCCTTGGGGTAGAAGCCCCACTGGAGCAGGCTCAACTCGGCGCGATAGCCCAAAGACGCAATGGCCGGCAGAACCACCTGCTCCAGATAGTCGAAGGGAGGGCTCCAAGAAACGTGCGTGCCACCACTGATCGTAACCTGTGAGTGGCCGCCGGCCAGCGCCAGTGGAACCAGAACAGTCTGCAGCAGCAGAGTGGCCGAACCGGCCGTACCGATCCCGAAACGATAGACACCTGCCTGTGGTGGGGCCTGCGGCTCGAAAAGCAGCTCGCTGCTGTGCTCCTTGGCGCCCTCGATGCGGGCGTTGCAGATAGCAGCGGCCGCCTTGACGGCCGCAACGTGCTGCGGCCGCAGGCCCGGCTGCTTGCGGCCAGCCCGGATGTTGACGACCTGTAGCGACCGGCCAAGAATGGCCGACAGGCTGAGCGCAGTGCGCAGTATCTGCCCACCGCCTTCGCCCTTACTGCCGTCGATGGTCATGAAACTCACAGGCTCTCCTTGACCATCTGCGCCGCGGCCCGAGTCATGCCAGGGACAGCCGCCAGTTCATCCACACTTGCAGCTTTGATGTCCTCGACAGAGTCAAATGCCTTGAGCAGCGCCTGACGCCGTTTGGGACCAATACCGGGAACCTTATCCAACTCCGAAGCCACGCTCGCTTTGCCGCGTAGGCTGCGGTGATAGGTAATGCCAAAGCGGTGAGCCTCGTCACGGATGCGTTGCACCAGGTACAACCCCTCCGAATTCGCGCGGCAACAGGATCGAATGCCGCTGGCCGGGCCGGAAGATCTCCTCGTGCTGCTTGGCCAGGCCCACCACCGGCACTTGGTCCAGCAGGTCAAACTCCTTGAGAACTTCGACCGCTATCCCGAGCTGGCCCTTGCCGCCGTCGACGATCACCAGGTCGGGAAGAACGGTCCAGACGGCGGTGCTGCGGCGGGCCTTGGCGCCCGGATCCTCTTGCTCAGGCTCGACCGCGCGGCGGAAGCGGCGGCGCAGCATCTCGCGCATCGAGGCGAAATCGTCCGGCTCGCCCTGCGCGCCGCGGCCGCGGATCTTAAAGCGACGGTAATCCGACTTACGTGGCGTGCCCTCGGCGAAGACGACCATGCTACCCACGGTGTTGGTGCCTTGCAACGTCGAGATGTCAAAGCATTCGATGCGGCCCGGCGGCGTTTCCAGATCCAACGCCTTTTGCAGTTCCTGAACCGCCAGCACCTGTTTGCTCTTGTCCGCCTCGCGCACCGCGCGCAAAGTGCGCAGCGATTTGGCGGCGTTGCTCTCGGCCAGAGTCATGACGGTGACTGCCTCATCCCCGGCCGGCATGAGCACCGCCACCGAGACGTCCTCCTCATGGCCCGCCTGTGCCTTGCGCTTATCGGTCAGCCATTCGGCGATGACATCGGCGCCGGCCGGCTCGATTGGCACCAGCACCTCGGGCGGCACCGCGGTTGCCTGGTCGTAGAATTGGCTCAGGAAGGACGCCAGCAGCTCGGCCCGATCGTCGTCTTTGGTGTGCGGAAGCACGAAGCTCTCACGACCGATCATTTTGCCGCGACGCACGAAGAACACCTGGAACGCGGTCTCGTCGCCGCCGTCGTCGCTGGCGAAGGCGATGACGTCCTGGTCGAGCAGGCTGGTGGAGACGACCTGCTGCCGCGCCACCAATTGCCGGGCCAGCTTGATCTGATCGCGATACATTGCGGCGCGCTCGAAATTAAGCGCTCGAGCCGCGGCGCGCATCCGCCCGTCCAGCGAGGCGATGGCCTCGTCGCTGCGGCCTTCGAGAAAATCCGCCAGGCCGTGCATGACTAGACGGTATTCTTCACGATCAACTACGCCGATGCAAGGGCCGGCGCACAGCTTGATGTCGTAGTAGAGACAGGCGCGCTCGTCCTTGCCGGTGATCTCGCGGTTGCAGGTCAGATACGGAAACACGCGGCGCAGATTGTCCAGCGTCTCACGCACGGTGAAAGCGGAGGTGTAGGGTCCGTAATAGCCAGCGCCATCGCGATGAACCTTGCGCGTGATCGAGACCTTAGGAAAGTCGTCCTGCCAATGGATTTTGAGGTACGGGTAGGTCTTGTCGTCCTTGAGCAGCACGTTGAAGCGCGGCTGATAGCGTTTGATCAACGAGTTCTCGAGGATCAGTGCGTCCACCTCGGTGGGGACGATGATCCACTCCAGGTCGACGATCTCCTCCACCAGCCGGCGCGTCTTCGGTGGATGCTGGGTCGAGTTCTGGAAATAGGACCGGACGCGGGCGCGCAAGACCTTGGCCTTGCCCACGTAAATCACCTGGCTGTGCTTGTCCTTCATCAGGTACACGCCGGGGTTTAGGGGCAGGCTGTCAATGCGAGCCTGCAGCGCGTCTGCCCTAAGCGCGTGCGAAGGGTCGGAGGCGGTCTGAACCATGCGGCATTATAGCACAACAAAGCCTGTAGGAGTATCTTCTCAATTTGTAGGGGCCAGGCCCTTGCGGTCGCCCTGGCGGGCGGCGTCACTGGCGAGCCGCATGGCCCTACCCCGGCATTATTGAGAGGATACCTGGTTAGGAGATCAAAAGAGCCGTAGGGAAAGAGACCAGCATCTCTTGCCCTACGGCTTCTATCAGCTCAATTGAGCTCGTTGTGGTTAAGGCGGCTACGGCCCGATCGGCGTGATCGACTGGTCAGCCACCTTGTTGGCCCGGCGACGCCGCCACCAGCGGAACGCGTATACGAAGAAGACCATCAGTGCGACGAAGGTAAACACCGGAACCAGAATGGACAGGATGCTGACCACGACCGCGATGATGTCCTCGACCGTGCTAACGACCGGATTGCCCAGGCCGCCGGTGGTGACGGTGACCACGGGTCTGAGCGTGGCCTTGGTGGCGTGGACACTGCCGGCTAACAGCAAGCCGCAGACCAGGGCGACCCCTGGGTGGATGTTGCTGATGGCGTTGCTGTTTGCGGCAAACAGGATCGCACCCGCCGCCGGGCGGACGACCGTCTGGATGACGTCGTTGGCGTGATCCACGGCCGGAATCTTGTCCGCCACGGTTTCGATCAGCAGCAGCACCACCAGCACGCCGATCACCCACGGATTGGTGAGCCAGTCGAACGGCGGCCGCAGCTCGATCAGGTTGGTGAAGCGCGCGGTCAGCGCGACGATCAGCAACGGCAGATAGGCGTTCAGGCCGGCCGACGAGGACAGCCCGAAAGCTGTAAAGACGTTTGCCAGGCTATTGATCATGGCAATTCACTCCAGCGCTATGAGGCATCCGCACTGGCGCCCTACATCTGCGTCTCGTCCAGCGCGCCCGGTTCAGGCGACAGGGGAGCCGGCGGCTGAGGCTCGACCTGGGGTGCCACGTCCACAGGCGCGGGCGTAACTGGCGTGACCGCCTGCGAGGGCTGCGGTTCTGGCAGCCCGTATGCCCAGCTCTGCAGCACTGACTTGTCGATGCCGACCTGCGCGTACAGGTGCGATTGGATCAGCATGGTGATCAGTTGGGCGGCGGGCAGAGTGACGATTAGGCCGATCAAGCAGAGCAGCGTGCCGATCACACTGCCAATCAACCCGACGACCAGAGAGGCTACGAAGTACATGATGGTGACGATGATCACATCGCCGATGTGCTCGCGCGTGAAGCGAAGGATATCGCCGAACTGGAAACCGCTGGAAATCTGTTCAGTCTCGGCAATGCGAATGTAGATCCTCGGCGAGACCAGGAGCACGACCAACGTCCAGAGGAAGATCAGACAACCCAGGCAAGCAAAGCCCAGCGCACCGATAGTTGCCATGGTGTCGTTGCTGTCCATCATAGCCGCAGGCACGATCATGAACAGACCGATCAAGATGGCGGGAAGCGCCCAAACAAGCAGGGCGACTGTTAACTTGACGCCAAGCACCAGCCACTCACCCCAGCGATCCTTCCACTCGGGCAGAGGATAGCGGTCGCCGCGACGGACGTTGCGCAGGACCTCCAGGGCGTAGCCCATGATGATAAAGTAACCCAGGATACCGATCAGGATCGTCGACAGCAGTGAGCTGATGATCAAAACCAAGGTTCCGATCAGGATCTTGTTCAGCCAACGCGGGTCATCAAAGATGTAGGAAAAGGACTTGCCGATATTCATGTTGAGCTCCTTATCACAGCGAATGGGTAACAACGAATTCAGAACATCGAATTCGGGAAACCGTGTAGCATCACCGACACTCAATGTTGCGCGATCGGGTGTCTGCTGCTTGATTATACCTCAGGACGCGCTTGAAAACAACGTTGCGGAGGCCGCGGGTGGATTTTGGTGGCCCGTGGCCTCCGCAGCGCAACGTGCTCAGGTAGTTACAGCCTCAACGGGTGGCGTTTGACGCCGAGTCCGATGGGGTTTCCGACGGCTTGATCACGATTGATGCCATCCGGTGCGACCACCATAGTGTTCTAGTCGGCTCTTGGGGATCGACTGACCGTCGGCGCAGGCGGCGGTGGGGCGTTGGCGACACGGCGCTGCCGGCGGCTCCACGACAGGCTCAGCGACCGCACTGGCACGCAGGCCGATCTGAGCGTAGAGGTGCACGCTGATCAGGTTGGCGATGAATGTGGCCGCGGGAATGGTGATGACCCAACCGATAAGGCACAGCAGTACGCCTGCCAGCGAACCGATGGTCACCGCTATGATCATTGCGGCGACGGATACGAGCACCGCGATGATCACCTCGCCGATATTGCGCTTGGTCCACACGTAGATGCTATCCACCTTGAACGCGCTGCCAACATCCTCGGTCTCAGCCAAGCGAATGCTGATGGCCGGGGTGACCAGGGCCACGATGATCCACCAGAGCAGCGACAGGCAGGCCACGACAGCTACCATCAGACCTCCGAACAGCCCCAGCAGATCGCTGTCGGTCCACATCATTTGGTTGCCCAGGCCGTTGAAGACGCTAAGCAACAGGGCCGGCAGGCTCCAGACCAGCAGCGCCAGCCAGAGCTTCAGGCCGAGGATCATCCATTCGCTCCACTTGTCGCGCCACTCCGGCAGCGGATGGGTGCTGCCCTGTCGCACGTTGCGCAGCACCTCCAGCGTGTAGCCCGACACGATGGCCAGGCCCAGAAAGCCAACCAGCACGACGGTAAACGGCAGGCTAACTGCCAGGATCAGGCTGCCGATCAGGACTTTCTTGAGCCAGTCCCTATCTTGAAAAACGTAGCTAAACGACTTGCCGATGTCCACGGTATCCTCCTTGTAACATCTTTTCTGTTATGCAACTCCAGCGCCGGTCAGAGACCTGTGCTGATGGAGACTTTTTCAAGGGCAGTCTCGTTTGTCTATACGCACGATGTTATGGGAGGTTGCAGGTGGCAAGTGATGGCAGGTGGCAACAGATGGCATCGGTCTAAAGGCGTACCGCTAGCACTCCGTCATGCCCGCGTGGGCGGGAGCGACGGTGGGTAGCGCAGGGCTTTTCAAAGGTCCGTCCTCGTGTCATCCTGAGCGGGTCATGACTGAAAACTAGATACCAGCGACGGGCTTAGCCCAACTCGAAACCCTGTTCGTGCCGATGACCAGCGAAGGATCCCTTCTGCGTTCGTTGAGAACAACGAGATCCTTCGCTGGTCATCGGCACGAACAGGGTTTCGAGTTGAACTGAGTCGTCGTTGAGTTCTGGCAAGCGATTTGAACCCGCTCAGGATGACACCGGAGCGGACTTTTGAGAAGCCCTGGTGAATAGCGTTGTGACCTTGTTGAACCTGACAACCTACTGTATACTGGCATGGTCACGCCGTTGACCATACCCGAGCGCACTTGAACCATCAGGGCGTGGCAATGATGCCTTCAAGTCGGTCACCCAAACCATGCACGAGGCTACAAGAAAACAGCATGTTCACCTATCCCTTTCGCTTTACAGACGTTGCCCACGAGCACATCGTGGGCACGTTGATGTTGGAAGACAACACACCTGCGGCCGACACGGACGCTCCCTGTTACCGCTCCGGACAGCTTTGCCTGGACAACGGGCGATGTCTTGACCTCATCTTCACCCATAGTCCGGCCACTGCCGGCTTCATGTACCTGTGGACGACAACGCCGGAGCCACACCTGTTCGATATCATCGGACTACCGGGCCAGGCGCCGCCGTCGGGGGAGATCCGCCTGCCGGGCCAACTGTTGCTGGGTGCGGCCCGAACCGAGTTGACCGGCGAGGCGATTCGCGGTGTGCTGTGCTCTCCCACCTTCCAGGAAGCGTTAGCGGGGTACACCCAAAACAACCTGGTGATTCTGCCCGTGCTGCGCGAGGGCGCCAAGTACCGGATCGGCAACGCCTTGTTCAAGAACTACGGTTTCTACTGCGACGAGGCCCTGGTCGATTCGCATCACGTCTTCGATCCCTCCGTGCCGCGCTACAGCCGTCGCGTGGAGACCACCATCGTCAAGGACCAGGATATCTCCCCATCGCAACGCAAGGAGAAGACCGTGGCGCTGGTCGGCGACAGCATCGCCAGCGGCATTGTCATGTTGGGGGTATTTAAGCTACTGGAAGAGCGTTTCGAGCACATCGAACAGATCGAGGTGATCGCGCCGTTTGCCACCTTACGGGGGTTGGCGCGGTTGGCTGCTTACGGCCCCCCGAAATTTCGGGTGCGGGTGCACATCTTCGAGACGATCTTGAACGCGCTGCCCCCCGATTATTACTACTCCGCCCATTTCTCAGAGCCTGAGTTTCACATTCGCCCCGAGTTGGAG
This sequence comes from uncultured Chloroflexia bacterium, assembly GCA_963709505.1. Classification (GTDB taxonomy): domain Bacteria; phylum Chloroflexota; class Anaerolineae; order JAAEKA01; family JAAEKA01; genus CAVPXC01. The sequence goes on along the minus strand of CAVPXC010000009.1, from coordinate 19,900 downwards.
GAACAGTACCGGCAATGGTGGGGGCGCGACGCAGCCGGCAACAGCATCGCCGACACCGCGTGCGCCGGCTACGGCTGGGCCGAGGCTTTCTTCAACCCCAGAAAACAGATCCAGATGATCGACGAACAGCTGATGGAGCGGCATCAGTTGGCGATCTCGGACATCGTGAAGCGCAATCTCAAGTGACTTAGGCAAGCGGCAGTATGCCCAGGCTTATGCCGCCATCTACCACCAGGACGGCGCCGGTTGTGAAGCTTGACGCGTCCGAGGCAAGGTACAGCGCCGCTCCCGTCACTTCCTCGCTCTCGGCGATGCGGCCGGCAGGGGTCATCTTCTCCAGCATCGCCTTGAATTGCGGGTTCGTCCACAGCGGGGCCGAGAACTTGGTCTTGACAAAGCCGGGCGCGATGCAGTTGACCTGGATGTTATCCGGCCCGAGCTCGGCGGCCAACACCTTCGTCAGCATGATCACGGCGGCTTTGCTGGTGCTGTAGACGCCCATCATCGGCCCCGGGTTGATGCCGGCGACGCTGGCGACGTTGATGATCTTGCCGCCGCCCTGCTGCTTCATGATCGGCGCCACGGCTTTGGCCGTGAAGAAATAGCCCTTGACGTTGACCTCGAAGATCTTGTCCCAATGGCTGCCGTCGGCGGTCAGGATGGGGCCAAAGTGGGGGTTGGCGGCGGCGTTGTTGACGGCGATGTTGACGCGGCCGAACTCAGCAAGCGCGCGCTCGACGACCATCTCGATCTGATCCTGCTGGCCGGCGTGCGCGGCCATGGCGATCGCACGGCCGCCGGCAGCCCGGATCTGCTCCGCCACCGGGCCGACGTTTTCGATCTTGCGGCTGGTGAGCACGACGGCCGCGCCCGCCTGCGCATAGGCCGTGGCAATAGCCTCGCCGATGCCGCGCGAGGCGCCGGTGATGATGGCGACTTTACCGTGTAAGTCAAGCATAAGTTGTTTCCGATCCTGGCAATCCGTTAACTTTGGCTCTCCATCGCTCGGACCTGGTTAACTGCAACGCGCAGTTCCCGGCTATCGAAGGTTTCGGCCAGAAAGGCCAGCTGATCAACAAAATCGTCGTTTTCCAAAATGACGATATTGCGAAATTGCACCTCTCGCATGAACCGGTTGTACGAAACACCGGCCATGATCGCCCCTCCTCTAAGATCAGTCTTGCGGTCCATATACGCCTGTATAGCCAGATCGAGCTTCTTTGCTTGTATCCCTTCCTGAATCCACTGCTTCATCAGGGCAGAATTCGGAAACCAAAGTCGCTTGACTTAGGCGAGCCAACTCCTCCGACTTCTCGGTTCGAAGACGCACCGATTTCGTTACGTTTGCACTAGTCATAGTTGTTCACCTCGAGCTTCAGCCATCTTGTCAACAATCTCTGCCACATCGTATCAAATTGAGCTGCAGCGTCTGACCCAAGCGGCGCAGTATAATCGTAACGCGCTGTGATCTTCCGTTCAGCATAGAGAGGTACAAACGCAGTATGGCTGCAGGCGAACGCCTTAACGATAGCGAATTGCCTCAGTCGTATCGTTAACTCACTGTTCCATGACCTCGAGCCGAAGCAATGGCTGAGTCCTCGATACTCCAATAGCGACTTGATCGAAGTGTCGTCCGTCACCATTGCAGGGCGCTTCGCCTCTCAAAGTGACACTGCACAGCATCCTGAACTGCTTCTCGCAGCTCTTGCCATGTATCTGCTTCGGTGTAGATGGAATGACCCGAGGGCTTGGGCAAGATATCCTCCCTCAGGGGCTTCCTCTACCAGGAATATCAGTTCTTTCGACATTGCAGATGACCTCTCAGTTGAAGATCCATAATCAATTGTACGCAGAAGGGGCATCTGTCAACTGGTGTCAAGCGTTGCCCGTCTCCAGGATCTCCTGCAGCCGGTCCACCACATCCGGGTCCAGCGGCAGCATCATCAGCTTGCGCTGGGTGGTGTCGTGGTCGTAGTGCAGATGGTGGATTTGCAGCTCGCCATCGCGCCACACGGCGTATGTCGCATCGGGGATGCCATTGCGCGGCTGGCCGAGGCTGCCGGGGTTGACGATGTAGGTGTCGCCCACCTTGCGCATGCCCGGAAGATGCGTGTGGCCTACCAATAACACGTCGGGGCGCGGCGACAGCCGGTCCAGCTCGGACTCCAGATCCTGCTGCCGGGCAGTCACCAGCGACAAGCGCTTGGTCAGCGGATCGCTGGGCATCGCGTGCACCAGGTGGAAATCCTTGCCGTCCAGGTGGAGGGTCTGGCTCAACGGCAGGCTGCCTAGCCAGGCCCGGTCTGTGGCTGACAGCACGCTCTGGGTGTAGTCGCGCATGACCTGAAACTCCTCCAGCAGCGCCGGGTTGACGCCGGCATCGCCGCCGAAGGCGACGGCCTGGTCGTGGTTGCCGCGCACGGCCGCGGTGGCGTTCGCCCGAACCCAGTCCAGGCAGCGCTGCGGATCGGGGCCGAAATTGACCACATCGCCCAGAAACAGGATGGCATCGGGCTGGCTTTCGGCGCGCTGCAGAGCGGAGAGCGCCTCCCAGTTGGCGTGAAGATCGGAGAAGATGATGATTTTCATGTGATCCTGCTCTCTTTCGTTTGCCTCCAGCCAGTCTAGCGCACTATAATTGAGCTGTCAACATTCCTTGTACCGTGACTCCTTCGCCGACAAAGAGGCGCCGAATGTACATTCTGATCGTCAACGAACAACCGCTGGGGCGAGCGCTGGCAGCGTCGTTGATCTCCAACGGGCACGAGGTCGCCTACATCGACCGCGAAACAGAGTACGCCCATATGGTGGCGGCCGAGTTGGGCTGCCTGGTGATCGAAGGCGAGCCCACCAACCTACGCATCCTCCAAGAGGCTGGCGTCGAACGGGCGGACGTCGTGGTCGCGCTGCTGGAAAAGGATAGCGAGAACATCATGGTGGGGCTGTTTGCGCGCCAGTTTCGGGTCCCGAGAATCCTGGCCCGGCTGCGCCAACAACATTACAAAGCGGCCTACGAACTGGCCGGGATCACGCAGATCTTCAGCGCCTTCAACTACCTCCATAACGAGCTGATGATCGCCATCGAAGAGCCGGAAGTTCGGCACGTTATGGAGTTGGGCAACGGCCAGGTTGAGATTGCGGGGATCGAGGTCGCTGCAGACTCGCCCCTGGTGGGCAAGGATCTGAGCGCCCTGTGGGAGGCCGACAAGTTTCCACCCGGCGCCGTGGTGCTAGGTCTTCTGAAAACCGGCGAGCAGAGCTTCCACCTGCCGCGCGATCGACGGCGAATCGATCCGGGCGACGAGGTACTTGTAGCGGCGCCGCACGACGACACCCAACGCATCGCCGCGATCGTCGCTAACCGGCGGCGAGGATCTCCTTCGTTAAGCGCATCATGCCCGCTCAACTTTCGCCCAGCCAATCTCCCGTCGATCAGGCGGCCACGGCCGCGGAGGATCCATGTGGCGTCGTCGCCTGCACGTGGTTCTGGCCTATCAGGCGCCGGTACTCTTCGCCGTGGGCGTGGCGCTGCTGGCCCCACTGGCGATGGCCGCATGCGACGCCCACGGTCTGCCACCTACCAAAGAGGTCGCAGGCTTTTTGGGACCTTCGGCTGCAGCTTTGCTGATAGGAGCTGCGATCCGCATCGGCCGGCCCTCGCCGGCATCCTTGCCTCAACACGAAGCGCTGTTGGTCACGACCGCAGCCTGGCTGACAGCCAGCATCGTTGGCGCGATCCCGTTTTTGGCGGTGGTTGGCATGCCGTTCGAGGATGCACTGTTCGAGAGCGTCGCCGGTTTTACCACCGTTGGCGCAAGCTTAATTCGGGGCGCGGACACGCTGCCACGCAGCATCTTGTTGTGGCGCGCTTTGATGCAGTGGCTGGGAGGCTTGGGCATCCTGGTCGTCATCTTGTTGGTGGGGCAATCGCAGGGCAGCCAGGCGCTTTCGCTGCTTAACGCCGAGGGTGTGAAGGTGAGCTCGGGCCGGCTGTCTCTCAATTTCCGCCGGGCAACCCTGAAGTTTGCCCAAATCTACCTGGCGCTGACCGCGGCGCAGATTACCTTGTTGCTTTTGCTCGGTCTTTCGTGGTTTGACAGCGTCACCCAGTCGATGTCGACGGCATCTACCGGCGGTTTTTCCCCACACGACCAGGGAATCGCCTACTACCGTTTGCATCCGGTGCATTATCCGAACTATGTGGTCATCGAGTTGGTGTTCATGCTCTTCATGATTGCCGGCGCGATCAACTACTACGTTCTATACCGCCTGGTCCGCCAGCGCCAGGTGGCCGCGCTTTGGGATGGATTCGAGATGCGCCTGTTCTGGCTGGTGCTCGCTGTTGCGGCCGGGGTGGTAGCAATCACCACTTTTGCCAGCACGACGACAGAAAGCTCCGACTGGCTGATGAGCTCGGTCTTCCAGGTAGTAGCACTCGTGTCGACTACCGGTTTCGAGATTGCGCCCCTCCATGCCTTCCCGCGGCTGGCACAGGAGATCTTCTTGCTGCTGATGCTGATCGGAGGGACGGCCGGCTCCACTGCAGGTGGCTACAAGCTCGTCCGAGCCGGCATGGTAATCAAAGTCCTGGGATACGAAGTCCGCCGGTTGCGCCTGCCGCCGCACGCCATCTCACAACCAACCCTTGACGGCAGACCGATCGGCGACAACGCGTTTCGACAAGCTGTCTTTATCCTGCTGCTGTGGTTAGGTTACATTGTCCTCGGGGGGCTGGTTATCAGTTCGCTAGCACCCGACCTGGACATAGCCGATGCGTATTCGACCGTCACATCGGCCATCGGCGGCTACGGCCCAAGCCTGGCGCCGGCAACATCCGTGGCTGCGATGCCCCCGTTGGCAAAGGGCGTGCTGATGGTGGGGATGCTTGCCGGTCGTCTCGAGATCTTGCCCCTACTCGTGTTTCTTAACCCGGCGGCGTGGCGAAAATAAAGGCTTAGAAAGGTAACTGCGGGCAGTTAATAGAAATCCATCTTCGAAGATTGAGACAGCATTTCTATGGCATTTGTATGACCGAATTTGACAAAATTCGACCCCCTGAGTATGATCAGCCCCACAACTGAATACGACCAAACTCTTATCCAGAGAGGCGGAGGGACCGGCCCTACGATGCCTCGACAACCCGGTTGATGTAGCGACGATGCTACAGCAATGCCAGGGTGCCAAATCCGGCAGACTTGTTCTGGAAGATGAGATCAGGTGACGTCATGTCGTGCCCTGCTCATCCCCTGTTGGGGATTTTTTGTTCCCACCTGCGGATGAGCGCCCAAAATGACTCCTTACCCCTCTTGTCTTCCAGACGGAGGGGTTTTTGATAACCCCATACTCAAAGATAGGAGATCCTTCGAACATGTCCGATCAACCGACCAACGGTCACACCTACGGCTTCACCACCCGCCAGCTGCACGCCGGCCAGCAGTCCGATACCGCCACCGGCAGCCGGGCGGTGCCGATCTATCAGACCACCAGCTACCAGTTCCGCGACACCGAGCACGCGGCCAATCTGTTTGCGCTCAAGGAACTGGGCAATATCTATACCCGCATCATGAACCCGACGACCGATGTGCTTGAGCAGCGCATCGCAAGCCTGGAGGGCGGCGTCGGGGCCCTGGCGGCCAGCAGCGGCCACGCCGCGCAGACCATGGCCATCCTGACCCTGTGCAGCGCGGGCGATCACATCGTCAGCAGCAGCCGGCTTTACGGCGGGACGTACAACCAGTTCAACTACACCTTCCCACGCTTGGGCATCGAGGTCACTTTTGTCGATCCCAAGGACCCTGACGGCTTCGAGAAAGCCATCCGCCCCAACACCAAGATCCTCTACGGCGAGACCCTGGGCAACCCTGACATCTCGATCTTTCCGTTCGAGGAGGTGTCGACCATCGCCAAGGCGTACTCGATCCCGCTGATGATCGACAACACCTTCGCCACGCCCTATCTGTGCCGGCCCTTCGAGTGGGGCGCGCATATCATTACCCACAGCACCACCAAGTTCCTCGGCGGCCACGGCCAGGCCATCGGCGGCGTCATCGTCGACGGCGGCACCTTCGACTGGACCAGCGGCCGCTTCGACAACTTCACCACCCCCGATCCGTCGTACCATGGCCTGGTCTACGCCGATTTGCTGGGCATGGGCCTGCCGCCCTTCATCATCAAGGCGCGCGTGCAGATCCTGCGCGACATCGGCGCCTGCCAGGCGCCGTTCAACAGCTGGAACACGTTGACCGGCATCGAAACTCTCAGCCTGCGCATGGACCGTCACGTGCGCAACGCGCAGCGGGTGGCTGAATTCCTGAACGACCACGCCGCCGTCACTTGGGTGACCTACCCCGGCCTGGCCAGCCATCCTGACCACGAGCGGGCCAAGAAATTCCTGCCCAAAGGCGCGGGCGCCATCCTGGGCTTCGGCATCAAGGGCGGCGTCGAAGCCGGCCGGGCCTTTATCGACAATCTCGACCTGTTCAGCCACCTGGCCAACGTAGGCGACGCCAAAAGCCTCGCCATCCATCCGGCCAGCACCACCCACAGCCAGCTCACCGCCGAGGAGATGGCCTCCGCCGGCGTCACGCCCGACTTCATCCGCCTCAGCGTCGGCCTCGAGGACATCGAGGATATCCTTTGGGACCTCGATCAGGCGCTGCAGGCGGCGGCCAGTAGAGAGTAGTGGAGAGTGGAGAGTGGAGAGTGAAGAGTGCGGAGTGCAGAGAGGAAAGTGCTGTTGATAAGTTCAACACATCCGCCTCCACCCTCCACCCTCCACCTCTCCACCCTCCACCCTCCACCCTCCACACCTCCACTCACCTCCACTCATGTCTCCTTCCTCATCTGTCGGCCTCATCCACCCCCAAACCCTCACCTTCGCCGACCGCGAGCCGTTTCAGCTCGAAAGCGGAGCGACGCTGAGCCCGGTGACTCTGGCGTATGAAACGTATGGCCAGCTCAACGCGCAGCGATCCAACGCGATCCTGATCTGCCATGCGCTGAGCGGCGGGGCGCATGCGGCCGGGTATCATTCCGCCGAGGACTCCCAACCGGGCTGGTGGGACGATTGCATCGGGCCGGGCAAGGCCTTTGATACGGACCACTTCTTCGTGATCTGCAGCAACGTGCTGGGCAGCTGCTACGGCTCCAGCGGACCAGCCAGCATCGACCCGGCTACCGGCAAACCCTACGGGCTGCACTTTCCGGTGGTGACGATCGGCGATATGGTGCGCGCCCAAGTGCACCTGCTGGACCATCTGGGCATCGAGCGGCTGCTGTGCGTAGCGGGCGGCTCGATGGGCGGCATGCAGGTGTTGGAGTGGGCCACGCACCACCCGCAGCGCGTACGCGCGGCGATCCCCATCGCCACCACGGCCCGCCACAGCCCGATGTTGATCGCCTTCAGCGAGGTGGGCCGCCAGGCCATCTATGCGGACCCGGCCTGGAACGGCGGCGACTACTACGACAACAGCCGCAAGCCCGATGCCGGCCTGGCCGTAGCACGCATGGTAGGACACATCACCTATCTGAGCGAAGAGTTGATGCATCAGAAGTTCGGCCGGCGGCTGCAAGGACGCGAGCAGTACGGCTACGAGTTCCAGGCAGAGTTTGAGATCGAGACCTACCTGAAATACAACAGCGACAAGTTCACCCGCCGTTTCGACGCCAACAGCTATCTTTATGTCACCAAGGCACTGGACTACTTCGACCTGGCCGCGCAGCACGGGGAGTCACTGGCCGCCGCCTTCGCCAACTCCACCGATGTCGCCTTCCTGGTCATCAGTTTCACCAGCGACTGGCTCTACCCCAGCTATCACAGTAAGCAGATGGTCAAGGCGCTCACCGCCGCCGACTGCGACGTGACCTACCTGGATATCGAAAGCAGTTGGGGTCACGATGCATTTCTGCTGGAGGTGGACACGATGACGCGGCTGTTGAGTAGCTTCGTAGGGCGAGTGATGCGCGATGCGTGACCGGCCCCACCGGCCCGCACTCGATGAGAATGCGGATTATTCTGCACGGATCCACTACGCAACGGACGGCGCCCTATGAACCAAGATGGGTACGCTCAACTGCGCCCTGACTTGCAGGCCATCGCCGACATGGTGCCGGCTGGGGTCAAGGCGCTGGACCTGGGCTGCGGCGACGGCGGCCTGCTGGAGGTGCTGATACGCACCAAGCAGGTCAAAGGCCGTGGCATCGAGTTGAGCGAGCAAGGGGTGCTGGCTTGCGTCCGCCGGGGCTTGAGCGTACGCCAAGGCGATCTGGAAGAAGGGCTAGCCGACTACCCCGACCTCGCCTTCGACGTGGTCATCCTCAGCCAGACGCTGCCGTACCTGGACGACCCGGCTACGATTCTGAAGGAAATGCTGCGCGTCGGCCGGAGCGCCATCGTCAGCTTCCCAAACTGGGGCTACTGGCGATGCCGGCTGGAACTGTTGTTGACCGGTCGAGTCCCCCAGGCGCCCGATCTGCCGCAGCGCTGGCATGACGTGCCTCGCTGGCAAGCGTTCAGCATTACCGACTTCGCCCACCTCTGCCCGCAGATCGGCATTCGCATCACCCGCGAGATGTACCTGAGCCGTGGCCGTCGCATCCAGATCATCAAGGTCAAGAACCTGTTGGCGACGACGGCGATCTTTGGGCTGGAGCCAAGCGAGACCCGTAGGTAACACGTAGTATCCCGCGTGGGGGAAGTGGATATGTAGCCATGGACGCATTCGTTTTCGGGTCGGCAACCCTTACCGGGTGTTAGACCCTATAGGGTGTTAGACCCTAAGGTGTTCGATCGCAGTTTGACCCCTGCTAGCTTACTAGCCGTAGGATCGAGTTGACCCCTGGCAGCTTCTACGTATAATAATGCTCAATGCATTCAGCAAGTTCGGCACGTCTGGTGTACCCAAACCGACCGCATTGGGCAGAAGCCCTTTCTTCCCGACCACCCCTCCTCGTTCAAAATACCGCACAGCAAAGCGAGACAACCCATGGCTCCAAAAATCGCCATCGTAACCGGCGCAGCCAGCGGCATCGGCAAGCATTTCGCCGGTGTGCTGGTGGGGAGCGGCGACGCGTACCGGCTGGCCCTGGCCGACATCAACGAGGCGGGCCTGCGGGACGCATTTGTACCCAGCGACCGGGTTCGACTGCACCGCCTGGACGTGCGCTCGGTGCAGGACTGGCAGATGCTCATCGACGACACCCTCCAGGCCTTCGGTCGAATCGACTACCTCTTCAATATCGCCGGCGGTGGCCGGCTCGGCTTTCTGCTGGACCAGCCCATCGAGAACGTTGACTTCGTGATCGACGTCAATCTGAAGGGGCCGGTGATCGGCATGAAGCTTGTGGCCGGGGTCATGGCACGGCAAGGCGGCGGCCACATCATCAACGTCGGCTCGCTGGCCGGCCTTTCGCCCACACCCGGCAACGCGCTCTACTCGGCCGCCAAATCCGGACTGCGCGCGGCCTCGCTGGCCGCAGCCGTCGAGCTGCGCAAGCAGGGGGTATACGTCACCGTCATCGCCCCCGACGTGGTGGACACGCCCCTGACCCAGCAGCATTACGAGCAGCCCCAGGCTGCAGCGCTGATCTACTCCGGATCGCGCGTGTTGACTGTCCAGGACCTGGAAGCGGCTTTTTTCAAGGCGATGCGCGACAAGCCGCTGGAGATCAACCTGCCCCGCTGGCGCGGCTGGCTGGCCAAGACCAACAGCCTCTACCCACCCCTGATGCTCAAGCTCTATGAACCGCTGAAAAAACGAGGCCTCAAGCGTCTGGAGGAAAAGCAACTCCTGCGCGGCTTCGCCCAAAAATCAAACAGCTAGACTGGAGAATTCCATGGCCGAAATCACCGTTGGCGAGCTGCTGATGCAGTGCTTGCACGCCGAAGGCGTCGATATGATGGCCGGCATCATCGACGGCGCCCACATTCCCTTTGTGGTCCATGCCGAGCACTATGGCATGCGTTATGTCAATGGACACCACGAGGAAGCCGTCGTTCACATCGCCGAAGGCTACACGCGTATCGCACACAAGCCGGCCGTGGTCTTCGGCAACCCGGGCCCCGGCGGCGCCAACATGCTGGCCGGCCTGACCAGCGCCTATGGCGAGGGGCACCCGGTGATCGCCATCGCCTGCTCCCGGCGCACGGCGGTCAACTACCCCGATCGCGGCGGCGCCTGGCAGGCCACCGACCTGGTGGCCATGGCCAAGCCTATCACCAAGTACAGCGCCCTCATTCCTCGCTGGGATCGGGTACCGGAAATGGTGCGTGCGGCCTTTCGTGCCGCCACCACGGGTCGCCCCGGCCCAGCGCTGCTGGTCATTCCCGACGAAATGCTTGCAATGAAAGTCGATACAGGCAAGCTCCGCATCACACCGGCCGCCAACAACCGCGTGCTCAGCCTGGGCGTGGGCGACCCCGCGCAGATCGAGCAGGCCGCCGAGCTGCTGGCCAACGCCAAACGGCCTTTCATCTATGCGGGCAAAGGCGCGCTGTGGGCCGGCGCGTCTCAAGAGCTGGTTGCCCTGGGCGACTACCTGGCCGCGGGCATGGGCAGCAGCGTGGGCGCGCGCGGCGTGATCCCGGAGGACCACCCCCACTACTTCCATCTGTTCGACATGCAGACCACCGCGTTGGTGCGCAACGAGGCGGACGTGGTGCTGGTGGTCGGCGCGCGGCTGGGCGAGTACGACGGCTGGGGCATGCCACCGGCCTGGGGCGATCCGGCGCGGCAGAAAACCATCCAGATCGACGCGGACCCTCTATCCATCGGCGTGAACCGGCCTGTCGATCTGGGCATCGTAGCCGATGCCAGAGCCGCGCTTGCGGCGCTGCTGTCAGGCAGTCCAAAGCAAAGTTGGACCTCGTGCGACCATGCCCGACTTGATGCGCTATCGTGAGCAGTCGGCTGCTATGCTCACGCGCGGGATGCAGTTCCTGCAGGCCTCCAGCGGCCACGGGGTCAACCCGGGCCAGATGGTCATGGTTGTGAACCAATTCTTCCCGCGCAACGCCGTCACCGTGTTGGACGGCGGCAATACAACCCTGTGGGGCATCGCCTTCAACCCCATCTTGGAACCCGACAGTTTCCTTTACTCGGTCAAGATGGGCTACCTCGGCACCGGCCTGCCCTTCGCCATCGGCGCCAAGCTGGCTGCGCCCGAGCGGCCGGTTTACTGCATCACGGGCGACGGCGCATTGGGATTCTGCATCATGGAGATGGAGACGGCCTTACGCGCCAATGCCCCGGTGATCGTCGTCGTGGCGGTGGACGATGCCTGGGGAATGGAGAAAACGGCGTTCAACGTCGCCGGTTTCGGGCCAGAGCAGCACAGCCTCGTCGATTTCAGCCCCAGCGTGCGCTATGACGTGATCGCTCAGGGTCTGGGCTGTTTCGGCGAAAAGGTCGACGAACTCGACCAACTGGCGCCGGCATTGCAGCGGGCGGTGGAATCGGGCAAACCGGCCCTTATCCACGTGACTGTTGACCCGGAGGTGAACGCCAACCCGATCGGCTTCCAGGAGTTCCGCTACGCTCGAACCCTATAAGCTTCGGCCTGGAAAAACAAAAGACCCGGGCTGACGCCAGATGAGTAACTGACGTGAGCCCGGGGTACATCAGAGCTGGGGGTTCGCGATACGGATGCTGCGCTTACGGCGCAGCATCCGTCTCAGTTGGCTCCTCGTTGCGTCCGAGCAAAGTCCACGCCAGGATCACAACGCCGATGATGACCAGAATCCAACCGCTGATGACCGCCAGGTTGACGTTCTGGCTGCGGCCGAAGAAAACCAGGACGCCCCAAACCAGGAGCGCGAGGTTGACCAGCACAGGGCCCCAGGCAAATCGCTTGCCTTCTCTCTGGAAAAAGCTGGAAAACAGCCCTATTGCGCCGAAGATGATCAGGCCGATGGCCAGGACGGTATAGCCGAAGGCCAAGGTGCCGATGTTGAACACGACAAGAGCCAGAATGATTCCGCCCACGACCAGGCCGACGATGCCTCGAATGAGCATCAAGTTCATCCGCTTGACCACGCGACGCCTGGCCAAGCCGCGGATCGTGTGGACGATACCGGCGACGAGCAGATAGATTGCGGCCAGCAGGCCGATCACTGCACTAGCGGCGGTCGGATCGAGCAACATGAACAGGCCAAGGCCCAGGGCGACCAGACCCTGGATCAGCGCGAGCCACCACGGGCTATTCTTTCCCATCAGATCCTCCTATGCAAGAATTCGCGCGATGCTGCGCGCGGCAGGTGCTCAATTGAGCACACGACTGGTGTTACTATCTTTAGCGATCGGCTTTGACAACCACACTTTGGACCATGCCAGGCGGAAGCCGGCTGACTCGGCTGCTCTGTTGCATGGCAGTGTTCTCACTGCTGGTGCCAAGCATGGCTGTCTCGGCGCCGCGCTCCTTGAGTTTGCGAAGACCGGTCAGCATCAACGCCCGCGCCAGACCCAAGCGTTGGAACCTGGGATGGGTGGCCACCGGATCCGTATGGCCGAGACAGGAACCTTCCTCGTGGCTGATGCTGCAGAAGCAATATCCCGCCAGCGAACCGTCCGGCGCTACCGCGATCAAGTCCAGCGCTGGATCGTACTCCGGCACCCGCATCATGGCCAGGCGTTCTTCCACCGTCATGTGCTCTGTGCCGAAAGCCGCGCGATGCAGGGCCGTCAATGCCTCCGCCTCTTGCTCGCCGGTCGCACACCGAATATGGAAGCCGGCCGGAAGCAGCGGCTCGCCGATCGGCTCGGCCAACGGGCGGGAAAAGGTCAACGTGTACACCGGCTGGACGACGAAGCCGTGCTGCTCCAAAACGGCCAGGCGCCAAGCATCGTCCTCGAAACAGGCCGTGTCGAGGGTCAGATCGGGGTCCAGCACTGCTCGTAACACGACCGGAGGCAGCCGGCGGCCCATTCAATCGCCTCGCTTGCGATGCCGCTGTCCCTTGCCTCTGGCGCGATCTCAAAAAAGAGGTTGTTGTAGACCAGGTCGACCATGGCAAAGCCGGCAAGCGACTTGCCGGCATCCTCCCACAGCGCGATCTGATATCGGTCGGGCAGTTGCGCGACGATCTCGTGCAGGTCCTGAGGACTCGGAAAGCTGGCCAGTCGCCCGCGTGGCCGGCTGGCGATCAAAAGCCGCGCCATGGCCTGCCGGTCGGCCTCATCTGCATACGGGCGATTGGTGTAGATGGCTGGGGAAGTCATGTCGAAAGAATCCGTCGCAGCTCGCTCAGCGCCAGGTTGCCGCCGCTCATGACGAGGACGACCTTCTTGCCGGCCAGTCGCTCCTTGATCTGCAAGGCGGCGGCCAGCGGGATCGCGCCTGCCCCTCGGCCAGGTTGTGGGTATGCTCCAGCAGCAGAAGGATCGCAGCCTCGATCGCCCGGTCGGGCACCATCACAAAGTCGTCCAGATACTGGCGCATGATACGCTGGGTGTTCTCAAACGGCACGCGTGTCGCCACGCCCTCGGCGAAGGTCTGCATCGGCCCAGTGACCGGCTTACCTGCTGCCCAGCTCAACAGCATGGTCGGCGCCTGGGCGGATTGGCAGCCGATCACCTGGATGGCCGGATTGATCGCTTTGGCCACGATGCTCGTGCCGCACACGCCGCTGCCCGCGCCCACCGGCACCAGGATCACGTCCACATCGGGCAGATCCTCGAGAATCTCCAGCGCATAGGTGCCGACGCCACAGATCAGTCGCTCGTCGGTGGGGCCTACGAATAAACCGCCGCGCTCGGCAGCCTCGTGCATCATCCACTCGCGGGCCGTGTCGAAATCGGCGCCGTGGAACACCACCTCCGCGCCCAGCCCGCGCATCGCCGCGACCTTGTCGGCATTGGCCCGTTCGGGCATGGCGATGGTGGCTCGAACGCCGTATGCGCGTGCGGCAAAGGCGATGCTCTGGCCGTGGTTGCCGGTCGAGGCGGTGAACAGGCCGGCCCGCCGCTCGGCCTCGCTCAGGCCGGCCACCAGGTTGAGCCCGCCGCGCACCTTGAACGCGCCGATGGGCTGGTGGTTCTCGTGCTTGACCCAGACCTCTGCACCGACGAGCTGGCTGAGGCCGGCGTAATGGTGCAATGGCGTAGGCCGCAGGTGGCGATAGACGTTGGGGCGAGCGGTGAGGATGTCGTGAAGGGTGGGAATGGGGTGGTCAGTCATGGGCATTCTTCGAAATTGCCAGGACTAGTCGGGACAAGTCCGAACTGTCGAGATTTACCGGGCTGTGCTTAAGCTAGGCCAAGGTTCGCGACCAGATCCCTGACGCCTTCGATGGCTGGAATGACCTGAATGCCAGGATAAAACTCCCAGGTCTCGACGTGCGTCGTCGCCGCGCCTGGCTCCAGCCGGACCAGCGGCCCTAGCGTCTCCAACTCCAAGAAGCGATTCCAGACGTAAACTTCACAGTTGCTGTGCTGGTCGGGATGGGGCTGGCTAGGCTGCGGCTGGAAGCGCTTGACGAAGAAGACGTCGCCCAGCAGGTAGCCCATCCAGCCGGCGTGATTGAAATAGCCGATCTTAAAGTCATGGTCGTGTGCCAGACCGTCGACCAAAATGAAGTCGTCGTCCAGCTGCAGTCGCGGATCGCGCAGGTGGGTGTACCACCATAGGTTGAGCTGGCGGCTGGGAAGGTATTGCGATAACACCGGGGCTTGCTGAGGAAGCACGGCCACGCCGCCCAGCGGCACCTGCGTGATCGCCCACGGGGCCAGCTCGATAGGCCACTGTCCGGTATTGTGGAGGCTATGTTGCACGGTCAGCGCGGGCTTGTCCGTGTGCAGACGCAGCTCCATGACCTTTTGCACGCCCGTGGGCTCCTCGACAGGCTGGCGCAGCCGGACGCCGTCGTCGAACACGTCGATTTCGAGACCGCTGTCGTCAGGCAGATAGGTTCGGGGAAAGGCTTCAGGCGCGTGCCACAAGCGATGGCCGCCGTGCAGCCGATAGGTGCCGGACGGCGTGTCCCAGCTAAGGTCGGGCGCCTCAGCCAGCAGGTTGGTATGCGAGCCGGCGAGAAAGAGTCGCACGATGCGGGGCCCGGCCTCGGCGAGATAGTCGAGGGTGAGATGGTCGTTGCCCAGGCTGCGGGTGGGCAGTCCGTGAAATTCATTTGCATGGGTTTTCCTTGGTGTAGACTCAGGAGTGCGGTTAGCTGCCGATTGTTGTCTGCAGCCAGGCCAGGAACTCGGCCCAAGCCTCGCCCGGCGCGCCGCCGGCGCGAATTTCGTCGATGCCGCCGACGAAAGCGTGGCCGACGCCCGGATAGACCGTGATTTGGTTCGGGATGCCAGCCGCGTTCAAGCCGATCTGGAACGCCTCGACCTCTCCAAGCGGGATCGACGCGTCCTCGGCGCCAAAGATGCCCAGGACTGGCCCGGGCAGCCGGCTGAGTTGGGCCGGATCGGTCACCAGCGATCCGTAAAAGATGCCCGTGGCGGCCGGTTTGGCGTGCGCCAGGCTGTATTGCAGCGCCGCATCGCCGCCGTAGCAGAAGCCCATCACGGCAATGCGCTCCGGATCCACATCGGACTGGCCGGCGAGCCAGTCGAACGTTGCATCCAGGTCGCCGACCACCTGCTCCATGCGCGTGGTGATGCGCAGGAAGATCGCCCGCGGGATCCAGCCTGTAGTCTTGCCGCGGTAGGTGTCCGGCGCCACGACCACATAGCCTTCATCGGCCAGGGCTTCAGCCTTTTCGACGATATCCTGCCGCAGGCCAAAGAACTCGTGGATCATGACCACGCCTGGGTAGGTGCCAGGCGCGTCGGGCCGGGCGACATAGGCGCGAATCATCTGGCCGTCAGGGCCGGCGATCTCGGTGTTGGTGAGCTGCTCGACACGGCTGCCGCCAATCAGGGCATCGACAATGACCGAGCCGGCGAGGAAGACGACGAAAGCCAGCAGGAGGCCGACGAGAACAAGGATGATAGTGCGTACGATTTTCAAGCGATTACCTTTCAGGGATCAAAATCCCTATCTGAAGTCGAGAAGTGGCCGCAGCCACTGGCGGAAAGATCGTGTTGACAACCCTCCGCAGTCGCTGAGGCGACTGTAGGTTCAGCCGTGAGCGAACCCTCCGCAGTCGCTGAGGCGACTTCGTAGGTTCAGCCAGTGAATTCATTCACTGGGTCTGATGGTATTCAAGAACCGGTAAATCGCCGAAAAATCTTCTTCACCCAGCCCATAGCGGATCGCAAGCGCGTAGATCTCCTTGGCGGTGTTGACCATCGGCATGGCCACGTCCTGCTCGTAAGCCGTCTGCGCGGCCAGTTGGAGATCCTTGCGCATCCACTGCAGCGGGAAGTCGGCGTCGCCGAAGGCGTCTGCTTCCAGCCGGGCGCGCTTGCCGGTTACGATCCCCGGCACGGCCGGGCTGCCGAGAAGGAAGTCGAGGAGCACCGGTTGCGACAGCCCCAGCGCCTGGCCCAGGGCCATCGACTCGGAAAAAGCCGCCATCGCGCCGCCGAGCAGCGAGTTGAAGACGATCTTGAGCGACGTTCCCATGCCCTGCCCGCCGACGTGTACGACGCGCTGACCCATGACATCGAAGTAGGGCTTCGCCTCGGCCACATCGGCCGCGTCGCCGCCCACGAGGAAGGTGAGCTGGCCTGCGGCAGCCGGCGCCTTGCTGCCGGCGACGGGCGCATCCAGAAAGCGCACCTGGCGTCGCCCGGCCTCAGCCGCCATCTCGCGCGAGAAAGACGGGTTGACCGTGCTGCAATCCACCCAAAGGCTGCCGGGCCGGAGCTGATCGAGAAAGCCGTCTCGCCCCAGCGCGGTCTCGGCCACGGCCGGCGGATCGCCCAGCATCGTGAAAAGGATATCTACCTGCTTGGCGACGGCAGCCGGCGTATCCGCCCAGGCCGCGCCGCCGGCCAGCAAGGCGCCGGCCTTCTCCTTGGTGCGATTGTTGACGACCAGCTCAAAGCCAGTCTTCTGCAAATTCGCAGCCATGCGGCTGCCCATGATGCCCAGGCCGATGAAGCCGATTTTCATAGCGGACCTCCTTTATCGGATAATGGTCAGGGATTATAAGTCACTCATGGCCCGTCGTCAATCGCCGTAGTGGTCGACGCAGAGGCGACTCCGATGCTCCTCAATGAAACACCCCTGGCGATCTGCCAAGGGCGTTTATGTATCCGGGTGTTGGGGCGGACAAAGTCATGCAAACGTTGCTACCGTTGAAGAGGGTGATTGTCAATCTTCGTCAGATTGAGCACAATACGATCAGCATCAATCAGGTCCTTGGTGAACCGGGGTTCGGCGTGCTGAATGACCGCATACCCGCCGATCACCAGATACCTAACGCTGTTGTCGTTGAAAAGTCTCAACAGATCGGTGAAGTCGGAGTTGACGAACATCGAGCCTCTTCACTTTGGCGTAGTGAACGATGAGTTCCCAGGCCGCGTCAAAGCGCGCTTGTGGAGGTTGCGCCTGCCAAAAGCGCAGATCAAACGAGCGATCTAGCTCGCTGATTTTCCCTTTCCGTTCCACAAAACCTGTTCGTGTCATGGGCTGATTATAACATATGTTAGCGGAAAGCTCTGCATCCTTGTCATCCTGACCCTATGCCATGTCCGGCCCGGCCACGACCCGCTCGTCGTGCAACCTGGCGATCTCGCCGTCGCTCAGGCCAAGAACGGACGCAAGGATCTCGTCGGTGTGCTCGCCCAGCAGCGGCGCACGCATCGGGTCGAGACGTGGCGCGGCGCCGAAATCAAGCGGCGATGCCGGCATCAGATAGGTGCCGATGCCCGGCTGTTCGACCATCTGAAACATGGGGTTGGCAACGGTACATTCGGGGTCGTGCCGAACCAGCTCCATGAAGGACTGGTACAGGCCCCAGCAGACCCCGTTTTTCTCGAACGCCTCGCGGAACTCGTCGATGCGGCGCTCGTGGATCCAGGGCTCGAGGATGTCGGCGATGTACCGGCGCGCTCGAAAGCGATCGCCCTCCAGCGACAGGTCCAGCCGCATCCGCTCGGCCAGCTCGTCGAATTCCGGCCCCAGCCCGGTGGCCTTGACCAGACCCTGCCACTGCCGGTTGGTCAACGCGACAATCATGATCTGCTGGCCATCGCCGGTGATGAAGTCGCGGCCGAAGGCGCCATACAGGTAATTGCCCATCTTGGGCCGCTTGGCTGGTTGATCTGCACCTCGGCGATCTTGCCGAGATTCCCCACGGCAGCCATCGCCACATCGGCCAGGGGCAGCTTGACGAGCTGGCCTTCGCCGGTGAGACGGCGATGGCGCTCGGCGGCCAGCAGGCCGGCCACGGCCATCTGGCCGGTGATCATGTCCCAGGCCGGCAGGACGTGGTTGACGGGATCGTGCGTGCCATCCGGCCCGGTGGCAGCCGGAAAGCCCACGGCCGGGTTGATCGTGTAGTCGACGACCGAGCCGCCGTGGCGATCTCCCATGACATTGACCATAATCAGATCGGCGCGGTGCTTCTTGAGGGCTTCGTAGGACAGCCAGCCGCGCGCGGGAAGTTGGTCAGAAACAGCCCGGTGTTCTCGCCCGGCAAACAGATTAGCCGGGTGACCAGTTCTCTGCCCTCAGGCGAGTTGATATCGACGGCGATCGAGCGTTTGCCCTTGTTGAGTCCTGCCCAGAACAGGCTTTTGCCGTCCTTGGTGATCGGCCAACGGCGATAATCCAGGCCGCCGCCGATCGGGTCGAAGCGAATGACGTCGGCGCCGAGTTGAGCCAGTGTCATGCCGCTCAGCGGCGCAGCCACGAAAGCCGATCCCTCTACGATGCGCAGGCCGGTCAGAATGCCGTTCATGGAGCCTCCTCTTGCTTTTCGCCACCCTGGGGAGTGGACGACGGTCGAGACGTCCGGTATAGGCGGGCACGGTCGGAGACCGGCCCGAGCACCTGGACAGGTCAGGCCATCAAGCCAAGGACTCGCCAATCCAGCACCTGGATATCGCGGCCGGGCTCGGGCGCCTGGTCGCCGCGCTCGGCGTAGACGATGGCGTGAAGATCGACCAGCCCGCCGCCCCGATCGAGCGGATGGGTTTGATCGATGGTGACCTCGGTGCGCAGGATGTCGCCTTCGAACACCGGCGCCGTGTGATCGCAGCTGCGCCAGGCCACCAACGTCACCAGGTTCGGCAGGGCGTGGGTGATCTGGGCGGCGGCCATCGAGATGGTGTGGCCGCCGTAGACCAGCCGCTTGCCATAGACGCTGCTGGCCGCGTCGGTGTGGGTCACGGCGATGTTCAGCGTCATCCGCACCAGCTCCGGCGTGCAGGTGACCGTGTCGCGCGACGTGACCACGTAGGTTGTGCCGGCGACGAGATCCTCGAAATGGGATCCGGCCATGGTCTCCCGGAAGAGGTTCAGCCGCCAAGTCGGGGGAACAAAGGCCTTGACGGCCTGCAAGTCGATCTCCGCCGGGATGGCGTCGAAGGAATTGGCGTGGCCGGTGTTGGCCTGCGGGTCGCGACAGGGGATCATCGGGCAGCGCCAGAAGAGGAGGACCTCCTCGTCCCGCTGGTTGGCCACGCGCATCTCGAGCACGACCAGGCCGGTGGCAGGGCGTCCCGGCTTAGCCAGGTTCTGCTTGAGGGCGGCCACCCGGGTGGTGGTGTGGATTGTGTCCCCGATATGGACCGGGCGCTTGAAGACCAGGCCGCGGTAGAACAGGTTGGCCTTGACGCGCTGCGAGGCGTAGGTGGTCTGGCCGATGGCGATGTTGCAGACCAGGCTGGGGTTGGCCAGCGGCTGGTCGTGGCCGGTGACGCGCTGCGAGAGGGGCTGGTCGAGCGGAAGGCGCAGGCGGTCGCCGAAAAGCGCCTGGTGAACGGCTGCATGCCCGGCCGTAATCGTCACGGCCGGGGCATCGGGCATGATCTGGCCGACCTCGAAATCCTCGAAGTAC
>CAVPXC010000008.1:0-117086 GCA_963709505.1 uncultured Chloroflexia bacterium | reverse complement strand
GCAGGCATCCATCACGACATCCAAGCCTGCACGCCGCGCCAGGTCGGCTGCTTCCTCGTTGACGATCCCCTCCTGCATCCAGATCACCTTGGCGCCGGCCTGGATCGCCTGCTCGACGATCGGCAGCACGTCCTCGCTGCGCCGGAAGATATCCACCACATCGATCGGCTCCGGCACGGACAGCACATCGGGATAGGCCTGCTCGCCCAGCGCCTCATCCAGGCTTGGGTTCACAGGGATGATACGATAGCCGTGCACCTGCAAGTAGGCCGGCACGCTGTGTGACGCGCGCTCCGGCCGTGGGGACATACCGACGACGGCAATGGTCTTGGCGCTCTCCAATATGCGGCGCATCTGGTCGTCGTCGCCCCTTGCCACGGTGGGCACAGGCTGCGCCATACTGTCAACCGCCTCGAAATTCACAGGTAAGATCACCTGAAAACAGGTGAAGCCCGGTTGGGAGAAGACCTTGATGTTGCCGCGATGCTTGTTGACCACAATGCTGTAGCTGATCTCCAGTCCAAGCCCGGTGCCTTTGCCGGGCGGCTTGGTGGTGAAGAAAGCATCGAAGATACGCGATTGGATCTCGGGCGGGATGCCAGGCCCGTTGTCCTGCACTTCGACGGTGACCCAATCGCCGTCGCGCGCCGTGCGAAGGATGATCTCCGGGCTGGCGGTGTTCTCCAAGGCATCGACCGCATTGTCGATCAGGTTGGTCCACACCTGGTTGAGCTCGCTGCCATAGCCCTGAATGGCAGGCAGCTCGGCACATACTCGCGCCGCACCCTGACCCCGGACAGCTTGTGGCGCAGAATGAGCAGGGTATTGTCCAGACCCTGGTGTACGTCGACTGCCTGCACCGGCGCTTGATCGAGATACGCATAGGACTTGAGCGCCTTGATGATCTCGGAGATGCGGCCGGCGCCCTGGCCGACCTCGGCCAGCAAGTTGTGGGCCGAATAGGTTGCGCCTAGCCAACTGACGACACCCGGAAGCTGCTCGGGTGCAAAAGGCTCGACCAGCGCCACCAACTTCTCCTGGTCGTAGCCTAGCTCCACGAGGGTCGGCGACAGCTCCCAAGCATCGGGTACCCCACGATCGTCCAGCCAGGTCTCCAACTCGAACTCGAGGTCGTTGCGCGCCAGCGGGTCCATCGAGGATCCTGGCTTGGCCGCAGCCGCGCGGACTTGGTCACCCACGGCAAGCAAGTTCGCCTGTTGGGCCGCGTCCAGACCGAGCCGATCGACCCCGGCCTGCGCTTGCAACAAGGTAGTCACCGCCTCTGTCAACTGTTCGACGCCGCGCTTGACGGCTGCGGCAGGGTTGTTGAGCTCATGGGCCACGCCGGCCGTCAAGGTGCCGAGCTGCGCCATCTTCTCACTCTGGCGAAGGGCCGCCGCCGTGTTGCGCCAATGCGCCAGCACCGTGTTCAAAATCACGCGCGAGGCCGTCGGGCTGGCGTTCAACAAGTGCTCGAACTGCTCCTGCTGGATCGCATACAGGATGCTGTCGCTACGCGCCCGCACCGTTGCCGTGCGAGGCACATCCTCGAGCAGCGCGATCTCGCCGATCACGTCGCCGGTCTTGCGCACGGCCAGCAGGATAGGCCGGTTGCCCGATGCCTTCAGAATCTCCAGCTCGCCCAACTCGATAACATAGGCGCGATCGCCGCGGCTGCCCTCGGCGAACAACTCCTGACCCGCCGGCAGGCTGACCCTATCCACCATCTGGCAAAGCCGATCCAGGTCGTCGTCCGGAAGATCGGCGAAAAGAGGGACTTGGCGTAGGAAGTTGTACATGGGCGGGTGGGAGAGAGTGTCAGAGTGTCAGATGTGAGTAGTCAGAGCGGAGTGTCAAGTGTCGGGTGTCGGAGCGTCGAGGATCAGGTGTACAGTAACGGCGATTAGTCATCACATGACACTCCGACACTCGACACTCTCACACCCTCGTTCGCCTACTTACACCGTCTTCAAATACTGATGCACCAAACTCACCGCCACCGCGCCTTCGCCGACGGCGGAGGCGACGCGGCGCACGGCGCCTTGGCGGATGTCGCCGGCTGCAAAGATGCCCGGCACACTGGTTTCTAGCAGGTAGGGGTCGCGCTGCAGCCGCCAGCCCTGGGGCTTTTTGCCGTCGCGGATCAGATCCTGGCCGGTGAGGATGAAGCCGGCGCTGTTGCGCTCCACGACGCCGGCAACCAGATCGGAGTGAGGCACCGCGCCGATAAACAAGAAGAGGGCAGCGGCCGGCACCGTATGGGTTTGGGAGGTGATGCAGTCGCTAAGCGTGAGGGCTTCCAGCCGTTCGGCGCCATGGGCCTCGGCGACCTCGGTGCGCACCTGCACGTCGATGTTGGGCGTGCTGGCGATCTGGTCGATGAGGTATTGGGACATGCTGGCCTGCAAGCTCTCGCCGCGCACGAGCATGCTGACCTGGCTTGCGAAGCGGGAGAACGCCATCGCAGCCTGGCCGGCGGAGTTGGCGCCGCCAACCACGAAGATGGGCTGGCCGCGATAGTTAGCGGCTTCGGTCAATGCCGCGCCGTAATAAATGCCGGCGCCGGTCAGCCGCTCGACGCCCGGCGCGTCGAGCCGCTTGACGGTCACGCCCGTGGCAATCACCATGGCTTTGCAGCCTAGCTCCGTCCCGTCGCTGAGGGTAAGGTAGCGATACGTATCGTCCACCCGCACCTTCACCACATTTTGGGCCGTTAAGATCTCGGCGCCCAGGCGCAGGGCCTGGGCGGTGGCGCGCTGCGCCAGGTCGGCGCCGCTGAGGCCCTTGGGAAAGCCGAGATAGTTCTCGATGCGCGAGCTGGTGCCGGCCTGGCCGCCTGTGGCCTGCCGGTCGATCATCAGAGTGCGCAACCCTTCCGATGCGCCGTAGACGGCCGCGCCCAGGCCGGCCGGCCCCGCGCCGACGATGATCAGATCGTAGAACGGCTGGGTCGCCTGGGTGCGCAGACCCACCTTTTCGGCCAGCAGGCGGTGATCCGGCGCCACCAGCGCGCTGCCGTCGGGCAGGAAGACCACGGGCAGGCGACGCTCGCCCTGGGTGACAGCCTCCACCAGCACACGCGCTTGGGCGTCCTGGTCGATATCCTGCCATAGATAGGGGATGCGATTGCGCGCCAGGAAATCCTTGACGTCGTGGCTGCTCGGCGACCACAGTGTGCCGGCGACACGGATGCCGTCAAACGGCGGGGGTGTCGTTTGCCACCAGTCGCTGAGCAGATCGTCCAGCACGGGATAGAGGTTTTGCTCCGGCGGATCCCACGGCTTCAACAGGTAATGATCGAGGCCGATGCTGTTGATGCTGTCGATCGTGGCCTGCGTGTCGGCGTACGCCGTGAGCAGCACTTTGCGTGCGTCGGGGTAAAGTTTGCGTGCTTCAGCCAGGAACTCGGTGCCCGACAGGTGCGGCATACGCTGATCGGCCAGGAAAAGCGCCACGGGATCGCCGCGCTGCTTGAGCTGGACCACCACCTCCACGGCTTCGGCGCCTGAGCCTACTTTGATGATGCGATACTCGTTGCGGTAATGCCGCCGCAGATCGCGCTCGATGGCGTTGAGCACCTGCGGCTCGTCGTCGACGGTCAGAATTATTGGTTTGCTGGCCATGCGTTTTCACCTACCTATTCATCTAACAGGTTCAGGTTCATCAGGCCGGATCTGCCACTTCAACTTGCCACCTGCAACTTGCCACCAGTTACCTCTCATCGTCCAAACAACCCATGTTAGAACTCATCGTCTTCGTTGCCAGGCCGAATGTCCTGAGCCACCAGCTCATGCCACACGTCAAGCACGCCTGCAGCAGCACCCATGGCCAGCAGCAGATCGGTCACGGGCCCGGAATCGCGCTTGAGATCGGGAAAGCTTAACAACAACATACCCAGGTCGCGCCAATCGGTGCCTGACTTGGGACTGCCGCGCCGCTGGGCGTAAGAGACCACCTTACTGGCGATCAAGTCCACAGGTGCAATGACGAGCACTTGCGCGATCAGTTGGGTTTCCGGCAACTGCTCGACCGATCTAACGTCGACCAAGTGACGGTTTCCGAGTTTCTGAACCTGGTAGATGCGATATCCTCGGCCTTCCCCGATCTCTCTTACCCGCACCGCGATGTGAAATCGCTCGCTTAGATAGTCACGTAGTTCTTGAGCCAATGTCGACGCTTGAACAGACAGCAAGTCGATATCCTGGGTCATGCGCGGTTCATCGACGTATGCATTGACGGCCTGGGCACCAAAAACAACGGCATCCTTGCGACCGCGAGAAAATCAAGCACTGCGTCTTGGATCGTCGCCAGTGGCAGCGTCTCTTGCATTGCAAACTCCCTGAATGTCAAGACTCCAGCGTTTAACAACCGATTCGCTCCTGTAAGCCCCAGAACAGGCCTGCACTGTCTTTGGCTGCTCGTCTCTTGAAATATGTGTTCAAACTGCTAACTACCCGCTTGATAGTTTTTATCCAGCATCTAGGGAGCGTGGGTCGAGTAGGTTCTGGCGGCGTAGTACCGAAGTGTTCGGTGTTTACAGAAGGCTCACATTAGCCGAGACTCGCCGCCAGGACCGTATCGAGACCTCCGGATCGACTAGGCCACCATGTCGAGATCCAAGGGTCTCGATACGGGTCTGGCGGCGAGTTTCGGTAGGTGGAAGCATGAGGTGCTCAAGTTGATTGCGGTACGACGCCGCCAGACCCTACTCGACCCACGCTTATGAGACGCCACGCCAAAACTGTCAGGTTGCTAGTTCAGATTATAGACGCAAATACACTTCTGGTCAATCGATGCCTGTCTCTAGCCAGGGCTTCTCAAAAGTCCCGCCAGCTGCATGAAAGGCTCACGCAAAGCCGCGGAGAATGGCGCAGCTTCCGGTCCATTTTCTGATCTTCTCTGCGATCTCTGCGCCTCTGCGTGAGATGAATCCGGTCTTTCAACCAGGTTCTAGAACCTTTGAGAAGCCCTGGTCTCTAGCTTGCAGCCAATAGTCCCGGCCACCGCCGGTTGGCGTCGATAATTGCCCAGGAGGCGGCCTGGCCGAGGCCGCAGATGCTGGTGTCGGTCATGACCTTGCCCAGCTCGATCAGGGTGGCCGCATCCTCGGGACGGGCGTCGCCGGATGCGATGCGGGCCAGGATCTCCGCCTGGCGCTGGGTGCCCATCTGGCAGGGATAGCATTTGCCGCAGCTCTCGTGGGCGAAAAAGGCGCCGATGCGCGCGAGAATATCACGCAGGTCCACCGTGTCGTCGAAAACCATCACCGTGCCCGCGCCGATTGTCCCGCCAGTGCGCTTGAAATCCTCAAAGGTCAGCGGTGTGTCCAACTGCTCGGCGGTCAGAAACGTGCCGGCCGCGCCGCCGGTGAGCACGGCCTGGACGTGACGGCCCGGATGCAGCCCACCGGCCAGGTCGTAGACCAGGTGGCGCAGCGGCACGCCGAAGGGCACTTCGTACACACCAGGTCGCACGACCGAGCCGCTGACGGCGAACAGCTTCGTGCCGGCTGATTTGGGCGTTCCCAGGTCGCTGTACCAGCGCGGCCCGTGCATGACGATCGACGGCACCTTGGCCAGCGTCTCGACGTTGTTGATCACAGTGGGCCG
This sequence comes from uncultured Chloroflexia bacterium, assembly GCA_963709505.1. Taxonomy (GTDB): domain Bacteria; phylum Chloroflexota; class Anaerolineae; order JAAEKA01; family JAAEKA01; genus CAVPXC01. The sequence goes on along the minus strand of CAVPXC010000008.1, from coordinate 111,477 downwards.
GCCCCATAGGCCGGCGGTGGTGGGAAACGGCGGCCGTAGCCGCGGAAAGCCCCGCCTTCCCTCGATGCTTTCCATCAGTGCGGTCTCCTCACCGCAGACGTAGGCCCCGGCCCCGCGTCGCACGTCGATGCGCAGGCGCCAGCCGCTGCCCAGAATATTCTCGCCTAGATAGCCTGCCTGCTCCAACTGCTGCACGGCATTGCTGAAGCGCTCGTAGCCCAGACGGTGCTCGCCGCGGACGTAGATGAAGCCCTGTTCGGCCTCAACCGCATAACAGGCCAGGATGAGACCCTCGACGACGCGGAAGGGGTCGCCATCCATCAGTACGCGATCCTTGAACGCGCCCGGCTCGCTTTCGTCGGCGTTGCAGATCACGTGGCGGGGTTGGGGATTGCCCACGGCGTTCTGCCATTTCAAGCCGGCCGGATAGGCTGCGCCACCGCGCCCTACAAGTTTGCTGGCTTTGACCGCCTCCAACACCTGAGCCGGGCTCATCTCGCGCAGAGCTTTCTGCAACGCTGCCAGCCCGCCCTGCGCCCGGTAATCCTCCAAGCTGGTGGGATCGACCACGCCGACGTTGGACAGCGCGACCTTGACCAGCCCGCCGATTCGCAGCCTTGCCGGCGCTGGAGCTCCGTCCAACAGCGCCTCCGGCGCGGCTGGATCGGCCGGAGCATAGCGTTCGAGATTGACCAAAACCGCCGGCGCTCGATCGCACAGCCCCAGGCAGCGCACCGGCTCAACTGTAAAGAGGCCATCGGCGGTGGTCTCGCCCGGCTGAACACCCAGGCGCTGGCACAACCCGGCCAACACCGTATCGGCGCCGGCCACAGCGCAGGGGCCATCCTGGCACACCCGGATCACCTTTTGACCGACGGGATGGGTGTGAAACATCTCGTAGAACTCGGTAACACCGTACACCTCGGCGGCAGGCAGATCCAACGCCGCTGCGATCCGCTCCACCGCCGGCCGGGGCAGCCAGCCGTGAGATGGCCTGCGTTTCATGGAGGATTTCGAGGAGGTAGCTCTTCGCCGGAACCTCCTCCCCGGCCCTCCCCCTAGGAAGGGGAGGGAGTCCGACCTCTGCACTCCCTCCCCTTCTCAGGGGGAGGGCCGGGGAGGAGGTTCCCAAATACCTCTCCAGCACCTGCTCCAGCGCGACGGTCTGTGGATCCACGCCGCCCAACTCATCCCAGAGCCTATCCGTCCAGACTAGCAATGCGGGGAAGTCAGGGAGATAAGCCGGCGCCAGGCTGACGCGATATTTGCGCTGCCAATCGAGCGCGGCCAGCGCATCCCCGCTGAATTCGGCATCGTCCTTGAGCCGAACGAAGCGAAACAAGCCGTAGTCGCTCACCAAGTGTTGGCGCGGCGCCAGCTCGGCGGCCGATAGGCCGGGCATGGTGCGCGCTACGGCCAGACCATCCTCTACCCAGCGGTCGGAACGCACCGAGCCATCGTCCGCGACCGCCAACTCGACAAAGGTCCTAAGCCAGAATAAGCGCAGAACGGTCGATGCGCCGCCAGCGCGCAGATCAGTTTCCAGACGGTTCAGAGCGATAGCTAGATCGGGGTGCACGGGCGACTCCTTGTCGAGGTGGACGGCGTGGACGAAGCGGGAGGAACGATGTCGCTATTGTAACGATGGCAGGGGAGCTGTCAATCTCAACAACAAGCCGGCAGGCGCTCCATGGGGCAGGGGATAGGCTGTCAGCTGGCGGGAGGTGCCAAGTGTCAGCGTACGGCATGGCTTCAGGTTGTCGCGCTGGAGAAGCTGCATCTCAACTGACACGCGTGAAAGCGACTCCGGTAGCCCGACACCTGACACCTGTGCTGACCCTTGACACTCTCGCTACCTGACACGCTGCTAAGGATGCCAAGCAACATGCAGCGCATGCAAGGCGAGAATTGGGTACTCCTTGCGGCTTGCGCCAAACTCCGCCATGCGCGCCGCGCTCTCTTGCACGATCAGGCGCTGAGGCTCGGATAGGGAGTCCAACGGCAGCCGGCCGAGCAACTCGCTCAGCTCGACCAAGCCGCGGTCGAGCTCTTCCCTGGCCAACGACCCGGCACAGGTATCGATCAGCTCCAACACCTCGGAGGCGACGGCCTCTCTCTTCTCGGCCCGCTTGCGTAGAACCCCCAGCGCCCGGGCGAGGGCAGTGCCCGGCTCGCGACGCACGTAACGCATGAAGTGAATGAAATGGTGCTCATGGCCGACCAGGCGCGCCACGTCGAGCATCATCTCCTGCCGGGCGGAGCGGCTCGGCGCGCGGCGCAGAAGATCAAGCAAACGGCCCGTCGCTTCCTCCACCTGCAGCCGTCCCAACGTAGAGGAATAGGCCAGCTGCAGACCCTACGTCCGTCTCGTCCTCAAGCCGTGTCAGGAGCTGCGGCACGATCTCGCGATCGCCCAGCACGCCTAATGAGCGGATGCTGTGCGCCTGAACCGAGCGGTACTTGGAGCTCATCGCCGCCCTCAGCGGCTCGATCGCGCGCGGATCGCCCATGCGCCCCAGGGCCCAGGCTGCAACCGTGCTCAACGCCGGCTCGGGGCCGGCCAGCACCTCGGCCAAAGCGTCGATCAGTCGCTCGTCCGGCGCCATGCGTGCGATTGAGATGATGGCCTCGAAGCGCACGTTGAACCTGGGATCGTCCAAAGCCTCCAACAGTTCGTCGACGGTCAGCGGGCTGCGGGCCTTTCCCAAGCCGCTCGGTGACACGCACCGTCGTGTCCTCGTCGCCGGCCCGACTGAAGCGCACAACCCCCTCAATCGCAAGGAACGGGTTGCCGCGCAAGAAGAGCCCGGCGAAGCCACCCATGCCAACCGTGCTGTCGTCTCGCACCCTGCGAAAGACGAAGATCGCCACGATGGGCAGGATCAGCGCCAGAACCAGCAGTGGCGTGTAGGGATTGAGGGGAGGAACAGGAATTGTCCGCTAAGACCGCTGAACGCCTCCACCAGCCGTCCGCCGATCAGCTGGCTGAAGCCGCCCACAAGGCCAATCCAGGCGAAATACAACGCCAGGTAGTCGTTCTTTTTTGCCGAGGGGACCACGCTGTTGTAAAGTAGCCGGGCCGAGCCGACCGCCCATCCGACGTCGGCTACACCCTGCATAAACGAGAGCGCCATCGCAATGGCAAAACTCCAAGCCGACGTGCGAGGCATGAACAGCCAGCCCAGCGTCACTGCCGCACGCAGGGCTGCGCCATAGAGAATGACCGGTTTGCTGCCATAGCGGTCGGCGGCCCACCCCCACAAATAGCTAGACACCAGCGCGCCGATCAGCACGCCATTTTGTAGCCGCACCACCTGCGAGGAGGCCAGCCCGATCTGCTCCTGCATGTACAGCGACATGAACGAGCCGACAGGCACCGTCGCCACCGTGAATAGGCCAACGCCCACCAAATAGCGCAGGAAGTCGGTATCGAGCAGGGCGGCGCGCAATTCGGCGCGGTCTCTGCTGGCCCGGATCTCGACGCGGTCTCTGCTGGGCCGGCACATCTTTCTGAGGCGCGCCGCCGGGGATGAAGCTCGACAGTGCGACAGAGATAAATCCAAAGACGATGCCGACGGCGATCAACGCCATATAGCCGCCCAGGCCGGAAGCGCGTGCCAGAACGAGGCCGGCCATTGTCACGGCCAGGAAACCGGTAAACGTCGAAACGGCGTTGTTGGTGGCCGTAAACTTCCCCCGGACCGAGTTTGGCACGTATTCCTGCTGCCAGGGGGTGCTGGCGGTGATGCCAACCGAGCGCAGCACGGCAAACACGGCAACAATGGCGGTCACAAACAGCATCCCAGCTTCAGGGCCGGCCCGTGTCACGACGATGGGCGTCAGCAACAAACCAGCCGCCACGATGTTACGCAGCCCGAAAGAGGCGACGTAAGTGCGTTTGTAGCCGAATCGCGCTACGGCGGGCGCGATAAAGAGGGCAATCAGGCCAGTGAACGGCATCAGCGAGAGGACAAAACCGATCTGGCTCTTGCTGAGGCCCAGTTGGTTCAGGAACAGCACGAAAACCGAGCCGAAGAAAGTCAGCTGAACGAAGACGGACAGCGCCGCATTCGAGGCGTTCGCCCAACGCAGGCCCTGTAGCTTCTCGACGGTGGTGGGTTCACTGGTCATCGTAACGGCATTCTACCGCAGCGCGCGGGGTTTGCGAAACTGGTTAACGAAGCACCTGTTTTGTTCGTGTCATCCTGAGTGTTTTGTTAAGCTATTAGCTGTGAGCGTCATCCTGAGGCTCGGCGATGGACACCTGCACGTGCGTGCAGCGCAAGTGTCCATCGCCGAGCCTCAGGATGACACCAACGAGTTTCCGAATAGGGTCGCCAAGACGCGCTACTTGTGATACGTCTCACTTGCAGCCAGCCTGCTTTCGTGTAGACTAAGGCTGAGTGGTTCTGATCCGCTCAAGTCGTCTGCACCATCCAACACACAGAAAGTCAGAACATGTGGAAAAAAATCCTAATCGCGCTCGTAATTGTCGTATCAATCGCCATCGCCGGCTTCGTGATCTGGGCTGAAACGCCGCTCGGGCCAATGCCGCAAGCCGAGGCCGCCTTGCAATCCAGCGCCACGGTCCAGGTGGAGACAGAGCCGTGGTACACGTTCATGCCAACCGGCGAGGTCAAAGATACCGGCTTGATCCTCTACCCAGGCGGCCGGGTCGACCCGCGCTCGTATGCGCCCACGGCGCGCGCGATCGCAGAGGCCGGCTATCCGGTGGTGCTGGTGCCGATGCCGCTCAACCTGGCGGTATTTGGCGCCGGCAAGGCCGCCGACGTAATTGCGGCCAACCCTCAAGTGACGCGTTGGGCCATCGGCGGCCATTCGTTGGGCGGCGCCATGGCGGCCAACTTCATCGCCAAGAACCCCGAGACAATGGATGGCCTGGCTTTCTGGGCCGCTTACCCGGCCAGCAGCGACGATCTCGCCGGCTTCGATACGCTGGCGGTAACCTCCATCTCCGCTACCAACGATGGCCTGGCCACGCCTGACAAGATCGATGCCTCGCGGCCGCTTCTGCCGGCGTCGACCAGGTGGCTTCCTATCCAAGGTGGCAATCACGCCCAGTTTGGCTGGTATGGGCCGCAGCCCGGCGATGGCCAAGCGACTATCAGCCGCGAGGAGCAGCAGGTGCAGGTTGTGGACGCGACGCTGGCCTTGCTGGAGGAGATCGACGGGAGGTAGCTGCAGCTCGTTGGTCCGTTTCTTATACCTGTGCGCCCACTGCCGGGCCTGGTCACGCCGGAGCAACTAGCCGACCCGGACAGCCAGTTCGTCGATGTGGACGGTCTGACTATACACTACAAGACGGCCGGACAGGGTGAGTTGCCTCTGGTGCTGCTGCACGGCTTCGGCGCCAGCACGTACACATGGCGCGAGGTCTGGGAGCCGCTGGCGCAGAACCACCCCGTCATGGCCTTTGACCGGCCGGCCTTTGGCCTGACCGAGCGACCCTTACCGGGTGAATGGGCCGGCCGCAGCCCTTACAGCGCCGCAGCCCAGGCCGATCAGACCTTAGCCCTGATGGACAAACTTGGCATCGACCAGGCCGTGTTGGTGGGCAACTCGGCCGGCGGCACGATCGCGACTCTTACCGCCCTGCAACACCCCGATCGGGTCAAGGCGTTGATCCTGGTCGACCCGTCGATCTACGCCGGCGGCGGCACCCCCGGCTTTCTGCGCCCGCTCTTCCAAACTCCACAGATGCGCCACCTGGGACCGCTGATCACCCGACAGATCCAGGAATGGGGCTATGAATTTGGACGCTCGGCCTGGCATGATCCGTCTAAGTTTACGGACGAAATCTGGACAGGCTACCAGAAACCGCTGAAAGCTGAAAACTGGGATCGGGCATTGTTTGAACTCACTCGGGCCAGCCAACCGCTGGGGCTGCCAGACCGGCTGGACGAGATCAAGGTACCGACGCTGGTTATCACCGGCGACGACGACCGGATCGTGCCCACCGAGCAAAGCGTCCGCCTGGCCTCAGAGATCCCCGGCGCCGAGTTGGTGGTCATCCCTCAATGCGGTCACGTGCCGCACGAGGAATGCCCGGAGGCGTTCCTGCAGGCGACAAATGCCTTCCTGAGCCAGCTCGAAGTGACCGCTTATCCATAGCATCGTAGAGACGACACATCTATAGCATCAGCATCATCTAGGCGAGACCTCCCTTGGGGAGTCTCGCCTTTTTTCTTGGTGGCAGGGGTCTCGCTAGACACCGGACCAGCAGGTAATTGTACCATCACCTGTGTTTGCATTCGCCTTTTCAGACCAGATATCCATGCGGCGAGCTCCCTGCGGCAACCGTCAATAAAAGTCTACGGGGGCTTCCCGTCCGCGCCTGCGCCAGTCCGCGGTTCTTAGGTCAGAGAAGATTGGAAGACTTCCTACCGTCATGGCTCGCGTTTCAGGATATGATAGCTTTTGTCTAGATCATGAATAGCTTTGCTAGACAAAAGTCAAACTGTATGTGTAGAGGAGATAAGACAATGAAACGCTGGTCGATTTTCTCGCTATTGCTCATCGTTGCACTGGCCGTTACGGCTTGTGCCACCCCTGCTGCGCCGGTGCAACCTGCACCGACCGTGGCGCCGCCTACGGCAGTGCCAACTGTGGCTGCCCCCAAGGATATCGTCGACACGGCTGTAGCAGCCGGCAGCTTCACCACGCTGGTCGCCGCAGTTCAGGCCGCCGGCTTGGTAGATGCACTGAAGGGCGAAGGCCCGTTCACCGTCTTCGCTCCCACCGACGAGGCCTTTGCCGCCTTACCGAAAGAAACTTTGGACGCTTTGCTGGCCGATCCCGAGGCCCTAGCGAAGATCCTGACCTACCACGTGCTGGCTGGTAAGGTCATGGCAGCGGATGTAACCGATGGTCTCAGCGCCCCCACTCTGGCCGGGCCCGCCGTCTCCTTCACGATCGTGGACGGTAAGCCGATGATCAACGACGCTAACATTGTCGCCACCGACGTTGTTGCCGCCAACGGTGTGATCCACGTCATTGACAAGGTCATCTTACCGCCGGCCGAGGAAGCAGCCACGCCCAAGGATATCGTCGATACGGCTGTTGCAGCCGGTAGCTTCAATACCCTAGTCGCTGCGGTTCAGGCCGCCGGCCTGGTGGATGCACTGAAGGGCGAGGGCCCGTTCACCGTCTTCGCTCCCACGGATGAGGCTTTTGCCGCCTTGCCGAAAGCAACTCTGGACGCCTTGCTGGCCGATCCCAAGGCCCTGGCTGAGATCCTTACCTATCACGTGCTCGCCGGTAAGGTCATGGCAGCGGACGTGACGGATGGCCTGAGCGCTCCCACCCTCGCCGGCCCCGCCGTCGCCTTCACAATCGTGGACGGCAAGCCCATGATCAACGACGCCAACATCATCGCCACCGACATCGCTGCTTCCAACGGTGTGATCCACGTCATCGACAAGGTGATCTTGGCGCCCGCCGCAGGCGCAGCAATGCCCGATGACGGCATGGCTAAGGATATCCTCGGCACGGCCAAGGCTGCCGGATCCTTCACCACCCTGCTAGCCGCGGTCAAGGCTGCCGGCTTGGAGGAAGCGCTGATGGGCAAGGGTCCGTTCACCGTCTTCGCTCCCACCGACGAGGCCTTTGCCGCCTTGCCGAAAAAGACACTCGATAGCCTGCTGGCCGATCCCAAGGCTCTAGCCGAGATCCTTACCTACCACGTGCTAGCCGGTAAGGTCATGGCAGCGGACGTGAAGGATGGCCTGAGTGCTCCCACCCTGGCCGGCCCCGCCGTCGCCTTCAAGATCGTGAATGGCAAGCCTATGATCAACGACGCCAACATCACCGCGACCGACGTTGCTGCATCCAACGGCGTGATCCACGTTATCGACAAGGTGTTGGTGCCATCAGGCAAGTAAGGGTATACTGGTAGAGTGGTTCGAATGGCAAACAAACCACCACTCTCTGCCCGCTGACGAAAGTGATAACCGGGTGGGCCTACGCATCAAGCGGGCCCACCCGGTTCCGATAATTCAAAACAAACTAAAGGAACGATACTATGGCTCGTTTAGACACCGCGATTGCACCCGATTTCGTCTTGCAAGATACTCTCGGCCGTTCGGTGCGCCTTTCGGACTTTCGTGGCGACAGGAACATCGTCCTAGTTTTCAACCGGAGCTTCATGTGACCGCATTGCCGCAGGCATATGGCGCAGTTGCGTCAAGACTATGCAGAGTTCGAAAAGCGTGATGCCGAGATCGTGGTTGTTGGTCCCGAAGACCGCAGCGCTTTTGTTGGCTACTGGGACAAAGAGAGTTCTACCCTTCGTCGGCCTGCCCGACCCCGATCACACGGTTGCCAACCGCTACGGTCAGGAGGTGAAGCTGCTCAAGATGGGACGAATGCCGGCGATGATGGTTATCGACAAAATGGGTGAGATCATCTACGTTCATTATGCCGACTCGATGAAGGACATCCCCGCCAACAGCGAGGTTCTAGCTGTGCTGGATGAGCGTAACCAGGAAGTGGCGGCGGCTTTCGGCGCCACGATTGCGCCCGAACGTGCTGGTCAGTCGACCAAAGCCATAATGGATAATTGACAATGAAGACTGCGATGATATGGGGTGCTTCAGGCGGCATCGGACGTGCACTGGTCACTACTTTAGCCGAACAAGGATGGCAAGTGGTGGCCATTGCCCGGAATACGGCGGACTTGAAGAGCGCCACGCTCCTGATGCTTGAAGCCGATGTGAGCCGGCCCCATGACGTGGAGCGGGCCATCCTGGCAGCCAGCCAGGAGGTCGACCAGATCGACCTCTGGGTCTATGCCGCAGGCGACATTGCTTCGGCCAAAGTCGAAGAGATGGCGCCGGTCGATTGGCAGCGAATCCTTGACGCCAACCTCACCGGCGCGTTTAATGCCGCACATTACAGCCTTCCGCTGTTGGCGTCCGACGCCCACCTGTTCTTCGTGGGCGCGGTCAGCGAGCGTATGCAAATGCCTGGCCTATCGGCGTACGCGGCGGCCAAAGCCGGCCTGGAGGCGTTTGCCGAGTTGTTGCGCAAAGAAGCTCGCAAACGCCGAGTCACCGTCGTGCGGCCGGGTGCGGTCGCTACTCCCTTCTGGGAGAAAGTGCCGTTTCGCATGCCGGCCAACGCGATGACGCCAGAGGCAGTCGCAACGGCCATCTTGTCGGCTTATGAAACACAACACAGCGGTAAACTGGACCTCAGCTAGATGACTACGTCAAGGAACCCTCAGATGCGAAGAATTGCCCCCGTAGGCTTGACCCTAACCTTTCTGTTGCTCTTTGCGACGGCCTTGCCGGCCTCCGCCCATCGTCCGTATTTTGAGGACAAAGACATCGTGGCCGCCGCACCATGGCAGATCGACGACCCGACGATTTCCACAGTCGTCTATGCCACCCTCGATTCTCAGCGGGACGTGGATTACTACGTGTTCGACGGCAAGAAGGGCCAGCGCATCTTGGTTGAGATCACCATCCCGCAGATCGATGGCCAGGACGACTTCGCCCCGACTTTAGCGCTAATGGGGCCAGGCCTGTCCGCCGGGAAGCTGCCCAGCCAGGTCGAACGACCCGCCAAAGCCGGCGCACAGGTTCTTGCGCCCCCAACTGGTCCCGCCGAGAGTTTCTACGAGCCGTTCAGTCGAACATCCTATTGGGAACGCCAATCGCAGCGGGTGACGCTGCCAGCAAACGGGCGCTATGTGGTAGCGGTGTGGCACCCGCAGGGCGAGCTCGGCCGCTACGGTTTCGTCATCGGCGATAAGGAACGGCCTGGCGGTGAGTTGTTCGGCCTGGGCAAGAAGCTGAAGGCGTATTGGACACCGGTAGTCAAATAGCCGTGCAGTACTAGCCTAGCGCCGAATCACGAAAACTCTAGCGGCTCGCGCGTTTTCTTGACCTGCGCATTTGGTGCGGGATATCCGAGGGTCAATGCCGCCTGAGGCTGCCAGGTCTCCGGCAACTCCAACACGCGTTGTACGAGGGGAATACAAAAGATCGGCGCACACATCCAACAGCCGGCCAATCCGAATTGGTGCGCGGCCAGCAGCAGGTTCTGGCAAGCCAGCGCCACCGACTGCACTCCCATCTGCCACTCGCACTGCTGGCGCTGCGGATCGGCGTAGACGTCCAGCACCGTCAGATCCAAGCACGGGAGGATCAGCACCGGCGCGCCGCCGACACGCTGAATGGAGATCGCAGCGCGGCGTCCCACTATCTCCGGGTCTGCGCCATCGGCCAACAGATCAGCCTGCCACTGCGCGGCCATGGCCTCTGCCAACCGGCGTCGTGTATCTGGTTGCTCGACAACCACAAAACGCCAGGGCTGGCGATTGTGCGCCGAAGGAGCCCAGTGCGCCGCTTCCAGCAGCTGCCAGACCAGTTCCTCCGGCACCGGTCGCTCGGCGTACCGTCGCACGGACCGACGTCCGAGGATTAGGCCCCAGAAATTCGGTTCGTCAAATGATGTGGTCATTGATCGAGTGTCAGGTGTCAGGTGTCAGGTGTCAAGTTCCGGAATGTCAAGTAACAAGCCCACCAGGCTTTACCGCACTCGACACTTGACACTCGACACATGACACCTCCCCCCCTCACACCCCTGCAAGTGCGCGAACCTCGGCGAGATCAGGCACCCGATCGCGCCCGCGCGGCTGGGCGATGTAGGATGAGGAGGCGGCGCAGGCGAAGCGAGTCAGGCTGACGAGGTCCCACCCTTGGAGGTGGCCATAGATCACTGCGGCCTTGAAGATGTCGCCGGCCCCCGTTGTGTCGACGGCCTTGACCGGGAACGGATCGACGTAGGAGGGACGGCCGTGCCGGTCGACCACCAGGACAGGCTTCTGCCCATGGGTAATGATGATCGAGCCGGCGCCGGCGGCCTGCAGGTCCAGTGCATGATCGTAGATGTAAGCGCCTGGAAAATAGCCATTGAGAAAATCGCGCGAGATAACGATCAGGTCACTCAGGCTCGATAGGGAGTAGTTTGGCCAGATTGCATCCGCTGACACCACGGTACGGCCCAGTCGTCGGGCCAGACGGGCGGCTTCATCGCGTTCTGCTTTGCCGTAGACATCTACACTTAGGAGACGAGCCCGTCGCATCATATCCTCGGTCAGCTGCATTTTCGGCACGTCGTCGAACCAGTAGCCCAGGATGCTGCGCTCGCCGTCAGGAGTCACCAGGATTCGGCAAAAAGGAGTGCGCACATCGGAGCGCTGAACCAGAAAGCGGGTATCAATCCCCGGGTACCCATCCAGCTGTCTGCGGATAAATCGTCCCCATTCGTCGTCGCCGATGGCGTTACCCGAGATGGCGACGCGCAAACCCCACACACTCAGTACCCTGGCGACCGTCACTGCCTCGCCACCCAGGCGCTGATAGTCTTCCATCACCTGGCTGTCCCTTCTGGACGTCGGGACATATGGCACGTAAATCAAATCGTCGGCGCTGATCGTGCCGTAGCAAATCACATCGAAATCATAGTCGCTTGACGCCATATCGGACTCCTAGTGAGATAGTGCGGAAGTGAGATAGTGAGATAGTGCGGAAACATTTCGTTAACTCACTATCTCACTTCCGTACTATCTCACTATCTCACTATCTCACTATCCTACCCCAGCAGCCATCAACTCGCGGCTAGCGCCCCGGTCGATTTCCCAAGGATAGATTACCCACGCGTCGGTGACCGCGGCGTAGTAGTCGGGTGCGGCATCGCGGAACATGCTCTCGGCCGGTTTGTAGTGCAAAACGCACAGCTCCGAGGTAGCGCCGGCCGTCTCGATGCGCGACTTGACAGTCATAATGGTCCGGCCGCTGCCCCACACGTCGTCAACCACCAGGATGTTCCGGCCTCGCAGCAGCGAGTCGCCGGGAAACTGCAGGAAGGTCGGCCAGGCCAGCCGCTTCTGCACGCCGGTGTGAAATTCCACGGCGGCCGTCAGGATGTACTTGATGTCAAGCGCCTCGCTGAGGATGCCACCAGGAACGACGCCGCCGCGCGTGATCATCAGCAAGGCATCGTACCCGCCGCGAAATTGAGGCAGCAACTCGTCGATCAGCCGGTTGACATCATCCCAGGACAGTACTTCTTTGCGCATAGACTTGCTCCTTCCTAGCTATCTCGCTTCCGCATTATCTCACTCAGATACTCACTCGCCAACGCTGCCAGTTCCGCTCGTTGGGCCTCAGTTAAGTCGACCAGCGGCGGGCGTAAAGACATCTCAGGCAGATCGGCAAACACCGTCAACAGGAATTTGGTGGCGGCATGCATCGACGGGGACTTTTCCAGCCAGCCGCGCACCTTGTTCAATTCAGCCTGGAGCCCTGAAGGATCCTCGCCGCGCAGCACCGCTTGACGGATCCCCTGGAGCAGGTCCGGCGCCACATTGCCGCCGGCGGTGATCGTCCCTGCCAGCCCCGCCTGGAACGCGTCGCTGGCGAGCGTGTCGCTGCCGGCGAAGACCCGCAGCCAGGGGAACAGGGTGTTCCAGTGGAGCACGCTGGCGAGGTCGCCGCTGGAATCCTTGACACCGGCCAGGCAGCCCGGGTGCGACTCTTGCAGGCCGGCCACGACTTCGTCGCCGATGGACACGGCGCTCATACGCGGAAAGTGGTAGAGAAGCAAAGGCTGGCCGGGCTGCAACGCGGCGTCGCATAAGCGGCGGTAGTAGGCCAGCACGCCGGCCTGGGTCACGTTCTTGAAGAAGAAAGGCGGGATCACAAGCACGCCGTCCGCGCCCGCCGCAAAGGCATAGCGGGTCAGCTCGGCCGTGTCGGGCAGATTGGCGCAGCCCGTGCCTGGCACCACGACCAGTCCCTGTGCTGCTTCCATCGCCGTGTCGATGACGGCCTTGCGCTCGTCCACGCTCATCGACGGCCCTTCGCCGTTGGTGCCCATGGGGACAATGCCGTTGCAGCCCTTGGCTCTCAAAAACGCCATGTGCCGGCTCATCCAGCCGGGGACGATGGCAAGAGTTGCCGGATCGAACGGCGTGACATTGGCAGCGAATACACCCGATAGTTTGTGCATGGATTTTATACCCCGGCTAGCTGGCGCTGAGCCATGCGACCGCCCAGCAAACCGCCCAACACCTGCATCAAAAAGCCGACAATCTCAACGACGCTGATGTTGACGGTCAAGAAACTCAGAACCAGGCCGACCAAACCTACCAGCAGGCCTACGAGCAGGCCATGCAGCAGCGGCTGCTCGCCTGCCCGGATCGCGACACGATGGCTGACCCAAACCGTAGCGAGTGCCACGACCAGCGTCAACAACGGGACAAAATCACGAGTTTGGTCGAAACGCAAGGCTCGGCCCAGAAAGGCAAACGCCAATCCCAGCATCCAGACATAGAGCACATTCAGGACCACCGACACCCACTGGATTTGGCGCCAGTCGATCGATTTCATCCAAACGCTCCAAGGATTCTTGTCTTCAAACTCCCGGTGAAACCGGTCCCAACATTGTACCACAGGTTTTCCGGATGGGAAAGCGCAAACGGTCTGCCGGTAAGTCCAAATATGCTGCGACCACCGATCATCCGGTGGATAACATCTACCCGCTGAAACCAAGCAGCCGCCTTGGATCGAACACCTGGGGTGGCGGCTTCGTAGTGCGCTGGTTCTGCGCTTTGGTCTGGGCAAATCGACGCCCCAGACGGTGGGAATCCGCTGGCCGGATGGCAGCAAGCAGGTTTGGAATGACATAGTGGCCGATCGGGCTTATCAGGTTCGGTATGAGGACGGTGGTGGAGAGGTAGAATTCCCTTAACGCAAGATCGGACCGTTCTTCCGGGAACGGTCCGATCTATGTAGCTTCGTCTTCGCGCAAGATCGGACCGTTCTTCCGGGAACGGTCCGATCTATGACCTTATCGAACGCGTGATTCCGACAGGCTCGATTAGCCAGTCGGCCCAAGTGGAGCCAGGAACACGACGGTCCTGGCAGGAACGGCAAGGCTGCCCATGACTGCGTTCCCCTTCAGATCCAAAAACTCACCGGGGGGCAGAGCCACGCGGCCGTTGCGCAAGCTGCTGTTGACAACCACCAGCACGCGGTCCTCGCCGTGGACGCGTTCGGACAGCCACAAGCCGCACTCGTCGTCCAGCGCCAGCGTCACTACCCCCCCATAGACCAGAGCGGGATGGCTGCGGCGTGCAGCGATCAGCCGCTTGAAATCGGCAAGCAACTCCAAGTCCTGCGAGTCGCCCCAGAGCATCGGATGCCGGGCCTCCTCGCGGTAGTGGCCTCTTGGGCCGCGGCTGGCTCAAGCCGACCTCGGTGCCGTAGTACAGGATGGGTGTGCCGCCAAAGGCAAGCAAGAGCGCGCCAGCCATGCGCAAAAGCTGTTTATCGTTGCCGGCCGCCCACAGGAAACGGTTCATGTCGTGATTGTCGACGAACGCCGGGCGGGTGAAGGTTGCTGGGAAGAAGCGCTGCGTGCGCTCGATGGTGCTGGCGAAGCGGCTGACCGGAATCAGCGCTGCGGGCGTAGCGCACAGCATGCGGACCTGACGTACGAAACCGAAGTCCAGGCAGCCGTCAAGCCGGCCGGTGTAAGTGCGCAGCGCCTCGCTGCCCAACGTCACCTCGCCGAACGTCCAACAGTCGGGGTTGACCTCCTTGCACGCTGCGCCGAAGGCGCTCCAAAAGTCGTGACTGGGGCCGGCGGCGTAATCCAGACGATAGCCGTCGACGCCGAACTCCCGCAGCCAGTAGCGCGCTGAGTTCGAGCAGGTATCCGCGGGCCTCGGGATGGTCGTGGTTGAACTGGGGCATGGTGGCATCTGCGAAGAAGGTGCGATAGCCGTGCTGGTAGGCAGGATCAAAGTCATACAACTCACGATGGGCACTAGCCGGATCGGCCAATGCTTGCTGGAAGAACTCAAATTGATGGCTGCTGTGGTTGGCGACGAAGTCGAGGATCACCCGCAGGCCGCGGACGTGGGCTTGCTCGACCAGCTCGGCCAAGTCGGCCTTGGCGCCGAAACGTGGATCAATTTCCGTATAGTCGATCGTGTCGTAGCCATGATAGCTCCCGACCTTGAAGATCGGCGTCAGCCAAATAGCAGTGACCCCCAGGCTGGCAACATAGTCCAGATGGTCAATGACCCCGCGCAGGGTACCGCCGACAAACGTCTCCATCTCCTCAGGCTCCAGCCAGCGATCCGGCGCAGGTGCAAAGCGATCCACCATGATCTGGTAGACAATGGCTTCGTGGGCCCAGGCCGGGGTTTGGAAGCTGTCGACGATGTAGCCGTAGAGCGTGGATGGCTCGGACGTGCCGTCAATGCGCAGCTCGTTGGCCCAACCCCCTCCCCCAGCCCCTCCCCCTCGGAGGAGGAGGGGAGTAGAGGTTTCGATTCCTGAAACTACTTCCGTTCCGGACTCCCTCCCCTCGTAGGGGAGGGTTGGGGAGAGGTTCCGCTCGTCAGCAACATCAGAACCCCCTCCCCCAGCCCCTCCCCCTCGGAGGAGGAGGGGAGTAGAGGTTTCGATCCCTGAAACTACTTCCGTTCCGACTCCCTCCCCTCGTAGGGGAGGGTTGGGGAGGGGTTCCGCTCGTCAGCAACATCAGAACCCCCTCCCCCAGCCCCTCCCCCTCGGAGGAGGAGGGGAGTAGAGGTTTCGATCCCTGAAACTACTTCCGTTCCGGACTCCCTCCCCTCGTAGGGGAGGGTTGGGGAGGGGTTCCGCTCGTCAGCAACATCAGAACCCCCTCCCCCGCCCCTCCCCCTCGGAGGAGGAGGGGAGTAGAGGTTTCGATCCCTGAAACTACTTCCGTTCCAGACTCCCTCCCCTCGTAGGGGAGGGTTGGGGAGGGGTTCCGCTCGTCAGCAACATCAGAACCCCCTCCCCCAGCCCCTCCCCCTCGGAGGAGGAGGGGAGTAGAGGTTTCGATCCCTGAAACTACTTCCGTTCCGGACTCCCTCCCCTCGTAGGGGAGGGTTGGGGAGAGGTTCCGCTCGTCAGCAACATCAGAACCCCCTCCCCCAGCCCCTCCCCCTCGGAGGAGGAGGGGAGTAGAGGTTTCGATCCCTGAAACTACTTCCGTTCCGGACTCCCTCCCCTCGTAGGGGAGGGTTGGGGAGGGGTTCCGCTCGTCAGCAACATCAGAACCCCCTCCCCCAGCCCCTCCCCCTCGGAGGAGGAGGGGAGTAGAGGTTTCGATCCCTGAAACTACTTCCGTTCCAAACTCCCTCCCCTCGTAGGGGAGGGTTGGGGAGGGGTTCCGCTCGTCAGCAACATCAGAACCCCCTCCCCCAGCCCCTCCCCCTCGGAGGAGGAGGGGAGTAGAGGTTTCGATCCCTGAAACTACTTCCGTTCCGGACTCCCTCCCCTCGTAGGGGAGGGTTGGGGAGGGGTTCCGCTCGTCAGCAACATCAGAACCCCCTCCCCCAGCCCCTCCCCCTCGGAGGAGGAGGGGAGTAGAGGTTTCGATCCCTGAAACTACTTCCGTTCCGGACTCCCTCCCCTCGTAGGGGAGGGTTGGGGAGAGGTTCCGCTCGTCAGCAACATCAGAACCCCCTCCCCCAGCCCCTCCCCCTCGGAGGAGGAGGGGAGTAGAGGTTTCGATCCCTGAAACTACTTCCGTTCCGGACTCCCTCCCCTCGTAGGGGAGGGTTGGGGAGAGGTTCCGCCATCCCTCAATGCGATAGCGCACGTGAACGCCCTCGGGCTGACCAGGGATTTGGCCCTGCCATATCTCTGCGAAATCCCAGTACAGCATCTTGAATACGGTGTCAACTCGATGGAGCTCGACGGCAAAGCCGTTGTTTACGTGGCCGCGGCTGCCGGCCGGCTCGCTGCCGTCAGTGGTGACGTAGGCGGTGACGTGGTCGACGAACACATCCCGGCCTACGGTCACCGTGATCGTCACCGGCTGGCCGGGCAGCGGGTCGAGCGGGTCGATATCGTAGCTGTGGCGGATGCAGGACCAGCGGTTACGCTCTGCGGACAGGGTGTTGGCGTCGCTTTCGAGCGCGCCGAAGACGAAGTCTTGCATGACGGAGGGGGAGTCGTTCATGGGAGTCCTGATTCCCAGCGAATGGAATTCGCCGGCTGAAAGTACAAAGCGCCCTCAGGCGCTACGGAGTGGTGGAGGCCTTAATTTCTCATCAAACAAATCGTATTCGCTATCCGACTCCGTAGTCCGACTCCGCAGGCCCTGAGGGGCCTTCGTGCTGTTAGGCGGCGAATTCCATTCGCTGGGTTTCTCAATCCAACGCATCGGTAAGCTGTCGGTATTGCTCTTCGCTGGGACCAATGTTCCAGTGATGGACTTGTTCCCACTCTACAATGAGAGTATTCTTGGCGTGATGCTGCTTCTGGTTTCGAATGTACTCGATCACCCGCTCGACGTTGCTCTCGGATACGGAGAAGACACCGTATCCCTCCTGCCATTCAAAAGGTCGCTTAAGCACATGGGTGACCAGGTGAGAACTGCTGCCTTTCAGCTGCTGGACAAAGTCAGATGGAGAAGTGGCAGGGCGAAACGCCGCTAGCACATGCACGTGATCCTGAATGCCGCCCACGACGCACAGCGGGGCGTACATCTTCTTGGCATCTCCGCGCAGACAATGATAGACATGCGGCTCTACATCTGGAACTAGCAATGGCTCTCAATTCTTGGTCGTCCACACAAAATGATAAAACAAACGCCAGTACGGTATAAGATCTGATCCTCCTCTCGGTGGTGCTCAGAAACCCAGCGAATGGAATTCGCCGGCTGAAAGTACAAAGCGCCCTCAGGCGCTGCAGAATGATGGGGGCCTTCATTTCTAATCAAACGAATCTCATTTACTGTCCGACTTCCGTAGGCCCTGAGGGGCCTTCGTAATCTCAGCCGGCGAATTCCATTCGCTGGGTTTCCTAAAAGTACAAAGCGCCCTCAGGCGCTGCAGAATGATGGGGGCCTTCATTTCCGATCAAACGAATCTCATTTACTGTCCGACTTCCGTAGGCCCTGAGGGGCCTTCGTAATCAGCCGGCAATTAGTCAGCCGGCGAATTCCATTCGCTGGGTTTCTCAGCCGGCGAATTCCATTCGCTGGGTTTCCCGATCAGCCGGCGAATTCCACATCGGCCTAGAACCCCAACAAAAACCGCAACGGTATCTCCACCCGCGCGCGCCACGCCGTTTCATTGTGCTCCGCGCCTTCGAACTTGCGCGTGATCCAGTCCTTGCCTCGTGTGTAGCCGGCGGCCTGCAGATGCGCATCCATCCGCTGTTGGAAGGGCTCGTACAACTCGTCCAACGTTGCCGTGCCATAGTCGAAATACAGCTTGTGCGCGCCTGGCTTGGGCAAATGGCTACCCATGTAGTCCACCAGCAAATCCCCGCCGGCCGGCCAGTGGGTAGACACACACCCAGCGCCGCCGAAAACGTGCGGATATTGCTCGACTGCATACAGCGAGATCAGTCCGCCCATGCTGGAGCCCATGACAAATGTGTTTTGTTTATCCGACAGCGTTCGATAGGTGGCATCGATCATGGGCTTGACCTCCTCCACCAGAAACGCAAGATACCGGTCCGAAACCGGCGCGCCACCGTTCTCGGCAGCAAACTTGGGCAGGAGAGTCTGGCCATCCGTCAACTCGAGCGATTTTTGCGGCATGTAGTCCTGCCAGCGCTGGGAGCTATTCCAAACCCCCACGATGATGGCTCCCGTCGAGCGGCCTTCTCGGATCAAGCGAAGCATGGCTTCGTCCACGCCCCAATCCACGCCCCCGTAAGCCAGTGCGGGATCGAAGAGGTTCTGCCCGTCGTGCATGTAGAGCACGGGGTAACGGGTCTCGACGGCTTCGGCATATCCCGGAGGACACCGAACGTCCACCGTGCGATGCCCGCCGGTTGGGGAGGAGAAGTCGGAATAGCGATCGAGCGTTCCACTTCCGTCGGAAATATGGTACGGCTATCATGGCGACAAACTCCTGTCAGAATTGTCTTGAAAGGGGCCGGCCCGGAGAAACAACAAGAGCCAGGCGCGCCTGGCTCTTGTTTTGCACTCAAGCGAAGCAGAATTCCTAGCCCTTGACTGCACCCGACGTCAAGCCGCCCTGGAGCTGGCCCTGAGCGATGTAGAACAGGATCAGGGTTGGGATGGCTGCAATCACGGCGCCGGCCGCGAACTCGCCGTAGCGCACGTTGAACTGGTCTCCCAGGAAGAGACTCAGGCCCACGGCCACCGTGTACACCTCACTGTCGGTCAGGAGCACCCTGGCCACCAGGTACTCGCCGTAGGTGCCGATGAAGCTCAACATGAAGATCACGGCCAGAACCGGCCGCACCAGCGGCAGGATGATGGTGTAGAAGGTTTGCCAGGAGGACGCGCCATCCAGCATGGCCAACTCATCCAACTCGCGCGGCACCGTGTCGAAGAAGCCCTTCATCAGCCAGGTGTTGAAGCCGATGGCGCCGCCGAGGTAGATCAGCATCAGGCCGCCCAGAGTGTTCAGACCGAACATCGGGTAGAACTGGCCGAGTTGCTGCAGGATCAAGAATACCGCCACGATGGCCAGCACGTTGGGGAAGACCTGCGAGAGCAGCAGGCCCTGCAAAAGGCGCTTGCGGCTCCTGAAGCGGAAGCGGGAGAAGGAATAGGCCGCAAATGCGCACAGAGCTACCGTGATCACCCCCACCAACGTGGACACGAGCAACGAGTTGAACATCCAACGCGGGAAGTTAGTCTCGGTCAACAGGGTGCGGTAGTTATCCAGGGTCGGGTTGTCTGGGATGAGCTGCGTCGCCTGCAACCTGCCCGTGGGATTGAGCGAGGTCCCTATGATGAACACGATAGGGAACAGCGCATAGATGATGAACAGAAAGGCCACGACCATGCGCCAGATAGTGTCGAAACGCCGCTGCGCTTTCAGGCCCATCCGCGGGGTTTTCACGCCAGGCGCCTTGGTTACAACAGGTGCGCTAGACATTCTCGGAAACCTCCTCCAGTTGGCCGGTGTAGCGGAAGTTGAAGATCGTAATCACGGCTACGATCAGAAAGATAATGATTGAGATGGCCGCCGCCAGGCCGTAGTCGTTGCCACGCGCGCCGCCGAACGCGATGCGGTAGGTGTAGCTGATCAAGATGTCGGTGTAGCCGGCCGGGGTGGCTGCGCCCGGGATGGGTGGCCCCCCCCGGCGTAAAGCTCGATAATCGCGAAGTTGTTGAAGTTGAAGGCAAAGGAGCCGATCAGCAGCGGGCCAATGGACACCAGCAGCAGCGGCAGGGTGATGCGCCGGAACTGGCGAAAACCACTGGCGCCGTCCACCTTAGCCGCTTCGTAGATGTCACCCGGGATGCTCTGCAACGCGCCCAGGGTGATGAGGAACATGTACGGGTAGCCCAGCCATAAGTTCACCAGAAGGATGCCCACCTTGGCCCAGAACGGATCCGTGAACCAGTTCATGAAATCGGGCGTCTTGGTGCCGATGAAGCCCAGCACCGGGTTCAGCAGGCCAACCCAGATCTTGACCGTGATGAACGACGGTAGGGCGTAGGGCACGATCAGCAGCACCCGCAACAAGCGCTGCATGGGCAAGTTAGGGCTGTTCATGGTAATGGCCAGCAGCAGCCCCAACACGAAGGTTTCCAGAACGCTCAAGATGGCCCAGATGAATGTCCACATAAAAACAGTGACGAATGGGCCGCGAATGTCTTCGTTGGTGAGGATCTTGGTGAAGTTGTTCAGGCCCACCGAGACCGGGAAGCCCGGGGTCAGCGTATTGCCTTCGGGAGACGTGAAAATGCCCTCCTGGTTGGTGTAGACCACGCCGGTCTTCTGGTCGACCATGGCATCTTGCGCCTCGTCGTAGACGTAGCGCTGCTGAAGCTGGGCCGCGGTCTGGGCGCCTGTGATCTGAACGCCGCGTTCTTCAGAGCCAAACGTCACGCCCTTGTTCTCAGATAGGAATTTGAAGCGCTGATTCTGGGCCAGCCGCTCGTAGCCCTCGATGGACGTCGGCACCCCGCTTTCGTCAAGGGTTCCGACCCCGGGCACATCGGCTCCCGCCACTTCTTCAGCTCCCAGGACAGCGAAGTAGGAAGCGCCGGTGCTGGGATCGACGGCCCAGATCGCATTGGTGCCATCGGATGCGCGGAACGGAGTCCAGTTGAACACCGTGGCAGACTCGGGCACAAACGTCTGGCTCTCGATCTGCGCAATGACCGCGGGTTTTGCGAGGTTGCGGCCGGTGGAGTAGTTAGTGAAGGCGGTGGAGACCGTAAAGACGACTGGGTACAGTTGGAAGAGGATCATGAAGATCAGGCCTGGCACGATCCACCGCAGGGGCAGGGTCGCGGTGCGCAGGAAGACCACAAACACCAGTAGCGCGACCACGAAGAAGGCAATTGCCAGACCGATGGAGCCGTCCTGAATCAGCAGATAGCCGCTTACCAAACAGATCCCGACAACAAGGGCAACAAACACCAGCCTGGCGATGGTGCCAAGTAAGTTATCTCCCAGGGAAAAACGGGAGGCCCACGGGGGGCCTCCCGTTTGCCTGGCTGTTGGTACAGCCATGTCATAACCTCGTTATGGGCACTCAGCAGCCGTGCGCACTTGCTTGGCTGCGTTCGCTGCCGCTTCCTCAGGCGTCTGCGACCCCTGGTACACCGAGGTGATGGCATCACCCCAGGCGCCCCAAACGGCGCCCATCGCGGGGATGGCGGGCATCGGATGGCCCTCTGCACCGGCCGCGTTAATACCTACCAAGTCCGCGTCTTCCGTGGCCTCGCGCACCGCCAGGTAGGCCGAAGGCCGCGGCTCCGCGTCGAACAGCGCCTGCATTACCGGCTCGGTGGCGACGTAGTCGAGCAGGAAGGACTGGGCCAGCAGCTTGTTGGGGCTGTAGTCGTTGACCATGAAGCCCTGGACGCCCAGGAACGGAGAAGCAGTATCTGTGGCACCCAGAAGCGGAGCGACGCCAAAGTCGATACCTGCATCGCGGAAGGGTGTCAAATTCCACGGGCCGGTATAGACCATGGCGCCCTTGCCGGTCTGGAAGAGCTCAACGGCGGTGTTGTTGATCACGTCGGCGCTCAGGATACCCGCGTCGACCTGGTCTTTGACCCACTGGAGCGCGGCGACGGCGCCCGGGCTGTCAAGGCCCACGTCACACGCCTCGTACTCGCCGTCCTTTTGGCCGAAGATGTAGCCGCCAAACGCCGTCAAGACCGGCTCGAAGTGGTAAGCGTCGCCCGGCCAGAACAGCAAGCCCTGGGTGACCTTGCCCTCATCCTGAAGCTTCTTGGCGATAGCCACTGCCTCTTCCAGGGTCTTAGGCGGTTCAGGCACCAGTTCCTTGTTGTACAAAAGGGCGATGTTCTCGGTGTTCTGGGGCAACCCAAGCTGCTTGCCATCCCAGCGCATCGCATTGACGGCGGGTGTGAAGAACTCGGCGGCTTTGTCGCCCAGGTCGATCTCGGCCACTACACCGTTGGCGTTGAGCTCGCCCAGCCAGTCGTGGGCGCCGACGAATATGTCAGCGCCTTCGCCCACCGGCGCCGCCAAGTTCATCTGGGCGCGGATGTCGCCAAAGCCAAACTCTTGGAGAACCAGGCAGATGCCGGTCTCATCCAGCACTTGAGACTGGATGGTGGATAGCGCCTGCACGCGGAAACGGTCAGCCCACACGGTGAGGGTCGGCGAATCCGCGGGGCACTCAATCTTGACCGCGGCCGGAAGGGCAGTCGGTTCAGGGGTCGGCTCTGCGGTCGGCGTCACAACCTCAGTGACCGTCATGGCCTCAGTCGCTTCGGGCATGGGAGTATCCGTCGGCGCCGGCACGGGGGTGTCGGTCGGCGGGACAGGAGTTCGGTGCGACCGCTGCAGGCGGCTGGGTCGGCGCGGTCGTCGGCTCAGCGCCGCCGCCACAGGCTGCCAGCATGGAAACTACCACGAGCAGCGCGAGAATGATCGAAAGGTTTCGTCGAAACATGGGTTCTCCTCCTATAGAAAGAACCTAACAGTATGAAAATCCTAACTCAGATGAGCCAGAGGCAAACACAACGTGGAAACAGGGTAGGGATTGGCGCGCGAAAAGACCGCACCGAGAAGCGAAGAAAAGCGGAAAAACAGTCAACCGGGTCGGCAAATAGCACTCCTCCATAATGAGGCAGCGGGGAAAGAGGATGGCTGCCTTGCTTCAGTCCAGAGGGCCTGTCTTATGGGAAGCGCAGAAGAGATGAATGAACGAGAGTCTGTTGTAGTCATGCGTCCTCGCACGATTCGCTCAGCCACATGGCTGATTGCTACCCACCAAGACGCTCTGAGACGCCTGGAACTCAGTATGGAACTGAGAGACGTCACCCACTGGTCGCAATAGGACCTGGCACCGTGAATCTACGACAATGGCATTATAGTGATATGCAAACGATGTGTCAAATCGCTTTCTGAAACCGGGTGCAATCGCGCCAATCCAGACCCTTCGGGTTTCTCGTCCTTGCCCCATTTGTCGGTTCGAGCAAATGTCGCTCCTTACCAGAAAGCGGGTTCGACGAAGGAAACCCGAAAGGTCGAAAAATTGAAGGATTTGCCACCCCTTGTGCTACCATAGTACCATCACACCCACCGATTGGGAGTTACGTCCCTTGATTCTCCTCAGCGGAGGCAGAAGATGAGCTTTCACTCACGTTTGATAACCCTTGGCCTGGTGCTGGCCATTGCGCTGGGCACAGCGGCCTGCGGCCAGCTCTCGCCCACACCTGCACCTGCCAGCTCAACAACGCCTGGGGCGCGCCCAACGGGATGGGCATCCACACGCTGGACGTCTACATCGACGCCATCGAAGGGGGCGCGCGCACCCTTCTGTCTGGCCGCAATGCCGCAGTGCCGGCCGATCAAGCCTGGGACTTCGCACTGTGGGCCGAGGGCTGGACGCCCGGGCTGTTTGGGCCGCCGGCTGAAGGCTCGCCGGAGCCTCAGCAGATCGGCGACGCCGGCACGCTGACTATCCTCAGCGACCCCGGCCAGCGGCAGATCACGATGCGCGTGCCCAAGAAGGTGCTGGCCGATCACCTGGGCGTGGCGGTTGCGGACTTGAACCCGGATGGCTGGAAATACCTGGGTGTGGTGATGGGTCAGGAGGGCTTCCCGGCCAGCGGGGTGTGGCGCGTTCGCGATGTGAACCTTGCACCGGAGCAGTGGCGCTTTGGCGGTGCGCCGGCCAACAGCACCACCCACACCCGCATCGTCGACGTGGCCTATCCGAGTGGCTTTGCGCCGACGCAAGAGGACGCCCTGAGCGCGTTCAAGCCGCAAAACGCCAGCGCCGGCGCCTTCGACGCGCTGAGCCCGGACGACTTCGCTCAGCTGCCGATGATGACGGCAAACTGACTTCAGAATTGCAGGTGGGAGGTGGCAGGTTGCAGGTTGCAAATAGCAGGTTGCAAGTGACGGAATGCTGTCGTTGCCTTCTGCAACCTGCCACCTGCCACCTGCCACCTGTAGTAACCTCAGCAATAGCTTTGCCTTTTCCGCAGCGCAGTGCTAAAATCGACCTTATGCACGTCCGCTTCGCCGTCCCCAACGATCTGGAAACCTGTCTTCATCTGGACGATTCGTTCGATACCCGCCGAGTTTGGCAGCTTGACTTGCGCGAGAGCCGCGATCATGTCTCGGCGCAGCTGCGCTCGGCTGCGTTGCCACGCGAGCTGCGTCTGGACTACCCATCGCCCGACAGCGCTCTGCTGATGCACTGGCAGCGCGGTTACTCGATCATGGTGGCCGAGGACTGGCCGGGCGTAGGCGTGGTCGGCTACGTCGATGTCGGGCCCGAGCCAGACGTCCAGACGGGCTGGCTTTGGCATTTGGTGGTGGATCGTCATTGGCGTCGCCAGGGCATCGGGACCCTGCTGTTGCGCGCCGCCATCCAGTGGAACACCGATCACCAACTGCGCCGCTTGATGGTGCCACTCCAAACCCAAAACGATCCGGCCATCCGCTTCTTCCAACGCCACGGCTTCGCCTTCTGCGGCTTCAACGACCGCTATTATAGCTCTGGAAGTGTGGCGTTGTATTTCGGACGTGAGCTACGCTAGGGCGGAGTGTCGGAGTGTCGGAGTGTCAAGTGTCGGAGTGTCAAGTGTCAAGTGTAAGAAACCAACCGCAGCACTTGACACTTGACACTCCGACACTTGACACTTGACACTCCGACACCAGACACTTGACACTCCGACACTCCGACACTTCCGCCCCTCCCCCCATGCCCACCCTCACCGACCTTCTAGATCTCGCCAACCTCCTCCTCTCCTCAGCGGTGGCCGTTGTTGCCTTCTCCCTGCTGGCGTATGTGTTGGCGTACAACGTTCGCAACCGGGTGGGACGGGCTTTCGCTGCCCTGTTGACCTTTGTGCTGATCGTCTATACCGGCGACGTCATTTTGTATCTGGTGGCGCCTGAACAGGCCGATCTGTGGCTGCGTCTCCAGTGGCTAGGCATTCCCTTCGTTCCGGCAGCTTATTTCGACCTTTCGGACGCGCTGCTGCAAACGACGAACCTGGTCTCCCGCCGCCGCACGCGGCTGGTCACTATAAGCTATCTGCTTAGCGGGCTGATCAGCGTGTTGGCGATCTTCACAAACCTGATCGTGCAAGGCGGGGAGGCCACCGGCAACCTGTACTATCTCGATCCCGGTCCGTTGTTCCCCCTGTTCGTCGCCTATTTCTTCTTCATCTCGGGCTATGGCCTTTACAACACCTATCGAGTGCGCCAGCGCTGCCTGACGCCGGCCTCGCGACGGCGCATGACTTACCTCATGGTAGCATTTCTCGCACCGGGCTTGGGTGTTTTCCCCTACCTGGTGCTTGCCGGCTTCACGGTCGATCCTTCGGGGGTGCTCGTATCGATCCTAACCCTTATCGGCAACATAGGGGTCATGGTGATGTTGATCGTGATGACCTACAGCGTCGCCTACTACGGCGTGCTCAGCCCGGACCGGGTGGTCAAGCGCGGGCTGATCGTCTTTCTGATCCGCGGGCCGCTGCTCGGCATCCTCGTAGTCGGCGCGATCCTGATCGTCCCCAAGGTCGAGAGCATCCTGGGC
Organism: uncultured Chloroflexia bacterium; assembly: GCA_963709505.1. Taxonomy (GTDB): domain Bacteria; phylum Chloroflexota; class Anaerolineae; order JAAEKA01; family JAAEKA01; genus CAVPXC01. The sequence goes on along the minus strand of CAVPXC010000008.1, from coordinate 85,426 downwards.
CTGCCGCGCGAGTCGGTGGTGCTGTTAGCGGTGGTGGCCCTGATCGTGCTGCTTCAACTGCTGATCGAGCTGATCAAGCCGACCGTGGACCGGCTGATCTACAGCGAGGACCAAGAGGAGTTGATGGCAATCCGCGAGCTTGACCGGCGACTGCTGACCTCCAGCGACCTGCGTCAGTTCCTCGAGAATGTGTTGGTGGCCACGTGCGAGTATCTGCGGGTGCCGGGCGGTTTCGTGGCGGTGCAGGTCGGCGAGGAGCTGTTGGTGGAGGCAGTGTGCGGCCCTAACGAGTTGATCAGCGAGTTTAGGCGTTATGACAACTGGCAAGCCGTGCTGCATCAGGCAACGACCCGCAATGGACAGGTCGCGGGAAGCGTTCAGTACAACGGTTACTGGGTGTGGCCGCTGCGAACGAGCGGCAAAGAAAATGCCCTGGGTTTGATGGGGGTTGTCGCGCGTGCGGACGAAGCGGGGCCGGATGAAGACGAGCAAACCATCGTCGACGAGCTGGTGGCACGCGCAGAGACGGCACTAGAGGATCGTCTCTTACAGCAAGGCGTCTTCATGGCGGTGATGGAGATCATGCCGCAAATCGAGCGGGTCCAGCGCTGGCGCAGTGTGGTGCCGTACGTCGGCACGCCGACGCTGCAACAGCCGGCTGACAGCAGCAGCATCCTTTACCAGCCCGACTTTACCAAGTGGGTCAAGAACGCACTGTCGCACTACTGGGGCGGCCCGAAGCTGACCGACAGCCCTCTGATGGAGCTAAAGATCGTCAACCGCGCGGCGGAGTTGGAGGGTGGCAACCCCACCAAAGGACTGCGCTCGGTTTTGGCGCAAGCGATCGAAAACCTGCGCCCAGAGGGCCAGCGCCAGATGACCGCCTCCGAGTGGCTATTGTACAACATCCTCGATCTCAAGTTTATCCAGGGCAAACCCGTGCGTGAGATCGCCGACCGGCTATCGATGAGCGAATTGGACCTCTACCGCAAGCAGCGGGTAGCGATCGAGCAGGTCGCGCTGAAAATCGCGGAGTTGGAGGCGGGCAATGGGGCCGAGGAAAAGACCCTGCAAAGCACGGCAGTGGGGAGCGATTCCTCCGACACAGCAAACGGGCCGAGTACACTATCTGCCAAGAAGACGAATGGGATTAAGGTTGAGACGTCGGTACACCGATATTAACCTGAGAATCGCTCGGGCCGGTCTCCGACCGAGCCCACCTGTACTCATCCGAAACTGTCAACCCAATACACACCCAGTCCAAATTAACCGGGCTCGGTCGGAGACCGGCCCGAGCAACCAGTGAGAAGGGAACAAACAGATTGGACCATTCTCGGAAGAAAGGTCCAATCGCGTTACGCTGCCAGCGTCAGACGAGCGATGCTTCGCCAGGCAGGATCGTCGGAACCGCGCTGCATCAGCGACAGTTCGACGATGCGCACCGTCCAGCGGCCTGTATGCCATTCGCTGCGCTGAAGATCGTCCCAAAGCACCGTCGTTCTCGGCAGGTCCAAACGCATCGTGAGCGTCAGGTGTGGCTTGAAATGACCCCCGTGCTTGTCCGGTCCCAACGCCTCCACCAATGCCTGTCGCGCGGCTAGCACGCCCGGCACGGGTTCAATTCCAAGGAAAATCACCTCGTTCGCCGGTAGAAACGAATACACGCCGCCTATCACCAGATCGAACGGTTAAATCCGGTGCAACACGGTGTTAATGCGAGTGATGCTTTCGGCTTCGTTGTCTCGTGTTGCAGGGCCTTGACGCCAGTACGTGCCCGCCAGCGTCACGTGCGGCGGCGTAATGCGAGCGGTTTTGGGGTCGTGCTGTTTACGCAAAGCCTGGATACGGTCTACGAAGTCACCTGTTGGGAACGCACCGACGAAAATACGATAATCTCCCGGCATCACAGTTCGATCTCAGCCACGGACTCGACAATGCGCGTTGGCTGGTACGGAAAACGCCTCACATCCTCCGGCCGGGTGACGCCGGTCAACACCAAAATCGTCTCCAACCCGCTTTGCACGCCACCGATAATGTCCGTGTCCATCCGGTCGCCGACCATGATCGTGTCCTCGGAGTGCACGTCCAGGTAGTTCAGCGCCGTGCGCATCATCACCGGGTTGGGCTTACCGATGAAGAAGGGGCTGTAGCCGCTGGCTTTTTCGATCAAGGCAGCCATGGCGCCGCAAGCCGGCACCAGGCCGCCTTCGCCAGGCCCCGCCGGATCAGGGTTCGTGGCGATGAAATGCGCGCCTGCGGCCACCAACCGGATGGCCTTGGTGATCAGCTCCAGGTTGTAGGAATGAGTCTCGCCCAACACGACGTAATCGGGGTTGATGTCGGTGATCACATAGCCAAGCTCGTGGAGCGCCCAAGTCAGCCCGCTCTCGCCGATCACGTAGGCCGTGCCCATCGGCTTCTGGAAATCCAAAAAGCGCGCCGTGGCCATGGCCGAGGTAAAGATCCGCTCGCTGGGAATGTCCAACCCCATCGTTTGCAGTCGATGGGCCAGGTCGCCCGGCGTGTACAGAGGGTTGTTGGTCAGCACCAGGAATTCGACGTGGCGCGCTTTCAGCCGCTCGATAAATTGATCCGCACCGGGAATAATGGTACGGCCGCTGATAAGCACGCCGTCCATGTCGATAAGATAGTTCTTCATGGCGTCGAATTGCCAACCTCGAAAACCGCGTCGAAGAAGCTCTTCTGATCAAGACTGGTTTGCCATTGCCTGTGCCACTGCACGTAGTCCAGCAGGCGTTGGCGCGGCAAACTCAGGAACCGGGCAGCCTCGACTGGACCGAGGGCCTTGACAAGGGCCTCCACACCCCGCTGCACGACAGTCTCCTCCGGGAGATAGGTTTGAGTTGTGACACTCCGCATGGGCTGAAGCCCAGCGGCTTCCAGGGAGCTAATGAGGCGCCCTGGCCAGGTCCGGGGTGTCGGCCCGACTACGCAGCGTTTCACGAAGAAACGGCCTGCGATACATTGGAGAAGGTGGAGCGATATGACCAGGTTCGCCGTAGATATGCGCAGACAAGATGTTGACTGCGCCGACGACGTCCCGGTGAAACACGCCACCGCAAGCCGCGCATCGATAGATGCGTCCGCTGGGCTTTTGCCTTTGCCCACACGCGGGGCATGTCTGGGTCGTGTAGTGCTCATCCTGCAGCACGACCTCGATCCCGACATGCTCGGCCTTGTACGTGATGTACTGGCGCAGCCGCCCATGCGACCAGCCAGACACCTTCTGGTTCGTTCGGTGTCCCAGGTTGACGCCATCGGCCACGTCCCGCACGTCACCGATGACGATTTTGCCTGCACGCCGGGCCACTGCATGATCGACCACGGCGCGCGAGACTTTGTGCAAGATGTCCTTTTCGCGGCGTTCCTGTTGGGCCTTGAAGCGGTTCATGCGTTTCTGGATGCGCTTCCGGTTGGCCGACCCGCGCTTCTTCCGATCCCGCAAAGAAGCGAGTTCCGACCGGCGCTTGTTCCCGTACTGCTTACAGGCCCTGCAGCGCTCGGCAGGAGAGCACCAGGGCTTGCTCGGTGTCCGCTATGACGGCCGGGTGGATTTCGCCCATGTCGACCGCCAGCACCCGGTCTCCCGGTGCGACTGGCGGGACCAGACCGTCTTCGAGCACCATGTGCCAGGTGTACTTGTAGGACTTCTTGTCGAACACAAGCCGGGCTTCCAAGACCCGACAGGTCTCCCAGTCGGTCGGGATGGCCACCGTGAGCGGTGCCAGGCCCCGAGCTGAGCCAGTAGCAGGGTGCTTCCGCTCTCACGGATGCCAGTATTCTTCCAGATCGTGGTTCTAAAGCCCCGGCGATACTTGGGATATCGCGCCTGCCGTGTTCCCGTTCCGCTTGAGGGTTCTCGCCGTCTTGCACGACCGATAGAACGCCTGCTGGGCCGCATCCCGGCTGTGCGCGTGCAGGATCGTGCCGCCCGACTGGTAGTCCTCCCAGCGGTAGGCCGACTTTTCGGAGAGCCAAACACCCTTCTTGCGGAAGGTGCGCCAATGGTTGGAAAGCGTTGCGTTGTAGTGCCTGGCGCTTTCCTTATTCAGTTCATCGGCCAGGGCTTTACTGCCCCGGTAGGGAAGGGTCTGCGTGGTGATCATAGTTTGGATTGGGCAGCGATGTACTTCTGGATGGTCTCGCTACTTACGTTGCCTGCGGTACTGGCAAAGTAGGAACGAGTCCAGAGTGATGGCAAACGTTGCAGGTGCTTGTGCTTTTTCCGAAGCTCTCTCGAAGTAGCGCCCTTGCATTCTTGCACGATGTCTGCCGCTGCATCGATGGGCCAAGCTCGCAGGAACAAGTGGACATGGTCTGGCTGGATAGCTAACTCAAGAATCTCCCATCCCTTTTCTTCGCACTTTGCCTCGATGAGAGATCGCAGATCCTTGACTACTTCTCCGACCAATACTGGTTTGCGCCGCTTCGGGCACCAGATGAGATGGTAGACGATTAGGTGTACTCTGTGTTCGTCTCTTTGGTATTCCATATGTTGCATTATACAACTATTTCGACAACCGTGCAAGTCTGAGACTCTGGCTACCCTGGCCCGTGCCGGGCTGCGGGCACGGGAAGCCGGGGAAAAGCCCGCCTTTCCGCCAGGGCTGAAGCCCTGCGGCTTGCGGCGGGCTAATTCTCTGTCACTCCGATGGTTCAGGCAGTGAGCGCATTGTAACACATGCTCAATCGTGCAACAAGCATGGCTTCGTCACCTACCCATCGCGCTTACCACCCCCACGATCCCGGCTCGCCCTTGAAGGGGCCAACCACATCGCTGGTGATCCAACCGCCGTAGAACTCACCAGGCTGCGGCGTCACCTGCTCACCGTCCACGGTGCACGAGTTCATCAGCTGTGGATAAAAGGCAACATAGTCCTTGATGGTGACAAAGGCCGGCGTCGGCCGGCGATAGGTCCAGGCAGCGTCCGGTGCGGACTTGCCGGCCACCTTCACAGTGTAGTAAGAGGCAGAGCCCTTCCACTCACACATCGAGCTGCGGCTCGTGGGCTTGAGATACTGCATTTGAATATCGTCGGCCGGGATGTAGTAGATCGGTGGATGGCTGGTTTCCAGCACCCGCCCGCGCGGCGGGTATCGGCGATGACGACGCCGTTGAACATCACCTGAATGTGCTTCGCTGTATTCTCAACCCGAGGCGGGCGAGGATAGTCCCACACCGACTCCTGGCCGGGGCCAGGCGGCAAAGGCTGCGGTCGCATACCGAATGCTCCTTGAATAGGTATCCTTGAAACCCACACGCAGGGGCAGGTCTTGCACCTGCCCGAGGCGAATGCGATGACACATCAGGGCAGGTGCAAGACCTGCCCCTACGATTAGGCCGCGGCCAGCTGCGGCCCGCTGGGCGTGTCCTGCACCAGCCAGCCGAGCGCTTCAATCTGGTCGCGCAAGGCATCCGCGGCTGCCCAATCCCGGCTCTCGCGGGCGGCCTGACGCAGCGCAGCCAACCTGCGCACCTCGGCCGCTGGCTCGGCAGGATCGGCCGGCTCGGTCGTGACTTGCCGCCACACCGACTCCGGAATGCCGGCCTGCGGCTCAGGAAGCCGATACGGTCCCAGCTCCGCCAGCGGGAAGGTATGGCCGTGGGCGAAAACCTGGGCTGCACCGTTGCGTAGCACGGTCACGCCGCCGCGTCCCATCACCCGGCATCGAGCCGTCGCAAAGTCCATGGCGAGCGCGGTGTGCTCATCAAGGCCCAGGAGAGTGACGTCAGCAGGCAACATGGCGAATAAAGGATCGAAACGCGCCCGCCCCATGAAACAGCGGCTGGTGTCCAGCTCGTCGCCGCCGTCGTTGTTGTTCCAGTGCGGCAGAATCACCAGTGGCAGCCCAAATGGGCCAAACAAATCCAAACCCTGCTTCCAATGCAGGTCCTCGCCGACTTTGTAGATCTCGTACACCGGCAGGGTAAGACAGCCGACCGCGAGCGTAGCCGCGCTGGCCAGCGCCAGGGCGGCTCCCAGGCGGTGTCGTGCCTGCAACGTGTGCCAGGCCAGGGTGTCGCGCAACTGCCGCACGGCATAAGTTGGGCTGCCCGGACCGAGGAAGAGCACGTTGCTGGTCAACAGGGGGGCGACGATTTCGGGTGAATCGGGGCTAAAAGACGTGCCGCGCTGCCGGGCCGGCACGAGCGTGACCTCCGGCCGGTAGTTCTGCAAGCGGTCGCACAGAAAATCGCCGATGCGGCCGGCGACGCGGTCCGAGTTCAGCTCGAAGCCGGCGGGGGTCTCAAGCACGGCCACACGCAAAGGCTGCTGCAGATGGCGAAACAGCCAGTCGAAGGCCTTCTGACCGCTGGCGGACGTCTCACCGGAGCCGAAAAGCACTACGATGCCCGGTTGTCGCAAGCTCGCTGGTGTTTGCCGCTCGGTCATTTACCCACCCGGGCGCTGGCGGCATCCAGCGCCGCGACCTCAGCATCGGCCAGCCGCCAGCCGAGCGCGCCGGCATTGTCGATAGCCTGACGGGCATTTTTGGCGCCGGGAATCGGCACTGTCCCCTTGCTGATCGTCCAGTTGAGCGCCACCTGGGCAGGGGTCTTGCCGCCGTGCGTCTGGCCGATCTCGCGCAGCAAACTGGTGAGGGGTTGGATCCCGGCCAAGATTCCGCCGTAGCGCCGGCCGCGCAGGCCGGGCGGCGGGTTCTGTGGAGTGTACTTGCCGGTGAGCAGGCCCTGGGCCAGCGGGCTGTAAGCAATCAAGGTGACGTTCAACTGCTGGCATAGTGCCAACAGCCCGTTGGTCTCCGGCTTACGCTGTAACAGCGAATAATCGACCTGGTTGGAAGCCAACGGCACGCCGCGTCTGGCCAGCGCGTCATAGGCTCGGCGGGTCTGCTCGGCGTTGTAGTTGGACACCCCAACCGCACGTATCAGACCTGCATGGACCGCATCGGCCATCGCGTCCATCCAGGTGTCGACGGATAAAGGCGGGAAGGGCCAGTGCATTTGATAGAGATCGACGCTCTCCAGGCCGAGCCGGTCCAGGCTGTGGTGCAAGGCGTGCGACAACTGGCCCTTGCTGACGCGCCAGGGCAACGGAAAGAACTTCGTGGTGATCACCACTGGCCAGCCGGCCTTGCGGGCAAACTGGCCCAGCAGCCGCTCCGACCGGCCTCTGCCGTACATCTCGGCGGTGTCAAAAAAAGAGATGCCATAGGCGAGGCTGGCCTGATACGCCGCGTCGAGGTCGGCGTCGGAATAGCCGCCCTTGCCATATTGCCAAAACCACGTGTCACCCCAAGCCCACGTGCCGATGCCCATCGGGCTGATTTGGATGCCGGTGGCGCCGAGAGAAATTCGATCTACAAGTATTTGTGTGCTCATAAAGGCCTTTGGCTACAAATGCGGGATTGCGGAATTGCGCAATCCCGCATTTCCGCATCCTTATCCACTGAATTCCCAAAAGCGCTCCCATGTCTGCGCAGCAACCTTGCGGCTCTGAGCGGTGATGGCGGCCTCGTCCAGGGTGAGCAGCTCGCGGTTCTTCATCAGCCAGCGGCCTGCTACCATGGTGTGGGTGACGTGGCTGCCGCTGACGCCGAATAGAATGTGCCAGGGCAAGTTGGCGGCGCTAAGCGGTGTGGTCGGTTGGTAGTCGAGGAGGATCAGGTCGGCTGCCGAGCCGGGGCTGATCTCCCCGAGAGGTTGCGCAAAGAACTGGCGGGCTAATGCGGCGTTGTTACCGTAGGCCATGCCGATGACCTGATCACCGGGCATTGCCCGCGGGTCGTTGCGCCAGGCTTTGTGTAATAAATAGGCGGTCTTCATCTCGACAAACATGTCGTTGGAGAAGCCGTCGTTGCCCAGAAGGACCGGCATCCCGCCCCGCAGCATGGCCGGCACGTCGGCCACGCCGACGGCGTTGTTCATGTTGCTGCGCGGCTGGTGGGTGACCCACGTGCCGGTCTCGCGCAGCGCGGCCATCTCCCAGGCATCGATCGCCGTGACGTGGGCCACGATCGTGCGTTTACCGAGAATGCCGCGGCTGCGCAGGCGGTCGATCGTGCGCAGACCGTATTTTGCAAGGCTGTCCTCCTGGTCGGCGGGACCCTCGGCGGCGTGGACGTGGAAGCCGGTATCGCCCAACGCCTCGGCCTCGGCTACACAGGCGGCCAACGTCTCGTCGCTGAGGCTGAGCGAGGCGTGCAAGCCGAACGTGGCGGCCAGCAGCGGCGAAGGGTGTGAACGCGTCTTCTTGATGAACCGCACATTCTCGTCGATGCTGGCCCGCGCGCCTTCGGGACCATTGCGATCCGTGACTTCGTAGCACAGGGCAGCCCGCAGCCCGGCCGCCTCGACCGCGCCGGCGATGATGTCCAGACTGCCGTCGATCTCGGCGGGGCTGGCGTGATGGTCGACCAGCGTCGTGGTGCCGTTGCGGATGGCGTCCACCAGGCAGACCAGCGCGCTATATAGCACGCCGTCGTCGTCCAGCGCCCGGTCGAGCGTCCACCACAGGCGGTGCAGGATCTCGGTAAAGTCCTTGGGCGGCGGGCCAGGAATGTACAGCCCGCGAGCGAACGCTCCGTAGAAATGCGTGTGCGAGCAGATGTTGCCCGGCATCAACAGCTTGCCGCCGGCATTCTCGCCTACGGCCTCAGGATACTGCGCAAGTAGATCGGCTGCCTTGCCGACCGCCGTCACCTGGCCGTTTTCAACCAGCACGGCGCCGTCCTCGACGACCTGGTTGGCCTCGCCGAAGGTGCAGACAAGTGCGTTGTGGATGATCAGTGGTTTATCTGACATAGTTTGCCTCGCTCGTGTCAAGCAATGCAAGAGCAACACATGTTGCCCAGGCCAACACCTTGAACTCGCCTGCCTTCAGGGCCGCCTCGACCTCCGCACGGTCAAGCAGTAGCAACTCCATCTCTTCCAGGTCGTCGGCGTCCGGCTCAGCGACTCGAAAGGCTTTACGAGCTAGAAACAGGTTGGCGATAGCGATGCCGCGATTGGCGCCGACGACAAAGTGGCCGAGATCGATCCAGTCCGGCGCTTCGTAGCCGGTTTCCTCGAACAACTCCCGCTGCGCGCCCAGCAGCGGATCTTCGCCCGGCTCCAGGTAGCCGCCAACCGGCGCCAAGGAGACACCCTCGACAGCGTACTTCGTCTGCCGAAAGCACAGCCAGCGGCCGTCCATGGTCACCGCGACCACGTTGACGTAGTCCGGCGTGATGATCCACGGCCAATCAGGAATCACCCGGCCGTCAGGCAGCTCGACGGAGTGCTCCTCGACGGTCAGGTACTTGCTGTGGTGTAGAATGGTGCGTCGCTCTAGCGTTTTCCAGGGCTGCATGAGGGTCTATTTTAGCCTCAAGTAGTCATCGACTGTGAAACCTGCGTCTTTGAGGATGCGGACTGCCAAACCGCGACCAAGGTCTGCACCCGTATGTATGGGAACGGTTACGGCCACCTGACGCCCTTCGTGCCATAAAGTGAGGTGACTACCGCTCTGGCGCTCCTCCACAAAGCCCTGCGCCTTTAGAAAACGCACCATGTGCAGAGCCGTAATTTGGGGCATGCGCGTCATGCCGGCAATCCCACAGACAGGGCTTCGACGTACACCAGGTTCTCGTTTTGAGGGATCGGACGATTATGCTCCCTCAGTACAGCCAAATGCTGCTGGATAGCTTCACGGATGTTACGTCGAGCTTCTTCCACAGTGCGGCCGTTGCTGAAACAACCGGGTAGGGTCGGAGTGTAGGCCAGGTATCCTTCGTCTTCGGGTTCTTTTTCCACCACAATCTCGAAATTGTAGAACTTCACAAAATCATCTCCTTGATCTGCAACACCCACTTCATATCGTCAATCAATTCTATCTCGCATGAAACCACTTGGCAAGATCACCGGCCTCCTCATGCCTGGTATGTACTTGCCGTCACCGCGCCGCCAGTCCCTGTCCAGTTGGTGTGGAAGAACTCCCCGCGCAGTCGGTCGACGCGCTCGTAGGTGTGGGCGCCGAAGTAGTCTCGCTGGGCTTGGGTCAGGTTGGCCGGCAGCCGCTCGCGGCGGTATCCATCGAAAAAGGCCAGCGCGCTGGACAGGGCCGGCACCGGGATGCCCAGCTCGACGGCGCGCGCCACCGTGCGACGCCAGGCGGCTTGAGCGTCTTCCACCGCCTGCGCAAAGTATGGCGCCAAGAGCAAATTCTGCAGCTGCAGGTCGGCGGCATAGGCGTCTCCGATCTTGCCCAGGAAGGCCGAGCGGATGATGCAGCCACCGCGCCACATCAGCGCCACCCCGCCATAGTTCAGCGTCCAGCCGTACTGCTGGGCCGCTGCACGCATCAGCATGTAGCCCTGGGCGTAGGAGATGATCTTAGCTGCATAGACGGCCTCACAGAGATCGTCGACAAAGGAGGTCTTATCACCCGTAAACCGTCCACCCGGACCGCCGAGCACCTGTGAAGCTGCCACCCGCTCTTCTTTGAGAGCCGACAGAAAACGGGCAAACACCGCCTCGCCGATGAGGGTCAGTGGAATACCCATTTCCAAGGCGCTGGTCGCCGTCCACTTACCCGTGCCCTTCTGCCCGGCGCTGTCAAGTATCTGGTCGATGACGGCCTCGCCATCCTCGTTCTTGTAGGCCAGGATGTCGCGCGTGATCTCGATCAGGTAGGACTCGAGCTTGCCGCGATTCCACTCGTCGAAGATGGCGCTCATCGCATCGTTGCTCAAGCCCAGGCCCTCCTGCATGAGCTGGTAGGCCTCGGCGATGATCTGAATATCGCCGTACTCGATGCCGTTGTGCACCATCTTGACGAAATGGCCGGCCCCGTTTTCGCCGACCCAATCGCAGCACGGCGCGCCGTTGGGGTCGCCTTCAGGCACTTTGGCGGCGATTGCTTGAAAGACAGGCCGGACGGCGGGCCAGGCCGCAGGCGATCCACCCGGCATGATCGAAGGACCATTGCGCGCGCCCTCCTCGCCACCCGAGACGCCCGTTCCAATGAAGAGGAAGCCCTTTGAACTCGAGATAGCTGGTACGGCGGATCGAGTCCTCGTAGTTGGAGTTGCCGCCGTCGATGATGATATCGCCCGGCTCCAGGTGTGGAATCAGCAGTTCGATGAAATCATCAACCGCCGAGCCGGCCTTGACCATCAACATGACCCGGCGAGGCCGCTTCAGCAGGCCCGCCAGTTCCTCGATCGAATGGGCGCCGACGACGCTTGTGCCCTTGGCCTCATGCGCGAGAAACTCGCCTACCTTGGACACGGTGCGGTTGTAGACAGCCACGACAAAGCCGTGGTCGTTCATGTTCAAAACCAGGTTCTGGCCCATTACGGCCAAGCCGATGAGGCCGATGTCGGCAATGGGTGTAGTCATGGATGAATGCTCCTTTAGGTTATCTTCGGACAGACCTCCGAGGTCTTCTGCGACCTCGGAGGTCGCGGGTGGTAGCTTCGACTGACGATATCTTGACTGTGCACTTTCACCCAACCGCAAGGTCTGGCGAAGCCAGGCAAACACGCTGCCGCCTTCGGTGAGCGCGCCGCCTGGCAACAGCCTCCGGCTATCCGCCCGGTAACACCACGGGCCGTCGGACAACGGGATCGTCGGGGTCAAATTGAGCTAGTCCTGGCACAGCAAGCCGGTGCTCAACGGCGGCCTTGACGCTCGGCTTCCACATGGGCTGCTTGCGTTGCTTGATCCCAGAGCCTGACCACTTCACTGCCCAGTTGTGACGCTGCCAGATCCACCGCCCCAAAGTCGATCCAGGCAGACGGGTCCGAGCTCAGATAGTGAAACACCAGCATCTCATAGATGTCTGTTTCGTGCCGGCGGTGTCCGCTTTCCGCCCAGGCCTTGAGCTTGCCAATGATCACGTCTTCCGACCGAGCACACCATGCGTCAAACGGCGCGGCTCCCGGCACGACGATCGGCTGACGTACCCGATTGGCGAGCACATGCCGATACTCAGGACGCCTGGTCACCGGCATCAGGTCGGCTTTCTCGCCGCGGGAACCGTCGATGATGTTGAACATGATCCCCTGGCGCAGAGAGCTGCGCATCTGCTCCGGGTCAGCGTAGTAGCGCGGCGGCGGATAGTGAGCCACGAGACGGCTCACGTCCTCCTCCGTGAGGTCGACGACGATGTCGATATCGTAGGTCGTGCGATTGATGCCATAGACTATCCCAGCAAAGGCGCCAATAATGACGTAAGGCGCGCCAATCTCCTCCAACGTGTGAAGAATGTCCACAAAAAGGCTAAGGTCCGGGCGTGGTTTGCTTGCCACGTTCGATCTCCTCGATGAACTTGAAGCCCAGCTCGTTCGGCGACAGCTCTGGATTTAGCCGGCGCAGACGCCCCATGACCAGCCCTTTGGCCAATGCCTGAGCATCCAACATGACGCGAATCCGCTCTCCTGGCTGCAAGCTCAAGAGCAAACGCACCTGATCGATATCAACCGGATCAAAGCGGAAAGGTGCTCTACTGGCGGAGTGCGGGTCAGTCACGATGTTTCTCAACAGGAATGATCATCAATCACGAAGTTTCGTTCGGCCACGGCGAGTATACCACCAATGTCAACTCGTTACAAAGGTCGGACGCAACACGGCCTGCAGGGTTGGATAAGAATCGCCTTGCCATCACTAGATTTTTGAGGTACAATAGTCTTGAAACTGTTTTTCTTGAGATGCGTTTCCCTTCTTCCCTCATCGTTCCCCAGCCGTTGCTGACCCATCGAGGCACCATGACGCGACCCCTCAACGATAGCCTTCTCTTGTATGGCCTGCACGACCCCGGCGGCGAGCAGGTGATGCTGGCAGCAAACGTGCCAGGCTGGGTGCTGGTCACCGTCGCCATCGGCAGCAATCCGAACGACAACAGCTCTGGCGACGACACGCGCTTCTGGGCGGACTATCGCCCTCTCTCCGATCGGGGTTTGGGCGTCATCGTACGCCTGAACAATGGCTACAACCCCGCAGGCACATTGCCCTACGAGCGCGACTACGATGCCTTCGCCCGGCGCTGCGCCAACTTCGTGCGCATCTCCAAAGGCTGCCATCTTTGGCAGATCGGCAACGAGACCAACCACCCGATCGAGTGGCCCGGCGCACAGTGGGACTGGAATGCCACGCCGCCGCAACCGTTAAGGCCCGACACTACCGGCGAGAAGATCACTCCGCAGCGCTATGCGTCGTGCTACCGCAAGGTGCGCGCCGCAATCCGCGCCCTGGCCGGCCACGAGCTGGACCAGGTGCTGGTGGCCGGCGTCGCGCCCTGGAACAACCTCACTAACTACCCGGAGAACCCCAACGGCGACTGGGTGCAGTATTTCAACGACATCCTTAGACAGCTCGGCCCGGCCAATTGCGATGGCATGACGATCCACGCCTACACCCATGGCGTGGATCCGGCCTTTGTCACATCGACGGCCAAGGTCGGCGATGGTCGGTTCAGCAACTACTTCTGGCATTTCCGCACCTACCAAGACTTCATGCGCGCCATCCCGCCGGACATGCGCGGCCTGCCGGTCTACCTGACTGAAAGCGATCAGGGCGACGTCCCGTGGAACAACGCCAACACAGGATGGGTGCGCGAGGCTTACAAGGAGATCGACCGTTGGAACCAGGCCGGCGGCCAGCAGATCCGCTCGTTGATCCTGTACCGCTGGCCGCGCGTCGGCGACGACCGCTGGTGGATCGAAGGCAAACAAGGAGTCATCGACGATTTCCGCGAACTCGTTCGGCCCGCGCTACCAATGGAAGGAAACCGTCGGCACTGACCTGGCCGCGCTGGAGCAGCAGGTCAACGCGCTGGAGCGGCAGGTCAACGCGCTGCGGCCGGCGCTCACACAAATCACCAGCCTCTCCGTTCAGGCCAACCAGCTGTCGCCGACAATAGCGGGCCTCAAGCAGCAGGGCCAACAGGCGACCGCGCTGCAGCAGCAGATCAATGCCCTGGACGCGGACATCGCACGGCTGGAGGTGGAGCTCAACACCCTCTCCGCGGGCGCGGTGCCGCAGCCGGCCATGCAGGACCTGCGCACTTCGCTGCCGGCTGCGCCCAACAAGCAGTACCCGCGGCGAAACCTGGACACGGTGCGCCGCCTGATCGTGCATCACACCGCCACCAAGCCGGACGTCACTCCGCAGCGAGTGGCCGAGTTCCAGGTCGGCCAGGGCCTGCCGGGCATCAAGTACCACTTCTACATCACCGGCGATGGACAGATCAGCTGGACACAACCGGTCGAGGCGCTCACGGCGCAAACCAGCGTCCAGGCAGTCAACGCCGACGGCGTCGCGGTCTGCCTGGCCGGCGATTTTAACAAGGTCGCACCGAGCGATACACAGATAGAAAGCGCGGCGCAGACGATCGCCTGGCTACTCAGCACATTTAACCTCACCGCCGAAGCGATCATCGGCCGCAGTGAGGTCGATGCGTCCGACCCCTCAGGCTCGCCTGGCATGCAGTGGCTGGCCGGCGTCAAGTACAAGGAACCGCTCGTTAGCCGGGCGCAGGCCATCCTTGATGCGGCCACACCGCCGGATCCGGTGGCGGCGGAGCTGCGGCAGCGAATCAAAGAACTGGAGCAGCGCATCGCGCAGTTGGAGCAGCAGGCGGCCCAAGTCCCGGCCCTGCAGCAGGAAGTACAGACGCTGCGCGACCAGGTCACTCAGCTGCAGGCGCAGATAGCTCAGCTCACGGCGCAGAACAACCAGCTGAAGGCCGAGGTCGCCCGCTTGACCGTCCTGCTGCAAAACAACCAGGGCGGCAGCGGCGTGAGCAAGCCCGCCATGACCGATGTCGTCGACTCGCTGCCGAAGCACCCAACTCTCCCGCCCTACGACCGGCGCACCTCTCCGGTCCGCCGCGTCGTCGTCCACCATACGGATACCCCGTCGACGATGACTGTGCGCCAGATCGCCGATTACCACGTCAACGGCGAGCGGCGCGACGCACAGGGCAACCTGATCAAGGCGCAGTGGCCGGGCATCGGCTATCACTACGTCATCGGCCCGGATGGCACGATTTTCCAGACCAATCGCGCCGAGACCCGCTCGTACCACGCCGGACCGGCCAACAACGACAGCGTTGGAATCAGCCTGATTGGCCGCTTTATGAAGCGCAACTGGGACGGCACGCCCATTCCGCCCGAAAGACAACTGCCGTCGCCCGCTCAAATGGACAGCGTGTCGCGGCTGATCGCCTGGCTGATGAAAGAGCACGGCATCTCCAGCGTGGACAAAATCGTCGGCCACAAGGAGGTGATGGACACCACCTGCCCCGGCGACCAGTGGCTAAACGGCGCAAATTGGAAGCAACTTCTGCAGCAGCGCGTTGAGACGATCCGCCAGGCGCCGCCGCGGCCGGTTGATTTGATGCTGATGTTCTGGCAGCACGGCGACCAGTGGGCCCAGGCCGACTGGCGCAACGCTCAGGCCTACATCGCCCATTTCCGGCCGGCAACCACGTTCACCCCCAACGACGGCTTCACCGCCCGGCACGTTGTCATTGTCGGCGGCGAGGCCGGGGTGAGCGGACAGGACTCCGCCCGGCTGAGCACCGCAGGCGTAGACGTGTATCGCCTCGCCGGCGCCAACGAAGCTCAGACCAAGGCCATGCTCGACGCGTTGGTGGTGGCGAACACGCCCTGGCCAGGCGCGCCGCCTATCGCACCCAAATCCCCAGCCGAGCCGGGACCGCCGATCGATAAACCAGCCAAGCCGGACGAGTGGACCGTGCCAGATAGCTTCGAGCCAAACGAGGCGGCCATTGCATTGGCTCAGGAAGAGGCGCCCAAGCAGCGCGTCTTTGTGGAAAGCTTCGGTGCGACGCGGCCGGTTACGCTGCCTCGGGAGCCGGATGATAACGTGGGAAGGGCGCAATGAACAAGCTAGGCTTCTACATCGAAAACACCATCGTCCCCGGTCTGCGCGAGGCAATCCGCGACGTCAAGCCGCCCACCATCCTGATCCATGCCAAGGACCGCGGGCTCTTGGGCGAGATCCGTGAGTCGCTCTCGCCTAATTCATTCGTCGTCGGCCGCATGTTCGTCGAGCAGCAACAGCAAACCGCCTGGCTAGACAGCCCCGACCCGGCCGCAGCAGGCCGCGGCTTCGCCGAACAAATCCTGTCCTACGATTCCGGCCTGGCGACTGAGAAGATCAATGGCCGCCTGCTGTTCGACGCCTGGATGAGTTTAAACGAGGTGCTGCCCGGACCGCTGACCTTTCCAAACGGCGAGCCCGATGCGATCTGGAAACGCCGCGCCGCGGCTTACGACGACTTCCAGCTCGCATTTCGCGAGCGTTTGAGGCGCGAAGGCGTTGAGGCAGTGGCCTTCAACTTCGCCGCCGGCAACTTCTCCCGTCCGCAAGACTATCTCGACTGGTTCCCGAAGACGCTCTCGACCTACATCTATCTTGGCTTTCACGAGTACGGCTGGCCAGGGCTGCAACCGTCGGCAGTGAATGCCAGCTCTGCGTTAGAGTATCGTTTATGCATGGCCGGCATCCGGCCGCGCTACAGCGACCGGCAGCGCGCAATCATCACCGAGGCGGGCCTGGCGCGCATGTACAAATTCCCGAATAGCCCGGCCGGCGACGTGGGTTGGCTTTACCCGGCCGACCCGATCAGCCAGGAATCGTATTGGGAGTCGCTGGCCTGGTACAACGGCGAGATGCTGCAGGACGACTACACCCTGGGCTGCTGCCTGTACCAGGTGGGTGAGTCCGGCCAGTGGATCACTTTCCGCCATCTGGGCCAAGACAACAGCCAACAGCCGCTGACCATTATCCCGCGCATTGCAACCTTGAACCAGGCGCCGCCACCGCCACCCCCACCGCAGCGGACGGCGACCGTCGACTTGCCAACACTGCAGCAACGCATCCGCCAACTCGTCGTCACGCTCGAGGCCGCCGCGCAGGAGCTCGGCGACTACGTGAGCCTGGTGAACCGCCTGCAGGCCGACCTGAATGGGCTGGCCGCGGTGGGCACCCAGGCCGCAACCCTGCCGCAGAGTCTGGACCGCTTGCAAGCTCGGCTGACCCAACTCACGGCGCAAGTAAACGCGCTCGCCACGCGCGGGCAGATCAGCGCGGCCCAGGCAACTATGCTGCGCCAGCGCATCGCCGAGCTGAGCAGCCGGGTGGCCGCGCTGCGGCCCGCGGCCGAGCGGGCCGCGCGGCTGGATGCCCAAGTGCGCCAAGCGCAAAGCCAGATGCCGCCGCTCAACGACGGCGTTCAGGTAGCCAAGCGCTTGCAGCCACAGGTCAACACGCAACTGGCCGAGGCTCGGCGCCTGGCTGTACAGGCGGGAGTCCCGCCCGCAGTGAAGGCGCCAAAAGAACTGGAGGACGTGCGCGGCGAGCTGCCCACTCAGCCGGAGGCGTCTGCACAAGATTCGGAGGGGGCCGCCGACGGCTTCATGCCGCTGCCGCCGCCCGTCGGCGCAGGCAACGGCTACCCGACCCGACCGCTCGACAGCATTACTCAGATCATTGTCAATCACACCAACACCCGACCGGATGCCAGCCCGCAGCGCCTCGCCGAGATCGATATCGCCGCGGCTTGCCGGGTATTCGTTATCATTTCCTGATCGACGGCAGCGGCGCCAGCTTCTGGACGCAGCCGCTGGAGGCGATCCTGCCGCAGACGAGTGTCGAGAGGGTGAACCGGACGGGCGTGGCACTGGCGCTGGCGGGCAATTTCACCCACACCGTGCCCAGCGATGCGCAGTTGAGAGGAGCGGCCGAGATCATCGCCTGGCTGATTGCTCACATGGGTATCCGCCCGGAAAAGGTCCTGGGCCGCAGCGAGGTCCAGCCGGATGTGATCTCCCCCGGTGCACAGTGGATGCAAGGAGCGGTGTTTAAAGAGCAGCTGATGGAGATGGTTGGGACAATCTTGGCGGCCGGCTATTGAGCCAAAGACCATTTTTCTGCAAAATCAGCCTCAATTCCTGACCTATGTCATACACAAACATCAGAAGTTGGAGTACTTTGGTATCAGACGCCAATGCGCCGGGTCCCTTCGCCAACCGTCAATGAAACGGAAGGGCTCGGTCGGAGACCGGCCCGAGCGTTTCTCTGGGTTGGAACAATCATATGAAGGGCTCGGTCGGAGACCGGCCCGAGCGTTTCTCTGGGTTGGAACAATCATATGAAGGGCTCGGTCGGAGACCGGCCCGAGCGTTTCTCTGGGTTGGAACAATCATGTGAAGGGCTCGGTCGGAGACCGGCCCGAGCGTTTCTCATGTGAAGGGCTCGGTCAGAGACCGGCCCGAGACATTTCTAGCTGCATCTAGTGCAGAAGAGGAAAAGGCGAACCATGAAAGAAGTCTTGATTATCAACCTGAACGACGGCGACGAAACCACCATCGTGACGTTCTTGGACCAAGAGGTACGCATCCATCGGATCGGCTGCCATGGCGACGCCGAGCGTGCTCGCGCAACGATCGCCGAATACGACGGCCAGGTCGACGCCATCGGCCTGGATGGCTATCCGGCCGAGTTGGAGTTGGGCAACGTACGGGTGATGCACACCGTTGGCTCGACACTGCCGTCGGCCGCACAGAAGACACCGCTGGTGGACGGCGGTGGCATCCGCCCGGGTCTCGAGCGCTGGGCCGTCATCCTGGCCGATCGCGCCGAGCCGGGTATCTTCGCCGAGAAGCGCATCCTGATGGCGCCGGGCCTCAACCACGGCGGCTTGGTCCAGGCCTTTGTCCGGCATAGCCAGTTTATTCAATACGCCGACCCTGAGATCTACTTCGCCCTGCCCGATTTCCCAGGCGTCGGCAGCAAACGGACGATGGAGCAGGCCGTGCGGCCCACCCTGGAGCAGCTGAAAGACGCGCCTTTCCGCCGGATCCTGCCCCAGGTCGGAACGGCCGGCACCGAGCGCGCAGCCAAGCCCTTCGAGACGGCCGATGTGATCGCCGGTGACATCGGCGCGATCCGTCGCTATGCGCCGGCCGACCTCAAACGGAAGACTATCGTGGTCGAGTGCGCCAACGAGGAGGATGTCCAGGACCTGCGCAAGCGCGGCGCGACGATCCTCGTGACGATGATGCCGTCCATGGATGGCGCAAAGAGCCTGGGCCAATGGTCGGCGGCGACCGTCGAGGCCGTACTGGTGGCGCTGCGCGCCGATCCGGATAAGCCCCTGACCGAGGACACCTACCTGGACCTGCTGGCCGACATCCAGTGGACGCCATCCGTTCGCTACTTGCAGCCGGAGGAGGCAGGGATCAACCGCTTTGCCTTCGTCATCCACCCGTTGAATGTCGGTTTCATCCAGAAGAGCCCCATGTTCAGCTGGACCAAATACCTCCCCGCTGATCTGGTGGAGTCCGTCGCAGCCTACATGCCGCCCATGTACGTCTCGCGCATCACCGGCGGCAAGTCGCCCACCACGGGTCAGCGGATCGAAGGGTATCTCTTCACGCTGGGCGCCACCCCTCGCCAGATGATGGACCACGGCGAACGCTTCACCTATACCCGGCTCAACAAGACGGCCCGCATGGCCGAGCGCATGGGCGCGCGCATTATGGGCCTGGGTGCGTTCACCTCGGTGGTGGGCGACGCAGGCATCACCGTGGCAAACGAGGCCGACATCGCCATCACCAGCGGCAACAGCCTGACCGTGGCCATGACGCTGGAGGCCGCCAAGCGCGCGGTCGTTCTGATGGGCGCCACCGATCTGACCCAAGGCAAGGTCATGATCGTCGGCGCTACCGGCTCGATTGCCTCGGTTTGCTCGCGCTTGATTGCCCAGGCCATCGGCAACGTCGTACTGGTCTCCATCGAGCCGGAAAAGTTGATCGAACTCAAGCGCACGATCCAGCGCGAGACACCTGGTTGCGAAGTAACCATCGCCACCAAGGCCGGCGACCTGATCGGCGACTGCGACCTGATCATCACGGCAACCTCGGCCTTTGGCCAACGGGTGATCGACATCACCAAGTGCAAGCCAGGCGCGGTGATCTGCGACGTGGCACGGCCGCCGGACATCAATCCGGCCGAGGGTGCGCTGCGGCCTGATGTTCTGTGCATCGAGAGCGGCGAGGTGCTGATCCCCGGCGACATCGACTTCGGCTACGACATTGGCCTGCCGCCCAAAACCTCCTACGCCTGCCTGGCTGAGACGGCCCTGTTGGCGATGGAAGGCCGCTTCGAAGACTACACCTTGGGCCGCAACATCACCATGGATCGAGTTCAAGGAGATCTACAAGCTGTCGCTCAAACACGATTTCAAGCTGGCCGGCCTGCGTTTCGGCGAGCAGTACATCACCGACGAGGACATTGCCAAGAAACGCGTCCTGGCCGACCAGTATCGCAACGATCCACAGCTGTTCGAGCGGGTCCGAGCCGAGTCCACCGAGAAGCTCAAGGAGATTCCGGTGATGTCCAAAGGCGTATCGAACTCCAAGACATCCAAGACGCCGATCCTTGCCGCTGCGGCGGTTGGATTGGGCGTGATGGGGCTACTGGCTGGTCGCAAGCTGATCAAGTAACACGTTCAGGCCTCCGATTTCTCGGAAGAAATCAGAAGTCTGTCTTATGCAACGCGCGCCTTCCGCCCAACGCCAACTCTCAACTCACGTAAGACTTAGGAATCCCGGATACTGAAGACCAAGTGATCCTATCGTATGATTGCCTTGGGTTGAGATGAAACGTGTGGTGAGTTTCTGAGGATTGTGGACGACAGTGGGTGTGTGGGGTTGAGGCCGCTCTAAACGAGCGGCCTCAACGTGTTTGAGCGGCAGTGTAGGGGCAGGTCTTGCACCTGCCCTCTGGCGTTTAAGCAGCAAAGGTGCCAACGTGTCGAGAGAATATCCCAGCCATCCCCGCGTGGGCGTGGCAGCCGTCGTCTTACGTGACAACCAGGTGCTATTGGTGCAGCGCGGCCGCGAGCCGGGTAAAGGCTCATGGGGGTTGCCGGGCGGAATGCTCGAACTAGGCGAAACACTGGCCGAAGGTGCGCGCCGCGAGGTGATGGAGGAATGCGGCGTCGAAATCGAGGTTGGTCCGCTCGTTGCCGTATTCGAGCCGATGCAGCGCGACGAGGACGGCCGGCTGCGCTTCCACTACGTCGTCGTCGACTATCTGGCGCGCTACCTCAGCGGCGAGCCGCATGCGGGGGATGACGCCGACGATGCACGCTGGGTCGATCTGGACGTGCTGGAGCGCCTGCCGATGCGAAAAGAAACCCGCGAGGTCATTTGGAAGGCAGTGGAAATGGCCGGCCGCAACTAGGCGTCAGGTTGAACGCGGGTCCGCGCCGGCAAGCAGGTTCGCCACCGACAGGTCTTCGTCGATTTCGGGCCAGTGCAGACTCACCCCTCCGCCGCCGATCTCGTACTTTTGGCGTTGTTCCGGCGCTGCATCCGAGAGCAAGGGAAACCAAACGATTGGCACACTAACGACACGCCCATCGGTTAAGAAGACATGCATCATGCTAGAATCGAATTCCACCGACCTGGCCAATGCAGTCTTTGGGACATAAGCCTTCCGTATTGTAGATTTAGCTTTCATCACGGTGTTCATACCAGGCCTCCAGAAAGAAAGCACGCCGCTCTCGGACAATTCACTCAATGTCGGTTAGTTCATGTCCTCTAAAGCCGTAATTTGCTGCCAAGCTAACGGGATCCAGCCAAAACTTGGCCTGATCGCCACCGGCTTTGACGTGGATGTGTGCAGGCTCCAAACCCTCGTTTGAGAAAAAGTAGAAGCTATAGCGTCCAACTCGAAGTATCGTTGGCATGTTGTTTGGTTCCTCCCTCTGAAAATCCGCTCGAATCACGTCAGCCGTGACGCAATCTCTGCAAGCCGATTATAACCGTCGGCTTCATTTCTGGCAAGCGCATCTCGCCGGCCTGGGGGATAAGTTAGGAAAGTACGTAAACAGGATGACTCCTCACGGCATCCATGACGCTTTTGACGCACAATTACGTTTAACCAGTGCGAAAGGACCTCACTATGTTCAACAGCATCGACGACGTCAGAACAGCGCTCGCTGAGCAGCAATACATCGCCACCGACGAGATCGCGACCGTGCTCTTCCTCGCCCATCGCCTGGGCAAGCCAATTCTAGCCGAAGGGCCCGCCGGCGTAGGCAAGACCGAGCTGGGCAAGGCTTGGGCCGCGGCCACGGGTCAAGAGCTGATCCGCATGCAGTGTTACGAGGGACTGGACGAAACCAAGGCGCTCTACGAATGGGAGTACGCCAAGCAGATGCTGTACACCCAGCTCCTGCGTGATAAGCTTTCCGAGGTGTTGTCCGATTCCCGCTCCCTCGGCGAGGCCGCGGACCGGCTGGCGGCGGAAGAGGATGTCTTCTTCTCGGAGCGATTCCTGCTGGCCCGCCCACTGCTTCAGGCGATCCGCAGCGACGAGCCGACTATTCTGCTGATCGACGAGGTCGACCGCACGGACCCGGAGTTCGAGGCCTTTCTGCTGGAGATGCTGAGCGACTTCCAGGTCAGTATTCCTGAGCTGGGCACGTTGCAGGCCAAACACATCCCCGGGGTGCTGCTGACCTCCAACAACACTCGCGAGCTGAGCGAGGCGCTCAAGCGCCGCTGCCTGTATTTGTTCGTCGACTACCCCAACATGGAAGCCGAGCTAAAGATCGTGCGGCTCAAAGTGCCGGATCTGGCCCCCAAACTGGCGAACGAAGCCGTGGCGCTGGTGCATAAGTTGCGCGAGCTCGACCTGAAGAAGCGCCCCAGCGTCAGCGAAACGCTCGACTGGGCCAAGGCGCTCCTGATGCTCAACGCCAGTAGCCTGGACAAAGCCACGGTTGAGAACACGCTCACCGTGCTGCTCAAGCACGAAGCCGATATCCAGCGCGCCCGCCGCGCCCTCTCCTCCGGCCGGCTGACCGGCTCGGGCGAGGAGGGGAAGGATAAGCCGGGACGGATGTATCGCGGATTGAATTGAGCCATGGAACAACGAATCATCGATTTCATAGCCGGCCTCCGCTCAGCCGGCGTCCGCATCTCCATCGCCGAGAGCGCCGATGCTTTCCGCGCGGTCGAAGCCCTGGGCGTGCAGGACCGCGAGCGTTTTCGCGTTGCGCTGCGCGCGACGCTGGTCAAGGAAGCACAGGACGTGCCGACCTTCGACGAGCTGTTCCCCATGTATTTTGGCAGCGATGTGCCGCCGCCCATGTCCAATGTGACCGAGGACCTGAGCCCCGACGAGATGGACTTGCTGGCCGAGGCCATCCGGCAGTTTACCGGAAAGCTGCGCGACATGCTGCAGCGTCTGCTGCAAGGCGAGCCGCTCACGCAGGAGGAGTTGGATCAACTCGGCCAGTTGGTGGGCTTGCGCAACGCGGACCACCCTGCCTTGAGCGAGTGGATGGCGCAGCGCATGCGGCGCGCCCTCGGTATGCCCCAGGTGCGAGACGCCATGGAGGAACTCTGGCAGACACTCAACCAACTCGGCATGAACCGCGAGACGCTGGAGCGGCTGCAGGAAATGGTCCAAGGCAACATGGACGCTATCGAGGAGCAGCTCTCCCGCTTCGCCGGCTCCAGCATCGCCCGGAACATGGCCGAAGAGGGACGCCCTGAGGCCGGCCCGGATTTAATGAACCGGCCGTTCCGCTATTTGAGCGACGCGGAGGCAGCAGAGCTGCGCAAACAGGTGCAGCGGCTGGCGGCCATGTTGCGCAGCCGGATGGCCCTGCGACAGAAACGGGGTAAGACCGGCGTGCTGGATGCAAAAGGTACGATCCGCGCCAGCCAGCGCTACGGCGGTGTGCCGATCGAGATCCGCCACAAGCACCGGCACCTCAAGCCTAAGCTGGCGCTGATTTGCGACGTCAGCACGTCGATGCGCCATTGCGCTGAGTTCATGTTGACGTTGCTCTACGAGCTGCAGGACCAGGTCGGCCGCGCCCGCAGCTTCGCCTTCATCGGTGATATGGAAGAGGTCAGCCCGGCCTTTAGCGAGTTGCCGGTGCAACAGGCCGTGGAACGGGTTCTCAACCAATTGCCGCCTGGCTACTACAGCACCGACCTGGGCTATAGCCTCGACACCTTCAACAAGCGCTTTATGGACGCCGTCGACCATCGCACCACGGTGATTTTCCTGGGCGACGGACGCAACAACTACAATGACCCGCGCCTGGACCTGATGCAGGAGATCCAGCGCCGCTCCAAGCGCGTCATCTGGCTGAACCCGGAGCCGCCGACAATGTGGGGCACCGGCGACAGCGACATGCTCAAATACGTGCCGGTCGTCGACCGGGTCTTCGAGGTGGGCAACCTGGCGCAGTTGATGATCGCGGTGGATCGGATGTTGGTTGCGTGAGCTACTCCAAACCAATCGAGAACATCGCCTCCAGATCGTACTTCGAATAGGCCTGGAACGCCATCAGCGTCTCGGTATGGGTGATGTGCTCCATGTCCATGATGTGCCTTGTAACGAGCTGGGCGATACGCTCGTTCGTGGCCGACCTCAAAATAGCTGCCAGGTCATAGCGGCCGGCGACCGAAAACACCTCTGTGACGCCTTCGAGATCGACCAGTTTCTCGGCGATGTCGTTGACGTGACCGCGATCGACGTTGACGAGAACGATTGCGTTGACCATGTGACGCTCCTTTGCGTGAGTCCTTCAACCGGTGTAGCGAAAACCGACCTATAGTGTATCGCCGCTGGCAACGAACTCCGGCGGGTAGACGGCCGCGGTGACGCGTGGCCGGATGACCACGTTGCGACCTATTTTGATGCCGGGCGGAACCTGGGCGCCTCTGCCAACCAACGTGATGCCGGTGTTTAAGTTATTGGGCATCGCGCGGTTGGGCGTGTTGTCGTCGCCCCAACCCAAGACGGAACCCGCGCCGATGATCACGCGTTTATCCACGATCGAACGCTCGACTCGGGCACCCTCGCCGATCACCGTGTTGTTCATGACGATCGAATCGCTGACCTCAGCGCCTACCTCGACCACCGCGCCCGGGCCGATGATCGATCGCATCACGCGACCAAAAACTCGACATCCATCGCACAGCAGGCTGCCGTCGACCTGCGCTTGTGGGCCGGTGAACGCCGGAGCCAGTTGCTCGCTGCGTGTGTGAATCACCCAATCGGGGTCGTACATGTCCAATGCCGGCGTTTCGGCCAGCAGCGCCATATTGGCCTCCCAATACGCCTGAACCGTGCCAGCGTCCATCCAGTAACCGTCGAAGCTATAGGCCATCAGTGACCTGCCGGCCTTGAGCATGTTGGGCACTACGTGACGACCAAAGTCGACATCGGCGGCACCCGCGCCGGTGACCCAATCGACCAGTGCCTGGCTTCGAAACGCATAGATACCCATCGAGGCCAACCGGCTTTGCGTCCGCCGTGGCTTCTCCTCGAAGCGAGTCACCCGGCCGATCGTGTCCGCGCCAACCATACCAAAGCGATAGGTGTCATGCGGACTGACCGGCCGCACTGCGATGGTACAGTCGGCGTTATTCTGCTCGTGGAAGCGCAACATGGGGCGATAATCCATCTTGTAGATGTGATCGCCTGCCAGGACGAGCAAGGTGTCGACGCTATGCTCCTGGATGAAGTCCAGATTGAAGCGCACCGCATCCGCCGTGCCCCGCTGCCAGGCTCCCACCTCGTTTTCCCCGCTGATGTACGGCTGCAACAGCCGGACGCCGCCCACGGCCCGGTCCAGGTCCCAAGGCTTGCCGTTGCCGATGTGATCGTTGAGCGAACGCGGCTTGTACTGCGTCAACACCGCCACGTTGTAAATGCCGGAGTTGACACAATTCGACAGCGAAAAGTCGATAATGCGATACTTGCCGCCAAAAGGAATGGCCGGCTCGGCGCGCTCGGCAGTCAAGATACTAAGCGCCATACTGGGGCCGCCGGCTAGGATCATTGCTAGAACACGCATGGAGGTCTCCTTAGGGATGGTGAACGGTGATCGGTGATCGGTGGGAGTCGGTGATCGGTATGCAGCAGAATCACTGGTATTTCGCATCACCGATCACCGATCACCGATCACCGATTACCGTTCACCGATTCCATTACCGATTACTGTTCACTAAACCGTCTCGCCACTAGCCACATGCCCATTGAACGCGACAAAATCGTCTTCATCCCGGCTGGCGTTGACGAGCACGTTGCGGCCCAGGCGCACATTGGGAGGGATGTGGGCGCCCTTGCCGACGACGGTGATGCCGGCCCATAGTTTGTCCGGCCCCAGCTTGTTGACCACGTCGAAATCGCCGCCAAAACCAACCAGCGCGCCCGACCCGACCACCACTTCCTTGTCCACGACCACTCGATCCAGCACCGCGCCAGGGCCGATCCAGGCGTCGTTCATCACCACCGACTCGCGCACGACCGCGCCGGGTGACACGTAGACGCCCGGCGATAGCACCGAGCGCTCGACCTGGCCGCGAATCACACAGCCGTTGGACAGCAGGCTGTTTTGCACGCGCGCCTGCGGACCAAGCTTGACGGGCGGCCGCTCCTGGCTGCGGGTCAGGACCGGCCAGGTGGTGTCGTAGAGGTTCAGCGGCGAGTTGGGGTCCAGCAACTCCATGCTCGTCTCCCAGTAGCTGTCGACCGTGCCGACATCCACCCAATACCCCTCGAAGCGATAGGCATAGACGTTATGCTCCGCAATCATGTTGGGAATAACGTGCTTGCCGAAGTCCAGGTCCGCGAACTCCTGCGTGCCGGCCCGCAGGCGCTCTTCCAGCACGTCGGCATTGAAGACGTAGATGCCCATGGACGCGAGCGGGCCTTTGTCGCGCTCCTTTGGCTTCTCGTGAAAGGCCGTGATGCGCGAATCGTCATCCACGCTCATGATGCCGAAACGGTTCGTCTCCTCCAACGGCACCGGCATCACGGCGACGGTCATGTCGGCGCGATTCTCGTCGTGGAAGCGCAGCATCTTCGAGTAGTCCATCTTGTAGATGTGGTCGCCGCCCAGCACCAACACCCGATCGGCGCGCAGTTCCTTGACGTAGTGGTAGTTTTGCAGCACCGCGTCCGCCGTCCCGCGATACCACACCTGCTCGCCACCGCCCGCCTGGTAGGGCTGCAGCAGGCGGACACCACCCGAGGCCCGGTCCAAGTCCCACGGCTTGCCGATACCGATATGCTCGTTCAACGAATGCGGCCGGTACTGGGTGAGCACGGCGATGTTGTAGATATCGGAGTTGACGCAGTTGGAGAGAGTAAAATCGATGATACGATACTTGCCGGCGAAAGGCACCGACGGCTTGGCCCGTTTCTCGGAGAGAACCGTCAACCGGGTGCCTGCGCCGCCTGCCATGATCATGGCGACGACGGTCATTGAGGCCTCCTGTGCGCGTAGAGTGCTGAATACGGAATGATGAACGATGAACGCTGATTTTGAATGATGAAGAACGAGTCAGCGCGGTCACCATCAGGAACCGTTCCGCATTCATCATTCCGCATTCAGCACTCTACGTTCAGCATTCAGCGTTGACCGACCCTGCTACCTGTGCTATATTCTATCTTATCCGCTATGCTGTGCCAAGTATCACTATGGCGGTATGAATGTTCAGCCAGGAGGTTTTCGATGTCCAACCTATCGCCCGCCAATTACCTGGGCAATGTCACTTTGATCACATCGTGATGATCCTCACGCCCGAAACCGAGCACAGCCAATGGAACGCGGCGCTGCTCTCGCTGCCCGCGCCGCACGTCCTGCAAAGCTGGGAATGGGGCGCGGGCAAAAGCCAGACGGGCTGGACCGCCCAACGATTGCTCTGGCGCGAGTCGCCCGGGTCGCCCCCGCGCGCTGCGGCAAGCATGTTGCTGCGACGCATCAGCCGGCTGCCCTGGGGCGTTGCCTATGTGCCAAAAGGCCCGCTGCTGGATGGGCCGGACCCGGCAGCGGCCGAACAGGTCGTGGCCGATATCGAAGCGCAGGCCCGCAAAAGCCGGGCGATCTTCGTCAAGATCGACCCGGACGTCTCGCCGGATGAGCCGGCGGGCCAGGCGCTAATCGCGCTGCTCAGCCGGCGCGGCTGGCGCTTCTCGGCCGAGCAGATTCAGTATCGCAACACCGCGTTGCTTGACTTGACGCTGGGTGAAGAGGCCCTGCTGGAGAACATGAAGCCAAAGTGGCGTTACAACGTTCGGCTGGCCGAGCGGCGCGGCGTTCGGATCGTGCACGGAGGCCTGGACGATCTGCGCACGTTTTATGCGCTGTATGCCGAGACCGGTCAACGCGACGGGTTTCTAGTGCGTCCGTTTGGCTACTACGAGGCTACCTGGCGCACATTCATGCAACCCGATTGCGCGCCGGCGCCGTCGGCCCATCTCCTGTTGGCCGAAGTGGAAGGCGAGCCCGTTGCCGGCATCATCCTCTTCGTGTTTGGTCCCGGCGCCTGGTATATGTATGGGGCTTCAGGCGATCGGCGCCGGCAACTGATGCCTAACCACCTCCTGCAGTGGGAGGCCATACGGCTGGCGGCCGAGTCAGGGCTGCACCCGCTATGATCTCTGGGGCGCGCCCGATGTATTGGAGGAGTCGGACCCGATGTGGGGCGTGTGGCGATTCAAGGAAGGACTTGGGCGCTCGTTTTGCACCCCACATCGGCGCGTGGGATTTCCCGGTGTCGAAGGCGTTGTACTGGTCCTACACATCGGCGATGCCGCGCGTGCTGGATCTGATGCGCAGCCGGCATCGGGCGGAAATGCCAGAAAGCGAACGAAACGGGGCGCCTGATTCGGACTGACGAGCTGCTCGGCGGCCCAGTTCGAAGGGGTTTAGTACAGCATGGCGCAAATCCGTGCCGGGTCTTCTCGTAATGGAATTGGGCTTTAGCCGGGTTTGTGCTCAAGACCCGGCTCAAGCCTCAACTCCATAATAAGGAGACCCGGCACGGATTTGCGCCATGCTGTATGAAGTGTAAGGTATTTGTAATCCTACGGTATTGAATTTTATGCTTAGATGTGAGACAATCTGCTGGTGATTTTCTGATCTCACGAATTGGACGCGAATAGACAACCCGATACACCAAGCGTTCGTTTCGATCCACACGTCATCTGATTTTTCAAAGGAGATTTGCAAGGATGTTGAAGGAGTTTAAGCAGTTCATTCTACGCGGCAACGTGATCGATCTGGCCGTTGCCGTGATCATCGCCGGGGCCTTTGGCCTCGTCATCACGTCGCTGGTCAACGACATCATCATGCCGCTAATCGGCATCCTTCTGGGTGGCATCGACTTCACCACCCTGTCTATCCAGGTTGGCGGGGCAACTGTCGCCTATGGTCTGTTCATCCAGGCGCTCATCAACTTCCTCATCATCGGCTTCGTCCTGTTTCTCATTATCAAGACCGTGAACAGTGCCTCGCGCGCCAAGGCAGCAGCACCTGCGGAGCCGACTGAAGATGTCGTGCTACTGACCGAGATCCGCGACTTGCTCAGGAGCCAAGCCAAATAATCTCAACAGCAGACTAATGCCAACAATCCGGCGCCGCAGATTGGCGCCCGCGGCCTGTCGCAAGTAGAATAGAGCTGGCGGTGGTTGTGCTACCATCGCCAGCTTTTTTTGTTCAATTTGTCATCTCATGGGCGAACTTGCCGCACTCTTCACATCGCTCAGTTGGTCGGTCACGTCGATCCAGTTCACCCTGGCTGGCCGGCGGGTTGGCTCGCCGGTCGTCAACCGGGTGCGGCTGCTGCTGGCGCTGCTGTACCTGTCTATCGCTCAGCTCGTGCTGACCGGCGCCGTATGGCCGTCGGGAGCGTCCCGCGATCGCTGGCTGTGGCTGGGGCTGTCGGGCATCATCGGCCTGGTGCTGGGCGACGCCTGTCTCTTCCAGGCGTATGTGCTGATCGGCCCGCGGCGCGGCCAGTTGCTGATGACCTCGGTGCCCATCATGAGCACCTTGATGGCGTGGTTCTGGCTGGGCGAGGCGCTGACCGGCATCGAGCTCGTGGCAATGGCGTTGGCCGTGGGCGGCATCGGGTGGGTAGTTTCTGAAAGAGCCCGCCAGACCAGCTCGGCCGCAGTGTTTCCCGGCGACACCGATCGCCGCGTCCGTACGATGGGCATTCTGCTCGGCCTGGGCGGCGCGCTCGGACAGGCGATTGGCCTGCTCCTGTCCAAGAAGGGCATGGAAGGCGGATTCTCCCCGCTTTCGGCCACGATCATGCGGATCCTCGTCGCCGCCGTGGTCATCTGGCTGGTTACCGCCCTGCAAGGCCGGGTGCGTTCGACTTGGCGGGCGCTAGAGGACCGCACAGCGCTGCGCTTTATCGCCGGCGGTGCATTCACGGGGCCCTTCCTCGGCGTCTGGGCGTCGATGATCGCCGTACAAAACGCACCGGTCGGCGTTGCCGCCACTCTGATGGCCCTGCCGCCGATACTGCTCATCCCGCTATCCCACTGGACCTTCGGCGAGCGTGTTACTCCGCGCGCCATCGCCGGCACGCTGGTGGCGCTGTCGGGCGCGGCGTTGCTTTTTTTGACGTGAGAACCGCGGACTGGCGGATGCGCGGACCAGAACGGAGATGGAGCGAAGTCAAAGATGTTCAAGCCGGTCTTCCTCCTTCTTGCTCGGGCCGGTCTCCGACCGAGTCCATTACCAATTACCCTCTAATGCGTTAGGCACACTATTGTCAATGCAAAGAGGGGCGTCGGTCGGAGACCGGCCCGAGCAGCAAGGCTCGGTCGGAGACCGGCCCGAGCAGCAACTAGACCGGCCCGAGCAGCAACTGGACCAGCCCGAGCAGCAACTAGACCGGCCCGAGCGGCTATCTTTAGTCAAGCAGGCTCTATGGCCAAGAGCATCCATCCACTTACATTGACCACCCCGGATTGGCAAGACTACGATTTGCTCGACAGCGGCGATGGGCGCAAGCTCGAGCGTTTCGGCCCACACACGCTGATCCGCCCGGAAGCCCAGGCGTCGTGGCGTCCGGCCTTGCCGGCCGCCGACTGGAAAGACGCCGATGCCGAGTTTCACATGACCGGCTCACAGGGCGGTGTCTGGACCTACCGCCGGCCGATGGAGAAATCCTGGTCGATCGGATACAAGGTCCTACGCTTCCGCGTGCGGGCCGCCGAGTCGCGCCAGGTCGGCGTGTTTCCCGAGAATGCCAGTCACTGGGACTGGATCTCCGAGCAGGTCGCAGCCGCCGGCCGGCCGGTGCACGTCGTCAACCTGTTTGGCTACACCGGCCTGGCCTCGCTGGCGGCAGCCCAGGCCGGCGCGCGCGTCACGCACGTCGACGCGTCCAAGAAAGCCGTCGCCTGGGCGCGCGAGAACCAAAGCCTCTCCGGCCTGGCCGACCGCCCGGTGCGCTGGATTGTGGACGACGCGCTGTCCTACGTTCGGCGAGAGGAGCGCCGCGGCGTGCGCTACGACGGCTTGATCATGGACCCGCCCGCCTTCGGCCGCGGCCCCGACGGCGAGGTGTGGACGCTGGCCACACTCTTCCCCCTGCTGTGCCAGGCCTGTCGTGCGGTTCTGAGCCCGCAGCCCCTATTTATCGTGATCACGGGCTATACTCGGGAGATGTCGCTGGAGTTCCTCCGGCAGATGGCGTCGTCTATGGTGCCCGGCGAGGGTGGCAGCCTGAGCACCGGCCAGCTGGCGACCCGCGAGCGCAGCGCCGGACGACTGCTCGTCAACAGCCTGTTTGCGCGCTGGGCAGGGTGAGACTCGATCGACCGGACTCGATAGAACGGTCCGGTCTTCGGAGACCGGACCGTTCTGTTTGGTTAGTTCTGTTAGGTTAGGACCCCGTCCACGCCTGGCTCCACGTATCGGTAAACGGATCGTAACTGAACTTAAGGATGGTCTCTTGCCGCTCTCCGGCCACCTGGAGGGTGTAGTTGAAGGCCATCAGGTAGAGAGTTCGCGTCTGTTCCTTGGCCAAAACGGATGCGGCGCACCGTCTGCCGGCCTTCGGTCGGCAGACCGGCAAGCGAGAACTCGAAGCGCGGCTCGCCTACGAAGTCGCCCTTATCGTCCAGCGCCACCGACCACACCTCAGGTTTGCGCGTCAGGCCGTAGTACAGGCGCTTGCCCTGGACGCCGTTGAACACACCCAGGCCCATGGCATCCACACCGTCCAGCGAATTCAGCACTTGGCCGCTGGCCAGATCGATGCGGAAAATGCGCCCAACCTCTTGGCCGGCCGTTGAGCCGGCCAGCGAGCTGGCGTACAGGAGCTCTGTGTCGCAATCATAGGTCAAACCGACGACACCAAAAGGATTGGCGCCCGAAGGCGGCTGTGCCGCGGACAGGTCCACGAACTCGGACATGATCTGGCTGTCCGTATCGACCTTGTACACTTTGTTTTGCTTTTCGGGAGGGTTCTCTACGAGACTCACCAGAGGTACCGGCCCAGTGTAGACGTTGCCGAATTCGGTCGTAGATCCACGGCCCCAGGTAGCCGGCATCGTCCCACGTCGGGTGCTGGTACAGGATACCTTGGCCGCCATTGCCGGCAGGATCGGCGACAGCCAGCCCCTGGACGCCCTTGAAGGCCGTGCCGATACTCGTCTGTTGGCTGAACCCCATGTCTGCCGTGAAGCGGGGGCCATGCCGGCAGGTGTCGGCCCCGCCCAAGGGTCGAGCGACCTGAGCCGGCGCCGACGTAGCCGGCGCGGGAGCGGAGGCACATCCCGCCAACCACATCAACGACATCACGCCGATCGCCATCACAAACCGGAGGGCCGAAAATGTTCGCTGGGGCGTGGCCCGCCGCTGAAGAGTTTCAGACCGGTGTCGTTTACTCATGAGTGATCTTTCAGGGCGCCGGCACGAACAGCACGCCATACGCGCACGGATGGATCTCGTTGACCAACTGGCCGTCGACTACCTTGGGGGTCACCCAGCAGACCTCTTGTCCAGGCGTGTCGTTGTTACTCAAGCGCGGTACGTACCACATGACCAGGCCATCTCCGGGCAGAGGCTCGGGCGGGGCCATGAACTTCTCAGGACCTTGGCGATAGTCGTCGTTGCAGCATGAACCGATGGTGATCAGATCGGCGCTGCCTTCTGCAGGCTTCGCGACCGTCACGAAGGTGAATGCGTTGTCGCCGCGGCTGCCGTCGGGGAGTTGCCCGGTGTTCGGCGCTGCGTAATACCCAGTTTCATCTTCGGCGGTGATGCGAAATTGATAGCCCTCGGGCGTGAAAGCGGTGTTTTCATCCTGCAACACCCACTGTTCTTCCGTCCACGGCACCCACTGCGTCCCGTCCCATTCCGCGAAGGTGGTCGGTCCACCGTCGGCCCCTGGGGCCGGAAACTCGATGCGCACCACCGGACGATAGGTGCCTTTGTTGCCACACCCCTGACCAAGATTAGCGCCGCCTACACGAAATCGCCCGTCGTTGTAAAACTCGTAGCGTTGAACGTAGCGATAGTTGCAAGGCTGCGGCCACAGTTCGCTGCGAAAATCCTGCACCAAGGCAAAGCCAACCTCTTCGCCATTCTCCACGATCTCCTCCTGGTAAGGGGCATCGAAGGCGATCACCGACGCCGTGCTAAACACCGGGCAGCCTGTGGCATCGCTGTAGCCAAAGCCATCAGTGCCGGAGTAACTGACATGCCAGTCCACCAGCTTGGCGTTATTCACGACAGGGCTGCCCTCGTAGCGCACGTTGCTGACCTGCAAGCCGTCCGAGGAGGTCAGGGTGTAGTCCATCTCCCAGCCGGCGCGCGCCAGGGCGTTGATCTTTTCGCAGTATTCGGCCATGATGACCGAGTCCTGCAGGCTCTTCTCTGTCACCGGTTGGCCACCGCCTTTACCCAGGCTCGTCCATCTTGTGCCAACCAATCGCCCATCGGTCAGGTCGACAATCGCCCACAGGGCGCGCTCACCCACCATGAAGGTAGGGGCCACGCACAAATGCCGGGAGCGCTCACACTGGCTGCCGTTGAGTGCGGTCTTGACGCTGGGCATGCCCGCCTGATCGACGCCAGGCTGGAAGCCGAGCGCCTCGGCGACTTCCGGCGACTTGATGGCGATCTGCGCGGCCAGGTCGGCCAGGTCTTTGGGGATCTCCGGCTGCGTGTCAGGCTGGAAGACCACGTCGAGCACCCGCCTCTGAGAGAGATCGACGATAGCGATCACCGTGGCATTGGTTGCGTAGTTGTACATCTCTACCCGGTAGCACCCCTGCTGTCCGCAAGCCGCTGCAGCCTCGGTGAGATCGCTGGGCAGGGCAGGGCGCACGATCATGATCTCACTGCGCAACGGCTGGCCGGTCTGCGAGTCGGCAGCAAAGTACTGCAGGTCCGTGCTGGCGACGGCCAATTCCTGCGCCTTCTGCTGCTTTTCGTCGGCGCCCTGAAACAGGAGTATCGGCTGATCGCTGGCCAACGCAGCCTGGAAACGCTTCTCGCGCTCGGCCAGGGCCGGTACCAGCGCCAGCATCTCTGCCTGGCTCAGCGGAGCCGCGAGGATGCCCGGTTCCTCAGGGGTTGGCGCAACCGGACGAGTGGGAACAGGCGCCGGTGTGGGGCCAGGCGGAAGTGTTGGCGCGGCAGCAGGTGTACAGCCGGTCACCAACAGCAGGCTAAGAATCAGCAGTAGTATGAGTTTGCGCGACATAAGTGTTTTTCCTCAAGAAGAGTTGCTGCTATCGGCTCGCGCTCGGGCCGGTCTCCGACCGAGCCCCTTAGTCGTGCTCGGACCGGTCTCCGACCGGCCCTTGAGCTCGCTCGGGCCGGTCTCCGACCGAGCCCCTTTGAGCTCGCGCTCGGACCGGTCTCCGACCGAGCCCTTCAGAGCAGTTATACTTCGTCCATTATATCTGCATTCAACCGGATGCTGAAACGACCCAACTCATGCAGCCAGATACACAGTCGCGATTTGTTGCACAATCAACCGCTGTGCTGTAAACTTGACTGCATCCCACGACCGAGGTTCTGCCGAAAGAGACCCTGGCGCCATGCAAGACAGCCCGAAGCGAGCATCGAAGCCCCTGCGAGGCACAGCGATCGTCGAACGTATCGACGGGTTGATCGTGCGCATCACCGCCGGTTTGAACCTGGGGGATTTGCGGGACCTGGCGCGCGGCGACGCGCCCAGGCATCCCAATCCGCGCCTGCGCCTCCACGCCGAGTCCTTCTGGTTCCATATCAAGCCGGCCTATTATCACACGGCGGCAACCAAGTTCACCCACACCTTCCGCCTGGGTCTGCTCAGCACCTACCTGTTCTTTGTCGAGATCGTCACCGGCCTCCTGCTGATGATCTTCTACGCGCCCACACCCCAGCGCGCCTATGGCGATATCCTCACGATTATCAGCCGGGTGCCCTTTGGCCAATTCGTGCGTGACCTCCACCGTCTGGCAGCTGAGGCGATGGTGATCGCGGTGGTTCTGCACATGCTGCGGACCTTCCTCACCGGCTCGTACAAAACGCCGCGCCGTTTCACCTGGGTCACCGGTGTCGTGCTGCTGCTGGCAACGCTGCTCCTGAGCTTCAGCGGCTATTTGTTGCCGTATGACCAATTGGCCTATTGGGCTGTCACCATCGGCGCCAGCATGGCCGACAAGGCGCCGCCGGCGGCCCTGGGCCAGACCATCAAGCTGCTCCTGCTGGGCGCGCCCAGCGTGGGAGCCGATACACTGCTCCGCTTCTATCTTTTGCACGTGCTCTTCTTGCCCCTGGCAGTAATTCTCGTCTTCTTTGTGCACTACTACAAAGTGGTCAGGGTGGGCATCTCGCTGCCGGCATCCGAAGAGACAGTCGGGCAGGACACGGCCAGACGCATACCGTCCGATCGCCGGCGCTATTACCTGCCGGACATCTTCACCGACGAGGTGGCCTTTCTGGCCATCGCGACGGTGGTCTTATTGACGCTGATTCTGCTCCAGGTCTATCCGGGAGCGCCGTTGGAACATCACGCTGACCCGCTGAAGACGCCTACGCACACTGAGGCGCCCTGGTATTTCCTTTGGGTCCAGGGCCTGCTTAAGCTCGGCGATCCCGCTGTGATGGGCGTGATGGCGCCCTCGGCGCTGTTCGCCCTCTTCTTCCTGTTGCCCTATATCGACGGCAACCCCAGCCGCAGGGCGCGCGATCGCAGGATTGCCATCTACCTGGGCCTGATCCTTTCGGCCGCACTCGTCTTCCTGACCTGGATGGGCACGTCCAAGTACGCAGTCCAACTGCCGCCGGCGGAGGCGGTGGTCCAGGTGGCGCTGCCGGAAGAAGGCGTGGGTCCGGTTCGTGACCTATCCTGGGAGGCGCTCAAGCCGGGCGAGTGGGACACGCGTACCTCCACGATCAGCACGGCCGGGCCGGAGCTGCGCCAGGTGATGGCGCAGGTGGCCGAGCTGATCGGCCAAGAACACAGCCGGGCAAAGGCCGCTGGCGGGCAAGGATTGCCGGAAGGCTACGCCAAGCTGGCCATCGAGCAGTGGCAGCCCGGAGTTCGCAAGGTGACGCTGCGCGTGTTCTGGCAGCCGGAGGCCGGCGCATGGCAAGTGCTGGAGCGATCCAGCTTTGTCGATCAAGCCGGGCGCGGCAAAAGGTAAGGGGAAATCACCGGCGATGCTGACCCGAGCGACCCTGGCTGGTCTTGCACTCCTTGCTGTGGCAGCGATTCTGCTGGCCCTGGCCTGGGGCGAGTCGACCCGCATGGAGGACACCGAGGCGGGCATCTCGGCGCGCGCGGTCGAAAACGGCGCAATGAAATACCAGGACTATTGCGCCGGCTGCCACGGCGTGGCGGGCCTCGGCATCCCTGGGCTGGCGCCTGCGCTCAACAGCCCCGACTTCTTCACGCGACGCCTGGCCGAGATTGGCTATCCCGGCTCTCTGCGCAGCTACATCGAAGCGATGGTGGCCACGGGCCGGCCGGTCAGCCAAAACCAATACGGTGCGATCATGCCGGCCTGGAGCCGCGATTACGGCGGTTCCCTGCGCGACGATGAGATTCGCGACATCGCCAGCTTCATCCTGAAATGGGACACGACGACAACGGGCGGCGGCGAAAGCGCGGCCACTGTGACCCCGCCGCCCGCCCAGGCATCGTCTGCGTCTGTCGAGAAGGGCCGGGCGATCTTTTACGGGCCAGCCGGCTGCCTGGGCTGCCACGGCGCGCCGGGCCGCGGCGGAGCTAGTGGGCCGGACATGGCCGGAATCGCCCGGCGCGCCGCGATCGAGATCCCCGGCCTGACGGCCGAACAGGTCATCCGCCAGTCCATCCTCGCGCCCGGCGCGGTGATCGCCTCCGGCTGCCCGACGGAGACTTGTCCCGATATCATGCCCCGCGACTACGGCACCCGCCTGCGCCAGGCCGACCTGGACGTCCTGGTCAGATATCTGCTGACGCTGGAAGAGGGCGGTCCTGAGATCAGCGGCGAGAGCGCAACCCCGACGGAGGGTGGCGAGGGTGCGAGCCTACCGACGATCACGCCGATTCCAACGCTGCGGCCGCCGAGCGGCGACCCGGATAACGGGCGCGTGCTGTACGACGAAAACTGCGCCCCCTGCCACGGTGGTCGTGGCCAGGGCCAATCGGCCTCCAGCCTCGCAGCGGTATTTGCCAGCATCGACCCCTATCAATACGTCCGTGCTGCGATGGAGCAGGGTGTTCCCGGCACCACGATGCCTGCCTGGGGTAAGCGCGCCGGCGGCCGTCTGAGCGACGAGCAGCTCGACGACATTGCAGCCTACGTGGCCAGCTGGGCGCAAGAGCGCCAGTCCTCACCCGTTCAAAACGGCGAGGGATCTGCCGGCAATTCAACCGCCCTCTATGCTGCTCTCCTCTTCCTCAGCCTGGCCGTTGGTGGACCGGCTGTGCTCTTCCTTGCACAACGGCGAGCTGACACGAAAAAAACATGGGATGATTGAAGTACTCCCCCCAGTGTCGAAGAACCGATGCCCTGCTCGGACATTCCACTACTATAGCCCCGGCCGCCGATCCCATTGCGGGACGGTCATGATAGCAGTGGCTTTCTGGTCTCGACGGAAAAGAATGGATGATGGCGATGCAGGATAACGATGATGGTACGTTGGCGCCGGAGTTGGGAGGAGAAACGATGAAAATCGGCAATACCAGCTCCGGCGCCACACACCTACAAAAGCCAAGGCCGCCTGGGGAACGATGTGAGTTGAAATGGTGGCGGCTCGGCGTCTGTACCACGGGACGGAACGCAACCGGCAATACAATCCGGCATTATCATACGGGATACTTGGAATGAAGGCAATAGTACTTTAGTCCTATTGACCATTTATGTAAGGGCCGTTTTTTCGGAAACAGGACTTACGCAAAACAGGTCTCGATACGGCCCGGTGGGTTGAGTAGCGGTCAAGAACGGGTACTCGCACGTGCCGAAACAAGCGTATCGAAACCCACCGGGCCAACTCGACCAGCGTTTTGCGTAAGTCCTGGGAAATACTCCTGCCAAACTGCCGCGGCAGGGTTTGCGCCTATCCTCGGGCGCCAGGCCGTACGTCAGGCTGGTGCTTTGCCTGGATCATACGCAAAATCAGAAGCCCCGGCTTGAGGCCGGGGCTTCCGTTCATAGATGAGGCTTTCGCCTCCTCGGTTGGATCTGGCGGCCTCAGCCGCCCGGCTGATCCGCACGCACTGGCATCGCATCAGGCGTCAGGGTCATCACGGCGATGACCCTGACGCCGTGTGCCACTAGCGGACTGACCGCCGTCGCCAGGAGAGCCCGGCTGCCAGTCCGGCCGCCAGCAACATCGCTGCCGCCGGCCAGCCCAGGCTGCCGGTCGTTGCACTGCTCGCCGTGAGCGAACTCACGGTGACCGCGGTCGCTACCTGATAGTCGATCCTCACCGGGTCGAACAGCGTGGTCTCGCCGGTCAGATCCACTGCCTCCAGCCAGTACCAGTAGCTCTCGCCCACCACCACGGCTGCATCCGTGTAATTGTACGATGCATCGTCCGCACCGCCCATCACATGCGACGGTACGTTGATCAGCAGCAACTCGGGCCCAGCATCCGTTCCACTGCGGTACAGGTTGTAGCTCGCCGTCTCGCCTTCATTCACCATCTCCCAGCTGACCTCGATCACATCGTTCACTTGGACTGCACTGAAGCTGGCCAACGTCACCGCCTGCGGATCCGGCACGGTCACATTCTCCGGCCCGTGACGAGTCACCACACCTGCGAGGTCCACGTCCTCCAACCAGTAGTAGTACGTCGTGCCCGGCGTCAGCGCTTCCTCGTCCGTCCAGGTGTAGATGAAACCGGCGGGATTGCCCTGTGACTGGGAGGGGATCAGCGTGCTGTTCAACTGGGTGTCTGGCTCGGTGGGTGCGACACCACGCCACAGGTTGAAGCCCCGGTTGTTCAGCTCGCTCACTGTTTCCCAGGTCAGAACTACATTTCCCTCGACAAACTGGCCGCTAAAGGACGCCACTACGACCGACAGCGGCGCAAGCGGGTACCAGTAGTAGCCGAAGTCCTGATCGATCACATTGGCATTCGAGATCGTCACAGGTTGCACAGGCTTAGAAGAACCGGTCTGCGTCGTCTGGTAGAAGCCATTCGCGCTCGTGCCAAGTGCGTCGGTCGAGACCACGTATTTGCCAGGCGGCAGGTCTGTGAACAGATAGTCGCCCGTGGCATTGGCGATTGTGGCGCCAATCACCGGATCCTCAGGACCGATTACACCGTCGCCGTTCAGATCGCGATACAGGTACACCATGACGCTTGAGATCGGCGGCTCACCCAACTCCTGAGTCGGTACCGTCGCACCGTTTCGGTTGAGATCATTGAAGATGGTGCCGGCGATCGAGTACGGGATCGGCGCATCATAGCCAAAGTCCGCCGTCTCGTTGCTCGACACCACGCCGCCCGTGCTGGTCAGGGTGACCACGTACGGATCGGCCTGGCTGTTGTTGTTCGCACCAGGCGCACCGGTCGTCTTGTTGAAGCCCTCCAGCACGCCGCCGGCGGCGATGTTCGAGCTCGCCACATCCACCAGGTACTTGCCGGCCGGCAGGCCCGTGAACTGGTATTGGCCGTTCATGTCCGTCACTGTCGTGCGCACCAGGTTGTCGGTACCGGCATCGTACACACCGTTGTTGTTGATATCCAGGTAGAGGTTGATCACGACGCCCTCTATCCCGGTCTCGTCGTCCGCATTGCCGGCGATGTTGTCGTTGCCCTTGGGCTCGTACAGGCCGTCGCCGTCCTTGTCGTGCCAAACCTGGTTGCCAATCGTGCCGCCGACCGGCGCATAGCCGAAGTCCACCGTGAGGTCGACTGCGCCAGCGCTGATCGTGCGCACACCCCGGTTGTCACAGGTGGTGCAAACGCCCGCCTGATCCGGATCCTGGGTCTGGCGCAGGCCGCCCAGCACGTTGTTGACGTCGGTCACCACCACGCTGTACGCACCATTGGGCAGGCCAGAGAACGAATAGCCGCCGTTGGCGTTGGTGACGGTGGTCGCAACCACCTGGCCGCTGCTGTTCAGCAGGCTCAGCGTGACACCCCCTATGCCCGGCTCGCCGCCATCCTGGCCGCCGCTGCCATTCGCATCCAAGTAGATCGTGTCGCCGATGGCCCCGGTCGGGCCTGCCGTAAAGCCGAAGTCGGCGTAGAGCACGTCCTCGCCGGCAGGCACCACATACTGCCGGCTCAGACGCCCGTTGGTAGGCGTGGCATTGTAGCCGGCCGGCGCAGTGACGACGACCGTATAGGTGCCCGCGGTCAAACCACCCACCAGCCACGAGCCATCCGGATCGGTTAGCACCGTGCAGCCAGTCGGGCAGCTCGGACCGCTTACCGTGATCGACACGCCGCCGATACCCGGCTCGCCCGGATCCTGGATGCCGTCGCCGTCCACGTCGTGCCAGACAATGTCGCCCAATGCGACGCCCGTCTGCCAGGCATAGCCAAAGTCGGCCTCAGGATAGAGCTTGCCCGCACTCAGGTTGATCACCGCCGACGGATTGGCCGTGCCGGTCGTGGGCGCCATGCCGCTCGGCACGCCGCTCACGACGGCCACTGTGTAGTTGCCTGCCGGCAGGTTGTCGAACAGGTACTGGCCGTTCAGATCGGTCGTCTGCACGGTCGGCTGCACGCCGGGCGTGATGGGATCAGAGTCAATCGAATTGCCGGAGCCATCCTTCAACTCTACCACCACGTTGGGCATGCCAGGCTCAGCGCCGTTCTGGACGCCGTCGCGATTGGCGTCGTGCCAGACCGTGTCGCCGATCGCGCCGGTGGCCGGGTTGCGCACGTAGCCGAAGTTGACGTTGCTGATGTTCGTCGCCGCCACCGTGACTGGAATCACATCCAGCCCGCTGGTCAGCGTGTAGCCGTCCAACACGTTGGCCTCATCCGTCACCACCACCGTGTAGTTGCCCGCCGGCACGTCGAAGAAGGTGTAGTTGCCGTTACTATCCGTGGTCGTGGTTGCTACGACCTTGCCGGCGGCGTTCACCAGGTTGACGGTCACGCCCGCGATGCCCGGCTCGCCCGCACCTTGCACGCCGTTCGAGTTCGTGTCATTCCACACCGTGCCCGAAACATCCGCCAGATCCTGATTGCGATACCCGAAGTCCATGTCGAGGTCGCTCGGTTCGAGCGACGTCAGAATCGCAATGCCTCGATTGTCACACGTCGTACATGGCACGCCAGGCTGGCTAGGATCGCCGGTTTGCGTATAGCCCGCAGGCGCCGTCACGCTCACCCAGAAGGCGCCCTGCGGCAGATCGTTGAACAGATACTGGCCCGCAGCGTCCGTTACCCGGCTGGCGATCAACACGTCACCCGCACCCGGTTCGTAGATGCCATCGCCATCGTCGAAGTACAGATTGACCGTTACCCCGCCGATGCCCAGCTCACCCGGATCCTCCACCCCGTTGCCGTTGGCGTCGCTCCAGATCGTGTCGCCGATCGGGCCGAAGCCAGCATAGCCGAAGTTCACACCGGTGACGATGGCGCCTGAGACCACCACTGGGCGCTGGCCGGCAGCCGCCGGCGCGGTCGTGGTCTGCAGGTTGGTCAGTTGGCCGCTGTTGTCGGCAATCTGGATCGTGTAGCTGCCGTCGGGCACGCCGGGGAAGGTGAACGTGCCGTCCGGGTTGCTTGTCACGGTGGCGATGACGTTGCCCCCGCCATCCAGCAAGTTCACCGTCACCCCGCCGATGCCACTCTCACCCGCATCCAGCACGCCGTCGCGGTCGGCGTCGTACCACAGCCGGTCGCTGATGCTGTACAGGGCGGGCTTGTCGAAGCCGAAGTCCACGTCGGTCAGCACGTCGCCGCCAGCCACCGTGACCGG
The DNA here is from genome assembly GCA_963709505.1 of uncultured Chloroflexia bacterium. Taxonomy (GTDB): domain Bacteria; phylum Chloroflexota; class Anaerolineae; order JAAEKA01; family JAAEKA01; genus CAVPXC01. The sequence continues at coordinate 43,207 of CAVPXC010000008.1, read as the reverse complement.
CGTCGAGCTGGTCGCACCCTCGCTCTGCGGACCGGAGGTCGGCGTGTAGCCGGCCAGCGGCGCGCCCGACACCCGCACCAGGTACTGGCCGGGGGCCACGTTGGTAAACAGGTAGCTGCCATCCGGATCGGTGGTGATCGGGGATCCCACCGTGATGTCATCCGGCGTTCCAAGAATGCCGTCCGGCCCAGGGCCGCGCAGCTCGACGGTCACCCCGCCGATGCCCACCTCGCCCGGATCTTGCTTGCCATCCGCATCCACATCCGCCCACACGTAGTCGCCGATCACAGCCGTGGCCGGCGGCGCCGTGTAGCCAAAGTCGGCGTCCAGGTAGCTCTGCCCGGCGCTCAGGGTCACCGCCCGCGGGTCCGTCGTGCCGGGCGAGACCGCCAGGCCGGCCGGCACGCCGCTCACCACGTCCACCTGGTAGCTGCCAGCGGGTACGCCCGTGAACAGATAGGCGCCGTTCAAGTCAGTGGTCGCCAGCGTCGGCTGCACGCCGGCCGTGTTGGGATCGGAGTCGATCGGATTGCCGGAACCATCCTTCAACTCCACCACCACGTTCGGCAGGCCCGGCTCGCCGATATCCTGCACGCCGTCGCCGTCCGTGTCCAGCCACACCCGGTCGCCGATCGAACCGGCCAGTGGGTCGACCTCGAAGTCCTGGTTGGTCTTGTTCGTGCCGGCAGGCAGGACCACGGTGATGTAGTTGGGATTGCTGCCGTCGATGTCCGCCAGGCTGCTGTAGCCCGATGGTGTCACTTTCGTCACCGCATAGACCCCGGGCAGCAGGTTGGGGAAGTTGTAGTTGCCGCTGGGATCCGTCGTCGCCGTGGTGACCACGTCGTCGGCGGTGCCCATGATCCCGTCGGGGCCGGCCCAGGTCAGGAACACGGTGACGTTCGCCATCGCCGGTTCAGCCGGGTCGCCCGCCTTGTTGCAGTCGCCATTGCCGTTGCCGTCGCACACCGTGCCGCTGATGCTGCTCCTCTTCTCCTGATAGCCGAAGTTCTCGGCCGGCGGGTTGGCATTGTTCACGACCACCGCGCTCTGGTGATTGCACCCCGCGCTCGGACAGCTGCTGTCCGGGTCGCCCGTCTGCGCGTAGGCCGTGTTCGGCAGCGTGCTCGGATCGGTCACGACGACGTAGTTGCCGTTCGGCACGCCGGGGAACGTGTAGTTGCCATTGCTGTCGGTGGTCGTGCAGACGAACGGCGGCTTGCCCGGGTCGTACAGACCGTTGCCGTTGGTATCCTTGTACAGGCACACCTTGACGCCGGGGATGCCAGGCTTGCCACCGTCCCTGGTCCCGTTGCCCGCAGTGCCGCCGCCAGCGCCGTTGTCGTTCCAGACGTTGCCGCCGACGCTATACACCCCCGCGCCCGGCTGATAGCCGAAGTCGGCCGTGTTGACCGTGTTCCCGCCGCTGATGTCGCCCTGGCCCAGGTGATCGTTCTGCACGCCTGAGTTGTCATAGGTTTGGGTGTAGCCCGACGGTACCGTCGCCGGGTCCACCCGCACCAGATAGTTGCCGTCAGCCACGCCGACGAACTGGTAGAAGCCGTTGGCGTTGGTCGCCTGCGTCTCAAGAATCACCTCGTCGTCCGCAGTTCCCAAGACATTGTCCGCGCCATCCGGATCCCACAGGTTGTCGTTGTTGACGTCCTTGATCAGGTTGACCGTCACGCCGCCCAGGCCCGGCTCCCCGCCGTCCTGCGTATCGTTGGCGTTGACGTCCATCCAAACCGTGTCGCCGATCTTGCCGGCGTTGTCCACGCCGAAGTCGAACGACCGGGTGCCAGTCCTCGCCCGGATAGGCGTGGAAGGTGTAGCTGGTGGGCGTGGTGGCCTCAGGATACCCCAGGCCTGTTGTCTGGGTGGTGTTGTAGGTCAGCGTGTAGTTGCCCTCCGGCACCAGGAACATGAAGTGCCCGGCGGCGTCGGTGGTGGTAGTCGCTGAGACCGGATTGCCGAAATCGTCAAAGCCGGTCAGGGTGACGGTCACCGGTGTCAGGCCGCTCTCGCCACCGTCGAAGACGCCATTGCGATCGGTGTCGTGGAAGACGTTGCCTTCCACGCGGGCGCCCTGGTAGTAGCCAAAGTCAGCGGTGAGCACGTCCTGGCCGGGAGTCAGGTCGACATCCCGCACGTTAGGCGTGGTGGGGACGATGTCCCGATTGCCGTCAGTAGTGATGCTGTCCTCGTAGACATCCACCAGGTAATTCCCGGGAGGCAGGTTATCGAACAGGTAGTTGCCGCTGGAGTTAGTGGTCGTGAAGGCGACCGGCGACCATTCGGACCCTTCGATCACGCCGTTGTTGTCGGCGTCGAAGTAGAGCAGCACTACGGCATCGGGAATGGGGGCTTCGCCGCCATCGACAACCTGATTTCGGTTGGTGTCATACCACACGGTGTCGCCAATGGAGCCGGTCCAGTTGTAGCCAAAGTCGGCGTTGGTGATGGCCTGGCCAACCGTGGTGATGGTGACATCGCGCGGATTGGTGGTCCCCGTGGTGGGCGCCATGGCCGCAGCGATGGTGGTGGTCCCGTCGTAGGGCGACGTAACCGTGCTGGCGGTGTCCACGACCACCAGGTAGTCGTCGGGATGCAGCCCGCTGAACAGATAGACGCCGAAGGGATCGGTGGTCTTGGTCTGAATCAGCGTGTCGCCGCCATCCACCACACCGTTGTTGTTCTGATCGATGTAGAGCTTGACCGTGATCGCCGGCAGCCCCTGCTCGGCGCCGTCCAGACTGCCGTTGTTGTTGGCATCCAGCCAGACGGTGTCGCCGATGCTGGCGGTGCCGGGCGGGCGCAGGCCGAAGTCCGCCGTCAGCGTACCGGCCGTGGTGGCGGTGACCGTCAGGGTGGAGGCGGTGGTCGGCGTCGTTCCGGCCGGGACAGTGGCCGGCGTCAGGGTGACGTTGTAGCTGGCGCCGTTGGTCAGCCCGTAGATGCGGTAGTCGCCGAAGGCGTCAGTGGTGTCGCAGACTGTGGCGCCGCCGCCGGTCGGCGTGGCGCACACCTCGATGCCACCCAAGCCCGGTTCACCAGGATCCTGCACGCCGTCGCCATCCACATCGGACCACACCCGGTCGCCGATGCTGGCGCTGAGCGCGGTCTCGACCTGGTTGCTGGGGGTGGAGGTGGTGCTGAGCGAGCCGCCCTTGCAGGCCACGGCCTCGTAGTCGTTGTAGGTGGTCTGGGTGCCCAGAACCGCGGCCTGAGTCGCGATCGCCGTGTCTTTGTCCAACTCCCACAGCTTATTGGTATCGCCCGTGGCGGCGTGGTAGCCGCTGGTGGCGTAGAGGCCGCCGTCGCCGTAGAAACTCAGGCCTTCGACGTTGTCCAGGTTGCCGCCGGTGGACTTGGTGATGCGGGCGATGTCGGTCACGGCGCCGGTGCTCTTGTTGAGAATCACAAGGCGGTCGCCGACCGAGGGGCTGGCCGAGGTGCCGTTGGCGATGGCGTAGAGCGAGCCACTGACCGGATCGAAGCTGATGTCGTCCACCTCGTACAGCGCCAGCACGTCCGTGAGGATCTTCTTGTAGTCCACGCCAGCGCCAAAGGCGTTGTTGATGTGCTTGCCGGTCACCGGATCGATCTTGATCAGCACATCGAGCTGCGTGTTCGTACCCTCGCGGCGACTGACGCCGTACAGAACGCCGGTGGCCGGGTCGAAGCTGATGCCGTCCACGTCGGCCACGGTAATGGCGCCGAACTCACCCTGCATGGGATCGGTCGAGGCTGGCGATGGTGCTCGCCTTGGCCGAGAAGAGGCCGGTGGTCGTGTTGAGCGTACCGAACTGGTTCGCGTTCGCGGCGTACAGCGTCGTGAAGTCGAGGCTCCAGGTCATGCCCTCGATGCTCTGGGTGCCGGCCGCGGCCGGGGTGGCCGGGGTGATGGCGCCAGTCGTTCGATCCACCTGGCGCAGATAGTCCACGTCGTTGGTGTCGAAGCCGTCGGCCATCACGTAGCAGGCCGTGCCCTGGGTGGAGGGGAAGGCCAGGGTCATGTCAGCCTGGTTGGTGGCCACCGGCACGCCGGGCGGGTTGTTCACCTGCGACTTGAAGGTAAGGGGCGGGGTGACAATCACGCTCTGGGACGTGCTGGAAGCGAAGGCGGTGGCGCCGCCATCGCCGCTGGCCGTGGCCGAAAACGCCAGGTTGCCCGGAACCGTGGGCGTCGTGCTGGTAGTGCAGGTCCAGGTGAAGGTGGCCGAGCCGCTGGCCGGCACATTCTGGCTGGCCGGGCTGGGGCCGGTGAGCGTGGCGCAGCTATAGGCGCCCGCGCCCGAGGCGGTGACGGTGAGGGCGCTGGGAGCGACGTTGGTCACGGCGCTGGCGGTGGTGTTCTGCAACACCATGTTGACGTTGATCTTGTCCCCTTCCACCACCAGCAGCGGGCCGGCGCTCAGGCGTGTTGACGCGCGTGGGGTCGCTGGGCGGGATGGTCCAGGTCACATTGATGACGGGACGGTTGGCCGGGGTGCCGTTCTCGCGGCTGGCGTAGGCGGCGTCGGCGGTGGCCGTGCCCGTAGTCAGCAGCACCAGGCCGTTGTTGGCCAGGGCGCCGGTCTGCCAGCCCTGCACCAGGCTCTTGACATCTGCCGTCTTGAAAAGCTTGGTGCTGGGGGTGATGGCGCCGATCGTCGTGGCGTTGTAGTCGGCAGTGCCAAAGGCCCCGGCCGACCAGTCGCCGGCTCCGAGTGATCCGTCGGAATCGTTCCAGGTGGCGCCGTTGGTGTTGCTGTTGGTCCCCTCGGTCCACGCGGTGACCATGCCATGGATCTCGCTGGTTGTGAGGGTTTTGTTGGTGCTCACATACATCGAGAGTGTGGCCGCGTTAAGCGTAGCGCCGACAGGGATGCCGGCCACGTCGAACTTGAGCAGCGCATGCTTGCGCTTGGTGCTCTGCGGCCGGATCTTCATGGCGTTGTCCGTGCCGAAGTTCCTGGCTGCATCATCCTCCTGGATGTAGGTGTCGGCGATATCGGTCAACGTGGCCGTGCCGCTGCAGCCGCTGGGCGTGGGCACGCGATAGGTGAGCACGAGTTGGGGCCGCCAGGCGGTCGTGGCCGTTTGCTTGGCATACCAGGTGACCGCATTCGTGGCCGACCCATTCGGGATCATCGCAATCCCACGATTCGTGCCGCCGGCGGCCCACGTACTGACGAGCGTCTTCAGCGCCGCTGAGTTGACCGAATACGGAACTTCCTTGACGAGCGGATCGATCGTGCCGAGGCTGGCGGCCTCATAGTCGCTGGCGCCGAAGGCGTCGGCGGCTGTCAGCCAGGCGTCGGTGCAGTTCGGGCCTTGCCAGGCGGCACCGTTACTCGAGCTGGTGCAGGCATCTTTGGTGCCGGTGCCTTCCGTCCAGGCGGTCTTCAGCTCATGCAGGCTGATGCCGCGGTTGGCGCCGTTGCTCCCCTGGACCGTCAAGTTGAGGGCGACGCTGTCCAACACCGCGCCCACAGGTAATGCGGTGACAGGGAAGTGGAGCAAGCCGACTTGGTCTTCGCTGGCCTTGTTGGCCGTCTCAATCACCGTACCGGCGCCGTCGTTTGTGTCAAGATCACTGCTCTTTTCGTATATCCAGGTGTCAAGATCGGCAACGATGCTCAGCGTGGCCGGACACATGGCCGTGCCGCCGCTGTAGCCCACGCTGCCCACGGCGTTGCTGCCCAGGTCCCAGGCCACGAAGTCCACCACGCCATCCGGGGGTTCCGTCTCGTCTACGGCCTCGCCGCCGGCGTTGACGGTGGCAGCGACGTAGGTCGTGCCCACCGGGATGATGTCGTTGACCACCACGCCCGTCAACAGCTGGCTGCCGAAGTAGCGCGGGTAGACCGTGTAGGTGAGCTGCTGGCCAGGGTTGGCGCTGGTCAGGTCAACCGTCTTGGTCAGCGCCTGGACGAAGGGAAAGTCCACATCGGTCTTGTTCTGGGCCACGCCCAAGGTCACGGCGATGGGGTCGAGAGAGGGCGCCAGCGAGGCCGGGACGTCGGGGTCGGTCTGGACCACATCTACGACGTAGGTTCCCGCCGGCAGATTCGTGAAGTTATAGACGCCGTTGGCGTCGGTGGTCGTCGTGGCCAGCAGCGGCTCGCCTGCATCCACCATGCCGTTGCCATTGGTGTCCTGGTAGAGTTTGACATCCACGTTGGCCAGACCGGACTCATTCGCATCCACCACGCCATCGGCGTCGGCGTCGTACCATACCTTGTCGCCGATGGAGCCGGGCACCACCTTGTAGAAGCCGAAGTCGGCCGTGGTATAGGCGCCGGTCAGGCCCTGAATGGGGCGCGGATCCACCGTGGACTGCTGGATGACGCCGCCGCCGAAGTAGGTTGCTATGTCGGGGTCGGCTTGGTCCACGTCCACGATGTAGCTCAACCCCTCGGCCAGTCCGCTGAAGCCATAAATGCCGCTGGCGTTGGTCTGCGTCGTCCCGATCAAGGCATCGCCAGCGTCGATGACGCCGTTGCCGTTGGTGTCCTCATACAGATTCACGGTGACGTTGGGGATGCCCACGTCCGCGCCGTTGAAGGTGCCGTCGTTGCCCTTGTCGTCAAAGACCTGGTCGCCGATGGATGCCGGCGCCGCCGGGCTTGTAGCCAAAGTCGATGTCCAGGCGCTTCTCGCCCTGGGCCAGCGTCACCTGCGCTTCGCCGTTGGCTGCGCCTTCGGGATCCTTGGTCAGGGTATACCCCGCGGGCACTCCGCTGTCCACATCGGCACAGTACGTGCCGGCCGTGAGGCCGGTGAACTGGTAGAAGCCGTTGGCGTCGGTGATCTGGGTCTGCAACGCCGCGCCGCTGGGCGGACAGGCGCCAGCGTACAGCTTCATCGTCACACCTGCCAAGCCCTCATCCTCCCCATCTCTGAGACCATCGCCGTCCCAGTCGCGGAAGAGGGTGTCGCCGATGGTGCCGCCGCCCACATCCACACAGGCCAACGCGCCGGTGGTCGAGTTAATGCCGGCCTGGGTGGACTTGAAGGAGTTGCAGTAGTTCGCCGCCGTGATGGAGGCGCTGACGTTAGCGGTGAAGGTCAGGACCAACTCGCCGCCAGGGTTGATAACCCCGGGCACGGTGAAAACCGGCTGGGCCGCAGTTCCTGAAACGGATGCAGTAACGCTGGCGCCGTTGACCGTCGCCGGAGCGCTACCGGGGATCGCGCCGGCATAGGTGAAGCCAGCCGGCAGATACTCGGTGATCACCACTGGACTGCCGCTGGGGCCGCTGCCCACGTTGGGCATGCGGATGGTGTAGGCGACCGATCCGCCCGGCGCCACCGAGGTGGGGCTAACGCTTTTGCTCTGGCGTAGGAGCATCTGACTGCCGGAGATCGTCTTTTCGTTGGCGGTGGCGGTGACAGCGGCGCCCCCTTTGGTACCCGTGGCCGTAATCGTGTTATTCAACACGCCCGAGCCGCTGGCTTTCACGGTGACGGTCGCCTCGAAGTAGTCTGCCCTGCAACAGCGCCCCCACGTTCCAGAGCAGCGGGTTGGGGCCGCTGCTCTGGGCCGGCGCCGCGCTGATAAGCGTGACCCCGCTGGGCAGCGTATCGCGGACGACTACGTTCAGCAGGTCGCCGTTGCCCATGTTGTAGACTTTGATCTTGTACTGGAAATTGTCGCCGACCTTGACCAATTCCTTGGTGGCTGGCTTGCCCACGGCAAGACAACCGTTGAAGGAAAGGCTGTTGGGATCGTAGTAGCGCCAGATGTGATCCTTGCCGCCGCTATCGCCGCCGGCGTCGCCGCCGAAGGTGTCAACCGTCCACCGGGGACAACCGGTGGCGTCGAGGATGGCCGCGGTATCATGCACCTTCACCTTGACCCAGGCGTATTCCGGCTGGTTGTAGGTGAGCTGGCCGAAAGCGAAGCGGACGGCGTTCGGCGTGCCGTTGGCCTGGCCGGTGGTCGCCGGCAGGTCGCCAGCCGTCAGATCGAAGCCGGAGTTGCTGGCGTCGGCCCCGCGGGTGTAGGGCTGGACGGCCGGGTTGGCGCCGGGCGGGTCGTCGGCGAACTGGCTGCCGGGGTACTTGATACGCTGCCAAGGGCCGATGTCCTGGGTGGCCTGGTCGATACAGGCTTTCGAGGGCGCATACGGCAGGGGGTCGCAGGCATCGTATTTGTTCTTGTCGAACTCCCACGCGTAGCCGCTTTGGGGACCGGCGACGACGTTGGCCAGGCCCCAGGGGGCATAGCCGCGGCCGTTGGAGTCAATGATCGGGCTGCCGGAGTAGGCGGGGTTGGATGTGCCACTGATGCCGAACGCCTGCATCTGCCAGGCATCCCACTTGTTGAGCGGCGTGCCCAGCGCAGTGCGTGCGCCCACCGTGTCGCCGCTGTTGTTAGTGAGCGTGCCGCCGGTGTAGGTGCCGTAGGCGGTCTCCGGCGCCGTGGAGTAAAAAATGCCGGTGTCGCCGTAAACGCCGGGCAGGGTGCCCAGGTTGGCGTTGGCTGCCGTGACAATCGGGCTGGTCGCCCCCAGGATGTTGGGGCCGCGGCTGATGCCTACCAGACTGGTGGTCGGGCCACCCCCGGCGCCCACAGCGGGCATCTGAGCCTGGCCCTTCGTCGGCACCTTGTCGAAGCCGGTGATGCCGTCAGCGACCAGGTCACCAGGCATCAGGAAGGCGGCATCTATCACCTGCAAGCCGTTGGGAACATAGAAGGTGGTGTATCCGCCGACGCCGGTGGTGGTGCCATCATCGGGCACGGCCTTGATGATCAGGCCTAGGTCGTCGCCTACCTGCAGGAGGGGCGTAGGCGGGGTCCAGCCTCCGCCGTTGATGCGGGCGTCCAGCATCGCCTGTGTGTTCGGGTCGAAGTAAATGTAGACCGCGCTTGCATCCAGGTTGTGGGCTGAGGCGGTAGGCACCTCCACGCCAGGGATGGCCTGGGGTACCATGCTAAAGAACAGGGCTAGTAGCATGGCGATAGATACGGTCATCTGTCGCCGTCTGCTCATGAATTGGGAACCGTGCTTGCGTTTCATCGATATTTCTCCTGGATTTCTTGCAGATTACAACGATCGTTGCCGAAAACTGGCGTAGCCCGGAGGCCGCCAGCCTGCTCATCTCACGAAGCAGTTCTACAACGCCCCAGTTCAAACAAGTTTGTACAGACGTTGCGTGGTACCCACCAAGGTTTCAGTGACCTGACGCGAGTAGTTTGTCGAAGATGGGTTGATGGACTGTTGGCGAAGACGTGGGTGATCTTCACTGCAAGCATACAGGTTACTACAAAGCAAATCAATAGGATTTTAGTACTACTGTGCCAGGCATGTACCAAAAAGGAACCGTGATACATCGAAGTATCCAGTCTAGCTATCTGTCTTGAAACGGTCCGCAAAAAGATAGGAGCAAAAACGATCGCAGGAGTAACGAACAGAACGCCCCGGCATGAGCCGGGGCGTTCTGTTCGTTACGATCTGATGGAAGCGTGGAGATGTTGGCAGGCCCCATTGACGGCCAGCCTCCACGCCCTTCGGTTGGGCTACGAAGCGGTCACACGGCGGAACATCGAGTACCCGGCTGTCAGCACCGCTACCGACAGTGACACCCAAAGAGCCCGGAGGTGCGATCGATCAGGTTGCGGAAGAATTGCCGTTGCCTGCGCCAGGAGACAATGCCTCGACAGCCGCAGCCACCTCGTGAAGTGTCGCAGCATCAAGAGCCACATCCAACAATTGTGTCAACTGCTGGCTGTGCAGGGCGCGGATACGCGCTTCAAAGCCGGCTGGCAATGGGCCAAAGCGGCGGCCGAGCACCCGCAGTAGCATCTCAGCCTGGCCCTGCTCAAGCCCTTGTTCGAGCCCTTGCTCGAGCCCTTGTTCGATCCCTTGTCGAAGACCGCGTTCGAAGTCCTTCTTTTTCGATCTCAGTGTACCACGGCGACTCGCGCAACATAGTCATATTCCACCTCATCATCTTCCTGACTTCTTCTGGTGTCATCACAAACGTGGCGAAAAATGCCAGCAGCGGCTCCATTTCAGCCAACTGCTCATCGGATCGCAACAGCGCCAACGCCGTGCCGATCGCGACCTCGTCGTCGCCGCCTTTCAGAACCGGCACAAACGGCAACAACGTCGTCCAATTCTGCTCCAAGACCTCACCTACCTCCACCTCCCACAGATTGATCACCCGGTAGTCCTGGTGCGCGATCAGCCCCATGAACTCCGAATGGTAACTGGTTACAGCCGCATCAGCTGGCGAAAGCGGCAGAATGTTGACTACCACCGGGTACACGTTCAATCCATAGCGTTCCTCGGCCAGTGCCGCATACACACGCAGGCGTAACGGCATGCGAGCATCCGGACGGAACTGGATTTCGTTGACGATCAGAAACGTGCCATGACGTGGCGACCTGGCTTTGATTAACACGTCCGTCGCCCGGCCGACCCACTCGAACTCGCCCGATGGAAAGTCGAGCACGTCCACAGTGGGGTCGCCGGTGAGCCAGCGCGCCCAGGTCTCAGGCGCCAAGCTGATCAACCGCTTGCTACCGATATCAGCCGTCTTTGCCACAATTCCTCCTCCTCTCTGGAATTCTAACACCGATCAAGTGAAAAAACAAGCAGCCTGTAGAACGGCAACCTCTGTCGACTATCGACGCTCCATGCTGCTTCCCGCCAAGAGTGATAGATCATAAGAATAACCCGCCTGGTTCATCAGCACACTCCCAGATTCCTTCCTGTGTCGTTATGCGGATTGTACCACAGATCGTGCGAAGGTTCAAGCAAACACCGGCACTATCGCCGCGTTCCGCACTCGGCTTATTGCCTCACGAGTTCGATGGCATCCACGACAAGTTGAAGCCATTGGCGGCGCCATCGCTGCGGTTTTCGCAGCGATGGCGTCCCTGGCATCCTATGGTTGCGATCAGCGGACCGACCGGCGTCGCCAGGAGAGCCCGGCGGTTAGTCCGGCCGCCAGCAACATCGCTGCCGCCGGCCAGCCCAGGCTGCCGGTCGTCGCGCTGCTCGCCGTGAGCGAGCTCACGGTCACCGCGGTCGGCGCCTGGAAGGTTGCACTCACCGGTCCGTAGCGGGTCGTCGCACCGCCAACTGCCACAGCGTCCAGCCAGTAGTGGTAGGTCGTGCCAGGGACCAGGTTGTCGCTGTCGATCCAGGTGTAGATGAAACCAGCCGGACTGCCCTGCGACTGGGAGGCGATCAGGGTCTGGTTCAGTCGGGTGTCCGGCTCGGCCGGCGACGTGCCGCGCCAGAGGTTGAAGCCGCGATTGTCCAACTCGCTGGCCGTCTCCCATGTCACCAGCACGTCGTTAGCCTGTGCTACCGCGTTGAAGTCGACCAGCACCACCGCCAGGGGTTCCGTGTTGACACGGTAGTCCTCGACCTCGCCGCCCTTGGCCGCGCCACTCCAGGTGGGAGCGCCACCGGTGTAGGCGTTCACGTCGTCTGCACACGTGGCGGTGTTGCCCAGGTTGGGGGTCAGCCGGTAGCGCAGGTAATAGTTGCCCGCAGGCAGCCCACTGGGCAGCGGGAAGCTCACAGCCTGGCCGACGCCCACAGGCATGACCTTGTTCCGGATGATCCACTCGCTGAGCGCGCCGACGCTGTCGCCGAAGTTGGCGTCGCCGCCCGCCACGACTGCGCCGCTGTCATTGGCGAAGTCCATCCAGGCGTTCAGGCAGGCCGTAGCGCCGCCGACCGTGACGTAGATGTCGCCCGTGCCGTTGGTCCAGTCGTCCCACGGCGCCACGCCGTCCTCGTCGTCGGTGCAGGCGCCGCCGAAGTCCAGCGGGCTGTCGGCCAGGTTATCGCCGTTAGCGGGGATCGAAGGCACGCCGCTCGCCTCACTGTCCACGCACACGCCCAGCCACGGTGCAGGGTTCGTGGCGTCGATCACGTGGTTGGCGCCGTTGTTGCCAGCCGTCGTGTTGTAGCTGTCAGGTAGGTCGCCCCAGTCCGCAGCGCGGAACCCAAAGTCCAGGCCATGGTTGTTGGCTCCAGGCCCGCCCGTGGTATAGGCAATGACCGCATTAGCGCCGCTGATCGTCGCATCGGAGTCGGCTATGTCGGTGATTGGATTGTTGTTCGTGGCCGAAGCGTTGCCGTTGGCCGGCTGCGGTGCGTTGGCAGGCGCCAAGACCAGCTGGCTCAACGCAGTCTGGCCGGCAGCGATGCGGATCTCGTAGTCGCTCTGGTTGGGCTGGATGCCACCGATGACGATGCCCTGGTTGTCGTTTGGGTTCGGATCGGCCGCCGCGCCACCCAAGAAGTAGTATGTGCCGTTTGCATCGGTCACTGCGGTACCGACCACCACATTGTTCTTGACCAACTGCACCGTCACACCGCCGATGGGGTCCTCACCCGGATCCTGGATGCCGTTGCCGTTGGCGTCATTCCAAACGCGGTTGCCCAACTCGATTGGCGCCGGGTCAGAGAGCGCTTCCAGGTCGCCCAGGCCATTCGCCTTACCCCAGGTACCCAAACTCGTCGCGCTATCGTACATCACATAGCCCTTGGTGGGCTCGCCGTTCTGGTTGCCCAGCCGGTTGACGCCCTGGGCATCGAAATAGGCCACATTCCAGGCAACGGCAGGATCCACCGTCACGGTGGCTAGCGGCTCGACGCCCCACTGCGCTATCCCTCCCTGGCTGTACTCGGTGGCATCGTTCCCGGTCAAGCTTGTGTTCGTGCTGCCGTCACCCCAATAGAACTCGTTGGTTGGGTTGTCCCCAACACCTGTTTGGGAGGCGGTGCGCCCACCGCAGCTCCCCGTTGGTTTCCAGCACGTAGGCGCTACCGTTCCACGAAACGCACTTGACGTCGCCGCTGGCGTTGTTGGAGACAAGGTTCCCGGAGCCGGCCGGGACAGGAATTTGGAGCCCCACTGGTCGCCCAACCGATCGCGGAAGCCTAAGATCAGATCGTTGCCGTAGAACTCGATGTCGGACAGCATCGGCTGAGGATGGCCCACAAAATCAGTCGCAAAACTGGGGTTCCGATTGGCCGCAAGCTGCGCATAGGTGAATTTCCACGGGTTCCAGTTGCCCCAAGGAGGGGTAGCCGTAGAGCCCATGGGGTCGTAGCGGTCGGCAATGATCTGGTAGTTCAGGATCAGAGTGTAGGCGCCGCTGCCGTTTACCTTCCACACATAGGCTTGAAGGCCAGCCGGCGTGCCGTTGCCCGTTCCGGACACGGTCGATTCGGCGCTGCACACCGCGCCCACGTAGAGTTCGCCGTCCCGATAGCCCAGGCCGAAGGGGCGCACATCGCCTGTTGCACACACGCCAGCGGCGGTCGGCAGCCCCGAGGTCGGCGCCGGCCAGGCGCCGATGTAGGCGCCAGTGACCGCGTTGATACGCAGCACCTGGCGGTTCTTGAGGTCCATGGCGAAGAGGGTAGCCTCGTCGTCCGAAAGCTCCAGATCGCCCAGCGAACACTTGCCGATATTTGCAATGGTGGTGTCGCTGTAGGCCGGCGGGAGGTCGAACTCATCGTTGTTGGGACCAGCAACCCGGGTTCGTGTCGGGCAGGAAACGTCTACGCCGAAGGTGTTGACGTCGGCGAAGAGCACCGGCGCGGCCGTATTGTCGCCAGTGACCGGATCCATCGCCACTGAGTAAATGGCGCCTGACTTGTCCCCAACGCCATTCTGCCCAAAGCCGGTGAAGTGCTTGAAGTACACGCCGGCATAGAGGGTCTTGGCGCTGCTCCGCCAAGCCAGGCCGTAGAGGGTGCCCGTCTGTTGCGCCTGCGACACCTAAATCGGCGCGCCGCCGACCTGCCAGTCGGCAATGGTGGTCCCAGTGCTGACTGCACCCCAGGCCGCCGACATCGAAGTCAAGGTGTTGCGCGTCGGAAAGGAGTTGACGGGGTCAACTTGGTCGCCGAACACTTGCCAGGGGGTGGTCAGGTAAGGATTCGACTGGCTGTAGTCGGCAGGGTTGTTGAAACCCACATCGGCTGTGGCCCCGCCGTCGGGTACGAACTGCACCGTGGTGCCGCCCGCCGCACCTGGATACAGGAAGCTCAAGGCAGGCGAAAGGGTAAACTCAATGCGGTAGGGACCCGTGCCCGCGGCGTTGAAAGAGTAGGCGCCGCTGGAGTTGGTCGTGCCCGAGCCGCGGTTGACGCCGGCGCCATCGAACATATTGACGAGTACGCCCTGAATCCCCGGCTCGCCTACGTCCCGCAGGCCATTGGCGTTGTAGTCCCGAAAAGCCGTGCCGGTGTAGACGCCACTCGCCGGCGCCACCGGCCGGGCTGGCGACGCGGCCAACGAGCTTCCCGGTAGCGCTACCATGAGCGCCAGCACCAGCAGCAGGCGCGCCATTTGTCCTAGAGGTACCTTGTGTTGCATTTTTCTTCCACTCCTATTTGAAATGAACCGGTTAAGTACGAACCTTATGGGACAAGCGATCCAGGCAAAAAGGTCATGTTGCCGCGGACCCTCTGCTAGTGACTTGTCCTGTCATCGGAAACCAGCGTCGCCTGGAGTCGGCCAACGCGATCACTCACTGGACGGGCCGGGTTCCGCAGGCTTGTAGGCGATCGCCGGCCACTTGATCGCCTGTTTGCGCTCGATCGGCAAATCGTTGATGGCTTGACGAAGCAAGCGACGGATCACATCCGCCTCCGATAGTCCATCCATCGCGGCCAGGTAACGCAGGCCGTCGCGCTCTGGCTGAGATAGCACCAGGCCAAACCGTTCGGTTCGAGGTTCCGTTTTGTCCATGCGATTGGTTTAGTCTCCATTCTGACCTGTCTCGCCGAGTGCCAGGTAGAAACCCATCACTCTTGGCATCGCCATCAATGGCTCGTCGACACGAAAACGCACTGGCGGCTACGAAGTCACAATGAACCAGCGACAAGATTAATCCATTTGACGGTAGATTGTTTCTATCATATCAAGGACATAGAAACGGCCATATATGCCATATGGCATATTTCTTATTACAATAAGCTAACAATATTACCGTAATTTATTACTAGTTCTTTACCACAAATAACGCCACAACAAACACTCCCGGTAAGTTGCCGCGGTTCTTCGCTGGGCCTCGTGCCGATGGTCCAACTCATATCCCCCTAGTACGGTCTTGAGTGGCTTTGGTCTCTTTGTTGGACCGTGCTATAATCCCTTCGATCCGGAAGCAAGATGAACGCCCCAAGGAGGACCCACCCCTTGACGAGCGCCTGTGGGGCTACGCCGAGCGACCTGCAACGGCTCGCGACCCTCATTGACGCAATGCTTGCACAATCGCAACCTGCAGTCAGCCCAAGGACGATGCCATGGCCCACATTCCGACCCTTCTGATCGTCGACGACGATGCCACACTGCGCGAGATGCTGCGAATGCTTCTTGCCGGCGCTGGGTATCGAATAGAAATGGCAAGTCACGGCGAACAGGCGCTTGAACTGGCGGCTGAACTGCTCCCCGACCTCATCCTGCTGGACGTCATGATGCCCGGCATGGATGGTTTTGAAGTATGTCGCCGCTTGCGGAGCGACCCCTTGTTGGCTGAGGTTCCGATCGTCTTGGTCACGGCATTGAACGACCGGGCATCGCGATTGCGGGGCATCGAAGTGGGCGCCGATGATTTCATCGACAAGCCCTTCGACCGAGCGGAGCTGATTGCCCGAGTCCCGCGATTGTGCGATTAAACCGTTTCCAGCGCCTTTTCGAGGAGCGACAGCGTGCCGATCTGTTAGAGGAGGAGAGACGACGCCTGGTCTATGACCTGCATGACAATCTAGCCCAAATGGTGAGTAGCGTCCATCAGCAGCTGCAGAGCATTTGCGCACCGGCATCGACCCAGATCAAAGCAGACACAAGAGGAGCTTAACAGGATCCTTGAGCTGGCGCAATCTGCGACGCGAGAGACGCGGCAGATCCTGACCGGCCTGCAGTCTGATGTGCAAGAAAACGTGGGGTTAGCGACCGCGCTGCGCATGCGGATCGAAATACTGAAGGCCGAGGGTTGGGAGATTGTTTTCGAAGATGGCTTGGGCGAAGAGCGCCTTCCCCCACGAGCCGAGGCGACCCTGTTCCAGATTGCGCAGGAAGCGTTGACGAACGTACGCAAACACGCCGGTACACAACGAGTCGCGCTGTCCCTACAACGCGTGGGGTCATCTGTTCGCCTCGAGGTCCGCGACTGGGGCCGCGGCTTCGACCTGGCCACCGCCGCCAACGCCCGCCTGAGTGGAGGCATAGGGTTGTGGAGCATGCGCAATCGAATGCAACTCGCCGGTGGAACTCTCGACATCCGCACGCAACCCGGCGAAGGCGCCTGTGTCATTGCCGAATTGGCGGAGCGGTATCCTGCGGGAGCTCAAGGATGATCAATGGCGCACGCACAGTCCCAAAAGCATAGAAGCATCTCTGCGAAAGTCATCGTCGCCGACGACAACGATCTTGCCCGCGCCGGCCTGCAAGCGATCTTGTCCAGCATGCCGGGCCTGGAACTGGTGGGCGAAGCCACCAATGGACATGCAGCGGTGGAGCTATGTCGCACACTGCAACCCGATTTGGCCCTTCTGGATGTCCGCATGCCCGATATGGATGGTCTGGCTGCGGCGCGTGCCATCAGAAAGGAAGCACCTAAGACACGCGTCATCATGATCACGATCCACTTTAACCCGGACTACCTGTTGGAAGCGTTGCGCGCCGGCGCCTCCGGCTACGTACTCAAAGAGGCCAGTCGTGCAGAACTCCTCACTGCCGTGCGGCGAGTTCTGGCTGGGGAAGTGCCATTGAATGCCGCGGAATCGAAAGCGCTTGCTGCATCGCATGATTGCCCCCGACTCCGAACAGTCCTCGGAGCTCGACCTGCTGACCTTCCGCGAGATCGAGGTGCTGCAACTCATGGCCGACGGCCGCACGAACCAGGACATTGCGTCGATACTGCAAATCAGCCGAGGTACCGTTAAGATCCACGTCGAACACATCCTCGCCAAGCTTGGTGTTTCGGATCGCACGGAGGCAGCCGTACGCGCCAGTCAACTCGGTCTGCTCAACGCCAAAGATGCCTAGTACAGCGTAGCGCAAGTGGACAGCTCGTCCCCCAGGCTGGTGCGGCGGCGAATAGTCCGGAAGTTTGACGAGGGGAAAGACTTGATCACTCCCTATTCTGCGCGATGACGTAAAGGCTGGAGCCTATCACCAGATTGTGGCTGCGCAACCAGCGCGCCTCGCCGCGTAGGCACGCGGCCAACACTCGGCTGAGACGCTCGGGCGTGCGCAGCTCCGCCTGGACCGAGAGCCACCCCCGCTGTTGCAGGAACCTTGCCACGGCGATCTCGGGTAGCAGCAAGGCATTGGCGTGGCTGAGGCGTACGACGGCCAACCCGGCCTCTTCCAGAAAGAGCCTCAGGGCCGCGGCACGATAGCGCCGCGCGGTGCCAAACGCATCGTCGTGAGGACTATGCAGCCAGGCGTAGGCGCTGACTCGCAGCAGCAACCAGCCGCCCGGCGCCAATACGCGCCGCCACTCGGCCAACGCATATGCCGGGTCCAAACCCTGCTGGTCGAGCACATCCAGCGCCACTACGAGACAACATGCGGCGTCCGGTATGGGCAGATGGTGCCCGTCGCCTTGCAGAAACGCCAGATGGGGATGATCCAGCGGCTCTGCCACCAGCATTCCGAGCGCAAGTGGATTGAGCTCTACCCCGACGACCCCATGCCCTGGATATCTGCAGGCCAGGTCCAAGGCAAACGCGCCGGCGCCGCAGCCCACCTCGACGATCCTGCCGGGCGGCAGAACAAGCTCGTCCAAGAAGGCGTGGTTGACGGCGCGCATGCCCAGGCTCCACCAATGGGAGCGTTCAACGCTGTACAAAACCGGTAAGAGGGTCATATGATGGCTCGATCAATCGACTATGCATCGGTTGCAGGTTGCAGGTTGCAGGTTGCAGAAGACTTGCCACCTACGACCTGCAACCCTCACGAAGGCGCTTATTTGTTGCCGACTTCGTCATCTATGGCCGACAACGCCTGGGTTCAACGCGCCTGCACCTCCACCGTACCCAAGGGGATGCCGGAGCTGTCGACAGGTAGGCGAACGCCGGCGGGCTGGTACAGCCCCACCTCCAATGTGTACGGACCTGGTGGCAGGTCAGCCGGTAGGGTGATGGGGACCTCGTCTACGATGCGCCAGCCCGGCTGCCAGCGGCTGGTGGGTAGACTGCCGCCGCCCGGCGGGCTGTCGTAGCCGGCCCACAAGAAGCTTCCGTCTGCTTTGGGTGGGCCCAAAAGATGGTTGTAAATCGTCCAGTCGCCACTGGGGCGCGCGTCGACCTGCCAGTGAAGGCGCACAACCAGGATGTCGCCCGGTTGGGGAGCGGATGGAATCGTGTCGTAGCCCAGCAACCGTATCCCATCGCCCAAGGGTGCATCGACGAGATACTGGGGATCCGCCTGCGGCGCGCTGCCGGCGGCTCGGGAATAAACGCGTGCGTAGATCTGCCCAGCGGCGTCTCGGAACTCCTGGTTGGCCGTGGCCTGCGGAAAAACCTCCGGCAGAAGCAATGGGGTGCGAAAGTCCTCATGCTCGATCACGACGTATCGTTCGGCCTGTGCGGCCGCGCCCTCTGTCAGCGGGAAGACCTTGCGCCCGTCAAAACTGACCGGCTCGGGATGGCTGCCCGTACCCGGTCGCCAGGCGAAGGCCAGGGTCGCGTGCCCGGCGTCGCGCGGGGTCAGGTAGATCGGTGTCTCAACTGGCTGTTGTGCGATCCATCGACCGACATCCCACAGCCCTTCGTCGAAAGCATAGTATAGATCCGGCAGCGCCGCCCACCGCACGAAATAGTCACGAATGGTGGTCGCCGCCGCCAAGACCAAGAGCACCAGCACAAGGACGCGGCCGGTTCGTATTCCCGCACTGCGCAACCCGGCAATCCCGTAAGTCCAGATCCACGCCAACGGCAAGGCAGCAAGGAGAGCAACAGGAGCCGCGGCGCCCAGCACCCGGTGGAAATGCGGTGCATAGTCGCTGATCATGCCGGGCAGCAGCATCCCGATCAGCCCAATGAGCAATGCGGCATAGATCGGCCCGCGAACGCGCCACGTGGCCATGGCCAGGCCGATCCAGAAGGGAACAGCCAGCCACAGGCTCAACGCCGGCGCGCCCGGCAGGTTGCGCCGCGGGTCCAGGTCGCCCGTCTGGCCGAAGGGGAAGAACATCTTGAACGTGGCCCAAACGTTGTGCCAGAATCCGGTAGGCTCCGCAGTTATACCAGTGATGGCGATTTGGCTTGGCCGCAACAACAACAGGTCGGGGTTGTGCAGCAAGAACCAGGCCAGGGGCGCGATGAGGAGGCCGGCGACGAGGGCCACAAGAAGCAAACCCTGGATACGACGGCCGGGGGAGTGCCGAACGCTGAGTGATGAGTGATGAGGGTGAGACGTGGACCGCGCCAACCACAGCAGCAGTGCGGTCGATGCGACAAGAACCGGTATCACCCAGGCACCCTGGTAGGTATACATGCAGGCCGCCAAGACAACGGCACAGGCGGCGAAGCTCAGCCAGCTGCCGGTGCGCCAGCCGCGCAGCAGCAGCCAAGTGGCGGCGGTCCACTCCAACGGCAACAGGATCGGCTCGATGCCCATGCGGCTGAAGTGCAGGTGCCAGCGCATCAGCGCCAGCACAGCCGCTGCCAGTAAGGGGTAGGCCGGCGAGAGGCGGGGATCATAGTGGCGCATCTCATTCCCCAGCGCGAAAACCGCTACCACCCCCAATACGCCGAAGACCGCAGCCGTGACACGCATCGCAGTCGGACCGGCCTCGCCGCCGAACAGTTGAAACAACGCGAACATGACCGCATTGGCGTAGGCGTTGAGCGGGGGCACGCCAAAGTTGCCGGTCAGAAACACCGGCCGGTAGGTTGGATCGGTGAGGATGCGCCAGGCTTCCAAGCCTTCAAACGACTCGTCGAAGTGAAAGCCGGGCGGCAGGCTGTCGATTCGCCACAGCCGCAGCGCCGCGGCGCCTGCGAGAATCAACATCAGCGCCAGGGTGATAACAGCAGGGCGACGGAAGGCACGCATGGTGGTCCGATTATACATCACGACCAGGGGGTGTGTCATGTTCCCGGAGAACCGCGGATTGGCGGAGGCGCGGATCGGAGACAGAGTCTGGGCCTGCGCACGAAGGCCCAAATGGATGCCCGCGGACGCGGACATGACGTAACGCGCGTGCGCAAGCATGACGTTTAGAGCATCGCTGCGGCCAGTGCGGCAATCTCTTCGCGCACGGCTGCCACTACTGAGTCCAGCGCGACGATGCGTTTTTCGGCTTGATCTCGGCGTTTGACTCCACACCGCCCTGCTCCAGCGACCTGGCGCCGACAGTGATACGCAGCGGCAGGCCGATCAGGTCGGCATCGTTGAATTTGACGCCGGGGCTGGGGTCCTCCCGGTCATCGTAGAGCACTTCGATTCCGGCGGCCCACAGTTCCTCGTACAGCCGGTCGGCGGCAGCCACGGCCTCGGGCGCCTTGCGCGACAGCACGACCAAATGGACGTGAAACGGCGCGATGCTGACCGGCCAAACCAGGCCGTAGGCGTCGTTGCGGGTCTCAGCCACGGTGGCCAGCAGGCGGCCAACCCCGATGCCATAGGAACCCATGACGATGGGCCGGCGCTGGCCGGCGGGATCGTCGTACAATGCACCCAGCACTTCTGAGTAACGGGTGCCCAGCTTGAAGATGTTCCCCACCTCGATGCCGCGCGCCGCGTGCAGCGGCTGGCCGCAGCGCCCGCACGGATCGTCCTCGCGCGCCGAGGTGATATCGGCGACGAGATCGGCTTGGTAGTCGCGTCCGCAGGTGACGTTGAGCAGGTGGAAGCCGGCCTCATTGGCGCCCGACACGAGATTTGGGGAGACGGCCACGAGATCGTCTGCCACGATCAGGCAGTCGTGCACGCCGACCGGTGATCCGTAGCCAGGCTCCGCACCGATGGCCCGAATCTCATCCTCGGTGGCCGGCCGCAGACTCCTGGCTCGCACCGCCTGCCGCAGCTTGGTCTCGTTGACATCCATGTCGCCTCGAATAACGGCGAAGACGAAGAACTCCGCTTCTTCAGCCGTGGCCGTTAGGCCCTTCACCAGCGGCTCGGCTCTATAGAAGACAGCCTTCGCCGTACGGCTTTGCGGGATACCCAGGAACTCGGCTAGCTCGGCGATGGTTTTGCAGCCGGGTGTGGCGACTTTCTCTGTAGGCAATGGGGACTCGTCAAGCGGCTGGGGCTTGCGAAAGGCGGCCACTTCACGGTTGGCCGCATAGCCGCAGGAAGCGCACAGCAACAGCGTATCTTCGCCAGCTGGCGTCAGCACCATGAACTCTACCGAGTTCTTCCCCCCATGATTCCCACGTCAGCGCCGACGGTTATGGCGTCCAAACCGCAACGTCGAAAGATCCTGTGATAGGCGACACGATGGGCTTCGTATTGGCGATCCAGCCCGGCCTCGTCGGCGTCCAACGAGTAGGAGTCCTTCATGGTGAACTCGCGGACACGGATCAGCCCGCCGCGCGGCCGCGGCTCGTCGCGGAACTTGGTCTGGAGGTGATAGACGAGTTGCGGCAGTTGGCGATACGAATTGATCTCGCGCCGCGCCAGGTCGGCCACGACCTCCTCGTGGGTCATGGCAAGGGTCATGTCACGGCTGGCGCGGTCCTGCCAATGCACCAGCTCGGGGTAGGCCTGGTCCCAGCGCCCGGTCTGCTGCCACAGGTCGGCGGGGTGAACTACAGGCATAGTGATCTCCTGCCCGCCGATGGCGTTCATCTCTTCACGGATGATGGCCTCGATCTTGTCCATGCTCCGCCGCGCCAGCGGCAGGTACGAGTAGATGCCGGCGCCCAGTGGTTGGATAAAGCCGGCGCGCAGCAGTAATTGATGGCTGATCAACTCGGCATCGCCCGGGGCGTCTCGAAGCGTTTGGAAAAAAGCGCGGGACATTCGCATAAAACATTCTCCTCTGTCAGTTAGCGTAGTTCGGGGGGTTGGATTTCCGGAGGGGCCGATGCTTTCTGTTAGTGTAACTGCTCACCCGTCATTCCTGCGAAAGCAGGAATCCATCGGGTGAGCTTGCATTTACCGCAATCCGGATGGATTCCTGCTTTCGCAGGAATGACGGGTGAGCAGTCACTTAGTCATTTTACGACGGCTCCGGCCTATGCGGCGGCAGCCAATCGATGGCCACCAGGTTCTCGACCTTGCGAAACTCCGGATCTCCCGTCAGCAGCGTTGCCTGTCTGGATTGGGCCAAAGCCACGGCAAACGCATCAGCATAGGAGATGGCATGATGAGCTTTGACATGAGCAGCCGCCAGAGTAAGCCGGCGATCGGCCTCGATGATCGATACAGGCCACTGAACGATCGTCGCGATGACCTGCTGGGCCGCTGGTAGCCCTTGCCCACGTTCGCTGATATAGACCACCTCGCCGAAACTGACAATCGACAGATAGATCGTCGCCCGGCTTTGACGCCCCTGTTCCAGGATTTCCTCGACCCTGGCCGCGCCTGCCTCATCCTCGAGATGTGCCAGGATGGCGTAACTGTCCAGCACAAAGTGTCCAGGCCTAGCCTTCACGCGCCATCTCCTCGGCGCGCTCTCTCAGAAGCGCGCCCACGAGCGAGGGCCCTCCCTTGAGCATGCCCGCCGACTCGGCCACAGGATTGGACATCGACGGGATGAGCGCCAAAACACCCCCGTAGTCGACGACCATGACTCGAGACCCGGCGTCCAGGCCGTACTTCTTGCGAAGATCGGCTGGGATCACAATCCAGCCCTTTGACGAGACGGTTGCTACTGTCATACGGAACCTCCTAAACGTTATACATCACTCAAAAGAAGTATAACATTCAGATGATTTTGTGTCAACCCTTAGGTTTTTCATACTGTCGGCGGCTCCAGAAGGGGAAGAGCAGATTCACAGAAAGAAAGGATCGGAATTCCGATCCTTTCTTTCTGTGAATCCTGCTCTTCCCCTTCGCCTTAGTATGCCCGCGAAGATCGCGATCCGATCGGTACGCTTTCCGGTGTAAAAACACACGCCTTCGCCCTCCGGCGCCTCGAACGGGAAGCAGCGAATCGTGGCCTTGGTCTCGGTTTTGATCGTATCCTCGTCCTCGCCGCTGCCGGCCCAGTGGACACGGATGAAACCGCCCTGGCCTTCCAGCACCTCCTTGAACTCGTCGTACGATCGGATGCCGGCGCGAGTGTTGGCCTCGCGGAAGGTCGTGGCCTGAGCCAGCAGGCTGGCCTGGATCTCAACCAGCAGGGACTGGACGGCTGCCGCGACGCCGTCGGCCGGCACGCCAAAGAGCTTAGCTTTCGGGCCGCCGGCGGCCTCGATCTCGCGCGAGCTGTCGCGGCGGGCCAGCACCACAGCATTCTGCTTGACGTCCTTTGGGCCAATCTCGATCCGCAGCGGCACGCCGCGCATCTCCCAGTCGTTGAACTTAAAGCCGGGGGTCAGCTCCTCGCGGCCGTCGAAGTGGACCCGTACGCCGGCCTGCTTGAGCTGCGCCTCGACCGTGCGTGCGAAGGCCAGCACCTCGACCCGCTCCTCTTCCTTTTTATAGATCGGCACGATCACCGCCTGGGTCGGCGCCATGACCGGCGGCAGGCGCAGGCCCTGGTCGTCGCCGTGCACCATGATGATCGCGCCGATCATGCGCGCGCTCAGGCCCCAGCTGGTGGTCCAGGCGTGCTGCATTTCGTTGTTTTGGTCCAGGAACTTGATATCGAAGGCCTTGGCGAAGTTCTGGCCCAGGAAGTGGCTGGTGCCGCTCTGCAAGGCCCAGCCGTTGCCCATCATCGCCTCGATGGTGTAGCTGTCCACCGCGCCGGCGAACTTCTCGCGCTCGCTCTTCTTACCCTTGATGACCGGGACGGCCGCGTCGTTGATCGCGAAGTCGGCGTAGACGTCCAACATCTGGCGGGTCTCGGCCAAGGCTTCGTCAGCGGTAGCATGGGCGGTGTGGCCCTCCTGCCAGAGGAACTCGAGGGTGCGCAGGAAGGGACGCGTGCGCAGCTCCCAGCGTACGACGTTGGCCCATTGGTTGATGAGGATCGGCAGGTCGCGGTAGCTTTGCACCCACTGCGAGTACATGTAGCCGATGATCGTCTCCGAGGTGGGGCGAACGACCAGCGGCTCGGTCAGCACCTCGCCGCCGCCGATGGTGACCACGGCCAGTTCGGGCGAGAATCCCTCGACGTGCTCCTTTTCCTTTTCGAGAAAGCTCTTGGGGATAAAGAGCGGAAAATAGGCATTGACGTGGCCGGTCGCCTTGAAGCGGCGGTCCAGGCCGTCGCGCAGCGCCTCCCAAAGCGCGTAGCCATACGGCTTGATCACCATACAGCCGCGCACGGGCGAGTTCTCAGCCAGCGCGGCCTCGCGGATGACGTCAAGGTACCAGCGCGAATAATCCTCGTTGCGAGGGGTGATTTTGGATGCCATGAGACGGACTCCTTATGAAATTATGAATGATGAACGATGAACGATGTGATGAATGATGAATGGCGGAACGCGGTTGAGATCCGCAACCGGGTACCCTTACGAGCGTGAGACGCCCCCCTGGCTGGGTCGGATGTGGGGAAGGGAGAAGAAGCCTGACGGCCTGTGACCAACGCCTTACACCCACGACCCTGCCGGGGGGCCGGAAGGGGATGGGCAAGGGGATGGTCTATGTTAGGCACTGTACATGGCAACCATAAGATACACTCTTCGTCAAGAGTCACTGTATTCTACGTATGTCGTGTTTCTCGAACAAATCATCGCCACCAGAGCTTTACCGGGATCCGACAGGTACCTCGAAAACCGGATTTCAGGCTTGGTCAAACTCATCTCGGTCAATCTCCAGTTGGCGAAGGATCCGCGTCAGAAGCTGCGGGCCAATGTCCTTTGTCCGATGGTATGGGATTGGCGCTTGCGTGCCTTTTGTCGGATTGCGCCAGATCTCATGGCTACCTGCCCCATATCGCGTGAATTCGCAGCCCACTCGCCTTAGCTTCCTCGTGAGTTCAGCGTACTTCATACTGCTACGGCCGCTTGGGTGGTAAATGGCAGCGACAAGATGGATTGGAGCGTGCTGGGTAGCTTATCTCCCGACGCCTTCATCGAGGCTATCAACGCCGACGCAACCTGGGGTGCGAGACTCAGGACTTCGTCCGGAGTATCTCCGGCAACAATCAAGTTAGGAAGATCGGGGCTGGTTGCCATGTAGCGATAGTCGCCACTATCCATCAGTTCTTCCACTACTATTCTCAAACTATAGAGTTCCATAGACTTACCTCGATTTCCTTCAGACTGCAGCTTGACAAACTTCGCAGATATAGTCTACCACAACTTCACCTGTCTGTCACACGCATTGTCTGGTCAACGACCGGATGCCAGCACAGCCACCGCTGCCTCGGGCGTATCGACAAGCGTCAGCAGCTTCGACGCAGAAAAACCCATTTGCGTATGGGCCCGTATGCTTTCAATCACCTGTAGCCATTCCGGACCGACGACGACGAAGGGCCGCGGCCGGGTCTCATGCGCCAAAATCATATTCCACACCAATGCCAACTCGGCCAACGTGCCCAGCCCGCCATGGACGACGACAAAGGCGTCGCTCTCGTCGGCCATGCGTTGGATGCGCGCAGTCAGTGTGGCGGTCTTCCGTTCTTCCAGGACCCAGCCATTGGGCTCGGAGTTGGCCTCAAAGGTCGCGCAGGTATAACCGATCGTGTGCGCGCCGGCCTCAGCTGCGCCGCGCAGCACTGCTTCCATCGTGCCGGTGTAGCCGCCAGTAGCAACGACATAGCCGGCCTCGGCAAGCAATCGTCCCAAGAGCAGGCTATCTTGATACAATTGAGTATCGGCCGGGACGCGTGCGCCGCCGAAAACGGTAACGATGAATGATGAACTCGGAGTGATGAGTGATGAATGTGGAGTGATAAATGTAGAGTACATGACAGATTCCTCTCGAACGGCTCCTCGGGAGCGCTTGCTAGGCAGTTGTGAGTTTCGTTCCTTGGTTGTTTTGGCTGAACTGACCAACATAGCAGTTAGCTCGTCCGCCTCCTGGAAAAGATCTGCCAAACGACTGGCGGAGACGGCATTTGCGTCGACCAAAAGTTCGAGCCAGTAAATCGTCTCCTCCATCTCTTGCAGACCACCTTCTATCTTACTAATGAACTCAGCTGGTGAACGGGCACGCATGGCCTCACGATAATGCGCTCCGACCGACGTCCCGCTATCCAACATCTGCCGGCCAATAACTTGCGCCTCAGTAGTCTTGGGCAACGCTGCAAATAGCCGAATGATCCGCAGCGCAAATGCCCTGGTTCGCGTCTTCAGGTCCTTTGACTTTTCTTCAATCATCAGTCTCCCTCCTACGTGACTACATCCCTACCTAATCTTCATCTTCCTTCCGCCCTTCCGCATTCATCATTCATCATTCATCATTCTTTATCATTCATCATTCATCATTCATCATTCATAGCTCGATGATCCGCCACGGATAGACGTTGATTACAGTCGTTTGGTGATACTGCGTCACCGTCGCCTCTTCGTGTCGATAGACGTGTTTGTGACCATGCAGCAAATACCGCGGCTTAAACGTGCGCATCAGCCACAAGAAGCTGTCGAAACCCAGGTGGGGCCGGTCGGGTCCGTCATGGATGCCGGCCGGCGGGCTGTGGGCGACCAAGATATCCAGCGAGCGGCCGTGGAACAGCCGGTTCCAGAGCAGAGAGGGCGCCAGCCGCAAGACCTTGAGCCACATCTCGTTTTGCGTGTACTGGAAGCGCGGGTTGCTGTTGTAGCGTATCGAGCCTTCCAGCCCGGCCAGGAACAGATCCTTGTCCACGACCACGCGATTGTCGATGTCCATGTAGTGGACGCGCCGCGGCTCAAATGGGTTCATCTGCTCGAACTCGGCGCCTGAGGCATGGTTGCCATGAACCAGGTAGCACGGCACGCCGAGGGTGCTGGCGATGTAGTCGATGTAGTACGCGGGCAGGTCCCCGCAGCTCAGGATAAGATCAACCGAGCCGACCGCGTTGCCGAGAGCGGGGCTGTATAAAGCCGGTACGATCTTGTCGCTAATCGCCAGAATGCGCATAGAGAATGATGAATGATGAACGATGAACGATGAATGATGAATGATGAATGCGGAGGGCGGAGTATAGCATGGGGGGTTGGCGGCTGTCAACGTAACCCACTGGCCGTTTGCCAGTCGTGCCAGAAGGCGGTTGCCAGATAGGTGAACGCGGCATCGGACTGCACCTGCAGGGCCAGCTCGCGGTTGACCTTGGCCGAGGCCTCGCTGCCGTTCAGGCTGCCGACGTGAACCCAGCCGCGGCCGGCGGACTGGACCAGGATCATCTTGTTGTGCAGGCCTTTGAGTGCAGGATTGCCCAGCGCGGCGCGCAGGTCCAGGTTCTGCGCCTGAGCGAGTTGGTTGAGATAGCTGACGGTATCGGCGTTGTCGCCTGTGTCAAAGAAGCTGTCCAGCAGGATGCGCACCTGCGCGCCGCGCCGGGCGGCTGCGATGTAGGCATCCAAGCGCAGGTTCGGAGCGGTGACGGGTGTGTCGGCGGCGCCGCCCCAGTGAACGCGTTCGTAGAGCTGCTCGACGAGCACCGCATCGCCGGCGCCAGCCCGCTGAACCAGCCCGAGGACGCCGCCTTCGGCGGGCGGAAGCAGGCTGGCCTCGGGCGACTGCACGAACTGCGCCGTGAAGGCGCCGGTCGTGCGCAGAGGCTGGGCGTGAACCAACTGATAGCCCGTGCCGCCGGTGAGTGTCACCGGCACAAAGCCGGCCGGCGGCGCGCCATATTTCGGGTCGTCTGCGGTCCAACGGAACAGGTCGCGATGGTGCCCAGGGTCGAAGTCGGCCGCCCACACGGCCTGGGCGTGGGCCACCAGCGGCGGCGCATCGGTCACCAGCGCCGCGCCGCGGCGTCCGAGGGTGCCGTCGGCTTTGTCGTCGTCGGGCATCGCCTCCCCGGTGAAGTTCTCCGAGCTCACCAGCAGCAGACGGTCGTCCACGAGGATGAACTTGGCATGCTGGGCCGTGTAGCGATCCTCGGCGTTGGTTGCGATCGCTCACCATGAACCAAACCTGTCCGCCACCGGCCTCGATGCGCTGGCGACGTAGCGCTCCTGGTCGGTCAGCCCGCCGCTGGGGCTGCCCTCGAGCAAGAGCGTCACGGACAGGCCGGCGGCGGCCTTGGCGGCCAGCAAGTCGGCCAGGGCGACGTGCTCGAAGCTGTAGCCTTCGATTCGAATGCTCTCCTGCGCGCTTGCCAGCGTTTGGCTGACCACGTCGAACACGTTGTCCGGCGCAAGGGCCACTGTCAGCGTGCCGGCCGTGCTAAGGATGGGGGGATGTTCGAACTGTTCCAGGTCCCAGCCAGGATACTGCACGCGCCGGCCGGCGATCGGGTCAGTGGGCTCCTGCGCCCAATCAGCGCGCGTATCGGTATCGTGCAGCGGTTGCCCGCTGGAGCGATCAAGCTTGCGGTAGAGAATCTGGCCCTCGGCGGGGAAACTGCTGCTCGGCGCATAGGGCTCCACCGCCGGCCCTTGCCAGCCAGGCTGTCCCGCATCGCCATCCTCATAGACCACCGTGTCGAGCAGGGCGCCGCGTGGGTTGAACAGCCGCACCTGCCCGCCGCTGTTGCCAAAGCGCAGTGGAGAGCCGCTCAGATTCGGCACGGCCGGATCGCTATCGGCCGCATACTCACAGCCCGGGGCGAATCCAAACGAGCCGGCAAAATCGAGCGCGCTCCCGGTGCACCAGAGGCTTGCGCCAGGGGCCAGGGTCATTGCGGGAAACGTGACCGTGTTCCGGCCATCGCTCACCCCATAGCCGGCCAGCTGTTTCGGCAGGCTGCTGACATTCCATAGACGAAAGGCCTCATCCGGCTCGCCGGTGGTCTCGCTGTCGTAATACAGCGCGGCCACGCGCAGAGTGGGCTGGCCGATCGACAGCAAGGGAAGATACGCAACGATCTGCGAGGTCTTCGGCGACCTCGCAGATCTGGCCGGGTCAGCACCTGCAAAGACTTCCGAGGTCTCAGAAGACCTCGGAAGTCGAGAGGGTTGCGAGGGAGTCTCGGCGGCTGCGGATTGCAGCACAAACGATAGGGTTAGCAGCGAAATGCCGGCCAGAACGAAGAAACGACTGCGGTTCATGGAAGCCTCCTCCTGGAAAACTAATCCCCCCGGATGACTCCTCCGGGCATGTGAGCAGTTTAACACGGATTCGAACGAATGGCAAACGTCGTGACGATAGGGGCACATTTCGCGTTGGGGTAGACCCTTCGGGTTTCTCGTCGTTGACCCGGTCACCAATTCGAGATGACGCCGTTCTTTTCTAATTGCGGGTTTGAGGAGGGAAACCCGAAGGGTCTTGCACACGTTAAGTTCGCCGCCCCGAAAACGAATGAACCCGACGATAGCCGTGCGACACCCCCGGAGCGAACGGACAGCGTTCCAAGCAATGGCGCGACCAGTTCACCTGCTTTGCCATTCCAGCCATCCGGCACTTGCTCCCCACGCGAGGTTGTGTTATCATTCCCCCACGCCTCCGTAGCTCAGAGGACAGAGCAGGGGTTTCCTAAACCCTTGGTCGCAGGTTCGAGTCCTGCCGGGGGCGCCTTGGCTGCTGAATCGACAGCCTGCGTCACTACCCAGACGCAGGCCGTGTTTTGCAGTGGAGCCGATCGACAGGCAACTGGCCTCTCGGCGGCTTTTTTGTGGTCACGAAGTATCTTCTCAATATGTAGGGGCGTACCCTTGCGGTCGCCCGACGGCAGGCGCAAGGCCGTGCCCCTACCACGGATTATTGAGAAGATACGTCACGAAACACTAAAGTGCCTCGGTTTCGATACGGCCCCTTCGGGGACGCCTGCTCAACCTACAGCCAAGGAGAATACCAAAAAATGATTGCGCCCACAACGTTGATTTCGCCCTACGGCGGCAAGCTGGTCGATCTTCTCGTGCCACTCCACGAGAAGGAAGAACTCAAGGCCCACGCCGGCAAGCTGCCGTCGATCCAAATCTCCGACCGCGCGGTGTGCGACCTGGAGATGCTGGCCATCGGCGCCTTCTCGCCGCTGGATCGCTTCATGGGACAGGCCGATCACCAGGCGGTGCTGGACACCATGCGCCTGACCAACGGCGCGCTGTTCCCGATCCCCGTCACCCTGCCGGTGTCCGCCGGCGCGGAAATCGCCCTCGACGCCGACATCGCCCTGCGCAACGACAAGAACGAACTGCTGGCGGTGATGACGATCGAGGAGATCTACCCCTGGGACCTCGACGAGGTCGCCCTGAAGGCCTTCGGCACGCTGGACCTGCGCCATCCGCTGGTGGCCGAGATGCATCGCTGGGGCAAGCTCAACATCGCCGGCCAGCTGCGCGTGCTGAACCTACCCAAACACTACGATTTCGTCGATTTGCGCCTGACCCCGATGCAGACCCGCGCCCGGCTGGCGCAGCTTGGCCATACCAATGTGGTGGCGTTCCAAACCCGCAACCCGCTGCACCGCGTCCACGAGGAATTGACCAAACGGGCCGCCGAAGAGGTTGACGGCACGCTCCTGCTCCACCCCGTCGTCGGCCTGACCAAGCCCGGCGACGTGGATCACTTCACCCGCGTCCGCACCTACAAAGCCCTGGCCAACAGCTATTACGACCCGAACCGCATCCTGCTGGCGCTGTTGCCGCTGGCGATGCGCATGGCCGGCCCGCGCGAGGCCGTATGGCACGCGATCATCCGCCGCAACTACGGCGCCAACCATCTGATCGTCGGCCGCGATCATGCCGGCCCCGGCAAGGACTCCAAGGGCAATCCCTTCTACGGACCGTACGACGCGCAGGACAGTGTGGCCCAGGTCGCCGAGGAGCTGGGTGTCGGGATGGTGCCCTTCCGTCAACTGGTCTACCTGCCCGACGAGGAGCGCTATGAGGAGATCAACCGGGTGCCGGCCGATGTGCGCACGGCCGACATCTCCGGCACGCAGGTGCGTGACGAGTACCTCAACGGCGGTAAGAAGCTGCCGGAGTGGTTCACCCGCCCCGAGGTCGCCGACATCCTGGCCGAGACCTATCCGCCCCGGCACAAGCAAGGCGTCTGCATCTGGTTCACCGGGCTGAGCGGCTCGGGCAAGTCCACCACTGCCGAGGTGCTGACCCAGCTGTTACTAGAGCATGGCCGGCAGGTGACCGTGTTGGACGGCGATGTCGTGCGCACGCATTTGTCGAAGGGCTTGGGCTTCAGCAAGGAGGACCGCGACATCAACATCCGGCGCATCGGCTACGTCGCAGCGGAGATCGTGCGCCACGGCGGCACGGCGGTCTGTGCAGCGGTCAGCCCGTATCGGGCTACGCGCAACGATGTGCGCAACCTGGCCGGCAGCGAGCACTTTGTCGAGGTATTTGTGGACACGCCGATCGAGGTCTGCGAGCAGCGCGACCTCAAGGGCATGTACGCCAAAGCCCGCCGCGGCGAGATCAAGGGCTTCACGGGGATCGACGATCCGTACGAGGCGCCGGAGCACGCCGAAATTGTGCTGGACACCGTGACCAACACGCCAGAGGAAAACGCTCACCTCATCGTCAACTACCTGATAGACCAGGGCCTGATCCGGCCGACCGAGCACGCGCCGGTTGTGATGGGCGCTGGCAACGGCTGAGGATGATCGGAGTGTCGGAGTGTCGGAGTGTCAAGTGTCAAGTGTCAAGTTTTCTGGAACCTGATACTCTGGCACTCCGACACCTGACACCCTGACACTCCGACACCTGACACCCTGACACTTACAGAAAGGCTTGCTCGAATATGACCCGAGCACTAATCACCGGCGGCGCTGGCTTCATCGGCTCGCACCTGGCCGAGACGTTGCTGGATCGCGGCGGTCACGTCACGATTATCGACGATCTTGTCGACCGGCACGTTGGCCAACATCCAGCACTTGCTGGGGCATCCACGCCTCCGCCTGGCCAACGAAAGCATCACCAACGAGATGGTGCTGGACCGCCTGGTCAATGAATGCGACGTGATCTTCCACATGGCCGCGGCGGTCGGGGTGCGGTTGATCATCCAGCAGCCCGTGCGCACGATCGAGACCAATGTCATGGGTACCGAGACGGTGCTCAAGACCGCGCTGCGCTACCGTGCGCGGTGCTGATTGCGTCGACCTCCGAGGTGTACGGCAAGAGCGGCAAGGTGCCTTTCAACGAGGACGACGACGTGGTGCTAGGCCCGACATCGCGCCATCGCTGGGCGTACGCGGCCTCGAAGATGGTGGATGAGTTCCTGGCCCTGGCGTATCATCACGAGCGCGGGCTGCCGGTCACGATCTTTCGTCTGTTCAACACCGTGGGGCCGCGGCAAACGGGACGCTACGGCATGGTGATCCCCCGGCTGGTTCAGCAGGCCCTGCGCGGAGAGTTGCTGACGATCTACGGGGATGGATCGCAGTCGCGCTGTTTCTGCAACGTAGCCGACTCCGTGCGCGGCATCGTGGGCCTGGCCGACGCGCTGCCGGCAGTGGGCCAGGTGTTCAACATCGGCTCAACAGACGAGATCACGATCCTCGAGCTGGCCAGGCGCACGCTGGCGCTTGTACGCGGCAGCGACGCCGGCTGGCGCGAGCAAATCACCTTCATCCCCTACGCCGAGGCATACGCCGCCGGCTTCGAGGACATGCAACGCCGTGTGCCGGACACGACCAAAATTCGCGAAGCCATCGGTTGGACGCCGGAGATTCCCCTTGATGAGACACTGCGGCAGGTGATTGCCTTTTACCGAGCCACCGTTTCAAACTGACCAGGCCATGCCCACAGTCAAGCGATCCGGATTTATCCGGGTCGTTTTGTTTTTCTGGGGAGTTGTGTTACACTGCAATCGGCCCGGATTGCACTGGGCGTCAGTGCCTGCCCAAACACGGGGGGTGGGTCGAGTTTGACTAGTATTCAAGGAAGGGCATGATGGCATTCACAGTCAACGATTTCGCCGATCTGAAGCAACTTCTTTTCACACATCCTGAATGGCGCGTCGATCTGCGGCAGATTTTGCTCACAGACGAGCTGCTCAGTCTGCCGGAGATTGTGCGCGAGCTGGCCGAGGCACAAAAACGCACGGAAGAGGGTTTGCTACGTCTGGAAGCAGCGGTACAGGAACTCGCCGTAGCACTGCGGCAAAACGTGGAAGCCATCCAAAGGCTTGAAAATCAGTCTGCCCGCATGCTGACCGATCTGGGCGACTTGCGAGGCTACCGCCTGGAGCAGAAATACGCGCAACACGCGGCTGCCTACTTCGGCAACTGGATTAGAAAGGTACGCCGAATTCTGCCGGATGGACTCGATTCAGCCACGGAGGACAAGCTCGAAGAGCACTTGAGCCAGCCCGAGCTCACTGATTTCCTTCTTGCAGACATCGTCGTCAGTGGTGTTCTACGAAAACCACTGACTTCGGAGAAAACTCAGGTGTGGTTGGTCGTCGAGGTTTCTGCAACAATCGACCAGGGTGACGTTGAGCGTGCATGGCGACGCGCCGGCCTGGCACGCCAAGCCGGCTTCTTGGCGATTCCTGTCGTGGCAGGAGAGGGCCTGACTCAGGGTGCTACAATTCTGGCGGAGCAAAAATCGGTTGTAGTCATGCTCGATGGGCGCGGCGCGGGTTGGGACGACGCCATATCAACCCTATAACCGGCGTCATGACCTCTTCGCGAAGCACATGACCCAGAATGGCCGCCCTATCTCGCGGCAATAAGCTTCTCGCCGGGTAGGAGGATTCTCGTCGAAGGGAATTGCCAGGGCGGGATCGTTCGCACCAAAGCTACCGTGTTCCTTTGCGGCTTGCACAATGAATTCAGCGTAGCCCTCGACGTTGCTGCGGACGTGCAATAGGCCGCCAGGCGCCAGTAGGTGATGCATCAACTCGACAAACGGCGGGTTGAACAGCCGCTTGACCTGGTGACGCTTCTTCCACCATGGGTCGGGGTAGAGGATGTGAACCACATCCACCCGTCCGGCCAAATCGAGCTGCGGCAGCGCCCAGCGCGGTGTCGTCGTCGCAGATCCAGAGGTTGGTCAGTTCCCGCTTCCGGATCTGCGAAATCAAGCCGCGGCACAGATCCCGTTTGACCTCAAAGCCCAGAAACCGTCGCTCCGTCTTGGCAACCGCGCCGGCCTAGCAAGAACTCCCCCATCCCAAACCCAATCTCAACCTCCAGCGGACGCTTCTTCGGGTCCGGTTCCTCCGACCTCCCCTCCTCGTGCAAGAACGCATCCAACCGCGCCCGCTTTCCCTCGCTAACGTCGATCAGACGAAAATACGGCTGCTCTTCCGGTATTGGACGCCAACGCACATAGGCCGGCCGGCGATTGGGGTCACCACCAATCAACCCGCGTCCTTCATCATACCGATCAATCGCCTCCTGCTGCCGGGCGAGATCGACATCAAACTCGCCCCGGCCGACTTGTGGTTTGCGTTCCATAGTGCGGAAGTGCGGAAGTGCGGAAGTGAGATAGTGTGGTAGTGAGATAGTGAGATAGTGAGATAGTGCGGCAATGAAAGGTTTCGCAGGTCTACCTAATCTCAGCACACCTCGACACTATCTCACTATCTCACTATCTCACTACCACACTATCTCACTATCTCACACAACGATATTCACCAACGCCCCACCAGCAACGATCACCTTGCGGATCGTCTTGCCTTCGAGGTGGCGCTGGACGTTGGGCTCGGCCAGGGCTAGCTCGGTGCGTCGGCTTCGCTGACGCCGGCTGGCGCCTCGATCTTGCCGCGCACCTTGCCGTTGACCTGCACCACCAGTGTCACGACGTCATCTTTGGCCGCATCTGCGTCCCAGGCCGGCCAAGACTGCAGGTGTACACTGGGGCCGGGGTGCCGTCGCTGCCACATCTCCTCGGCGATGTGTGGCGCAAGCGGCGCCATCAACAGCGTCAAATTGTCCACGGCCTCGATCCAGGCCGGCGTGCCGTAGACCGAGGTCGAGCGTGCGGCCTTGAGCGTGTTGCGCATCGCCATCAGCTTGGCAACGGTGGTGTTGAACTTGAACGCCTCGATGTCGACCGTGACGTCGCGGATGGTTTGGTGGGTGGCGCGGCGCAGCTCTTTGATCTGTTTCTCGGTTGGCTCACCACCGGCCTTCGCATCGTCGTCCAACACCACTGTCCAAACGTCGTTCATGAAGCGTTGCACGCCCTCGATGCCCTGGCTGTTCCACGGGCCGCCCAGCTCCCACGGGCCGATGAACATCAGATAGGCGCGCACGGTGTCGGCGCCGTATTTCTGCACCAGATCGTCGGGTGACAGAACGTTGCCGCGGCTCTTGGACATCTTCTCGCCGTCCTCGCCCAAGATCATGCCCTGGTTGAACAGTCGCAGCATCGGCTCGTCAAACGACACCAGCCCCATATCCCGCAGAGCCTTGGTGAAGAAGCGGGTATAGATCAAGTGCATCGTCGCGTGTTCGATGCCGCCCGTGTACTGATCCACCGGCAGCCAGTAGTTGCCTTGAGTCTTATCCCACGGCGTGTCGTCCGCGCTCAAGGTCTGGCCGGCCTTGTTGTACGGTGTGACGTAGGCGTATTGATACCACGAAGAACACATAAAGGTGTCCATGGTATCGGTCTCGCGCTCGGCCGCGCCGCCGCACTGCGGACACGTGACGTAACGGAAGCCGGCGTGGAATTTCAGCGGGCTTTCGCCGGTGGGCAAGAACTCGGCGTCCTCCGGCAACAGCACCGGCAAGTCGGCGTACGGCACCGGCACGACGGCGCAGGTTGGGCAGTGGATCATCGGGATCGGTGCGCCCCAATAGCGCTGGCGGCTGATCAACCAGTCACGCAGCTTAAAGTTGACCGCGCCTTTGCCCAGGCCTTGCGCTTGCAGCCAGGCAATGGTGTTGGATCGGGCGCGGTCGCCCGGTGTGCCGGTCAGCGTGCCGGATGCGATCATCGCACCGGCGTCATGGTGGAACAAAACATCGCGATACCAGGATATGGCTTGCCACATCTCCATGGTCGTGCGGAACTGCTGCATATAGTCGTAGCCGGCCTGGCAGCGCGCCATGATGGCCCGGTCCGCCGCGATCGAGTCCAACGTCATCGCCCCGTCGTCGAAGACAACCTGCCAGCGGCGACCGACGATGTCAGCCCAATGGCCCGGCAGCAAGTGCGACCGCAAGATGGCGGTGTATTCGTCCATCTCGGCGTCGCTCTCGAGCGGCACGCCGAAGAAACGGCCACGGCCATCGATGTTTAGAAACTGGTACGCAATACCGGCGGTCTGTAACGCGGCCGCGAAGCCATCGTCCACCGAGCCGTCCCAGACCACGCTCTTGGCCCGGCCGTCGGCGCGCTCGATGACCGGCACGATCGGCAGGCCGAATTTCAGCGCAAACGCGAAGTCGCGCTCGTCGTGCGCGGGCACAGCCATGATCGCGCCGGTGCCGTAGGTCATCAACACGTAGTCGGCGATCCAGATGGGGACGCGCCGGCCGTTGACCGGGTTGAGTGCAAACGCCCCGGTAAAGACGCCCGTCTTTTCCTTGTCGGCCGCGCCGCGAGTGATCTCATCCATGCGACGGGCCTGGTCGATGTAGGCATCGACGGCCGGCCGCTGCGCGGCCGTGGTGATGCGGCCCACCAGCGGGTGCTCCGGCGCGAGAACCATAAAGGTCGCACCCCACAGAGTATCGGGCCGTGTGGTGAACACCACCAGATCGCCCTCGCCGGCCGCCGCATCGGGCAGACAATCCGGTGCGACGGTAAAGGTCACCTCGGCGCCCTCGGAGCGGCCGATCCAGTTGGTCTGCATCACCTTGACCCGCTCCGGCCAGTCGATGGTCGCCAGGCCGTCCAACAGCTCCGGAGCATAGCGGGTTATGCGGAATTTCCACTGGTTCAGCTCTTTTTTGATCACAGGCGTGCCGCAGCGCTCGCAGTGGCGGTCATCGCCCCACACCTGTTCGCGCGCCAGGGTCGTGTTGCAGGTTGGGCACCAGTCCACCGGCGCAAACTCGCGGTAGGCCAGGCCCATGTCGTAGAGCTTGCGGAAGAACCACTGCGTCCACTTGTAGAATTCAGGGTCGCAGCTCACCGCTTCCCGATCCCACGCCCACATCGCGCCCAGCGAGCGCAGCTGTTTGCGCATGCGATCGATGTTGGCCAGAGTCCACTTGTACGGATGCGCGCCGTGTTTGATGGCTGCGTTCTCAGCCGGCAGGCCGAAGGCGTCGAAGCCGATCGGAAAGAAAACGTTATAGCCACGCATGCGCTGATAGCGCGCCTTCGCATCGGACGGAGCATAACTATACCAATGGCCGATATGGAGATCACCGGAAGGATAGGGCAGCATTGTTAGTGCATAATGTTTGGGCCGATCCGGGTCTTCCGAGGTCGCATACAGCCCGTTGGCTTCCCAAGTACGCTGCCACTTCCGTTCGATCTCTTGGGGCAAGTATCTTTCGGTCATAAGTTCTTCTCCTCTCTCTGTTCCTGACCTTTACGGTCTCGAACATAGGTCTCTAGAACAAACAGGATCTCACCTGTTAAAGTGCGACGATCTAATTCGGCATAAGCCTTTAGTTGCTCATGCAGTTGGACAGGCATTTTTCGAATCAAGAAGCTGACATACCCTGTTAACATTTTCTTTTAGACTCCAAACCGGATTTGACCCAAGACGAACAAGTGATTATAATTTGCTTATCACTTGATTATCTATCACCTTTTCTGGAGCACCGTGCGCGCTTGGACCGCGACCTTTTTTCTATCAGCCACAAGGGCGGGACGCTGTTATGCCACCTCTACGTACAGACATCACTCGGGAACTTCTTCAGGAGACTCTACTGTGACCAGAAACTCAGCCTGACGGAGATTGGCCGTAGGTTGAATTGTGCTGGAAATACTATTGCTCATCACCTGAGAATGCACCATATCCCAGTGCGTACGTTGTCCGAAGCAAGCACTCGTTATGTTCGACGTGATTTTGATGGTACAGAAGAACAGTCTGCTTATCTCATAGGATTTCGCTTGGGCGATTTGAATGCCAGGCTAATTACACCTGCTGGTCACAGCATCTGGCTAAATTCACGAACAAGTCGAGTAGAGCAAGTTGAACTCTTCCGGGCACTATTCGGACCATACGGTCATGCTTACACTGCGTGACCGGATAAAAACGGACAGTATATGCTCTCGTGCCGTCTGAACTCTGCCTTCGAATTCTTGCTGCAGAAACCGGATAGTGTCCCTGAATGGATTTAAGAATCTCCGTTATATGCTAGAGCTTTTGCCGCCGGCTATACTGATGCCGAAGGCAGTTTTTATACCTTCCTCTACCGAGCTCGCAACGAGTGGCGCAGTGGCTTCAACATCGCATCAGAGGACGAAAGGATCATTGGCTGGTTTCATAAGTGGCTGGTTAGTATCGGGGCCGTCTGTCCAGAACCAGTAGTCGATCAGCGGGCAACTTACTCACGACCTGTCCACCTGATCGTGGTTAGACGGAAAGCATCCTTGCTAGCACTCATCGAAGCCCTTGAGCCATATTTGCGCCATCCCAAACGTGTTGCTGATATGAAAAGCGTGTACCAAAACGTGATTGAGCGCAATCGGCGATGGGAAGCCCGCGTTGGCCGTAAGCGCCGGCCCATCTGATTGAGGTTAACAAGAAACGCCTTCATCCACTCAGGGACGAAGGCGTGTGCTCCGCGGTACCACCCTGCTTGAAGAGAGTGTCAGGTGTCGGAGTGTCAGGTGTCAGGTATCGGAGTATCGCGGATGGCTTGCGAAACCTCCCGCTCCGGCACCTGACACATGACACTTTGACACTTTCTCCCGCTTGATCAACCGATAACGGGGCGAACCGGCGTCCACTACTGGCCGTTGACGGCGTTGGTGGACGCAACTCCCGGGCGAGTTCGGCCTGATCCATGGCACGCGCTGGGGTGCCTGCGGGCTTGCACCATCCGCCCGCTCTCTGCAGCGCCGGCCTACTGCTCCCGATCGTCGTCTTTGCTGCTATTCGATTGGGGTGCATCCGAATCTGGTGGTAGGGGCAGGTCTTGCACCTGCCCTTCTGTGGCGCACCAACCCTGGATCCACATACGACAGGGAAGGGCAGGTGCAAGACCTGCCCCTACCACCAGATTCGAATGCACCTATTTGGTTAGCCGCAAGAGTATAGGTCACATGGATGTGGTTGTCAAGAAAAGAAACAATAACAAAGACCGGAACCAGTCAAGGTTCCGGTCTTTGTTATCTCTGGTGGAGCTGAAGGGATTTGAACCCTTGACCCCCACAATGCCATTGTGGTGCTCTCCCAACTGAGCTACAGCCCCAGAGGGTCGTGTTGTTTGATTGTAAAGCGGCCGAAGCAGCCAGGTGGAGCTGAAGGGATTCGAACCCTTTGCCTCTACAGTGCGATTGTAGCGCTCTCCCAAGTGAGCTACAGCCCCGTACAACAGTTCGCATTATACCGGTTGGAGAGGTGATTGTCAAATCAATCCGGTGAACGCGAGTCGCACCTAGAGGCTACTTTGGGACCTTTCCTAACATTCTATCGGCGCTTCTTGCCGTACAATAACCACACTTTGGTCATCCAAGAACCATTCGCACATCCACCGCCAACGCGCCCGGCGCCGCTCCGGTAGGATAGACCATCAGCGGGTTGACGTTGATCTCCTGGATCTGCGGATGATCCAGCGCTAGCTGGGCTACCTGCAGGATCACGTCGACCACCGCCTCCACATCGGCCGGCGGTTGGCCGCGCAGACCTGACAGCAGCTTGCCCGCATGCGTCTCGGCGATCATCCGCCGCGCTTCGTTCCGATCAAAGGGGGCAACCCGGAAGGCCACGTCCTTCAACAGCTCGACGTAGATCCCGCCTAAGCCCACCATCAGCAACGGCCCGAACTGCGGATCGCGGCGCATGCCGACGATCAGCTCGTGGCCCGGCCGGACCATCGCGGCCACCAACGCGCCCTCGATCCGCGCGCTTGGCCGGCGCTCACGGACGCGCGCCATCATAGCGTCGAACGCATCCCGCACCGCGGTCTCATCCGCCAACTGCAAGGCGATCCCGCCTACCTCCGATTTGTGGAAGATATCCGGCGACACGATCTTCAAAGCCACGGGAAAGCCTATCATCGCAGCCAACCGCGCAGCCTCGTTCGCCGTCTGCGCGATCTCCGCTCTCGCCTGAGGCACACCAGACACCGCCAAGATCGGCCGAGCCTCTGCTTCGCCGAGCTCGGCGCGCCCGTGCTGCAAGGCCGCCGCCAGCATTGCGGCTACCTCGCCGGCAGCTTTCCGGTTCTCCACTTCTCGGATCGGTAGGACTTCTCGGACTGTTCTGATTTCTCTGACTTCTGACCCTCTGACTTCTGACCTTCTGCCCTCCGCCACCTGCCACATCGCCCCCAACGCCCGCGCCGCCTGTTCCGGGAACTGGTACGACGCAATGTAAAACTCGTGCAATACCGCCATCGGCTGGCGCACGGCGTCGTCGCCCATGAAGCAAACTACCACCGGCTTGTCGCAGCAGGTGGCAGCCCGGCCGATCGCCTCGGCCACAGCGACGGGATCGACCAGAGCCTGCGGCACCAGGATCGGCATTACCGCATCGAAGGTGTCGTCGGCCAGCAGCGCGGCCACTGCCTGCTCGTACTGTGGCGGCTCGGCGCCGCCCAGCATGTCCACGGGGTTTCCCAGCTGCGCCTCGGGGTGAGTAAATTCTGCCAGACGTTTGCGGGTGGCCTCCGGCGTCGGCGGCATGACCAAGCCGACATTCTCGATTTCGTCGGCGGCCAGGCTGGCCGGCCCACCGGCGTTGGTGACCACCGCCACCCGCCGCCCGCGCGGCAGCGGCCCGTAGGCCAGGGCCAGCGCGTTGTTGAACAGCTCCTCGACCGTGCCGACACGCAGCACGCCGCTCTGCAAAAAGGCCGCGTCATAGGCCGCCATCTCGCCGGCCAGGCTGCCCGTATGCGACGACACAGCACGGGTGCCGGCCTGGGTCGTGCCGGCCTTGATCACCAGGATCGGCTTCTCCTGCGAGACCCGGCTGGCCACGTCGATGAAACGCCGGCCGTCCTGGATCGCCTCGACGTAGGCCACGATCACGCGTGTGTTCGGATCGTCGGCCAGCGCCTCGATCAGGTCGGTTTCGGTGACATCGGCCTCGTTGCCCAAGGTTGCAAAACGGCTGAAGCCGACGCCTTTACCCGCCGTCCATTCCAGAATCCCGCCGCAGATCGCGCCCGATTGGCTGACGAAGGCGATCGGCCCCGGCTTGGGCATCGTGCGGATAAAGGTGCTGTTGAGGCCGGTATGGGCGTCGAGCGTGCCCACGCAATTGGGGCCGATCAGCCGCATACCGTAGCTCGAGGCGATGCGAACCAGCTCGTCCTCCAATGCCCTTCCCTCAGCGCCCACCTCGCGAAAGCCGCCCGAGATCACGATAGCTGCCTTGAGGCCGCGCAGGCCGCAGGCCGTCAGCACGGCGGGACAGGCCGCGGCCGGCACCATCAGCACCGCCAGCTCGACCGGATCGGGCACGCTGGCGATGTCGGGATAGCAACGCTGCCCCAGGATCGCGTCCGCGCGCAGGTTGACCGGGTAGACTGCACCCTGGTAGCCGTAGCTGAGCATGTTGCGCAGCACGCCATGGCTGAGCTTATGCGGATCGGCTGAAGCGCCGATGATGGCGACGCCGGTGGGGTTAAAGAAGTAGTGAAGGGTGGAGGGTGGAGAGTGGAGAGAAGCGGATTGCGCGGGCATGGTCGACCTCCTTGTCGATAGGTTGATATGCGAATCCTACCACACTCTTCTACGGCAACCAAGCCGGCCACGCGCCTTGCTCAGCCATGAGGCGCTCTTCGCCGGTCTGTACGTCGAGCAACCACACGCCGGCAGTAGCCAGTTGTTGCAAAAACGTGCGCTGGAACAGCAGGCTGCGGCCGTCGGGCGACCACGAGAGCGCGCCTTGCCGGACGTTCGGCTCGTCGGTCAATGGGTCACCTGCTTCGCCGGTCGCCAGAAGCTGCCAAATCCGACCCGCCACTGCGTTCACGGAATTGGCACGGTCGATCGCGATGCTGCGGCCATCGGGCGACCAGGCCGGCGACGAGTTGCGCAACGTGTCCGGGCCGCTCAGGTCGACTGCCTGGCCGCTTTCGACGTTGACGCGAAAGATGTGCTCGGTGAAGGTGCTTTCTTGCGTGACGACGTCCCGCACCAACAAGAAATCGCTGCGCGGGCTCCAAACGGCCGGCTCGCCAAGCTGGCTGGGCGCCACCAGGCTGCGGCCGTTGACGAGATTGTAGACCTGGATCCCCTGCTTGTGGGGCGCAACGTGGCTGAGCCACCGGCCGTCGGGCGAGATGGCCGCGCCAAAACCCAGCCATTGGGTATCGTCGAACACGGGGACGGTCTCGCCGCTCGACAGATCCAGCCACCACAGGCGCGAAGGCGCCAGGCCAGCGATACTGCTCGTCGCGCGACGCTCGTAGATCAACCGATCGCCGTCCGGATGCCAGGCCGGCCCGCTGCACGATGCATCAAGACAAGCCAGAAGCTGGCGTCGCTCGCCGCTGTCCGGCGAAATCGCCCAGAGATCCGTGCCGCCATCCTCGCGCAGTGCGGCATAGGCAATGGTCTGGCCGTCGGGGGAAGCCGCAAAGTCCCAGACCCCATACGGCTCCTGGGTGAGCCGCCGCGCCTCCGGCCGCGCGGCGCTGGGATCGATCAGCATCAGCTGGTTGCGCTGTGGGCTGTCAGAGATCATAATCACAACCCGCGGATGGCCGGTGCGAAACTGCCACTCAACACTCTCGCGCACTTTCTGGCCATTCTTTCCCTCCAACCCTTCAGGGATCGTCACTGTGATCGTCGAGTCCGAGGGCCAGGGCTCGGAGGGGTAGAAGATAAGCGTTGCACCTTCCCACTCCGCGGTGCCGCTGACGGCAGGCTCGACGTTCAGCACGCGCATGCCGCCGGTCAGCAGGATCTCCTGGTCGAAGGTGATCCGGAGCGGCGCCCGGCTGGATACGCCGGTCATGTTGTCAGCCGGGCTGACGGCGAGCACCTGCACCCCGACCTGGTCCCCGCGTACGGCCACCACCATGGTTAACAGCAGCAGCACCGCCAGGATCAGCCAAACGACACGGTCAAAGCGGGTCAGGTGC
>CAVPXC010000007.1:0-131415 GCA_963709505.1 uncultured Chloroflexia bacterium | reverse complement strand
AGGCGCCGACGCCAGCCGAGCTGGCCAGCGCTCAAGCCGCCCTTGCCTCTGCACAAGCGACCCTCCAAAGCCGCCAGAAGCCCGGGTCCAACCCGGAGATTGCCGCTGCACGCCAAAGCCTGGCCAGCCGCGCAAGCAAAGCTGGATGAGTTGCTGGCCGGCCCGTCTAGTGAGGACATGACTACAGCGCAGGCTAATCTGAGGTTGGCCGAAATCGACGTTCAGACGGCCCAAACGGACTACGACAAGGTCTCATGGCGTCCCGAAATCGGCACGTTGCCGCAATCGGCCGCGCTGCAAACAGCCACCCTGGCCTATGAAAAGGCCAAAGCGGCCTATAACACGGCAACCGAGGGCGCGTCGGATTCGGAGATCGCTTCGGCTCGCGCCAGTTTCGCGCAGGCGCAATCCTCGCTGAACAGTCTGCAGAATGGCTCGACGGCCGAGGAAATCGCAGCCGCCCAGGCATCCGTGGAGCAGGCGCAGGCCCAGCTCGCCGACCTAACCGATGGCGCATCGCAAATCGATCTCAAGCTGGCACAGATTGCCGTGCGGCAGGCTGGGCTTTCCCTGGCCACCGCCCAAGAACAGTTGGCCGAAACTATCCTAACCGCTCCCTTCACCGGAACTGTCATGTCCATCGACGCCAACGTAGGCGAACGGGTGGGCGGCACATCGTTTATCGGCCTGGCCAACATCGATAAACCATGGGTAGAGGTTTATCTGGACGAAACCGACCTGGATAAAGTCGGTCTCGACTACGAGGCCGAGGTAACCTTCGATGCGCTGCCCGACCAGGTCTTCACCGGCCACGTAGCCCAGGTCGATCCGGAGCTGACCAACAGCAACGGAGTGACCGCAGTTCGGGCCGTGGTACAGTTGGATGCCGATTCGTTTTGCTAAGCCGCAAACACTGCCCATCGGTCTCAACGCATCTGTTGACGTGATCGGCGGCCGCGCCACCCAAGCCCTGCTGGTGCCGGTCGAAGCCCTGCGCGAGATCTCGACCGGAAGCTATGCGGTGTTC
Organism: uncultured Chloroflexia bacterium; assembly: GCA_963709505.1. GTDB lineage: Bacteria > Chloroflexota > Anaerolineae > JAAEKA01 > JAAEKA01 > CAVPXC01. The sequence goes on along the minus strand of CAVPXC010000007.1, from coordinate 130,388 downwards.
GTGGTGAAGGACGGCAAACCCACCCTCACGATGGTCGAAGTCGGTCTGATGGACCTGACCTATGCCGAGATTACCTCAGGCCTGAACCAGGGCGACGTGGTGACAACCGGCATTGTGGAGACGAATTAGGATGACTCCCCCAATCATTCAAACCCACGATCTCCGCAAGCTCTACGAGATGGGCGACGTCCAGGTGAAAGCATTGGATGGCGTAGACATTCGCATCGATGCAGGAGAGTTTGTGGCCGTCATGGGTCCGTCCGGGTCGGGAAAGAGCACGCTGATGAACATCCTGGGCTGTCTGGACCGGCCGACCGAGGGGCAGTATCTGCTGGCGGGCGAGGATGTCAGCGACCTGGATAAGGTACGATTGGCGGCCATCCGCAACCGGAAGATCGGCTTCGTTTTTCAATCGTTCAACTTGCTGCCGCGCACGTCCGCACTGCGCAACGTGATGTTACCCTTAGTGTATAAGCGCAATGGCGCGGCGTTGTCATCCCACGAGCGCGAGGAGCGAGCCCTGGCGGCATTGGAGGCGGTCGGCCTGGCCGACAGGGCCGGCCACGAACCGAACGAGCTGTCGGGCGGACAGCGCCAGCGGGTTGCTATCGCCCGGGCATTGGTCAACGATCCGGTGCTGATCATGGCCGACGAGCCTACCGGCAACCTGGACACCAAGACCGGCGACGAGATCATGGGCTTGCTGCACGATCTGCACGATCGCGGCCGGACCATTCTCATGGTCACGCATGAATCCTACATCGCCGAACAGACCGAACGCACGATCACCCTGGTGGATGGCAAAATCGCCGTTGTAAAAACCAACGGGACAGGTAGTTACCGATGACAATAACCCAGGAACCCATGGTAAATGGGATAGTCAATCAGAGAGATCAGACGGAAGAATCCGACGACGCGTCGAGGCTGATCAGCCCCTTGGAGATCGTGCGCATTGCGTGGGAGGGCGTGGTGCGCAACAAGGTCCGCTCTTTGCTCACCATGCTGGGCGTGATCATCGGCGTGGCCGCGGTCATCATCATGATCGCCATTAGCGCCGGCACCGAGGCGACGATCGCCGACCAGATCAAGGGTTTGGGCGCCAACCTGGTATTCATCCAAGGTTCCTTTGGCCGCGGCCGGCCGGGCGCCAATGACGACACGCCGCAGTTGGTATACGACGACGTGGCTCTGGTCGCCGGTATCAAAGGAGTGGTCGGAACGTCGGTGGAAATGCCCGCTAACCAGGCGATCAAGGTCGGCAGCACGACCCTCACCGATGTCGAGATCGTTGGCACGACGCCTGATTTCCCCTCGGTGCGGGAGGCGCCCGTGGCCGATGGCCGCTTCCTAAATGAGAGCGACCTGGAGCGCAAGACCAAGGTCGCTGTGATTGGTTCCGGCCTGGCAAAGGAGTTGTTCGGCGACGCCGATCCGATCGGGCAATCTATCACCGCCGGCAACGTCAAGCTTACAGTCATCGGTGTGATGAAGTCCAAGGGCACGGTGGGCAACACCGACTACGACGCACGGATGTACGTGCCGATTACCCTGGTGTTCGACCGGTTCGTGCCCGCACAGTTCGCTCGTTTCATTGGCAACCGCGTGCAACTCATCTACGCTCAGGTCGACGAGTCGGCGAACATGGACGAAGTCATGACCCAGATCAAGTTGAAGCTGGCCAACAGCAAGGAGATCACGGTTGATGAACTGCCGTTTACCTTGCGGACCCAGGACGACATCATCGAAACCCAGGGTGCGACCACCGAGGCCTTTCGCAACCTGCTGGCCTGGGTGGCGGGCGTCTCGTTGATCGTCGGCGGTATCGGCATCATGAACATCATGCTGGTCAGCGTCACCGAACGCACCCGAGAGATCGGCATCCGGCAGTCGGTCGGCGCTACCCCCAACGATATCCGCTTGCAGTTCCTGACCGAGGCCTTGATGCTGAGCCTGGTGGGCGGGCTGATAGGAATCGCGGCCGGCATCGGTGGTGCGCTCCTATTCGGCGCCACCAGCGACATGCGCACGGTGATCGTACCTGCGTCGATCCTACTGGCCTTCGTCTCGGCCGCAGCCATCGGCGTCTTCTTTGGCTTCTATCCGGCGAACAAGGCGGCGCAGTTGGATCCGATTGAAGCGTTGAGACATGAATAATGGTCAATTGGGAATTGGGAATTGTCAATTGCTAATGGCGGAGCCGGAGGTTTTCCGGATCATTGACAATTGACAATTCCCAATTCACCATTCACAATTCCAGAGAGGTGTTTGAAACCATGAGAAACCTGTTAATCGTAACAATAGCTTCCTTTTCACTTCTGGCGCTGGCGGCCTGTGGCAGTTCGACAGCGCAGAACAGCAACTCGACTGGTGGCGCCGAGGCAGGCGCTGTCCAGCCGGCGTCATCGGCGGCTGCTTCACAGCCTGCCGGCAGCGCAACGCTGGGCGAAGACTACAAGGACGCCCTGCCGGTTGTGGCCCAACTCACCCTGGGATCGCTCAAGCTGGACACAGGCGATTCTTCGACCGGTTCGGGGCAAGACCTTTCAATCGATGCCGACGAGGCCGGCAAGCTCCTGCCGTTGTGGCAGGCGTATCAGAGCCTGAGCAACAGCGACAACACCGCCGCCGCCGAACTGGACGCCCTCGTCAGCCAGATCCAGGACACGATGCGACCCGAACAGGTGCAGACCATTGCCGCCATGCAGCTCACAGCCGACGATATTGGCGAGGTTCTGCAAGCCCAAGGGCCCGGAGCTTTTGGCGGAGGCTTTGAAGGACGCAATGGCGCGACCGCAGGCGGCGGAAATGCAGGCGCAGGCGGGTTCGCTGGGCCTCCGCCTGGTGAGTTTCCCGGCGGCGGCCCCGGTGGTTTCCCCGGCGGTGGCCCGGTGGTGGCGTGCCGGGTGGTGGCTTTGCCAATGCCAGTCCTGAGGAGCGGGCTACGGCGATTGCCGAGCGCATGGCGCAGGATGGCGGGCAGGCCGCAACCTTTATGACCCGCGGATTGTTGAACCAACTGATCACATCGCTGCGGATCAAAACCGGCGACTTGACCGAGGCAGAGGTGCAGGCTCAGCAGCAACAGCGGGCTATCATGCGCTGGCTGCCGGTGGTAAGCGAGACGACGGGCATCGCCGTGGAGGACCTGAATACGGCCATTACCGGCGGCGCGTCGCTGGCTGAGGTGATCAAAGACAAGGGTGGTGACGTGACCGCCGTCGAAACGGCTTTGCGCGAGGTGCTCAAGAACAATCCCAACCTGGACGAGCAGGCGATCAAGGATCAGATAGCGTCCGTCCTGAACACGAAGGTGACGCCGCAATAACTTGACTTCAATTAGTTGATCATCGCGTGCGGTCGAGTAGGTCCTGGCGGCGTATTAAGGGGTATTCGCTGTTTACCGACGGCTCACATCGCACGAGACTCGCCGCCAGGACCGTATCGAGACCGGCTTGTCGAACTGACACCGATTTGAATTGCTCCCAACCGTCAGAGACGAGTTGTGGTGTATAATCTATTACTTGGACGAAAGGAAGAGAATGATCATGCGTCGAACCGTACTGATTATCGTTGTTGTTGCGCTCATTGTCGTCGCCGCAGGCTTGCTTACGCCGTTTTTCGCACGCCCCAAGAGGCTAGTGCACCGATCGAGGCGGTTCCGCTCGTCGTGGAAACCGCGCCAACCCTTAACCGTGGCTACTGATGTTTCTCAAGCGCCTACTGCCACTCAAGAACTCAGTGGCAGTAGCTGACCCAACCGGCCACACTGGAACCCGAGGCAACGGCCACAACCGCACCGAAAGCAACGGCCACGATCAGCATCTGACCCCGACCGAAGAACCTGTCGCACCCACCGGCCCGATCGTCTTCGAGATCGTTCAGGACGAATCTGAGGCGCGCTTCATCATCGACGAGGTGTTGCGCGGTTCACCCAAGACCGTTGTGGGTGTCACCAACCAGGTCGCCGGCCAGATCGCCGTCGATCCGGCGGATCCTGCTTCAGCTCAGGTCGGCCAAATCTCGATCAATGCGCGTACACTCGCGACCGACAGCGACATGCGTAACCGGGCCGTCAAGAATCGCATCCTGCAGACTGACACGTATGAGTTTGTGACCTTCCAACCCACCCAACTGACTGGCCTACCGGAAAGTGCGGCTGCTGGCGAACCCCTCAGCTTCCAGATCGTGGGTGACTTGACGATTCGCGACACGACCAAACAAGTTACCTTCGACGTAACCTTAACGCCGGTAGACGAGACGCGACTAGAGGGCCTGGCAACATTGACTATCCCCTATCGTGACTTTGGCCTGGCCATCCCCGATTCGCCTTCAGTGGACACGGTCGCCGACGACGTGACGCTGGAACTGGCGTTCGTGGCTGTTGCCACGCAATGACGCGTGAGGGCGTATCTGTGGGTCTGTGGATGTGTTCGACTCGCAGGCCCACAAGTTACGTCATCACCATAGCAGGTGCTTATGAGCAAAACGATCCTGGTTGTAGATGATAAGAAAGAACTACGGGTGATGGTCCAGGCGTATCTGGAACAAGAAGGCTTTCGCGTCGTGAGTGCCGCCGATGGCCAGGAGGCCCTCTTCGTCGCCCGCCACGAGAAGCCAGACCTGATCATTCTGGACCTGATGATGCCGAAGATGGGCGGCTATGAGTTTCTCAACGCGCACAAACGGCAGGCGGAGACACCCGTCATCATTCTGACCGCCAAGTTGGAGGAAGGCGACAAAGTGTTAGGCCTGGAATTGGGCGCCGACGACTTCGTGACCAAGCCGTTCAGCATGCGCGAGCTGACGGCTCGGGTGCGCGCCGTGCTGCGGCGGGCCGCACGCGAGCCGGCCGGTGCTGAGCTGCTGCGAGTTGCCGACATCACATTGGACCGAGTCCAGCCGGCTGGTCAAGGTGAGCGAGCGAGCGGTTGACCTGACCCCGTCGGAGTTCGACCTGCTGTCTGTTTTCATGGCGGCGCCCGGCCGCGCCTTCACCCGCGCCGAGCTACTGGATCGCCTTCAAGGAGACGCGTTCGAAGGCTACGAACGCACCATCGACGTGCACATCCGCAACCTGCGCACCAAAATCGAGCCCACCCCTAGCGATCCACGCTATATCGAAACCATCTACGGAGTAGGCTATCGCTTCGCGGCAGAGTAGCCAAAAAAAGACCTGTCCAAGATACAGTCATCTGACATCTGCATCTGACACTCCGCTCACCTGACACTCCCTCACCTGACACGTGACACCTGTTACTCTGCCTTCTGCAACCTGCAACCTGCAACTTGCCACTCCGCCCATGCGCTCCCTAACCCTCAAACTCACCCTGGCCTTTCTCTTCGTCGGCCTCACCGGCGCGCTGTTGGTGGCGGTGTTCGTCGGCGTGCGAACCCAACGCGAGTTCGGGCAGTTCGTCTCGGATCGCTATCAGCAGGATCTGATCGACGAGCTGGCGAGTTATTATCAGCGGAACGGAAGCTGGGATGGGATTGATGCCATCGCCTTTCGCCTGCCCCCTCGCCACCCCGGCGATAGGGCGGGCTATATGCGTGCGCCGGTGGCGTTGGTCGATAGCACCGAGGTCGTGGTTTATGGCAGCCAACGCTACCAGATCGGACAGAAGCTGACTCGCGCCGAGCTCCGGCAGGCGATACCGGTGGAGGTGGATGGACAGGTCGTCGGCTCGATGGTGTTGGATTTGCCGGCCGAAGCCGATCGCCGTGCAGACCCATCCCCTGAAGCTGACTTCCTGAGACGTATCAACCTTGCCATCCTGCTGAGCGCGTTGGGTGCAACCGCCGTTGCGCTCGTGCTGGGCATCCTGCTGGCACGCGCCATCTCTCGACCCGTTCGAGAACTCACCGAAGCCACTCAGATCGTCGCACAAGGCGACTTTGGACATCAGGTGCCGGTGCGTACCCAGGACGAGCTGGGCGAATTAGCGAAGTCCTTCAACCAGATGAGCGCCGATCTGGCCCAGGCTAGCCAGCTTCGACGCCAGATGACAGCCGACATCGCCCATGAATTGCGCACACCGCTCAGTGTCATCTTGGGCTATACCGAGGCCCTGTCCGACGGCAAGCTGCACGGCTCGCCCGGAATGTACCAGGCGATGTACGGAGAAGCGCAGCTACTTAGCCACCTGGTGGATGACCTGCGTACGCTGTCGTTGGCCGATGCAGGCGAATTGACTCTCAACCGGCTGCCGGTAGCGCCAGGGGACTGTCTCGAGCGAACTGCGGCCTCGCAGGCAGCGCTTGCCGCGCAGCAATCCGTCGAGGTGCGGGTCGAGGTGGCGCCAAACTTGCCGTTGATCGAAGCTGATCGGGAGCGAATTGCCCAGGTGTTGGGCAATCTGATGAGCAATGCCCTGCGCTATACGCCCTGCAGGCGGCACGATTACGCTGTCAGCCGAGGCTGCCGGGGAGTTGGTTTTGCTGCGCGTGAGCGACACCGGTCCGGGTATCGAGCCGGATCACCTGCCCCATATCTTCCAACGCTTCTACCGGGCGGATGAGTCCCGAACGACCAACGGCGAGTCCGGCCTGGGTCTGGCCATCGCCAAATCACTGGTCGAGGCGCATGGGGGAACGATCACCGTCGAGAGCATCGTCGGCCAGGGGACGACCTTCACTGTTGCGCTGCCGGCATCAACGCAGATTCTTTCGTAGGGGCAGGTCTTGCACCTGCCCTCCGGGCATCGCATCCAACCGAGGGCAGGTGCAAGACCTGCCCCTACGATTGGATTGCAGATGCGGGCAGTCCTCGGTCAGCAGTCGATCACCCAGATGTTGCGATCGCTGCTCTCGACGAAGGCCACGTAACGGCCGTCGGGTGAGACTCGCCAATCGCCGTTGGCGATCTTGATGGGGGTGATGGCGGGATCGTGAGTTCTCGTACGTTTCACCTGTGGCCGGGTTCAGCTCCACAAGGCGATGGAAAGTCGCGTTTGGGATCGAAGGGGACCATGATCAGCCGGTCGCTCCCGCGTCCGGGCCACAGTCACCGGAGCAGCTCCGCCACTGATACGCGCCGAAGAGGGCAGATCGAATCGGCGGCGTTGGCTGCCGTCGGTGCGCACCAGCCACAGGCCATTCTTGCGCCGGATCGTCGTCGAACGTGATGTAGTAGACGATCCACTGGCCGCTTGGCGAGAGCACCTGCCCGCGCAGCCGCTCAGCCCGTGCCAATTCAGTCACCGATCCGTCGGCCAGCGAGAGGGCTGCGAGCGCCTGCTCGCGCGCCTGCAGGCTTTCCCTGCCGCTGACCAACAGCGCGTCCTCGGAGATCCAGCCGCTTACGCCGCCTCGCGGCAGCGTTGCGACCTGCTGCGCGTCCGAACCATCCAGCTTGGCAACCCAGATCGTTGCCACTTGCTTCTCCGGCGGCAAGTCGCTGTTGGTGATCGACCAGGCGATTCGGGTGCGGTCGGGCGAGATACGACACGTTTCGGCCTTGAGCCGGCACGGTCCAGCGCTCGCCGTCGGCCAGGCGCTCGATCACGGTGGTGTTTCGCCGGTCGTTTCCACCAGGTAATCCGGCCCGGCCGTGCTCGAGTTCGATGCGCTCGGACAGCAATACCGGCTCGGTCAGCGGGCTTTCGCAACGGGAACGCTCCAAATTCCGGCGGGCGTATTCATCTGCCGGCTTGTCGATGAAGCGCACCTGCTGCGAGTCGGGCGACCAGAAGGGCTGTGTGCAGCAGCCGCCGGTGGTCAACTGGATGGCTTGCGGCAACGCTGTGGGCGTTGGCGTCGGCGGTCGGCGTGGCGTTGCGGTCGGCTCGGGTGGGCTGCGTCGCCGTGGGGGTTGGTGACGGATCGGGTGTGGCCGTTGGCGCCAAGGTGGGAGCCTCCGTGGCGGCTTGGGCTACACTGTCCGGGGTTGGAGAAGGCGCAACGGCCGGAGCTTGTCTTTCGCCCTGGCAGCCGGCCAATACCAACAGCGCCAGGCCAGCCGCAGCCACGAGCAACCGGGGATGCGTAGTGTGCTTCACGGTGGGTTACCTCTGTCGGGGCCAGGGATTGGCTAAATCGTTGATGATCACGCCGCCCGTCACTGCCGGCGGCTGGTCGTCCAGGTGCTGCCACTTGCGGGGATCGTCCAGGTCGCGCTCGAAGCCCGACTGAAACGACCCCACGAGGGCCAGGTTGTCCCAATCGGCGTCGATCAGGGTGAAGCGGGTTATATTTCCAGGCCCTGCCGGGGTAGTCGCGCACTTCCAGGTGCAGATGCGGGCGGCCGAAGCAGGTCTCGGACGGATCGCCGCTCAGCGCAATGACCTCTCCCTGTTTGACCTCTTGGCCGGGCTGGAGGTTTGGCTTTTCCAGCAGATGGCCGTAAAGCGAGGCGTATTCCAACTGAGGATGGTCGATGATCAGATTGTGCGGGGCCGAGCCGTAGGCCATGGCGTCCACCAGGGCCACCACACCATCGGCGATGGCAACGATCTCCGTGCCGCAGGGAGCGGAGAGGTCGATGCCGAAGTGGATGCCTTGGCTGTAGCGGTAAGTAGTGTTGCGGTTAAAGTACGCGCCCACGGTGTTGCCGTAGGTCTGGCCCAACAGCCACGTGTCCGGGCCTGGCGGCTCGGCAAACGGCAGAATGAAGGGCCGTTCCTCGCCGGCCTCTTGCCGGGTCGGGCCGCCGAACGCGTCCTCGGCCGGCGCAGCATAGGTCGCGCCGGCCGGCAGCAACAGCGCCAGTAACAGACACCATCGAGCGATCAGTGACAGTTTTTTGCTCATGTCTTACGAAATTCCCTGCCAGAAAGCTGGCTTATGTCATGCTCAGTGCTCTGTGTTAGAGCTACGAGGTTGTGAGTGTCATCCTGAGGCTCGGCGAAGGATCTCGATGTTGCCAGGCCTGAGATCCTTCGCCGAGCCTCAGGATGACACTCACAGTTTTCAACCTAACAGAGCCCTAACAGAGCACTAATGACGTCTACCCGTCACGGCACAGCCGCCAGGTCATTGTCGAAGTCCGCTACCGACACCACGGGGTAGTACGGCCCTTCGGTCTGGGCGGGCGTCGCGGTCAGCGATCCCGGGCTGCCGGTGTTGATCACCAGATCGTTGGTCAGCACGGCGACCGGTGCGCCGTTCATCTCGACGCTGTCGGCCGCGGCGAGGATCAGCGAGCCGCCCTGGCTGCCGGCCTGCGAGAACACGCCTTCGCTGCCCAGATCGGCCCGGTCTTCCTCGAAGTAGAACTGGGTCGTCAGCAGCTCGCGGCCGTCGAGCTTGACCTTGACGTGGATGTGCTTGGGTCGCGGCTCGTAGTAACCTGGCCGCACGGTGCGGAAGGCATAGCGGCCGTCGGCGTCCGTGATCGAAGTGCCGTAGAACTGAAAGCCGCGGTCGCGACTGTTGGTGCCCTGGTCGCCGGGATGGTCGTATACGCCGTTGGCGTCGGTCTGCCAGAACTCCACGGCCGCGCCGGGCAGCGGGTTGCCGCTCAAGTCCAGCACGCGGCCGGTGACGAGGATCACCTCGCCGGCGGCTGTGGGGGCAGCGGAGAACGCGGCCGCCACCATCTCGGCGGTGGAAAGCTCGGCCGTCGGCTCAGCGGTGGGGTCGACCTGGACGGGCGTTTCCGTCGCCGTAGGCTCGGCGGTTGGCGAAGGCTCCTCGGTGGGCTCTGGCTCTGCGGTGGCGGTTGGGGCCGGCAATGGCGTATCGGTTGCAGCTACGGCGGGCGCCGCAGTTGGCTGAACCGGCGCGGCCTGGTCGGCGACCGGGGTGGCCGCGCCGGCACAACCGGCCAACACCAAGGTTAATAGCATTGAGGTAATGAGAAATCGAAGTCTGTTTAGCGACATGGTTCTACTTCCAGTAACCGTTCACCCGTCATTCCCGCGAAAGCGGAAATCCATCTGCGTTTTCATTTTACGTCGACACTGGCTACCAGTTCTTCTCGCATAAGCCGGTAATCAGTTCGAGTAACATCGATTACCCGCTTTCGCGGGAATGACGGGTGAACGATTACTACTTCCATAAGGACCAGGGAATGTTGATCAGGAGCATCTCGTTCTTACGCAATGTGAGACTATCATATCGAAAAGCGGTTGGTCTGTGGGCAGTCTACCATTGCAGCGATCCACCGGTTTGGTAAGGGTTCTAACTGAACGGGTTAGCTGTTTTCGTTATGATGGCATCTATGAAGCGAATGACTGTGTTACCCAATCGAGCTAGACGATTCCTGCCGATCAGCGTGACCCTGGCCCTGTTGCTGCTTGGGTTGGCTGCCTGTGGCCGCGATCAAAGCGCGATCCCAGCGCCGGCGCAGCCGACGGCAGCTGTCGTGGCGTTGGCGCCTACGGCCATTCCACCCGCCGCGCCCTCTGCGCCCACCGCCACGGCGACGACGCCAGCGACCTCGACACCCACGGCCACGCTATCGCCTACACCCACCAAGACGCCGACTCCGACCCCGACGCCGATCTCGCCGCTGAGCATCCAGTATCTGCGCGAGCAGGAGTTTCCTGGCAGCGACCTGGTCATCGAGCAGACGCTGGCGCCAGGGTCGAATTACGACCGCTATTACGCTTCCTATTTCTCTGAGGGACTCAAGCAGTACGGCCTGCTCACCGTGCCGCGCGGCCAGAAGCCGGCGAGCGGCTGGCCGGTGATTGTCTTCAACCACGGCTACATCCCGCCCAGCCAGTACAAGACCACCGAACGCTACGTCGCCTATGTGGACGGCTTCGCTACCAACGGGTACATCGTCTTTCGCCCCGACTACCGCGGCCATGACCGTTCCGAGGGTGCGCCCACCGGCGCGTATGGCTCGCCGGGCTACGTCGTCGACGTGTTGAACGCCGCGGCCTCGATGAAACGCTATCCGGACGCCGATCCCGAACGGATTGGCATGTGGGGCCACTCCATGGGCGGCTGGATCACGCTGCGAGCCATGGTGACCGATCCTGACATCAAGGCCGGCGTGATCTGGGGCGGCGTGGTGGGCGCGTACGAGGATTTGCTGACGGGCTGGCGCCGCGGCAATCGTCCGGCGCCCACGCCCGACCCTGACCCAAACGCCAGCCGCGGACGCTGGCGTAACAGCCTGACCAGCATTTACGGCTCTCCGGAGCAGAACCCCGGGTTTTGGCGCTCGCTGTCGGCCAACTACTACCTACCCGATCTCTCCGGCCCGATCCAGTTGCATCACGCGCAAGGGGACGAGACGGTGCCGGTGGAGTTCTCCGAGATCCTCTACGAGCAAGGCCTGGATGCCGGCATGCCGATTGAGCTGGTGACCTATCCGGGGGACAACCACAACATCTCCGGCAATTTCGGCACGGCCATGAGCCGCTCGGTGGCCTTCTTTGATCGCTGGCTCAAACAGCCGGCGAACCTGGCGGAGTTCGACGAGCCGAGGGTCTACACCGGCGCGGGCCTGGCCAATCTGCGCGGCGGTCCGGGCACGAGTTTTGAGATCGTCGGCCAGATGCAGCCGGGCGAGAGCCTGCCCATCGTCGGCAGCAACGTCGATCGGACCTGGTGGCAGGTGCAGACGGCCGATGGGCCGGCTTGGGTATCGTCGAGCGTGGCGCTGGCGGCAAGGGTTGCGAAGGTGCCGATCGTCGAAGATGCGGCGGGTGGGGGCTAGAGCTGCGAATTAATGGCGAATGTGTAAAACATCACTTGACAAAAATAGGCTGTTTGTGTAAACTGAGACCATGCAAGTCATTCCGCGGTCCCTTTTTCCGTCCCTGCAACGCGCCCTGGCTGACCAGCGTGTGATTGTGCTGACGGGTATGCGCAGGGTGGGTAAGACCACCGCCGTGCGCTGGTTGCTCGATCAAATACCCTCCAGCAACAAGCTTTATCTGGACCTGGAGCGCCTGGACCAGCGCGCTGCGTTTGGCGAAAGCAACTATGATCTGGTATTGAACTTTCTGAGTAACCGGGGGATCGATCTCTCTCAGCCCGCTTTCGTGGCTTTGGACGAGATCCAGTATGTGCCTAATGTGCCCAGTGTCGTCAAATACCTGGTGGATACTCACAGGATCAAGTTCATTCTGACTGGGTCGAGCTCGTATTACCTCAAGAACTTCTTCACCGAGTCGTTAGCCGGGCGTAAAATCGTCTATGAAATGTTTCCCTTGTCCTTTGGGGAGTTCTTGAGCTTCAAAGGCCTACCCTACCGGCCGCGAACGCACTTCGAGGACATGGTGTTTGATCCGTACGAGTACGAACGACTCAAGGGTTTCTACGAAGAATACCTGGCCTACGGCGGCCTGCCCGACGTTGCTCTGACGCCTGACCCGCGCACCAAGACCGAGCTGCTCCAGGACATCCTGTCCTCGTTCATCAATATCGACGTACGGCTGATGGCTGACTTCCAAAAGATCGCCGAGCTTCAGCAACTGCTGCGGGTGCTGGCCAGCCGGATCGGTAACAAACTAGATAATACTAAGCTGGCATCTATTGTGGGAATTTCCCGCCCGACCTTGGTGCAGTACCTGGAGTTCTTGGAGAAGACCTATGTTATCTGTCGGCTGCCGGCATACACCAGTAGCCCCGACCGAGCCACGGCTCTGGGCAAGAAGCTCTATTTCTACGACAACGGCATCGCCGGGGTGTTGGCTCGCCTGGGCGAGGGAGCGCTGTTCGAGAACGCTGTTTTTAACCAACTGCGCCCGTACGGTGATCTCAGCTATTTGGCGAAGGGGAGCGACTACGAGGTGGATTTCATCCTTCGCCGCCAGATAGGCGCTGACCCTCAGACTATTGCGCTGGAGGCCAAAACTCACCCTGTCCAGGCAGATGTCCAAAAGATCAAGCGTCTAGCTGCCGCGCATGATGTGTCGACTGCACACATCATTGGCCGCTTTCCGACGCCCGGCATGAGCGACTTCGTCTGGGGTGGGCTCGTTTTCTAGGTCAGATCCACCGCCTTTCGTCAGTTCGAGGCGTTCTTTGTCGGCAACGATGAGCGAATACCCGGGGTATTCCACGACAAGCACATTGAGGAGATAGGCGGTGCGACCTTTGGCGGTGTAGTGATCGCCGCATAAGCAACGTCCTTTTGGTAGGCCGCACGGGCATAGCTCGAAGGTTGACCGGAGCAGCTGTTGAAACTACAATTCGAAGAAGGTGAATTATGCAATGGCGTTGGGCAGAAACGAGGGAGCGGGAGTTAATCCTTGTCGACTTCACTGAAGACGAACGTGCGAACGCAGCATGGGGCATTGCACAACTTCGGGAGGCGTGCAAGCACGGCGAGACTACAGGAGGTCGACTTCATCTGGCAGTCGAGGGTGGGCGTTTACCTTGGAAAGTTATTCAGAGTCTCTCACGCTGGTGCAACAGCGAAGGAAAATACGAGTCTGGCGTGGAACCAGCGCGGGTGGTGTCGCGAGCCCTATTCAACAAGCGAATTCTCCCCCGCCTGACCGAATTCCGAGGGGATGGTGTGACCGAGGCCATCGCACTTCAGCGTTTCGCGCAGTTTGCTGAGACAGCGGGGATTATGGTCGATCGATCCCTCATCCAGGAACAAGATCGGACGACAGTCTGTGTCCGAGAAGACGGGATGCGTTACCGACAAAGACGAAACCAGCGATTACGTACAAACGAAGACCTGTTTTGGACTACCCGTCACTCGTGCGTACATACGGCGATAGAGATTTGGCCTCGCCATTCCGCTCCACTGTTCCTTTCCTGGCCTATTGGTCAACATTGGAGTGGAGGCTGCCTCACTTTGCCGCGGCTCTCGGTATTGAATTGGCCGACGCCGAGGTATTTGCCTTTGAGTATAGAGTGCCGCCGCAAGACGGTGCGGGTAACGACTCCCATACCGACCTTATGCTTCTGCTGACGGCGCCAATCGATTGCCATCGAAGCCAAGTACACGGAGCATCCATACGAAGTCGTTCGAGACTGGCTCGGATCAGCGCCGTCGAGCAATCGAAAAGCGGTACTCACGGGATGGCTGGGCCTGATCAATAACGCTACTGGAGCTGCCCTCGAAGTAGCGGACGTTCTTGACTGTACATATCAGCTAATCCATAGAACAGCCTCTGCCTGTGAACCAAGCAAACAGGCGCGAACCGTGGTTTATCAGTGCTTTGACCCTACAGAAATGCATCTTGACTACTACTATGGGCAATTGTCGCATCTGAGCATGCTCATCGGCAGGCCAGAAAGCCTCAGCTTCTTTCTCTTTGCCGTCAGCCTACAAAAGAGCTCGGAATACAGAGACTCCAAGATGCCTGGACTGCTGGCAACCGGAATTTTTCCAGCGCGGTTCGGCAGGGCCTTGTTTCCCAGTCTCTGCTGGACTTTGGGATCCCGACCGTAAGACGGGCTTGACGGCCTAACAATCGTTGCACCCAACCGTGGCCGCGCGACAGGCGGCCTGGAGTGCGGAAGCAACTGCGGTGGATGAGCTTGAGCGTCATCTAGCAAGGAGAACTCCGATACCCTCTATGTCCGAAAAAACTCGCGCCGCGCTAATCGGCGTTGGCGGCATGGCCCGCTACCACATTCGTGAGATTCTAAAGCAGCAAGACACCACCGAGATCACCATCGTCTGTGAGCCTTCAGAGGCAGCTTACGCCGAAAGCGCCAAGGTGTTCGTCGAGGCCGGCCTGCAGCCGCCACCCAACGAGCCTGACCTGACCAAGCTGCTGGCGCGCAGCCCGCTGGACGCAGCCTTTATCATCACGCCTCACGTCTTTCACCACGACCAGACGGTGGCCTGCCTGGAGGCGGGCCTCGACGTGCTGCTCGAAAAACCGATGGTGATGAACGGCCCGGAGGCCGAGAGCCTGATCGCGGCCCAACAGCGCACCGGCCACCTGCTGGTGGTCGCCTTTCCCGGCAGCCTCTCCCCGCAAATTCGCACGGCCGTGCAGATGCTGCGCTCCGGCGAGCTAGGTCGCTTGCTGAGCATTAGCGCCACGGTTTGGCAAGATTGGGGGCCGAATACCGCCAACACGTGGCGTCAGACGCCGGCTTTATCCGGCGGTGGCTTCCTCTTTGACACCGGCGCACACATGCTCAACACGGTCGTCGACCTGGCCGGCGAGGAATTCGCCGAGGTCGCCGCCTGGCTGGACGACAACGGCCGGCCGGTGGAGACCGTGGGCATGGTGATGGGGCGGTTACGTTCAGGCGCCTGGGTAACGATGCACGGCTGCGGCGAGGCCATTCCCTCGTGCGCCAGCGACGTGCGAGTCTTCTGCTCGCAGGCCATCCTACGCACCGGCATCTGGGGCGAGCGCTTGGACATCCAGCGCGCCGGCGCCAAGCAGCTGCGACCGGTCAAGGTGCCTGCGTCCACAGGGGTCTGGCAGCAGTTCATGGCCGTACGCGCCGGCCAGGTCCCCAACCCCAGCCCGCCCGAAGTGGGCCTGCGCATGGCCCGGCTGTACGACGCAATCAAGGCCTCGGCCGCGCAGCGCGGACAGCCGGTGCATTTGAGCTGACTTGCACCACGACCTCCGATTTCTTCCGAGAAATCGGAGGTCTGAAGTACACTCGATCACTCCATTGTCACCAGCATCTCAGGATAGATCTTCCATGATAAACTCCACTCTCCCCCGCGTCCTCGTTTGGAACGAATACCGCCACGAGAAACAGCATGCCGAAGTTGCAGCGGTCTACCCGCACGGCATCCACGAAGCAATTGCCGATCCGCTGCGTGCAGCGGGCTTTTCCGTCCGCACCGCAACGCTCGACGAACCTGAGCACGGCCTCAGCGAGGCCGCGTTGGCCGAAACCGATGTGCTGATCTGGTGGGGACACATGGCGCATGACGACGTGCTGGACGCCATCGTCGACCGCGTCCAGCAGCGCGTATTGGCCGGCATGGGACTGATCGTCCTGCACTCCGGCCATTTTTCCAAGCTCTTCAAGCGCTTAATGGGCACAGGCTGCGATCTGAAATGGCGTGAGGCCAACGAGCGGGAGCGACTCTGGGTGGTGGACCCCAGCCATCCGATCGCGGCCGGCTTGGGCGAGTATTTCGAGCTGCCGCACGAGGAGATGTACGGCGAGTTCTTCGACGTGCCCGCGCCGGATGCCCTGGTCTTTGTGAGCTGGTTTCAAGGCGGCGAGGTCTTCCGCAGCGGCCTGTGCTACTCCCGCGGCCGCGGCCGCATCTTCTACTTCCGTCCTGGCCACGAAACCTACCCCACCTACTACGACGGGCAGGTGCAGCAGGTCATCGCCAATGCCGTGCGCTGGGCCGCGCCGGCAGGGGGTCCGGTGGTGACCTTTGGACACCGGCCGAAGCCGCTGGAGGCGTTCTGAGAACCGCATAGCCTTCAATCCAGTTCTTCGAAATTCCTTCACAATTCCTTGCTATGATTGGGTCAAGATCGCAAATAGCTGATCAACAAATGACACCTTCAAATACAAGGAGACTGTGACTATGAAACACTGGATGAATTGAATGAACCATGGGCCAATGGGTGGCCCGTTCTCGGGCTGGGGCCGTCCCTCGATGGGCAGCGACATGGGTTACGAGACGCAACTGGCCGAGGCCCTGGGCATCAGCGTGGACCAATTGCGCGCCGCGCAGGACTCGGCTGTCGACAACGGCATCAAACAGGCTGTGGCCGAGGGCGAATTGGCCCCCAAACAGGCCGAGCGCATGCTGACCTGGCGCAAGCTGCGCCCGTATCTGAACCCGGAGGCGCTCGCAGCCCGCGTGCTGGACATGACCCCGGACCAGATGGCGGCGGCGATGAGCCAGGGCAAGAGCCTGTGGGATCTGGCCCAAGAGCGCAAGCTGGACTTCGGCACGGCACGCGAGAAGTTTCTTGCGGCCGGCAAGGCCGCCGTGCAACAGGCGGTCGCCGATGGCGCAATCACGCAGCAGGAAGCTGACGAGGTTGCCAAGATGGCCGGTGAGCGCCACGGCCCCGGCGGGTTCTTTGGCGGGCACGGCGGATTTGGCCCGATGGGCTTCTTCGGCCGAGGCCCCGGCTTTGGACCCTGGGGCTTTGCCGGCCGGCGTCATGGCTTTGGGCCAATGGGCTTCTTCGGTCGAGGTCGCTGCGGTGGCTCGTGGGATGACTCAACACGCAGTACACAGCGCGCAGAAAGCGGGCCACCAGCCGTGGTCTAGCATTAACCGAATCGATTGGACCTTTCTTCCGAGAAAGGTCCAATCTGGAACTTACCGCGAATCAGACTGGACCTTTCTCTGAGAAAGGTCCAGTCGAGATTGCACCGCGAATCAGATGAACCCAGGAATCTCAATCCGTCTCGCTACGCTTGACGACGCGCAGGTGCTTGCGCGTCTGAACGAGGCCTTCAACGGTATCGTCGAGCCGGCAGATCGACTGGCGCAGCGGCTTTTGGACCCTCGTCGTATCGAGCAGCCGATCCTGGCCGAGATCGCCGGCCAGGCGGTTGGATTCGCAGCCCTGCGCCTGGCATCGGGCCTATTCTACGATACGCCGTACGCCGAGCTGACCGAGATCTACGTCGACCCGGCTTTCCGGCGCCAGGGTGTGGGCCGCGCCCTGATCGACACCGTCGAGCGGTTGGCGCGAGAGGCAGGCGCCAAGAGCCTGGTGCTGCTCACCGATTTCGATAACAACGCAGCGCAATCCTTGTACCGCGAGATGGGTTTTGTCAACCACGATCTGGCGATGCAGAAAGACCTGGCATGAGCGACCTGATCCTCGTGGTCGACGACGAACCGAAGATTGTCAAGCTGGCTCAGGACTACCTGGAAAAGAACGGCTACCGGGTGGCCTCGGCCGGTGATGGCAAGACCGCCCTGGCAGCCTTTCGCCACCAAAAGCCTGACCTGGTGGTGCTCGACCTGAACCTGCCCGGCATGGACGGTTTGGACGTGTGCCGGGCCATCCGCCGCGAGTCGGACGTGCCGATTATCATGCTTACCGCACGGGTGGAAGAGGTGGATCGGCTGATCGGCCTCGAATTGGGCGCCGACGACTACATCACCAAGCCTTTCTCCCCGCGTGAGCTGGTGGCTCGGGTCAAGGCCGTGTTGCGCCGGGTGCGCGGCACTGTGCAGCACCCGGCCATGGTACGCGCCAGCGACGTGGAACTCGACCTTCAAAGCCATCGCGCCAGCCGCAGCGGCCAATCACTGCAGCTCACCCGCATCGAGTTCGAGCTGTTGGCGATCCTGGCCCAGCACCCAGGGCAGACCTTTAACCGCGAGCAACTGCTGGACCGAATCCACGGCGACGCTTCTTTCGGCGGCTACGACCGCAGCATCGACGCACACGTCCGCAACCTGCGCCGCAAACTTGAACCCAACCCCGACGAACCCCGGTATATCCTGACCGTCTACGGCGTGGGATACAAGTTCGGCGACGAGGCATAGCTGTGACGGACCGCCCTCCCCATCGCCCGTTTCCTCCGCCTCGTGGCCCACACCGCCCTTGGATGGCGCCCGACGGTTCGCCGCCTCGTGGTCCCTATCGGCCATGGATGGCGCCCAACGGTTCGCCGCCACCCTGGATGCGCGGCCGGCGGCGTCACCGCCGATCGCTGTTTGCGCGCTTTGTGTGGATTTTTGGCATCATTGTATTGCTGGTTGTCGGCGGGATGGCGCTGCTGGCCTGGCTGCTCAATCGCTGGTTCGGCGGCGACCAGCAGACGGCCGCACTGGTCTGGTTGGGCGGCTGCAGCCTGGCGCTGGCGCTGCCGGTATTGGCGATCGTGCTGGCCAGTCGCGCATTTCGCGGCATCGCCGCACCGCTGGCCGATGTCATGGAGGCCGCAAACTCGGTGGCCGAGGGCGATCTCAGTGTACGTGTGTCCGAGCGCGGCGGCCCTGAGTTTCGCGAGCTGGCTCACTCCTTCAACCGCATGGCCGAGGAGTTGCAGCGCTCCGACCAACAGCGCCGCACGATGATGGCCGACGTGGCCCACGAACTGCGCACGCCTTTACACATCATCCAGGGCAACTCTGGAGGGGGTGGTGGATGGTGTCTACGCGCCGACGCCGGAGCACATCGAGGCGACCCTGGACGAAACTCGCCTGCTGGCGCGGCTGGTGGAGGATTTGCGCACGCTCTCGCTGGCCGAGGCCGGCCAGTTGCCTATGCGTTGGGAGCAAGTCGACGTGGTCGAGCTGCTGCATGACGTAGCCACCAGCTTCAGTGGCCAGGCCGAAGCGGCCGGCGTCACGCTGCGGGTCGAGTTGCAAGGCACGTCGAATGAATTGAGCCTCACCGCCGACTATGGCCGGCTCGACCAGGTGATGGGCAATCTGGTAGCCAACGCGCTGCGGCACACGCCTGAGGGCGGTGCGATCACGCTGCGCGGCGCAGGCAGTCGACGGCGGCGTGACTCTGGCGGTCAGCGACACGGGCCGGGGCATCCCGCCCGACGAGCTTCCCCACATCTTTGATCGTTTTTGGTCGCGCGGCAACGCAGGGGGCACCGGCGGCGGGCTAGGGCTGGCGATCGCCCGATCCATCGTCACGGCGCAGGGGGGATCCATTCATGCCGAGAGCACCGTCGGACTGGGAACCACCGTGCGTGTCACCTTTCACCAACCACTGTCATCTGGGTAAACGTTGTCATACTTGATGCTCGTGCGCGGCTCGGCCATCATGCCGGCTACGGCGTCGCGCCACGCCGCGTAGTGGGCGGTTTCCTTGTGCCGGACGGTATCCTCAACAGTGCGGTAGACCTCGACCAGCACGAAGCGGGTTGGGTCGTCTGTTTGTTGGATCACGTCGAAGCGAGCGATGCCCGGCTCGAGCACGCTGTTGCGCGCGTTCGCGAGGGTAGCCGCGCGGAAGGCCTCCACCGCCTCCGGTTTGACGTGGACAAATACGTGAACGATTAGCATACGATGGCCTCCTATGAGAGCGGATCGTCTCCTCGGATCAGAGCCAAGACCGACGGCAGCAGCTGGGCCGTGGTGCCAATTGCCTCGTTGCCGTAGATCGTCTCGTTGCCCTGCCAGTCGCCGAAATAGCCGCCGGCCTCTTTCAGGATCGGCGGGAAGGGACCACAGTCCCAGGTGTGCATCGCCGCGTCGAGCATGAGTTCGGCGCGGCCGGTGGCGACCAGGCTGTAGCCATAGGCATCGCCCCAGCCGGCGCGGTGATAGGTCGCGCCGAGGATGCGCTGGAAGGCCTCCTCGCGGCCGTAGCGGGCGAAACTACCGATGTCGCTGCACGTGACGTACGCTCGGTCCATGCGGCTGACGTCGGACACGCGCGGCACGGCGGCCGTTCCACCAGCAGCCCAGACCGCTGGCGGCATAGACCATGTCGTCCAGCGCCGGGAAATAGGCCGCGCCGACCTCGACCGTACCTTCGATCTCCAGGCCGAGCAACACGCCGTAGAGCGGCACGCCTCGGATAAAGGACTTGGTGCCGTCGATGGGATCGACGAACCAGCGATGGCTGGCGCCGGCCGTCTCCTTGATCCCGAACTCCTCGCCGACGATGGCGTGGCTCGGGTAGGTTTTCTCGATGCGCGCACGAATCAGCTCTTCGGCCTGCCGGTCGGCGACGGTCACGGGTAAATCGTCCGGCTTCAGGTCGGGCCGGACGCCGGCCTGGAAATAGCCCAGGGTCAGCCTGCCGGACAGGTGCGCGGTCTCGGTGGCGAAGTCCAGGTAGGATTGTAGGGAGTGGGACATGGGGTTTCCTCTCAGTGGGCGACAGCTACGAAGCGTCCATAAGCTGCGTCCCAAGCGGTTCCGTCGCTCGGCTCGTAGACTTCGACGTCGAACGAGCGCCGGATGACGTGCCTGGCCTCCTCCAGCGAGCCGAGGTCGCCTATGGCTACGGCTTGCAGCGTGGCGTTGCCGATGGCGGTTGCCTCTGCCGGTCCCGCCACCACGGGGATACCGCAGGCGTCTGCGGTGAACTGGCAAAGCAGGCGATTGCGCGAGCCACCGCCTACCACATGTAGCACGTCGAAGCGTCGGTTCTGGAGTTGAGTTAACTTATCGAGCGTCCAGCGGTAGCTCAGAGCGAGGCTCTCCAGCACGCTGCGAACCATCTCGCCGCGCGTCTCTGGCGCCGGCCGGCCGTGTTGGCGGCAATAGGCCGTAATGGCATCGGGCATGTCCTTGGGGGCAAGGAACGAGGCGTCGTCCGGATCGAGAATGGATACGAATGGCCGGGCCGCGGCCGCCAGGCCGGTCAGCGCATCGTAGGATAGCTCCTCGCCATGGCGCGTCCACGACCGCCGACATTCCTGCACCAGCCACAAGCCCATGATGTTCTTCCAGGGCAAATACCGTCCGCCGGGCCCGCCGTAGTTGCTGAAATTGGCCGCCAGCGCCTCCGGCGTGACAATTGGCTCGGCCGAGATGCCGCCCAGCAGCGACCATGTTCCGGAACTGAGCCAGGCAAAGTGCTCGCTTTCGGCCGGCACCGCGACAATGGCCGAGGCCGTGTCGTGGGCGGCCGGAACGATCACCGGCAGATTACCGAGACCCGTCTCCTCGACCACTCCTGGCAGTAACGGCCCCAACACCGTACCCGGCAGAACGATTTCCGGGAAAATGCGGGTGGGGATGCCAAGCTGCTCCAGCAGGCCGGTTGACCAACCGCCAGTGGCAGCCCGGTAGAATTGCGTGGACGTGGCGTCGGTAAACTCGCACGCCTTGCGACCGGTAAGCCAATAGTGGAACAGGTCGGGCATCATCAGGAAAGTCTCGGCCACATCCAGCGCCGGATCCTGTCGCTCTACCATGGACAGCAGCTGATAGAGGGTGTTGATGCTCAGGAACTGGATGCCACCGCTTTGCTGGTAGATCTCCCAACGGGGAACGCGCTCGAATGCTCGTTCCATTATGCCTGCGGTGCGCGGATCGCGATAGCAGTGTGGATTACCTACCAGCTCGCCGGCTCGGTTCAGCAACGCGTAGTCGATGCCCCAGGTGTCGACGGCTAAAGAGCGCAGATCGCCGCCATGTTCGGCTCGCGTCTTGCGCAGGCCCTTCTTGATCTCGTCCCACAGGTGCAGCACGTCCCAGTGAAGACTTTCGCCGACCTGCACCGCGCCATTGGTGAAACGATAAATCTCCTCCAGCGCCAGACGGTCGCGATCCAGCGTGGCGACCACGATGCGGCCGCTTTCGGCGCCTAGGTCGATGGCCAAATACTTGCTCATACGTGGTTTCCTCTTCCAAGCAGAGGGTCAGAGGGTCAAGGGGTCAGAGTGTCAGAGAGTCAGAAACTTTAGCGTGGACGTGTGGTTTCCCAATGCCTGATCTTCTGACTCTCTCAACTCTCTAACTCTCTGACCTCTGACCCTCTGATCTCTGTCCCTACGGACAATAGAAGATTGGCTCCAGCTCCATAAACTGGATTCCCATGCCATCCTCTGCTTCCGGCGCTACCCATGCCGTCACCTCGGCGTCCCATTTCTTCTTGATATCGGTCTGGGCCAGAGTATTCAGCGCTGCGTAAACGTCGTCGCCGTCGATTTCCATATAGGCAAAGACGCGCGTGCCTAAGGCGTAGATACTGTAGTTGTGGATGCCCACCGCTTTGATGGCATCGATCAACTCGGGCCAGGGGTTTAGGTGGATGTGCTTGTATTCTTCCCAGTTGGCAGGATTGACCCGCCAGGTCATGCCGACGCGTTTCATAGATGATCCCTTCCCGATCGGACCGATCTTCGGCGATCGGTCCGATCTTATTCATGTTCTATTGTTCAGATTGGACCGATCGCCGAAGATCGGTCCAATCCACGACACAATCAACCGCCCAACGTCCCAGCCCCACCGCCCACGCGCTCTTTGGCGATCTTCTTCAAATACTCGCTCGCGCGAAAGGCCTCAATGGGGTCAGGCTGTCTGGCCATGTCGACACGCACCCGTGCCAACAGCGGCCGCACGTCGGTTTCGTAGGCTTCCATGACGATGCGATTGGCCAGGATGACGTCGCCGGCCGTCTGCGCCGCGGCCAGACGAGCGCGATCCACCAGCAGAGCCTTGGCATAGGCCGTCTGCGTGTTCATCACGGACTGAATAATGCCCTCCAGGCTGCCCTCGATGTTGTGCGACTGGTCGAGCATGTAGGTCACTTGGCGCGCTACCTCGGCCGTGGCCGGGTCTTGCACGGCATCCACGAGTTGATCGAAGATCAGGAAGAGCTGCAGTGGGTTGATGCTGCCGGCCATCAAATCGTCGTCGGCATATTTTCGGTCGTTCAGGTGGAAGCCGCCCAGCTTGCCCTCGTCGAGCAGGATGGCGATGATATGCTCGATGTTGACGTTGGAGGCGTGGTGGCCCAGGTCGACGAGGACCTTGGCGTGCGGCCCGAGGCGCGAGCACATCAGGAAGGACATGCCCCAGTCCATCAGGTCGGTAGTGTAGAACGCCGGCTCGAAGAACTTGTACTCTACGTACAGGGTCATGCCGGGGTCCATCGCATCGTACAACGCTTGCAGTCCTTCGGCCATACGATGCTTGCGGCTGCGCAGATGGTCCTGGCCGGGGTAGTTGGTGCCATCGGCCAGCCAAATGCCGATCGCCTGCGATCCCATCTCACGCGTGATGCGCACGCAGTCGACGAAGTGGTCGATGGTGCTGCGCCGCACTTGCCCGATCGGGCTGCAGATGCTGCCCAGGCGGAACTCTTGCCCCATGAAGGTGTTTGGATGCACCGTGCCGATTCGCAAACCGCGTTCGGCCGCGTACGCGCGCACCGGTTCGTAGCTCCCATCGTCGGTGACATCCCACAAAACGTGGCTGGCCATGACGGGGCAAATGCCCACAGCGCGCTGAATTTCGGCGCAGTCGTCGATTTTGTCCCAGATATTGCGCGCCGCGCCCGCCTGGCGGAAGACTCCGTAGCGGGTACCCGAATTGCCGACCCCCCAAGATGGGAGTTCAATCACTTGCCCTTTCAAGGCAGTGATCACGGCAGGAAGGTCGACCCCTCGATCGGTGAGATCATTCGCCAGACCATCATATTGTCTTTCCCAGTTTTGCATCTTGCAACTGCCTCCTTCTCTCTTGTTTCCTTGTCTACTTCAACACGACGCAGGTATCTTCTCGATTTGTAGGGGCCATGCCCTTGGGGTCGCCCCCTGTGGGCAGGCGCAAGGCCATGCCCCTACCCCGGATTATTGAGAAGATACCCACGCAAGAACTCCAAGACCCGCCGGTTGAATTCCTCAGGAATCTCCACATGCGGGCTATGGCCCACGTTTGGCGGCGCCCAGAGTTGGGACTTGGGCAACAGGCGATGCATGCGCAGGCTCTCTTCGTAAGCCATACCTTCGTTGGAGGTCACGATCAGCGCCGGCACGGAGATCTGTCCGAGACGGTTGATCACGGTGAATTGCTGGATGGCCCGGCAGCAGCCGATGAACGCGGCATCGGGCATGATATTGGCCAGTGCGAGTTGGGTATCGTAAGCGGGAAATTCGGGGTGTGCAGCCCAGAACGCCGGAGAAAACAAGGCTGCGGCATAGTCCTGGTTAAACGTTTCCATGACTTTCGCGTATCCCCTGGTTTCCGTGTCTACAATCCAGGTTTCAATTGCATCCTGAATAACCTTGGGGGTGTACGGGTAGGAATCTACGAGCACGATGCTGCGTACCCGCTCGGGGTATGCCAGGGCGAACTGCAACGAGACCATACCGCCCATCGAGGCGCCGCACAGGTGGACCTGCTCGATATCGAGCAGCCGCAGGAGGTGAAACAGGTCGTCGGCCATGACCTCGATGGAATAGGGCCCTGCCGGCTTGAAGGACCGGCCATGGCCACGCTGGTCCACGGCAAGGACGCGAAAATACTGCGCAAAGTGCGCCATCTGGTACCAACGCCACCACTGCAGATGGCCGTGCAGGCCATGAAGAAACACTAGTGTTTGCGGCTCACCCTCCCAAGGCCGGGTAAAATCGGCGATCTCGTAGTGGAGATCGATACCATTCACGTGCGCAAAAGGCATATCAGGTTCTTTCCAAGTGATAAATACAGAGCGATGAGTGATGAATGCGGATGTGCGGCACGACGGCAAACGAGATCTGGTGTGCGTGAAGAATCCTTCCGCATTCCGCACTCCGCATTTATCGTTCCTCACTTCTCACGCTCCCCTCCCTCAGGCGCGAGGGAGGGGAGACACGGGGAAGGGGGGAGGAGAGGCGAGCTTAGAACTGGAACTGATCCACGTTGTCCTTGGTGAACGTTTGGAACGGGCCGACGATCACCAGATTGTCCGGGCCGAAAGTCATCGTGCCGATGCCAGGCACCTCGAAGGTGTTTCCTTCGCCCAGCTTGATCGTGCCGTCCTTCAAGCCCTTGGCCAGGTAGACGGTTGTGATACCCATGTTGGCCGGGTCCCACAGGTCGACACCCTTGACGACGCCTGATTTGAGGAAGGGCGCCATCTGAAGCGGTGTACCCAGACCGTAAACTGTCACGCCGCCGTCCTTGGCATTGGGTCCGCCAGGATAGACGCCGGCCAACTCGACGCATTGCGCCGCCGCGGCTACGGCCACGGTGGTTGGGGCCATGATCGCGTCCAGATCAGGATACTTGGCCAGGAGGCTTTCGCACTCGGTCAGGCTCTTCTGGGGCACGTCGTCGCCGTAGACCAGGTCTACCAACTCCAGATCCTTGTACTTGGGGTCGGTCTTGAGCAAGTCCTTGACGCCGCCTGGCTCCTCGAGGAATTTCTTCTGGGCCGGTGCATCGGTGGTAGCGCTGATGATCGCAAACTTGCCTTTGCCACCGATCTGGTCGTACATCGTGTCGAGCATCTGCTTGCCGACGTTGTCGAAGTTCACGGCCAGCACCGCTGCATCGCGGTGCGATTCGTTGCCGGTGATGTCGGCGTTGGTTGCGATAACCAATACGCCCTTGGATCGCACCTCGTCGAGGATCGAGTTGAGCGCGTCGACACTGTTGGCCTGTATGGCCAGAACGTCGATGCCGCGCTGCACTTGTTGCTGGATGAAGGGGATCTGTGCGGTGGCTTCTGCGGTGGCAGGTGCTGTAAACTCCACCTCGCAGCCGAGCTCCTTGCAGGTCTCCTGGAAGCCGGTGTTGATGCGTTCGAAGTAGGGGTTACCGGTGTTCTGCGGGATATAGGCGATCTTGAGCGGCTTGGCCGCTTCGCCGCCGGCCGGCGCGGGCTCGGCTGGCGCAGGGGCGGGCGCCGGTGTGGGCGCCACACAGGCAGCGATCAGCATGACAAAGACGAGCAGCAGGCTCAAACCAACAAACCGTCGGGTGTGCATGTTCATCCTCCTTTGGATGGGTTGCATATCGGATGGGTTGCATATCGGCTCAGACGCCGGATTGAGCAGTTACGATTTCTTGTTCAGTTCGCCTCCTTTCACATGCGCGATCATGACCTGGGACGGCGACGGCGTCCCAGCACGTCAGATAAGATCACGGCGACAATGAGTAGCGTGCCAATGACGGTAAGCTGGGCCTCGACCTTGACGTTGGCAACGCCCATGGCCGTGCGCAGCACAGCTATCAGGAAGAGCGCCACCGCCGTGCCGTAGATGCTCCCACGACCGCCGGCGATGCTCGTTCCGCCCAATACCACAGCGGTAATGGCATCCAATTCCCAGCCGCGGGCGTGATCGTAGCGCGCTACCATCAGTCGCGAGTTCAGCATCAAGGCGGCCAGTCCGGCCAGGAAGCCGGCAAGCGTAAAGACCAATAGCTTGACCCGCTTGACGGGCACACCCGAAAAGTAGGCCGCGCGCTCGTTGGTGCCCAGCGAGTAGATCCAGCGGCCAAAGACGGTCTTGTGCAAGAGCAACGCGCAAATCAGCGCAAGAACCAGGAAGATCACGAAAGGCACCGGGATCGGCGTGCCGGCCAACGTGTATCGGTCAAGGCCGAAGAACCACTTGGGCATATCCTGGATCGAGTAGTCGCCTAACAAGACTTGTGCGATACCGCGGTAGAGAGCCAAAGTACCCAGCGTCACCACCAGCGAAGGCAGGCCGAGGTAGGCCACCAGCAGGCCGTTGAACGCGCCTCCCAATGCACCCAGCAACAAACCCAAGGGGATACACAACGCAAAGGGCACGCCCAGCTTGGCGTGTAGATAGGCCGTAACGCCGGCGACCATCGCCAGATTGGCGGCCGACGATAGGTCGAGATTGCCGCTGATGATGACGAGAGTCGCTCCCAGCGCCAGGATGCCGATCTCCATGTAGAGCATAGCCTCTCGGAAGAGGAACTGCGTGTCGAGAAAGAACGGCGAAAGCAGGCTGCCGGCGATAAACGCCAGTGCCAGCAGCACGGTCACCACGATCTCGGGCAGATAAGGCCGGAGCCGGTCGCCCAACGACCGGCCACTGACAGCCGGCATGTCCTTGTCTTTAGGGATTTGGCTGGTTGTCATGCTTGTCGACCTTCTTTTGACCTCCGAGGTCTTCCGAGACCTCGGAGGTCTAGGGACGTTACGCCATTTCAGACCTCCGAGGTCTCCGAAGACCTCGGAGGTCGAGGGAGGAATTTACACCCGCTGTAACTGCCGCTGCAGCAAGCTGTCGGCCACGACGGCAATCAGGATCACGAGGCCGTAAACGGCCAGCTGCCAGGTGCCGGCGATGCCCAGCACCGCCAGTGACACGTTAATCGCGCCCAGCAGCAGGCAGCCCAATAGCACGCCCGGTACGCTGCCCGATCCGCCAAACACGTTGACGCCGCCGATAACCACCGCGGCGATGACCGTCAGCTCCAATCCGACCCCGGTCTGGCCGGGGTTGAGAAAGCCAAAGCGGGAAGCATACAGCAGACCGGCAAAGCCTGCCAGTGCGCCCGTGAACGCGTAGCAGAAGAAGGTGACGCGCTCTACGGGAATGCCGCGCAGGCGGGCGGCTTCCGGATTGCTACCCAGTGCGTAAATGTGGCGGCCCAGCCGGGTGTACTTGAGCAAGATCCAAGTTCCCACGGCAATGACCAGCACGATGATTACGACCCAAGGCACCAGCCGGATGCCGAACGGACCCACTTGCGACCAACGTATCAGCGCCTTGGGAATGTAATTGCCATCGATTTGGCTGCCCTGGGTGATTAGAAAGGTCAGTCCGCGATACACGCTAAGGGTACCCAGTGTGACGATCACCGCAGGCACTCTGACCCAGGCGATCAAGACGCCGTTGATGCTGCCCAACAGCAGCCCGATCAGGATGCTGAGCAACACACTGACGAACAGGGGGATCTGCGGCGCGTCCCGAAACAGCAGACCCACCATCAGGCCGGCAAAGCCCACGATCGAGCCGACCGATACGTCGATGCCGCGGATGATGATCACAGTCATCTCGCCCATGCCAATGATGGCCAAGAGCGGGATCCAGAGCAGGATGCTGCGCACGCTCAGCTCGCTAAGATAGCGTGGCTCGATCGCCCAGGTGCCGAACACCACGATCAGGAGCAACAACAGTGTCCCGACCTCGCGCACGCGCAGTAGGCGTGAGACCCATCCTTCCTGTGGTGTTGTCAATGCAGTCGTTCGGACCGTCATGCCGTCATTACCTCACTGCCGCACCGATCCGTATGCCCGCTATTCCCGTTTTCGCGGAATGACCGCGGGCATGACCTTAGGGTGTACTACCGCACTATCTCACTTCGCTACTATCTCACTTCTTGTCCCGTCGCCGCCGCCATGACCCGCTCGGCAGTCAACTCGTCTCGGTCCAGCTCGGCCACCAGCCGGCCCTCGCGCATCACCAGCACCCGGTCGCTCATGGCCAGGACCTCGGGCAGCTCCGACGAGATCATCAGGATGGCGATACCCTGGACGGCCAGCGCACCCATCAGCCGGTGCACCTCGGCCTTGGCGCCCACGTCAATGCCGCGCGTCGGCTCGTCGAGGATGATGATGCGCGGCTTGGTCATCAGCCACTTGGAGAGGACGACCTTTTGTTGGTTGCCGCCGGACAGCTCGGACACCGGCTGTTCGACCTGGCGGAGGATGATGCGCAGCCGCTCGACGTAGTCCTGCGATGCCGATCGTTCGCGGCGATCGCGCAACCAGCCAAGCTGGGCCAGTTGCGGCAGCAGCGGCAGAGTCATGTTCTTGGTGACGCTCATCGGCATCAACAGGCCCTGGTGCTGTCGATCCTCCGGCACGTAGGCCAGGCCGTGCGCCATGGCCTCGCGGGGCTGCGGAAGAGGATGGGCTTGCCGTCGATGAGCACGGCGCCGCTTTCGGCGCGGGCGATGCCGAAGAGCGCCTGGGCTACGTCACTGCGGCCTGCGCCTACCAGCCCGGCCAACCCGACGATCTCGCCGGAGCGCAGCGCAAAAGAGACATCCTCGAAGTGGCCGGAACGGGTCAAATGCTGCGCCTCCACGACGATGGCGCCGATCTCCTGGCCCTCCGGCTTTTCGAACAACGCTTGCAAGGGCCGGCCGACCATCAACCGGATGGTCTCGTCGTGAGTGGTGGTCTTGGGATTGCGTTCGCCCACCACCTCGCCGTCGCGCATCACCGTCAGCCGGTCGGAGATGGCCGTGACCTCCTCCAGCCGGTGGCTGATGAATGCCAGTGCCACGCCCTGGTCGCGTAGCCGGCGAATGATCGCAAAAAGCCGCTCCACCTCGTTGGGCGTCAAGGCGGCCGTCGGTTCATCCATCAATAGCACGCGGGCGTTCTGCGACAGGGCGGCGGCCATGTCCACCATCTGCTGGTCGGCCACGGACAGGCCGCGCATCTTGGTCTTGGGGTTCAGGCGCAGGCCAAGCGAGTCCAGCGTTTCGGCGGAGCGCCGGTAGATGGTGGGCCAATCCAGTAGACCGCGGCCGCGCACTGGCTCCGAGCCGGCAAAGATATTTTCGGCGACAGTCAGGTCGGGGAAGGCCAGCGGCTCCTGGTGGATTAGGGCGATGCCCATAGCCGTGGCTTCGTGCGGGCTGGGCACGACCACCGGCTGGCCATTCATTTCGATGTGGCCCTGCCGCGGCCGGTAGATTCCGGCCATGATCTTGACCAGCGTCGACTTGCCCGCGCCGTTTTCGCCCACCAGTGCGTGCACCTCGCCGGGATACAGGTCCAGGCTGACGTTCTTGAGGACGTCGACGCTGTCGAAGGCCATGCAGATGCCCTTGGCGCTCAGGATGGGCGCGCGCAGGTCGGAGGAGGAAGCGGGATCAGGCATTGGCGCGCTCCGGGTAGAGTTGGTCGACGTTCTGCCTGGTGACGACCGTGTGGCCCACATAGACGGCCGGCGGTACCGGCTCGCCGCGCAACAGGCGCTGCGCCAGGTCCAGCAGCCGCTCGCCGTAGGTTTCGGGGTTGTAGCTGGTGGAGCCGACGAAGGGAAAGCCAGGACGTCGCAAGGCGGCCCGCGCCAGTAAGTCGGCGTTCTGGCCGACCGCAGCGACCTGGTCGAGGCGGCCAGAACGCTCGAAGGCCGCCAATGCGCCCAGCGCGGCGTCGTCGTTAATCGCGATGATGGCGACGCGCTCGTCGGTAGGGATGCCCGGCAACAGGCCGGCGATCGCTTGTACCGCTTCGGCTTGAATAGTGGGGCTATCCACTTCCATTACCCGCTCGGCGGGAATGGGGCCGAGCACTGCAGCGAGACCCTCGAGCTGACCCTGCAGCCTGGCGTTGGCAAGCGAGCCGACGCGGCGGCTCTGCAGCTCCAGCACCCGGTCGAGCCGTCCGCCCCAATGTTGCCGGATCCAGTAGCCCAGCGCCTCGCCAGCCATGCGCCCGGCGCGATAGTTGTCTGCGCCGAAGAAGGTCGCCCCGGGTAGAGGGATATCCACGGCGATCACTGGAATGCCGGCGCGCTGGAAGGTGTCCATGATCACGTTGCCGGCCTCGGCGTCGATTTGATATTCGATCACCAGGTCGACGCCGTTGGCGACGAACCAGGTGGCGTTGTCCAGTGCGGTTTGGCGATCAGCCCGGTTGTCGCGGATCAATAGTTCGATGTTTTCTCGTGATTTGGCGGCCGCTTCCAGACTGGCCCGCACCTGCTGTGCGAAGACCATCTGCTCGGTCAGGTTGCCAAAGCCGATGCGGTAGCGGCGGGCGACGCCGTTAGCGATGGGCGGCAGGGTCTCCACTGACGATGGCCCGACGACGACCACAGGAAACGGTGCTTTGACGCGCACCACGGCCAACACCTCCGGCGCGATGCCGACGTCCGTGGCCAGCAGGTCGATCTGGCTCAGCCCGGCTGAGCGAAAGGTGCTGACAATGCCGACCTTGCTGTGGTCCACTAGCGCGACCACTAGCTTGGCAAGGCGCAGTAATTGGGTTTTGAGCTGTGCAACGTCGCCGTCGATCTCAGTTAACCCCTGTTCCGGCGAGAAGCCAGCGGCGGACATGAAGAAACGTGAGGCATAAAACCCATTGAGCAAATCCGGGTTAAGGGCGCCGATCAGGGACGTGCCATTGGAGTAGACCGTGTTGGCAGCGAGGATGACCCGATTGGTGGGATTTTGGGCCAGCAGGAGGGCGACTTCGAGGCCGGCGGTAACGACAGTCAAATTGCGGCGCTCCCGCAAATTGGTCGCCAATTGGAAAACGCTGCTACTGTCGTCCAGGATGATCGCATCGCCATCCTTGACCAGGCTAGCGGCCCAACGTCCGATGGCTTCCTTTTCGCGACGTTGCACGCTGGTACGGGTGGCGAAGGCCGCACGCGACGAGCCGTTTGCGTCTAGAGTGACGGCGCCGCCGCGTACGCGGCTTAGTTGGCCTTCGACGGCCAGGGCGTCGAGGTCGTTGCGGATACTGTTGGGGGACACACCCAAGCGCTGCGCCAGGTCATCGATCTCGACCTCGCCAGTGTCTTTGAGCAGGGCTTGGATGGCTTGGCGGCGCTTGTAAGCTTCCATGGGGAGCCTTTGACGCTGAAGGTGACTGCGGTAAGCGATGGCGGAGTTGGTGCAGCAAGCCCAAAATCGGCTTCGGTGGGAACGCACGAGGGGATAACTGGGTTGTAAAAACTTGGAGAAAACGCTGTAAAAAGCTGAATATTACTGTATCACGGATTGGGGTTAATGTCAATGGGTAAATCTTGGTGTGCACAACCCACCTTTTCGAAGCATCTTCTCATTAATCGCGGCAATTGTCCTCGTTGCGACTTCTTGGAAGCGGGTTTCGTGTGTACGACCCGCTTGGTCTCGCTACGGATCTGGCAGCGGTCATCGATAGTTGTCTATAGCGGGTGCCGAAGTTGATCATTTGTAGATCGCCGCCAGACCCTACTCGACCAGCGCTAGTCATTCACCGCTTAATCAACCCGTTTTGAATACACCCTGATCGTTTGGCCCCCGGAAGTTCTCAATCACTCTAGTTCGTATTTGCTGCGTCTTTGGCTTCTCAACCCCTGGGCCTGCTTCTGGAGTTGGGCGAAGAACTCCGTTTCTGTGATCTCGGCGACCTGACGCACTCGTCTGGCTTCGTCCACCTCGATCTTGAGTTGGGCGATCTGGGCTTGAAGCGCGTGCTCGCGCGCCTCGACTTCCTGCGCTGTCTCGATGGCTACCGCCGCTTGTAGGGCGATCGTCTCCATCAGCCGTCGCGTGTGCTCGTCGAACTGGCCAGCTTGCGTGCTGACCATTTGCATCGTGCCCACTAGCCGGTCTTCGACCAGCAGAGGCACGCCGACGTAGCTGCGTACGGGATTTGTCACGACCTCGCCGTAGACTGGTTTCACGGAAGGCTCCTGGGTAATATCAGCCGACAGGAAGCTGCGGCGGCTCTGGCCGACACCTCCGGTGAACCCCTGTCCCAACGGGTATTTGCGCTCGCGCCAGTCGATGCTGCCAGTTTGGCCCTTCCAGGCTCGCACCCGCAGCGCGTTTTCCTCGGGCACGTACAGACAAATCTCTCCTTCTTCGTAGGGAATCATCTGGTGGGCTCGATCGAGGATCGTATTGAGCGTGGCGATCGGGTCGTTGCTGCTGGCTGTGATGGCCTGAGCGATCTGATAGACCATTTCCAGCTCGGTGTTGCGCTGGCGCACCTCGTCGTAGTGTATCTTGAGCTGCGAGGACATCTGGTTGAAGGTGTCTGCCATGTCCCCCAATTCGTCGTTGGAACGCAGGTCAATGGTCGTGTCAAAATTCCCGTCTGCCAACGCCATGGCGCCTTGTTGGAGCCGCCGCATCGGGCGGTTGAAGGTGAAGATCATGGCCAATAACGACAGCAGGACGCCGGCGATGGCACCGCCGATCAGGATCGCTCCCACTCGCACGCGCGTCTCGCGCTGCAACAGGGTGAGCCTTTCACCGTAGATCACCGCCTCGACAACGCCGACCACCCGGGGTTCCCCTCCAGCGGTATCGATGATCGGCGCGTCATACCCATAGTAGGCGCCGAACTCGTCGGTGTATTGGACCTGGATCGGTTGGCCGCTGCGGATCGGCGAAGGCTGCCAGGTGCTCGGGTGAAGCATAAAAAAACGGATAGCCCACGCCAGTAGCGTCAGTGTCTACCTGATAGTACAGCCGGTCGCCTTCACGTTGATAGATGCCGATCCAATCCACGCTGCCCGCGTCCCGCGCTCGTACCAGCTGCGAACGCACGACTTCGTATTCGGGCTTGGTCCGGTCAGACGGGATCTGAATGGCTTGTAGCGCAGCCGTGTCTAACTTTTCGGCTGCTGCGGCCGCAATGGTTCTCAGCCGCAAATCCAGCTCATCCCGCCGCCGCTGAGCGCCTTCCTGATAGACGAGAACGCCCGATGCGACGGTTGTCACGAGGATGAGCGCGACGAGCGGGGTAATGATCTTGACGAAAATGGGAATGCGGAGGGTTATGATGGCACCTCCATCTTCTGGCGCAGCCGACCATCAGGCTCAAAGACCCAAACCACGCCGTTCAGCGCGTCTGCTGCAAACACTGCGCCATCGGGCCCGAAAGCCAGGCCCATCACCTGCCAATCCTCAACGCCGGGCGGCGCAAACTCACGCAGTGGGCGACCATCCGAATCGAAGATCTGAATGCGGCGATTGGCCATGTCACCCACGGCCAACTCGCCGGTGGCTTCATCGACTGCGATATACTGGGGATAGGCCAGCCTGCCCGGGCCGCGGCCATATGTGCCGAAGGTCAGACGGTGCGTGGCACTGATCTCACCTGTGGATGTCGTTTCAAGGGAGAACTGCCGGATTTGGCTATTGCCCGAATCACTGGCGTAGAGCAGGCCGCGTTGGGTGTCTAGGGCGATATCGCGCAAACCGAGAAACTCACCAAGGCCAGAGCCCGTCGTGCCCCAGAGCGTGGACAACAGCTCACCTTGCGAGTTAAGGATGCGCACGCGATTGGATGAATTGTTGACCATGAAGATGCGACCCTGTGGGTCGACGCGAACGCTCATGCACCCTTCCGGGCTTCCACCATCTGGCGCGATCATCTCGCGCACCAGCCGGCCTTGGGGCGTGAACACCTTGACGCTCTCGCGGTCGACGCCGGCAGTCTCATCTCGTAGGCGGTGGCAGAGGGCGATGTTCCCCGCCTGGTCGAGCGCCGTACCCCAGCCTTCGTAGATACTCGCAGGCTCTGTTCCTAGTTTGCCGAACGCGCCCAGAAAGCGACCTTCCGGTGACAAGTGGACCATGCGGTGGTTGCCGAGAGCCATTACGTACACACTGCCGTCCGGTGCAAGCGCAATGCCATTCGGCCGCGGCGGTTGTTTGGCGCCAGACGTGCACGCGGTCAGCATAAATAAGGCCAACAGAGTTGTGGCGGCTGCCAGATAGCTTCGCAGTGAAAAACGCATGGTGGCTCCTGAGTGTTCTGTTAGGTTGAAAAGTGCGAGTGTCATCCCTGAGGCCGCCGAAGGGATGACACTCAAACTTCTAGCTCAACAAAGCACTGAGCGAAGGTCAAAGACCATTTGATGTCCCGACCTGACGCCCTATCATAGCCGGTTGTGACAGGAATGAGAAATAGAGGGTGTGCCTTGTTCGGGCCGACTTCCTGTCTCCGTGCTGCGATGAAGCGCCTCAATCGGTTTGCTAGAACGGCGGGTCGCGGCTACAATTTCATCACCCAGGTGATGGGTTGGCGCGGGAACATAGATACAAAGGAGAGTCAAACTATGTCCGACAATAAGAACGAAAATGTTGTGATCGCTTTTTACGCCACCGCTGATGCAGCGGAAGCGGCGGTCGAGGCTTTGAAGAGTTGGGATAAGGCCAGCGACGACGTCAAACTTGGCGCAGTTGGCACGATGGTGGCAACGCCGGACGGCAAGATCAAGACGCACGTCGGCCGAAAAGCCGGCAAAGGCGCCAAAGTTGGTGCCATCGTGGGCATCATCGCCGGCGTATTCACCGGCGGCGCCACGGTAGTTGGCGGCCTGGTTGCCGGTAGCGTGGTAGGCGGCGTGCTGGGCGCGTTCTTCAAGAAGTCCACACACCTTACTGAGGACGAACTCAACAAGATCGCCGACGAACTCAAGAGTGGCAAGGCCGCCGTGGTGGTCACCTGTGACGACTTCGAGCTGGCGGCGACCAAAGATCAGCTGGCCATGGCCAACGGTACCGTGTGGACCTACGAAGTATCGGCCGAGGCCATGGAGGCAGCCGCGCCTGCCGACGAAACCCCAGCAGATAGGGCAATGGACCAGGCCGCCGCCGTAGCCGGCCCGGCTGCCGGTGTCCTGGGCATAGCCGGAGCCTGAGGCAGCAGTGCAGGAACAGCTGTAGAGCCTCCTGCACTGGCAGGTAGACAAGTGAAGGGACAAGTAGACAAGATTGCAGGCTACTTCTGATCTACTTGTTCCCTTGTCTACCTCCTACCCCACATTACGAAAGGAAAAACACGATGACCATCAAAGACCAACTGACCCCCGAGCAGTGGAAATTCGTCTTCAATGCGCCGATGGCAGCGGCGACCTATGTGTCCACCTCCAGCGGGGGTGGAATGGAAATGATCAAGGAGATCATGCAGGTCGGTAAGTTCATGAGCCAGGAGGCGCAGGCCGGCGACAGCAGCTACGGCGAGCTGGTCACAGACTACCTGAACCTCATGAAGACCATGTCCAAGGACGAGATGAAGGCGAACTCGATCGAGTACCAGAATACGAAGGATGTGGCCGCCGTTCGCGAGCAGACTAAGCAGACCGTAGCCAATGCCTGGGCGGCTGTTTCTGCGCTGCCCGGCGCCGACGGCTTCGCCAAGTGGATCGTCGAGATCGGCCGCACGGCTGCGTTGACCAAGACCGGTGGCCACTTTGGCATTGGCAACAAGTCGGTGATCGACGAGAAGGAGCAGGCCGCCTTGGACGAACTGGCCGCCATGCTGGGCGGTTCGGCGAGCGAGGCTGTGCCTGATCAGGATACACCGGCACCTTCAACGCCTGCTTGAGACGGTCACGTATCGACCGCTGCCGTCTGCTCCGTTGCGTCTTTGCGCCTCGGCGCGAGCGTTCAGACAGTTGCTAGGTATTTTCTCAATATGTAGGGGCGTACCCTTGCGGTCGCCCCGTGGGCAGGATGTAGGGGCGTACCCTTGCGGTCGCCCGGCGGGCAGGCGCAAGGCCGTGCCCCTACCCCGGATTATTGAGAAGATACGCTTCCAGGACTGCAAACGCGCCACTTGCCATCGAGCAAGTGGCGCGTTTGCGGTTTTGGCGACCTACCTATCGCTCAACGTTCATCATTCATCGTTCTTAGACTGGCGCCAACAAATCGTAATCCAACGGATACCGTCCATAGTGATGGATCGCTTCGATCATGACCTTGTACAGATCGGGATCCACGCCTGAGTGGATCGAGTTGCTGGATGAGCAGACGTAGCCACCGCCCTTACCCGCGTCGCGAATGCACGACTTGACCGAACTCGACCACCGCCTCGGGGGGACCATACATCAGCAGCTCGGTTTGGTCCACGTTGCCCTTGATCGACACCCGGTCGCCGTATTTCGCCTTGACCACCTTGAGCTCCATGCCGCCCATCGGGTCGATCGGGTCGATGCCGTCGGAGCCGGCGTCCACGATGCTGTCCAGCAGCGGGTACATGTTGCCGTCGCTGTGTTTCCAGTGGTAGAGGCCGCAGCCGTGGATCGCGGCCACCAGCCGCTTGAAGTGCGGGATGAAGAGCGATTGCCACAGGTCAGGGTTCAGCATTGGCCCGCGGTTGTCGGCCACGTCGTCGCCGGAGAACACCAGCGTGACGCCCATCTTGGATGCCCGCTCGATCACGCGGATGTAGTGGTCGACGCACTTCCTGACCACGCCATCCACCAACTCCGGGCATTCCTTGAGGTTGATGAAGAGTTGCGCGTAGCCAATATAGTCGCGCGGGCCGGACCACACGTCGCGGATCTGCAGGATGATGGCGCGGCGGCCGCCGAAGCGGTCGATCGTGGCCTGGATCTTCTCATAGCGGAAGGGATCGTCCGGATCGGGGGGCTGCCAGGATTTCGAGGTCCTTCAGACTCTTGATCGGCGCCTGGTCGTCCACCGGCATGGCGTAGTTGTCCTGGCCGATGCGCCGCACCGCGCCCCACTCGTCGACGAAGATACCGTCGCCCAGGCTTTTCTTGCGGTACTCCGGCCCGGTCATCACCCCGTCGATGTCGTACTGCTCGATCAGGTCGAAGTAGGCGCCGCCGCGGGTCATAGCCTGGATCACGCTGACGTCCTGCACCCACTCGAAATGCGGCACCCGGTCCGGCTCCTGATGGCGCAGCACGGCCAGCACACGCTCCAGCGACGTCGTAGCCGGCTTGGCTGGCAGGCGGCGCGGCGGCTTGGCCAGGAGCACGCCGGAGCCGGCAGCCTTGGCAAAGGTCTTGGCGGAGGACTTGTCCTCGGGACGCAGCAGGTACTTCGAGGTCTCCGGGTTCTTGATGAAGTCGAGCGCCATGCGTGTGGCGCTGGTGGCCTCGGCCGCAAAACCGTCAGCGCCGACGTGCCGGGCATACTCCTCGGTAATCGGCGCGCCGCCGACCATGATCTTGACTTGGTCGCGCAAGCCCGCTTCCTTCAACGCCTCGATGTTTGTCTTGAACATCGGCATCGTCGTGGTCAGGAAGGCTGAAAATCCCACAATTTCCGGTTGGTGCTCCTTGATCGCCTCGATCATCTTCTCGGGCGGCACGTTGACGCCCAGGTCGATGACGCGAAAGCCCGCGCCCTCCAGCATGACCCGCACCAGATCCTTGCCGATGTCGTGGATATCGCCCTTGACGGTCAGAATCAGGAAGGTACCGACGGGCTTGGCGCCCTGGGCCGCCAGCAGCGGGCGCAGGATTTCCAGGCCGGCCTTCATCGACTTGGCGCTGATCAGCATCTCGGGCACGAAATACTGTCCGCTCTCGAACAGCGCGCCCACTTCTGTCAAGGCTGGAATCAACGCCTCGTACAGGATTTCCGCCGGCTCCAGGTGTGCGTCCAGGGCCGCGTGCGTTCCTTGCACGACAGCAGACGTGTCGCCGTCGATGACGTCGTTGTAGAGCTGATCCTTGATCTCTTCGGGGTTGGACATGGAAGGGGTCTCCTTGTAGGTCGGCTGGCCTTATGGGGGATGGGAAATCCTTGACAAGTCGAGGAGTCCGAGGTAAATGCCGGACTCCTGAACTTGTTCAGGAACTCCGGGATTAGACAGTAGTCAAGCGGATAGCATGCTGCCGGCAGGCCTCCCGGTACTCTTCAGGAATGCCGTCGTCGGTGACGAGATGATCGACATCCGTCAGCTTGGCAAAGGTCAGAAACGATTGTTGGCCAAACTTGCTGGCGTCGAGCAAAACAGTGACGTGCTTTGTGGCCGCGATCATGGCGCGCTTGATCTGCACCTCGCGCGAATTGGCGTCGGTCAGGCCGCGGTCGAGGGTCAAGCCGGCCGCGCCGAAGAAGCCGCGCGTGGCGTGCAGCTTGCTGAGCATCTCCTCGGCCAGCACGCCAACCACGCTCCAGTTGTCCCCGCGCACCAGGCCGCCGATCAGCACAACTTCGAGTGCCGGGTTGCCGGCCAGGGCGGCCGCGGTCTGCACGTTGTTAGTGACCACGGTCAAGTTGCGCCGATCCTTGATGGTCAGCGCAAGTTGGTAGGCGGTCGAGCTGGCGTCGAGCAGGACCGTGTCGCCCGGCTCGATCGTGGCGGCCGCGGCGCGGGCGATCTCGACCTTCTCTTGCGAATGCTGGCTGCGCCGTGCCTCGAACGGCTGCTCGTCCTGGCCGCGCGGCAGCTCGACGCCGCCGTGCTGGCGGCTCAGGTAGCCGCTCTCCTCCAGCGTGGCGAAGTCGGTGCGAATCGTGACCTCGCTAACGCCGAACAGGTCGCTGAGCTGGCGCGTGCTGGCCCGCCGGTGTTGCTGCAAATGGGAGAGGATGGCTGTGCGTCGATCGAAGGCGGTGAGAGTTGTCACTTTCGATTACCTTTCGTTTAGCTTTTGATTATCTTATCATTACTCGTGGGGAATGTCAATATGTGCGAAAAAGCGAGTTTGGGGACGTGGGGAGCGGAGGGGGAGAGCAGGATTCCGGAATGGAAGGATCGGAGGGTTACGGAAAGATGACGAGTGATTACTATGCGTGATCCCCGGGCTGGCGGTGGGCGAGCTGATCACCAACATGCGGTGACACACGTAGGCGGAACGGCTGCGGGCAATCAGAAGTATTGGTGTGACCCGAGCGGCAACGCCTGACGGCGCATCAACGGCAGCTCGGACATTAACCTGAGCTACGATGCGGAGAACCGGCTGACCGGCATGAGCGGCAGCCTCGGCGGCGCATCGAAATGGCACGGCCTGATACGCGTTGCGGCCGGTCGAAGAACACAAGAAGGCGGCTGGAGTGGACGCATCATCGCGTCCGCTCCAGCCGCCTCTTTGTTGACACCAGGCAAATCGCCGCTTGGGCAGGTCGTCTACTATTGTGCCACGTAGCGGGCGAACCAGCGCTGCAAGTCGGCAGGTTCGCTGAAGTCCAGCAGGTCGTCGGCCAGGCGGTCGAGCATGGTGATGGAGAGCGACCGCACGCGTTGCTCGTCCTCTTTGGACAAGATCCCTAAACGCCGCGCCAACTGACGTTGCACGGTGGCAGCCCGTCCGGATAGCTCGCCTTGTTGCACGCCTTGCTGCATGCCTTGCTGCATGCCTTGCTGCATACCCTCCAGGATACCAGCCTGGCGGCCGCGCTCCATGGCGCGGCGCTCCATTGAACTCAGGTACTCCATCTTGCGATCCTCCTGATATTCGTCTACTTGCCGGTCGTATTCCAGCTCGAGTTCGTCAGGCAACGCCATCACCCAGTTGATGAAACGATACAGGCCGATGATCTGCTGGCGGTCGTAGCCACGCTCGAACAAACGGCGGGTCAGACGGAATTTCCAATCCAGTCGGGCGTGTGGATCGGCCGCTGTAGCGCGCGTGCCCGCGTGCGCCATCACCACCACGGCAAAGGGGTTGGTCTCGTTCTCCAGCGCCGGCCAGTCCGCTTCGTAGTCCGTCAGCTTGGCCGTGCTGAAGCGCATCACCAGCTCGGTGCCCAGCAGCTCGTCGCGGAATTCACCGGGCCGCCAGCCCGGATCGTCGTCGGCCAGGATTTCGAAAGTCGCGCAGCGGGCGCCGAAGCGATCGTGGATGCGGTAATGGTAGACGAACATGCGCTCCGGGAAGCCGATGGCCGGCTGCATCTGCACCTCCACATGCACCAGCACCCACTGCTCGCGGCCGTCCTGGAGCTGCACCCTCACCAGCTTATCCACCATGCGCCGGCCCAGCGCAGCATCCAGCGTGATTTTCTGCAACTCCTTGTCCAGGAACTCATAGCCAGCCCGCCAGTCGATCTGGACGTGAGCGGTAGGAAAGAAAAAGGCCATGAACTCCTCGAATTGCAGATCGAGAATGTCCTTCCACGGCGAATTGTAGTCCTGCTGTTCGGCCATCTTTCACTCCTTCCCTCCTGGTATGATGGCATTGTACCCCCTTTTGCCGCTTTTGCCCAGCCGCATGGGCTCCATCTTAGTGAGCATGGACCAGTGGGATCAGACCAATGCCTTTCCGGTGCCGCCCTCGTACTCAATCGGATGGTCAAGAAGCGCCAGGATTGTCAAATGTCGGATAAACAGCGTACCCGGCCACAAAGGTCATTCGTAGAGCAGATCGGCATCCTGCATCGAGAGAGGGTTGTCGATCGGCTCGACGTGCGTGACCACGGCGCTGTTGGGAACAGCTTCGCGCATTTGCGTTTCGATCTGTTCGGCTATTTGGTGTCCTTGCTCCACTGTCCAACTGCCCGGCACGAGTAGGTGAACGACCAGGTACTTGCGCGCCGCCGCCTCCCGTGTGCGTAAGGCGTGATACTTGATCCCCTCGGATTGGTAGGAATCGAGGATCGACTTGACCAAGGCCAGTTCTTCGGGCGGCAGCGACGCGTCCAGCAGACCACGCCCCGATCGAACCAGCAGCCGGTAGCCGGTAACCATGATGTTGGCGGCCACCAGCAGTGCAATGATGGCGTCCAGGCGCAAATAACCGGTCACCATCACCAGGACAATGCCGACCAGCACGCCGGCGGTGGTCCACACGTCGGTCATCAGGTGGCGGGAATCGGCTTCCAGCGTAATCGAGTTGTACCGTTTGCCGGCGCGCTTCAGCACCAGCGCTACGCCCAGGTTGATCAGCGAGGCGGCGACAGAGATGGCCAGGCCCAGGCCGAGTTTCTCCAGCGGCACCGGGTGAATCAGCCGTGGGATGGCCGTAAAAATGATACCTGCTGCCGCCAAGAGGATCATGCCGCCTTCGAAACCGCTGGCGAAGTATTCCGCCTTGGA
Source organism: uncultured Chloroflexia bacterium (assembly GCA_963709505.1). GTDB lineage: Bacteria > Chloroflexota > Anaerolineae > JAAEKA01 > JAAEKA01 > CAVPXC01. The sequence goes on along the minus strand of CAVPXC010000007.1, from coordinate 88,743 downwards.
ATAGCCAAAAGCAAACTCGTCGTTGGCCGGGCGAAGGATCTGCCTGAGCACGATCAAAGCAACAATTGCCGCTGCCAGGTTGACGGTCGACTCCAAAGCGTCGGAAAGCAGGCCAACCGAGCCGGTCAGAAAGTAGGCGGAGGCTTTCATCGAGATCGTGATGATCGCTGCGGCGATGGACAGCCAGGCGTAGCGGGTCAGGGGGATCTGTGGTTTTGGGGTGGTTTCCATAGATTTTGTTGTGTGGTCGAGATCTCTATCTTTCCAACGGTTTCAAAGGATATGGGCAGAAAGGACAACAAAGGGGTTGATTGATTGTACCCGACGTAACAAAGTGGGTCAAACTATTCTCCTACCTTGTGTTGTGGATTTGTGATATAATATGTTCCACAACATAAGTGTGAAAAATAGACCAGGGGTGTAGCCGCGAGGGGCACCCTGTGTGGCAGTGGTTCGCAACCAGGAGCTGGACCCATCATGGTCACCTTCGAGATCACCATCCAGCGTAAAAGCACCGTCGGCTGGCCCGTCGTGGTCGAGCAGAGCGCTCCAGGCCAGTTTCTGCCCATCCGCATCGAGGGCCTGCTACAGCTCGACTTGGAGATCCTGCAAGCACCGAGCACGCCACTGGATTATGACAGGATCCTCGGCCAGGCGCTATTCGCCGGGCCTGTGCGCAATGCATTCGTGCAAGCCCCGGCTGCGTCCGGCAACGCCCTTTGGGTGCTGCTGTGCGTCGAGGACGACGGACTGAAGACGTTGCATTGGCAGCGCCTGTGCGGCTCTCTCGACGGCGGGTGGTCCTTCCTCTCCCTTCAACAACGCACCCTTTTCTCTCCTTACCTGACTGCTGTTACCGACCGGCGCTTCCCCGCCATCGGCCGCCTTGACCCGCGCGTATCGTGGCCGAGCGCTATACGCTCGTGCATGTGGTCTGCTAAGGCGCGACCAACGCTCGCGACAGGGAGACCAGCCTGTTTCTCGCCGCCCCCGGCGGCGGGCTGGATCGCGTCGACGGCACGCGGCTCGTGCAGCGTCTTGGCCAGCTGGACGCGGCTGCCGCCCTGCCGCACGTGGTCTTTTTGGCTGCCTGCGCCAGGCCACCCAGCGCGGCCTCCGCGCTGGGTGGCCTGGCGCAGGGCCTGGTGCGTGAGCTGGGCACGCCCGCGGTGATTGCCATGTCTGACCTGGTGTCGCTGAGCACGGCCCAGGCCTTGGCTTCGGGCTTCTACACCTGGCTGGCCCAGCAGGATGGCGCGCCGCTTTATGTCCTGGTGACACTGCGCGCCGAGTTTCTGGCCGATGCCGCACCCTATGTTGAGCTGCGGCAGCTCCTGCAAGCACACCAGATAAAGAGATGGGAAATCCTATGGAGCAACCGGCTTCCACCGTAGTTCAACCTACCCGCATGTTTCGTATTCAGCTCAGTCCCGACACCGCAGCCGAAGCAAGCTATTCGACGTTGACCAAGGCGGGTACGGGGTATGCCTCTCCGTCCTCCTATGCTCTCCAAGAGTTTTTTGACGGCGAGCCACTTCTGCGCGAAACCACGAGTTTGAATCTTGATCGGCTCGCTCCAGCGGATACAAAGCAGCTATCCCCCATTTCATTCGGGCGCTATGGGGACCCTTTTGCCGCGCGCGCGCTGTCGGAGGCCGTCTTCAAAGAACTGGGCGACTCATTCAGATCGTTCCAAGATCAGAATGATGGCTACGTGCGGGTCCAGCTCCAAATCGATGGCCCCGATGGCGATATCCACGATCTGCCCTGGGAATACCTCACCCTGCCATGGAGAAGCGACCAGCCGCTGGCGACTGATGAGCGCACGCCCTTTGCGCGCCTGATTGGCCGGCGTCCGCGCAGCTTCCGTCCCAGCGACGAGCAGGTGCTGCGCGTCCTGGTCGTCTTTGAGAGCGCTCTGGCGGAAGATCCGAGCGCATCCGGCCTGGACAGTTCAGAGGTCCGCTACGTAGTCGATGCATTGTCCGCACTCTCAGACTTTACCGGCCTGCAGGTCACGCTGTTGACCGGCGCCGCCTACGGCATGGGGATCAAGTCAAGCGCGACATCAGCCGGCGACACGATTGCCTTGCCATCAGACCGATTTCAGCTTGTCGATGCCTCGCTGCGCTCCTACGCCAAAGGGAATGAGATCGGGCAGTTTCATATCCTTCAGTTTGTGCCGGCGAGCCAGTCCACTTCAACTACGTCTTGGTACGACACCCGAGCAACTCAGCAGGCGGCGAACCTGCCAGCACCGCCATCAATTGACCGGTACGCCAGCCTCGGCTGGGTGCTCGACAACGCGAAGCGTTTGCCGCCGCTCATGGTGCTGCCATCCGTTTTCGTCAGTCAAAGCCAGACCCGCCGCCTGACGCGCTTTGTTGACCAAGGCGCGGTGGCCGTGCTGGAGATGCCCGACTTCGACGCGGAAACGACATGGCTGGGCCTACAGGTTTTCTACGAGCGGCTGCTCGAACATGGCATCGCCGACATCGCCCTCAACCAGCTGCGCAGGTCCTGGATCGACAACACACGCTTCCCACCGCAGCTGCCGATCCTGTGGACCGCCGCCGAAGATGGGCGGTTGTTTGCGCGACCTGTCGAATTTGCCGAAACCTCTGCCCAGGGCAAATTGACGTCCCCTGGCCTCGAGCAAGAGGTAGCCGCCCCGGTCCAGCTGAACGCCAGCCTCGCAAAACAGCCTAGCCGTAAAGGTGCACGGCCGAATGCGGCAAAGCTAACGCAACAGGGGACACAGCCCAACCTCGAGGCCAAGCAGCCCGGCCAGTCAGTGCCCGCACTGCCTGATGAGGGGCCATCGCGCCAAGAAGCTGCCAAGACCGAGAAGCCAACGACATCAGAAGACACGGTACAGACAAAAGGAACCGCCAAAAGACAGCCCTCGACCAAGGCTGCCAAGCTCCCACAACCTGTCGATAAGCCGAGAACAGCGCGGCGGCGCCCGAGCGAAGACCAGGCCGCAGGAAACTCGTCGACTCTAGCTGCGAGGGCAGCAGGCGCAGGGCAAGCTGGCGGCAGTCAAAGTGCTGGACCGGCGCTCGGCGGAAACGGCGGTGGTGCGCCACCACCCATCGTTTTCGTCGATCTGAGCCGCTACGACCCGCCTGAACCCGATAACGTAGTGTCGATTTCGCGTTGGCACGAGCACGGTCACCCTCCACTTTGACGCCAAAGCCGGGTTGCCGGCCGACTACAGCGGCCCCAACCGGCTCGCCGACCCGGCCTATCAACAACAGATCCTGCAAGCCACTACCGACCGCAAGCGCTATGGCAACCTGCTCTTCGACGCGATCATCCACAACGACCCTGGCCCCGGCGGCCAGGTGGAGCTGACGACGGAAAAAGGCTTCGACCTTGCGCTGTCGAGGACCAACCGCAAGCTGCGTATCGAGCTGGAGCTGGACCAAAACAACCTGGCGATCCACGAATATCGCTGGGAATTCCTGCGCCGCGGCGAGCGTACGCCGGTTGCGCTGCTGGAACGCGTGCCCCTGTACCGCCGGCTGGCCGGGATCAATCATCCCTTGCTCGTCCCAGGCGATAGCCAGCTCAAGGTGTTGGTGGCGATTTTCAACCCGTCGACCGAATCACGTGCAAAGTACTCGGTGATCGAGACTCTGCCTGCTCTCGACGTCAGGCTGGAGACGGAGATCGCCAACCTGGCCTTGCAGCGTCTCAAAACGGCTCAATTGCTCACCTACGACATCTTGCCCAAACACCCGGAGGAAGTGGTGACGCGCCAGATGCTGCTGGAGGCGATCGAGCAAGAAGGCTATCATGTCGTGCATTTGGTCTGCCATGGCGTGTTCGTGGGCGACAATCCACCTGGGGACTACTACCTGGCGATCGAGGGCGAGAAAGATCAGCTGCCCTTCCTGGCCGCCGGCGACTTTAGCCAGTGGATTGGCGTCGACCAGGCGAAGAACAAGCTCCGCCTCGTCGTGTTAGCGGCGTGCCAGAGTGCGGTCAGCAGCACCGGCGATGCCCTGCGCGGCTTGGGCCCGCGCCTGGTGCTCGAAGGACAAGTGCCGGCGGTCATCGCCATGCAGGAGAAACTGCCTTTCGACACGGCTCAGCTCTTCACCCAAAGCTTCTACGACGACCTGGCGCGCAGCGGTCGCGTCGACATGGCCCTGGCCGCCACACGCCAAACCATCTACAACCGCGAAGGCGGCGATGCCGGCACCTGGGGCATCCCCGTCCTTTTCCTGAGCGCCCAGGATGGCAAGATCTTAGACATAGACAAGCAGAAAGCAGAGAGCCTGAGACCGGTCGTCCCGGACATCCGCACCTATCGCCAATTGGGCGCCAGCGAGGACCCGCGCCTGGCCGCCCTGAATCAGACGCTGGCGGCCGAAGCGCAGGCTATCGGCGTGACAAACCTGGCCGGCGCACTGCAGCGCACGGTGCGCAGCGCATTGTCCGGGCCATCGACCGCCCTGGCCACGCCGCAGAATCGCGATTTGCTAACCAATCGGTTGAAACTGGACGCGCGCGTTGACGCCGCGGATCTGAGCGCCTTTGTGGTGGCCGAGACCCGCATGGTAATCGCCGCCGATGCCTACCGCCAGATCGCGGCGGCGCTGAACAGGGGCAAGCACATCATCCTGATCGGCCCGCCGGGCACTGGCAAGACGACGCTGGCCCAGGCCATCTGCCGGTATGCAACCGACGAGCGCCGGGGCCTGTGCACCGGCGCCACCGTCGCCACCGCCACGGCAGACTGGACGACCTTCGATACCGTGGGCGGCTACGTGCCCACCACGGAGCAGACGCTGGAGTTTCGCGCCGGCAGCTTCTTACAGGCCATTTCCAACGGCGAGTGGCTCGTGATCGACGAGATCAACCGAGCTGAGATCGATAAGGCCTTCGGCGAGCTCTTTACCGTGTTGTCGGGCCAGCGCGTAGATACGCCGCACCGGGTCGGGTCTTATCCCGTGCGCGTGCTGCCGTTCGCCAAGGTCGACGTGACCAGGCCGACCAGCTGGATTCCTGCCGAGGTCCTGCCCGGCGGCTACGACTACGTGGTCCATCCCAACTGGCGTATCGTCGGCACCATGAACGTCTACGACCGCTCGGCGCTTTACAGCCTGTCGCTCGCGTTTATGCGCCGCTTTGCCTTTATCGACCTCGATCTGCCCGCGCAATACATCGACCTGTGTGAACGGTGGATCAGAGAGGACGGGCGAATCAAGAAAACCGCGGACCGTCAGGCCTTGGCGGCACTGTTCGTGACCTTGCTCGAAAGAAATTCGGTCCTCATGCAGCGCCGTGCGTTGGGGCCGGCGATCGTGCGCGACATGATCGGCCACGTCGGCGAGCGCTATCCAAAGCGTGGGAAGGAAGACATCCGGAGCCTATTGGCGGAAGCATTTCTACTCTACGCCGCACCGCAGCTCGACGGGCTAGATCCCACCGCGATTCAGGATATCCACACGCAACTGAAGAGCCTCTTTGGCACGGCCGCCGAAGAAAAACGCCTCTTGAAGCGCATCGCGGACCTGTATCCGTTTGTAAGTTTTGCGACGTAACTCTCATGGTCAACGCGTCGCCGGTTACCCTTGACGAAGGTACTGTGCTTCGTCGTCTCGTCGAGTTGTCCCTGGATGCAAAGGCGGCAGACGCGCTGCTCGCGTCTGCCTCTGATGTCGCCCTGCGCGGCATGGCGGCGACGCTCTTTCTGCTCGACGAGCAGGCCGGCCGTGACGCCTTGCGCTTTCTGGACGACGCGCTGAACCGCATCCTTCAACACATGACCCGTCGCACCGAGCAGCAGCGCGTCGAACAGCGCAGCCGTGTGCGCGGGCGCGTGGCCTGGCCGGCGACCTACAAGGCGCGCTGATGGCGAAGACTACGACCCGGCGCGCTTTGTCTGCTTCGAGGTGCGCCACCAGTTCGACACGCCGGAGAACCAGCTGGTCAAGCACCTTGTGACGCAGATCGAGCACTGTCTGCAGGCCGTGCCGCCCATCCTGCGCACAGGAGTTTGCTACTTCCCCGCCGGCCGGTTTCGTGGGCCGTTCTTCGTGGCCGATCGGCTGGCCGGTCTAGAGACGGCGTTGAGCCGTTTTCGCCGCAACGTCGCCATGCGCAGCGTGACCTTGCCCGACCAGATCACCGAGATGCACGTGCGGCGGGCCATCACGGCCAAGCTCGCCGACTACCGGGCGGCCGCCGAGTTGTTTAACCACCTCACCACCGGCGCGGCCGCGCCGGCTCGGGAGCCGATCCAACGTTATCTGGCCAGCGTGGGCCAGTGGTCGCTGCCTCTACCCAGCCGCGCCGGCCCCGATGCCGAACCGTGGATCGGCTACGCTGCGGCTGTGCTGCGCGCCGGGATGGCCACATAGGGCCAAGGTCAACGAAGCAAACTAGGAAGAGGCGCCACAAAAAAGCCATTGACACCTCTCCTTTTCGGTAGTAGACTATCAAAAGTAACATATTTCACCGAAGAATTGCCCCCAAAATCGAGGTGTTCCCATGAAAAACCCAGCCATAGAGGAATTCGTCACCTGCCGGCGTATCGCCGTCGTCGGCGCGTCGCGTGGCGGCAAGAAGTTCGGCAATGCGGCGGCCAAAGAGCTGCAAGCGTGCGGCTATCAGGTTTTTTTCATTCACCCCGAGGCTCAAGAGATCGACGGCCAGCCTTGCTACCCCAACCTGAGCGCGCTCGCTTTGCGAGGCCAGGTTGACGCCGTGCTGATCAGCGTGCCGGCTGCACAAGCCGCCGCCGTGATGCGCGAGGCCGCCAGCCTGGGCATCCGCCACGTCTGGCTGCAGCAGGGCGCCGAAAGCCCCGAGCTGCTAGCGCTCGGACAGGAGCTCGACCTCAGTCTGGTCTCCAAGAAATGCGTGCTGATGTACGCCCCGCCCGTGAAGTCGTATCATGGCTGGCACCGGGGTTTCGTCAAGCTGGTGGGGCAGCTGTAGCGTCACCGTGCTTTGACGACACGCTCCAGCATGTCCTGAAGCATCTCCCCCTCCTCGGTCAACTGCCCATCGCGCGCCAGGCCGAGCGAGGCCAAGTGGGTCGCGTCGCCGCTGAGCAGCTGTTGGCCCAGCTGCGAGCGCGCCAGCGTGCGCAGGTCCTCGGTAACCGGATCGCCCACGGTGTGATCGTCCACGATCCGGCCATCTTGCATGCTTAGAATCCGCCGCGTCGCCTGCGCTACGCGGCGGTCGTGCGTAACGACGATGAGGGTCGTGCCCTGCTTTTGGTTGAGATCGGCCAACAGCGCCATGATCTCGTCGCCGGCCTGGGTGTCGAGGCTGCCGGTGGGCTCGTCGGCCAGGATCAAAGCGGGCTCATTGGCCAGCGCGCGCGCTACGGCGACCCGTTGGCGCTGCCCGCCGCTGAGCTGGCCCGGCTGATGGTGCATGCGATCTCCCAGCCCGGCGAGCTCCAACAGTTGCTCGGCCCGTTGCCGCTGTTTGCGCGCCGATCCCGTCTGCCCGCGCATCGGCACCTCCACGTTCTCCAATGCACTCAACGTCGGCAGCAGGTTGTGCAACTGGAAGATGAAACCTACCGTGCGCCCGCGAAAGCGGTCGAGGCTCTTCACCTTGGCCAGATCCTGTCCATCCACGATTACCTGGCCGCTGCTGGGCCGGTCCAGCGCGCCCAACATGTTCAACAGCGTCGACTTCCCGCTGCCGCTCGGCCCCATCACGGCCACGAATTCCCCGCGTTGGATCGTCATGCTCACATGATCCAGCGCCACGACCTCGTTGCCGTTGCCGTAGATTTTTGTTAGTTCGCGGGTTTCAACCAAAACGGTGTTTTCGGTCATGGGGGTCTCGGGAGGATAGTGCTAGAGTGTCAGGTGTCGGAGTGTCAAGTGCCACAGTTTTGGTAGATCACGGCGTCGAGTCTGTGACGTCCGATACTTGACACTCCGACACCTGACACTTGACACTTCAATACTCCGCGTCTACATCATCTACTCGGTCTGGATATTCACAAACGCCGTCATCCCCCACCGCAACGCCGGGTCCACATCGTCCAGCTCGACGATCACGGTGTAGTTGACGCTGCCTTTGTCGGTGTTGGCCATCGGCGCGATGCGGGTGATCGTGCCTTGGAAGGCGCGGTTGGGTAAAGCGTCGAAGGTCACGTCGACCTTTTGGCCGATCTGAAGGCGGCCCACGTCGGTCTCACGCAGGTCGGTGGTCTCGACGCGCATGGCGCCGAGTTCGCCTAGGGCAAGGACGTCCTGTCCCGACTGCACGATTTCGCCGGCGCGGTGCCACACCGCGCTGACGGTGCCATCAAAAGGCGAGGACAGCAAAGCCTGGGCCATCATGGCCGTAGCCGCGTCCAGGCCAGACCGAGCCTGAGCCACGGCCGCCTCGGCCACTGCCACATCTTCCTGCCGCGCGCCGGCTTCGAGCAGATCGAGGCGGGCTTGGGCTTGGACGACCGAAGCCTCTGCGTTGGCTACCCCTGCCTCCGCCGAAGCAACACCGGTCTCTGCGACGCCGACCGCGGCATTGGCGGCGTTGACTTGGCTTTGGGCCACGGCGACGTCCTCTGCCGTCGCCCCGCGTGCCGTGGCGTCGGAGATAGCTTTGGCCGCGTTGTAGGCTGCGGTTGCTTGCTGGAGCCCAATCGCCTCCGGCCGCATGCCGATATCCGGATCACCGGCCACCCGGTCGTAGGCCGCCTGCGCCAGATCCCGCTGCGACTGGGCGATCTCCAACCGCTCGCGCGCGGCCGCGATCTCCTCGGCGCTCGACCCGGCCTTCACCCGCCTGAGCGTCGCCAGTGCGATGCCGGCCTGGGCCTGCGACGCGGCCACGTTGCTTTTGGCTGTGGCCACGGCAGCCTTGGCCGCCTCAAGCTGGGCTTCGGCAGACATCACGGCGCCCTTGGCCGCGGCGATGTCCTCGGCCCGAGCGGGCGCCTGGATCGCGGCAAGCTGGGCTTGCGCTGCCGCAAGCCCAGCCTCGGCCTGATGCACTGCCGCCTGGAGCTCGGCTATGTCCAGCGCTGCCAGTACCTGGCCGGCCTGCACCTGGTCGCCTTCGGCCACATCGACCGTCGCCAACCGCCCGGGCACGGCAAAGCCCAGATACGCCCAGCGTTCCGGCATCAGCTTGCCCGACGCCCAGATGACGTTTTCCACGTCTGGCTGCGCCGTCGTCTGCGCAGCCGGCTCATTCCCAGCCGTTCCCGGGTCCGCCTGCAACCCACTACATCCGGTCAAGCCGACCGCTGTAACCAGACCAATCATCGCTGCAACCCGTGCTATCCGCTTCACGAGAACCTCCTTGTCGCCGGCCTTCAACCCAGCACAAGATCCATCGAGCCTCTCCGGCACCTGACACCTGACACTTGACACTCGCCACTCCGCCATTCATCACTCATCACTCATCATTCATACCTCAGCGCCTCCACCGGACTAAGCCGGCTAGCACGCCAGGCCGGGTAGAGGCCACCCAGCACGCCCAGCACCAGCGTGACGGCAAGTGTCTGCGCGAAGATTGCCAGACCGTACTCGGCCGACAGGTAACTGGCCACCGGCACAAGGCTGATCAGCTTCGTCAGAGCCATGCCCAGCACGATGCCGACCACCCCGGACAACAGCGACAAGAGCACGGCCTCGCGCACGACCATGCCCAGGATGCGGTGTTTCTGCCAACCGAGCGCGCGCAGCGTGCCGATCTCGCGGGTACGCTCGTAGATGGTCATGATCATGGTGTTCAGGATGACGATCCCTCCGACAATCAAGGCCATCAGGACGATTGCGTTTGTCATCGACTCGAGCTGCTGCATGTCGTCGGTGTTCTGGGCAAACTCGCTGCTGACCGAGGCGGTCAGGTCCGGGAAGCGCTTTTCGATGGTCTGGCGCACGGTTTCGGTGTTGGCCGGATCGGTGACGTTGACCAGGAGAAAACTTACCTGGCGTGGCCTGTTGAACAGGGCTTGTGCCTCGCTCAAAGCCATCACGGCGCCGGTATCTTCCCAGGCCACACCGGTCTCGTAGATGCCGACCACGCGGTACGTGCCGCCGACGAGATCCAGCGCGTCGCCCACCTGCTTCTTCATCGCATTGGCGGAGGTGCGGCCCAGCAAAACCTCCTTGGGCCGCTGGATCGGCCGGCCTTCGACGATCAGGTAGTGGCGCATGGGGGGCTCGTCCGGCTCAAGGCCGGAGACGAAGAAAAAGGGGAGGCCTGGCGCAGAGGCGAAGCCCATCACCATGCCTGACACCGATTCGACCTGCTGCATGCCCCGGATGGCCCGTCCTGTCATTTCGTCGATGGTGGACAGCGACAGGTCGGGCAGATCGCGCTGCATAATCGTCAGGTCGCCGATTGAGCTGCCGCCGGCGATGTTGTTCAACTGGTCGATCATGCCGGCGGCGATGCCGTTGAAGGCCACCAGCGCCGACACGCCCACGCCGATTCCCAGCACGGTCAGAACGGTGCGGGTCTTGCGACGGCCCAGGTCTCGCAGCCAGGGCGGAGTCCGCAGAGCGTGGCTGGCTTTGTCTCCCTGGCTGGATCCGGCGCGACGGCTGTGCTGGCCAGATCCGGCGCCGCCCTCGTAGCGCAGGGCCTCGATCGGGGTCAGGCGGCTGGCCCACCAGGCCGGGTAGATGCCACCGACCGTGCCCAGCAGCAGGGCGGTGACCATGCCTTGCACGAACAGCCCGGCTGAATAGCCGCCGCGCAACAGCGAGCCGTAGGCCGGCGCGCGCGCGGCGGCCTCGATCATGCCGACGCCCAGCAAGATGCCCAGCAAACCGCCCAGGAAGCTCAAGACCAAAGCCTCGCCCAAGATCATGCTCAACACGCGTCGCTTGCCCCAGCCGACCGCTCGCAGCACGCCCACCTCGCGCGTGCGCTCGAAGACCGACATCACCATCGTGTTCATCATGCCCAGGCCGCCAATGACGATAGCGATGGCGGCGATGCCCCAAGCCATGCCGTTGATCAGGCCAATCCACTCCTGGGCTGCCGCGTTGCCCGAGCCCTTGGAGATGGCCAGGTCTGGGAAGAGTGTCGTCAACCGCTTGATCACGGCGTCCACCTGTTCCGGGCGGCGCACTTTGAGCTGGTACGCGTTGACTTGACGCGGCTTGCTGAGCCAGTTCCTGCGCCTCTTCGAGCGTGACCACGCCACCGCCCTCCTCCATGGCCTGGCCGGTCTCGTAGATGCCGACGATCTGATACGGCGTGCCGTAGAGCCTCAGCGTGTCGCCCACGCCTTTCTTGAGGTCTTCTGCCGCCTGCCGGCCGAGCGCGATCTGCCGCGGGCCACTGGCCGGTTTGCCCTCGATAATCTTGTAATGCCGAACGGCCAGCGAGGTCGGCTCGTAGCCGAAGGCAAAGAAGAAGCGCAGGTCCTCGCTGCTGGCCCAGGCCACCAGCACGGGATCGGCGACTTCGACATCAGGCACGCCGCGCAGACGATCGCCCAGGCTGCCGTCGATCCAGCTAAAGGAGATGTCGATGGCGTCCTTCTGCATGACCGTGATGTCGGCGTTGGGATTGGTCAACATCGAGCCGTAGTTTTGGCCCATATTGCTGGCAATCGCGCCCAGCGCCACCACGGCCGCCACGCCGATGGCGATGCCGAGGACGGTGAGGAGGGTGCGGGTTTTGCGATGCCAGAGGTTTTTTAGGATCATGGCTGCGCTCCGAAGGGCAGGAAGTGGATGTCAGGTGTCGGAATGTGCAGGTGAATTCGGAGCCGATTACGCATCATTCGTTGCCTACACGTGACACCTGACACTTGACACTCCGACACTCTGATCACACCTTCTTATCTTCGTAACACCGGCCCAAACGTCTCCCGATCCTTCTCATCCAACACCTCCCACGCCCGGCTGCCGAGCAGCTCGAAGAGGCGGGGAATGACCATATCGGTGCGCATGTGCTGTTCGATGACGAAGGCAATCAGTGGGTTGGCGGTCCAGGCGGCTTTGGCGTCTGTCGAGTCTAGTCGCTGGCTGACCAGGGCCTGTGCGCTGTCGGTGGTGAGCATCAGGCCTTGGGTGCCCAGTTGGCCGACGTCGTCGAGCACCAGTGGGGTGACCACGACCCGCGCACCGTCGAGTTGGACGGGCGCCGTGGTGTTGACGATGACCTCGATTTCACGCTGCGCGGCTCGCTCCAGGCTGACCCGCAGGCTCGGCAGAGTCTCGGGCAGCAGGCCGATATGCACCTGGTTTTCGGCGTTCTCGATCATGTCGCGCGCTTTGGCGAGGATATTGTCGCCGCCCTCGATGTTCCAGACATAGTCCATGCGCGGGGGAGCGGAGACGGTTGCCAGCGCGCGGCGGGCCGCGTCAAGCTGCTCCTCGAACTCGTGGCGCAGCCCGTCGAGCAGCTCGTCGGGCGCCATCGGCATGTAGAGGGTAGTGCGCTCGGCCATGCTGCTGAGCACCGCGCCGCGCGCGATCAGCTTGTTGAGCACCTCATAGATCATCGAGCGCGGCACGCTCGATTCCTTGCTCACCTGATAGCCGGTAGCGGGATTGGTCTGCAGGAGGGCGACGTAGGCCTTTGCCTCGTATTCGGAAAAGCCGAGATCCTGTAGCCGTTCGACAGCGTTCATGCAGCATCTCCTGAGAACCGCGGACTACGGAGGCGCGGACCGGAGCGGATCCTGAACAAGTTCAGGAGTCCTCGACTTGTCGAGGTGTTTTCATCCACCGTGATGCGGTTCGCAATATGAAAAACTAACCCAACGATGATCCTAGCCGCGCGGGCCTGCATGTCTTTATCAATGGATCAATTCGAATGCGTAGTGGTAGTTAGTATCACAACTACTATATCACTTTCGTTGGCATTTGTCAAGAGGGTTAATTATGGCGGCAAGGTTTCTCAGAAATCACGCTTGGTGTCATTCCTTCGGGTCTCAGGGCAGACTGCTAAGAAACTCCCCGTTTCTTGATGCAGGAATGATCCTGAGCGCTGAAGGATCAAGGATGAGTTTTTGAGAAGCCCTGGGATGGGAGTCGTAGAAGGCAGTTACATCATCAGTTAGCACGGATAGACCGCAACAGAGCGGTGCAGGCAACCGCCACAATTCCAACTTGCCTCCTTGCTTTCGCAAAAAATGGTTGATTGGTTCGATCTGTGGTACACTCTTACAGTATTTATTGCAGCAATTCTCTGGAATACTTGCGCCCTGCGTAGTCCAGGCGTGGTTCGGTCGGCCTCGTACGGGGTGCAAGCAAGGATCGGCCAAAGCATAGGGCTCTGCCATCCGTTCCGCCATTCGTTGTCCTCATTCGTTGTGATATCGGAGGTTGCATCATGGTCTTAGGTCGCAAGCGCACCGAGTCGCTTTCCAGCGTCGACGTAGCGTGGTATCACATGGAAGATCCCACCAATTTGATGATGATCACCGGCGTGTTCATCTTCGACGAGCCGGTCGATTTCGAACGCCTCAAGGCCACGCTAGACGTGCGTTTTGTCCAGCGCTACCGCCGCTTTCGCCAGCGGGTCGTCGCCAAACGCTCGCGCTTCGGCCGGTCCTACTGGGAAGACGATCCTACCTTTGATATCTCGGCGCATGTGCATCGGGGGGCCTTGCCCTCACCCGGCGACCATGCGACCTTGCAGGAGCTCGTCAGCGACCTGATGAGCACGCAACTGGACTTGTCCAAGCCGCTTTGGCAGTTTCACCTGATCGACGGCTACGAGGGCCGCTCGGTATTGCTGATGCGTGTCCATCACGCCGTCGCCGACGGCATCGCCCTGGTGCAGGTCATGCTCTCGATGACCGATACCTGGCGCGATGCGCCGCTAACGGACGGTGCGCCGCGTCCGCCCCGGCCCAAGGGTTGGAATCCCCTGGCGCCCGTCACCCGTCCCGCCACGGCGGCGTTGAAGATGACGCAGAAAACGGTCGGCGCAGCCACCAGGACCAGCCTCGCCGTCGCGCGCGATCCCGAGCAATTAGTGGTGATGGCTCGCAAGGGCACTGACGTGGCCTTGACCACCGGCCGCCTGCTGCTGATGGCGCCTGATCCCAAAACTGTCTACAAGGGCAAGCTCAAGGTGCCCAAGAAGGCGGCCTGGTCGGAGCCGATCTCATTGGACGATGTCAAGCTCATCGGGCGGGCGATCGGCGGCACGGCCAACGACGTGCTGATGTCGGCTGCGGCCGGCGCCATGCGTCGCTACCTGCTCAGCCGTGGCGCGCCTGTTGACGACCTCAATTTCCGTGCCGTCATCCCGGTCAACCTGCGGAAAAACCTGGCGAAGTTCGAGCTAGGCAACAAGTTCGGCCTGGTCTTTCTTTCTTTGCCCATCGGCATCGAGGATCCGGTTGAGCGTCTGCGTGAACTGAAACGGCGCATGGACGACCTCAAGGATACGTCTGAGCCGATCGTGGCCTTTGGCATCCTGGCGTTGATCGGCATGATGCCCAATCGGCTGGAGGATGTGGTGGTCGAGATCTTCGGCAAGAAGGGCACCCTGGTCATGACCAACGTGCCCGGCCCGCGTGATCCGCTCTACATGGCCGGCGCACCGATCGGTCAGATGATGTTCTGGGTGCCGCAGTCGGGCCGGCTGGGCATGGGGATCAGCATTCTCAGCTACAACAACCAGGTGATGATCGGCGTGGCAACCGACACCAGTCTGGTGCCCGATCCCGAGGTCATCGTCGCCGGCTTCGAGGCCGAGCTGGTTGCGCTCAAAACCGAGATGCGGCAGCGGCTCATGGAAACCGCGTTGAAGTTCAATATCCCGCTGGCGGAGGTTGAGTTGCAGATGAAGGCCGAGGCAGACAGCGCGGCAGAAGATCCTGGGCATATCAGCGCTGGATGTGATGGCAGCGGCTGAGGCCGCGTCCACAAATGGCACGGGAGACGGGGCGGCGTCCTTCGGCGAGGACGACTTGACCCTCATTGTCGGTATCGGCCCTGGCTACGCCGCTCAGCTGCGCGCCGCAGGAATCGTCACGTACGCCGGCCTGGCGGCGAGCACGCCCGACGGGTTGGCTGCGGCCATCGACGTGCCAGAATGGCGCCGGCCCGACTTTCAGCTCTGGATCGACCAGGCCAAGTCGCTGCCAGAGCGCGCTTGAGCCTTGATTCCTAGATTCTCGCTCCTCCCCCAAACCAGCCGCTGGCCAGCCCAAGATTAGGGCTGGCCAGTTTTTTTGTAGAGCAAATCGCCGATTTGCCCCGGATAATCTATGAACACGTTGCATCCGTAGTCATTACTTGTGGTATACTTACACAGATCGACCATATTCCCGCAGTTCTTTTTCGGAGGACGATATGTCTGAGGACTTGACCAACGTCGATGCGGCCTGGCTGCACATGGAAATACCGAACAATTTGATGATGATCACCGGCATCTTCGTCTTCGACGAGCGGGTGGATTTCGAGCGCATGAAGATCATGCTGGAGCAGCGTCTGCTGATCTTCGACCGCTTCCGCCAGAAGGTCGTCGAGGGACGCTTTGGCTCGCCGCGCTGGGAGGCCGATCCCCACTTCGACATCACCAACCATCTGCATCGCATTGCCCTGCCCGCGCCGGGCGACTCAGCCAGCCTGCAGGCGTTGGTGAGCGACCTGATGAGCACGCCGCTGGACTTCTCGAAGCCGCTCTGGCAATATCACCTGGTCGAGGGCTACGGCAACGGCAGCGCGCTGATCTGCCGCCTGCACCATTGCATCGGCGACGGGATTGCCATGATGCGCGTGCTTTTCTCCATGACCGACGCCGCCCCCGATGCGCCTTGGACGTCGCCGCTGGAGGAAGAGGAGGAGATCAAACGCAGCCGCAACCCGCTGCGGGTGATCATGCGGCCGGCCTCGGCCGCGGTCGGCGCCACCCGGCGCATCACCGGCTCCCTCGTCGGCGGCAGCGTGGACATGTTGGCTCATCCCAGCCATGCCATGGACCTGGCCCGCTTAGGCACGGAAACGACCATGGCCCTGGGCCGGCTGCTGCTCTTGCCGCCGGATCCTAAGACAGTCTACAAAGGCCCCTTGCAGGTCCCCAAACGGGCGGTCTGGTCGGAACCTATCCCCCTTTCCCTGATCAAGGCCATCGGCAAGGCCACCGGTTCCACATTGAACGACGTCCTGCTCTCGGCGGTCGCCGGCGCGCTGCGGCGCTATGCCGAGGGGCGCGGCCAAGCCGTCGATGGGCTCAACATTCGCGGCGTTATCCCCGTTAACCTGCGCCAAGAAGAAAGCAAGATCGAGCTGGGCAACAAGTTCGGCCTGGTCTTCCTCTCGCTGCCGCTAGGCATCGGCGATCCCCTGGGCCGGCTGTTCGAGCTGAAGCGGCGCATGGATGGCCTGAAGGACTCGCGGGAGGCCGTGGTGGCTTTTGGCATCCTCAACGCCATCGGCATGGCGCCTACCCAGATCGAGGACATCGTCGTCAACATCTTCGGCGCCAAGGCCACTGCGGTCATGACCAACGTGCCCGGCCCCCGGCACCAGATCTATTTTGCCGGCGTACCCATTCGTGAGAGCTATGTTCTGGGTGCCCCAGTCTGGCAGGCTGGGAATGGGCGTGAGCATTTTTAGCTACAATGACAAGGTCTGGCTGGGCCTGGTCACCGACGTCAGCCTGGTGCCCGATCCCGATGCGATCATCCAGTTCTTCCACGACGAGCTGGCTGAACTCCATGCGATGACGCAGCAGGTGGCTGAAGAGCAGCCGGCTCCGATTGAGCCGGCTGCAGCCGTCGAGTCCGAGATCGAGATCGATCTTGAGTTCGAGTCCATTTTTGAGCCTAAGCCCGCGTTAACGGCCGAAGCAGCGCCGGCCGCATCACCAGGCAACGACGACCTGACCCAACTCAAGGGCATTGGCCCGGCTTTTGCCGCCAGGCTACAAGCTGGCGGCATCGACACCCGCGCAGCCCTGGCCGCGTGTACGCCGGAGCAGCTCGCCGAGATCGTCCAGGCCCCCGACTGGCGCCGGCCGGACTACCAGAGCTGGATCGATCAGGCAAAGGCCTGATACTCTCAGTGCTCTGTTAGGTTAGAAAGTGTGAGTGTCATCCTGAGGCTCGGCGAAGGATGACACTCACAAATTTCAACCAAACAGAGCACTCAGCTGGCCAGCACGTATGCAAAGATCAGCGGCGCAACGATCGTCGCATCTGATTCGATCAGGAACCGCGGGGTTGTGATGTCCAGCTTCTCCCACGTGATCTTCTCGTTGGGCACTGCGCCGGAGTAAGAGCCGTAGCTGGTGGTCGAATCGCTGATCTGGCAGAAATAGGCCCACAGCGGGATGTCGTCGCGTTCCATGTCCTGGCGCAGCATCGGCACGACGCAGATTGGGAAGTCGCCGGCGATGCCGCCGCCGATCTGGAAGAAACCGATCGGCGCGCTCACGCAGGTCTGGCTGTACCACTGTGCCAATGCCATCATCGACTCGATGCCGCCGCGCACCGTGTGGACGTTCTTGATCGTGCCGCGCATGCAGTGTGACGCGTAGATGTTGCCCGATGTCGAGTCCTCCCAACCCGGCACGAAGATGGGGAGATTTTTTCAGCCGCAGCCACCATCCAGCTGTCCTTGGGGTCAATCTGATAGGATTCCTTCAACCGGCCGCTGCGTAGAATGCGATAGAGAAACTCGTGGGGGAAATAGCGCTCGCCGGCTGCATCGGCCGCGGTCCATTCATCCAGGATCGCATCCTCGATGCGGCGGATCGCCTCCTCCTCCGGGATGCACGTGTCGGTCACGCGATTGAGATGGCGCAAGAGCAGGCCGTGCTCGTCCTCCGGCGTCAGGTCGCGGTAGTTGGGGATGCGCACGTAGTGATCGTGCGCCACCAGGTTGTAGATATCCTCCTCCAGGTTAGCGCCTGTGCAACTGATGGCGTGGATCTTGTCCTGTCGAATCATCTCGGCCAGTGACAGCCCCAATTCGGCCGTGCTCATCGCACCAGCCATAGCCAGCAGCATCTTGCCCCCGCCGTCGACGAAGGTAACATAGCCCTCAGCCGCGTCGACCAGCGCCGCCGAGTTGAAGTGACGATAGTGATGCTTGATGAATGCTTTGACGCTCGCGGTATGTTCCATGATGTCTTCTCCTGTAAATACAAAGTTGATATTTCGTTTTCGCCTCAGAAAGTAGCGGAAGTGTCAGGTGTCAAGTGTCAGGTGTCAAGTGTCAAGTGTCGGGTGTCGGAAAACTTGACACTCGACACTTGACACTTGACACTCGTCCCTTCTACACCGAACGCCACAAAGCGTACGTCATCGCCTTATACACCAGCTTCGCCACGGCGAAGTCGGCTGCGTGCAGCCCGGCCACCGGGGCCAGTTCTACACAGTCCAGGCCCACAACTTGAGCGTGCTGCGTCAGCGTGCGCAGGATATCTAGCGTTTCGGCCCAGGTGAGCCCGTCCGGCTCCGGCGTGCCGGTGGCCGGGACCACAGACGGGTCCAGCCCGTCCACGTCGAGGGTGAGATAGACGCGGCGGCCCTGCACGCGGGCCACGAAGTCGCTGCGCCACTCGCCGCCGTGTACATCCTCGGCATACCACACCCGTAAACGCTCCGGGTTGTCACGGGTAAACTGCACTTCTTCGGGGCACACGGAGCGAATCCCGAGCTGCAGTACTTGCTCGATCCCTGGTTGCTCGAACAGCCGGCGGGCAACGCACGCGTGGCTGAAGGGGCTGCCTTCGTACTCGTCGCGCAGATCGCTGTGCGCGTCGATCTGCACCACGGTCAGCGGACCGCCCAGCGCATCAAGCAAGCCCCGGCCAAAGCCCACACTCACGGTATGCTCGCCGCCCAGGCCGACCACCAGCTTTCCCGTGCGCGCGGCGGCGGCGACGGTCGTCGCAATCGTCTCGACCGCCGCCGCGACGTCGTCGGGCAGCTCGACCGGCGGCAACGTATGCACACCGTAAACCAACGCCGGCTCGTCATCCACCTCGCGATCGTAGAGCTCGAGCTGCTGCGAGGCGGTAAGGATCGCCCTCGGCCCGTGGGCCGTTCCGCCGCCATAGCTCACCGTAGCCTCCAGCGGGATAGGCAACACCAACACGCCAGCCCGCTCGAAGCTGCTATGTTCGTCGGAAAGGCCAAGGAAGTTGTCTGGAATCATGAGTCACCAATCCACCAATCTACCTGCCTCAGTACTTTGTCAAACTTGAAGTTGAGAGTGTCATCCTAAGGCTCGGCGAAGGATGACACTCTCAACTTTCAACCTAACAGAACACTCAGATCAACACCGCCACCGAGAGCACCGTCGTCCACACGCCGCCGACCGCTGCGGTTGCGGCCATCGTGATGCTGGTCGTGTCCACCATCTCGCCGCCCATCATGTATTGTTCTTTGCGGGCGTTGTAGTCGTTGTCGGCGTCGAAGGGGATGTCCAGCGTCGTAGCCAGCATGGTGGCCGCCAGGTCTTCGGCGTAGTCGCCGGCCTCCTGCTCGGTCATGCCATAGGCGTGATGCTCCGACAGATAGCCGTAGTGGTTCCAGTCGGTGGGCCGCGCTACGCCGATCGACGCGGCGATGCGCCGCCCTGGCTCGTTGCTGGACATCTCCGCCACGACGGCGAAGACGATCTCGCCAGGCTGCAGCAATTGCAGCCCTTCTTCCCTGTCCACGATCTGGCAGTGGGGTGGAAAGATCGACGACACGCGCACGAGGTTGAATTTGGCAATGCCTGCTTCACGCAGGGCCATTTCGAAGCTGGTCAGCTTCTCCTTGTGCACGCCCAGGCCACGCGTCAGATACATCTTGCGCGGAATTAGTCGCATTAAATCCTCCTGAAGGCAAAAATTTTACTTACAACTGTTCACCTGTCAACTCCTGCGAAGATGGGAATGAAGGGTGAACGGTTGCTCCTTAATCCTCGATCACTTCCGGCGGCTCTGTGGCTGCCCAGGCGACTTGCTGAGCCCGCCGTTCCTCGACGATGGGGCGCACCTGATCCGCGCTGCTCCACTCGCCAGTCATCACCTGCTTGAGCTCTTCCAGCTCAAGCAAGAATACATCTTCCACGGCGCCCAGCCGGCCATCGGCCACCGTTTCCTGCGCTGCGCCCAACGCCCAGATGCGCGCCACGGCGATCACCGTCACCAACGCGTCACGGCTGGCCGGCAACAGATCCACAGTGCGCTGGAGCTGGCTAAAAACCGGCTCGAATTGTCGACGGTGCAGCAGACCCGCCTGCTTGGCCACCTGGGTGCCGGCTTCGGTGCGGCGTTGGCGAGCAAGGTCCGGGTCGAGCAGCGGCGGCTCGACCTCTTTGTCTAGCGTCCGGCGCACGCGTTCCAGCAAGCTGCTAGGCGCTTCGCTCCAGCGTGGGCTAGCCGCCTCCAGAGGTTGCTCGCCCCATCGGCCGTAGGCCGCCAGGAAGGACTCGTAGGCGCGGCGGAAGGCGCCTTCCTCTGTGGGAGATTGATCTGCGCTGGCCTGCATGGCGGCCAGGGCGGCCGGCTCCTGCCGGGCCGCCTCGACCAGGCGGCGTAGGTCGAAACGGTAGCGCGCCCAGCCTTCGCGGCCGTCCAGCCCGGCAAACAGGGCATCGAACAGTGTGTCGGACGAGCCCGGCAGCCATTCCGCAACCCAGCGGGTGATCTGGCGGCGGTCTGCGCCCAGGCCGGTGGTTAAGGTGTCCCGAACCGTGAGCACCGCCTCGGCCTTCGGTTCGATCTCTTCCATGATCTGCAGGATGGTGGCTTGGCGCCACTGCATGCCTTGCACGCGGTCGCACCAGCGCTGGATTGCATCGAAAGTGGCCGGCGCGGCCTCGATCTGTTGGTTCAGCACCGTGGCCTGACGGCGATCACCCCCGCGGCCAAGGAGCCTTTGACTCACCGACGCAGAGACGTCGGCGGAGGAGAAGGCTTGGTCGGCCGCAGTCAGCGCAGTCATGTTGACATACGCTCGTCCGGCGTGTCGACGCCAGATTTGAGTATCCGTGGGCAAGTCGTAGCCCAGGGCATGGTAATGTGCACGGACGGCCCGCTCGGCCGATCGGCTTAGAATCGACCAGGTGAACGGGGTCAGAAGTCCATGTGTCAGGTCGGCACTGGCGGCGCGCGACCAGGTAATCGGACTGGTGGATGCTATCATCGGGTTACGTCCTCTTCTCGCGCTACCGGCGGGCCGCATGACCCGCCGGTTGATAAATCACCCCTTCATTGTACTCCAGGTAGCAATCAAGCGGAAAAACCGATCAGTTGGTTTCCGATTTTGTTGCTTGTGTGCTAGAATGACCTCAGGCGCATGCAACTGACGGGCGCCATGTTTTTTCAGCGTCGCGTTTGACGCGATTGGACCTTTCTTCCGAGAAAGGTCTCAATCGCAGACTTCAGTCAACGCGCGTGAAAGGATGCCGCCGTGGCTGACCCGCAACCGAAGCAGGTCAACGTCGAGCTGCCGAACGACCTGACCGCAACTTATTCGAATTTCGCCATCATCAGCCATTCGCCCAGCGAGGTCATCATCGATTTCGCCCAGATCTTGCCGGGGCCGGGCGCGGCGAAAGCACGCGTGCAAGCGCGCATCCTGCTAACGCCCAATAACGCCAAGATGCTGCTCCAGGCTATTAGCCAGAACCTGGCCAACTACGAACGCCGCTTTGGATCCATCAGCGGCAGCCAGCAAGACACG
Organism: uncultured Chloroflexia bacterium; assembly: GCA_963709505.1. GTDB lineage: Bacteria > Chloroflexota > Anaerolineae > JAAEKA01 > JAAEKA01 > CAVPXC01. Next base: position 67,139 of record CAVPXC010000007.1, on the reverse strand, counting down.
TTCTTCGACCCGAAAAGCGGCACGCTTGGCGGTTTGCAGTGGAACGTGGGCGGCGGCGAACCGGACGGCGGTGACCAGAACGACAAAAAGGATCCTCCTTGAACAACCTGCCCAGCATTATCGAAGGTATTCGCGCCGATCTTACGGCCCGCAATGATGTGCGCGATGCGACCCTGCGCCGCTCGCGAGCTGATCCGCCTCTGCGCCAACAGCATCCGCGCCGTCCACCGCCACGAGTTCGACGAGGCCGCCGCTCTGCTGGCCGAGGCACGGGCTGCTGCCGCGGCGATGGTCGGCGATCTGCAAGGGATGCACGAGCTGTTTCACACAGGCTATACCCAGGACGCACTGAAAGAACTGACCGAGGCGCACCTGGTCTTTGCTTTTGTCACCGGCGTCGATCTACCCGCGCCGGCGGAGCTCGGCGTGCCGTCCGGCACGTATCTCAACGGGATGTCTGAAGCGGCCACCGAAATGCGCCGCTTTGCCCTGGACATGATCCGCCTGGGCCACGTCGAGGAGGCCGAGCCTTACCTGGCCATCATGGACGAGGTCTATGGCCAGCATATTACCATCGATTTCCCCGATGCCATCACCGGCGGGCTGCGACGGCAGACCGACGTCCTGCGCGGCATTTTGGAGCGCACGCGTGGGGACGTCACCATGGCCATGCGCCAGGAGCAGATGCGCCAGGCGTTGGTAGCCTTCGAAGAACGGGTGATGGGACAGGTCGATCCGGCCGAGCCCTTCGCACTGTTTGCGATCACCGATGAGCAACCAGACAACGGATAACACCATCATTCGAGCCAGTGAGCTCGGCGAATACGTCTATTGTGCCCGCGCCTGGTGGCTGCGCCACGAGCAAGGCGTCGAGTCGCGCAATGTGGCCGCCATGCAGAGCGGTCGCGCCGCTCACGACCAACATGGCCGAGCTGTGGCATCTGTCCATGCCCAGCGCCGTCTGGCCCTGATCCTGGCTGTTTTGGCTATCCTGGTGGCCGTCACGGCGATCGTTCTGGCGATTGGAGGCGGGGCATGAGACCGCGACTCCTGGCTAGAGTGGGCCGGTTGGGGTTGACTGCGTTCGTGATCGTCTTGGCGACCCTGCTGGTTTGGCAAGGCGTTAGTTTCCTGGCGCGTGACGGCCAAGCCCTGGCCCCGATCACCGGCCAGTACTACGTCGGCGACAGTTGGATGACTACGCCGACCGCGCCGGCTGCGCCGACGCCCGTGGCTACGCCGTTGCCCACGGCGACCCCAGTTCCAACCCGGATGGTGCTCCCTTCACCGACGCCAGCACCCACGGCCGCACCTGCGCCGGCCGCTGCCGTTTCCGAGACGTTGCCGACACCTGACGCCTTCCTGGTCGAGGTAGCTCGTCAGAACGGAATAGACCCTGCCGGCACGTACATCGTTGTCAACCAGAACGCCCAACGCATGACCATCGTCGAGGACGGCCGCTTGTTGCGCACTGTCCCGATCAGCAGCGGCGACCCCGACCGTGGGTGGTACACACCGGGATGGTCTGGCAAAATAGGCGCCTATTGGGGCACGTTTACAGCCAACGGCGTTACGGCGGACGACGCCTGGTACTTGTTTCAGGCCAACGGCTCGATCCTCATCCACAGCGCGCCTTATACTGTGGCTCCTGACGGTAGCAAGACCTATCAGGGCATCGAGAACCTCGGTGTCTTCCCCGCCTCGCGTGGCTGTATCCGCATTGCACCGGACGAAGCCCATTGGCTCACCCAATGGGGCCCCTACGCCGTGCCCATCGTGGTTCTGCCGTGGGACAGCGGAACGGGGCGCGAAGGCTGATGGGCCTGGCGCGGCTTGTTGCGCAGAGGGTCGCGTGATCCACGCTGTCGATCTTTCTAAGCACTATGGGGCTACGCTGGCTCTCGATCAGTTTACGCTGACGATTCCGGAGGGATCCGTTTATGGCCTATTGGGCCCGAACGGCTCTGGCAAGACCACCTTCATCAAGCTCTTGTTGGGCCTCATCTTTCCCGACTCAGGCCAATTGCAACGCGGGGAGTTGGCCGTGCATCAGATCGGCTACCTCCCGGAGCGGCCAGCCTTGCCGCCGCGCAGCCATATCGCCGAATACCTGGAAATGGTGGGACAACTAAGCGGCCTGCGCGGCCGCCGGCTCCGCAGCGCGGTCGATCAGCGCTTGGTTCAGGTTGGGACTCAGCCGGGTGGCAGGCGCGCGCATTGGCGCATGCTCCAAGGGTATGCTTCAGCGCCTGGGGCTGGCCATGGCACTGTTAGCCGATCCGCCGGTGATCGTGTTGGACGAGCCGATGGAGGGTTTGGACCCCGCCTGGCAGAAGACCGTGCGCGACTTGATGGTCGAGCTCAACCGCCAGGGCAAGACCGTGCTGCTCAGCACCCATCGCCTGAGCGATGTGGCACAGGTGTGCAGCCACGTTTGCATCCTGTCGCGGGGAAGTCTCAAACGAGCTGGTGCTCTGGACGACGTGCTGCCCCCGCGCCAACAGGTGATCGTGGGTGTGGATCGAGTGCCGGACGCGTTGCGGCCAGCACTGGCCGACCTGCATCCCGACGTGCGCGTGCGAGATACCAGCGTCGCTCTCAGCGGCGAGGCCTTGGCCTATAAAGCCCAGGTGCTTAGCGCGCTGCTGAGCGCCGGTGCCGACATCCAGGATATGACGCAGCAACGCTTTAGCCTCGAAGAGGTTTATCTTGAGGCGGTTGCCTCATGAAACGCGTCGCGACGTTGGCCAGATTCCAGCTCAAAGAACTGGTCCGCTCGCTTGCGATCGCAGCGCCGCTGGCGATCACGGTGGCGTTGTATTGGATTTTCTTCGAGTTTCCCGGGGACGTTGACTATTTTGCCGCGACAGGTGGGTTTGCACTGCTCGTGGCGTCGCTGGTGACAACACTGCTGTTGGCCGGGCAGGCCAATCGCATGAGCAACACTCCCGTGGTTGCGCGCTTGCCGCACCGTTCTGAATTGTTGGGCGCAATCGTTGCAAGCACGCTCGTGGTTGCTGCGGTGATGGCCGTGGTATTTACGGGCTTGGCGCTTGGCCAGGCTAAAGTCGCGATGACCCCTGCCAATCTGGTCGTTATTGCGCCGCGCTGGTTTACCCTGGCGGCGCTTTTTGCCACTATTGGGCTGCAACTAAGCCGGCTCATCAGCCGCGGTGGCTCGCATTTGATCGCATTTGGCCTTCTGGCGCTCTTTGCCACGGTTTTCGAGCAACAGGGCGTTCTAATGCGCGGCGACTTCGCCTGGCTAGCGCGCGCCGCGGCCGCGATCGGCAGCCCAATCATGACCACGCTACGAGAGCCGGTGGCGCCCCTCGTGTTTGCGCGCTACGCTTCCACCTTGCTATTGATGGGGGCCTACACCATCGGGCTGTTTATCCTGGCTGTCTGGCTCTTTCGGCGCAAGGATTTGCTGTGGGTGGATTGATTGAACATGCAAACCGCATCGCCCATCGATCTCGAACTCGATCCGATTGACTGGCAGCAGATGGAGTTGTTGGCCCAGCTGGCTCCGGCGCAGCGCACACTGACAATGGTCGGGGCTGCAGAGTTCGTGCGCGCCGGCCTCCGGGCGACTTTCCATCGCCACGATACTATACCGGCCCTGAGCAAATGCGCAACTTCAATCGATGAGGTATCATGTTCAACATCATTGATTTTGCTTGTTTTCAGCGCTATGCTTCTGGGTGCCGCAATCTGGCTCTTCCTACGTGCCCGCCGTGGCCAACAGCGTAGTGGATTGCCCCGGGGCCGCCTGGTCTACGCCGACACGGGGCGTTGGTCCGAGGTCGCGCGACCGTATTTTTCCCAACACTATCGATTGACTGGCAAGCCGGACTATTTGGTGGACACCGAGGAAGGTCTGGTGCCGGTGGAGGTCAAACACACCGCTGCCCCGCCCGGGGGCCGAGCCTACGAGTTGCACATTATGCAACTGGCCGCCTACTGCTTGCTGATCGAAGAGGCCCATGGCCAGCGTCCCACCCACGGCTTGATTCATTACGACGACGCCACGCTACAAATCGACTACACACCAGTGTTGCGGCAACATCTGCTTGATCTACTCGATCAATTGCGTGCCGACCGCAGGTTGCGGGAAGTAAAACGCAGCCATAACGACCTCGCCCGCTGCCGCGCTTGCGGCGTCCACCACACCTGCGGCCGCCAAAGCCTGTCCTAACCGCCCCACCTCATTCCTCACTCCTCACTATCTCACTATCTCACTTCCGCACTACCGCACCACCAACACCGGCCGGTCCAGGCGTGTAATAATCTGGTGCGCAATATCTGCCAGCAACACTTTCTGCCAGCCCTGTTCGCGGTGCGCGCCGATGACCACCAAGTCATAATCGCCGGTGGATGCCTCGTCCAGAATTTCCTCAATGATGGAACCGTGGCGCACCTTGGGCGTGGCGCGAATGTGGGGTTGCGCCAGCACTTCCACGTCGCGCTCGAGGATTTCACCCTCCGGAGCGTGGAGGCGGATGAGATCGTCGGCGTTGGCCGCCAGCTGCTCGTCGTTCACGCCTGGTCCGGCCGTGATCTGCGACATGACGTGCAGCACGATCACCTCCTCGTCGCCTTCGAGCATGTGGGCCAGCTGAGCTGTAAACCGGCTGAGCAGCGGCGGCCTCCAGCCGCCGCTGTCGCACAGCAGAATGCGACGAATGGGGCCGATCTTGCCCTTGGCGATAATCACCGGACATGGCGCGTTCTCAACCACGTGTACTGCCGTCGAGCCCATGACGCGCTTGAAGAAGCCATGGGTTGGTCGTTCGCCTACGATTGCCAGTTCGTGAGCCCCTTCGTGGGCCTCTCGCACGATCTCCTCTGCCGGGGAGCCAATGCGTAGTTTTGTCTGTGCATCCAGTCCCGCTTCGGCCAAGAGCTCGTGTGCGCGAGCCAACACGGCCAGTCCGTGGGCACGAGCTTCCTCGCGCCGAATGACCGTCACCACAGTCGGTGGCGTACCTGAGCTTTTGGCAATCTGCATACCGAACAACAAAGCTGCCTCGGAATGTGCCGAACCACCCGTTGCCATCAGGAGTTTCATAGATAAGTCCTCTAGGTCCACGCGTTGGAAAAGATCTAAGTACAGCATTGCGCAAAGCTGTACTTAGATCAACAAAAGCACAATAGGAATGACGAAAATGGTCACCATGAAAATCGCCAGGTTGCGGCCGTTGGCGGAGATCCATTCGCTCCACCGCAGCATGCCGCGTTCGTAGGGGCGATAAATGGTTAGGAGGATAATCGCTGAAACGATGGTGATCGAGAGCATTTCGACGAAGACCACAGTGAACGCGTCGGGATTGTCGAGGAGCACGGCGGCCAGGAGCGTGTCGACAAAGGTCGTGATGTTGGCGCCCATGATATACGGAATCACGTTTTCGCGGCGGACAAAGCCGCGATGGCTGAGCGGCACCAGGATGCTGAGCGACACACTGACAGACATTGAGATCATCGTTACCCCCGCGCCCAGCAAGAACATCACCCAGGGCCGATAGACCAGCCGCGAGACCCGGCCGACATTGCTCTCCTTGATCGACATCTCCGGTAGACAGCGGTCAAACAGGTTGAAACTCACCAGGATGATCCCCAAGCCGATGAAGAACAACGACCAACCGGGCAGAAAGCTCCTGAAAAAGTGGACGATGGGATCGAAGATGAGATCGGTGAGGCCGTTCAGCACAGCCCCGGACTGCAGCTGGACGGAGTTGAGGATGCCGGTGGTCAGAATGATAGTGCCGATCACCAGTCCGACGAGGTAGGTGGTGCCGGTTACGGTCAGGGAGAGCAGCCCCATGCTCAGGCTGCTGGCTCGGTTGCGGCCACGCAGCACATAGATGAAGCCGATGAAGAGCACGATGAAGCTGGCCCCGAGGCGGCTGCCGGTGATCATCGCGAAGGCCTGGAACTTGGTGATGACCTCTGCGTCTAAGAACGTGAGCGCAGAAGCCGCCACCGGTGAGCCACTCATGACCAGGTACGCAAATAGCCAGCCAAAGCCCAGGGCATTGGCTGGCGTGTCAATTTTGAACGTGTCGCGCACGAGCGGCGCCAAACCTTTGGCGCCTTCCTTCATCAAGGTAATCGCCATGATGAAGAGGAAGAGACTAACGAAGAACAGTGCGATCTTGCCCCATTGAACGCGCCTGAGCAAGGAAGTGTGCGGGGCGGCAACGGGGGACTGAAGGGTCTCCACCGACGCTAATTCAGTGTTGATGCGGGCCGGCGCGTTGACTACTTGCTCTGTGGGATCTTGTGCCATGGTTGCTTTCTCGTGCCACACACTCTACGGAATCCATCAACAGGCCGATTGGTTGACGGATTGTACCGAACCGTGCCGATTTCGGCAAGCGCTCCCGCCAGGAAGATCGATTTTTCGTGATTGTCACAACTTTATCACAGCCCCGTCACGAGCTTTGTCATCTTGGCGTGTTAACCTGACGATATGTCCATTGTCCTCGAACATTTGACCAAGCGTTACGGCGGCCATCCGGTTGTCAACGACGTTTCCCTGGAAATCGCAGACGGCGAATTCTTCATCTTGCTGGGTTCCAGCGGCAGCGGCAAGACGACGGTCCTGAATATGATAGCCGGTCTGACGGGCATCGAAGACGGTCGAATCTTGCTGCATGGCCGGGATGTGACGGGGCTGCCGACGCAGGAGCGGCGCGTCGGTTTTGTGTTTCAGAACTACGCGTTGTTTCAGCACATGACTGTCGCCGACAACATCGAGTTCGGTCTGCGCGTCCGCAAGATGCCTGCCGCCGAGCGCAAGCGATGGCGCAATGAGCTGCTGGAACTGGTCGGCTTGGTGGGACTGGGCCAACGAATGTCGCGCCAGCTCTCAGGCGGCCAGCAGCAGCGTGTAGCGCTGGCGCGGGCCTTGGCCATCCGTCCGGACGTCCTTCTGCTGGATGAGCCCCTCGGCGCGCTGGATGCCAAGATTCGCCTCGAACTACGCCGCAGCCTGCGCAACATCCAGCGTGAATTGGGGATTACGACCATTCTGGTCACCCACGATCAGGAAGAGGCCTTCGAGCTAGCCGACCGGCTCGGGGTCATGAGCTTCGGTCGCCTCCTGGAAGTTGGCTTTCCGGAAGAACTTTACCATCATCCGCAGACTGAATTTGTGGCGACCTTTCTGGGCACAGCCAACTTACTAGTGGGTCAGGCCGTTTCAGATGGCGTGCAGTTGGGCCCGGTGCACATTCCGCTGGCTGCCGAGAACCAGCCGTCAAGAGAGGAGCAGCGTGTGCAAGTGCTGTTCCGGCCTGAGGATGTCGTCTTGACTGCTCAACCGGAAGCTTTGGCTGTGTCGCAGCTCGGTCAGGGTCTGGTGGAGCAAACTGTCTTCTCAGGATCGTTCGAGCGATTGCGTTTGCGTCTGCCTCCTCTACCGGGCGTTCGCCCTATCGCACCCCCTGTGGCTTTTGGCGACGATACGATTCTGATCGAGGCGACGCGCCAGCAGGACGAGGTGGACCACCTGCCTCTTCGACCGGGTGATCGCGTGTGGGTAGGGGTACGCCACATCCACGCCCTTGCACACCCGGGCCTGCAATTCCTGATCCTCACCGATGGCTCACCGCAGGCTCAATCGGCGCTCGCTTTGGGCGGGCAACTGGCTCGCCTGGCCCACGCTCGCACCGTGATCCTGGGCTACGGGCACAAAGATGAGGCGTTGCAGGGCATTTTGCAGCAGGCCAAAGAGACCCTGGGCAGCGGCTTGGCGGCTTTGGATGCGCGAATTACCTCCGAACCGCCTGCCGTGGCCGTGGCTCGAGAGGCCGAGCGCCAGCCCTGTGACCTGGTGATTATTGGATTTGCGGCGTCAGACGGCCTCGATCTGGCCGAGGAGGTGCTACAGGCGGGGGATCATCACCTTATGCTGGTGTCGCGTCCGCAAGATGTGCCTACGCGTTCGCTGATCTGTGTGACGACCGGCGAACCTGGCAAAGACGACGTCCTTTTTGCCGGTCGCCTCGTGCGACATGTCGGCGCAGAAGCTACCTTGATGTCGATTGTGGAGAATGGAACAGACGATTCGGTCATGCGAGAGCGGGCCGAACGCTTTCTAGCCAGCGGTGTGCGTTCGTTGGACATCCTGGGCGTCCCAGCCCAAATGGTGATTCGCACCGGTGCCGTCAACAAGGCTATTGCGCAGGAATTGGCCACGGGGGGCTATGACTTCTTGGTACTCGGCACGCCGCCCGCAGACCGCGACGGCAAGATTTCCCTCAAAGGCGTCGTCGGGCAGGTGATGAGCGAGATTCCAGTCTGTGCTACCTTGCTCGTTCGTTCCACGCAATATTCGTTTTACGAACCGGGTGTGGCCGATAAGGTACGCGTCTAGACCGGCTGTCTTGAAAATGCCCGAACAAGTTCGGGAGTCCGCGGTGTACGCCGGACTCCCGAACTTGTCGAGGCAGTCGGACTGGTCGGACCCTGAACAAGTTCAGGAGTCCGCGGTTGCCGAAGGGACACCGCGCTCCGCATTTTCATCCATCCGGGTGCCGGCCAGCCGGCTCGGCGGATAGCGATCTACTCCGAGATTGAGGTGCATTCCCTCAATCCAGATCTGAAATGAGGAGTTAATTATGTCAAAGAGATTCGCAGTAACTCTGGTAGTTGTCGTTGTGTTTAGCATGATACTGAGCGCCTGTGGCGCCAGCCCATCCACTACGGCGCCGGCTGCCCGTAGCGACACTTCGGCCATCGCGCCTGCCTCAGATGGCGCTCAGAAGCCGGCCATACTACTCCTTGGTGCCTATACAACGCCGCGTGAGGCTTACGGCAAGCTGATCCCGATCTTCCAGCAGCAATGGAAAGAGAAAACCGGGCAGGATATTGCCTTCGAGGAGTCCTACCTGGGCTCAGGCGCCCAGTCTCGGGCGATCGTGGAGGGCTTTGAGGCAGACGTGGCAGCGCTCTCTCTCGAAGCCGACATCAACCGCATCGAGAAAGCCGGATTGATCACTCACGACTGGAAGGATGGTCCTACGAAAGGTATGGTCAGCGATTCGATTGTCGTCTTTGCGGTGCGTCCTGGCAATCCCAAGGGTATCAAGGATTGGGCCGACCTGGCAAAACCGGGAGTCCAAATACTGACGCCCAATCCCAAGACAAGCGGCGGCGCGATGTGGAATATCCTGGCGCTGTACGGTGCGGCCAAGCGTGGCTTCGTCGAGGGAGTGCCTGCCAGCGACGACGCGGCAGCCATGGCGTTTCTCACATCCGTGTTCAAAAACGTGACCGTCATGGATAAAGGCGCACGCGAGAGCATCACCAACTTTGAAAAGGGCGTCGGCGACGTGGCAATTACCTACGAGAATGAGGTGTTGGTCGGGCAACAGGGCGGCCAGGACTATGAGATGGTCATTCCCCGCTCGACGATTCTGATCGAAAACCCGATTGCGGTGGTCGATAGCTATGCCGAAAAACATGGCACTCGTGAGGCAGCCCAGGCCTTCGTCGATTACCTGCTGACCAAGGAAGCGCAGGAGATCTTCGCCCAGTTTGGGCTGCGGTCGATCGATCCTGAAGTGGCTAAGGCCACGGCGGGCCAATACCCCCCCGTCACCGATCTGTTCACCATCGAAGAGTTCGGTGGTTGGCCGGAAGCAACGCCCAAGTATTTCGGCGATGACGGAATTGCGACACAGGCTATTTTGCAGGCACAGGCTAAGTAGCATTTGGGTAAAAGTGAGCCACATGTCCCCGGAACCAGCGCGAGAAGCACGTTTCCTCGGACCACCGCCCATTGACGCAAACGCGAGAGCAGAGCGACCCAAGGGCGACGTCAAAGTGACAACCAGGAAGCGTAGACCCTGGGGCCGTTGGGGAGTACGTACGGTCGCGCTTACTTATCTGACTCTGATGCTCATCATTCCACTGCTGGTCGTCTTCCAGGACGGCTTGCGCGGCGGACTGGATGGGCTTTGGCAGGCCGTGACACAACCAGTGGCTTGGTCCGCGCTCAAGCTAACCCTTTGGACCTCGGCCGTAATGGTAGTCATCAACACAATCATGGGGACGCTGACCGCCTACGTCATCGTGCGCTATGATTTTTCCGGGAAATCGCTGCTGAACGCAGTCATCGACGTCCCTTTAGCCATTCCAACGTTGGTGACCGGCGTTATGTTGGTGATTCTTTACGGACCGCAAGAGGCGCTGGGCGGCTGGCTGGAGCGCACATTGGGGTGGCGCATCATCTTCGCTCCACCGGGGATCATTTTGGCGTTGCTTTTCGTGACGTTTCCTTTCGTGGTCCGGGCAGTGCAACCCGTGCTGCTTGGGCTTGACCGCGCCGTAGAAGACGCTGCGGCAACCTTAGGTGCCGGCCCCTGGACGATCTTTCGGCGTGTCACGCTCCCGGCCCTGATTCTGCCCCTGACCGGCGGCGCTCTGCTGAGTTTCGCTCGGGCCGTCGGTGAGTTCGGCGCTATCATCATCGTGGCCGGCAATATCCCGCTCTATTCACAAACCGCCGCCGTGTACGTTTGGGGCGAGGTCGAGTTGGAGAATCGCCTTGGTGCCAGCGCCGTCTCGGTGGCTTTACTGACGATTGCTTTTGGCCTGATTATGCTGGTTAGCCTGATCCAAAGCCGCCAGCAAAAGGAAGTCGGATGAGCCCTTCTGCCTCACGGCCCTTGCCCGGTACGAGCCGTTACACTGTGGCCACAGCTCCAGTTCACCAAGGACGTCGGTGGCTGCGCCGGCTGATGGTCGGAATAGTCTTGGTGTACGTCGGTTTCTTGATCCTTGCACCCATCACGGGCCTTGTCCTTGGCGCTTTTGCCAATGGAGTTGACGCTGTGTTGGCGGTCTTCAAAGATCCGCACGTGCTGAAGGCTTTTGGGCTTACGATTAAAATCAGCCTCTTGGTCGTAGTGATCCAGGCCGTGTTTGGAACAGCCGTCGCCTGGATGCTGGTGCGGGATCGCTTCCCAGGCAAGAGCCTGATCAATGGGCTTATCGATCTGCCATTCGCCATGTCGCCGGTAGTCGTTGGTTACATGCTCTTGCTGCTTTTTGGGCGACAGGGCCTGCTGGCGCCCGTTTTGCGGGCGCTAGATATCAGGGTAGCCTTCGCCGTGCCCGGCATGATTCTGGCGACCCTTTTTGTTTCTCTCCCCTTTATGATCCGTGAGCTCGTCCCGGTGCTTGAGGCATTTGGCACCCAGCAGGAACAGGCAGCGGCCACTTTGGGCGCCAGCGGCTGGAGAACCTTTTGGAAGGTCACGCTGCCGGCCTTGCGGTGGGGCTTTATCTATGGAGTGACGCTGACCATGGCGTGCGCCCTGGGGGAGTTTGGCGCTGTGTTAGTGATTGGCGGGGGCATTCAAGGGCGTACCGAGACAGCCACCCTCTACATCTACCGGGCCCTGGATGAACGGCAGTATGTTGGCGCATACAGCGCGGCGATCCTATTGGGCACGTTTTCGCTTTTGTTGGTCATCGGGACGGAGCTGTTGCGCCGCCGTGAGGAAGCGCGTTAGGCCTTTACAATGAGCAGGGGGCAAAAGGCGTCTTGGAGCAGTCGATCCAAAAACGGCCTGAGACGCCATTGGGCTTCCCAACCCCGCACTGCGATCCCTGCAATCGCCAGATCGTAGCCATCCGTCGCCAATTCCTCGCGAATCACGGACTCGGGTACGCCTTGGCGCAGATGCAATGTGGCATCGAGGTGTAACGCGGCCAAACGTTGGGCAGTGCGTTTCATCTTGTGGCCGGTAGCGTTCGTGCCCGTCAGCAGGGCCGCAATGCCTTCTGCGTCGGTCTCGTGATGGCCGGCCGGCGCCGGGAGTGCAACCATCAACGCTGTCAGCGCGGCGCCACTCGGCCGAGCCAGGCGCGCGGCCCAAACCAAGGCCATGTCATCCACTTCGTCCCCACGAAGGATCACCAAGAGCTTGCGCAGCGGCCAGCGCGTCTGGCAGCCGATCAACACAGCGGGCCCTTGGCCCTCGCCGCTCTGGAGCAGTTGGCTTCGCAGCTTAATGTCACCGCAGGGGAGAATGACCAACGTATCGGTGGCGGCCCGAATAGCTTGCGGCAAGCCGTTCGTCAACGGGTTAAAGCGGGCGAGCGACGTATCCAGAATACCTGCCACGTTTTCGGCGAAGGTCACCACGTGTTTCTTTTCACCATGGAGCGGCTCACGCAGCCAGACCTGAAGCTCGGGTCGCTCCTCGCTGGCAGGCCACAGCTCCGCCAGCAACACATCGATGGCTACCGGATCACCCTGGACCACGTACACCGACGATGCCCGTGGCGGCGCTTCGTCGGTTTTGACTGTCAGTGCCGCTACCACCGCCTCACGGGCGGTCTGGTCGCCGGGATTGGCCATCACCACGGTCACGCGGCCGTTGTCCTGCGCGACCGGCAACGCATGATAGCGACGCGCCACGTCTCCAGGCAAGGAGAGGGCTACATCTCTATTCGGTATGAGGGTGTCCAGGCTCAGAAACACCAGGGCATGATCATCGACAGCTGTCATGGCAGAAACCTCCAGTCAGTTTAGCTCCACTCTACCAACAGCCGATGACAGGTGTCGTGACAGGGGTGTGATAAACCTGTGACAAACCAAGCTACTCTATCGTCAGTCCATATCCCAAGCCAGGTACGGTCTCGATATAGGGCGGTTGGGCAGGCGTGTCGGCTTCATTGTGACGAGCCTGGGCCATCTTGCCGCGCAACCGGCGCACCAATTGGCGTAGCATGTCCCTGTCAGCGCCACCCGCGCCCCATACGTGGTCGATAATGGCTTCGGCGGTAACGACATGGCCGGCATTTAACATGAAATAGTCCAGCAGACGGCTTTCCAGCGCGGTAAGGGCGATTGGCTCACTTCTAGATTGGTCCTCTTGCTCGCTGGCGACGACGCGCAGTTCGCGGCGGCTGAGTTCCAGAGCTAGATCGCCAACTCGACGGATTGCTGGTGCGGCGATTTTGCCAGCGCGACGCATGACCGCCTGAGTGCGCGCGACGAGTTGGCGCGGGCTGAATGGTTTGGCGATGTAGTCGTCGGCGCCTAGCTCCAGCCCTCGCACGACGTCATCCTCTTCCCCGCGCACGGTGAGCAGGATGATCGGCGTGTCGGATTGTTCTCGGATTCGCCGGCATACGGTAAAACCGTCCAACTTGGGCAGGTTGACGTCAAGCACGACCAGGTCAGGCTTTTCATTGGACCAGCGCTGCAGCGCCGTCTCTCCATCGTAGGCCATCACGATTTCAAAACCTTCACGGCGTAGCGTGAAGGCCACCACATCGGCCAGAACCCGGTCATCATCGACGACAAGTGCTTTCATTGCGTAGTGTATCGCTTTCTAGTCACTACCTATCCACAGCGGGCAACGTGAACCAAAACACCGAGCCGCCGCCAGGGCGATCATCCACACCCACCTGGCCGTTGTGTCCTTCGACGATCGCTTTCACCACCGACAGCCCCAGCCCAAAGCCGGCTTGCCTTTCGGTATCCGTCGCCTCAAAGGTTGCGAAGCGTTGAAACAGGTCAACCCGCTGCGTCGCCGGGATACCGGGTCCTTGGTCGCTAACAGTGACTCGTACCCAATCGCGGACTGATACGACGCCAACAGTAATCTCGGCATCGGTGGGCCCGTATTTGCTCGCATTGGAGAGCAGGTTGACCAGGACCTGAACGGTGCGCCGGGGGTCGGCTTGCACGACCGGGATTGACGCCGGCAGTTCAACAGTCAATCGCTGGCCGTATTTGTTCAGCAGGGGCTGCATCGTGCGGACGGCCTCGACGATGATGTCGTCCAGGTTGCACGGGCGTGGGTGCACCTGGAAACGACCGGTTTCGATATTGGCGCTCTCTAAGCAGGTTGTCAACCAGTTTCTGCAGATTCAACACGCCCAGATGCAGCGATGTCAATAGTTCCTGAATTTCGTCGGGGCTCAGGTCCGGTGCCTGTCCATCATAGTTCGACGGCCGCCGCTACGGCGGATAGGGTGTGCGAAACTCGTGCGAGACGTTGGCAAGGAAGTGGCCGAGCAGGCGTTGCACCGCCTCCTCTTCGCTAACATCGCGGAAGACCAGCGCCACACGTGCATCGCCGCCTTCAGGAGGAAGCAGCCTTGCGCCGGTGAAGGCCAGAATGGCCTGTCTGCCGTTTACCAGTTTCAGCACGATCTTGCTGCGACCGCCTGGCGTTGGAATCGAACGCGCTGAAGGGCCGATCGGTGTTTACAGTGGTGAATACGAGGTCGCAATTGCGACCGGTGACTTCTTTGCTGCCCAGGCCGGTGATCCGCTCGGCGCCTTGGCTGAAGTAGGTGATGAATCCCCTTCGATCAAGTGTGACGATGCCCTCGACAATGGCGCTCAGGAGGTGGTCCGTCCATGCCTTCTCTCGACGCAACTCGTCAAGCGTATGCTGCAGGTCGGTGCGTGCGTCGTTGAGCGCCTTTCCGACCAGTGCCACCTCCCGTATGTTGTAGTCAGAGGTGAACGGTCTGGAAAGATCGCCGCGGCTCATTGCCAGTGCTGTGCCGGCCAACTCGCCCAAAGGACGGCTGATGCGCCGGGCCAGGAAAACAGCCAACACAAAGCCAACGGCCGAGGCCAACACGATGCTTCCCAGCAGCACCCGAACGAGGCGCTGCCCGGCAGAGACCACGTCGCCTATGGCCAACGCTACCTCGGCCTGAATCGCCGGCGTGCTTTTGCCGTCCGGCGCCTGGAGGATCAGACGCTCTGCATAATAGGGCTTGCCGGCCCAGTTGAAAGTGATTCTTGAGTTGTCCTGATCCTGCCGCGGGCCGGCCTCGCGAGTCATTGCTGTGCCGCCGCTTAGGCTGGTCACTACTGGGATATCGTCAATCAGGAGTGTGTGATCGAGACCGGTTTGAGAGCGCATCTCTGCTGCAAACGCCGCATCGAGTTGCCGGCCCACGATGATCTTTCCAATGGTTTCCTCGTTCTCAGTTTTGACCAGCTCTCCGGACATCAGCCATACGCCTGGTGACTCGCCGGGCGTGGCCACCACCGTAACTGCCTGGGCTTGAGCCGAGGTGCATGGGCTCGACGGCAGTACGCTGGTTGTTCCCCCGCAACCTGAGCGATGAGCTTATCGTCTGTGTCACAGACAGCAACCCAATCGAGATCGGCGCCCTCTCGCAAGGTTTCCAGGTAGGAGATCAGCCCGTCGAGGTCTGCCTGTTGCAACAGCGAGCGGAGAGAGGGCCGCTGCGCGCTGAGCGTAGCAAGGTTGTTCAAATCCAGGTCTCGGGCAGCATACAGAGCTTGGGTCGCCTGGGCACCCTGACGGATTTGCGCCCATGCCTGGCCCTCGAGCTGATTGCGAATCAGCCAGATGGCCGGCAGGCCCACAATCAATGCCGTCAGTAGCACCAGGCCGACTAAGCTGAATACCAATTGCGCTGACAGGCTTTTTCGATCGAGTGTTTGCATGGCAGTGGGCAGTGAACGGTGCAGGCTGATTTCAGTTCACTAATAGCTACCGGTCGATTCAAACTCACGTGTACCAGGCATCGGAATTTTGGGCTTCTGGCGGCTCGACGAACCATCGCAGCGCTGCGATCACGCTTCCAAAGGACCGCCTGTGATCGTTGGTTGGCACCCTAGCACAAATCGTTTTGCCATCGCTATCCTGTGAGAGGAATCCGGCGAGCGGCCCTGCCTCCCGAATTGCTTCGCGAGCTTGCGCCTCAGTTTCGCCACTTGCTAAATCCAGAGGCATAAGCATGGCATCTGGCGCGTTCTTCGACAACCAAGCATTGCCGTCGATGACCAGTTGAGATGAGTTGGCTTTCGGCAGGATGAGGCCAATTAGCTTCGTATTGGCCGTCATAGACTGAACCCGGTACACATCTCGCATCTCGCTGAGAGTTACTTGTCCGGGCGCAGTGCGTGTACTCGTATGATCCTCGATCGGCGATGCGCGATGCACGGGGGCGCTATCAGGCGCCGCAAAGCTCAAAAAAGAGTGGGCGTAGTGGAAAGCCAGCAGGCGCGTGGCTAGCCCGCTGTTACCCATGGCAATCGCAATCGTGGGACGGACCGCAGTCTGGAGAAGATGCAACATGGGTGTGCAGTCGACGAGACGCTGGGCCATACCAACGATCTTGACCACATCGGCGCCGGCCGCCCACAACGCCTCGGCTTGCGCCGGCAGATCAGACGGCATGCCGGCGAAGTCGTGGCGTGAGAGGATCACCTGGGTCCGGCTGCGATCCATCGTGGCAGCCTCGGTCGCCACATCCCACTCGAGATCGACGAATTCGGCGCCAAGGGCTGCCGCTTGGCGCAGCACAGCCAACCGCTCGGTCTCTGAGCCGCGCCAGCGGCCTCCTTCCCGCACCGGCCGGCAAGTAACAATCACCGGCAGCGGGCGTTCAGCCAGCAGGCGTGGTAGGTCGAACGACTGCATCATGTCTAGGCGAAGCTCGGCCAGATCGGCCCTTGCGGCGATTCGGTGCAGGGTAGTAATGGCGTCATCGGTGTCAAGAGCCGAGATAGCGACGGCAAGATATGTCATCGTAGGAAAGTCGAGTGCTGGTGAAGAGGTATTGGGTGCCGGATGGCAGAACCGGGCACAGGTGCAGAAAGCACGGAGAAGCAGGTGATTTGACCGCATTGTACGCCACGCTCGGGGAATGGGCAAGGACCTTCGAGGAAGATCGCAGGCGGTGAGCAGGCAAACCTGAGTTTTAGAATCAAGAAGCCCTGCGAGAGGAGACTCGCAGGGCTTTAGCTGTAGTTTTTAGGACCATCAACTAGTTACGGCGGCACCGTCGCTACAACCATTCCCTAGATCAGGGTCACCAGGCCCATCACCGTTGCTGCCTTCATTCTGTTGAAGATCCTTGTTTGCATCGTCATTCCTATCATCCGAGAAATGTAATCTACTGGGGTCCGTTGAGCTCGTCTCAGAACTGCCCTCATCATTCTCGTGACTGACCTGACTTGGCCTAGGGCACCGTGGGCGGTGGTTCGGTTCCAGATCCACCGCTGGATGGGGGCGGAGAACCGGGGTCCGATCCGTTGCCGATCGCTGACGCCAATTGGAACGGCGCCGAAGCTCGGTTGCGGCCATTCGTAGTGGCGGCGACCACCCAAACGCTGGGTTGAACCTGGAGCAACGGGTCATCGGGCAGCCGTATCGTTGCCTTGAACCGGCCATTTCTGTCCACTTTGACACGTGCCAGTGCGTTTCTGGGTTCTATGCGGCCGTTGCTTTGGTTGGGGCTAGTCGGCTATCCTGACTAACACGGTTTCGCCGGCGGGCCAAGACGAGCCACTGACTGTGACCGGGTCGCCGCTCACGCCGGCCGCAGGATCCAGGACGATCAAAGGCTTGTCGGGTGCAGGCTTGGCCGGTTTGGTAGCGGCAGGAACCGGCTGCGGCGGAACATATGTTGGCCGGGTGGCAGGCTGCGTCGGTGCTGGGTCTCCTGGCTCGATTGCGGGTGTGTCCGTCGGAGTAGGCACATCTGTCGGTGTACCGGTCGATGTCGCAGTTGGCTCCGCCGTAGGAGTGGTGGTTGGCTCAAGGGTTGGCGTATCGGTTGGTAGTTCCATCTTAGTCGGGGTTGGAGAAGCGGTTGGTGGTTGCGTGGGCATTGGCGTGCTGGTGGCCTGGTGAGTTGGCGTCGCGGTTGGCGTGTGTCTTGCCGATAGAACCGATGTCGGCGTCGCCGTAGGCGTGGGTGTGGCCGATGGGATAGCCGTCGGCGTCGCCGTTGGCGTAAGTGTGGCCGATGGGATAGCTGTCGGCGTGGCGGTTGGCGTGGGCGATGGGATAGCCGTCGGCGTGGCGGTTGGCGTGGGCGATTGGCCAGCCGTCGGCGTCGCGGTTGGCGTGGGCGATTGGCCAGCCGTCGGCGTGGCGGTTGGCGTGGGCGATGGAATAGCCGTCGGCGTGGCGGTTGGCGTGGGCGATTGAATAGCCGTCGGCGTGGCGGTTGGCGTGGGCGATGGAATAGCCGTCGGCGTGGCGGTTGGCGTGGGCGATTGAATAGCCGTCGGCGTGGCGGTTGGCGTGGGCGATTGAATAGCCGTCGGCGTGGCGGTTGGCGTGGGCGATTGAATAGCCGTCGGCGTCGCGGTTGGCGTGGGCGATGGAATAGCCGTCGGCGTCGCGGTTGGCGTGGGCGATGGAATAGCCGTCGGCGTCACCGTCGGTGGGATAGGAGTCGACGTTGGTCCGACCTGCGACCAGTTGAAAAAGATCAGAGCCTGGCCAGTGTGTTCGTAATAGTCCACCTGGAAGCTATGCCAGCCGGTGCTGAGGCCGCGTTCAACAACAAAGTCGCTGACTGGGTTGTCATACCATGCATTGAGCTCAAGCGCTCCGTCGATCCAGACACGTGCACCATCGTCGACTCGCACCGTGAAGCGGTAGACACCTTGCTCGAAGTAGAGCTGCCGTGTCCAGCGCACGCTGAAATTGTCCGCCGGGATTCCGGGAGCGGGGCTGCCGTAACCCCAGTTGAAGGCAATCTGGTTATCATTACGAACAATCACTGGTTGTCCGAGTAGATCGCGGTTGCTGAAGTATTCTCCGCGCCACTCTGGGAAGGTAATTGGCCGCTCCCAGAAGAAGTCGATCGAGGCATCGCCGGTGCGCTCGAAGTATTCCACGCGCAAATTGTGCCAGCCTGCGTCGAGATAACGCTCAGCGCTTGTCGTGCGTAGGCTGCCGGTCTTCCAATCATCAATAATCAGACCCCGTCCAGCCATACGCGTACACCATCATCCATCCTTGCAACGAAGCGGACCTGGCCGGCATCGAACCACTGGCTACGGGTCCAGCGAACGCTGAAGAAGTCAGCAGGAATGACGCCGGGCGCTGGGCTTCCCGCACCCCAGTTAAATCGGATGGCGGGATCGACGCGCACCAATAGTGGCGTCCCAAGTAGGTCGCTGTTGCCGTAATATTGACCCAACCAACCATCGATCACGACCGCTGTGGGCGTGGGGGTGGGTGGGGGCGCTGGAGTAGGTGTTGGCCAAGGCATCGCGGTGGGAGTGGGCCAGATCGGCAAGGTCGGGATTGGCGTAGGAGTCGGCGGCCGCGGCGGCCAAGTCGGGACCGGTGTTGGAACAGGGGTGGGAACAATGACGGCCGGCAACGATGTCAGGTCGAAGTTGAGTGATACGAGACCCGGCTGATTGAGCACCCATCCCCACTGCTCGTTGACACAGCACACCAGTAGCCATTGGCCGTCTTCCGTCCGACCTTCGGCCCGCAGTACGGTGCCTTGGGGGACGGTCGCAATGAGGGCGTACTCCACACCTGGCCCCGCTCGGACGTTGAGAAGGTCCGCTACGACGGTGACCTGTGGGATCGTTGTAGGATTGAGCGTGGCTGAGGATGTAGGCGTGGCTATGGGCGATGGCGTCGGTGAGGCGACAAGAGTCGATGAGGTCGGAGTAGCCGTGGCTGTCACTACGACCACCACCAACTCTCGGGTTGGGGCAGGAGTGGGCGCGGTGTCGAACGCCAACGACAATAAGTTGTAGCCAACGAAAGCCACGGCGATGATCAAAACAGAAAAGGCTGCGACCAAGAGGCCATAAACCAGAGGTTTTTGAGTTCTCATAGCTCACCTATTGTGCCAGCTCTACCAAATAGAGCGGTCGGTTGCCGGCATCGACTGCATCATTCGATGTCGAATGGGTTTGACAACTCCAGTGAAGGGCACGATGAAATATGGGCAAGACATGCCCATGTCAACCGTTACATATCCAGCACCGGCGCCGTGTTCAGTCGGACAGCATTCGGACTTGACGCGGCACGAATTGTGAATAAGATAGCAAGGTATGCCTAAAAAATATCAAGGAATATCTTATGGACGACCATAACATCACCGAATCGATGAGCGAAAGCGTCGAGATGTACTTGCTGCGAATCGCCCTGCTGCAGGACGAGGACAAGCCAGTGCCTATTTCTGTCTTGGCCGAGGAGTTGTCGGTTTCGCCGGTCTCCGCCAACCAGATGTGTCGCAAGTTGGAAGAGCGGGGCATGATTTACTACGAGCCATACCGAGGTGTGACGTTGACCTTACAGGGAGAGGCAGCGGCCATGCGAGTGTTGCGCAAACGCCGGTTATGGGAAGTATTCCTGGCCGAGAAGCTAGGTGTGGAGCCACAGCAAGCCGAAGAGATCGCTTGCCGCTTCGAGCACGTGACACCGGACGGTTTAGCCGAGCGGTTGGCCGGTTTCTTGGGAAACCCGACATTGAGTCCTCAGCAGCAGCCAATTCCACCGAGCATCGGTGCGGCGCTGCGTCGGCCACGATTTCCGCTATCGGGGTTGGGAGTAGGCCTGAAGGCACAGGTCGTTCACATCGACGGTGATGTCACCGTGCACGATTTTGTGTGCGATCAAGGGCTGATACCAGGCGCTATTGTCAAGGTACTCGCCGCGGCGGGCAGTGGGTCGATGCTGATCGAGGTCGGCAGTGTCCAGCTAGCGTTGTCAGCGGAGTTGGCTCGTCTGATCGATGTAGCACCACCTCGACTATCCGGTGGTTCATCCATGTTTGATGACGTTTCTCTTACAGATTCGGCTACTGATATGGCCGAAACCAATCCGGAAGCATCTTGAGGAGCACCATGAGTATGAACTTTCGGCGCCTTGCATGCTTTCCTGCGCTATTCCTTGTTCTTATGCTGCTTGTTGCTTGTACCGCGCTCCCTGAGCCGGTACAGCGAACGACCCAAACGAACGCCACTTCGGTCACGGCGGCGGGAAATTCACCTGTCACTGACAAGAAGTTGGTGATTTATTCGGGTCGAAACGAGAACCTGGTTGGGCCGCTGATTGAGCGGTTCGGGAACGAAACCGGTGTCGATGTGCAGGTACGGTTTGGTGAAACTGCGGAGATGGCCGCAACGATCATGGAAGAGGGCGATAACTCGCCGGCTGACGTGTTCTTTGGCCAGGATGCCGGGGCTTTGGGCGCCCTTGCACAGGCCGGACGATTGACGACGCTGCCAGGCGATCTGTTGGCGCAAGTTGATCCCCGTTTTCGCAGCAAAGATGGACAATGGGTCGGCACGAGTGGCCGGGCGCGCGTGTTGGTGTATAACACCGATATGGTGAAGGCCGAGGAGTTGCCGCAGGATATTTTGGGCCTGACCGATCCGAAGTGGAGGGGGAAGATTGGATGGGCGCCCAGCAACGGCAGTTTTCAGGCCTTTGTGACGGCGCTTCGTGTGCTTGAGGGCGATGAGAAGGCGCGGCAGTGGTTGGATGGCATGATTAAGAATGACGCCAAGGTCTACGCCAACAACGATGCGATCATTGAGGCTGTGGCGAGTGGAGAAATACCGGCCGGTCTGGTGAACCACTACTACATGTATCGCTATCAAGACGAGCATGGCGGCACTGCGCCGATTTCGAACTACTACTTTTCGGCGGGCGGAGCAGGCGCGCTGATCAACGTGGCCAGTGCGGGCGTGCTCAACACCAGCCAGCACAAAGAGACAGCGCAACAGTTTATTGCCTTCCTGCTGAGCAACGAGTCCCAGCAATACTTTGCCAGCGAGACCGATGAGTATCCGCTGGCGGGTCAGAGTATTCGAACGAACCCTGCGGTAAAGCCGCTAAGCGAGATTGCTGCCCCCGATGTCGATCTGAGCAACTTGAAGGATTTGCAGGGCACGCTGGAGTTGCTGCAAGATGTAGGCGCGTTGAACTGATCTTCGCTGTGAGGCAGTTGAATAGATGGCTTTGCCATACCCGAGCACGATGGTACAATGAAGCCTGATTTCGACGGCGACTGGGCTTACACAAAGAACAACGCCCGGCTGAACAAGCCGGGCGCTGTTGTTGGTCAAGCTGTGATGTCTGGCAACGGCTGGACCTAAGCAGGCGTTGCGGCTAGCTCGGTCAGCTTGGCGATCACGGCTCTAAGCTTGGCGGTTGCAAGCGCTGCTGTTTCGTCCAGGCTGGGGTTGCCGACTACGCCGATGGCTGCCATCGGATTGAGCGCCGACACGGTGCTGGTGCCATCGGTATTCTCGTAGACCACCACATTGCACGGCAGCATCAGACCCACAGTCAGGTCGGCCGAGAGCGCCCTGTGGGCCAACGACGGGTTGCAGGCGCCCAGGATGACATAGCGCTGGAAGTCGACGTCCAGCTTTTTCTTGAGAGTCGCCTGAACGTCGATCTCGGTCAAAACACCGAAACCTTGTTCCTTAAGTGCTGCGACGCTTTGCGCGATAGCCTGGTCGTAGGGCAGGTTGACTACTGTGGTAATTCCAAGTTCCGTAGCGTTCATGTGCTTTGTTCTCCTTTAGATACGAGTTGCCAGGGTAAGATGCAGAGTCGGATCGAATGGTTTCAAGCGCCCCGAAAGAGTCTGGCGTCAATGGCGCTGTGTAACTTAATGGCCTGGAGTGCCATCAAACATGCCAGGATTGACGATTGATTTGAACATCTACGCTGACGAAGAAGCGCTCATCGAGGCGCTTCAGCGCGGCGACAAGTATGCGTGCGCCTGTATGATCAAGCATCACGGCAGCCAGATGTACGCCGTGGCGCTGCGGATTGTAGGCGATCCTGACGAGGCGGAAGAGGTTGTCCAGGAGGCGTTCATCAGCGCGTGCGGCAAGATGGGCAGCTTCGAGGGCCGCAGCAAGCTTAGCACGTGGCTCTACCGCATCACGACCAATGCGGCGCTCATGCGGCTGCGCAAGCGCCGCGAAGATACCGTTTCGTTGGACGAGCCGCAGGTGACGGATGAAGGCGACCTGTTGCCCCGCCAGCTTGGCGACTGGTCGGTAGAACCCGGCCAGCAGGCCTTGTCGAGCGAGCTGCGGCAGGTGATGGAGCGAGCGGTGCAAGAACTGCCGCCTTCCCTGCGAGTTGCGTTCGTCTTACGGGATGTGCAGGGACTGAGCACGCAAGAAGCGGCCGAGGCGTTGGACATCACCGAGACAGCATTAAAGGTGCGGTTGCACCGGGCACGGTTGCAGCTGCGAGAGCAGCTTGCAGGCTATCTGGTCGAGCAGAGCGAGGAAGTGGCAGCATGACTGAACGCAACCACCAACATGGCGAATGCCGCGAGCTGCTCAGGGACCTGAGCGACTACGTCGACGGCGATCTGGATGAGACTCTGTGCATCGAGATCGAGCATCATATGGCGGAGTGCGACAACTGTCGAGTGGTGGTGGATACGCTCCGCAAGACCGTGTTGCTCTACCATGCCTTGCCGCCCGAGCCTATGCCCGGGGAGGTCGAGACGCGGCTGCTCAAGTGTTTGGAACTGAGTGAGTATCTTAGCGTGCAATGACCTGAAGCACCGCACGGGTGACGGTCGATGAAAGACGACAGCACCCGATTGACTTTCGACCTTCGTCGATTGTCAGAGCGCAGCAACTAACGAAAGAGGAGTGAACCATGGCACAAGTTTCCGTTACCTGGCAGCACGAGGGATTGCTGCTTGAGGCAGAGAACGACACCGGCAACAAGATCATGCTGGACTCGTCGGCAGCGGTGGGTGGTCAGAACCTTGGCCCTCGGCCATTGCAGCTATTGCTGATGGGCCTGGCAGGCTGCACGGCCATGGATGTGATCAGCATCATGCAGAAGAAACGCGAGCCGCTGCAGGACTTTCAAGTGATCGTGACCGCCGAGCAGGCAAGCAGCCATCCGAATGTGTACACCAAGATCCACATTGAGTACGTTGCGACAGGCGACGTTAACGAGAACTCGCTGCAGCGGGCCATCGGGCTTTCGGAGACGACCTATTGCTCGGCCCAGGCAATGCTCAAGAAAGCTGCAGAGATCACCAGCAGCTACCGGATCATTAAGTCTGGCGCGTAGCGCTGATGGGACTTCAATTATAGATTCCAGCGACTGGTAGGGGCGGGTCTTGCACCCGCCCCGGCTTGTTTGTGGACGATCCCTAGGAGAGCGGGTGCAAGACCCGCCCCTACCAGTCGGTTCACAAATTGAGAAGCCCGCAACAGCCCAACGCCGCAAGAAGGATCGTCAATGCCCACGGACGTCGACCTGTTTCCAGCAGAACAACGAATTCTTTGGCGTCTGAGTCAAACACCGCCGGTCGAGCTGCGCGCCATCTCGCTGGGCGACAACGTGATTAACCTAATGGCGGAGGGCGATACTGGCGGTGGCATCGCCGTCCTTGTCGAAGCCAAACACCCCTTCGAGCTGGAGATCCAGACCACCTTCACCACCTTTCTCGAACACGTGCCCGCTGGCCGCACGCGCTACCTCCTCACCTACCTGGATCGGACCGACATACTCGAGTCATGTGAACAGGAGCGATTGGAGTTGGAGATCAAGTATGGTTTGGAGTACGGAGAATTTAGAAGAAGACTAGAGGCAGGTGATTTAGGAAATGAATTTGAGTATGAGCTAGAAACGGACGTGATGAGATGGGATGACTTGATCGCCGAAAAAAAGCACTGGCTCCAATCCCCTGGGCACACCTGATCAACACACCCCCTGTGCACAACCAACCCCGGAAGAAGCAATAACTCAGCTAGCCACAGCAAGTAAGCAACTTGGGATCTATTCCTGAACACATCCCCTCACTGCTGGGAGTTTTCGTCTGGGAGCATCTGTTATTGCTGGCTCGACGGGAGATCCGCTAGGTCTCTTCGCAACTCGCCTCGTCCAAAGCGATTTCCATTCTTTGAAGCGCTCGATATGCCGCGTTATCCTGCTCGAATGGCACCCAGTCGAAGACCAATGACCACACCGCATCGAAGCTGAGCACGGAGCAGGCATAGAGCGCCAGCACGATGAGTATCCCGCGCAGAAAGGCGGGAATCAACTCGAAGGGATTCGCCACGAGGAACGCAATAAACACCAAAGCTAGCAAAATGGCGATGAACGCACCTACCAACTGTCGCAGCGAGCGCTGGACGGTAAGCTTTCGTTGCAGGCGGTTGTCGTCGATCTTGGCGGCCCAGTAGTGCTGCATCGCGGCGTGCGTGCGCTGCGCAAGGTCGGGCGTGATCTGGTCAGGCGGCAATTGCATCGTGAGGTGGATGGCGCGCGGCAGCCGGGGCCAGTGTCGCATCACCTGCTTCTGCGCAACGTCCACGCCGGCCTGGCCCAAAATGTCGACCTTGTGCGTCGAGAAGGGATTGGCCGCCGGCGCAACGAACAGCTCGTCGATGCTGCTGAGTTGGATGACGATGGTAGTTTCTGCTTGCATGGCTGCGAGACTCGCCGGGCTAGAATTTGGGTCGTATGACAATGTCGATCCCCTGAAGCTTACGCAAGATGTTGTTCTCGATGCGGGGCTGCACCCAATCGAACAACAACTGCTCCATAGGATCCCACAAGACTACCCAGACGAAAACGCTGATGCTGGCAGCGACAATTCCCCGGACCGTATCCGAAGCATCGGAAAAGACACTGTTAAAGAGCAGGTAGGCTACCCCAATGATAAGGATCGACAGTGCGGTCACCATGGCCAGCCCGATCAAGCTACGCATGCGCGAGAGGCGGATCTGCAGTTTGTTGTC
The DNA here is from genome assembly GCA_963709505.1 of uncultured Chloroflexia bacterium. Lineage (GTDB taxonomy): Bacteria > Chloroflexota > Anaerolineae > JAAEKA01 > JAAEKA01 > CAVPXC01. The sequence goes on along the minus strand of CAVPXC010000007.1, from coordinate 41,611 downwards.
CTCGATCTTAGCGTTGCTATAGCGGCGTATCGCCTGCTCGGTGAGTACTTCCAAATCGGGGGTGATCTGGTCAGCGGGCAGCGCGATGATCAATCGCACCCCTTCCCAGTTGCGGACTTGTCGCGCCTGCAGCCTGCGCACAACGCGCATCATCGCCGGCTCGCCGAGCACGTCGACTTCCTCGTCGGAAAATGGGTTGATGTCCGGCGCGTTGAAAAGCTCGTCGATCGTGTCGAGGCGGATAACGATGTCATTGACGGGTGGTGTGGTCATCGATTAATTCTCTTTTCGTCACGGGATCTATCACAGGTCACAACTTCGTGCGCATAACCCATTGTACAATCGCAGCGACTATCCGCCAAACATACATGGAGAGGCCCTTGAAGTAAAAAACGCTTGCGGGAAACCATCAACGGGAGTAGAATGGTTACAGGAGGCAAACTATGAAAACGTCCCGCTTGATCGTAGGTCTCATCCTTGTGGCTGCGGCTGTGCTGCTTCTCCTCCTGGGAGAAGGCGCCTATGCCACGTCCGGCGCAATTGCACTTGGGGTATTAGGGCTGGTTTCCATCGCACTCTCCAGGAAGAAGTAGCCTGGAAGATCCGATTCCTGGTCGTTTCTGACTGAAAGAGGGACAAGGATGATCAGCATTCGTGCATACGACGAGTTGGATGCCGAGAGTGTAGGCCGGCTCATTGCCGACACCTACGGCGAATTCAACCTCGACTTCGCGTCACCTGAGGAAAAGGCGAAGCTTCTCGGCCCATTCCAATTCGCGCGATCGGCGGACGAGGCGCATTGCCTGGCCATTGCCCAAGCAATCCGCGCCTCGATGGTCTTCGTCGCCGAAGACGAGGGCGAGATTGTCGGCGTGCTCAGAGGCAGAACGGAAAGAATTCAGAGCTTGTTTGTCCGCGGAGACTACCACCGCCGCGGCATCGGCAGGCAATTGGTGGAGCGCTGCGAACAGGAATGTATCCGCCAAGGCGCGGGGACAATCAGGGTCGCCTCGACGCTTCTGGCGGTGCCCTTCTATCTTGCCATGGGCTACAAGCGGACAACAGGCATCCGCAACGGCTGGAGTTTTGAAGGCGCTGGATTGCGATACCAGCCGATGAAAAAGAAGGTAATCGTCACATCTCTGGCGCCGTAGGTGAACCCATGAAAATCATGCTCATTCAACCGCCCAAGGCCTCTGTGACCATCGGCGGCGAAGATGTGTTTCTGTACGAACCTTTGGCTCTCGAATACGTCGCTGCTGGCGTGGCACAAGACCACGACGTCCGCATCCTGGACATGCGATTGGAAAAAGACCTGTCGAATGTCCTGGAGGATTTTCAGCCACAGCTCGTCGGCATCACAGCCTATACAGTGCACGTCAACGTCGTGCGCAGGCTGTTTGACCAGATCAAGCAATGGAATCCGGGCGTGCTGACGGTAGTCGGCGGCCATCACGCTACGGTGGCGCCGATCGATTTTCTCTGGCCCTCCATCGACCTGATCGTGATGGGTGAGGGGGTGGAGCCTTTCCGGGAAATCGTCCGGCGCAGCGAGAAGGGCGTCGGGTTTGGCGGTATCCCCGGGGTGACTTTTGCCCAAGACGGTTGCCTGGTCCATGCGGACTCTCAGCCAATCGCCGATCTGGACGCCTTTCCACTGCCGGAGCGGTGGCTGACGGCGCCGTATCGAAAGCACTACTTCTCGGAGTGGATGAAGCCCCTGGCCACCATGCGCACGTCCAAGGGTTGCCCCTACCGATGCAGTTTCTGTGCGCTGTGGAAGCTGGCCGGCGGGCGCTATCTCAAGCGACAGCCGGAGAAGGTAGTGGAGGAGTTGGCGACCCTGGAAGAGCCGTTCGTCTTCTTTGCCGACGACGAGTTGCTGGTGGACGGGCCGCGCATGAAGCGGCTGGCGGAGCTGATCAAGGCGGCTGGCATCAAGAAGCGGTATTTCCTCTACGGCAGGAGTGACACCATCGCGCGTAACCCCGATCTGTTGGCGATGTGGCGAAATATCGGCCTGGAGCGGGTCTTTGTCGGGCTCGAATTCTGCACCGACGAGGATCTGCAGTTCATCCACAAGGGCTCGACCGTTGGCGACAACGAGCAGGCCATCAAGATCCTGCACGATCTCGGCATCGAGCTGTACGCCTCGTTCATCGTGCGGCCGGAGTTCACCCGCAAGGACTTTGCGTTCTTCCGACAGTATTGCCGCGGTCTGGGGCTGAGCTTCCCGACCTTTGCCGTGTTGACGCCGCTGCCCGGCACCGACTTCTTCGAGGAAATCAAGGACCGTTTACTCACGAACGACTACGACTTCTTCGACTTCATTCACACGCTGTTGCCGACGCACTTGCCCCTCGACGAATTTTACGAAGAGTACTACCGGCTCAGCACGAAAGCGGCGTCGCCCTGGAAGAAGCTTAGCACGGTGCCGAAGTATCATTTGCGGGATCTGCTTGTTTTGCAAGCCAAAGGCAAACGCTTTTATTCGCGGCTCAGGTTTGCCTATCGGGATTATCAATAAGTGCGTTTGAAAGTGGTCGTCGCTCTCTACGGCAAGCGAAGGTTACAATGCAAAAGAACACTGCAGACGCGCTACGGGCTGCTGCCACGGGTGTGGTGACGCCAGAAGGGCGCAGCGGTTTTCATGCTGGCCGAGACCAGGACGATAACACGCTTGCAGAAAACCATCAGCGCATGTAGAATGACTACGAGATCGAGATTGGTACAGCACATATGGTCCTTAACCGGAATGAGGTGGTAGCGTGTTACATCGTCGAATTGGAGAGCGAGTGATGAAGTTCGATATCCAATATGAACAGGAAGAGGACGGACGCTGGCTGGCCGAGGTAATGGAGCTCCCAGGCGTCCTGGCCTACGGGCGCACGCTTGAAGAGGCAATGGCCAAGGTTCAAGCGTTGGCGCTGCGGGTTCTTGCCGACCGCCTTGAACATGGTGAGAGCCTGCCGAGCCGGCTCATGAGCATCTCGTTTGCGGCAGCATGAGTGACTGGCGCTCGACAAAGGCGAAGCGCGTTCTGGCGGCGCTACTTCGTATCGGGTGGAGCATCAAACGCCAGACCGGATCCCATCGTGTGCTTGAGCGCCCCGGTTGGCCTGATGTCGTCTTTGCATTCCACGAAAGCGACGAGATCGGTCCCCGCATGTTGGCACGTATCGCCAAGGTGACTGGTCTCGCTCCAGAAGACCTATGATTGCCAAGCGGACAGATCAGGGGTAGTCCTGCGAACCTGGGGCTGGAGTGACTTCAGTTAGCGACTGGTAGGACGAAACGATCCGGAGGAGCACATCCCGGGTCGAGGCCACGTACTCCTGCCAGCTTGCAGCGCCGGGACTCCTTTTCAACAAGTGGGCGGCCCAGCTGACCGTGCTGAGCCGCCCACTTGTCTCTAGTTTTGCAATCCTCGAATTGGCTGGATATCAGACTGGATTTGATGCGGCATAGTCATTGACGCAGATCCCTAAGCCACTCCTCCTGCATATCCAGAAACTCCGGCGCGATCGTCCAAGCGCCGCTCTGCACTGATTCGGCCAACACATCATAACAGCCGGTCTCCGCCAAGATCATGGCGTGGTTGACGCCCGGGACGATTTCAACACGGGAGGCTGGGTTACCCGCTTGCTCCAGGGCTTCCCGGTAGGCGTGCACCCCCTGGATTGGATCGGCCTGCGTGTCCCGCTCGCCGAAGATGGCCAGCACAGGTAGCTTGAGACGCAATCAGGTAGGCCATTTGGTCGACTCCTGCCATGCCTGGACAGGAAACTGCGATCATGAAGGCGATGTCCTCGCCTGTCGAGAGCACGCGGGGCATCACGTAACCGGCCTGGCTGATCCCCCACAGGCCGATCTGCTGGGGATCGATATCGGGATGTGTCTTCATGACCTCGATCGCATCGAGGACGATTTGGGCCCGTTGATGTCTCAGGTAGGGCTCGCGAAGCTGCCCCGTGGATTCACCATAACCCGGCTTGTCCCAGGAGAAGACCGCGTAGCCGGCACGCAGCATGCGCTCCATGACTGGCAGGTAATACCCGAAAAATGTGCGGTCAATCGGCCCGGAGCCATGCACGAACAGGACGACCGGGAACGGGCCGGTTCCAGCAGGTGTGCGGAGATCGCCGACGAGCTTGAACTCACCGGACTGGAAGGTGATCTCCTCGGTCCTGGGCGGCTGAGGCGGCTCGCCGCCCGAGACATCGCTTGTCAACCTAATCGCTTGATTTTTTTCAGGTTGATCCTGCTAATAGCATGGCGCATGACGATGGAATACACACGGGCCTGAAGGGATGGTTTTAGATTGCTGAAGATGGGTTTGCGAACATGTCTTGAGAGCTAGCTGTCCCCCTCCACAGACCCGCCAACTGCGTAACTCCTAGCCCTGAACTCGCTCGGTTCGCGCCCATCTATTCCCGGCGGACGACCCCTTCCTGCCAGGCGTAGGCTGCTGCCTGGGTGCGATCGACCAGGTGCAATTTGCTGAGAATGTTGCTGACGTGCCCCTTGACCGTCCATCCCCGGCATCACCAGGTCCATTAAAACCACATCGGGGACGAATTCTTGCGCTAACGTGACTGCCTCTGCACCTGAACCTGCCTGCGCGACGACAGAGATATCCGGTTGGGCTTCCAGAAACTGCAAGCGCCCCGCCGAACCATTTCATGGTCATCGACGATCATTACCGTGATCAAATCAATTGGAGCAGCCATGACTCCTCCTTGTTCTAATCTGCCAACGGCAGAGTGACTACAATCTGGGTGCCCCGGCCTGGCGCGCTTTCGACGGCAAAACTTCCACCAAGGTCTTCGGTGCGTTCGCGCATCGACGCAAGGCCAATCCCACCATGGTGTGCAAGTGGATCAAAGCCGCGGCCATCGTCTTTGACGATCATTGTCGTGGAGTTTGCACCGAGTTCCAGAGATACGTCTGTACAACGGGCAGAACTATGACGCGCAACGTTCGCCAGAGCTTCCTGCGCGATGCGGAATAGAATTTCGCGGGTCTCCAGCGGGAGCTCGTTGTTCCCTTCAACGTGAAAAATCATTTCAACCCCATTGCGATGGGACCATTCAAAGGCGTACTCTTTCAGGGTTTCGGAAAAATCCTGTCCGTCCATGTCCTGAGGGCGCAGCTCGTGGACCAGGTTGGTGAGCTTCTTACGGACCGAATCAACCAGCGCATCGGCCTCCACCAGGTGATGTTTTGCGCCGTCCGGATCGCGTTCGTACAAAGTGAGTGCAGTCCCCAATTCAAAGGAAGCCGCCAGAGCCTGCTGCTTGGCGCTGTCGTGCAGGTCACGCGCCAGGCGGTTACGTTCTTCAGAGACGGCCATATCTTGTCGCCTGCGCAGCAGGATCTTTAATTGTTTGGCCATACTGTTCAAACGCTGGGCAATTTGGGTAATCTCGTCTCCTGCGGTGTCATCGCTGTACCTTGAGAAATCTCCGGCGCTCCACAGATCGGTGGTAACGAAGATTCTCTTGAACCGTGTGGTTAGCCCGTGCGCAAAAAACGCGCCGAAGATCGCGCCCATGATGCCTACACCCAAGAGAAACATGACCAGGGTTATGCCGGCAACCCTTAGAATGTCTCTTGCTGACCCGCGAAGGAGGCTTCAGGCAGGTCCTCGGCGGTGGCCGACGAGTGCACGGCCACGGCCGTGCCGTCCAGCCCGGCGTAGGCGCTGGCGACGGCAGCCGCGATGTCAGCCGGAATCGCCCCCCGGTTGAACAGCCCGCGAATGGCCGTCGAAGCGGCCTCCAGCGAGTCGGGGTTGCAGGACTTGTTCACCGTTGATCTTGCCGCCGCTCTGTAGGAATGTCCCGATCCTGGCGATGTCATCGGGAATCCACCACTGACCGAAGCCGCCCTCGGCTTGTCCCTGCCAATCGTTGTCGGCGGTGCGCATGGTGGTGAACACGCCGGGGCCCAGCCCAAGCGGGCGATACACTTCATCCACCACGAACTGGTAGATGTCGGCGTCCGTTCCCTCCCGGGTTTGCAGGTAGTATAGTTGACCTCGTTCACCGCGACGCCGTACCAGGTCATGTGTTCGGGAGTTACGCCGCGCCCAAAGGCAGAGACATCTACACCGGGATAATCTTCCGCCAATGCTTCGATGGGCTTGACCGGCATCCGCGCGGCCAACTCCGCAGCGAAATCCGCCCGGATCTTCCCCGACCCGTTGACGGCTCCCGGATGATAAGCCGCGTCCAGCAACCCCCACAGGTCGGCGCGGGTATACGTGGTTGTCTCCTGCGTGACCTGGTACCAAACCTTCGAGACGCGTTGGTCATCGAACAGGAAAGTCAACGTGCCGTTGAAGGTTGCATTCCCGCCCTTGACGGTCAGCGCGAAGGGCAGGGAGGCGCGCGAGAAATCGCCATCGCCTTCCTCCTGCCAGACGCGCCCCGGTTCGAGGATGATGTTCCAGATGGGATGGTCGGCGATGAGGTTGCCGCGTCGAACGGGAATCAGGTCGCCGTTATCCTGTACGAACTCGAAGTCGAACTCCGGCAGCGATGGGTATTCCGGTTCCAGTTCGCCGCGCAACACGTTGATATGACCGTTCTCCTTTTCGCCGAGTAGTTCGAGACGACCTTCGAAGATGTGTATCGGTGCAGCAGAATCGTCGGGCGGCGTGAGAGCCAACTCATCCACCGGACTATCGAACGCGAAGCCATTTGTCAGCGCGTCCGCAGTGAGCAGAGTCCGCACGGGCTGGCACACGGCTTGGGTGGGTGGCGGCAGGATGGGGGTCGGTTGAGGTGTTACGATTGGAGCGCCACATCCCGTCACAAGCGCAAAGAGAAAAAACAGGGCAGGAATTGGTTTCTTTCTCATGTTCATCCTCATGATGAAATTCTGCTGGGACAATCATCCCATAGCCACCGAATCGATTTTTTCCACGGGCAGCCAATCATCCATATTGCCATAGTTGCTCTTATCAATGGCGAAGGGAGGGACTTCTTGTACATCGGCGACTTCGATCAGGACAATGTACCGTTTGCCTGCCCAGCGTTTCATTTGTTTCTCGGTCAGGCGTAGTTTGGATTGGTTCTTTTCCACCAGCACGCGGGACTCATCTTCGGTCATTTTCTCGGAGTGAAACACGCTTCTTACTTTTGCTTTTGCACGTACGGCTCCTTCGGCATTGTTGTTGATGAAATACAGCATATCCCCCACGTCCACACGCCCATGTGGGAGTTTGCGTCCCGTCGCGCCGCGGATGATCATGGCCTTGCTTCCAGCAAGCAGGTTTTCCAGTTCCTTTGCCTGCACGTCGAGATATACAACGTGATCCATCTCAATCTCCTTTTGAGTTACATATTTCTCAAATCCAGGTCACACCCTGTAGGTTTCGTTTGATGCCCCACTGATAGCGATACCTTGGATACCCAAGGATCATCGAAGCCACGACCACATTGCCCTCAGGAAATCGAAAACAGCCTGCGTAAATATGAACTGTTTTGAATCGCCGGGGGAATCAGGTCAATTGCGGTTCCTCCAAGTCCTAGCGCGTGCGCGGCAAGGAATCCATAAGTCAACGCAATATGGATATCTCCTTCGTAATTCTCGGCATCACGATGGGCATGAAAGATGATCATCGCTGGCGCATGGCGCGTAATGGTGTCCTCCGTCCCTTGCTTCAACTCCGGGAGACGGCTCTTCATCAGAGGCGCCACATGCCGAACCAATGTCTTGAACTTTGCCTCCCCAACCTTGCGGCGAATGAAGAAGCGTGCTACGGGGTTGCCCATGGCTTTAATCAGACCATCATAGACTCTCACCATTTCGGGCAACGCCTGACGAATCACAAACGTATCTTGTACAACCACAACTTCCGTCTTGAGAGGTGTAAACCCTGGTGGAGCGAACGTGATTGCCTGCACCACTTGCTCCAGCAATTCCCTGGGAACAGACTGTTCCTTGAAAACACGAATTGCCCGGCGTGCTTTTATCATTTCCAGAAATGGCATTTCGGTCACGGGTCCGGTAGGCAGCGCGAAGAAGTCACGTGAGTACTCTAATTCATCCACAACGATGGATTGGGAAGGACAGATAGCCATGCATTGACCGCATTTGATGCAAAGGGGCAGCCGATCAGAACGTAAGAAAATCCCACCGCAGCTGTCCTTCTTCATGATCAAATTCGGACATATATCTGCACACAAGCCGCAGGCGTTACAGGTCTCTCTGTTGATGATTATCGGATGTTCCATGATTGTTCACTCTTTGTGTCGTCTACTTCAGCTCCGCCGTCCCCGCGCCGCCATCCACGGGAATGGTCTGGCCATCATGGATGCGCCGCGGACGTTCGAAGATCAACCTGATATACAATCGCCTGCGATTTCCTCTAGGCGCTTGAAAAACAGGTCCCGGACATTTTGCACGCGTAGGGCTTCCTGATATTCGATGGCCGCCGTGTCGCGTTCGCGGAAACGTTCCGGCTCGACTTGGAGGGCATAGGAGTTGGGACTCTGCTCCCAGAACCACTTGGGGGAGCCGAACTGGATGTATCACACGCCGATTTCGGGAACGCGTTCCAGCCGCGAGCGCAGACGGATTCCAGAAGCGCTGTCCTCGAGACACAAGGCAAGGTAGGCGATCCTGTAATGCACCAGCCCAACGTCACAGGCAGGCAGGCGTTCGAGGTTGTGAGGATCGCTTTGCCTGGCATGAAGGAAATGTCCATAACAGCACTGCAGGGTGTGGCAATAGTGTAGTTTGTTGAAGGCGGTGATGATGGCGCGGATCGGGGCGTCAACGGCGAGCAAATCCAGAGTGGCTTTGACTCGCTGGCAGTCGTCCCTGTATTTTCGATTGTGTACGAAGGGTTGGGCGGGCGCAAATGTTTCCATGGGACAAACTCCAGGATTATTTCAACCTGTCGGATGGACAATAACCAGCGCTCCCGTCTTTGCCAGTTCTACCAATTGCTCGCGAGAAGGGCGGCGCGGAAGCCCATGGGCTTTCTCCATGATCAATCCGATCATGCGCGGATGTCTCTCAAGCCTGACCTCCATAAAATCGGCAATCTTTGACGGATCGGTAACGACTTCCGCTTTGCCGCGAAAACGTCTCGCGCCCACGCGGATTTCCACATTTGGGTTGGATTGAATGTTGCGAAGCCAGTCCACCCCAGGACACACCATCAACCCAACTTCGCCAGCGTGGCCAGCATGCCCAGCACGAGGAACGCGTCGGCGGCGGCATGCGCCAGCACCGCGCCCCACAGCGTGTCCGTGCGCTGAGTAATCCAGCCGTAGGCCAGGCCCAGGAGGATATCGACAGCCACAAACGCCACAAGCTGGCCGCCGGCGAAGTAGGTGCCGATCAGATGCATCAGCCCCCAGCCCAGCGCAGTCAACAACAGGGCGCCCCGGACGCCCAGGAACACCTGGTATTTGCGCAGGAACAGGCCTCGCCACCAAAGCTCCTCCATGAAGCTGTTCGACAGCGAAAAGACGGCGATCCAGGGCAGCGCAGCTACCACCGCGGCCGCACCCACGGCGCGGACGCCCTCGAGTCCACCCAGCATCACGAAGGGAATAAAAGTCACTGCGCCGACCAGCAGGCCCAACAGAAGCGACTGCCCGAGCTTGCCGCGTTGCAGATAGATCGAGCCAAAGTCGTCGCCTGCCAGTTTGGGGACCAACAGCATGGGCAGCACAAGCGGCACAACGTCGAACAGCTTGCCCAAAGCCACACCCATCACGGGGCTGCTGGTCAGGTTATCCGGGGCGGGCAGCCATCGGCCGACGATGAGGGTCAGCAAGAAGCCCACCGACACGGCCAGATAGGCCAGGCTGATCTTCCAGAACGGCCGCAGGCGCTCGCTGCGATGGAGCCCGATGGTCGTCGCCAGAAGCACCAGCGACAGCCCCGCCCTGGCGGCCAGCCGCCACTCGTCAGGGATCCACGCCGAGTGGCCGACCACCGTCACGATGAGGCTGATGGCCAGAAACAGGAAGAACAATCCAACGCGAGCCCCTATTGCGAGGTCCGCTTGATTCAGGTCATTGGAAACCTGTGCGCTTTGTGTCGTCTCTACTCGCTGCACTTGCATGATTCCACGCTATCCCTTTGCGAAAAAGCAGGAGGTGGTGTGCGTCCACGAGCTACTCGTACGCCAGCACCTCCCGCACGGTGACACGCGACGCGTTGCGCGCCGGCCAGAAGCTCGCCAGCGCTGCCAACACTACCACCGCGCCGAGCCAGATGCCCGCGCCGAGAACTGAGAACGTATAGGTCAAGTTCATCCGGATAACCGACATGCCCACGACGTCGCTCAGAAGCTTTCCCAACGGAAATGCCAGCGCCGCCGCAAGGAACCAGCTTAAAAGACCGATCAGCACGCCCTCCACCACGACGATCTGCAGGATGTCGTAGCCACCTGCGCCGATAGCACGCATCACGCCGACCTCGCGCGTTCGCTCCAGCACATTCAGGCTCATGGTGCCCATCAGACCGACCGCGCCGACTACGGCCAGTAGAATTGCCATGATCATCAGAAAAACGACCAACACATTCAGCTGCGAGGCGATCTGCGCCTGTTGGGTCGCGCTGGTCTGGGTGGTTGCCACACGCAGGCCGGTGCTCTCGAAATGCTGCTCCAGCACCTTCGCCATCTGCGCCTGGGAGTTTGGATCGCGTTGCTGTGTAGCGATAATGACCGCGCCGGCTCGACCAACACCTCCCATGAGCTTGCTGTAGTACGGGAGGTTGACGTAGAGCAGGGGCACCGGATCCGTCTTACCGACGATGCCGACGACGCGCCACGCCGTCTCCTCGCGGCCGAGTTTGAGCGTGATCTCGTCGCCGACGCCGATGTCGGGCTCGTCTTTGAGCAGGTAGGTATTGACGACAACGGCATTCTCGTCCTCAGGCAGGAGCCAACGGCCCTCGAGGATAGTTGGGCTGACGAGTTGGGTGTCGGCCCGCGGCGCCTGGACATTGATCGGCTGGCTTTCGTTGCCATCCGGCCGCACCCTTCGCGCGCTGTCGAAGCGCCAAGCCTCGGCGATGGCGACGCCTGGCACGGCCAACGCCTGGCGCTCGAGCAGGTCGATGCGATACTCGCGCTCCATGCCGAGCACGACGTCGTACTTGATGTAGTTAAACATCTCGTCGATGCTGTGCATCATCGATGCCTGGGTGCTCACGACGGCGATAAAAATCGCTCCGCTTGCGGTCAACGTCAAGAGAGTGAGCGCCAGGCGTCCTTTGCGGCGGAAGGTGTTGCGAAACGACAACAGGAGCGGGCGGGGCAGGTTCTGCACCCGTTCTACCAGGCGGTCCACCCGGCTTTGGCCATAGTTGCCGCCGCTCACGCCGTAGTCGCTCATGGCTTCACGCGCGGTCATGCGCACACCGCCGAGGATCGGGTAAAGCGCCGCCAGCAGCGGCACTAGTAGCCCCACAGCCACTTCCAAGGCGAGAACCTGCGGCGGTACGCCGAAGCTTGCGATGTCGAAGTTGACGAGGCCAGCAGTGTAGCTGGTTAGGCCGTAGGCGCCCAGCGCGCCCAGCGGCACGGCGATGAGTAGCGCCAGCAGGCCATAGATCAGCACCATGCCGTAGTAAAGGCCTAAGATCTGCCCATTTTTGGCGCCCAGCGCCTTCATCACACCAATCTGCCTCGTCTGCTGTGCCAACAGCGCTTGCAACGTGTTGAAGACCAGGAAGCCGCTGGCTAGCAGCGACAATAGCCCCAGCATGCCAAGCACCAGCATCATGGGATCGATGGTCTGTTCCGCCGGATGCCGGCCCGGGGTTAGGATCCAGGTGTAATAGACGGTGCGGCCGCCGCGCTCGATCTTGTCGCGAACCGCTTGGGCAACCGCGGTGATAGAGGCCCTGTCCTGCGTGTCGCCTGCGGCCACGAACATCAGCTCGTCAAAGCCGTCGGGCAAGCCAAGCCACAGCATTGTCTCTGGGGTCACGTAACCATAGCCCTGGCCCACCCAGCTGGCAACCATCTGGGTTTGATCGTGGACAGTGCCTGCAATGCGAACGGTGCGCTTCTTGCCCGTATAACTCTCAACCTCAAATGTGTCGCCTTCCTGGAGCCCCATCCATGCCAGCGAAGCCCGTTCGATCAGCACTTCGTGCTCCGGCGGCGGATACGCGCCGGTGAGCGGACGAAGCTTGAATATCCGAATGTCGTCGTAGGCGAGGTAGCTGTAGAGCGTCAGCTTGCGCCATGACGCAGCCCGCCCGGTGGGTGCATCCTCAAGTTCTTCCTGTGACCCGCTCACGCGGCGGCCGGCTGGGCCTTTGCGAAAGCGTACTGGGGTCGCGCGCCGAGCATCGGCCTCCCGGATCTCCGGCATGTGTCGAACCATCCAGACCAGGTCCTCGTCGAAGTGGTCGGGGTACAGCTCAGCGCTCGCCGGGCTGATCGCCTGCCACGATCGAGTCATCTCTCGGGAGAGGATCATTCGAGAGCTGGCAATCATGCCGACGGCAAACACCCCGACGGCGATCGAGAGCACCACGAGGATCGTGCGAGCTTTCTGCTCCCAAAGATCGCGCACCACTTTGTGCCAACGGGGGCTAATCATGGGATCATCTCCTTCGACCGGCGATATTCTCCAGCACCCGTTGCTGGGCAATCTGATCGATCTGTGCCCTGGTTGGCGCCGAGCCCGCCATCAGGCGCTCGAACTCGCCACAATCCAGCACGCCGACCTCGACGCCGATTTCAGGCGCGGCGCGGATCGTGGCGAGGTTGGCGCCGCCGCGCAATAACTCGACCTCGCCGAAGTACTGGCCGCTGTGGAGACGAGTCACGACCACCTCGTGGTCGTCGACTCGTCGGCAGGACCACCTCGACCTCGCCCTTGGTCACCAGGTAGAAGCTATCGGGGGGCCGGCCCTCCTGCACGATCACCGTGCCCGGCAGGAACTTCTGCAGATCCATGTCGCGAGTCGCCTCGACGAGCTGGTCCTCGCTCAAGGATGGGAAGACGTGCGCCAGGTATTCCTCGATGATCTGGCCGTCGGAGATGATGACTGTGCGCGTGGCCCGTTTGGCCAGGTCCTGGTCGTGCGTGACCATCAGGATCGTCTTGCCACCCGCCACCAGGCTTTCGAACAGGTTAAAGACCCTGGCGGCGGTTTTGGAGTCCAGGTTGCCCGTCGGCTCGTCGGCCACCAGGATCGGCGCGTCAGTGGCCAGGGCGCGGGCGATGGCGACGCGCTGCTGTTGGCCGCCGGAGAGCGCTGCCGGCAGCTTAGCTGCGTGCTCGGCCATCTCGACCTGCCCCAGCAAATGCATGGCTCGCTCCTTGCGCTCGCGCATGCTGTATAGACGGCAGAAATCCATGGGCAGCATCACGTTCTCGATCACGCTCAGGGTCGGCAAGAGCTGGAAAAACTGGAAGATGATGCCGACCGTACGCCCGCGCCAGGGCGCCAGCTGTCCTTCCTTCAGGGTGTGGATCGCGGTGTCGCCGATGAAGACCTGGCCGGTGGTGGGCCGGTCGATGCCGGTGATCATGTTGATCAGCGTCGATTTGCCGCTGCCCGACTTGCCGATCACGGCGACGAACTCGCCGTAGTCGACCTGCAGGTTGATATCTTTGAGCGCGTTAAACGGGCCGGCGGCGGTCGAGTAGACCTTCTGCACCTTGCGCAATTCAATCAAATGGTCATTGCCGTTACGGTGAATACCGTTTGAGGATCTAACGGCTGAATCGGTGTGGTGAAACCCGTTAGCGAACATGTGTTCCTCCTGCATGGCCGGCGAACGCCATGGCCGGCCCCGTCTTGCTATCTATCAGTATAGCACAGATTCCCGGACGCGTATCGGGCAAGTGGCGAGTTTTCGCGCTGACCAACTGACTAGGACGCGTCGTATCTGACGTGCACGTAGGTAATGCACTGGATAGTTCTGCGTTGTCCCATGGAAACGTTGCTTTAGCCCAGTCTCATGTTTTTGCTCATGGGCACGCTGGCACTGGTCGTCAGCCCGGGCCGCCACGCGCCAACTATTTTGGCCCGTTGCTGCTCCACGGCGTATAATGACTCAGCCATGGAACCCAGTCAGCCCCAGCCACAGTTTTCGCCGGTCTCTGGCCGAGCCAGAGCAGCCCAATCTGACCAGGTCGCCCTGATCTTTCTGTTGGCCTGTTGTGTGTTGGTCCTTCCGCTCTTGTTTGCCACACGGATGCCACAGGCTGTCCTGATGGCGACGCTAGTCGCCTTGCTTTTGGTCTTTGGGGGACGTGCCGTGCTAACTCGCTCGATCCTACCGCGGACCGTAGTTGACTGGCCAAATATCTTAACGTTACTGTTAGTGCCCGTAGGCCTATGGGCTAGCGCGGACCTGTCCGCGAGCTGGCCGGTGGCCTGCAAGATCGTGGCCGGTTTCGCCATCTTTTATGGATTGGCCGGGCTGGCGCGCTCCCGTTGGCTCGACTTCCTTCCCTGGGTCTTCCTCGTGCTGGCCGCCGGACTGGCTCTCGTGGTTCTCTTTGGCACAAACTGGACTACTGTTAAGATCCCCATCCTACCCGACAGCCTATATCGCCTTTTTCCGCAGTTTCGCCTTCCGTGGCGACCCGAGGGCATCCATCCCAACCTGGCTGGAGGTGTGATGGCCTTATTGCTGCTGCCAGCGATCGCAATGGCATGGTGGGGACAGGGTCGCGTGTTGCGCGTTGTGGCGCTGGGCACGGCCGGCCTGGTCGGCTTAACGCTCCTATTGAGCCAATCCCGCGGAGCGTGGCTGGGCGCGGCGGGCGCGATGGTCATCATGCCGGCACTGCGCTACCGGCGCTGGTGGGTTGGACTGGCTATCTTGCTGATGGCGCTGCTGGTGTTCGGCCTGTTGGGACCCAGCAGGCTTGTCGGGATGCTCTTTCCCAATGCCAGCCTTGGGGAAGCGTCGATCAACACACTGACTGGGCGCATGGAACTTTGGAGCCGTGCGATCTATTTGATCCAGGATTTTAGCCTGACCGGCGCCGGCCTCGGCATGTTCGAGAAGGTCGTGATGGTGCTCTACCCGCCGTTCTTCATAGGCTCCGAGGGTGGGTTCATCCATGCGCACAACATTTTCCTGCAGACCGCCGCCGAGATGGGTTTGCCCGGTCTGATTGTGCACCTTGCCCTACTGATTGGCTTGGCTGCCAGCCTGATCGCCGCTACTCGGCATATCCTGGTGGACCAGGCCAACAGAACTAACGTCAGCCTGGCGATGGGTTTGTTTGGCAGCCTGGTGGTATACGCGCTTCATGGCATGGTCGAAGCCCCGCCGGCCGCTCCGCGTGGCTACGTGCTCGCCTTCGCCCTATTCGGCAGCGCCGCCGCCCTCTGCAATCACATCCTAATCACGCAACGATCTCCGGCACAATCGGTCATCCAAGCTCATACGATCTACGAATTCTCTCCGCCCTCCAAATCCTGATCCTTTTTCACTGTTCACTGTTTCTACTGACCGCCTCATGGCGCCTCGCCGTATCCAACTCCCCACCTCCCTCCTGGTCCTCGTCCTGCTGACCCTGGCCGCACTAGCGCTCAGGCTGCTAGCGCTGGGCAGCAAGTCACTGCTCACCGACGAGGGTAGCAGCTACTACTTCTCGCAACTGCCGGTTGCCACGATACTCTGGGGCCTGTGTGACCCACATCCTCCCGGCTACTACCTATTGTTGCGCGCTGTCGCTGTGCTTGGCGCGAGCGAGTGGTGGCTGCGTCTGCCGTCGGCGCTGGCCGGCGCCCTGGCTGTGCCGCTGACCTGGCTAGTAGCCAGGCAGGCCATCCGCCCTGTCGCATCCCCAAATGCAGCGTGGGCCGATCGAGCCGCGTTGCTGGCTGCCGGGCTGGTGGCTTTTGCGCCGCTACACATCTGGTACAGCCAGGAGGCGCGGCCGTACGCTCTACTGAGCGCGTTGGCGCTGTTGATGGTGTGGGTAGGGCTGCGCTGGTGGCTGCGGCCATCGCTGGGCAACGCTGGCCTGTTCCTGCTATTTGGCTGGCTGGCCTTGTTTGCCGAATATGGCGCGCTGGTGGTATGGTTCGGGCTGAGCCTGTTCCTGACAAGCGGCTGGCCGTGGCGGAAAGAGCCAGAAAATCAGCAGATCCCCGGGTCGGCAGACCAACAATCGGAGCGACCTACTGCGCGTATGAATCTGAAAGGTAAGGGCTCGCGTTGGCTTGCGATTCAGGTGGTGCTATTGGCTCCGTTGGCTGGTTGGTGGCTGACATCGGAGCAGCGCGCGGTATGGGCCGGACCCTCGTATCAGGCAGTCTTCTTGGCGGTGCAGGCGCAAGGGTTGGGCGTGGAGCTAACGCCTGACCAGGCCCGACGTTTGATCGCGCTGGGACTGGTCGTTGCAGTGGCTGCAGGCATAGTGATTGCGCTGGCTGTGCGACGTAGCCCACGGGTACGAAGCTGGATCAGCAGCCCACTGGTTGCCTGGTTTCTGTTGGGTCTAGTCTTGGTGCTCGCTGTGGCCGGCGCCGTACCCAGGCTCTACACGGTCAAGCGCCACCTAACCATGCTGGTGCCGTTTGTGTCGATTGCCGCGGCCTGGGCGTGGACGTACCAGTGGCGCAGCGAGACAAGCCGCAATACCTGGCCGCGCCTGGTGATCGGCGGTACGCTTGCGGTTTTGCTATTGCTGAGCCTCGTCACCGTCATAGCCATCCCCAAGCCGCCCTGGCGGTCGGCCACTGCCGAACTGGCATTGGTAGTACAAGCCGGCGACTCCGTGTGGGTGGATGAGATGGACGCACCGGTTTTTGATTACTACTGGGGCGAGCATGCTCCCTGGCAGGCCTTGGTCGCCACAGATTTGGCCGCGCTGGAGGCGGTTCCGGGTGGCCAACGCATCTGGCTCATCAGCACGGTAACCCCCTATCGCGATCTGAACCAAACCCTGCCGACGAGCTTCTCCCGGCAGCGCACGGCCAGTCGTCAATTGGACTGGCCTGGTATCGCAGCACGTGCCTACGACACAAACCAGTTCGCCCCCAATGAGGAAACGACCTCGACGCCTTCAAAGGCATTGCTCTGGGGCTTGGATTTGCTCTCGCCGCTCCAAACAAGTTGTCGGTGACTTGACTCGCCTTGCTCAAACATCGTGTCTGTGTTAGAATGGTTTAAGGAAATAGACTCTGGAGGCCGGGACAATGGTTCCTGGCGAGCCACCGGCCGGATGACAAGCAGGAGAAAGCAAACTGAACTCTACAGAACTCGCACGCAAAATAGTTGACCTGGTCGAAGACAAGCAGGCGCTGGAAATCACACTGCTGGACCTGCGTCAGGTCACTGTCCTGGCGGATTATTTCGTGGTATGCACCTCGCAAAGCTCGCGCCAGACCCAGGCCATTTTAGACTCGTTATCTATGGAATTGAAGCAACAGGATGGCCTGCTGCCGCTGCATCCCCCTGAAGGCAGGGGAGATTCTGGCTGGGCGCTGATCGACTACAGTGACGTAGTTGTTCACGTGTTTGACGCACCTACCCGCAGTTTCTACAAACTCGAAGAACTGTGGAAAGATGCGCCGGTGGTGTTGAAAATCCAGTAGAATTGGTAGATTGGGGGCGGAGTGGTTGGTTGCCAGACGACAAGAGACGGGTGTGCACCTTTCGTGACACACCCGTCTCACTTTTTCACAAGCGATCATCCACCCCCAATCTACCAATTTACCAATTTCCCAGCCCCCTTCCTCTCACTCGTAAATCCACGCATCGATCACGCGCTGATAGCTGACGATTTCATCCGCACCGAACCACAGGGCCAATTCCTGCGCGGCCGTTTCCGGGCCGTCCGAGCCGTGGACCAGGTTGTAGCCGATGTCCATGGCCAAGTCGGCGCGGATCGATCCAGGGGCCGCCTTGCCAGGCGCAGTTGTGCCCATGGTGGCTCGGGTGATGGCGATGGCATCCTTGCCTTCGAGCGCCATGACCACCACCGGCCCGGAGGTGATGAACTTGATCAGCCCCGGGAAGAAAGGTTTGCCGTCATGCACGGCATAGTGCTGACGAGCTAGCTGCTCGTTGACCTGAATCAGCTTCATGCCGGCGATTCGTAAACCACGACGCTCCAGCCGGGAGACAATCTCGCCGATCAACCCGCGCTGCACGGCGTCGGGTTTGATGATAACCAGGGTGCGTTCCACATGCATCTCCTTCGTGTTCTTGGTTGAAAACCGCTTATCTATGGGCCGGGCTTGCCAACCCTGCACATTGTAACACGGCCTTAATTGTGCCGCAAAGAACGAACACGCGTTGGGAGTTCTTTCGCGTGCCTCCGGCAGTTTGAGGACCGGCGAGTAACCACCGGAATGGTGCCCCAACAACAACCGAACTATCACGCTACCCAAGATGCATCGCGCGCACTTGGGCGAGCACGGTGCTGGCATCGTGCTCGCCCCATGGGCAGGTCCCCAGCGGGTCGCTGATCGATGAGTCGCTGTAGCTCATCTGACGGATGGTATTTAGCACACAGTGCGCCAGCACCTCCAGGTGGTAGCCACCCTCGAGCGTGAAGACGATCTGTCCGCCACACAGCTCTTTAGCCAGAGCCAGCAGCCTGTCCACCAGCTGGGCGTAGCCGGAGATTGTCAGCGCCATGCCCGCCAGCGGGTCGTTCCAGTGCGCGTCGTAGCCGGCGGAGACCAGGATCAGTTGTGGTGCGAATCGGCGGGCGAGGGGTGCAAGGATCGTGTCGAAGGCCGCGAGATAGGATGGATCGCCGCTGCCGGCCGGGAAGGGAATGTTGATGGTGGCGCCTGCGCCCGCGCCGCTGCCGGTCTCGCGCCAATGGCCGGTGCCGGGATAGAATGGGTACTGGTGGGTGCTGAAGAAGAGTACGCTGCCGTCATCGTAGAAGGCATCTTGCGTGCCGTTGCCATGGTGCACGTCGAAGTCGACAATCAGCACCCGTTTCAGACCGTGTTCGGCCCGAGCCGCGCGCGCGGCGATGGCGACATTGTTATACAGACAGAAGCCCATGCCGCGGTCCGGGGTTGCATGATGGCCGGGCGGACGAACCAGAGCAAAGCCGTTGGTGGCCTGGCCGGCCAGCACAGCATCCACCACATTGCACAGGCCGCCGACTGCCAACCGCGCAGCCTGTTCAGAGTTGCTGCCAACGTAGGTATCGGGGTCAAGATGCGTGCTGTGCTGGGCAGCCAGTGCCACCGTCTGCAGGTGTCGCCGGCCGTGCACGCGCAGCAGCCGTTCGTCGCTCGCCGGCGTGCACGGCACCTCCAGCAGTCCCTCCAGCGCGCCCTCGCTCTGCAACAAGTTCCATGTGCCGCGAAGCCGTTCCCGGTTCTCCGGATGGCCGGCCAGATGGTGGCGCAGGTTAAACGGGTCGTAACAGTAGGCGGTGGAGTGGGACATAGGAACTCTTGATCCTTAGATCGGTCCGGTCACCGAAGACCGGACCGATCACTCTTGATTTTTTAGATCGGTCCGGTCTTCGGTGACCGGACCGATCTCTCGGAGGAACTGAGAGTTAAAAAGCTGGAAGAACGCATCCGTCCTCCCAGCTTTTTAGGCTATTGAGAGACTATCGTTACACCAGCGCTGTCGGCGGTCGCTTGCTGCGGCGAACGACGAAGACAATGGTGGCCACCAGCACCAACGCCACGATGATACTGACCAGTGTATCATCCTTATAGGTCACGATAATCGGTGCGATGATCAGACTGATCAGGTTGATGACCTTGATCATCGGGTTGAGGGCCGGACCCGCGGTATCCTTGAGCGGGTCGCCGACCGTGTCGCCGACCACAGAGGCCTTGTGGCGCTCGGAGCCCTTACCCAGATTGTTGACATGGTCACGCGGCTCGTCTTCGACGACCTTCTTGGCGTTATCCCAGGCGCCGCCGGCGTTCGACATAAACACCGCCAGCAGCTGGCCGGACAGGATGACACCCGCCAGGAAACCGCCCAGGGCCTCGACCTGCAGCGCCAGACCCACGGCGATGGGAGTGGCCACGGCCAGCCAGGCCAGGTTGACCAGTTCCTTCTGCGCGGCGATGGTCGTGATTGACACCGGCCGGGCATAGTCGGGCTTGACGGTGCCTTCGATCACACCGGGGACGCGGAACTGTCGACGCACTTCTTGCACGATATCGGCCGCCGTGCGGGCTACCGCCTTGATGGCGAGGCTCGAGAAGAGCCACGGGATAGTGCCGCCGATCAAGAAGCCCACGAAGACCATGGGCGACGAGATGCGGATGCCACTCGCAAGCACGACCGGATCGATCGAAGCCACGTCGGTGATAAAGGCGCCAAAGAGGGCCACGGCTGCGATCACAGCAGAACCGATAGCGATACCCTTGGTGATGGCCTTGGTGGTGTTGCCCACGCCATCCAGGTCGGCCATAATCTGGCGCGCGCTATCTTCCAAACCAGCCATCTCGCCGATGCCGTTGGCGTTGTCGGAGATGGGGCCGAAGGAGTCCATGGCTACGTTGTTGCCGGTCAGCGTCAACATGCCGATGCCGGTCAAGGCGACGCCATAGAGTACATAGAGGAACTGTTCCTGCGGTACGATACTGACGCCCTGGTAGATAAAGATCGAGGCCAAGATCGTGCCGGCGATCACCAGGGTAGCCCAGACCGCGGACTCCATGCCCACACCCAGGCCGGCCAGAATCGTGGTGGCCGGGCCGGTGTCGTGGGCCTTCTTGATCTCTTGCACCGGCGAGCCCCTCTGTGCCTGTGAAATGTTCGGTGATGCGATCGATAATGATGGCCAACAGCACACCTGCTGCCGTCGCCAGGAAGGGCCGCCACCAGCCGCCGGGTACGTCGCGCATATAAAGGATCGCCACGCCCAGAAAGAGCACTGTGGAGATGGCCGCCGAGGTCAGGAAGCCGCGGAAGATAGCGCTCATCGCATCGCCGGAACCCTTGCCCTCGCTCTTGACCAGGTAGGTGCCGACGATCGACGAAATCACACCAATACCGCGCACCAGCAGCGGATAAATAAGCCACTCGTTGTTGCCGGTAACCTGTCGGAGCGCCAGGCCCAGGATCAGGGCCGAGACGATGGTGACTTCGTAGCTTTCGAAGATATCGGCCGCCATACCGGCGCAGTCGCCGACGTTGTCGCCCACCAGGTCGGCGATCACGGCTGCGTTGCGGGGGTCGTCTTCCGGCATGTCTCTTTCGACCTTGCCCACCAGGTCGGCGCCGACGTCGGCCGCCTTGGTGTAGATACCGCCGCCCACACGCATGAATAGCGCCAGGAGTGTGCCGCCGAAGCCGAAGCCCAACAGCGCGTCGGGGGCTGCGACACCGAAGATGATGAAGATAATCGTGCCGCCGAACAGGCCCAGGCCGTCCGTCAGCATGCCGGTGACCGTGCCGGCGCGGTAGGCGATACGCAGCGCGCCGTTGAAACTGCTGCGAGCCGCTTGCGCCACGCGTACGTTGGCCTGGACGGCCATGCGCATACCGATCTGGCCCACCGTCAGGCTAAATAGCGCGCCCATGATAAAGGCGCCGGCGCGTCCCAGGCCGATGACCATACGCACCTGGCTCGGAGTCAGGTTACCGAAACGCTCCAACGCCGCCGCAGTGGGCGGCACGATGTAGACGCTAAAGAACATGGCGAAGGTCAGGATGACGATAAGAGGGAGAATCGTGCGGAGTTGCTGGCTCAGGTAAGCGTCAGCACCTTGGCGGATGGCATCCCAAACCTCGATCATTTTGGCTGTGCCCTTGTCGTTCGCCAATACTTGTCGGCGCAGTAAGATGGCATACAGCAGGCCGACGATGGCGATGCCGAGAACCACCCAGACTGAGATGGTCTCGAACTGCGTGAGTCCCATTTGGTACATAGCGAGAACTTACCTCCCTGAAAGTCAGGATAAAACCTACCGGCCGCGCCGGCCGGATATTACACGAGAGTCCAGTCCAGACAATTGCTCTAGTGACAGTGCAAGACTGGGTTGCGAAGAAGGGGCCAATCGAACTAGGAGAGGGCGGCGCAGTGGGACGACGCGTGAAATAGCCCTCTGAGGCGCTTTGGGTCCTTACGAGCAACCATCAGCGCCCCCTATGGCACCCAAATAGCGCGTGAATTATAGCGCGAAGATAAGCATAAGTCAAACACAATTGGGCGACTAATGCCACTCCGCAAGGCCATGCCTACTAAGGTGCCGGGCACTTGACTTATAACAAGAGCTTTCTCGGCATTGAAGGGGTTTTCATAGACGCAAAATCAAGTGCCCCGCACCTGTTTAGTTACGCAATGCCTTGGGTTTTTCCGGCATGTGCTATAATACTTCACCAGATGGCTCGTAGCGATACGGTGAAGGCGCTACGGAGCTAGCCAACCGGAGATGCCAGCACAGGTGGAATCCAATGAGCGTTGCAGCACTAACTCATCAGCGCCTGACCTGGGTGAACATCGAGAAGCCGACACCGGACGATGTGGCTTACCTGCGGAAACACTATCCTTTCCATCCGCTGGACCTCGAAGACATCCTGAGCCCGATCGAGCGCCCGAAGATCGATGACTACGATGACTACTCGTTCATCGTGATGCAGTTCCCGATCTACGATCGCCAGATGTTGTTCACTCGCCCGAGCGAAGTGGACTTTTTCATCGGGCCTGGATATCTGATCTCTATTCAAGATGGGCAGCTCAAGCCACTCAACGATCTGTTCAATGCCTGTCGTTCCGATGGTGTGGTCTGCGCGAAGTATATGAGCCACGGGCCAGGACGTCTCTTGTACCATATCCTGGACGGCATGGTAGACTATCATGTTCGCCATGTTACGCAAGCTGGATGCCAAGATCGTGTCGGTCGAAGAACTCATGTTCACCGAGAACATGCGCCAGATCGTGCAGGAGATCTCATTGATCCGCCGTGACATTATTACGCTGCGCCGTGTCGTCAGGCCGCAGATTGCCATCGTCAGCAATCTGGAGCGCAAAGAGCGACCGTTCATCCAACAGGACATGGAAGTCTATTTCAGCGACATCGTCGACGGCTTCTCCCGTGCTTGGGATATCCTCGAGGAGTATCGCGAGATTATCGAAGGGCTCAGCGAGACTTCCGATTCGGTGTCGTCCTACCGCACGAACGACGTGATCCGGATACTAACGGTCATTTCGGTCGTGATGCTGCCATTGACGCTCATCTCCGGGATCTACGGAATGAATCTGACCTGGCTTCCTGCCGCCAGCAGCGAGTTGGGTTTCTTTTTTGTGGTGTCTATCATGATTGCCGTCGCCGGCGGCATGCTATATTACTTTCGAAAACGAGGATTCCTATGATACAGGTCGAGGTGCGTTTTGCGCTGCGATCGGCATGGGGCAGAAGATCTGACTATGAGCATACCAACCCAAACGTATGATGGCGGGGGCCGGACAGGAGCGAGCCGAACTGCGGCAGAACCCCCCATTTTCATCGACCGAGAGCAGGCCATGCAGGAGTTTATGGTCGCCGCACGACAGGCGCCTATCGTCGGCGTGGATACGGAGTTAAACAGCCTGTATGCGTAC
The DNA here is from genome assembly GCA_963709505.1 of uncultured Chloroflexia bacterium. GTDB lineage: Bacteria > Chloroflexota > Anaerolineae > JAAEKA01 > JAAEKA01 > CAVPXC01. The sequence goes on along the minus strand of CAVPXC010000007.1, from coordinate 18,104 downwards.
TACCACGAGGTCTGCCTCATTCAAATCTCCTTACCCGGTGCGGACTACGTGGTCGACCCGCTGGCGGTCGATGTGAAGCCACTGGGCGCGCTCTTTGCCGATCCGATGTGCCAGAAGATCTTTCACGCCGCCGAGAACGACATATTAGGTTTGAAGCGTGACCACCAGTTCACTTTTGTCAACCTCTTCGACACCATGTTGGCGGCGCGCATCATGGGATGGGCACAGGCGGGCCTGGCAGGCATCCTTGCCGAGAAGTTCGGGGTGACGTTAGACAAGAGCTTGCAGCGTGCAAATTGGGGATACCGTCCCCTCGAGCCCGATCTGCTCGCATATGCCAAACTCGACACGCACTACTTGCTGCCGTTGCGCGCATTACAGGAGCAGGCGCTCAAGGAGTGTAAACGGTGGGAAGAGGCCCTGGAGGCCTTCGAGCGTATCTCGATCGTAGAGTGGGTAGATAAGCCATTCGATCCCAATGGATTTTGGAACATCGCCGGCGCCCGCGATTTGTCGTCTCAGGAGTTGGCGGTGTTGCAGGCGCTGTACCTGTTTCGAGAAGACCAGGCGCAGCGAGAGAATTGCCCACCTTTCAAAGTGCTCGACCAGCACAGCCTGGTGGCGCTCAGCCGCGCTCAACCGGCCAACATGAATGATCTTGGGCGCGTTCGCGGGATGACGACGCATCAGGTGCGCCGCTATGGCAGCGATTTACTTGACACAATTCGTCGTGGCCGCAGCGCCTCGACGCCTATGCCGCCGAAGCGACCCGACAGCAATGGCCGGCCCGACTCGCGCACCATGGAACGCTACGATGCGTTGCGCGCCTGGCGAGGCAACCGCGCCCGCCAGCGCGGGGTCGATCCGGACGTGATCTTCACCAACGACCAGCTGATGGCGATCGCGCGGCAGGCACCCAGAAGTGTGGATGCTCTGCAAACGCTCGGCGTGATGGGACCCTGGAAGCTGGGCGAGTACGGCAGCGCCATCGTGCAGGTGCTGATCCAGGCGTGACTTTCTTGAAGACATCGAGGCTCCCCCCGATGTCTCCTGTGAATTGCGAGGACCAACTATGCAACTGACTATTTGGGGTGCCGCGCGCACCGTCACAGGCTCCATGCATCTCTTGGAGATCGACGGCCAGCGCATTCTGCTCGACTGCGGACTTTTTCAAGGCGCGCGTCAACTGACCTACGAGCGCAATCTCACCTTCCCGTTCGACCCTAAGTCGATCGATGCAGTGATTTTGTCGCACGCTCACATCGACCATTCGGGCAACTTGCCCAACTTGGTTAAACAGGGCTTCGCTGGCTCGGTGTGGTGCACACCGGCGACGCGCGACCTGTGCGTCGCCATGTTGCAGGATAGCGGTCACATTCAGGAACAGGATGCCTCTTACGTCAATAAGAAGCGTGTGCGCCAGGGGCTGCCGCCGATAGAGCCGCTGTACACTCGAACTCGATGCGGTGCAGGCCGTGCGAAAGTTCGTCAGTATTGACTACGGCCGCGACTTTGCGGTTGTGCCTGGTGTGAACGTGCGCTTCCAGGACGCGGGCCATATCTTGGGGTCGGCCATTGTCGTGCTGTCAATCACCGAAGGTACCCAACAGCGGCGACTGGTCTTCTCAGGCGACGTGGGGCGCCATGGCATGGCCATCTTACGTGACCCGGAAGTGGTTTCGGAGGCCGATTTCCTGATCATGGAGAGCACCTATGGCAATCGTCGTCACGAGAGCCGGGAACAGGCACAGCAAGTATTGAGGCGGGTCATCAACGAGACACACCGCCGCAACGGCAAGGTTATCATCCCGGCCTTTGCCGTTGGGCGTACCCAGGAACTCGTCTATGCCTTGCAGCAGCTCACGATTTCCCAGAAGATACCGGTTCTCAGCATGTACGTCGATAGCCCTCTGGCGGTGAACGTTACCGAGGTGTTTCGGTCGCATCCGGAATGCTACGACACCGAGATGATGGAGCTGATCGAGCAGCGAAACGATCCTTTTGGCTTCCGGAAACTAAACTATGTTCGAGACGTCGAAGACTCAAAGGCGTTGAACTATCTGCGCGATTCGGCCGTCATCATCAGCGCCTCCGGCATGTGTGAATCGGGCCGGATTTTGCATCACCTGAAGAACAACATAGAAGAGCCGGACAACACCATTTTGTTCTCCGGCTTTCAAGCCGAGAACACGCTGGGCCGGCGCATTTTGGACGGCAATCGGCGTGTGCGCATCTTTGGCGAGGAGTACGACGTGCGGGCCAGGGTCGAGAAGATCGAAGGCTATAGCGTGCACGCCGACTGCGATGAGTTGATCGCATGGGCAGGACATTTCGACCCGAAGCGTCTCAAGCACATCTTCCTGGTGCACGGCGAGATAGATTTGTCCGAAGCGCTTAGCAGCTTGCTTTATCGGGCAGGTTTCGCCCAGGTCGATATCCCCGAGCGCGGGCAGATGTTTACCCTTTAAGGTAAATGTATATATCTTATACTTTCTAAATAGTTTTGTTTTTAAACTATCTGGGCCTTGACATTTTGCCCAGATCGTGTATCATTCCCCCTAACGATTTCTGCAAAACCTATGCACAACAGGAGTACAACAAATGGCGCACCAACTTCCACCTCTTCCTTACGCTTACGAGGCCTTGGAACCCACCGTCGATACGACGACGATGCAGATCCATCACGACAAGCACCACGCGGCCTACACCACTAATTTGAACAATGCCATCGCCGGCACCGAATTCGAGGCGATGCCTGTCGCAGAGTTGTTAGCCAAGCTGGACAGCGTTCCGGAGTTCGATCCGCACCGTGGTGCGTAACAACGGCGGCGGCTACGCCAACCACAATCTCTTCTGGGAGATCATGGGACCGAACGCTGGAGGCGCTCCAACTGGCGCGTTGGCCGCGGCGATTGCCCAGGCCTTTGGCAGCTTCGACGAATTCAAAGCAAAATTCGGCGCCGCGGGCACAGGTCGTTTCGGTAGCGGCTGGGCCTGGCTGGTGGTCAAGCCTAACGGCAGCCTGGAAGTGTACAGCACACCCAACCAGGACAGCCCGCTCATGCAGGGCGATACCCCGATCCTTGGTCTGGATGTTTGGGAGCACGCGTACTACTTGAAATACCAGAACCGCCGGCCGGAATATATCACCAACTGGTGGAACGTTGTCAACTGGAGCGCCGTTGCGGAGAAATACGCAGCGGCCGGCAAGTAGTCTCTGCTAGCCTGTTCAGAACTATCTCATAACCGTTGTTCAGATCTTCTTCGACAAGAGGGCGCCAAGTTTGCGCCCTCTTGTTTTTGGTGTGTTCCAAGTCCATTGGCCGCTGTTTAATCTTGATTAGGTCCTTCTTTGCCCATTTCACATCGTTTTTTGTGAGCGGTAAAAATTCGTTTGTGTTTCTTGGTGACCTTGACCGTCTGTGCTATAATTGGATTGAGCAACGCATCGTCGACAAGAGTTAACTATCATGCAACGGACATACAGCAAGCGCACCGATAACAAGCAACTACGAAAAGAAACTCTGTACGTGGCTGCCGTGACCCTTTTTCGCCAACGCGGTTTTGACGAAACGCGCGTCGAGGAGATCACCCGCGCGGCTGGTGTGGCCAAAGGCACGTTTTTCAACTATTTTCCCACCAAGGAAGACGTCCTGCTCTATATCGGCGAGCGGCATATGAGCCGGCTGGGTGTCTCGATGAACAACGGCGCCGGCAAGCAATTTGCACATGAACGCAGCGCCGTTGCGGCTCTTAAGCAGCTGCTGCGCACTCTCGCCGACGGTCTCAGCGACGACAAGGACCTGGTTAAGCTGGCCGTGAACAAGGCCATGAAGATCTCGCACCTGGCGCCCACATCCGAGGGTGGACGGTTTGGCTTTCAGGGGCTGGTTGCACTGCTAATCAGCCGCGGCCAGCGCAGCGGTGAGATCCACCCGGCCATCGACCCCGAGCTCGTCGCACAGATGCTGGAGGGCTTATACTACCAGCAGTTGGTGATCTGGTGCCAGGAGGATTTCTCCTTTGACCTGGGCGAGCGGCTCGAACAGGTGGTGGACATGCTGTTGGTTGGAATTGCCAGCAAGAATGGCGCGAGGCTACCAGGCACGTTTTGAGCCATTCTGCCCCCGTCCTCTCACGATTAGACTGGTTTCATTTGCCTACCCCAGCTGATATGCCCAGCAGCCGGGGTAGGTCGATTCTTGGGGCCAAACGTGCGAGAGCGCAAAAAAAGATCGCCGCCCATCGGGCGGCGATCTTTCTATGTTCGTGGGGCCTCTATTGAACACACGTTTATGGAATGACCAGCTCCTGTCCAACCCGGAGCATGTCAGGGTTGGCAAGCTGATTGGCGTCCAGGATCGCTTGCACGGTCACGCCATATTGTACCGCAATGCTGCCCAACGTCTCGCCTGCTACGACGACGTGTTTCTTGACCTCAGTCGTAGGCGCAGGAGTGGCCGTTACCCCCGGAATAGTCAATTTTTGGCCGCGAAAGATGTTGTAGTTCGGCCCAGCAATATTGTTGGCGGCCGCAATGTCCTGCCAGGCCACGCCAAACTGCTCGGCAATGCCGCTTAGGTTGTCGCCCGACTGAACGGTATAGACGAAGCCTGGCGTCGGTGTCGGCTGCGCCGCGCCAGGGGTCGCGCCGGGCTGCTGGCCCTCACCCGTTCCTGGCACAATCAGCACCTGGCCCACCTGGATCGCGTCGTCGGGCAGATTGTTCAGCCGGCGGATGGACTCCACGTCGGTGCCGTATGCCAGGGCGATCGAGAACAGGGTGTCACCCGACTTGACCACGTATCCAAACGTCGGGCCGGTAGGTTGGATCACAGGCGGCGGGGTCGGGGTCGCCAAGACGATGGTCGCCAGAGGAGTTCCAACGACGGCACCGCCTGGCAATACCGTGCCCAGCGGCACAGCCGTCGCGCCTGGGGGAACTTGCAAGGTCCCTATCGGCAACGCGGTGATGGTGCCGGGCGGAGTCACGGTCCAAGCGCCCTCCTCGGCCGCAGGGCGTTCGCGCTGGCAACCTGCCAGCGACACAGTCAGCAATAAGAGTCCTGTGGTAACGATGGCCATTTGACGCAAGCTGCGATTCATAGGATACTCCTGCCCGTAACAGGCAACTCTGAGACACTGAGAGGAACGTTATGTCTCGATCTTACCACAGATAGCGTGAAGCGTCAAGCGACAAGCTGTCGTTTTCACATCTTTTTGCAAAAATCACTCAAACTGCAAAGAAAACCGGATTTCCCGCCGCGGTGGGCGAAGAAACCCGGTATCTCAAAGCTACAATCGGATTGATTTTCGGGGTAGTCCTGATGGCATCCAACCCTGCTCCGCTTCCGCTCTGATCCGCGCCTCAGCCGACACCTGCACTGCGCGCAGGCGCAAGTGTCCGCGGTTCTCAGCCTAGAAGGGTATCTCTTCCTCGTCTATCTGCGGGGCGCCCATGTCGCCGCCCATGCGGCCACCCATCGGCGCGCCGCCGCTGTCTTTGCCGCCGAGGAAGCGCACGTTGCGCGCGGTCAACTCCAGGCTTGCACGCGGCTCGCCCGTCTGAGCGCTCCAGGCCGACGCATCGACCTCGCCCTCGACCAACACCAAGCGCCCTTTGGTCAGGTATTGATTGCACAACTCGCCCAACTTGCCCCAGGCCGTCACCCGAAACCATGTCGTCTTCTCCTGCGGCTGGCCACTCTGGTCGGTCCAGCTCCGGCTGGTGGCAACAGAGAACGAGCACACGGGCTGACCACCACTCGTGTAGCGCAGCTCCGGGTCGCGCCCCAAATGACCCACAATGATTGTCTTGCTAAACATGAGGTTGCTCCTTGTGATCAAACTAAGCGGCGGGAGCGACGCACCAAACAAGGGAGAGACGAGGCAAGCCTGAAACCACGACGGGTTGCGGCGACAGCACCACAACGGCCCTGTTTTTGTGTGACATTCCCAGGTTTTCGTGCGCAGATGATCCAGACCGCTGCGATTCGTTTCGTGGAAATAATTATAGCTCAACAAGGGTACCGTGTCAAATCTGCAAAGAACGCATGTTCGGTAACTACTTCTCCGGTCCCATTACCGTGATTCCCTCCGTATCGAGCATCAGGCTTATCGTCTGGCCGGCGGGCGGCAGCGCGTCTGCCATTGCACCGGGCAACTCGAACACCAAACGGGTGTCCAGGCCGTGGCTTAACTCGATCTTGACCTGGCTCCCGCGGAAAGATCGGCTGCGCAATTGACCGTGCAGCAGGTTTTCGGCCTGCCCTGCCCCCTCGGCTGGAAAGACCAGGCTGGCCGCATCAGGCCGCAACAGCACGGTGACTGCATCGCCCAGCGCCAGGCCCGGCACACGTCTGCGGCCGCGCAATGTGCCCAGCGAAGTCGCCACCCGCGCCTCCGATTCCAACGGATCGCTCAACAACCGGCCCGCAAGCAGGTTATGCATGCCCAGGAAGCTGGCGACAAAACGATTGGCCGGCTGGCGATACAGCGCCAGCGGCGCTCCCTCCTGTTCGATGCGGCCAGCGTTCAGGATGATGACGCGGTCGGCGACGGCGAAGGCCTCCTGCTGATCGTGGGTGACGTAGAGCGCGGTCATGCTGACCCGCTTATCGGCAGGAATGCGCGGGTCGGTAAGGTCATGCAAACTATCGGCCGCCCCGATGGGCGACACCGCGACGCTTTTCAGGATGCGGCGCAGTTCTACGAGCAGTTCCTCCCGGAGGGTGCGATCCAGCGAACCGAGCGGCTCGTCGAGCATCAACAAGGTGGGGCTTGGCGCCAGGCTGCGCGCCAGGGCGACCCGCTGCTGCTGCCCGCCCGAGAGCTCATACACGCGGCGCGCTTCATAGCCTTGTAGGTCGACCAAATCCAGCATTTCGGCCACTCGCCCCTGGACCGACGCTTTGTCCAGGCCAGCCATGCGCAAGCCAAAGGCCACATTCTCGAAGACGTTCTTGTGCGGAAAAAGCGCGAAGTCCTGAAACATCAGCCCAAAGCCGCGTTCATGCACCGGCACCTCAGCCAGATCGCGGCCGTCGAAACGCACAGTGCCGGCATCGACCCGTTCCAGCCCTGCCACGATGCGCAATAACGTCGTCTTGCCACAGCCGGACGGCCCCAGCAGGCAGACGATCTCGCCGCGGTCGACACCGAACGACACACCACGCAGCACGGGCATGTCGCCAAAGGATTTCGTGACGTCGATAACCTCTAACAGCGCCATCAAAACTCTCCCACATCGCCCACTCGCAACCGCTCGATGATCAACAGCCCGGCCAGACAAACTCCCATCAGCAACGTGCTCATGGCCAGGGCTTGGCCGTAGTTGAGCAGGCCAGGCTGGCTGAGCGCGCGATAGATGATCACCGACATGGTGGGGTATTTCGGCTGGTAGAGCAGCAACGTGGCGCCGAATTCGCCCAGGCTAATGGTGAAGGCAAAGACCGCAGCCACCAGCACCGCCCGGCCGATGATCGGCAGGTCCACCTCGCGGATGACCCGGCCCGGCGAGGCGCCCATCACCGCAGCGCTCTCTCGCAGCCGCGGGCTGAGACTGCGCAGTGCGGGCAGCAAGGTGCGCACGACGAAGGGCATGGCAATCAACGTATAGGCCAGCGGGATCAGCACCAGCGAGGCGCGCAGGTTGAGCGGCGGCTCATCCAAGGCGATGATATAGCCAAGGCCCAAGGTGACGGCCGATGTGCCAAGCGGAAGCAAAAAGACCGGGTCCAGCCAGCGCACCAGGCGCTTCTGCTGACGGCCTGATCCTGCCAACAAATAGGCCGCGATGAGCCCCAGCAACAGAGAGAGAGCAACCGCGGCGAACGAAAAGAGCAGCGAGTTGCGAATAGCCTCGACCGGACGCACGAAAAAGATGCTTTGACTGCGGTTTTCAGTCAAAGCTTGATAGTAGCGCAGCGTCGGTGGGCCATCGCCGAGCGTGACCGAACGGGCCACGAGGGCGATCAGTGGGGTCAACAGGACGGCGACCAGGATTGTGTTCACCATGCCCACGACGAGCCACTCGCGCCAGGTGCTGGGCCGCCGGGCCGTCAGCGATTGCGGACGCAAGTTGAGCGGGAGCGAGGCGCGTGCCTGCAGGCGGGTGTAAACGACCATCACAATGAAGGTCAAGCCAAGCTGAACCAGCGCCAGGGCCGCGGCCAGCGGCAGGTTGAAGTAGTTGACCGCCTGGCGGTAGGTCTCGACCTCCAAGGTGGCAAAGCGCGGCCCGCCCAGGATCAAAATCACCCCGAAACTGGTGAAACAAAAGAGAAACACCAGCAGCGCAGCGGCGATGATCGACGGCATTAGCAGCGGCAGGGTAATCTCCAAGCTCCGCCGCCAGCGCGGCGCGCCCAGAACGGCTGCGGCCTCGCCAAGCTTAGGATCCAGGTTCGACCAAAACCCGCCGACGATGCGGACTACCACGGTGGCGTTGTAAAAGGCATGAGCCAACAGGATGATCCAGAAGGTATACAGCAGGTTGATCGGCGGCTGCTCCAGGCCAAAGGTCGAGACCAGCCAATCGTTGAGCACCCCGTGCGGGCCGAAGAGAGTCACAAACGCCGCGCCCACCACCACGGTGGGCATCACAAAAGGAATCGTGGTCAATGCCCGCAGCACACTCTTGGCCGGAAAATCATAGCGGGCAAAGACGTAGGCAGCGGGCAGGCCCAATAAAAGAGTCAATACGGTCGAAGCCACCGCCTGCCAAAAGGTAAACCACAACACACGCACGAAATAAGGTCGAGCGACCAGCTCGACCAATCCGCCGAGCTGAAGTTTCCCCTCCGGCGCAAAGCCAAGCCCCAGGATGCTCAGCAATGGGTAGAAGTAAAAGACCGCCAGGAAGGCCAGCGGAAGCAGGTAGAGGAGGTGAGGGAGACGGAGGCGGGGCATGGGTTGTAGGTGGCAAGTGGCAGGTTGCAGGTGGCACGTTGCGGGTGGCAAGTGGCACGTTGCAGGTGGCAGATCGCAAGTCGCAGCAAAGCAGCTTCAAAACCTGCCACTTGCAACCTGCCACCTGCAACGTGCCACCTGCTACCTCAACACCACCTCCGTCCACGCCTCGACCCAGCGCTCGCGGTTGGCTTCGATCTCGTTGGGGTTCATTTCCACCGGGTCCTTGGGCTGTTCGGTAAACTGCTTGAACAGGTCGGGGAGCTCGGCTCGGTTGTTGGCGGGGTAGACGAACATCTGCAACGGGATGTCCTCCTGGAAGGTCGTGCCCAACATGAAGTCGACGAAACTCTGAGCCAGATCACGCTGCTCGGCGCCAACCAGAACACCGACGAACTCAGTCTGGCGATAGGTCTGGCCGGGCGGAGCGATGCTGCCGCTGTCCGGTTCGGTCTTGGCGCCTTCGCTGTAGTAAACGTCAGCGGCCGGGCTCGTGCTGTAGCTAACCACCAGCGGCCGGTCGCCCTCGCCACCGCTGCCGACGGTGAAATGGGTGAAATAGGCCTCACTCCAGCCGTCGACTACCAACACGTCGTTGGCCCGCAGGGCGCCCCAGAAGTCAAGATATCCAGGATCGCCAAAGACGGCGATCGTGGTCAACAGAAAGGCCAGGCCGGGCGATGAGGTGGCCGGGTTCTCGACGACCAATAATCCCTTGTATTCGGGCTTGATCAAGTCCTCGAGCGTCTGCGGAACAGACAGTCCCTTCTGCTCGAACCAGCCTTTGTCGTAATTGAGCGTGACGTAGCCGAAGTCCGCGGGCAGCAGCCGGCCGGCCGGGTCGAGCTGCAAGCTGGCCTCGATGTTTGCCAGCGAGGGGGAGCGGTAAGGTTGGAAGATGCCGCAGTCGATTGCACGGCTGAAGAAGGTGTTGTCGACGCCGAAGAAGACATCGGCCAGTGGATTGTCCTTGCTCAGACACGCTTTGTTGAGCGCCTCGCCGGCATCGCCGGCCTTGAGGAATTCGATTGTGGCGTTGTTCTCTTGCTCGAATTGGCGCACGATATCCTCGCTGACCGCGAAGCTGTCGTGGGTCATGACGACGAGGGTCCGAGGAGCGGCGGCAGGCGTGGGCCCGGCAGCCGGAGTTGGCGCGACTGGCGGCGCGCAGGCGGCCAGGAGCAGAACCAGAAGCACTAAAGGAAGGTTGTGTCTAATTCGCATGATGGTTTCTCCGTTCTTTATTCGATCGCACCGGCGCGAATGTGGATGGCCAGCAATGCGCCTGCGCGCACGCCGACCACCGCTTGAAAGGTCTCCAATCGGTTGCTGATGCTCAGCGACGGTCCCAGCGGCAGGTCGGCTTCGGCCAGCGGCCAATGGACGCCCGTCACGGTGACGCCACAGGCATCGCCGCCAAAAGGGATGAGCGACAGGGTATCGCCGGGCTGACCAGCAACTGTCAAGTGATCTCGCACCAGCCAGATCGCTTGGCCGCCGTTGACGATGCAGGTACGCACGGCGGCGAGGGCGGGCAATGCCAGCAGCGCCAAATTGCCCAGCGTGTGATCGATGCGTGCACCGAGCGCGCCGGCGATCAGTATTTCGCTTGCACCCAAATCGAGCGCCAGATGCAGGGCGATCTCCAGATCAGTTTCGTCCTTCTCGACCGGGTAAGGATGGAAGGGAACACCTGCGGCCTGTAGCTTCGCGGCGACGAGCGGGTTAACCGAGTCCATATCGCCCACCACGGCATCCACTGGCCAGTTCCAGGCGTCGCACAGATTGGCCCCGCCATCGGCCGCAATGACCAGATCGCCAGGTTGCGGCCGGTGTAGATCGGGTCGGAGGGAGCGGGGGCTGCTGGCGACGACAAAGGCCCGCAGAGGTAAGATAGTGTGGTTGTGAGATAGTGAGATGGTGCGGGAGTGCGGAAATACGATAAAATCTGGGTCAGGTTGGGCGTCATGGGTCGGATCCGAGAATCAATAAGGCCGCCTGCCTGGGTGCGGCAAACGGCCTTGTGCGTCGCTGGTTGGGTGCATCCCTACGCCGGCATTACCCAGGTCAGGTTCAAAGGGTCGGTGGCAGATCGGCCACCCTCTCAGCCGGACGCTTCCCGGCTCCCCTAGCAAACATCGATTGTTGATGGCAGTGTAGCATCAGGTGGGTGGTCTGTCAAATGACCTAGAACGCCGGGGGAGGCAATTTACTTTCTTGTCCGAACGCGTCGACCCTTGGTGAGATCGTATGGGCAGGTCAGTACAAACAGACTCGCGATAATACAAATCTGGATTATAGTAATCATGATTTGTATCTTTGCAGAAGCCCCATGACTGTCCGTTTGATCAAACGCCTAAATACGCCTGGTAGCTCTCCCGCGAGATGATTTCAAACGACGCACCTGGGCAGGCGGCAAACAGCTTCAAATCGCTGAATTAGCGTCAATTGCGCTAGTACACTCTCCGGATTCACGCTAATTGAGCAAGGAGGCTAGATATCACGCCACCATCGGCCACTCTTCGTGCATAGCCTCCGCTTGCTGCAGGAGCCGGGAACGCAGAAACTCGAACGCTTCACCTCGAATACCGCGACGACGCAGCACGCGACCTACGGCGCTCTGGACGCTGGCATAGACAGCGCTTTGATGGGCGCGGGTCCAATCGACCTTGAGATTGGTCTTGATCGACGCGGTTACCTCGCGGACCAAGCCGGCAATCCATTCGTCGTTGTGCGCAGGGACAACCTCGGCGCTCAGCGCGACGACGTCGTAGAAGGCCAATTCCTCGTCGTTCAATCCGAGCGCCTGCTTGCGCCGCTCGTCCTCGATTTGCTGCTGGCGGATCTCGACCATGACGGCCACCACGTCCGCTGCCTGGATGGTGCGGTTGTTGTAGTGGGTGATGGCCTCGTCCAGCATCTGCCGAAACGACCGGTAGCGGGCCAAGTTGCGCCGTTTCCCGACCTCGAGATCGTCGCGCATGAGACGTTCCAGCAGGCGGGCCTGCAAGTCCTGCTGTCTTTGCTGCTTGAAGCCGGCCAGAAACTTCTCGTCCAGGATCGAGATGTCAGGCTTGTCCAGACCAGCTACGGCGAAGATGTCCACTGCCGGCTGGGCGCTGATGCTCTCGTCCAGCAGATCGCGCACCGCCCGATCCAGCGTCTCCAGACCCTGCTTGACCTTCGGATCGAGCTTTTGCAACTGCTTGCGGATCATTTGGCAAAACGCCACTTCTTCGGCATGGGCGCGAGCTGTGGGGACGTGCATCACCAGGATGTACCCCTATGTCGCGCACGATGACGATCTGCAACGGGTCGTCAGGGTCGACGAAGCGCGCTTTGATCGCCTCGCGCTGGCCCATGGACAAGGAGATCACCTTGCTCGACGTCGGCAGCCATAACGAGGTGTATCGCTAGGCATGAGAACCTAACATGAATCAACTGACACTATCGGCGACGCGCCAGCGTCCACTCAGACCTCTAATCGAGGCTGCTCTCGAAAATGAGCTACACATGCTGGAAGCAGCCATCCGGCGGACCGAGGGACGCCTGCAGGGGTTTGAAGCTGCTCACAGGATGAGCAGCGCAGAATTTCTTGAGCGCTACGAAAACGATGAGTTGCCCGAAACATTGGAACTTGCCGAATGGATTGGCGAATATCACCTGTTGAGTCGTCTACGCGAGCAGGCGGACGCTTACCAGGAGATCAAGTTTATCCATTGATGACTACTTTCGACAAGTCGGCGAATTGATTGAAGTGTATTTAAAATGGGTTAATCAAGCGGTCAGAAGCTAGCGTCGGTCGAGTAGGTCGTGGCGGCGTAATACCGGAACCTTGGCTGTTTACAGAGGTCTCACATCAACCGAGAACTCGCCGCCAGGACCGTATCGAGACCAGCGGGTTCCGTGCGTACGACCCGCTTGGTCTCGATACGGGTCTGGCGGCGGTCAGTGAAAATGGCGATCCTTGAGTGTATAAGCTGGTCGTTGATAAATCGCCGCCAGACCCTACTCGACCGGCGCTGGCTTTTCGCCACTGCTTCAACCCATTTTGAACACACCAAATTGGTTGAAGCTTGTCCAATCGTACAGTGTTAGCCACCGATTCAAAAAAGCCCTCGCCGTCCGTGGACGACGAGGGCTTTGCTGTCAGAACTCACCAACGGCTACTACAGCAACTTCTCGATCAACCCTTTGTGAGGAGAGGGAATGACGACAAAGGAATCGATGACGCCCTCATTCTTGAGTAGCTCGACGGCGCTGTTCACCCCGGCACGCACGGAACTCACTTCCCCGGTAAAGACCACGAAGGCCTTTCCACCCAAGGCAAACGGCAGGCGAATCTCGATCAATTCCACCCCGGCCGCCTTCACCGCAGCATCGGCGGCGACGATGGACGCCGCCAGGGTAAAGGTCTCGATGATGCCAATGGCGCGCACGTTGGCAACCTCGGTCGTGGCAGTCAGGGCCGGAAAGACACTGGGATGCACATTGGGCAGCACAAAGGTGTCCACCAGCACTTCCGGCGAGGACACCTGGCCGGCATCAATGGCGCTGCGAACCTGGCTGATCGCGCCGGCAATCAATATCACGTACTTGCCTGGACACACCACGTGCGCCCGTATCAGATCCACGTTGGCCTGCTTGAGCATCACGTCCGCCGTCATCATACCGCGGGCAATGCTGCGCATCTCGATCATGCCGATAGCTTTGGGGGTTTCTGCTCGTGCAGTCATCTTAGTTTGCCTCTATCACGATCGCATCAGGGGTGATCTCGCGGACCAGGCCGCTTAAACTGGCGTGAAGTCGCGCGCCCATCGACGTTTCCGGTATCTCGCCGATCACATCGCCGACCGCGACCGTCTGTCCCACCTTTACCACCGGCGTGACTGGGACACCCGTGTGTTGCCGCAAGGCCAGACTCACCCGCTTGAACGTGGCGGTCACCTCAGTCAACGGCGCCGGCACGTCGTAGCGGGCCAGCCCTAGCCGGTTCACCAGGCGATACATCGGCACGCGGCGAAAATCGCGGTACGGATCGACCTCGGTCTGCCGGCGGTAAGGGTTCTTCAGGCCGGCCTTGACCAGGTCGTGCTTGACCGAAATGGCGATGTCGCCCGGCGAAAGGTGGACGGGGCAGGCATAGTTGCAGGTCCGGCACTCGCAGCACAACAGCGCGCCCGACATCTGTTCATCGGTGAGCGGGATACCGGAAGCCAGCAGCAGGATCAGCTTGTGCGGTTGGATGGCGTGCCCCTGGGCGTGGCGGGGGCAGAAATCGGTGCACATGTAGCACTGATCGCAGGCCGAAATCGCATGCAGCTCAATTTCGCTGCGCGGCTGCCGCCGCTTTGCGCTCAACTGGTGCGAATAGGGCAACACGAGCAGGATCTTGGTTCGTTTGGTCACCGGCTCGTCCAGGCTGCCGACGACGTGGCCCATCATCGCGCCGCCTTCCAGCACCATCGGATCCGCGGTTGTGGGACCGCCGGCCAGGTCGATTACCTCGCGGAGTGTGATGCCTATCGGCACCCGCACGGTTAAAGGCCGCTGCACCTCGCCAATCACGGTGACGTGTTTGTGCGTGACCGGCTGCCCGGCCAGGGCGGCGTTGATGTTGTAGAGGGTCTCGATGTTCTGCACCACCACGCCGACGTTCAGTGGGATGCCGCCTTCCGGCACGACCCGGCCCAGCACGTCATAAACCAGCACCTGCTCGTCGCCGGACGGATAGAAGTTGCCCAGCTCGAAAATGGACAGGTCGTCGTTGCCGCCGATGGCCTGACGCAGCGACTGGATCGCAGCGGTGTACTTCTTCTTGACGCCAAATATGCCCCGGGTCGCGCCTGTCGACTGGATCACCGCCTGCATGCCGGCCACTAGCTCGGCGGCATGGTGGATCATCAACTCCTGATCGACATGGGTCAACGGCTCGCATTCGGCCCCGTTGGCGATCACCACCTCCGACCGAGATCCGATCTTGATGTGGGTTGGAAACCCTGCCCCACCGGCTCCGGTTACGCCGGCACGTTGCACCAGGTCTGCTATCGCTTTATCCACTCCAACCTCCTATCTATTCTATTCAGGTACCGGGCACGTGATGATGAAGACGTAATGAAACTCACGTGCCCGGCACCTCTTGTCATACCAATGAAAATGCGCCTACCAACGTACACCGTCTGATCCGTGTGAAGGTTCGGACCGTGGTCATGCCTTCGCCGGTCCGGCCGGCGATCGTAAAGCTGGTGAAGCCTTCACCGCCAAAGCCCAGCGCGGCATACGAGGGTGCGTTCTTGACAAACATGGTGGTGTTGATGGCCTTGCCGAACTCGCTCATGTGATAGATGTTGGCCGAGTGGATGACAGATGAATGGCGCAACCCGCCTTCCACTTCAACGGCGACATCGACCGCCTCTTCAAAGCCGCCCACCCGGACGACGCCTAACACCGGCATCATACACTCATGTCGCACAAAGGGGTGATTCTTGTCGACCTCCACGATAACCGCCCGCACATCGTCACTGGCCTCGATGCCTAGTTGCCGCAGAACCACGTTGGCGTTCTTGCCGATGTAGTCGGGGCATGGGCCGCTGCGCTTGTCGTTCAAGATCACTTTTTCCAGCCGCGGCAGGTAGCTGCTGTCAAGCACGACCGCGTTGGGCGACTGCTTGAAGCAACCCATCAAAGCGTCGGCAATACCCGAAGTCACGATGACCTCTTTTTCCGAGGTGCAGGGAAGGTTATTGTCGAAGGAATGCCCGGCGATGATTTCCCTGGCCGCTTTTTCCGGGTTGGCGGTATCATCGACCAAAACGGGCGGGTTGCCTGCGGCCGCACCAATCGCCCGTTTGCCGCTGGTAAGGGCCAGATCGACCACGGCTGTGCCGCCGGTAACGCAGATGAGGGCGATCTTTGGATGCTTCATCAACACATCTCGCACCAGGTCCAAGTCCACGGTTGACATTGCAACCAGTAGATTGGGCGGCCCACCGGCGTTTTCGATGGCCTCATTGAGCAGATCGATGCAGACCAGCGATGTCTTGAGAGCTTTTGGATGCGGTGCAAAGAAGACCGTATTGCCGGCAGCCAGCATGCTGATGGCGTTATTGACGATCGTCGCCGTGGGATTGGTGGTCGGAGTAATGGCCAGGATGGTGCCAAAGGGCGCCGGCTCTTCCAGTGTCAGGCCGTCATCGCCGATGAAGGCAGCGTTGGGCAGCGCTTCCACGCCAGGCGTCTTATCCGCAACTAACAGGTGCTTGAGCACCTTGTCCGAGACGCGGCCCATTTTGGTTTCTTCGACGGCCATCTGCGCCAGGCGCTGGGCGTTTTCGATCACCACCTCGCGAATCGCGTCGATGATCGCCTTGCGCTTGGCGATACTGACCCGCCGGTAGGCGATCTGCGCCCGATACACAGCCTCTATCGCCTGGTCAGCCGTAGCAAAGACGCCTCGGTAGGCGCTCGACACGGGCGGGCGGTTGCCGTCCATCTTTTCGAGTACCCGACGGATGATCGCATCGAGCTGAGCTTCTTGCAGTGTTACGGTCATGAGTCCTCCTTGTCCGGATATCACAACGAATTTGGGACAACGAATACCGGAGATCAGAGCGGCCTTCCGCCATTCGTTGTCCGCCATTCGTTGTGATATCTCTCTAAAATGCAGTCACCATCGCCTCGGCCACTTCGATATCCTGCTCGACGCTGCCGCCACTCACACCCACGGCGCCCACGACCCCAGCGGCTGTGCACAGCGGGATGCCGCCGCCCACCAGCGTGAGGTTGGGAATGTTGGCAGCGATCCCATAAAGTGGGCCGGCCGGCTGGGAAAACTGCGCCAACTGCTGTGTTGTCATGCGGACACTTACCGCAGTGTACGCCTTGTGGGGCGCCAGGGTAATACTGACGATCAGGGCCTCGTCCATCCGCCGCGTTTCGACCAGGTTGCCGCCCGCGTCGACTACAGCCAACACCATCGGCACGCCGATTTCCCTGGCCCGTCGTATACCCGCTTCGATCATTCGGTCACAATCGGCAAGAGTAATCGACATGGTCTCATCTCCTCTGCTCGAGCCGGCGGGGTTGGCGCTCAGCCCTGCTGATTTCAGTTGACTGATCACCACCTGCTCGACCGCGCGCTGCTCGTCGATGCGTGCCATCACGTACAGCAGGTCGGAGAGGCGATTCAGGTATTTGACCAGGTGGGGATTGATCTCTTCGTCCCGGCTCAGGGTCACCAGCCGCCGCTCGGCCCGGCGAACGAACGTGCGGGCCATATCCAGCGCAGCCGAGGCCACCGATCCTCCCGGTCGAACGAAATGGTGGGAGGGAATCCGTTCCGCCTCGTATTTGTCGATCGCTCGCTCCAACCGTTCCACCTGGGCCGGCTGGATGGGCGCGGTCCTGATCCTGAGTGTCTGCGCTGCTGCAGCTTCGGGCGATGTGGCCAACTCGGCCATCAGGCCGATCAATTCGCCCTGTATGCCGATGATCTCCTGACACAGGTCGGTGTGCTGCGTCATCGCGCGCGCCAGTCCCATGGTCGAGGTCGCCTCGTCGACCGTGCCGTAGACCTCGATCCGCAATGTGTCTTTGGGGACGCGACTGCCGCCAAGCAACGACGTTTGGCCGGTGTCGCCGCCACGCGTGTAAATGCCCATTACCGCACATCCATCGTGTCGACAATGCCGATGACCCGCGCGTCCACCGGTGTCGCTGCTGGTAGATTGATCCGAGCCGCCCCACCTCTGGCAATGAGCACGGTTTCGCCAATACCGGCGCCCAAGATATCGATCGCCACCAGCATCTCACCGGACGCCGAGTTGCTGCGCGGGTTGAGCACTTCCAGAATGAGCAGTTTTTGGCCGATCAACGCGTCTTCTTTGCGTGTGGAGACTACCGTACCAACTACTTGAGCCAGTTGCATAGTCGTTGTCCTTTGGCCGGAACGGATCGCCCAGCCGGATTTATTCGAGCACCAGTTGCAGGTTCAATCGCCGGGCTGTATCGTGCGCCTGAGGAGTGAACCGGCTGTCAGCGGCCAACCGTAGCGTTGCGCCTACCGGCAGGGCCTGTAAATCACCAGCAGTCACGAAATGGGATTTTCGCCCAGTTGGACCGGCAATCGTCGCCCATGGATCTCTTTGCGAGTGCTGCGGTCCGGCCCAATCATCCTGGAGTACCGTCGAGAAGCC